>CAWCSD010000023.1:0-22525 GCA_963798095.1 uncultured Alphaproteobacteria bacterium | reverse complement strand
CAACCTAGTCTACTACCAGCACAAGTCCGTGGAAGAAGTTGCGGGAATTGTCGGCATCCCGGAGGCGACCGTGAAGACGCGAATGTTCTATGCGCGCAAGAAATTATCCGAGCTCCTCACCGAGCAAGGTATTGAGCGAGGCTGGCCATGACGACGGTAAAGCAAAGCGAACCGAGCGAGATCGAGCTCCTGCTGCCCTGGTATGCGGCGGGAACGCTGGACGCGCGTGAGTCGCAACAGGTGGAAGCAGCGCTCGCCAGTGATCCGGAGCTTGCAGCCCGCTACGAATGGGTGCGCGCGGAGCTTGAGCAGGAGACCCTTGTCAGCGAGGCGGCGGGCGAGCCATCGGGCCGCGATGTAAAAACCCTGTTCGCCAAGATCGACGTCTTGCCGGCGCAAAAATCTCACTCATCGTTCGATCTCAGCGCCCGTGTTGCAGAATTTCTGGCGGCGCTTTCGCCGCGCACCTTGGCCTGGTCGGCGATGGCGGCGGCGCTCGCCATTGTGCTGCAAGCGGGATTTCTGGCCGGCTTTGTGCTCAAGGAGAAGAATCCGGGTGGCTATGAAACCGCCTCGGCGCCGGCAATCGTTTCCGGCGAAGGCTCCTATGTGCTGTTGCGCTTCCAGCCGCAGGCTAGCGCCGCCGACGTCGCCAACTTTCTGGAAACCAACAAGCTGAGCATTGTCGGCGGGCCGTCGACGGGCGGACTATATAGGGTGCGGGTCGCGCCGACCAAACTCGCGAAAACGGACCTGACGCGCATCGTGAGCACGCTGCAGGACAACAAGATCATAGGCTTCATCGCCGTGACCGAGTGATGGCTCGGCGCCACATCGGGAGTTTGCCATGACAAGCAGCTCAATGAGTTTGCGGCCAATTCTGGCGCTGTCGCTCGGCGGTTTGCTCCTGGCGGCCTGCTGCATCGCCGGATCGCATTCGGCGGCAGCGTTCGGCATGGGTGGTTTCGGCGGCCGGCCGATGATGGGCGGCGGACCGACGATGGCGCCGCGCCCCGGCGCGGGAATGACAGCGCCGCGTCCTGGCGGCGGCATATATGTTGGCCGGCCGCCCGGCGGGGGTGGCTGGCCAGCGAGACATCCTCCGTTTGTCGGCGGTGGTGGCGGCGGTGGCGGATATGGCGGCGGCGGCGGCGGTAGCGGCCCGGTTAGTCGCGGCAACAGCGGGGGTAACCGCAACAATGGCGGCGGCGGGGCGCCGCAACAAGGCAATCAAAATTTCGTTCCCAACGAAATCATTACTGCGTTTGCGCCGGGCGCAACGCCGCAAGCGATCAATCAAGTCGCGCGGCGCTACGAGTTGACGCAACTCGATTCGCAAAGCTTTCCGTTGATCGGGACCAGCCTCTATCGCTGGCGCCTCGGCGGCGGCCGTACGGTGGCCAACACGGTTCGCGCGCTCGGCGGCGAGCGCATCGTCGCCAGCGTGCAGCCGAACTACGTTTTCACGCTGCAGGAAGAGACCGCCAAGATCGCCGCCGGCCAGCAGGGTGATGCGGCGCAATACGTTTTGGCGAAATTGCAAAGCGCGCAAGCGCAGCAAGTGGCGACCGGCAAGGATGTCCTGGTTGCCGTGATCAATTCGGAAATCGACGCAAAACATCCGGATCTCGACGGCAGCATCGTGAAAAATTTCGACGCGCTGGGCGGCAACGAAAAGCCGCATGCCCACGGAACGTCGATTGCCGGTGCCATTGCCGCGCACGGCAAGCTGTTGGGCATTGCGCCGGGCGCGCAAGTTTTGGCGGTACATGCATTCGACGATACGCCCGGCGTAGCGCGCGGCAGCTCGTTTGTCATTTACAAGGGCCTGCAATGGGCGGCGGACAATGGCGCGCGCGTCGTCAATATGAGCTTCGCCGGCCCCGCCGATCCGACATTGCAGCGCTTGCTGGCGGCCGCCTACGACAAGGGCATCGTGCTGATCGCGGCAGCCGGCAATGCCGGACCCAAGTCGGACCCGCTGTACCCGGCGGCCGATTCCCATGTGATCGCCGTGACAGCGACCGACAGCGACGACCACTTGTTCCCGATGGCCAATCGCGGCCGCCACATCGCGGTTGCGGCGCCGGGGGTCGAGATTTTCGCGCTCGCGCCGGGAGACGAATATGTGTTCACATCTGGAACCTCGATTGCCGCCGCGCATGTCAGCGGCGTCGCCGCGCTCCTGCTTCAGCACAATCCGTCGCTCAAACCCGGCGAAATTCGCGCCGCGCTAACGGCCACCGCCAAGCCGCTCGGGCCGCCGCGCCCGGATTCGGATTTTGGCGCGGGCCTGGTGAACGCTTATCGCGCGGTGATGTGGCTCGACCGCAATCAGGCGGCGCCGGCCGCCGGCGGCCCGCAGGCGAAGCAGTGATGGACGGCGCCGATGTCATTGCAGCAAAGTCTTGGCAGCAACGTCATTGCAGCACTGTCATTGCCGAATAGGTTTTGAACCATCGCTCTTCTCTTGGGACTAACGTGCGATCAGTGAATTTGCTGGAGCATCGTCATGAGCGATCTGGAGAGAAACCCGCATAAAGTTCCGCAACGGACCTGGTTGGGGATGCCGGTTAATTGGGACTGGAAGAATTGGAACAAAGGGGTGTGGAATACCGACGACCACCGCCTGTTCCCGCCCAAGCGCATCGGCATCGGTTGGACCATCAATATCCACGAGCCGCTGTGGCGATTGCGGGTCGTCGGATAACGCGTTTGCCGGCGAGCTATGGCGCTGACGCAGAAGAGCTGCGCGTTTGTTGCGGCGGCCTGATGTCGCGCGGCTTTGGCTCGACAGACAATTGCCATGCTCTGCGATGACATTTCTTCTTTGTACGTATGAGCACCCACGCGCGGCCAACCGGCGCCATCACTGCAAGACGTGACAACGCACCAATGAGAGGAACGGTTCGGCGCGCGCCTCGTTGTTGCTGATGGTCGCCGCGAACACGTTTGCCGGCCACCTCCCGCCGGTGCGCAGCGCCTTGGCCCGGACGCTGGCCGAGCTCGATGCGCGATAGCGCTTCGCGACCAACCACAACGGAGCCAACCACAACGGAGCAAAAAGGAGAATGCCATGATGCAACGAAGACTGAACCCATACACTGTAGCCCCCGACGGAGTCGCCGCTTTGGTCGGCGTCGAGAATTATCTGAAAAAGTCCGGGCTCGATCATAAGCTCGTTTTGCTGGTGCAGACGCGGGCGTCCCAGATCAACGGCTGTGCCTACTGCCTGCACATGCATACCGAAGACGCGCGCAAGCTCGGCGAAACCGAGATGCGCCTGTATCTGCTCGACGCCTGGCGCGAATCCAATCTCTATTCGGAGCGGGAGCGCGCCGCTTTGGCCTGGACCGAAGCGCTGACCAACATCGCTGCGACCCACGCGCCCGATCAGGTCTACGATCAGGCGCGCAAGCAGTTTTCGGAAAAGGAGATGGCGGATTTGTCGATTGCCATCGCCATGATCAATGCCTGGAATCGGCTATCGATCGGGATGCGTGCGGTTCATCCCGCCGATCTCGCCAAGGCGGCGTGACGGGTATGGCCGCGGACGGCTTGGCCTGCCCTCGTATGCCAACTACGTCGATTTCTTTTTAAGTGCTGGGCGTCTGCGCAATCAGCCTCGGTCCACCGAGCCGCTTGTGCAGATGCACCATCAGCGCCATGGCGAACAGCGGCGTCGCCAGATTGACGACCGGGATCGAGACGAAGGCGGCGATGAACAGGCCGGCGATGAAAATCCTCGCCGCGTTGCGTTTGCGCAACGCCTTCGCCTCCTCCGGCGGGCGAAAGCGCATGGCGGCGAGCTCGAAATATTCGCGGCTGAGCAGCCAGGCGGTGGCGAGAAAGAAGATCACCGCGCCGAAGCCGGCGAACAGCAAAAACGGCGTCGCGATCAGATAGACCAGAACGGCGAGCAGCGCCGTCTTGCCGCCCTCGATGATCGCGCGCCACAGCGGCAGCGCCTTGCCGGGCACGTCGGCCAGATAATGCTCGCGCTCGACTTCGTCGGCGATCTGATCGGCGAAGAAGCTTGCGACAAACGCTGTCACCGCCGGCATCAGGAAGACGCTGCCGACAATGATGCCGAGGCTGGCGGCGACCGAAAGTAGCCAGGCCAGCGCGCTCGCCGGCCAGTGCGCCTGCGGCCCGAGCGTCGTCTCGATCGAGGTCGAGCCGGCGCCGAGGAGCCAGATGATCAGCCGGTCGAGCACGATGCCGACGACGACGATCAGCGCCAGCGCCAGCGCGACCGATTTCCACAACACCGCGCGCAACGGCGGCGCGAATATCTGGGTGAGAGCATTGATGGCGTCGTCGAGCATTTTTCGCCTCTGCAGGACGGCAGAGGTAACGACGCCTGGCGGCAAGTACAAGTGGCCGTGGGGCGATCATGCGGCTACGGCGCTGGCGTCCTCGTCCGCCGGCCGCGGCGCGAGCGATGTCTGCGCGCTATCGTCGGGGGCATGGGGTAGATCGGCCCATTGCAGCGCCTTGTAATTAAAGCCCTGGCGGATCGTCGGCTTGACCACGTTGAAATAGGGCGAGATGTCGAAGTCGCGCGGGCAATACAGCGAGGAGTGGCGGATCTCCAAAATCTGCTCCAGCGCCTGCAGGCTGCGCGCCAGCGTGATCTTGGGCAGGATCGGATAGCGCACCGTGGTGAACGCGTCCGCGATCAGCGCCGAACAGATCAGCCGCGACGGATCGCCCGAGCCGAGCGCGATCATGCGCCGGCGCCAGCGCTGCGGCACCGGCAGCGGCAACAGATAGCGCAGCAGGTCGGTGATGTTCTTGACGTCGTAGCCGAAGCCGACGCGGGCGATGGCATAGGCGCAGACCGTGGCGCAGTCTTCCGCGGTCAAGCCGACCGGCCGGCAGATGCGGGTGTGAAAGCGGAAATATTTCGACAGCGGCGCCGACACCACGCCTTCGCCGACATTGGCCTCGATCAGCACGTGCGGCTCGCCGTCGGCGGCGACGCGCCCTTCGATCGGGCCGACATAGAGCGCCGAATGCGACCAGGTCGACTGCGTGAGATATTTGATGACGCCGGAAATGTGGTTGTTGCCCTCGACCAGGAGCACATCGCCGGACGCGAGCGATTGGCGCAAGGCTTCCGGATCGCTCGGCGTGAACGGCTCGTAGCCGCGCACCGGCTTCTGCAAGTAGCGGGCGATCAGTTGCCCGAAGCTATCGCGCACTTTTCCCATTGCGGTTCTCTCGGGCCCCTCCCGGCCGGGTCTCGCGTATCATGTCGCGAATGTTGCGCGGTTTGGTCGCGTCTTTGTTTGGACGCATTTTATGCGAAGTCCGTTGCGTTTTGGTTCACGGGCCGCCTGCGCCGTTGACCGAAACTTAAGCGTAGCGTTTGCGAAAGTCGCTGCATTCGGGCAATCTGCAATCCCGCCGCAAGCATCCGGAAACCATGCCGCGCAAGGCTTCTGCAAAAATCAGCCGACGTTGCTTTCTCGCCACGGCCGCAGCCCTTGCGGCGCGTCCGGCCGCCGCGGCCACGCCTCAGCCCGCGCCGGCCGCGACCGACGTCATCATTGTCGGCGCCGGCTCAGCCGGCATTGCCGCGGCGCGCCGCATCGCCGCCGCCGGGCGGCGCTATGTGCTCGTCGAGGCGTCCGATCATATCGGCGGCCGCTGCATCACCGACACCAAGACGTTCGGCGTGCCGTTCGATCGCGGCGCGCATTGGATCTACGCGCCCGATCTCAATCCGCTGACCAAGCTGACGCCGCGCCGCGGCATCGAGGTCTATCCGGCGCCGCCGAGCCAGAAGATCCGCATCGGCCGGCGCTATGCGCGGGAAGGCGAGCTCGAGGACTTTCTGTCCGCCGAGGTGCGCGCCACCCGCGCCATCAACGACGCGGCGCGCAAGGCCGACGTGCCGTGCGAGCAGGTGGTGCCGAACGATCTCGGCGACTGGCGCGCCACGGTCGAATTCATGCTCGGTCCGTTCGGCTGCGGCAAGGATTTGGCGCAGTTCTCGGCGCTGGATTTTTCGCACGCCGCCGAGCGCACCACGGCGACCTTCTGCCGCCAGGGATTTGGCGCGTTGCTCGCGGCGCTTGCCGATGGCGTTACGGTGCAATTGTCCACGCCGGTGAAATCGATCGACACGCGGCGCAGTCTTACTGTCGAAACGGCGAAGGGCACGCTGACCGGGCGCGCCGTCATCGTCACCGTCTCGACCAACGTGATCGCCGCGGGCCGCATTCAATTCCTGCCCGAATTGCCGCACCGTAACATCGACGCCTTCGGCCGGCTCTCGCTCGGCAGCTACGACCGCGTCGCGCTGGAATTGGTCGGCAACCCGCTCGGCCTCGACAGCGACGACATGGTGTTCGAGAAATCCACCGACAGCCACACCGCCGCGATGCTCGCCAATGTGTCCGGCACGCCGCTGTGCCTGGTCGATGTCGCAGGCTCCTTCGGCCGCGATCTGTCCGCGCACGGCGAAGCCGCCATGGTCGATTTCGCCTCGCAATGGTTGGCCGGGCTTTACGGCGCCGAGATCAAGAAGGCGATCGGGCGCACGCAAGCCACGCGCTGGAACGCCGACGCCTTCACGCTCGGCGCCGCTTCCGCCGCCGTGCCGGGCGCCCAGCTGGCGCGCCGCATCATGATGGAGCCGGTGAACGACGCCATCTGGTTCGCCGGCGAAGCCGCGCACGAGACGTTGTGGGGCACCGTCGGCGGCGCCTGGGAATCCGGCGAACGTGCCGCCGAGGCGGTGTTGCGGCGGATGGGCGTGCTCAAGACGCCGGCGCCGGCGGAGGTCGAGGCCGCCCAAGCCCAAGCCCAAGGTGAAAGGCGCGCGCCCTGCGCCGCGCGAGCGGTCGTCGTTCGGCGGCACGCCGAGCATCATGCGCCCGGAGCGGTAGTGGCCACCTGCATTGTAACCGCTCGTTTCGTTCGGCCGCTGCACTATTGGAGCCCGAGAGCGCGCCGGAATTGGACAAGGTCCGTTGCCGCGTCTCCGAGGGATGTTCGCCGAATGCGGCGCGATAAGCGGCGGCAAAGCGACCGAGCTCGTGAAAGCCAAAGCGGCTCGCGACTTCCGTGATGGTGGATGCGGCACCGTCCGGCGTTGAAAGCGTACGCCTGACTTCGCTCAGCCGCAGCGTGTGCAGATGGCTCACCGGCGTCATGCCGAGTATGGCTTGGCACGCCCGCCTGAGTTGACGTGGTTCGACGCCGACGGTGCGACAGAGCTCCGGAATTCGCGCCGGCTTGTCGAGATTGGCCTGCGCGATCCGGACAAAGCGATCGACGATGTCCTTGTAGCGTTCGCGTTGCGACTGCTGCACCGATATTTGCCCCCTGCAGCGTCCGCCGTGATCGGTCGCGTAAACAACACGTAACCGATGCAGAGAGATCGCCGCCATAACTGCGCGCATATATCGACCCGCGGGCGCGGTGGCGCTGTGTCTTTTGTCACAGGTGACAGTCAGAAATTTTGTCGCAGGTGAAAAATTGTGCAATCTCTAGCCTTCGCCACGTCAAAACAATCGCGCATGTAGTGCGCTCGACCTTCGATAGACCACCAAAAGGGGCACCGTGATACCTCTTTGTTGCAGATCGGCAACAGGTTCGCGGAAACACCATCTGCTGTCCGAAATTGCATATGCTATCGCGCGCACTGGTCGCACTAAGGTCCGCCTGCCTGGAAAACAAACTTCCAGCGCTGAAACAAACGGGGATTGTGTCATGACATTTCGTAACCTGATCGCGGCGATCGGACTGCTGAGCCTCAGCTCCGCAGGCGCAATGGCTGCCGACCTGGCGTACAAAGCGCCGCCGCCCGCGCCTCCGCCTCCGCCGAGCTGGACCGGCTTTTACATCGGCGTCAACGGTGGCGCCAGTTGGGCTACCGCGGCAAATTCCATCCCTCTCGCTGGGCTCGGCCTCGGCACCGGTACGCTGCCGCTGTACTCGCAAGGCCTGAATGGCTTCCTGGCCGGCGGACAGATCGGCTACAACTATCAGAGCGGAAAGTTCCTGGTCGGTGTTGAGGGCGATGGCGACTGGAGCAACATCAAGGGCACCACGCCTTGCCTCGTTCTCTTCACCTGCAGCGCCAACATGCAGTGGACCGCCGATGCCACCGTCCGTGCCGGCGTTCTGCCGATGCAAGATCTCCTCGTCTACGTCAAGGGCGGCGCGTCGTGGACCAGTGTGAAGTATAACTTCAGCGACGGCGGCCTCCTTGCGCCCTTCGCTTCGATAACCTCAAACGCCACCGAAACGAAGGTCGGCGGCTTGCTCGGTTTCGGTACGGAATACATGTTTGCTCCGCACTGGACCGCCAAGATCGAATATAATTATGTGGACTACGGCAAGCACACCGATAACCACCCGCTGACTTTGGCCGTGCCGGGCCCCCTGCGCGGCGACGATCAACGTGCCGGTCCAGAGCAGCCTCCAGGCCACACGATGAAGGCAGGCATCAACTACCTGTTCTAATCGGCGCCACATGGTGCTCTAAAGAAGCTCCGGGGAGAAATACCCCGGAGCTTTTTCATTGTGCGCCGTCGCGGCTCGCGGGTGGCTCGGGACTAAGCTCTCAAGCCCGCAGCACGCCGCCGGTCCGCTTACCGACTTCAGCGACGATCTTTGCCGCCAGCGCTTCGATCTCGACGTCGGTCATGGTCTTGTCGCGCGGCTGAATCGTGACGGCGATGGCGATCGATTTCTTGCCGGGCTCGATACCTTTGCCTTCGTAGACGTCGAATAAGGTGACGCCGGCGATCAGCTTGCGGTCGACCGACTGCGCCGCGCGCACGATGTCGGCGGCTTTCACGCTGCGCTCGACCACGAAAGCAAAATCGCGCTCGACCGGCTGGAACGGCGACAGCTCCAGCGCCGGCTTGGCGCGGGTCGCTTTCGCCTTCGGCTCGGGGATGCGCTCGAGAATGACTTCGAAGCCGACCAGCGGGCCTTTGGCGTCGAGTTTTTCCAGCGTGCCTGGATGCAATTCGCCGAAATGGCCGAGCACGTTTTGCGGGCCGATCTGGATGGTGCCGGAGCGCCCGGGATGAAACCACGGCGGGCCGCCGGGCACGATTTGCAGTGCTTGCGCCGGCGCGCCGGCTGCTATCAGCACCGTCAGTGCGTCGGCTTTGGCATCGAACGCGTCGACCTCGCCGTCGTGCTTGGTCCAATGCCGGCCGATGCCGGACGGTTTTGCCAGCGCGCGGCGCACGCCGGCCGCGGCGGTAACCTGATCCGCTGGCGCGTCGCCGCGAAATATCTGGCCGACTTCGAACAGGCCGGCGTCGGGGAAGTCCCCGGTCCGCATTCTTCTGCGCCGCCGCGATCAGGCCCGGGATCAGGCTCGGCCGCATGTCGGAGAGGTCGGCGGCGATCGGATTGGCCAGCGCCAACTCGGGTTTGCCGCCGCCGAACAGTTCGGCGTGGGCTTTGGATATGAACGACCAGGTCACCGCTTCGACCAGATTGCGCGCGGCGAGCGCGCGCTTGGCCTTGCGCACGCGCAATTGGATCGCCGTCAGCACTGGCTTGCGCGGCGCTTCGCCGCGATCGAACGGCGTCGACGGCACTTTGTCGACGCCGACAATGCGCACCACCTCTTCGACGATGTCGGCCTTGCCCTCGACGTCGGGCCGCCACGACGGCACCGCGATCTTCACCCGCTCGCTTTGGCCGGCGACGAAGAAGCCGAGCCGCTCCAGCACGCGGCGCATCTCCGGCTGCGGCACGGTGAGGCCGGCCAGGCGTTTGAGCTCGGACAGCGGGAAATCGATGATGCGCTCGCGCGGCTCGGCGCTGCCGGCGACGGTCGCCTCCGACGGTGTGCCGCCGCACAAATCCAGCACCATGCGGGTCGCCAGCTCCAGCCCCGGCAGCATGAAGGCCGGATCGACGCCGCGCTCAAAACGGTAGCGCGCGTCGGAATTGATGCCGAGCTTGCGGCCGGTCTGCGCGATGTTGATCTCGTTCCACAGCGCCAATTCGATCAGCACGTCGGTGGTTGTCTCCGAGCAGCCGGTTGTTTCGCCGCCCATGATGCCGGACAGCGATTCGACGCCGTCTTCGTCGGCGATGACACAGACGCTGTCGTCGAGCGTGTAGGTCTTGCCGTCGAGCGCCAGCAGTTTTTCGCCGTTTTGCGCGCGGCGCACGGTGAGATTGCCGCGCACTTTCGCGGCGTCGAACACGTGCAGCGGCCGGCCGCGGTCGTAGGTGATGAAATTGGTGATATCGACCAGCGCATTGATCGGGCGCAAGCCGATCGCGGTCAGCCGCTTTTGCAGCCAGGCCGGCGACGGCCCGTTCTTGACGCCGCGCACCAGGCGCAGCGCAAAGGCCGGGCACAGCTCCGGCGTTTCGATCTTTACCGCGACCGGGCAGGGGAATTCGCCCTTGACCGGTTTGATGGCCGTATCCTTGAACTTGCCGATGTCGGCTGCGGCGAGATCGCGGGCGATGCCGTGCACGCCGGCGCAGTCCGGCCGGTTCGGCGTCAGATTGATCTCGATCACCGGATCGTCGAGCCCGGCATATTTGGCGTAAGCTTCACCGACCGGCGCGTCGTCGGGCAGATCGATAATGCCCTCGTGGTCGTCGGAGATTTTCAGCTCGAACTCCGACACCAGCATGCCGCGGCTCTCGACGCCGCGGATGGTGCCGACAGCTAAAGTCATATCCTTGCCGGGAATGTAAGCGCCCGGCGGCACGAACACGCCCTTCATGCCGGTGCGCGCATTCGGCGCGCCGCACACCACCTGCACCGGATCGCCTGAGCCGGTATCGACCATGCAGACGCGGAGCCGGTCGGCGTTCGGGTGCTGCTTGGCCTCGACCACGCGCGCGATGGTGAACGGCGCCAGCTCTTTGCCCATGTCCTCGACGCGCTCGACCTCGAGCCCGATCATGGTCAGCTTGTCGGTGATCTCGCCGAGCGCGCGGTCGGTGTCGAGATGCTCCTTGAGCCAGGCGAGGGTGAATTTCATCACGTCCGGCTATCCCTTCCCCGGCACGTAGAGATAGTCAGCGAGAGGCAGCCGCTGATCAGGACAAGCAGGGTCAGGAAGATGGCCGAACGGGTACACAGACCTGAACAGCTCGCGCCGGAGAATCGATTCAGTCGCGCGCGGCATCTTTCGACTTCGCGCGTCGAGGCGTCGTGAAAAACCGCGAGACAGCGCAGACAGCCCAGTGCCACCGAGCAGATAGAGCATGATCTCGACTGCATGATGACGCCTCGTGCTCGTCAAATGATTGTCCGCGACCACGTCGGCGCCGAAATTGCCCAGCGGAACAAACGCGATCATCATCCGATCGGTGCTGCGGTGAGAAGACCGCTCGCTTTAGCTATCGATGATCTGCAAATTGCGCCCGACCATGGTTCGGCGTTCGGAATTTCCTCGTCGAACCCCGCGATGCCGCTTGCACGTAACGCGTCAATCGTGTCTGTGCGACCAGTTCGCGCGTCAACGCGCGCGAACAGCATGTGGTTCGCGGTCTGCGATCCCACGACATGACGGTGCTTTGTCGCTGAGCGTCACACGCTCAATCCCCCTGCCAACGTCGGGAAATCGAGCGGGCGGAAGCCGTAATGCGACAGCCAGCGCACGTCGGCCTCGAAGAAGGCGCGCAGGTCCGGCATGCCGTATTTGAGCATGGCGAGGCGATCGATCCCCATGCCCCAGGCAAAGCCTTGGTACTCGTCGGGATCGAGGCCGCAGTTTTTCAGAACGTTCGGATGCACCATGCCGCAGCCGAGGATCTCCATCCAATCCTCGCCTTCGCCGAAGCGGACTTCGCCCTTGTCGCGGCGGCACTGGATGTCGACTTCGAGCGACGGCTCGGTGAACGGGAAGAACGACGGCCGAAATCGCATGCCGACCCGGTCGACCTCGAAGAACGCCTTGAAGAATTCTTCCAGAATCCATTTCAGGTGGCCGAGATGCGAGCCCTTGTCGATGACCAGGCCTTCGACCTGGTGGAACATCGGCGTGTGGGTCTGGTCGCTGTCGCGGCGATAGGTGCGGCCAGGAATGATGACGCGGATCGGCGGCTTTTGGCTCAGCATGGTGCGCACCTGCACCGGCGAAGTGTGGGTGCGCAGCAGCAGGCGCGTGCCGTCCGGCTTCGGATTGAAGAAGAACGTGTCGTGCATGTCCCGCGCCGGATGGTCTTCCGGGAAATTGAGTTTTGTGAAGTTGTAGTCGTTGGTCTCGATGTCTGGCCCTTCGGCGACGGCAAAGCCCATATCGGCGAAGATCGCGGTCATCTCGTCTGTCACTTGCGTGATCGGATGGACGCGGCCGATCTCGGCCGGGCGCCTCGCGCACCGGCAAGGTGACGTCGACGCTCTCGGTGTTGAGGCGCGCTTCGAGCGCGGCGTCTTTGAGCGCCTCGCGGCGCGCGGCGAGCGCGGCGTTGACGCGATCCTTCACTCCGTTGATCAGCGGCCCTTGGGTCTTGCGCTCTTCCGGCGGCAGCGTGCCGAGCGTCTTCAATAGCGCGGTGAGAGAGCCGCTCTTGCCCAGCGCTGCGACGCGCGCCGCTTCGAGCGCCACGTCGTCGCCGGCGGCGGCGACATCGGCGAGAATTTGCTGCTCCAGTTGCGCGGTGTCGGTCATGGTGGCGCTCAATCCGGCATGAACGGCAGGTCGGTATCGCCCGGCCGGCCGCCGGCCTGGGTCAGCATCGAATGGACCTGGCCGCGGTGGTGGGTCTGGTGATTGAACATATGGGTGACCAGCATCCAGCGCGGCCGCGTCCAGTCGCTTTTGGTGGCGAACGAGTAATAGGTCATGTCGGCGGCCAGCCATGACGGCTCGACGGCGTCGGCCCAGTCGATGATGATGCGGTCGAAGCGTGTCCGCTCGGATTTCAGGCTTTGCCAGTCCTCATAGAGCGAAACCGATTCCGGAATGCGGCCTTGCGGCTTCGGGGTATCGGCAAGCCGGTGCATCCAGGCCAAGTCGCCCCACAGCAAATGATTGAGCGTCTTGTGGATCGAGCCGAACCAGGCGCCGCGCTCGCGCCGTCGCTCGTCGTCTGACAAGCTGTCGGCGACGCCGTAGAGGTTTTCATTCTGCCAGCGATTGTAACGCGCCATCCGCTGGACGTACGCGCGGTCGATCATGACACTGTTCCTATTAGCGTCATGGCCGGGCTTGTCCCGGCCATCCACGTCTTACTTGCCGCGAAGCAAGGCGTGGATGCCCGGCACAAGGCCGGGCATGACGAACGAATAATTACGCGAGCGCGGACTTGGCCTGGCCGACGATCGCCTCGAACGCCACGGGCTCGGTGATGGCGAGGTCCGAGAGCACCTTGCGGTCGACCATGATGCCGGCCTTGCTCAAGCCGGCGATGAAGCGGCTGTAATTGAGCCCGAACGGGCGCACCGCCGCGTTGAGGCGCTGGATCCACAGCGCACGGAAGGTGCGCTTCTTTCGCTTACGGTCGCGGAAGGCGTATTGGCCCGCCTTCTCCACCGCCTGCTTGGCGATGCGGATCGTGTTCTTGCGCCGGCCGTGATAACCCTTGGCGGCCTTGAGCACCTTCTTGTGCTTGGCATGGGATGTGACGCCGCGCTTGACGCGTGCCATGGTCGATCTCCTTTGAAAATTCGCAGAACGCTGAAACGGTACGCTGCAGCGAAAGCCAGGCGGCAGCGTCAGCCGTTCGGCAAAAAGTACTTTTTGATGTTGTCGCCGTCGGTCTTGAACAGCACGTTGGTGCCGCGCAACTGGCGGATCTGCTTCTTGGTGCGCTTGATCATGCCGTGGCGCTTGCGCGACTGCGTATAGAGGACCTTTCCGGACCCCGTCACCTTGAAGCGCTTCTTGGCGCCCGACTTGGTCTTGATCTTGGGCATTTGGCTCTCCTTTGGCGGGAAGCGCGAGCGCTCCGCCGGCCGAAAATGCTCATAAATGAGCGGGGTGTGCGTGAGCACATCGCCGCCGCCACGGCAGCCCTTAATCAGCCGGGCGGCGGGAAGGGCGCGGTTATGGCAGAGGAGGCAGGATTAGGCAATCGGTTACGGGCGTTAACGAGGCGCCAGCACCATGACCACCTGGCGGCCTTCGAAACGCGGTTCCTGCTCGATCTTGGCGATTTTCGCGGTGTCGACCTTGACCCGGTCTAAGAGCTTGTAGCCGAGCTCCTGGTGCGCCATTTCGCGGCCGCGGAACCGCAGCGTCACCTTGACCTTGTCGCCTTCCTCGAAGAAGCGCTCCATCGACCGCATCTTCACGTCGTAATCGTGATGATCGATCATCGGCCGCAGCTTGATCTCCTTGATCTCGACGACCTTCTGCTTTTTGCGCGCCTCGGCGGCTTTCTTCTGCGCCTGATATTTGTATTTGCCGTAGTCGAGAATCTTGGCGACCGGCGGCACCGAATTCGGTGCGATCTCTACCAAATCGAGGCCGGCCTCCTGGGCCATGGCAATCGCTGCCTCGATCTCGGTGACGCCCTTGTTGGCGCCGTCTTTGTCGATGAGTTGGACCTCGCGAACGCGGATCTCCTCGTTGATGCGCGGACCCTCCTTGGCGGCGGGTTGCGGCGCTCTGCTGGGGCGACGAATGGGTTTTGACTCCTCATGTGGTTGCAGTAAACGCGGAGAATCGGGAGTTTCCGGGCATAAGTCAACGACAATGCGCGTTGCGTGCCTGGCGTGATTGATGTTTCGTCACCTACCTCAGGATGACGGAATGGGCGATGAACGATAACAGCCTGAAATTCCTGCACATTGGCGACGGCGCCGGGCGCCGCGGCATCGCCGTGCGCGCGCAGGCGGGCGCCGCGCCCGGGCTGTTCTGGCTCGGCGGCTACAAGTCCGACATGAAGGGCACCAAGGCGGTGGCGCTTGCCGACTGGGCGGCGCAGGCCGGCCGTGCCTGCGTGCGGTTCGACTATTCCGGCCACGGCGAGTCCGAAGGCGCGTTCACCGACGGCACCATCGGCCGCTGGCTCGCCGACAGCCTGGCCGTGTTCGATGCCTGCTGCCGGGGCCGCAAATCCTGATCGGCTCGTCCATGGGCGGCTGGCTGGCGCTGCTGCTGACGCGGGAGTTGAAGCGCCGCAGGGCGACGGGACGGCCTCGGTCGCCGGCATGGTTCTGATCGCGCCGGCAGTCGATTTCACCGAGGAGCTGATGTGGAAGCGGTTCACGCCCGAGATCAAGCGCGAACTCGAGGACAACGGGCGTCTGGGCGCGGCCGTCGCAATATTCGGCGGAGCCTTATCTGGTGACGCGGCAATTGATCGAGGAAGGGCGCAAGCACCTCCTGCTCGGCGGCTTGATCGAGACCGGCTGCCCGGTGCGCATTCTGCAAGGCGTCGAGGATCCCGACGTGCCGTGGCAGCACGCCGTCGAGCTGACCTCGCGGCTGGCCAGCGACGACGTCGTGCTCACCCTGGTCAAGGACGGCGATCACCGCCTGTCGCGGCCCGAAGATATCGAACGCATGATCGCGGCCGTGAAGGAGTTTTAGCTCGCCACCGGCTCGGCTTCCTCAAACGCCACGCCGAGCTCGTCATTCCTGCGCCACACAACGCGGCAGGCGCGCCGCGTGCGGCCGTGCTCGAAGGTCAGCTCGAAGGTCTCCGGCAGGCCATAGGTGTTGGCGAGCTTCAGGCAGGCTCCGCTCGACGTAATGTTCTGCACTGTGCAGTGAATCATCGATCCCCGGTGCGGCGGAATGATCTTGGCGCTGCGCGACATGCGGGTGCGGGTGACGTCTCTGCGTTCCTTGTCGTCGTTGTCGTCTTTCATGACGCGGTGGTGCCTGCGTGACGGCGCGGGCTCGAGCGCCGGTGTGCGTTGTAGTGCGCAAGTCTTACGGATGGTCGAACGGTACCGTGCGCAGAAGGTTAATGGCGCGGAAGGAATTCGACAAAATTTTTGCCGCGTTTGCCGCAAACGCAAAGCGGGAGGCCTGAAGCCTCCCGCTCTCACGCAACGCGTGCTCAACTCACGTACACGCACTAAACCGGCAAAGCTTTAGCCCTTGCCGACAATGTCGACCGTCACCGAGCCGAGCCCCGCAATGCCGATGGCGTGGGCCGCCCCCGGCGTCAGGTCGATGATGCGACCTTTGACGAACGGCCCGCGATCGTTGATGCGGACTACGACGGAGCGGCCATTGCTGGTGTTGGTCACCCGCACCATGGTGCCAAACGGCAGGGTGCGATGCGCCGCGGTCATACCCGAAGCCACGACCCGCTCGCCGGTGGCCGTTGGCCCCTCGGAATAAACCGAAGCTATTCCGCTCTGCGCCGATGCAATAGTTGGCGCCGTGATAGTAAAAATAACAAGAGTTGAAAGTATAACACGCTTGATCTGGCTATTGCTAACCATGAGTCCCCTATTCAGTTGTTGACGATGTGGATCAAGTGCCTCTCTGGACTTGACCCGGAGCCGCTAAGACAGGCGAAATATGTTCATTGTGCGACGCAGCAATTTTGCTTAATCTTTGCGCGGTAACGGGTTCCTGCCCCTATGGTGGGCAAAGCGCATAAGTCATTGTACTTACAGATGGAAAATTTAGCCGCGGGCCGCCCAAGAGCGGCGCTATGCGCGAGCGGGATTCTGCTCTGCGTGCAGTGCGGAATCGAAGCCGCACCGTCGGCCGTTGTTTTAATTGGCCTAGTGGGTCAACAACGCCGACGGCGACCCGCTATGCGCGCGCGGCAGCGGCGGTCGGCAGCTCGTAGCTTTTGAATTGATCGCGAAGCGCGGTCTTGAGAATCTTTCCGGTCGCGGTGTGCGGGATTTCGGCGACGAAGGCGACGTCGTCGGGCATCCACCACTTGGCGATCTTGCCTTCGAGGAACGACAACAGCTCGGCCTTGGTCGCCGTCTGTCCCGGCTTGAGCACGATGATGAGCAGCGGGCGCTCGTCCCATTTCGGATGGCGTACGCCGATCACCGCGGCCTCGGCCACTTTGGGATGGCCGACCGCGAAGTTCTCGATGTCGATCGAGGAAATCCATTCGCCGCCCGACTTGATCACGTCCTTGGAGCGGTCGGTGATCTGCATGTAGCCGTAGCGGTCGAGCGTGGCGACGTCGCCGGTGTCGAAATAGCCGTTGTCGTCGAGGATCGAGCCCTCTTCCTTGAAGTAGGCGCGCGCCACCGACGGCCCGCGCACTTTCAGCCGGCCGAATGTCTT
This sequence comes from uncultured Alphaproteobacteria bacterium, assembly GCA_963798095.1. Taxonomy (GTDB): domain Bacteria; phylum Pseudomonadota; class Alphaproteobacteria; order Rhizobiales; family Xanthobacteraceae; genus BOG-931. The sequence continues at coordinate 5,351 of CAWCSD010000023.1, read as the reverse complement.
GCCGTCGCGCGGCAATTCCTTGTCGTCGTCGTCGGTAATTTTCATATCCACCGCGAACGGCGGATGGCCTTGCTTCATCTGCACGTCGAGCCGCGCCTCGCCGGACAGCAGGGCATATTCCGGCTTGATCGAGCCCAGCGTGCCGAGCGGGCTCATCTCGGTCATGCCCCAGGCGTGCAGCACCTCGACCTCGTAGTGCTCCTGGAATTTTTGCGTGATCGCGCGCGGGCAGGCCGAGCCGCCGATCACCACTTTTTTCAGATACGGCAGCTTCAGATTGTTGGCTTCGAGATGCTGCAGCAACATCAGCCACACGGTGGGCACCGCGGCGGTGAAGCTGACGCGATAGGTGTCGAGCAATTCGTAGATCGAAGCGCCGTCGAGCTTGGCGCCCGGCATCACCATGGCGGCGCCGACCATCGGCGAGGTCAAAGCGAGCCCCCAGCAATTGGCGTGGAACATCGGCACCACCGGCATGACCACGTCGCGCGAGGCGATCCCCATGGCGTCGAGCTGCGCCGCCATCATCGAGTGCAGCACGTTGGAGCGGTGCGAATAGACCACGCCCTTGGGATTGCCGGTCGTGCCCGACGTGTAGCACATGCCGGCCGCGGTATTTTCGTCAAAGGTCTTCCAGTTGAAGTCGCCGTCGACGTCGGCGATCCATTCCTCGTAGGGCACGGCGTTCTTCAATGTGGTCGCCGGCATATGCGCGGCGTCGGTCAGCACCACGTATTTCTCGATGGCTTTCAGCTTGTCGGCGATTTTTTCCAGCAGCGGCACGAAGGTGAGATCGACCATCAACATGCGGTCTTCGGCATGATTGACGATCCAGACGATCTGCTCGGGGAACAGCCGCGGATTGACGGTGTGATAGATGGCGCCGATGCCCATGATGCCGTACCAGGCCTCGAGATGCCGCCAGGTGTTCCAGGCGAGCGTCGCCACCCGATCGCCGAGCTTGATGCCGTCCTTGTCCAGCCGCTGCGAAACCCGCAGCGCCCGCTTGCGCAGATCGGCGTAATTCGTGGTGTGGAACGGGCCTTCGATCGAGCGCGTGATGATCTGCCGCTCGGCATTATAGGTCGCGGCGTGGTCGAGGATGCGATTGCAAAGTAGCGGCCAGTCCTGCATCAGCCCGAACATGATGTCGCCTCCCACGGGTCGTGCATTATCGCGTTAGGCCGCGGCGGTCGCCGGCAGCCGCCATTAAGTTAACCGCATGCGCCGCCAAGGCAAATACCGATTGCCTTGAATGCCGGCGTCCGGTCGGCTTAAAGCATATCCGGTTGCAGCGCGGCGTGCGGGTGGGAGAGCTGTGGCGTGAGGTTTTGCGGCTTAAAAGCTGCCTTGGCGCTTGGCGTTTTGCTGTGCGGAAGCGTTCTGCTGTGCGCCAGCCATGGGGCGTGGGCGCAATTGGCGCTGGTCCCGCAGGCCAAGCACGCCCGCGCTGAGCGCGGCCCGCCGCCCCCGGTCGCTTTGCCGCAGGAATTTGCCCCGCCGCAGGAAGCCTATGCGGCATTCCCGGAAGAACCCGCCGCCGCGGCCGCGCCGGCCGCGCCGTCGGCTTGCCAGGTGCGGCTTGCCAAAATCGCGGTGTTCCAGCCGCTGCCGACCTTGGTCGGAGCCGGCGAATGCGGCGCCGTCGATGCGGTGCATCTGGACGCCGTGATCCTGCCCGACCAGAGCAAGGTGGCGGTCACGCCGGCGGGGATCCTGCGCTGCCCGATGGCGGAAGAGCTCGCCCACTGGGTGCGCGAAGACGTGGCGCCGACGGCGACAAAACTCGGCTCGCCGCTGCGCGTGCTCGACAATTTCGACTCGTATGAATGCCGCGGCCGCAATCGGGTGCGCGGCGCCACGCTGAGCGAACACGGCCGCGCCGACGCCATCGACGTGCGCCTGTTCAAGCTCGCCGACGGCCGCTCGCTGACATTGACCGACATGAATGTCGACAAGGCCTGGCGCGAGACCATAAAGGCGAGCGTCTGCGCGCGGTTCTCGACCGTGCTCGGACCCGGCTCCGACGGCAATCACGAGGAGCACATCCATCTCGATCTCGCCGAGCGGCGCAACAATTACAAGCTCTGCGAATGGGATGTCCGCGAGCCACCGCCGCCGCCCCCGCCGCCGGCAGTTGCGCAGGCGGACGACGCGGCGCCGCCGGCCGAGGCTGCGGCAACAGAGGGCGGCGACGACAGCGCGCTGATCCCGCTCGACATGGTGCCGCTGCCGCGTCCGCGACCGAAACTGGCCCAGGACGCATCAGCCCGGGCGAAAAAATCCGAGCGCAACTAGCAAGCACCGCAATCTTGCCGCGTCACGACCGCTTCCGATTCCGACCGGCCGCTGCCACCGCAGCAATGATGCAAAACTTCGCGTCAACTGATCCGTTGTTTTGCGCGACAGTCTAGAAAAAAGTTAGCGACCATCGAAATGGAGTCCTAGGAGATTTGGGCGCACCGTCCCATCAAGGCGATTTCTGCTGGGCCACGCTCATGCAGGACTGGGTGCTCATATCGGCGCCGCTGGCGCTCACGCTTTATTTCCTGGCCTTCCAAGACCAGTTCAGAGCGGTGTTGTCTTGGCTGAGCGCGCTGGTCAATTAGGTCGCCGCCTCATGCACGTGCCACCGGCAGGAACTTTTCCAGTAATCGCGGCATGGCTCTGGCGTATGACGGCGGCAGGCCGATGGCGTGAATGAGTTGACGCGCGGCCGCCGGCGCCTTGCCCTTGCTCAGGAACCACCGTATCCGCTCGCTGACGGCATAGGGGATCGGCTCGAATTTTTGCTCCGTCACGACGAGGCTGTCGCCAAGCGATATGGTTCCCTCGTTGAGGAAGCATCCGAATACGCCGCGCCGGTGCACGATACGGTCGAACGCGATCAATTTCAGAATCTGCTTGCAGGGTTCGCAATGAAAGGTCAGGCGGATCAGCGCTTGGCCTAGCCTGACGACTGTGCCGGACGGCAAGTCATACAGCCCGTCATCCTCAAGGAGGACATTTTCCCGCAAATCTCCAGGTTTCAGCCCGCAGTCCATCAGGACCGGCCGCGACGCGATCAAAACCTGGCGAAACGGCGCGCAGGCGATGCCAGAGCTGATGCCGTCCTTGTCAAAGGCGAATGTCGTGACTTCGTCGAGTGCCGCGCCATGTTTGCGCTTGATGTACAGATTTGTGACGGTCAAAATTCTCTCACCCTCGTTACTGGAAACTCGGCGAATGGCCTGCGCCGACGATGAGGCGAAAGATTGGCGCTTGTGTAGCCACACCCCAGCACCCCTCTCGTTGCGGCGCTTCTAACCGGCCCAAAGGGGGCCGCGCCGGGCAATCGTCTGATGTCCAACGGACGCGCCCGGCGCGGCGGGGGACGCTGAGGGGGTCAGCGCGCACTCTATCTATCACTGGGCTGGGCCATGGGTTTTGATCTGGATCAATTGCAATCCGCGTCCTCGTAGCCCCGGCCGACCTACGGATATGTCCTGAGTTGAAGAAGCCACCTGGCCTGACTAATCAGGCCAATGGTTCCTTTCATATATCGATGCCCCACGACGGGTTTTAACGTCCAAGGATTGTTCGCCGACCAAGTGCCGGCGGAACCCGAAACTTACGAGAGCGTCACCTGCCCGGTTTGCACGCGGGTGCATCTGGTCAACCGGTCAACCGGCAGAACGCTGGGCGATGACAACGAATAGGTTGCCGCGGTGCTGAATGTGAGTTGGTGCTCAAACGGTGGATGCGAGAACACCTTTGGTTTGGGCACCGGCACGCTCACCCCGCGGTTCAATATCTTTCCGTGCTGTGCGCGCTTGACGCGTGTCCCGGTATGAGATTCGCGAGAAGGCATTGGCGTCGATCGCCGCCATGGCCATTTGCATCGCTGCTTCTGCGGCCGCGGCATCCATGCCAGTGATGAATTTGTCGAGTGCCCTTCGGCGGCGGGCCATGGCCCTTAAGAGGACTTTCCCATTGGCACGCTCGACACTCGCACGCCACTTTCCAGGCTCTCGCTCGAAAGCCTTGACGACAAACTGCTTGTACTCCATGGCCGCCCCCCCTCGCGCATGAGTCTGCCGCTGATTATGGCGGGCGATGGGCGGTACTATGTTACAATGCCGAAGCGGTTGCCTTAAATGAGGCCGCAGCTGAGCGCGGAATTGCTGCTCTGCCTTCAGGCAAAAGATTAGCGCTGCCGGGGTTGCACCAGCCACGCAATCCGCCGGGCCTTCGCCCCACGGAATTCAGTCCTTCACCGGCTCAATGTTACGAAGTCTTTTTCGGAGCCCGCGTCGCCATACAGCCGCAGACCACAAGTGCGATCATGACGGCAAGAAAGATTCCAAGTTCCGCCATGCTGTTTCTCCGTCGCCCTGCATGGGGTGGCATCAAGTCTTGCGTAGTAACTCGGGCAGTTTAGCAGTATTTGCAGCCACGAGTCTTGCCTCGTGGCGCGTAAACAGCTGCCTTACCGGCCCGCATTTGCGGGGGGCAGACGGAAGCCTCTATTGTGGACGAGTTCATTGAACAAATCCGGCTGGCTGCTGCTGCGCTCGCAGAGTTCAGCAGCCATCTGTTCGATCCGACGATCAGGCTCGGGGTCACCGGGCTTTCGAACGCCGGCAAGACCGTCTTCATCACCGCGCTGGTGCATGGCCTGCTGCGCGGCGGACGTTTCCCGGTGTTCGAAGCGGTGGCCACCGGCCGCGTGGCGCGCGCCTACCTTGCACCGCAGCCGGATTATGCGGTGCCGCGGTTCGATTATGAGAGCCATTTGGACGCGCTGGTCAACAAACGGGAGTGGCCGGCCTCGACGCGACAAATCAGCGAGTTGCGCCTCGTCATCGAGTATCAGTCGCAGCGCGGCTATCGGCGCGCGCTGACGCTCGATATCGTCGACTATCCGGGCGAGTGGCTTCTCGATCTGCCGATGCTCGACAAAAGCTATGAGGCATGGGCGGCCGAGAGCGTAAAACTCTCCCGGCTCGGGCCGCGTGCCGGCCTTGCCAAGGATTGGAATTCCTATCTGGCGACCCTTGACCCGCAAGGCGCCGAGGACGAGCAGGCAGCGCTGACCGCGGCAAAACTCTTCACCGCGTACCTGAAGGCCTGCCGCGACAAGAACTATGCGATGAGTTTTTTGCCGCCGGGGCGGTTTCTCATGCCGGGCGACCTCGACAATACGCCGGCGTTGACGTTTGCGCCGCTCGATGTCGCGGGCGATGGCGCGCCTCCGAAAGGTTCGCTCTGGGCGATGATGCGTCGCCGCTATGACGCCTATCGGGAGATCGAGTCCGGCCTTTTTTCCGCGATCACTTTGCCCGGCTCGATCGCCAGATCATGCTGGTGGA
>CAWCSD010000022.1:0-160046 GCA_963798095.1 uncultured Alphaproteobacteria bacterium | reverse complement strand
ATTCCGCCAGGCGATCCGCGATTGGGCGGAGCGCCTGCAGTTCCCGTTCAAGGAGCCGGTGAAGTGAGCGCACGCCGCGAGGTGTGGATCACCGGCGTCGGGCTGTTGACGTGTCTCGGCGAGGGCATGGAGGCGAATTGGCAGCGCCTCGAGCGCGGCGATCCGCCGCCCTACGACGACAAGACCTTCGCGCCCTATATCGTGCATCCGCTGCCGGCGATGAGCTTTGACAAGCAGATCCCGAAAAAGGCCGATCAGCGCCAGATGGAGCTGTGGCAGCGCGCCGGCACCTATGCGGCGGGTCTGGCGCTCAGCGACGCCGGCATTGCCGGCAAGCCGGAGCTGCTCGACCACACCGACATGATCGTCGCCGCCGGCGGCGGCGAGCGCGATGTCGCCGCCGACAATGCGATCCTCGCCGGCGTGCGCAAGGCGAATCGCCCGGACGTTTTTCTCAACGAGCGCCTGATGAGCGATCTGCGCCCGACATTGTTTCTGGCGCAACTGCCCAATCTGCTCGCCGGCAATATCTCGCTTGTGCACGGCGTCGTCGGCTCCTCGCGCACTTTCATGGGGGAAGAAGCCGCGGGCGTCGACAGCGTCCGCGTCGCGCAGGCGCGCGTCGCCTCCGGGCAGAGCGGGCTGACCTTGGTCGGCGGCGCCTATAACGGCGCACGTTGGGACGTGCTGCTGGCCTTCGAGCTCGGTCACGTGCTGCTGGCCGGAAAATTTGCGCCGGTTTGGGATCGCGGGCCCAACGGCGGCATCGCCTTTGCGACCATGGGGGCGTTCTTGGTGCTGGAAAGCCCCGAACACGCGCAAGCGCGCGGCGCCAAACCGCGGGCGCGGCTGTCCGAAATCCATTCCGACCGCAATTTGCGGCAACCCGGCGAGACCGAGGCGGCGCTACGCCGGCAATGGGAGACAATCGCCGGCAAGGTCGACCGCGCCCACGCCGGCGTCATTTCCGGCGCCAGCGGGATAGAGCCCGCGACCTCGGCGGAACGCGGAGCGCTCAAGGAATTCGGCCTTCCGGTTCGCAATACCGGTACGTATATCGGGCATGGGTCGAGACCCAGTTCCCGGCCAATCTGGGGATTGCTTGCGCCGCGCTCGAGCACGGCAAGCTGTTCGCGCCGGCCGGCAGCGGCGATACCGGCGATAGTCCGTCCGGCCTGTCGCAGGTTATCGTCACCAGCGTCGGCAATTGGCGCGGCGAAGGACTTGCCCTGGTCGAGCGGATCGGTTGAAGAGGACCATCATGGCGAAGCGTGACAAAGCTGGCCGTCCCATCGTCGCCGTCACCGGCATCGGTGTCGTCAGCGCGCTCGGCGTCGGCAAAGAGGACAATTGGGCGAAACTGACCGCCGGGCAGTCCGGCATTCGCGCCATCACCCGCTTCCCGACCGAAGGACTGCGCACCACCATCGCCGGCGCCGTCGATGACGTCTACAAGGACTATATGTCGCCCGCGGAACTGACCGAGCGCATCGCCATCCTCGCCGGCGAAGAGGCCATCGCGCAGGCCGGAATAGGCAGCAAGGCACGCTTTCCCGGTCCGCTGTTCTTTGCCGCGCCGCCGCTCGAAATCGAATGGCATTACCGCATCGCCATGGCCAATGGCGCAGGGCTGAAGGACGACGCCGGCTATGCCGAGCTGACCGCCGTGGCGCGCCAGCCCGAGTTCGCGCAATTCCACGAGTCGCTGAAATACGGCATCCTCGGCGAACGCCTCGCCGAGCATTTCGGCACCGAAGGCTCGCCGATCTCGCTCAACACCGCTTGCGCCTCCGGCGGCAGCGCCATCCAGCTCGGCGTCGAGGCGCTGCGCCGCGGCGAATGCCAGGTTGCGCTCGCGGTCGGCGCCGACGGTTCGTTGACGCCGGAATCGCTGGTGCGCTTTTCGCTGCTCTCGGCGCTGTCGACCCAGAACGATCCGCCCGGACAGGCGTCAAAACCGTTCTCCAAAAATCGCGACGGTTTCGTGCTGGCCGAAGGCGCCGCCGCGCTGGTGCTGGAAGACCTCGAACACGCGCAGGCGCGCGGCGCCCGCATCCTCGGCATCCTCGAAGGCTGCGGCGAAAAGTCGGATTCGTTCCACCGCACCCGGTCGAGCCCCGACGGCAAGCCGATCATCGCCTGCATGCGCAACGCCCTGGCCGATGCCGGCATCGGTCCCGAAGACGTCGACTACATCAACGCCCACGGCACCTCGACGCCCGAGAACGACAAGATGGAATATCTCGGCGTCTCCACCGTGTTCGGCGAGCACATCCGCAACATCCCGATCTCCTCCAACAAGTCGATGATCGGCCATGCGCTGACCGCGGCCGGCGCGGTGGAGGCGGCGTTCAGCCTGCTGACGCTGGAGCACCAGCGCATTCCGCCGACCATCAATTACAGCGTGCCCGATCCGGCGATTGCGCTCGACGTGGTGCCGAACAAGGCGCGCGACGCCAAGGTGCGGCGCGCCATCTCCAACTCGTTCGGCTTCGGCGGCCAGAACGTTTGCCTGGTCATGACCCGGGAGCCGGCGTGACCGGCGTTGCCGAAACCATCGTCGAGCGACCGCGCGGCGACGGCGCCGGGCAAAACCATGCGCGCGCTCACGCTGGTCAGCGACCGCAAGATCGAGCTGCTCGATGTCGCCGCGCCCCCTGCTCCATCGGCCGGCGAAGTGCAGCTCCGCATCAAGGCGATCGGGCTGAACCACATCGACGTCTGGGGCTGGCGCGGCATGGCCTTTGCCAAGCGCAAGCTGCCGCTGATCGTCGGCGTCGAAGCAGCCGGCGAGATCGTTGCGGTTGGCGGCGATGTCACCACGAGCAAAGTCGGCGATCGCGTCGTCGCCTATGGCGCGCTGACCTGCGGCCACTGCAAGGCCTGCCGCGAGGGCCGCGATAATCTGTGCGAAAACGTCGCCGGCATCATGGGCTTTCACGTCGACGGTTTTGCCCGCGATCTGATCAACATGCCGGCGCGGCTGGTGGTGCCGATTCCGCAAAACGTCAGCTTCCGCGACGCCGCCTGCGCGCCGGTGGCGTTCGGCACCGTGCAGCATATGCTGTTCGACAACGCCAAGCTCGAGCCGGGCGAGACCATTCTGGTGCAGGCCGGCGGCTCCGGCATCGGCACCACCGCCATCAAGATGGCCAAGGCCATCGGCTGCACCGTGATCACCACGGTCGGCGACGATGACAAGGCGGCAAAGGCCAAGGCGCTCGGCGCCGATCACGTCATCAATTACCGCACCGAGCGCTTCGAAACCTTGGTGCGCAAGCTCACCGGAAAAAAAGGCGTCGACGTCGCCTTCGAGCATGTCGGGCCGGATACGTTCAACGGCTCGCTGCTCTGCCTCAAGCGCGGCGGCCGGCTCGTCACCTGCGGCTCGACCTCGGGCCAGTCGATCACCATGAACCTGTTCCAGCTCTATTTGCAGCAGTACCGCATCACCGGCTCGTTCGGCTGCTCGCTGCGCAATATCCGCGACAGCCTGGCCAAGATGGCGGCGGGTCTCCTGCCGGTGATCGACACCGAAGTGGCGCTTGCCGATTTCGAACATGGCCTTGCCCGCCTCGAAAGCCGGCAGGTGTTCGGCAAGATCATCGTCAACTTCTAGGACGCATCCGCTTGAAGCCCGTGATCGATCCGGCCCTCGGCGCGCTCGCGGTTGGGCTGTTGCGCGCGGTCCATTGGATGGATCGCCGGCGCTCGGCGAATTTCGCCGGCGCCTTCATGCGCAAGGCCGGGCCGCTGCTGAAGGAACACCGCCTCGGCCGTGAGAACCTGCGCGCCGCTTATCCGGAAAAATCCGACGCCGAGATCGAAAAAATCCTTGGCTGGCGTTTGGGACAATCTCGGCCGTATGACGGTCGAGTTCGCCCATCTTGACGAATTCTCCGTCGCCGGCATCGGTCCGCAGAGCCGCGACGTCGTCACCTACGCGCCGGAGACGGCCGAGCGCTTCGAGCGCGTCAGGAAAGGCGGCCAGGCCATGATCGGCTTCGGCGCCCATCTCGCCAACTGGGAAATTCCCGCGGTCGGCGCGACATTGCTCGGCGTCAAATCTGCTTTGCTGTTCCGGCGGCCGGGCATCCCGGCGATCAGCGATCTGATCGTAAAGCTTCGCGCACCGTTGATGGGCGAGTTGATCCCGACCTCGCTGGAAGCGCCGGTGCGGCTCGCCCGCCTGCTGCAATCCGGCGTCAGCGTCGGCATGCTGGCCGACCAGCATTACACCCGCGGCGTCGAGGTGACGTTCTTCGGCCGCCGCTGCCTCGCCAATCCGCTGATCGCGATGCTCGCGCGGCAAACCGGCGCGCCGATCCACGGCCTGCGCGTGGTGCGCAATCCCGACGGCAACAGCTTTTGGGGCGAGATCAGCGACGAGGTGAAGCCCGCGCGCGACGCCGACGGCAATTTCGACGTTGCCGGCACCATGCAGGCGGTGACCGCGGTGATCGAGGGCTGGGTGCGCGAATATCCCGAGCAATGGCTGTGGCTGCACCGCCGCTGGCGGTGACCAAATAAACCGCCCCGGACGCCGTCCGGGGCGGTTGTTTAGTGCGCGTCTTTGCGTCAGCGCCAGCCCTTCATCGGCCATTCGAGCTTGCTGGTCGCGCGATCCGCCGGCCAGACCGAGACATATTCCTTGCCCTTGAGCTGGATCAGGAAGGTCGACGCCAAAATATTCTGGCCGGTGTCGTCGAACTTCACGCCGTTGTAGCCGATCATGAGCTGATCGGGTTTCAGATCGGTCGCCTTGAGCGCCGCCTGGATCTTGTCGGGCTCGGTCGAGCCGGCGCGGTTGATGGCGTCGGCCAGCACGAAGAAGCCCTGCATCCAGCGCGCGCTGGTGTCGTCGAGATCGCGGCCGTATTTGGCCTTGAACATCTGGTCGACGATGTAGCTGTTGTCGCCCGGCTTGCCGATATCGAAGGCGCTGCGGTTGATCGCGCCCTGGGCGAGATCGCCGACGTTGGGAATGAAGCTCGGATCGGAGAAGCCGGCATCGTCGCCGATGATCATCGGCGGCAGGTAATCGAGATTCTTCATCGTCTTGAAATAAAGAATGATGTCCTGGGTATAGCTGATGAAGATCACCACGTCGGGCTGCAGGCTTTTGAGCTGCAGCACCTGCGCGGAGACGTCGGAGCTGTTGGCGTTATAGGCGATCTGCGCCGCCACCTTGATGTTGGCGGCTTTCGCCGCATCGAACACGCTGGCGGAGACCGAAGTGCCGTAATCGGTGTTCTCGTTGACGACGGCGATGCTGTCGATCTTCTTGCCGGATTTCTTCAGCTCGTTGAGGAAATCCGCATAGGCCTTGGCGAAATCCGGCGCGAACGGCGTGGTGCGGAACGTCCATTTGAAGCCGCGCCCGGTGATGTTGGCCGCCACCGAGTCGGCGACCAGATAGGGCACGCCCTGGCGCTCGGCGACCGCGGTCGCCACCAGCGTCACCGAGGAATGATACGAGCCGAGCATGGCGGCGACGTGGTCCTGGGTGATCAGGCGCACGGTCTGCTGCTGGCCGACCTGCGGATTGCCCTGGTGATCGGCCTCGTCGAGCTCGATCTTGGCGCCGCCGAGATTGGGCAGGCCGGCGGTGGCGCCGAGCGGCAGGTTTTTCAGCTCGGGATGCGCGGTGTTGACGATTTCGGCGGCGAGATTGACCGCGTCCTTGGCCGACTGGCCGGCGCTCGCCGCATTGCCGGTCAACGGATAGATGACGCCGATCTTCACGCTGTCGGCCGCCTGTGCCGCGCCGCCGATGGCGACCGCCAGCACTGCCGCGGCGATGATCCCTGCCCTCATTGTCCTCTCCCTGATACGAAGTCTTGTCGCGCTCAAGCCTGACAGTATATCGCGTCTATAACGCACCGTATCGGCTAAAGTCGTCGGCGAAATTTAGATCAATTGGTCGATTGCCAAAACCGAATTGTGAAGACCCTCTCGGCCCATTTCCGTATCTCGTCGCACTGCCGAAGCAACGAAAAGTTCCCCGATGCCAAGCGCGGTGCGAAACACGGAGGATACAACGATGAAATCGCTCAGTACGAAGCTCGTCTTGTCCGCCCTCGGCGTTGCGCTGCTTGCGGGCCCTGCCGTTGCGCAGCGGCCAGCCGATCAGTACCCGGCCGATCAGTACCCGGTCGATCAGTACAATGTGATCGTTCGCGGCCAAATCGTGGGCGCCGATCCCGATGCGCAGATTCGGACCCAGTTGAGCCGCGAGTGGGACTTTCGGTACGGCGAATAAGCCGTCGCAGACGGCCAGGCGCATGCCTCGGGAGCCCCGGACCTGGTCCGGGGCTCTTCGCATTTGGTGCAGGTCGCAGGCGCCGGTGATATCGTTTGCATCTTGCAGCGACCGCGATCCAATGGCGGCGCGGCAGGAAGCGGTCTCGGACCGCGGCAAGGGAGGAAAACGCGTGCCGGATTCGGAAAGCTTCGACTTCATCATCGTGGGGGCCGGCAGCGCCGGCTGCGTGCTGGCCGATCGGCTCACCGCGTCGGGCCGCCATCGCGTGCTGCTGTTGGAAGCGGGCCCCGGCAACCTGCATCCGTGGCTGCATATTCCGCTCGGCTTCGGCAGGCTGTTCAGCGATCGCCGCTACAATTGGTGCTACGAGACCATCCCGCAGCCCGAATGCCACAACCGCAATGTCATCGCGCCGCGCGGAAAAGTTCTCGGCGGCTCGAGCTCGATCAACGGCCTGATCTATATCCGCGGCCAGGCGGAGGACTTCGACTATCTGGCGGCAGCTCGGCAATGCCGGCTGGAGCTTTGCCGACGTGCTGCCCTATTTCCGCAAGGCGGAAAACAACGAGCGCGGCGCCGACGAATTCCACGGCGCCGGCGGGCCGCTCGGGGTCTCGGACCTGCGCGACCGCCATCCGCTCGCCGTGGCCTATGTCGAAGCCGCCGTGCAATGCGGCTATCCGCGCAACGACGATTTCAACGGGCCGGTGCAGGAAGGCGCGGGCTATTACCAGACCACGATGCAGCAACGGCGTACGCTCCTCGGCCGCGCACGGCTATCTCAAGGCGGCGCGGCGGCGCGCCAATCTCAAGGTGGTGTCCAAGGCGCTCGCCACGCGCATTCTGTTCGATGGCCGGCGCGCCACCGGCGTCGAGTATCTTGTCGGCAACGACAAACGCAGCGCGCGTGCCAATGTCGAGGTGATCGTCGCATCGGGCGCGTTCAATTCGCCGCAACTGTTGCAGCTTTCGGGGGTCGGACCGGCGTCGCTCCTGCAATCGCTGGGCATCCCGGTGATCGCCGATGCGCCGGGCGTCGGCGACGATCTCAACGACCATATTTCCGGCCGCATCATCTTGCGCTGCAAGGAGCCGATCACGCTCAACGACGCGGTGCGCAACTGGAGCGGCAAGCTCACCCACGGCTTGCACTACATCCTCACCCGCCGCGGCTATCTCGCCATCCCGGCGGTGTCGTCCGCGGTTTTCCTGCGCGCGCTGCCGTCGTCGGGAACGCCCGACTCGCAATGCTCGATTTCGCTGTTCTCCGCCGGCACCATCGGTGGCGAGCTGTCGCCCTACCCTGGCGTGACCGGCAATTGCGTGCTGCTGCGGCCGGAGAGCCGCGGCTATGTGAAAATCAAATCCGCCGATCCGCACGAGGCGCCGGCCATCCACCCGAACTATCTGGCGACGCCAAAGGACCGCGAGACCATCGTGGCCGGCGTCAGCGCGATGCGGCGCATTTTTCAGGCGCCCGCCATGGCGCGCTATATCGCCGAAGAGATCGAGCCGGGCGCGCAATGCGACAACGACGACGAATTGCTCGATTTCATCCGCCGCCGCGGCTCCACCACCTATCATCCCGTGGGCACCTGCCGCATGGGCCAGGACCCCAAGGCCGTGGTCGACGAACGGCTGCGCGTGCGCGGTCTTACGGGGCTGCGCGTGATCGACGCCTCGATCATGCCGGCGGTGGTTTCCGGCAACACCAACGCGGCGACGATCATGATCGGCGAGAAGGGTGCCGACATGATCCTTGAGGACACGAAGATCGCCCTAGCGGCCGCCGCCTGATGGCGAAGCGCGCAGAGCCGTCGCCGGCGGACGCGAGGCGATCGCCAGTTGCGCCGCATAAGCGTCCTGCCAGCCGCTCGCGTCGTCGCTGACGAAGTAGCCGCCGCGCGCGTCGCGGAACACCTCGACATTGTCGGCGCCCGGCGGCGGCACGCCCTTGTCGCGCAGCGCGCGGGCGGCCAGCAGCAGGCGGCGCCGCGTGCGCGTGATCATGAGATCCGACGCGGCGAGATGCTCGAAGCTGTGATCGAGAATCGGGCCCATGCTCTCGGTCACGGCCTGGTCCTGCAAATGGATGCTCTCGATGCCGCTGTAGATCGTGTTGTCGGCTTGCGCGGCGCGGTCCATGCCCCAGTCGTTGCTCGCATTCGCCGCGAGCCTGAAGCGGCCGAGCCAATCGGTGGTGTTGGGCAGAAAATCGTTGCCCCGCCCCATGCCGCCGACCGGCGTGCCGTCCTTGAAAGCCGGCGCTCCTTGCGTCATCGCCGATAGGCCGCGCTTCCACCACAGCACGCAATACATGGTGTGCTCGTCGTCGAGCGGCACCCAGCCGCGCACTTGCAGATGACTGGCGAACGCGCCGTTCGGCACCTGCGCCCAGAACGGAAACAAGAAGTTGCCGAAGCGCCAGGAGGTGCGGCCGGGGCCGGCGGTGCGGTAGCCCGCATAGGTCGTGCCCCAGGCGGTGTCGGCGATGTGATAGTCCGGCGTGCGGATCGCCACCGTGTGGAGGATCGGATCGTCGGCGGCGAGGTCGTCGGCATCGACGTGGCCGGCATGCAGGAAGCCGAAATGCGAGGTGTCGATGTCGCCCTCCAGCGCCTGCAGATAATTGCAGTGACGCTGGATGAACAGCACCCCGACCTCGTCGTCGGGAACGCCGAGCACCTCGAATCCCGGCAATGGCGGCGTCTCGGCGCGCGATCCCATATAGACCCACACCACGCCGGCGCGTTCGACCGCGCGGTACGCCTTGGCGCCGACCCTGTGCTTGAAGTCCTGCTGCGGCGCCACGTTGGGCATATCGATGCATCGGCCGGCGACGTCGAATTTCCAGCCGTGATAGATGCAACGCAGCCCGTCCGCCTCGTTGCGGCCGAGAAACAGCGACGCGCAGCGGTGCGGGCAGCGATGGTCCATCACCCCGACCCGGCCTTCGCCGTCGCGAAACGCGATCAGCTTCTCGCCGAGCAGCATCAAGCGAAGCGGCGCGCCGCCGCGGGCGACCTCGGAGGACATCAGCGCGGGAATCCAATACTCCCGCATCAACTGCCCCATGACGGTGCCAGGGCCGACACGCGTCAACTCAACGCTATCGCTCGCCGTTGTCATGCCGTCCTCCCAATGCTTGTGGCGGCCGTGGTAGGCGCCTACGATTTATCCATCGCATTATCAGCAACAAGCTCCGCCCCGTTGATATAACTCGCCGCATCCGACACCGCGAAGACGATGAGATTGGCGATCTCCTCGGGCGTGCCCCAGCGCGTATCGCGCATGCCTTGATTGCTCGACCACTGCGCGCGCTCGCGCGCGGCGTCTTCGGGGCTGAGCTTGCGCTTGGCCATTTCGCGTTCCCATTTGGCGAAGCGCTCCGGCGTATTGATGAAGCCCGGGATCACGCAGTTGACGCGGATGTTGTGCGGCGCCAGCTCGTTGGCGAGCACTTTTGAAAAACGGATCTCGGCCGATTTCGCCGGCCCCGTGCAGGACGACAAGAACGGCGGGTTGAGCGTCATGATCCCGGTCTGGCCGCTGACATTGACGATGCGGCCGCCGCCTTGCGCGATCATCAGCGGCACGATGCGCTGGCAGATGCGGAATTGGGCGAAGAAATTGATCGCCATGCCCTCGACCAGTTCCTCGTCGGTCACGTCGAGAAACGGCTTGTAGGTGCCGGTGCCGGCATTGTTGACCAGAATGTCGATGCGGCCGAGTTTTTCGCCGACGATGCGCGGGATTTTTTCGATCTGCTCGACCTTGGTGACGTCGAGCGAATGCGTTTCGATCTTCGCCTGCGTGGTCGCCATGATGTCGCGCGCCGCGTCCGCCAGCGCCGTTTCCCGGCGCGCGCAGATCAAAACTTTCACGCCCTCGCGCGCCAGCGCGCGTGCCGTCTCGAGGCCAATTCCCTTGCTGCCGCCGGTGACCAGCGCCGTCTTGCCTGCAAGCCCCAGTTCCATTGCGCCAGCTCCTTTTACAAAAATCGCACGCGACCGATCGGGCTGCGCATGTCACAGAAACACTGCCGGAGAAAGATGTTGGGAGAAATCCCACGCCCGACAGGGCGCTTTGCGGA
This sequence comes from uncultured Alphaproteobacteria bacterium, assembly GCA_963798095.1. Lineage (GTDB taxonomy): Bacteria > Pseudomonadota > Alphaproteobacteria > Rhizobiales > Xanthobacteraceae > BOG-931. The sequence continues at coordinate 149,688 of CAWCSD010000022.1, read as the reverse complement.
CCATCAAGCGAAGGCTATAGTAACCGGCAAAAGCCGGAGACAACACGGCAAGTTACGGAAAGCCAAGTTTTCAGGGAGGAAATCAAAATGTCGCTGACTCGTCGTCAAGCGCTGAAGTCCGCCGGCGCCGTCATTGCTGCAAGCAGCCTAGCCAAGCCCGCGATCGCCGCCAAAGATCCGATCCCGGTCGGCTATCTGCCGGCGCTCACCGGTCCGTCATCGTCCACCGGCGTCGGCATCAATCGCGGCATTCAGCTGGCGGTGAAGGAAATCAACGATGCCGGCGGCATCGACGGGCGGCAGCTCGAACTGATCACCCGCGACACCCAAAGCGATCCGACCAAGGCGGTGAACGGCGCCGCCGAGCTCACGCGCGGCCAGAAGGTCAGCGTCGTGTTCGGCCCGGTCAATTCCGGCGAGTCGCTCGCCGTCGTGCCGCTGCTCGCGCGCACCAACACGCCGCAGGTCCATCCCTGCTGGGTCGACACCCTGACCGACCCGCAGAAATATCCGATGTGCTTCCGCAACGCGCCGACCAACCAGCAGATCGGCGGCGCCGCGAACCGCTATGTGATGGACGTGCTCAAGCGCAAGAAGGTCGCGGTGATCAGCGACACCACCGGCTACGGCACCGCGTCCGTCAACGCCTATGTGCCGATGCTCAAGGCCAAAGGCGCCGAGGTCGTCTATCAGGGCAATGTCGATGCCGCCAATCCGGATCTCAAGCCCGAGCTGTTGCGCATGCAATCGGCGGGCGCCGAAGCGATCATGCCCTGGAGCGTGAATGCCGGCTTCCTGTCGCGCATCATCAACACCCGCGGCCAGATGGGCTGGGACGTGCCGATCGTCGGCCAGACCACGCTCGGCTCCGGCCAGACCAAGGATTTGCTGGAAAAGCCCGAATACTGGGCCAAGGTCTATCCCAACAATTTCCGCCCGGTCTGCTACGCCCCCGGCGGCAAGCTGACCGATCGCACCAAAGCCTTCCTCGACCGCTTGAAGAGCGCCAAGATCGACATGGGCGACACGCTGTTGTGGTGGATCGCGCTCGGCTACGACTCGCCGCACATGATCGGCGAGGCGATGAAGACCGTCGGCACCGAGCCGGAGGCGATCGTCGGCTATCTCAACAAGCTGAAAGGCTTCCCGGGCGTCTACGGCGACATCTCCTTTACCGCCGACAAGCACGACGGCTATCCGGACGACGAAGTGGTGATGGTCGAGGCCAATTCGCTCAAGGACGGCGCGTTCAACCTGGCTCCCGGCTACAGCGCTTGAGCCGATGGTCGCATCGATCGTCTCGACTGGACTGGCGATCGGCTGCATCTACGCACTGATCGGCATCACCTATAACGTGATGTTCTCCGCCTCGCGCGTGTTCAGCTTCACCGCTGGCACGCTCGGGATGCTCGGCGGCGTGCTCGGCTCGCTGTTCATCGCCCGCTTGGGCCTGCCGGTGGCGGTCGGCTTCCTCCTGGCACTGGCCGGCGGCGTCGTCCTCGGCATCGTCACCGAGATCGTCGCCGTGCGGCCGGTGCTCAAGAGCCTCGACCAGCATCTCTACGTGCTCTCGACGCTGGCGCTGGCGCTGATGGTGCAGCAGTTCACCGCCATCGAATGGGGCACCGAGGCGCGGCCGTTTCCGCGCCTCTTCGACATCGCCCGCGGCGGCTTCGATCAGCAGTTCTGGCTGCCGATGCTCGCCTGCGCCGCCGTGATCGTCGGCCTCGAACTGCTCTATCGCCACACCCTGATCGGCCGCGCCTTTCTGGCGATCGCCGAAGACACCTATGCGGCGCGCGCGCTCGGCCTGCCGGAACGCACGCTTGCGCATGGCGAGCTATGCGCTCGCCGGCGCCATCGGCGCGCTCGCGGGCTTTGCCGGCGGCGAGATGCTGTTGGCCTTTTTCGGCAACGGGCCGATGCTGACCTTCTATGGTTTTGTCCCGGTGGCGCTGGGCGGCATGGGCAACAACCGCGGCGCCGTGGTCGCCGGCCTCCTGCTCGGACTGTTTCAGCAAACCGCGAATTTTCTGGTCGGCGGCATCTTCGCCTCGGTCGCGGTCTTCACCGTCTTCATCATCGTGCTGCTGGCGCGCCCCGAAGGCCTCGCCGGCGCCGCCGTGCAACGCCGCGTTTGATGGATATGCCGATGGCACAAGTGCGCCCGGGCCGTGCCGACGCGCTCGGGGCAACGAGCACGCTCGGCGTGGCGCTGCCGTTCCTGGCGCTGCTCGTTATCGGCGTCGCGTTCCCGCTGTTCGGCGGCGGCTATTGGGGCGTGATCGCGACCCGCGCCTGCGTCTATTGGGTGCTGGTGTCCGGCCTCAACCTGGTCGTCGGCTTCGCCGGCCAGATCGCGATCGGCTGGGTGGCGCTGCTCACGCTCGGCGCCTACACCACGAGCGTGCTTGTGGCCGGCAACGTCACGCCGGCGCTGTCGCCCTATCTGGCGCTGGCGATCGCGGCCGTGGTCGGCGCCATGTTCGGCTTGATCGTCGGGCTGCCGGCGCTGCGGCTGCGCACCTTCTATTTCGCCATCACGACGCTTGGCTTCGCCACCATCGTCACCCAGGTGGCGCTGGCCTGGCAGAGCGTGACCGGCGGCGGCGTCGGCGTTGCCGGACCGGTGTTTCCGAAGCCGTTCGATTCGCAGTGGGGCTTCTATTATTTCTGCTTCGGGCTCGCGGCGATCTGCACCTGGATGACGGCGAATATCGCGGCGAGCCGCTTCGGCCGCGCGCTGACCGCGATCCGCGACGCCGAGGTCGCCGCCGAAGCCTGCGGCATCGCCAAGCCCGCGCTGCTGGGAGCGGTGTTCCTGTTCAGCGGCGCCGTCGCCGCGATTGCCGGCGGCCTGTTTGCCTCGTTGCAATCCTACATCACGCCGGACGCCTTCACGCTCGACCTGTCGGTGCTGTTCTTCATCGCCATCCTGATCGGCGGGCGCGGCTCGATCCTCGGGCCGCTGCTCGGCACCATTCTCCTGACCGTGCTGCCGGAATTCGCCGCGCCCCTGGTGGCGTGGTCGACATTCCTCTATGCGGTGCTGCTGCTCGTCATCGTGCTGGCGATGCCGGGCGGCATTGCCGAGCTGTTGGATTTCAAGAACCGCCGCCCGCTCGAGAGCGGCCGCGCCATCGTCCCGCGGCCCGAGCTGCTCGACGCGCCTGCTCGCCACGCCGCGCCGACGCCGGCGCCTTGACGCTGGAACAGGTGGCGCTGGCCTTCGGCGGCGTGCACGCGATCGACGGCCTCGACCTCGAAATCCGCTCGGGTCAGGTGCACGGCCTGATCGGCCCCAACGGCAGCGGCAAGACCACGACGCTGAACGTCATCTCCGGCTACTACGCGCCAGCAGTCCGGCGCGGTCAGGCTGAACGGTGCCGCGCTGCCGGTGCTGGCGCGGCACCGCGCGCGCGCATATGCGGATCGCGCGCACGTTCCAGACCCCGCGCATCGTCGGCTCGGCGTCGGTGCTGCAGAACGTCATGATCGGCGGCACCATCGACGGCAAGTGCACGTTCGTCGAATCGCTGCTGTCGCTGCCGCGCCATCGCCGCGACGAAGCCATGCTGCGCGACACCGCCATGCTGGCGCTTGGCGGCGGTCGGGCTGGAGCGTCTCGCCGCCGTGCGCGCCGACCGGCTGCAGCACAGCGAGCTGCGCTTCACCGAAATCGCGCGCGCGCTGATGCTGCGCCCGGCGTTCCTGTTGCTCGACGAGCCGGCGGCCGGGCTCTCGGCCGAGGAGATCGGGCGGCTCGGCGCGCTGATCGTGGCGATCGCGCGCGCCGGCACCGGCGTGCTGCTGGTCGAGCATCACGCCGATCTGATCTTCGACATCTGCCATCACGTCACCGTGCTCAATCTCGGCAAGAACCTGGCGGCCGGCACGCCGGCCGAAATCCGCTCGCACCGGGAGGTGGTCAATGCCTATCTCGGCGGCTGACCCGCTGCTGGACGTCGCCGGCCTCTCGAGCGGCTACGGCAAGATCGGCGTGCTGCACGGCGTCGATCTGACGATCGGCGCCGGCGAGGTGGTGGCGCTGCTCGGCCCGAACGGCGCCGGCAAGACCACGTTGCTGCGCGCGGTGTCGGGACTGCTGCCGTGGTCGGGAAGCGTGCGTTTCGCCGGCCGCGATCTCGCCGGAGCGAGCCCGCGCGATACCGTCAAAGCGGGCCTCGCGCATGTGGTCGAGGGACACCGCGTGTTCACCCAGCTCGCGGTGCTCGACAATCTGCTGCTCGCGGCCTACGACCTGCCGCGCGGCGAGCGCACGGCGCGTGTCGAGGAGGCGCTCGGGCTGTTTCCCGAAATCGCCGCCAAGCGCCACGAACGCGCGGCCGCGCTCTCCGGCGGCCAGCAGCAGATATTGGCGGTGGCGCAGGGTCTGGTGCGACGGCCGCGCCTGCTCATGCTCGACGAGCCTTCCGCCGGCCTGTCGCCGGTCCTGGTGGATCGCGTGCTCGTGGTGGTGCGGCGGCTGCGCGAGGCCGGCACCGCGGTGCTGCTGGTCGAGCAGTTGATCGAGAAAGCGCTGGCGCTCGCCGATCGCGTCTATGCGCTGGCGCGCGGATCGATCGTGCTGGAAGCCGGAACCGGCGAGGCCGATCTGCCGCACCGGCTGGAACATGCCTATTTGGCAACCGCCAGTCGGCACACGTGATATGGCCGGCAAAGCACTGCATCCGGCAGGCAGCACACGCCTTCATTCCCTCGCCCGCAAGGTCGTGTTACTTTCACCATGCGTTGCCGGCGGCGCGCGCCGAACTGTTGTTAGTTGGCGGCAGGCCCAGCACGTCGAACATCGAATGTCATTGATATGACTGGGCCCGAGGATATCACCCTCTTCTCCGCCGTCGATAATACCGAGAAGCCGGACTTCTTTAAGCGATTTTTAGACGAGCGAAACAAATTGCCGGGCGTCGTCGCCGGCAAGCCTGTCATTCTCGCCGGACTGCAACTGACCGGCGGCGAAAAGGTCCTCGACGTCGGATGCGGGACGGGCGACGATACATTTGAGATCGCCCGAATGGTGGGGCGCCACGGGCGCGCCATCGGCGTCGACGCAAGCGAAACCATGATACTCGAAGCACGCCGCCGTGCCGAGGCGCTCGATTTGCCCGCGGACTTCGAGGTCGGCGATGCCCAGGCGCTTCGCTTCGCGGATGCAACCTTCGACGCGTGTCGCACTGAACGGATGCTGATGCATGTTCCAGACGCCGAGCGGGCTTTCGCCGAGATGGTCCGCGTGACCCGTCGCGGAGGCCGGCTGTCGATGTTTGATATGGACTGGGAGACTCAGTTCGTCGATAGCCCATACACGCAGACCACCCGGCTGATAACACGCTCGTTCTGCGACAGCTTCAAAAACGGCTGGATCGGCCGGCAGCTCCCGCGATTGTTCAAGCAGCACGGCATGACGGATATTTCCATCACCCCTCAGACCATAATTCTGAATTGCCCATTCGTGGAGCTGCTCCTCGGTGGCCATCTTGCGCGCGCGCAGCAGTCGGGTTTGCTATCGGCCACGGATGTTGAACGATGGTGGACGCATTTGCGCGAGGCGCACCACGCCGGCACCTTCTTTTACGGAATCACCGGATTATGCGTCGCCGGCACGAAGCGGAAGCGACATCGCGAAGCTGCCGCAAGCCAAGCGGCTCGCCGGCCGTCGCGCCAAATCATGTTCCTCGGCCTCAACATCGCCGGCTCCGACGGGCGCCGCGCGCGCCATCGCCCGCGCGATCGATTGACCGGCGGACGACGGAAGCGCTCTAGCCCAACTTGTAGAGCGCGTGCCGCCGGTTGCGGGTGTAGGGGCGCACTTCGTCGGGCCAGCGCCCTCTTTCGGAGGCCTGCGCCCATTCGCGGCTGACCAGCACTGAGGCCCGTCGATCTCGTAGAGCGCCGTATAGCGCGGACCATCCTGCGCGATCCGCTTCTCTTCGCCGCCGATGTTCAGGACGAACGGCTCCCCCGCCATGCGGGCTGCGGCATGGACGCCCGGCACCTGCAAAAGATTGGGCACGTGCTCGCTGTCGTAGACCTCGTTGAACAGCGCCTCCTTATCGGGGTCGACGTCCATGCTGACGACGAACAGATATTTCGACTTGATCGGCATCGCCTCCCCCGTTGACGGTCGCACCAAAGGTACATTGGCTATCGTTCGATCATGTCCTAGCTTGGCGCTCAAGAAAACAGCAAGAAAGATTGGCGGCCTGCCTCGCCGCCGAAAGGTTTCCCCATGGATCTCGGTTTGAAAGACTGCAGGGTTTTTGTTGCCGGCGCCAGCAAGGGACTAGGCAAGGCTTGCGCCAAAGCCTTGGCCGGCGAAGGTGCCCGCGTCTTCGTCTGTTCGCGCAACGCCGAAGAGCTCGAGCGGGCGGCGGCGGAGATTGGCGCCGCCGGTTATTCCGCTGCCGACGTTTCGCGGCCCGAGGAGGTGAAACGCGTTGTGGCCGAGGCCGTTGCCGCATTGGGCGGTCTCGATTGCCTCGTCACCAATGCCGGCGGACCGCCGACCGCGCCCTTCGAAAAGGCCGGCGATAGCGACTGGGATATTGCCTACCAGCTCAATCTGATGAGCGCCGTTCGCCTGATACGCGAGGCATTGCCGGCCCTGAAGGCGTCACGGCGCGGCCGCATCGTCAACCTGACCGGCTATGGCGTGAAAGAGCCGATGACCGATCTTGTCGTCTCGGATTCGGTGCGCGCCGGCGTCACGGTCATGGCCAAAACCATTGCGTCGGATCTCGCGCCATACGGCATCACCGTCAACAATATCGCGCCCGGTCCCATCATGACCGATCGCCTCACCGAAATTCTTTCCGCACGCGCGAAGAGCTTGGGCGTAACGCCCGACGAGCTATTCAAGCGCTTTTCGCAAAGCATTCCGGTGCGCCGCATGGGACAGCCGAATGAAATCGGCGATCTCTGCGCCTATCTCTGCTCGCCGCAAGCCGGCTACCTCACCGGCCAGACCATTGTCGTCGACGGCGGCGTCAACCGCTCGATCTAAACTCTGCGCCGGATATATTCGGAATTCAATCGACGAGGGGCGGATATGGATAAGGCGGTCTTCTATCAAAAGCTGGCGCAGGCGATGTTGCATTTGGACTTTCGGCCTCGGGCGAGCGACCTTACGCTAGCCGGCCTGTCTACAGATCGGGATAAGCCGAGTTCGATTGCCATGGCGGCTGCACAAAATTCGCCGGCCGGTGTGCCTGAACCTGTTTCCGATCAGGAGCGCATCCAGCAACATCTGGACAAGATACCCAAATGGGCAGCCGCGGTTTGGTACAAATACGTTCTGGCTCAGCCTGTCGTGATCGCCGCGGTGGAAGCCGATCGGCTGGCGTCGGAAGAGATCGTCGGCCTAGCGAACCGGTTCGATGAAATCGTGCAGGAAATGCTCGATGTTACCGGCAAACTGGGATTCACGAAACTTTCCGTCACCGGCATCATCCTCTTGGTATTTTTTGATCCCAACTCCGCCGCGACCTTTGTCGCGCGCACGCAAAAGGGATGCAAGATCTGGCATTTCTTCCAGAAGACATGGGTCTTGCCGTGGGTGGTGGACGTCTCGAACGAGGCCGTGAAGAGCCACCCGGGACTCCCCTTCCTGTTTGGGGTCCTCAGCGCAGATCGTCTGCAGAAGGAGATTTTTCAATAACGACGGACTGGCCATGGCACTGCTGGGCCGCCGCCTGCCCCGCCAGACGGCCAAGGACGGTTGCGGTCAAAAGACCATTGCCGGACAGATAACCGGCCGCGCTTGAGCCTGATACGCCAGCCGCCGCGCCGCCGGCTGCAAATAGATTTGGAAATAACGTCCCGTCGTTGCGCCGGACACGGCCAACGCCGTCGATCGCAAGACCGCCTTGGGTGTGGAACAATGCGCCGGTGACCTTGACCGCATGGAAGGGTTCGACGCAACGCTCTTCCGGCGCGAATTGACGACCGTAGCGATCTTGCCCGCGCTTTGCCTTTAGATTTTCAACGTCTGCCCACTCCGCGGCGAACGTCGCCGCCGGCACGCGCATGGCACCCGCGAGGTCTTCGACGGTGCGGCCGGTCAGTATGGCGCCGGCGCGTTCGGCGTCGCGGAAATCTTCGAACTGCCGCGCCACCGATGCAATCCGCGCATCGAAGACGCTCCAGGCGATTGCGCCGGGCTGGCGAAGAACTTCCGCGGCTTGCTCGGAGTAGCCTTGCGATTCATCGCAGAACCGCAAACCGTCGCGATTGATCTGAATTCCACCCTGCATGATCGCAGCCCAGGTGATCAGGATATTGTGCGGTGTCGCGACCGAGCCGTGGCCTTGATAGGCGCCGAGGTGAGACAGCTTCGCGCCGAGTGCTTCCCCCCACATGACGGCGTCGCCGTGGTTTCCCGGATGGCCGAAATAGAGCGCGTCAGCCATCTCGGGAATGAAGCGACGGACGAGGTCCCGATTGCCGCCAAAACCGTTGCAGGCAAGGATGAGAGCTTCGCAGCCGACACGCTCGCGCCTGCCGTCACCGCGCAAAATCTCCACGCCGCGGATGCGGCCGTCGGGCTCCGCCAACAGTCCATCTGCAATGCGTTCAGAGATGATGGCGATATCGCTGGTCTCCGCGGCATGTCGCAACCGGTTGATCAGCTCCAACCCGGTGCGAGTCGGCAAGCCGTGCATGCGCAAGGCCGAATGGCCCGGATAGTTGAAGTTGTCGACCACGTCGAACGGCAAGCCGTAGCGATCCGCGAGCCATTCCACCAGCGGGCCCGCGCCATGCGCCACGGCGTCGACGACGGCGGCATCCGCCTCGCCTTTCGCCTTGCGTTGAATGTCGGCGGCAAAGAGTTGCGGGCTGTCCATGATGCCTTTGGCGCGCTGGAACCGCGTTGCCGCGGCAGGAATGAGTCCCGCCGATAGCGCCGTCGAGCCGGCCGGCACAGTGTCGCGCTCGATCACCAATGGCTCGATGCCGGCTTCTTTCGCCGCCAGCGCCGCGCACAACCCGGCCGCGCCGGCGCCGACGATCAAGAGCGGCACGTCGACATCGAAATTTGCGTCAAATGCGTAGCTGACCGTGCTCATGGCGCCGCCTCACCGGCCCGTCTTAATCCGCGTCCAAAGGCGATTGACCAACCGCTCCGTCTTCTGGTCGCGGGCCAAGATGGTGTAGAGGTGCGCCATGGTCGTTGCGTCCGGATAGATGGTGCGGTCGTCGCGGATGGCACCGTCGATGAAGGTGCTGGGCCGGTCGCCGTTGGCGTAGAACACGTAGTTGGTATTCTTCGCCGCGACTTCGGGCTTGAGCAGATAATCGATCAGCGCGTGGGCCTCGGCGACGTGCGGGGCGTCGTTCGGAATGGCGAGATTGTCCAGCCACAATTGCGCGCCTTCCTTCGGGATGGCGTAACCGAGATCGATGCCCGCTTTCGCCTCGGCCGCGCGCCGCTGCGCTTGCTTGACGTCGCCGGAAAAGCCCAAGGCAAAGCAAATCTCGCCGGTCGCCAGCGCATTGAGATATTCCAGCGAATGGAATTTGCGTACGTAGGGCCTGATTTTGATCAGAAGGTCGGTGACCTTTTCGAGGTCCGCCGGATTGCCCGAATTCGGATCAAGATGCAGATAGTTGAGACCAGCCGACATGACGTCGTCGGATGAATCCAGAAAGTGAATGCCGCAATCCTTGAATTTTTTGATTTTTTCCGGATCGAACACGTCATCCCAGCTGTCGATCGTCGCGTCCGGCCCGAGGATGTCGCGCACCGCCTTGACGTTGTAGCCGATGCCGGTCGTGCCCCACATGTAATTGACGGCATATTGATTGCCCGGATCGTAGACGGCCAGGCGATCGGCGATCTCCGGCCAGGCGTAGGCGAGATTAGGCAGTTTGGACTTGTCGAGTTTTCGATAAAGGCCGGCCTCGATCTGCCGCGCCAGGAAATACGCGGTCGGCACCACGACGTCATAGCCGGATTGGCCGGCGAACAGTTTTGCTTCGAGCGTATCGTTGCCGTCGAAGCTGTCGTAGCGGACTGCGATGCCGGTTTCCTTGGTGAAATCGTCGAACACCGTCGGCGCGACATAGTCCGACCAGCTGTAGAAATTGACGACGCGCTCCGCGGCGGTTGCGGGGACGGCAGCGGCAACGATCGCAACGACCAGGGCGAGAAAGAACCGGCGCGCAGTCATTCCGTTTCGGTCGGCAGGCCTGCGGCTTTCCACGCCAAAATCCCGCCCGCCAGATGCGAGCCATAGGGGTAGCCCTGCTCTTGCGCCGCAAGCGAAGCGGTCACCGAGCGGCGGCCGGAGCGGCAGGCAAACACCACCTCGCATCCTTCCGGCGCGGGGATGACGGCCGGATCGAACGCCGACAAGGGCACGATGACAGCACCGGGATAACGTTCGATCGCGGTCTCGTTCAGCTCGCGCACGTCGACCAGCACCATGCGGCCTTCGGTCAGGCCGCGCGCCACGTCTTCCGGCGTCAGGTCGCGCACGCTGGGGGGTTGATCGGACATGGTCGATCTCCTGGTCGCTCTCTTGGCGAAGGTGAAACCCGGCCGGCGCACAGCTTGCGTCAGCGGCGTTGAAAATCAAAGGGGGTTAGACGGTCACCTGCGTACCAACCTCGACCACCCGGTCGGTCGGGATCTGGAAATAGTCGGTGGCGTCGTTGGCGGAACGCGCCAGCCAGATGAACAGGCGGTCCTGCCAGCGCGGCATGCCCGAATGCGGCGCCGGCCGCAGCGCGCGGCGCGACAAGAAGAACGACGTCGACATGATATCGAACTGCCAGCCGAGCTTGCGCGCGATGGCGAGCGCGCGGGGAATGTTCGGCGACTCCATGTAACCGAAGCGCAGCCTGATCCGCATGAAGGTCGAGCCGACCTGCTCGATCTCCACGCGCTTTGAGCTCTCCACCCGCGGCGTGTGCGTGGTCTCGACGCTGATGATGACGTTCTTTTCGTGCAGCACCTTGTAGTGCTTGAGGCTGTGCATCAGCGCGGTCGGCGCGCTTTTCGGATCGCTGGTGAGGAACACCGCCGTTCCCGGCACGCGCTGCGGCGGCTTGCGCTCCAGCATCCGCACCAGGTCTTCCAGCGGCGTCTCGAGGCGGCGGGTCTTTTCGTAGAGAAGCCGGCTGCCGCGGCGCCACGTATACATCACCAGCATGATCACGCCGCCGATCGCCAGCGGCACCCAGCCACCCTCCACCACCTTGAGCAAGTTGGCCGAGAGAAACGTCAGGTCGATCAGCAGGAACGGCAGCATCAAGGCTGCTGCGGCAAGAAATGACCAGTGCCACAGCCGCCAAATGACGATGAAGGCCATCATGCAGGTGACCACCATGGTGCCGGTGACGGCGATACCGTAGGCCGACGCCAGCGCGCTCGACGAGCGGAACAGCGCGACCAGGAGCAGCACGCCGGTCAGCAACAGCCCGTTGACGCGCGGCATATAGATCTGGCCGGCCTGATGCGCCGAGGTGTGGCGGACTTCCAGCCGCGGCAGCAAGCCGAGCTGGATCGCCTGGCTGGACAGCGAATAGGCGCCGGTAATGACCGCCTGGCTGGCGATCACCGTCGCCGCGGTGGCCAGCACCACCATGGGGATGAGCGCCCAGTCCGGATACATCAGGAAGAACGGATTTTCGATCGCCTTCGGATTGGCGAATACCAGCGCGCCCTGCCCCAGATAATTCAGCGCCAATGACGGCAGCACCAGGCCGAGCCAAGCCAGTTGGATCGGCCCACGGCCGAAATGCCCGAGATCGGCATAAAGCGCTTCGGCTCCAGTGACGGCAAGGAACACCGCGCCGAGCGTGACCAAGCCGATCATGCCGTGATGCAAGAGAAAGTAGACGCCGTGAAACGGATTGAGCGCCCACAATATGCCGGGATCGGCGGCGATCCACATCACGCCGGGTATGGCGATGGCCACAAACCAGATCGCGGTGATCGGCCCGAACAGCGCCGCGACCTTTGCGGTGCCGCGCGACTGGAACGCAAACAATACCAGCAGGATCACGATCGTGATCGGTACGACGTAACCGTGGAATGCCGGCGTGGCGATATCGAGACCTTCGACGGCGGACAGCACCGACAGCGCCGGCGTGATCACCGCATCGCCATAGAACAATGCCGCGCTGATGATGCCGAGGAGCGCGACGACGCCCGCGGCCTTGCCGAAACGGCCGACCGCACGCGTCGCCAGCGCCATGAGGGTGAGCGTGCCGCCCTCGCCATTGTTGTCGGCGCGCAGCAAAATGACGACGTATTTCAAGCGTGACGATGATGAACAGTGCCCACAGGATCAGCGACACGACGCCGAGCACGGTTTCCCGCGGCAGTTCGGCGGCATTCGGCGCGGAGGCAGCGATGATGGCTTCGCGAAAGGCGTAAAGCGGGCTAGTGCCGATATCGCCATAGACGACGCCGATGCTGCCCAGCGCGAGACCCCAAAGTCCCGCGCTGGAACGAGCGTCGGCGCTGCCGTCCACCGGCGTTTCGCTCCCGACCGGAGCGCTCACGATGCCTGTCATTAAGATTGAAACAGGGTCTGGCCCTGCTCCTGATACCTGTTCCGTTTCCGGATGCAGGGCAGCGCCTATACACCCTCCGTGCCCCGGAGTCATGCGCAACCCGAGGGCAGCGGCGGGTTCGGGCTATGCCGGCGCTGGGCCGCGGGTTAAGGCTTCAAATCCGGCGGAACCGGCGGCGCCTCGCGCATCAAAGTGATGGTCACGCGGCGATTGGCGGCCATGAAGGGGTCGTCGGGAAACAGCGGATCGGTGTCGGCCCTGCCGGCCACCTGGTAGAAATTGGCCGACGGGTAGCCCTGCTCTTCGAGAATCTGGCGCACCGTATTGGCGCGGTCGGCCGACAGATTCCACGGCCCGTGATCGGGCTGCGGCGCGATGCGAGTCGCCGCCGTGTGGCCGGTGATGGACACTCGGTACGGCGTCGCTTTGAGCGGGCCGGCAAGTTTTTGGATGATGACGCGGGTGCGCTCGTAGGGCTCCTTGGCGCCTTCCGGGAACATCGAGCGGCCGTCCTGGTCGACGATCTCGATATTGAGCCCCTCCTTGGTCTCCTCGACCATGATGTGCTTGGAGGCCTCGGTGAGCTCCGGCATGTCTTGCAACGCTTGGCGCAGCGAAGCCGCGGCAAGCGCAAAAGCCTGGTCGTTCTTGAAGTGCGCACCGATTTCGCGATTGTGGTCGTGCTCGTCCGGCGTCGGCGTGGCGGAGGCGTCTTCGGGCTGGATGTGGGCTGCGTTCTTCAGCTTCGGCCGGGTCGGCAGCCCGTCGACCTCGATGATGCCCGAATAGCGCACATTGTTCTGCACGCCGAAGGCATCGCGCATCGAGCCGGCGACGATTTGCAGCTTCTGCTGGTCCTGGTTGGAGAACGCGACCAGCATGACGAAGAAGCTCACCAACAGACCCATGAGGTCGGCGAAGGTGACGAACCAGCCGTGGCCGCCGCCATGAGCTTCCTTGCGCCGCGCCATGGTTTATGCGCTCCGCCGCCCGGTCAGGCCGGCACCGGCTCCGGCTCTTCGTGCCGGTGTTTTTCCGGCAGGTAGGCCAGCAGCATTTCGCGCACCAAGGTGGGGCTCTTGGAATCGCGCATCATCAGCACGCCGTCGATGATCAGCGTGCGATTGATCTCCTCGTCGACCAGTTTGAGATGCAGCTTGTCGGCGATCGGCAGGCACATCAGGTTGGCCACCACCGCGCCGTAGAGCGTCGCCAGAAGCGCCGTCGCCATGAACGGGCCGAGTTTTGACGGATCGGTCATGTTGGCGAACATCTGCACCATGCCGACCAGCGTGCCGATCATGCCGAAGGCCGGCGCGCAGTCGCCGACCGCGCGGTAGATTTTCTGGCCCTCGTCGAGATGGGTGAGGAAGTTGTCGCGGTCACGCTCGAGATTGTCGCGGATGAAGTCAGCGTCATAGCCGTCGGCGACGAAGCGAATGCCCTTGGCCAGGAACGGGTCCTCGATCTCGACCTTTTCCAGGCCGATCGGTCCCTGCTTGCGCGCGATCTCGGCCAGCGCCGCGATCTCGTCGACCAGCTCGCGCTGGGTGGTGCGCCGCATGGTGAAGGCGAATTTGGCGCCGAGCGGCAGGCCGTGGAAGATCGCGGTCAGCGGGAAACGGATCAGGGTTGCGGAAAACGAGCCGCCGAAAATGATGATGACGGCATGGTCGCTCACGAACATGCGCAGGTCGCCGCCCATCAGCATCAGGGTCGCGACGACGGTCGCCCCGGCGACCAAGCCGAGGCCTGTTGCAATGTCCATAAAACCCGCTCCCACCAGCGACCAGGCAACCCTGACGGGCTGGCCCCTAAACTACCGTCGCCGCGCTTAAGGGACGGTTACCGGTGGGACTTTGGTGCTGCGGGATGGCGATTTGTATTGACAATGTCAATACAGTCATCAATACTGACTGCGCCTTTTGAGCTGAGCCATGCCTACATCAACGCGACGCAAAGACGACGTCATCCAAATCCGCGCTTCCGCGGAGGCGAAGGCCATACTCAATCGCGCCGCGGCGTTGCGAGGTCAAAAACTTTCGGAGTTCATGCTGGAGAGCGCGCGCCGTCGTGCCGAGGATACGATCCTCGACCAGCGTACCTTCTTCCTCGACGATGCCGCGCATGCGCGGTTTTTGGCGTTGCTCGATGCGCCACCCAAGCCAGCCACCAAGATCCGTGACCGCTTGAACCGCAAGGCGCCGTGGCAGGCGTGAGCGCCGCTGCGCCGCAACTTCGCCCTCCAGAGCCGCTTGGTGCAGGGCACGACATTTCCGGGTTTGCCAATGGTGTTCATCCCTCGCTTGACCAGTGGCTGCGTGAGCGGGCGCACTCAAGCGAAGGATTGTCGGCGCGGACATACGTGGTTTGCATCGCCGAACAGCCGGACCGGGTCGTCGGCTATTTTTCCATCTCGGCAGCCGTGGAACAGCGCAACGCGCTCCCTTCGGCAAAGCTAAGGCGCGGCTTGCCGGCACAGGTCCCGTTGTTATTGATTGGCCGCCTTGCAGTCGACGCGCAATGGCGCGGCCGAGGTCTGGGATCGGCTTTGTTGGCGGACGCGCTGCGGCGATGCCTGGCGGCATCCGAGATCGCCGGAATCCGGGGCGTTGTGGCCCATGCCATCGACGAAACCGCTGTCGGCTTTTATGAACGCCATGGCTTCACGCTTTCTCCTCTTGGCGAGCGCGTCATGCTGATGCCGATCGAGACGGTGCGGTCGCTGATTGGCTAGGCGACCCCCGTGACCGTCGCGGAAAAAACCAGCACAATAGGTCCAAAGCCATGCGGCTGAGGCGCCGTTCGTTTTCCAGGGAGACCAGACATGCGTGACATCGGCCACTTCATCGGCGGCAAGGAGGTGAAGGGCGCTTCGGGGCGGCAAGGCGACGTGTTCAATCCCAATACCGGCGAGGTGCAGGCCAAGGTGGCTCTCGCCAATAAATCCGAGGTCGAAAACGCGATCGCCAATGCCGAAGCCGCGTTCCCGGCCTGGGCCGCCACCAATCCGCAGCGCCGCGCCCGCGTCATGTTCAAGTTCCTGGAGCTGATCCAGGGCGAATATGACGATCTGGCGCGGTTGCTCTCGTCCGAGCACGGCAAGACCTTTGCCGATGCCAAGGGCGACATCCAGCGCGGGCTTGAAGTGGTCGAGTTCGCCTGCGGCATCCCGAACTTGATGAAGGGCGAATACAGCGAGGGTGCCGGTCCCGGCATCGACCTTTATTCGATCCGCCAGCCGCTCGGCGTCGTCGCCGGCATCACGCCGTTCAACTTCCCGGCCATGATCCCGTTGTGGAAATGCGCCCCGGCGATCGCTTGCGGCAATTGCTTCATTCTCAAGCCCTCGGAGCGCGATCCGTCCGTGCCGATGCGCATCGCCGAACTGTTTCTGAAGGCCGGATTGCCGCCGGGCGTGCTCAATGTCGTCAACGGCGACAAGGAAGCGGTCGACACATTGCTCACCGACCCGCGCGTAAAGGCGATCGGCTTCGTCGGCTCGTCGTCGATCGCCGAATACATTTACGCAACCGGCACCGCGCACGGCAAACGCGTGCAATGCTTCGGCGGCGCCAAGAACCACATGATCGTGATGCCGGACGCCGACATGGACCAGGCGGTCGATGCGCTGATCGGCGCCGGCTATGGCTCCGCCGGCGAGCGCTGCATGGCGGTGTCGGTCGCCGTGCCGGTCGGCAAGAAGACCGCCGACATTCTGGTCGAAAAACTGATCCCGCGGGTCGAAGGCCTCAAGATCGGCCCTTCGACCGACACCCAGGCCGACTACGGCCCGATGGTGACCAAGCAGCTGCTCGACAAAGTGCGTGGCTACATCGATCACGGCGTCAAGGAAGGCGCCAAGCTCGTGGTCGACGGCCGCAATTTCAAGCTCCAGGGCTACGAGAAGCGGCAATTTCATCGGCGGCTGCCTGTTCGACGACGTCAAGCCGGACATGACGATCTACAAGGAAGAGATTTTCGGACCCGTGCTGTCGGTGGTGCGCGCCAAGGATTACGAGGAAGCGGTGCGGCTGCCGTCCGAGCACGAATACGGCAACGGCGTCGCCATCTTCACCCGCGACGGCGACACCGCGCGCGATTTCACCAACCGCGTCCAGGTCGGCATGGTCGGCGTCAATTTCGCGATCCCGGTGCCGCTGGCCTACTACACCTTCGGCGGCTGGAAGCGCTCGGGCTTCGGCGACCTCAATCAGCACGGCCCGGATTCGATCCGCTTCTACACCAAGACCAAGACGGTGACCGCGCGCTGGCCGTCGGGCACCAAGGAAGGCGCCGAATTCGTCATCCCGACGATGCGGTGATGTCCGGCTTTCAAACGCATAGCAATTTGGGGCAGGCACGGCGCGAATAGCGGCCGTTGCTTTGCTCGTGCTCGCCGCGCTCAGCGGCCTGCGCCAGCGCGCCAAAACCCGAACCGCCGCCGGTCGCCGCTGCGCCACCGCCCTCCCCGCCGCCGCCGACGCCACCGCCGATCGATCTGGCCGGACGCTGGCGGCTCACGGCGGCCGCGGGCGGCGCCTGCTTCATGACGCTCGGCGATGCGCCCGGCGCCGCCCAAGGCACGATCGCGCCCGAGGGCGGCTGTCCCGGAAATTTCTTCACCAGCCGCAAGTGGACCTTCGAGCACGACGCGCTGATCATTCGCGATCACAAGGGCCAGCCGCTGGCGCAGCTGTCATTCACCGGCGGACATTTTGAAGGAAAAGACGACAACGGCGGCACGCTCTCGCTGTCGCATTAAATCTTCGCAAGGATAAACATGCCCGAATATCAGCTGCACTGCTTCGCCCAGTCCGGCAACGCGTATCGCGCCGCGCTGATGCTCAATCTGATCGGCGCCGATTGGCAGCCGGTGTTCGTCGACTTCTTCGGCAAAGGCGTGCAGCGCTCGCCGGAATGGCGCAGCGAGCGTCAACGAAATGGGCGAAGTGCCGGTGCTCGTTCACGGCGCGCAAGAAACTGAGCCAGTCCGGCGTGATCCTGACCTATCTCGCCGAGCATTCCAAAAAATTCCTGCCGCGCGGCGAGGACGAGCGGCTCGAAGCGCTGCGCTGGATCATTTTCGACAATCAGAAGGTCAACGGCTTTCTCGGGCCGTATCGCTTCCTGCGCAATTTTGCCAAACCCGCCGGCCATCCGGCGGTGATGGAATTCCTCAAAGGCCGCATCGACAACACGCTCGGCATTGTCGACAAGCGCCTCGCCGGCCGCCCTTACATTCTCGGCGCGGAGCCGACCATCGCCGACCTGTCGCTGGTCGCGTACCTTTATTACCCGCCCGAAGAGTTCGGCTTCGACATCGCCGGCACGCACAAGAACATCGCCGCCTGGCTCGATCGCATCAAAGCGCTGCCGGGCTGGAAACATCCCTACGATCTGATGCCCGGCCATCCGCTGCCGCAATAGTCCAGCGGCGCGGCGAAACTGCCTACAGCGGAATATCGAGAGTCTTTGGCGGCGGCGGGTGCACCGGCACGGGCGCCGCCGCGACAGGCGGCGTTGGTGCGCGCTGGCGGCGGGCTTGCGACCGGCGCTGGGGGCGGAGGTGGAGCCGGAGTCGCAGCGGGCGGCGCGGCTGGAGCAGGACTTGGAGCGCGGCGTTACTGCGGCTGTCGCCGGCGCCGGATGTGCGGTCGGCGCTGCAGGTTTGACCGCTGGAGCCGGCGATGGCGCAGCTGCGGTCGGCGCGGGCGTCGGCGGGGCCGTTGGCGTGGCGGGTGACGCCGCCGGCTTGACCGCGGGCTTTGGCGGCGTTGGCGTCGAAGGCGTCGGCGTTGAAGAAGTCGCCTCGACTTTCGGCGGCGCGGCCGCGTCGGCTTTGGCTTCGTCGGGCTGCGGCTCCCGCGCCGGCTGGGGCGGTTGCGGTTCTGGCTCATTGACGTATTTCGCCTGCAGCGCGCGAGCGTTGGCGAGGAGCTTGCCGCCGTCGACCTTGTGCTCCTTCATGTCTTTCAGCCAGGCCTCGATCACCGGCTCGGTCGCTTTGCGCCAATGCGCCACGGCCTCCGGCAGCAACGTGGTGATCGGATCGCCGCGGGCTGACGACCATGTCGACGACGGCCGCGGCCTGCACGTCCCACATGGCGCCGGCGATGCGTCGCCGCGGGCTGGCCGGAATTGTTGTCGATGACGGTTTTGAGATCGCGCGGCAGCTTGTCGTAAGTCGCCTTGTTCATCGCCAGCACGAATGTGGTCGTGCTCAGCGACGAATCGGAAAATTCGGTGTGGGTCTTGAGCAGATCGTTGAGCTTGAACGTCGGCACCATGTCCCACGGATCGATGCCGCCGTCGACCACGTGCTGGGCGATCGCCAGCGGCAGTTGCGCGCTCGGCATCGGCACGGCGACCGCGCCGAGCCAATGCACCGCTTCGACCGTGAACCGGGTCTGCACGTGCAGCCGCAGATCCCGTATTTCCTCGATGGTGTGGACCGGCCGGTTGGTGTGCAGCACGCCGCGGTCGGAGCAGGAGAAGCAGATCGGATGCACCTCGCGGAATTCGTCCGCCAGGTTGGCGCGCGCGTAATCCTCGACCGCCTTCGAGCTCACCAGCGCCCGGCGCGACGGCACGAACGGCAGCTCGAACGCCTCGATCTTCGGGAATCGTCCCGGCGTATTGCTGGGCTGCGCCCAAGCTAAATCCACGACCCCGTCGCGCGCCTGGTCGAACAGATCGGCCGGCGCGCCGCCGAGCTGCATCGAGGGAAACAGATCGATGCGGATGCGGCCGCCCGATTGCGCCTCGACCTGGCGCGCCCACGGCGCCAAAAACTTGTCGTGCGCGCTCGACACCGAGGAGAACGCATGATGCAGCTTGAGCGAAAATTGCGGCGCGTCAGCGAAGGCGACACGCATGACGGCCGGAGCCGCTACCGACGCCATGGTCGAGGCCAGGAAGGTGCGGCGCGCAACACGCATGCTTTGATCTCTCGCGACGCGCTTCGTAGGCGCCGACGATACGGCTCAATTGAGGCGCGACGGGCGATCTTCGTTGTCGGCGGCAGGCACGATGCTGACCGTCGCGGACTGCGGCACCGTGGCGGGCCCGGCCTCGGCCCTGTTCTCGCGCGTACGCCGCTCGTAGCCACGGTAAGACAAATATCCGAACGGCAGCGCTGCCGAGATAAGCCAGCGTCCCCGCGGTGAGGATGATCCACGGATAAGCGATCAACAGCGCGATGAACAGCACCGCCACGACCACGGCCGGCCCGACCATTTCGGGCGGCACGCGGGTGCCGACGCGCTTGCCGGAAAACACCGGCAGCCGCGACACCATCAGCGAAGCGATGGCGAGCGTGTAGACCAGCGTCAGCCAGCTCAGCCATTGCGAGCGCGGCAGGCCGAGCAACGCCACATAGATCGGCAACAGCACGGTGATGGCGCCGGCCGGCGCCGGCATGCCGACGAAGAAATTGCTGGCCCAGGCCGGCTTGTCCGGATCGTCGACCATCACGTTGAAGCGGGCGAGGCGCAGCGCGGCGCAGATGGCGAAGACCATGGCGGCGATCCAGCCCGCCGATTTCAGATCGTGCAGGCCCCAGAAATAGAGGATCAGCGCCGGCGCGACGCCGAAATTGACGAAGTCGGCGAGGCTGTCGAGCTCGGCGCCGAAGCGCGAGGTGCCTTTGAGGAACCGCGCCAGGCGGCCGTCGATGCCGTCGAGAAAGGCGGCGAAGACGATCGCGGCGAGCGCCAGCACATAGCGGTTCTCGAACGCCATGCGGATCGCGGTCAGGCCGGCGCAGAGCGCCAACAGCGTGATGACGTTGGGCACCAGCGTGCGCACCGGAATGCGGCGGAAGCGCCGCTTCGGCAAGCGCAGGCGTGGGCCGTCATAACGGGGCGGAGGCATGGACATGAGCGCATTATAGCCGCTCCGGGCAGGCCCGGCCACGCGGCGCGACAATTCGGTTAACCCTTTATCAGGTCACGCGAAATGTCCGGCCCGCCTCGGCGGCGCGCAGGTCGGCGAGCACCGTCTCGCCGGCAATCGCGGTCTGCCCCTCGGCGACCAGCGCGCGCGTGCCCTCGGGCAGATAGACGTCCACCCGCGAGCCGAAGCGGATCATGCCGATGCGCGCGCCGGCGGCGACCGCCTCGCCCTCGCGCGCGAACGGCACGATGCGCCGCGCCACCAGGCCCGCGATCTGGATCACCGCGATGCGCTGGCCGGCGGCCGTGGCGATGACGAAGGCGTTGCGCTCATTGTCCTCGCTCGCCTTGTCGAGATCGGCGCTGAGGAATTTGCCGGCGCGATAGACGATGCGTTCGATGCGGCCGGCCACCGGGCTGCGGTTCACGTGGCAATCGAACACGCTCATGAAAATGGAAATGCGCGGCAGCGGCCGCTTGCCAAGATCGAGCTCCTTCGGCGGCACGGCATTGGCGATCTGGCTCAACGCGGCCGTCGGCCGGCGCCACGACGATGCCGTCGCGCACCGGCGTCACCCGCGGCGGATCGCGGAAGAAATACGCGCACCACAGCGTCGCAACCGTGCCGAGCCAGCCGAGCGGCGGCCAGAACCAAAACAGAACGAGGCTCACCAGCGCAAAGCCGCCGATGAACGGATAGCCTTGCGGATGGATCGGCGCGAGTTGCGAGCGGATGGAGTTGATGACGGACATCGCTACTCCGCAGCGTCCGCGGCCGGCATGAGTTCGAGCTTGCGACTTCCGTGTCGTCCGTCACCCCGGGCGGATTGCGATTGGGCGCCGCGCCATCGTCGCCGACCTCGGCCAAAAGCTCGCGGGCCTTTGCCGCCTCGCGCTGCCGGTTCCACATGCTGGCATAGAGGCCGCCTTGCGCGAGCAGCTCCTGGTGCGTGCCGCGCTCGACGATGACGCCGTCGTCGAGCACCAAAATCATGTCGGCGCCGACGATGGTCGACAGCCGGTGGGCGATGACCAGCGTGGTGCGGCCGCGGGCGACGCGGTCGAGCTCGTCCTGGATATCCCGCTCGGTGTGGCTGTCGAGCGCCGAGGTCGCTTCGTCGAGCAACAGGATCGGCGGGCCTTTGAGGATGGTGCGGGCGATGGCGACGCGCTGCTTCTCGCCGCCGGACAGTTTCAGGCCGCGTTCGCCGACTTCGGTCTCGTAGCCCTTCGGGCGAGCGGCGGATGAAATCGTCGATCTGCGCCTGGCGCGCCGCCTCCTCGACCTCGGCGTCGCTGGCATCCCAGCGGCCGTAGCGGATGTTGTAGCGGATGGTGTCGTTGAACAGCACGGTGTCCTGCGGCACCATGCCGATCGCGGCGCGCAGCGAGACCTGCGTCACGTCGCGAATATCCTGGCCGTCGATCAGGATGCGGCCGCCGGTGACTTCGTAGAAGCGGAAGAGCAGCCGCGAGATCGTCGACTTGCCGGCGCCCGACGGCCCGACGATGGCGACGGTGTGCCCGGCGGCCACGTCGAAGCTCACGCCTTTGAGGATCGGCCGCGCCGGCTCATAGGCGAACGAGACATTGTCGAAGCGGATGGTGCCGGCATGCACCTGCAGCGGCTTGGCGCCCGGACGGTCCTCGATCTCGGGCTTGCGCGACAGCATCGCGAACATGATCTCGATGTCGATCACCGCCTGCTTGATCTCGCGATAAACCAGGCCCATGAAATTCAGCGGCTGGTAGAGCTGGATCATCATGGCGTTGATCATGACGAAATCGCCGACGGTGTTGGTGCCGTGCTCGATGCCGTAGGCGCACAGCACCATGGTGGCGGCGAGCCCGAGCGTGAACACCGCCGCCTGCCCGGCGTTGAGCACGGCGAGCGAGACGTAAGCCTTGACGCTCGCCTCCTCGTAGCGCGCCACCGAGCGGTCGTAGCGCTCGCCCTCGCGCGCCTCGGCGGAGAAATATTTGACCGTTTCGTAGTTGAGCAGCGAGTCGATCGCCTTGGCGTTGGCGTCGGTGTCGCTCGAATTCATCTCGCGGCGGATGTTGATGCGCCATTCGGTGGCGAGATAGGTGAACCACATATAGAGCGCGACCGTGATCGTGATCACGACGACGTAGCGCCAATCGAAATGGAACAGCAGCACGGCGACGATCAGGACGAGCTCGACGACGGTCGGCGCCAGTTGCAGCAGCACCATGCGCACGATGGTCTCGATGGCGTTGCGGCCGCGTTCGAGAACGCGCGTCAGTCCGCCGGTCTTGCGCTCCAGATGAAAGCGCAGCGACAGCATGTGCATATGATCGAAGGTGAGCATCGCCAGCCGCCGCACCGCGTTCATGGCCACCTTGGCGAAAATGCCGTCGCGCAGCTGGGTGAGCGCCGCCATCAGGATGCGCATGCCGCCATAGGCCAGCGTCATCATCACCGGCGTCGCCAGCGCCCAGGCGATGACGTTGTCGGGCCCGAGCGGCGCGGTGCCGTGGCCGGCCAGCGCATCGGTCGCCCATTTGAAGGTGAACGGCACCGCGACGGTGGCGAGCTTGGCGACGAACAGCAGCACGGTCGCGAAGATCACGCGGTTCTTCAGGTCGCGCCGGTTCGCCGGCCAGATATAGGGCCACAAATGGGCGAGCGTGCGCAGCATGGCGCCGCTGTCGGCGGCCGCCTCGCGTTTGGGCGCTGGTTGTTGGAAGTCTCTCATTTAAGCCCGGGCCTGGACCGGCCGCGCGGGCCGCCTCCACTCGTGTTTTCCGTCATATAGAGTGTTTTGCCGCGCTCTGCACCGGAAAGCGGCTTACCGCCTAAAGCGCTTGCAGCGCGGACGAATCGACGCCACATAGTTCTTTTAGTGAGAAGTGACTCCATGAGCAAAATCAATGCGCTGTGCGTCTATTGCGGATCGAGCCCGGGGACCGATCCGGCCTTTGTCGAAACGGCGCGCGCTTCGGCAAAATCCTCGCCGAAAACGATATCCGGCTGGTCTATGGCGGCGGCTCGACCGGCCTGATGGGCGCGCTCGCCGAGGCCGTGCTCGAACACGGCGGCGACGTGACCGGCATCATCCCCGAATTTTTGACCAACCGCGAACGGCCGCGGCGGCTTGCCCAAGAGCTGATCGTCACCCGCGACATGCACGAGCGCAAAGCTAAGATGTTCGAGCGCGCCGACGGCTTCGTCGCCTTGCCGGGCGGCATCGGCACGCTCGAAGAACTGGTCGAGCAGCTCACCTGGGCGCAGCTCGGCCGCCACAAGAAGCCGATCCTGCTCGCCAACATCAAAGGCTACTGGGATCCGCTGCTCGACGCTGATCGACCATATGCGGGCGCAGCAATTTCTTCCGGCGGCGCCGCGGGTGGATTGTCTCGTCGCCGACCGGGTCGAAGACATTCTGCCGAAGCTGCGCGACGCCGCCCGCGATGTGACCGACGCGGAAAAGACGATGGCGGTCCCGGCCGAGCGGATGTGATCCCGTCATTCCGGGGCGCGCGCGCGCGAACCCGGTAATCCATAGCCACTATCGGTGCAAATACTGAACGGTCGGCGATTATGCGATCTACGCGACTTGCCGCTTCGCGGCAATCCGGAATGACGACTACTTCGCGTCCTTCAAAAACGTCACCGCCTCGATGCGGTTGCCGTCCCAATCGCGGATGAAGGCGGCGTAGTAGTGCGGCGAATATTCATGCCGCATGCCGGGCGCGCCGTCGGAGTGGGCGCCGGCGGCGAGCGCCGCGGCGTGAAACGCATCGACCGCTTTGGTGTCGGGCGCGCGCAGCGCGATGTGGGCGCCGGCGTCTTCCGGCAGCGGTTTTTGCTGGGCGCGCTCGTTGATCCAGAATTCCGGATAGGTCTTGCCGAAGCCGACGGTTTTCGGCGACGCGCGCACCGGCGTCATGCCGAGCGGCGCCAGCAAGCGCTTCATAGAACCGCGCCGAAGCCTTGATGTCGCGCACGGCGATGGAGATGTGATCGATCATGGCGGCTCCTCTTTGCTTATCCCCTCCCCCTTGTGGGGAGGGGTAGGGGTGGGGGTCGAGAGGTCGTGCACGAGCGTCGACGGGCTTGCGCGTGCGTCTACGAAAATAATCTCCCTCCCGACCCCCCACCCTGCCCTCCCCCACAAGGGGGGAGGGATAGAAAACTCACGCCGGCGCGCCCGACTTCACCAGCTTGTAGATGATGGAATCCATCAGTGCCTGAAATGAGGCATCGATGATGTTGGGCGACACGCCGATCGTGGTCCAGTGCTCGCCGCTTTCGTCGGCGCTCTCGATGAGCACGCGCGTGACCGCTTCGGTGCCGGCATTGAGGATACGCACGCGATAATCGGTGAGCTCGAGGCCGGTGATAAAACTCTGGTATTTGCCGAGGTCCTTGCGCAGCGCGAGATCGAGCGCGTTGACCGGGCCAATGCCTTCGGACGCCGAGATCAACACATCGTCGCCGACTTTCACCTTGACCACGGCCTGGCTCACGGTGACGCGCTCGCCCTTGGCATTGACGCGCTGCTCGACATTGACGTCGAACTTTCTCCACCTCGAAATAATGCGGCACCTTGCCGAGCATGCGGCGCGCCAGAAGCTCGAACGACGCATCGGCCGCCTCATAGGCATAGCCGATCGCCTCGCGGTCCTTGACCTCGTCGAGCAGGCGGATGACGCGCGGGTCGTCCTTGTCGACGGAGAGCCCGATGCGCTCGAGCTCGGCCAGCACGTTGGAGCGGCCCGATTGATCGGAGACCAACAGCTTGCGCCGGTTGCCGACGGTTTCCGGCGCGACGTGCTCGTAGGTCGCCGGCTCCTTCATGATCGCCGAGGCATGAATGCCGGCCTTGGTGGCGAATGCGCTCTCGCCGACATAAGGCGCGTGGCGGTCGGGCGCGCGGTTGAGCATCTCGTCGAGCGTATGCGAGACATGGGCGAGGGTTTGGAGCTTTTCGTCCGGCACGCCGATATCGAA
Source organism: uncultured Alphaproteobacteria bacterium (assembly GCA_963798095.1). Lineage (GTDB taxonomy): Bacteria > Pseudomonadota > Alphaproteobacteria > Rhizobiales > Xanthobacteraceae > BOG-931. Next base: position 124,272 of record CAWCSD010000022.1, on the reverse strand, counting down.
TTGTTGCGAAAACTCCGGCTTGAGCTTCAGCGTCGGAATGATCGAGACCAGATTGGCGTTGCCGCAACGCTCGCCGAGCCCGTTGAGCGTGCCCTGGATCTGGCGCGCGCCGGCGCGCACCGCGGCAAACGAATTCGCCACCGCCTGCTCGGTGTCGTTATGGGCGTGGATGCCGACATGGTCGCCCGGGATCGCCTTGCAGACCTCGCCGACGATCTTTTCCACCTCGTGCGGCAGCGTGCCGCCATTGGTGTCGCACAGCACGACCCAGCGCGCGCCTTCGTCATAGGCCGCCTTGGCGCTGGCCAGCGCATAAGCGGGATTGGCCTTGTAGCCGTCGAAGAAATGCTCGCAGTCGAGCAGCACTTCGCGGCCTTTGGCCTTGGCGGCGCGCACGCTGTCGCGGATCGAGGCCAGCATCTCGTCCTCGGTCGTCTCCAGCGCGACGCGCACGTGATAATCCCAGGACTTTGCCACGAAGCAGATGGCGTCGGCCTGCGCATCGAGCAGCGCGACCAGGCCGGGATCGTTCGATACCGAGCGGCCGGGCCGCCGCGTCATGCCGAAGGCGGTGAGGCAGGTGCGCAGCGGCCGCTTCTCGGCGAAGAAATTGGTGTCGGTCGGATTGGCGCCGGGATAGCCGGCCTCGACGTAATCGATGCCGAGATCGTCGAGCATGCGCGCGATGACGAGCTTGTCGGCCAGCGTGAAATCGACGCCGTTGCTCTGCGCGCCGTCGCGCAGCGTGGTGTCGAACAGATAAAGGCGTTCACGCGGCATGATGCGTACTCACCACAGATAATAGTTGGACGCCAACGCCACCGCGATCACGATGGCGATGAGCGCGATCACGACGTGGTGGGTGCGCATGCCGAAAAATGTCGAGTTTTGGGGTGCCATGGTGCTAACCGAGATAGAGCCGATAGACGGTGTAAATTGACATGGCGACCGCCGCGGCGATCACCACATATTTCAAGATCAGATAGTAGAGCCAGTGGCGCGGGAACGGCGTGTCGGGACGTTTCATGGCGCACTTTCCTTCGCTGCGAGCGGTTTGGTCATCGTGGTGTTGGCGAGCCACTCGCCGGCGCGCAACACGGTGTTGCGGCTCTTGGCGATATAGCCGCGCTTCTCGAAGAAGCCGCTCGCCGTATCGCTCGCCTCGACGGCGACTTCCTTGGCGCCGCGGGCGGCGGCCAGTTTCTCCAGCGCATCGCACAGCATGGAGCCGGCGCCCTGCCCGGCCGCCGCCGGATGCACATAGAGCATGTCGATGCGCGTATTGTCGGCAAGCGTTGCGAAGCCGACCGGAGAGCCGGCGAACGTCGCCACCAGCGTCAGCTCGGCGGCAAGTTTTGCGCCGAACGCTTCCAGATCGTCGGCAGTCTCCGCCCAAGCCTCCTGCTGCGCCTCGCTGTAATCCTCGGCGGTCAGCTCCTCGATGCTGGCGCGGAAAATTTCCGCGAGCAGCGGCACGTCCGCCGGCAGCAGCGGGCGCATGGCGAGGTTTGGTTGGGGGTGGGCGATCATCGCGCGATCTCCCAGGTGTGTGCCCTCTTTGGAGTCTTTAAGTACGACGCCCATTTTGGCGAGTTCGTCACGGATGCGGTCGGATTCCTTCAAGTCCTTTTGAGCACGAGCTTCAGTTCTTTGTGCGAAGTCATCATGCTGCGCTATCGAGCTGCAGATTTATTCAGTGCCAAGATCGACTAGCATATCGTGCCGATGACCACTGATGCCGACAGTCGTAAATCCTTTGCGCCTGTCGATACAATCTCGCGCTGTTGCCAATCCGACCCTTAGCATTCAGAATTTGCATCGCTTCAAATCAGCAGGCGCGGCTGACTGTTCGTACCGGACACGTGCGTTCATCGAGATTCGATGCGTGTGCCGTCGAACAAGCCGATGAAGCTCGCAATTTGAACTGCCGTGTATTCCACAGATGCATCTAAAGCTGCATTCGCGAATAGTTACGCGTCATCGAGTTTGGTCATCGCTAAGGCTCTACCATTCGTGCGAATGGCTTCAGGCACTCGTTGCTCTAATTTCACGTGATAATCATCGAGCGCTGCTTCGAGCCATCAATCGAGCACTGGCTCGATCGTCCAATCTCATGGCGATGCCTGTCAAGTGCGATGCTGTCCAGTCAATGGGCTGCCGATAGTGCGTCTGCAACATCGCACATTTGATCACTCGGTCCAGTCCATTCTCGTTGAGCAACTCATGAATCGTCACAAAATTGCCGAGCGACTTCGACATCTTCTCGCCTTCGACCTGCAAGAAGCCGTTGTGCATCCAGTAATTCGCCATCACCGGCGTATGGAAGGCGCAGCGCGATTGGGCGATTTCGTTTTCGTGGTGCGGGAAGACGAGATCGATGCCGCCGCCGTGGATGTCGAAGGTCTCGCCGAGATGTTTCCATGACATCGCCGAGCATTCGATGTGCCAGCCCGGCCGGCCGCGGTCGTCTTGATGCCGGCGGGCGACGGCCAGGCCGGCTCGCCGGGTTTCGACGGCTTCCACAGCACGAAGTCCATGGCGTCGCGTTTGTAGGGCGCGACTTCGACGCGGGCGCCGGCGATCATCTCGTCGAGCGGACGCTTCGACAGCCGCGCCGTAATCCGGCATCGACGGCACGCTGAACAGCACGTTGTCTTCGGCGACATAGGCATTGCCTGGACGCGACCAGCCGGTCGATCAGCGCGCGCATCTCGGCGATATGCTCGGTGGCGCGCGGCTCGATCGTCGGCGGCAGGCAGCCGAGCGCGGCGACGTCTTCGTGGAATTGCCGGTCGGTTTTCTCGGTGACCTTGCGGATCGCCTCGTTCAGCGGCAGGTCCGGATATTCCTCCGCCGCGCGCGCGTTGATCTTGTCGTCGACGTCGGTGATGTTGCGCACATAGGTGACGTGATCGGCGCCGTAGATGTGGCGCAGCAGGCGGAACAGCACGTCGAACACGATCACCGGCCGCGCATTGCCGATATGGGCAAAATCGTAGACCGTCGGCCCGCACACATACATGCGCACATTGGCCGGATCGAGCGGCTTGAAAACGCGCTTCTCGCGCGTGAGCGTATCGTAGAGTTTCAGGTCCATCGCATCGAATTGCATTATACGCCTGCAGCCTGCTGGCCGGGCGTCTGTCGGTCTCGATGATGAGAAAAGACGGCCGCAGCCAGCGTTGTCGCTAGCTCATAATCTCCCGGCAAATGCCGCAGATGGTGGTCGGGCCGTTCATGGCCGGCACAATGGTCGAGGATGGGTTTTGCGTCAAGGCATCCCCAGACCGGCGCCGCGGCCGCGCTCAGTTAACGCAAGCTTAACCCGGCCGTCGCATTGTCCGTGCCGGGACCCGAATTCGCGGGCGTTTTGGCCCGTTTGGGGGGATTTCATGCGTTTCGTGATCGCCACCGCTGCCCTGGCCACTGTGCTCTTCGGCGCGGCTGCCGCGCAGGCGGAAAAGCGCATCTTCATCATCGCCAACAATGCCGACGGCTACGGCGTCGACCGCTGCCTCGCCTCCGGCGCGCAGTGCGGCACCGCGGTGGCAAATTCGTATTGCAAGTCGCGCGACTATGCGCAGGCGCTGTCGTTCAGCAAAGTCGACCGCGACGACATCACCGGCGCCATTCCGACCAGCGGCCCAGGCTCATGCAGCGGCGGAACGTGCGACAACTTCGTCGCGATCGTCTGCTCGCGCTAAGTTTTTCAGCACTCTATTCGTCATCCTGAGGTGCCCGCGCGAAGCGCGGGCCTCGAAGGATGCTGCTCAGGCGCCGGGGCCGTCGCCCTTCGAGGCTCGGCGCGTTGCGCCGAGCGCCTCAGGGTGACGCAAACGCGCTTACAGCTCCTTGCCGAGCGCGTGGTCGATCGAGAACCGGCCGGCGCCCTTGATCAGGAACACCAGCGCGATGGTCGCCAGCACGAGGTTGTATTCACACCCGCCCTGCAAGCAGAAGAATCCCTTGGCGGAAGTGAACCACGCCGCATTGAGCATGAAAATAAAGATCGCGGCGGCGGCAAAGCGAGTGAGAAACCCGAACGCCAGCATGAGGCCACCGAGGAACTCGGTCAGAGCAACCAAGGTGAGCCAAAACACCGCCGGGTGCCATCCGATTTTGTCAAAGATCTCGGTGAATTTTGCAAATCCCGCCCCGCCGAACCAGCCGAACAGCTTTTGGCAGCCGTGCGGAACCAAAATCAATCCGGTCACCAATCGTAGCAGCGGCAGTGCGATCGGATCGAATGCGGCGTAGATGCCGCTGAATGCGGGAACATACGGACGCGGTGCTGTCGTATCAGTCATGGATCATCTCCCCCAATGTGGCGCCGCTCTGTATCGGGCGCCTTCGTGTTCAAGCTTATCACCGTACCAACACCGCACGAGTACCTGTATTCATCGGTGACCGGTGGGAGCCGGCCCAAGGTCGTTGCGTGGGACCATAAGTTCGGCCATGTTCGCGTCATGGCACGGAGCAACAAAGCCGCTTACGGAAAGGCCGCGGCCGGCCAGCGCGAGCACAGGCGAAGTCGCCGACGATGCGGCGATCGAGGCCACGATTGCCAGCGAGCAGGCGCCGCTGAAACTCGAAAAATTCCTGCCCTACCAGCTCAACGTGGTGGCGAGCCTGGTCTCGCTGGCGCTGTCGCGGGTCTATGCGCGGCGCTACGGCATCGGCGTTCCGGAATGGCGGGTGCTGGTGACGCTCGGCCAGTACGGCGTCATGACCGGCAAGGCCATCGGCGCGCACACCCATATGCACAAGACCAAAGTTTCGCGCGCCGTCGCGCTCATGGAAGAGCGCAAGCTTCTGGTGCGGCGCGCCAACCGCGCCGACATGCGCGAATCCTTTCTCTCGCTCACCGCGGCGGGACGGACAATGTACGAGGAAGTGGCGCCGCACGCGCTCGACTTTGCCAGAAGGCTCACGGAAATCCTGACGCCAGCCGACCGCGAAGCGTTCAATCGCGCGCTCAAGCAGCTCACCGAGCGTTCCGCGGAACTGGTCGCCGAGTTGGTGAATGAGACCGACGACATGGACCGCGAAGATTTGACCGCGAAGATCTGGACCACGACGATTAGGAGGACGCGTGAAACTTTATTCCTACTTCCGCTCGTCGGCGGCGTATCGCGTGCGCATCGCGCTCAATCTCAAAGGCATCGCCTACGAGATGGCGCCGGTTCACCTGGTCAAGGACGGCGGCCACAACAAGCGGCCGGAATTCCGCGCCGTCAATCCGCAGATGCGCGTGCCGGTGCTGGTCACGCCGGGCGGCGAGCATTTGCTCCAGTCGCTCGCCATCATCGAATATCTCGACGAGACGCAGCCCGAGCCGCCGCTGTTGCCCAAGGATCCGGTCGGGCGCGCCAAGGCGCGCGCGCTCGCCGACCTCATCGCCTGCGACATCCATCCGCTCAATAATATCGGCCCGCTGCGCTACCTGAAGAACGAGATGGGCCAGGAGCAGAGCGCGATCGACGCCTGGTACCATCATTGGATAGTGTCGGGTTTTGAGGCGCTCGAAGCGCTGATCGGGCCTGGGCCATACGCTTGCGGCAAACAGGTGACGATCGCCGACCTCTGCCTGGTGCCGCAGGTCTACAATGCGCGGCGGCTGAAGGTTCCGCTGGACAAGTTTCCCAAAATCGTCGCCGTCGATGCCGCCTGCATGGCGCTGCCCGCTTTCGACCGGGCGCGACCCGAGAACCAGCCGGATGCGGAATAATCAAATAGCCCTCCCCCCTTGTGGGCGCGGAGGGTTGGGGTGGGGGGGAGGTCGGGAGGCGACGCGCTTTCGCCGACGCCTACGTCTCACCTCCCGACCCCCACCCCTGCCCCTCCCCACAAGGGGGAGGGGAAAGGTGTAATCCACACTTTAGTCACCATTGGCGGGCTTGATCCGCACCACTCGGGGGGCGGGTGACGGGGTCCATGTTCACTAGATTACTGCGCAGTCTTGGCCACACCACGCTCGGCGTGGTCGCGCTTGCCGCTTCCGCGGCCGCCCAGGGCGCGCCGAACCAGACGGCGTCGAACCCGGCCTGCGTGCGGCTGGAAAGCCAGCTCGCCAGCATCAACGCCGGCTCGACCGATCCGACCCGCGCCGACCAGGTCAAGCGCGCCGAAGACGCCGTCGCCAAGCAGCAGGCCGACCTCGACCGCGCGCTGGCGCAAGCACACAAGCAGGGCTGCGAGGGCCAAGGATTTCCTGTCGCTGTTCTCCAGTCTGGTGCCGCAATGCGGGCCGATCACCTCGCAGATTCAGCAGATGCGCGGCAATCTCGACCGCGCGACGACAGATCTCGAGCAGCTCAAGAGCGGCACCGGCAGCCAGGACAGCCAGCGCCGCGCGCTGATCGGACAACTGGCGCAGAACAATTGCGGCGCGCAATATACCGCCGCCGCCAACGAGGCCGGACCCACGGGCTTCTTCGACAGACTGTTCGGCGGCGGTGGCTCGGGCGGCGGCAGTATTCTCAATCCCGGCGGCGACGGCGCGCCGGCCGGCACCTTTCAGACGGTCTGCGTACGCACCTGCGACGGCTACTATTTCCCGATCTCGTACTCGACGGTGCCGAGCCGCTTCGCCGACGACGAGCGCTCGTGCCAGCGCCTGTGCCCCGCGGCCGAAGTCGCGCTCTACAGCTACCACAATCCCGGCGAGGAGATGGAGCAGGCGGTGTCGGTGAGCGGTCAGCCCTATACGGCGCTGCCGAACGCCTTCCATTACCGCAAGGAGTTCACGCCGGCCTGCTCGTGCCGCAAGCCGGGGCAGAGCTGGGCCGATGCGCTCAAGGACGCCGACGACTCGACGACGCTGCAAGGCGGCGACATCGTCGTCACCGACCAGACCTCGAAGACGCTGTCGCAAGCGCCGCAGCCCAAGCCGGTCAAAGGCGCGCCCGGCGCCCCGGTCCAGCCAGCCGCCGGCACATCGACACCTGCGCCGACACCGGCATCCGCGCAACCGGCGACCGCCTCCGACGCCGATCCCGCCAAGCGCACCGTGCGCACGGTCGGGCCGCCGTTCGTATCGCGGTAGGAACGATCAGAAATCCGCCGCGCCGGCTTTCGCCATGGCGGCATTCTTGACCAGGGTGCGGTCGGGCTCCGGCAGTGCCTGGCCAGGATCTTGAAACCGGTTGACGATCGGATAGCGGCGGTCGCGGCCGAAATTCTTCAGCGTCACCTTCACGCCCGGCGCCGCCTGGCGGCGCTTGTATTCGGCGAGATAGAGCATGCGCTCGACCTTCATCACGGTGTCGCGGTCGAAACCGGCGGCGACGATGGTCGCGGTCGGCTCCTCGCGCTCGACGAGGCGCTCGAGAATCTGATCGAGGATGTCGTAGGGCGGCAGCGTGTCCTGGTCGGTCTGGTTTTCGCGCAATTCCGCGCTCGGCGCCCGGGTGATGACGTTCTCCGGAATGACTGCGCCCGCTCGGCCCGAGCGCGCCGTCCGGCTTCCAGCGGTTGCGCAGTCCGCGCCAGACGAAAAACTTCGGTCTTGTAGAGGTCCTTGATCGGATTGAAGCCGCCGTTCATGTCGCCGTAGAGCGTGGCGTAGCCGACCGACATTTCCGACTTGTTGCCGGTGGTCACCACCATGGCGCCGAACTTGTTGGAGATCGCCATCAGGATGGTGCCGCGGGCGCGCGCCTGCAGATTCTCCTCGGTGACGTCGCGCGGCGCGCCGGCAAAGACGCCGGCGAGCGCCGCTTCGAGCCCCGCCACCGCGCTCTCGATCGGCACGATCGTCGTAATTCACGCCGAGCGTCTTGGCGATGGTCGCGGCATCGTCGAGCGAGTCCTGCGACGTGTAGCGATACGGCAGCATCACGCAGCGCACGCGGTCGGCGCCAAGCGCATCCGTCGCCATCGCCGCGCACAGCGCCGAATCGACGCCGCCGGAGAGGCCGAGCACGACGCCCTTGAAGCGGTTCTTGTCGACATAGTCGCGCAGCCCGAGCATGCAGGCGGTGTAATCGGCCTGGTCGGGATCTTCGGCCGCGGTGATCGGCCCTTGCGTGCAGCGCCACGTTCCGCCGGTGCGCGACCACTGCGTCGTCACCACGGTCTCGCGAAACGCCGGCAGCTGAAACGCGATCGAGCGGTCGGCATTGAGCGCAAACGAAGCGCCGTCGAACACCAGCTCATCCTGGCCGCCGACCTGATTGACGTAGACGAGCGGCAGGCCGGACTCGGTGACGCGCGCCACCGCGACATTGAGGCGGACGTCGGTCTTGTCGTGCCAATAGGGCGAGCCGTTCGGCACGATGAGCAATTCGGCGCCGGTCTCGGCCAGGCATTCGACCACGTTCTCGTAGTCGCCCCAGTCGGTCCAGGTATCCTCGCAGATCGGCAGGCCGAGCCGCACGCCGCGGAAGTTTACCGGGCCCGGCACCGGACCCGGCGCGAACACGCGCTTCTCGTCGAACACGCCGTAGTTCGGCAGGTTGACCTTGAAGCGGATGGTCTCGATCCGGCCGCCGGCGAGCAGCGCATAGGCATTGTAGAGCTTGCCGTCCTCGACCCAGGGCGTGCCGATCAGCACCGCCGGGCCGCCATCGCCGGTCTCGCGCGCCAAGCGTCTCGACGGCGGCGCGGCAAGCCGCCTGGAACGCCGGCTTGAGCACCAGATCCTCCGGCGGATAGCCGGCGATGAACAGCTCGGAAAAAGCGACGATGTCGGCGCCGTCTTGTGCGGCTTGCGCCCGCGCGGCGCGGGCGCGCTCGAGATTGCCGGAGACGTCGCCGACGATCGGGTTGAGCTGCGCAACGGCAATGGCAAGACGATCGGCAGGGCGCTCGTTCATGGCGATGGTCTAGCGCCGGATTATCCGCCCCGGCAATGGGCTTGGCTCACCGCTACAGTCCCGCGACCGCCGGCAGCGGCTTCGCCTTGCCCTGACGCTCCGACTTGAGCAGATCGGCGAGCAGGAAGGCGAGGTCGAGCGACTGCTCGGCATTGAGCCGCGGATCGCAGACCGTGTGATAGCGATCGTTGAAATCCTCGTCGCTGATGGCGCGCGCGCCGCCGGTGCATTCGGTGACGTTCTGCCCGGTCATTTCCAGATGCACGCCGCCGGCGATGGTGCCTTCGGCGGCATGAACTTGAAAAAACGTCCGCACTTCCTTGAGGATCTGGTCGAACGGCCGGGTCTTGTAGCCGGTGACCGAGGTGATGGTGTTGCCGTGCATCGGATCGCACGACCACACCACGTTGCGGCCCTCGCGCTTCACCGCGCGCACCAACGGCGGCAACAGGTCGGCGGCCTTGTCGGCGCCGACGCGGCAGATCAGCGTCAGCCGGCCGGGCTCGTTGTCCGGATCGAGAATGTCCATGATGCCGCAACAGCTCGTCCGGCTTCTGCGACGGCCCGGTTTTCAGGCCGAGCGGATTCTTGATGCCGCGGCAATATTCGACATGGGCGTGATCGGCCTGGCGGGTGCGGTCGCCGATCCACACCATGTGGCCGGAGGTGCAGTACCAGTCGCCGGTCGTCGAATCGACGCGCGTGAAGGCCTGCTCGTAGCCGAGCAGCAGCGCCTCGTGGCTGGTGAAGAAATCGGTCGTGCGCATTTCCGGATGCACTTCCGGATCGATGCCGCAGGCGCGCATGAAGTCGAGCGCCTCGGTGAGGTGGCCGGCGAGCTCCTGATAGCGCTTCGATTGCGGCGAGTCCTTGACGAAGCTCGAGCATCCATTGATGCGCATTCGACAGATTGGCATAGCCGCCGGTGGCGAAGGCGCGCAGCAGATTGAGCGTCGCCGCCGACTGCCGATAGGCCTCCAACTGCCGGCGCGGATCGGGCGTGCGCGCCTCGGGCGTGAACTCGGTGCCGTTGATGATGTCGCCGCGATAGACCGGCAGCTCGACGCCGTCGCGCTTTTCGATCGGCGACGTGCGCGGCTTGGCGAATTGGCCGGCGATGCGGCCGACCTTCACCACCGGCGAGGCCGCGGCATAGGTCAGCACCACCGCCATCTGCAGGAACAGCCGGAAGAAATCGCGGATATTGTTGGCGCCGTGCTCGGCGAAGCTCTCGGCGCAATCGCCGCCTTGCAGCAGGAACATGCTTCGCCGGCCGCGACCTGCGCCAGCGCCTTTTTCAGGTTGCGCGCCTCGCCGGCAAAGACCAGCGGCGGAAAGGTCGCAAGCTGCGCCTCGACCTCGCCGAGCGCCTTCGCGTCCGGATAATCCGGCATCTGCAGATCGCGGCTTGGCGCGCCAGGAATCCGGGCTCCACTTCGCCATGTTCAACCGCGTAGACATCACGCATCTCCAATCCGTCATCCGACGGTGCCGAGCCACGAGCCCGAATGCACAGTCACGACCGGTGGTTATGGATTCCGGCTGCCGCTACGCGGCGCGGCCGGAATGACGGCGCGTATACACGGCGGCGGACGCACGACAGCCCGACAAAGCATCAGCCTATTCGGCGGCTTCCCGGGCGTAGGTCGCGCTCCTGGTCCGCATCGTGACCAGCTCTTCGGCGATGGTCGGATGCAGCGCCATGGTGGCGTCGAAATCGGCCTTGGTGGCCCGCATTTTCACGGCGACGGCGGCGAGCTGCACCATCTCGGCGGCGCCCTCGCCGACGATGTGGCAGCCGACCACCCGGTCGGTCTGGCCGTCGACGACGAGCTTCAGCAGCACCGTGGTGTCGCGGCCCGACAGCGTCGCCTTGAGCGGCCGGAACATCGCCTTGTAGATGTCGGTTTGCGGCAGCTGCGCCCGCGCCTGCGCCTCGGTGAGGCCGACCGCGCCGACCTCGGGCTCGGAGAACACCGCGGTCGGCACATTGGCGTGATCGACGATGGTCGGCTTGCCGCCGAACACGGTGTCGGCGAAGGCATGGCCCTCGCGGATCGCGACCGGCGTCAGATTGATCCGGTTGGTGACGTCGCCGACGGCATAAATGTTCGGCACGCGTGGTGCGCGAATATTCGTCGACGGCGATGCCGCCGTTTTTCGCGATCTCGACGCCGGCTTCTTCGAGCCCGAGCTTGGCGACGTTCGGCACGCGGCCGGTGGCGAACATCACCTTGTCGGCGGGAATGTGATTGCCGCTCGGAGAGCTGCACCGAGTAATGCGTCGCCGGTCTGCTCGATCGCCGCGACGGTGCAGCCGGTGACCACCCGGATGCCGCGCTTCTCCATGTCCATGCGCAGGTGCTGGCGCACGTCGTCGTCGAAGCCGCGCAGAATATTCTCGCCGCGATAGACCAGCGTCACGTGCGAGCCGAGGCCGGCAAAAATGCCGGCGAATTCGACCGCGATATAGCCGCCGCCCTGGATCACGACGCGGCGCGGCAATTCCGGCAGATGGAACGCCTCGTTCGAGGAGATGGCGTGCTCGATGCCGGGAATCGTGTCGCCGAAGCTCGGCGTGCCGCCGGTCGAGATCAGGATATGCGCGGCGCGGACGCGATCGCCGTTCGCCACCTGCACGGTGTGGGCATCGGCGAGCATGGCGCGGCTCTTGACGACCTTGACGCCGGACTTTTCCAGAGCGTGCCGTAGGCCGCTTCGAGCCGCGCGATCTCCTTGTCCTTGTTGGCGATCAGCGTCGGCCAGTCGAACGTGGCGTGCGGCACGGTCCAGCCGAAGCCGGCGGCATCCTCGAATTCGCCGTGGAAGCGCGAGGCATAGACCAGAAGCTTCTTCGGCACGCAGCCGCGGATCACGCAGGTGCCGCCGAGGCGATATTCCTCCGCCAGCATGACGCGGGCGCCGTGCTGCGCGGCAATGCGCGCGGCGCGCACGCCGCCCGAGCCGCCGCCGATGACGAACAGATCGACGTCGAAATCCGACATGCTACATATCGTGTCCGCGCTTTTTCATTTCGGCGCGTAACTTGCTCATGACTTCGACGGAAAGATTGTCGCCCCAGCTGCCGGCATAGGCCATGCTTTCGTCGAGCGCCCTCGGCTCCTCGACCAGCATCTTCTGACCGACCGGCGATTGGTAGAAGGTCAGGATCTGCTTCAGTTCCGCCTCGGTGAAATGGCTCGCGTAAAAGCGCGCGGTCGCGTCCACGATCTCGCTGGCCGCGCGGCGCGTAGTCCTTCTCGAGTTGAGCGGAGATCTCGTTGATGTCCTTGGCCCACATGAAGTTGGTCTGCAGGACCGAGTTCTTGGTCTTCTTGATCACGCCGTGGACCAGCGGAGCGAACATGGCTTTCACGCCCTTGATCTCAACGATCTGCTTGGCGAGCGCAAGCTGAGCCGGCGACGACTTGCGGCGGCTGGGCCACCCCTTGGGACATCGCCGTCCCGGCCAGACCGATCGCGGCAAGCGCGACCAGCGCGGCCATAACGTGACGCAGTGAAAGACGGGCAATCATAGGCGCACTCCCTCCGTGCTTTGAAGATTAGGGCCGCTCGATGAGGCGCACCCCGTCTGGACCGGCGACAATAGCAGTCCGCGCCAGACCGATGAACAAGCCATGTTCCATGACCCCCGGGACCGCAGAAAGCCGCGCCGCCAGGGTTTTGCGGGTCGGGGATGCGCTGCAATTGGGCGTCAAGCAGCCAGTGCCCGCCATCCGTGACGAAAGCATGGCCGTTTGCCGCCTTGCGGAGAGGCGCCGCACCCGGGCAGCCGGCCGCGGCGGTCGCAGCCTCGACCGCGCGCCGGGTCGCCGCCGCGCCGAACGGCGCGATCTCGATCGGCAGCGGAAAGCGGCCGAGCATCGTGCACCCATTTCGACTGGTCGGCGATCACCAGCATCTTGGCGGAAGCCGCGGCGACGATCTTCTCGCGCAACAGCGCGCCGCCGCCGCCCTTGATCAGGGTCAGATCCGGCGCGATCTCGTCGGCGCCATCGATGGTCAAATCGAGCTCGGGCGTCTCGTCGAGCGTGGTCAGCGCGATGCCGAGCCGCTCGGCCTGGGCGCGGGTCACTTCCGAGGTGGGGACGGCGACCACGTCGAGGCCGCCGCGCACGCGCTCGGCCAACAGCTCGACGAAGTGCTTGCGCGGTCGAGCCGGTGCCGAGCCCAAGCCGCATGCCCGGCCGCACGAATTCGACGGCGCGGGCGGCAGCGGCACGCTTTTGAGCCTCGACGTCCATGAGGGGTTAGGCCTCCCGGCCCCGGCAAAAACGCCATCCGGCGTGCCGGTATCTAGCCGCGTTCCGCCCCCGATCCTAGAGCCTTGATCCTGGAACCTTGCGCGGCGGCCGCTCGCGCCGGTTAGGCGAAGCGCCATGCTCACCATCGTCTTCGATCTCGACGGCACGCTGATCGATACCGCGCCGGACCTCATCGACACGCTCAACCTGATCCTCGCCCGCGAAGGCCTGCCGGCCATGCCGTTCGAGGCGGCCCGCCGGCTGATCGGCGGCGGCTCGCGCGGCATGCTCGAGCGCGCCCTCATCGAAGAAGGACGCCCCGCCACCAAGGCGGAGATGGATCGGCTGTTCGCGGCCTATCATCGAGCACTATGCCGCGCATATCGCCGACCGCTCGCGGCCGTTCCCGCAGTTGGAGGCGACGCTCGATCGTTTGGCCGCCGACGGTCACCGCCTGGCGGTGTGCACCAACAAGCTCGAATGGCTGTCGCGGCGGCTCCTGACGACGCTGAAGCTGACGCCGTACTTCGCCGCGATCTGCGGCCAGGACACGTTCGGCGTGATGAAGCCGCATCCGGAAATTTTGCGCCAAACCATCCTGCGCGCCGGCGGCGAGCCGGCAGAGGCCATCATGATCGGCGATTCCGGCACCGACGTGCGCACCGCCCGCGCCGCCCAAGTGCCGGTGATCGCGGTCGACTTCGGCTACAGCGAAGTGCCGATCGCAACGTTACAGCCGGACCGCATCATCAGTGCGTATGGCGAATTGCCGGCAGCGATTGCAGGCGTCGTGGCGGAGCGGCCGTAGCGAGCTGAACCGACGCTGATTAACCTTAACGAAACCCGCCGCGGCCTGCGGCCATGATGCTGCTCGCCAGCTGCCCGTATGCTTAAATATCTCTAATCTCCTGGTTTTATCGGCCGGATGCAGCGAACGGCAACTGTTGGAACCGGCGTCGCCTGCGTCGCAACACTCCGGCTGCGACCGTTTCCGTCTGCGTCAATTGGTCTTTACCAAAACGGCCGAGCGGGCCTAGGTTCGAATGAGGACGGGTGTGTTCATGTTGCGCGTACGGCTTATCGTCACAGCGAGCGTTGTCGCGTTGGCCACCGCACTGGCCGGGTGCTCGGGTTCGTCACTGTCGATGCCCGACTGGATGTCGTTCCACTCGTCACCGCCGCCGCCGACCGCCTTGCAGTTCGAATCCGATCCGCCGGGCGCCGATGTGCGCACGGCGCAAGGCCAAACCTGCCTGACACCCTGCTCGCTGACGGTGCCGCCGGAAAACCAATCGGTGTCGTTCGCCAAGAACGGCTATCTGCCGCAGACGGTCCAGGTCACGGTGCGGATGCCGGAACACGGTATGTTCGATAACCCGCCACCGGATATTCAACCCAATCCGGTCGCCGTGGTGCTGCAGCCGGCCCCGCCGCCGCACAGGATGGCGCCCAGGCCGAAGGCCGCATAAGACTGCCGCGCGGGCCAGTGCGCCGCCGCCACCCCGCCGCCGCAGCCGGCTGGAGCTCGCCGTTCCCGCCGCCGCCACCGCCGCAGCGCTAGCGCGCGCCGTTGCGGCAGCCGCTCCGGGGCAAGATGTCCTGGACCGTCAGGGCTTTATCCGGCACAATTACTGATTATCTAGAAGCATGAAGAATACCGGCTTTGGTGATAGGGAAATGCCGCGGCGGCGCGTGCCAATGGGCCGCGCGGAAGCAAACAGCATGACGATGAACGGTGCAGAGGCGCGGAAGTTCGACGGTGCCGCCGGGCGGCCGTCGCTGGTCGATCCGTTCGGCCGCGACATCTCCTATTTGCGCGTCTCGGTGACCGATCGCTGCGATTTCCGCTGCGTCTACTGCATGTCGGAGAACATGGCCTTCCTGCCCAAGGCCGACGTTCTGACGCTGGAAGAGCTCGACCGGCTGTGCTCCGCCTTCATCGCGCGCGGCGTCCGCAAGCTCCGTCTCACCGGCGGCGAGCCGCTGGTCCGGCGCGGCATCATGACGCTCGTCGACTCGCTGTCGCGGCACCTGCACACCGGCGACCTCGACGAGCTGACGCTGACCACCAACGGCTCGCAGCTCGCCAAATATGCCGATGAGATCAAGGCGGCCGGCGTGCGGCGCCTCAACGTCTCGCTCGACACGCTCGATGCCGAGAAATTCCGCGCCATCACGCGCTGGGGTTCGCTCGGACCAGGTGCTGGCCGGCATCGACGCGGCGCTTGCCGCCGGCCTGAAGATCAAGATCAACGCGGTCGCGCTCAAAGGCGTCAACGACGACGAATTCCCGCAGCTGATCGAATGGGCGCACGGCCGCGGCATGGATTTGACGCTGATCGAAGTCATGCCGCTCGGCGAGATCGGCGAAGGCCGGCTCGAGCAATATCTGCCGCTCTCGATGGCGCGCGCGCGGCTTGCGGAACGCTTTTCGCTCGCCGACATCGACTATCGCACCGGCGGGCCGGCGCGCTATGTCCGCGTCGCCGAGACCGGCGGGCTGCTCGGCTTCATCACGCCGATGACGCACAACTTCTGCGAATCGTGCAATCGCGTGCGCGTCACCTGCACCGGCACGCTCTATATGTGCCTCGGCCAGGAGGACGCCGCCGATCTGCGCAAGCCGCTGCGCGCCTCCGAAAGCGACGATCTGTTGTTTGCCGCCATGGATGAGGCGATTTCGCGCAAGCCCAAGGGCCACGACTTCGTCATCGATCGCCGCCACCGGCGGCCGGCGCTGGCGCGCCACATGAGCGTGACCGGCGGCTGATCTTTTGCCGCTATTGCGGCAGTCGCTTACTGGGCCGTTTTCTTGGCGATGAACGGGCTCAAATGGGCGAGCAGGTCCGCTTCGGCGACCGGCTTTTCCAGGAAGGTCGCGCCCTCGACCGCCGGCACCGGGCCAAATCCGAACGATCCGGACAGCACGATCACGGGCACACCCTGCTGGCGCAGCCGCGTGATCAAGCCGGAGGATTCTTCGCCGCCACGCAGATGGAAGTCGACCAGAGCGACGTCGGGCCGGTGCGCGGCGAACAGGCTCTCGGCCTCGGCGGTATTCGCTGCCGGTCCGTCCACGCGCGCTCCGCACAGCTCAAGCAGCATCTTCACCGCGTGGCCGACATCGCGCGAGTCTTCGACCAATAGGATATCGAGCCCCTTCAGCTCGTCGGCTGATCCGGCGCCCGCGTCCTGATGATCGATCGTCGCACCCATCGGTAGAGTCCGTCGCAACGGGATTTCCCACCTACGCTCGATTACTAAAGGCGAAATTCGGGCAAGCAAGCAAAGACACATAACGCCACAACGATTCTGGTTGGGTGTGTCTTTTCTGCATCAAACGGGCGTTCGGGTCGGCATAGCCCGGCCTATCGCGCAGATTTCAGTGTTGCTCCAGGCCAAGCCGGCTGGAATTGGCGCTTACGCAGCGCCGCAGCGGCTGGTAGGCCCGCTCCGCGGCGGCATAAATGCCGAGCCCTTCGGCCAGCGCCCGTTCGGCGGCGTCATGGGCGGCGGAGAAGGTAACGATTTTTTCAGAAATCATCCGCTCGGCTTCGACCGCCGCGTTCGGCGCCGCGCTGGCAAACAGCATGAGCCGCGCCGAAATCACGCCTTGCGCCTCGCACGTGAAGCGAACGGCCTCGATCCAATTGGCCCAGAAATCGACCATGGCGGTCTCCGATCGGTGCGCCGCCAAGTCCGAAAACCTGGATAGCCTGGAAGTCTTGACCGGAGCACGATCGGAAGAAGATGGCGCAAATTTTCTAAAATTGACGCGCGGCATTCCCTAAAATTGTCTCGATATGGGGCAGCGGCTCGGGCTTAAGGGCAGCAGGCCAGCACCGTCGCCGCCGCTTGAAACTCGGCGAAGCGGAAGTCGCGGCGCGCCATCGCCATCTCGTCGCGGCCCCACTGCGCCATATTCCAATCCTCGTCGACATGGGCGGCCTGCCAGGCGGCGTCGGCGGAAAGCGCGCCGCGCGCCATGGCGAGCGCGATCAGCGCCGAGCCGGTGAGCGTCGTGACGACGTGCACGGCACCGAGCCGCCACGGCTCGAGCGGGATAGCGGCGCGCGCGGCCGCAAGCGCGGCCTGCGGCTGCGCGACATAGACGACCCCCTCGCCCAGCTTGAAATCGGCGCCGAGCGCCTGCCGCGCCCAGGCCGAGGATCGGATCCCAATGGCGCGCCTGGCGCTCGACGAGGCCCTGCGGCGAGCCGGCGCGATAGAACACGAGATCGGACGCCAGGTATTTGCCGATCTCGTCTGCGACCGGCAGCGGCGCGTCGGCGACGCCGTCGATGATCGCGTTGGCAAGGCGCGTCAGCGGCATCTTTGCCGGATCGATGACGTCCCTTTGGGCTTGCCATTCCGCCGCGATTGCCTCGGCGAGCGCGAGAGTCGGCGCCGCCAGCACGCGGCGCGCCGGCGTGCGCACCGGCTTGTCGTCGAGGCGCACGGCATAGCCGTCCGCCACCGCCGCGGTGGCCGCCGTTTCGTAGAAACGGCGCGGCAGCACCGTCCGCATGCTGCGGCGCGTCGCCTCTATGGGATCGTCAGGCGGCGTATTCTCGAACAGTTCGCGCATAGCCCCTCAAATCACGACGGGCGGCAAGGCGCAAGTCGAGGCGCGGCACAATTTTGTCCGTATTTTCAATGAGTTATATTGTGGAAAAGGATAGCTTTCGCGGCGCTATCAAGGTACCGTCCGTGAGTGCCATCGCGGTCGCGCGCTTGTTAAGGACCACGAGCCACAAAACCTTGTTATAACAAGCAGAAGCGGTAGTAATCCGCACCCCCCTCGACTAGTATCCCGCCCCGGATTCGGCTACGGGGGCCGTCGTAGAGGGAGCCTGATCCACGCAGCAGCGTGCTTACCGCCTGTAAGAGCGGGTGCTGCGGGCAAGAGGAATAGATGAAACCAACCGACATTTCGGTCCCGGATTACTTCCACAAAGTCGTGGATTGCCAATGGGCCTGCCCGGCGCACACGCCGGTGCCTGAATACATCCGTTTGATCGCCGCGGGCCGCTACAGCGACGCCTACATGATCAACTGGGAATCCAACGTGTTCCCGGGGATTCTGGGCCGCACCTGCGACCGGCCGTGCGAGCCGGCCTGCCGGCGCGGCAGAGTCGAGAAAGAGCCGGTGGCGATCTGCCGGCTCAAGCGCGTCGCCGCCGACTTCAAGGACGACATCAAGACCGCCTGCCGAAAGCGCCCAAGATCAAGAACGGCAAGCGCATCGCGCTCGTGGGCGGCGGCCCGGCCTCGCTCGCGGTGGCGCGCGACCTGGCCCCGATGGGCTACGAATGCGTCGTGTTCGACCAGGATCCGAAATCCGGCGGCATGATGCGCACGCAGATTCCGAAATTCCGCCTGCCGGAAAGCGTCATCGACGAGGAGTGCAATTACATCCTCGATATCGGCATCGAATTCGTCGGCGGAAAGCGCATCGACAGCCTGAAGGCGCTGCTGGCCGAAGATTTCGACGCCATCTTCGTCGGCTGCGGCGCGCCGCGCGGCCGCGATCTCGACATTCCCGGCCGCAAGGAAGCGGTCAAGAACATCCATATCGGCATCGACTGGCTGTCCAGCGTCTCGTTCGGCCACATCGACAAGATCGGCAAGCGCGTCATCGTGCTCGGCGGCGGCAACACCGCGATGGATTGCTGCCGCTCCTCGCGCCGGCTCGGCGGCGAGGACGTCAAGGTGATCGTCCGCTCCGGCTTCGAGGAGATGAAGGCGTCCCCCTGGGAAAAGGAGGACGCCATGCACGAGGACATTCCGATCTTCAATTTCCTGGTGCCGAAGGAATTCACCCACGACAACGGCAAGCTCACCGGCGTCGTGTTCGAGAAGGTCAAGGCGGTGCGCGACGCCAAGGGCCGCCGCGATCTGGTGCCGACCGGCGAGCCCGACCAGCATATTCCCGTGCGACGACGTGCTGGTCGCCGTCGGCCAGGAGAACTCCTTCCCCTGGATCGAGCGCGATTGCGGCATCGAGTTCGACAAGTGGGACATGCCGAAGGTCGATCCGACGACCATGGCCTCGACCAATCCAAAAGTGTTCTTCGGCGGCGACGCCGCGTTCGGGCCGAAGAACATCATCTGGGCGGTGGCGCACGGCCACGAGGCCGCGATCTCGATCGACCGCTTCTGCCGCGGCGAGGACGTCAATGTCCGCCCGGCGCCGCAGATCGCCGTCACCAGCCAGAAGATGGGCATCCACGAGTGGTCCTACGACAACGAGATCGCGCCCGATAAGCGCTACAAGGTGCCGCATCGCGACAAGGTGGTGGCGCTGCGCGACATCAAGGCCGAGGTCGAGCTCGGCTACGACCTCGAGCTGGCGCTCAAGGAATCCGAGCGCTGCCTCAATTGCGACATCCAGACCGTGTTCACCGGCCAGCTCTGCATCGAGTGCGACGCCTGCGTCGACATCTGCCCGATGGACTGCATCACCTTCACCGGCGAACGGCGAGGAAGCCGATCTGCGCACCCGGCTGCAGGCGCCGGCCAAGAACCTCACCCAAGACCTTTATGTCGCCAACAACCTCAAGACCGGCCGCGTCATGGTGAAGGACGAGGACGTCTGCCTGCATTGCGGCCTGTGCGCCGAACGCTGTCCGACCGGCGCCTGGGACATGCAGAAATATCTCATCGACATGACTCACGCGGAACAAGCATGCCAGCAGCGAACCCAATCAGCAGCGTAAACGACTTCGTCGTCCGCTTCGCCAACGTCAACGGCTCGGGTTCGGCCAGCGCCAACGAGCTGTTCGCCCGCGCCATCCTGCGCATGGGCGTGCCGGTGTCGCCGCGCAACATCTTTCCCTCGAACATCCAGGGCCTGCCGACCTGGTACGAGGTGCGCGTCTCCGAAGCCGGCCATCTCGGCGCCCGCGGCGGCATCGACATGATGGTGGCGATGAACCCGCAGACCTGGGACAAGGACGTGGCGTCCATCGAGCCCGGCGGCTATCTGCTCTACGATTCGACCAAGCCGATGCCGAAGTCGAAATTCCGCGACGACATCACCGTCATCGGCGTGCCGCTCACCGCCATCACCAACTCGACCTATACCGATCCGCGCCAGCGGCAGCTGTTCAAGAACATCATCTATCTCGGCGCGCTCTCGGCGCTGCTCGACATCGATCCGAAGGTCATCGAGGGGCTGATCGCCGAGCAGTACAAGGGCAAGGAAAAGCTCCTGTCGTCGAACGTGCACGCGCTGCATCTCGGCCGCGACTATGCGCTGACCAACCTGAAATGCCCGATCGGGCTTCGCGTGCAGAAGGCCGACAAGGTCGGCGACCGCATTTTCATCGAGGGCAATTCGGCCGCCGCGCTGGGCGCGGTCTATGGCGGCGCCACGGTCTGCGCCTGGTATCCGATCACGCCGTCGTCGTCACTGGCCGACGCCTTCACCAGCCATTGCAAGCGGCTGCGCCACGATCCAGAGACCAAGAAGGCGAAATACGCCATCGTCCAGGGCGAGGACGAGCTGGCCTCGATCGGCATCGTCATCGGCGCGGCCTGGAACGGCGCGCGCGCCTTCACCGCGACCTCCGGCCCCGGCATCTCGCTGATGCAGGAGTTCATCGGGCTGTCCTATTTCGCCGAAATCCCGGCCGTGATCATGGACGTGCAGCGCGCCGGTCCCTCGACCGGCATGCCGACGCGCACCCAGCAATGCGACATCATCAGCACGGCCTACGCGTCGCACGGCGACACCAAGCACGTGCTGCTGTTCCCCGAGGATCCGGCCGAAGCCTTCGAGATGGCGGCGCAGGCGTTCGACCTCGCCGACCGGCTGCAGACCACGATCTTCCTCATGCTCGATCTCGACATCGGCATGAATCACCGGCTGTCCCGGCCGCTGAAGTGGGACGACGCCAAGCAATACGACCGCGGCAAGATCATGACCGCCGCCATGCTCGACGACGGCCGCGATTTCGGCCGCTATCTCGACGTCGACGGCGACGGCATTCCGTACCGCACCTATCCGGGCACGCACCCGACCAAGGGCTCGTTCTTCACCCGCGGCACGTCGCGCGACCGTTACGCGCGCTACACCGAGGAAGGCCCGGCCTACCAGGACAACATGCAGCGGCTGTTGCGCAAGTTCGAGACCGCCAAGGACCTGGTGCCGCGCCCGCTGCAGGCCAATGCCGGCAAGCCGACGAAATACGGCGTGATCTATTTCGGCTCGACCTCGCCGGCGATGGACGAGGCGATCGGCGTGCTCGAAGCGCGCGGCCACCAGCTCGACCGGCTGCGGCTGCGCGCCTTCCCGTTCCATTCCAGCGTGCCGAGCTTCATCGCCGAGCACGACTTCATCTATGTCGTCGAGCAGAACCGCGACAGCCAGCTGCGCTCGCTGATCGTCAACGAGCTCAGCATCGATCCGGTGCGGCTGGTTCCGATCCTGCATTACGACGGCACGCCGATCACGGCGCGCTTCATCGCCAAGGCCATCGGCGACCATCTCGACCAGCTCAAAGTGACGCCGCTGCGAAAGGTTGTTTCATGACCCAGGTAGTTTCATGACCTACGTCGTCAAGCCGAAATTCCACCATCCCGATCTGCCGAAGAACGATCTCGGCTATACGCACCGCGACTACGAGGGCAAGGTCTCGACGCTGTGCGCCGGCTGCGGCCACGATTCGATCACCAGCGCCATCATCGAGGCCTGCTTCAAGCTCTCCATCGAGCCGCACCGGGTGGCGAAGATTTCCGGCATCGGCTGCTCGTCGAAGACGCCGGATTACTTCCTCGGCAATTCGCACGGTTTCAATTCGGTGCACGGCCGCATGCCGTCGGTGCTGACCGGCGCCAACCTCGCCAACCGCGACCTGATCTATCTCGGCGTGTCCGGCGACGGCGACTCGGCCTCGATCGGCTTCGGCCAGTTCGCCCATTCGATCCGCCGCGGCGTGAACATGACCTATATCGTCGAGAACAACGGCGTGTACGGCCTGACCAAGGGCCAGTTTTCGGCCACCGCCGACCGCGGCTCGAAATCCAAGCGCGGCGTGACCAATACCGACAGCGCCATCGACCTCGTCGGCATCGCGCTGCAGCTCGGCGCGAGCTTCGTGGCGCGCAGTTTCTCCGGCGACAAGACCCAGCTGGTGCCGCTGATCGAAGCGGCGATCAAGCACAACGGCGCCTCCTTCATCGACGTGATCTCGCCTTGCGTCGCCTTCAACAATCACACCGGCTCGACCAAGAGCTTCGATTATGTGCGCGAGCACAACGAGGCGGTGAACCGGCTCGACGTCATCTCCGGCCGCGCGCCGATCACGGTCGACTATGCGCCGGGCACGGTGCAGGTGGTCGAGCAGCATGACGGCACCAAGTTGGCGCTGCGCAAGGTCGATGCCGACTACGACGTGCACGACCGGCTGGCGGCGATGGGATTTCTGCAGAAGCACGCCGCCAAAGGCCAGGTGGTGACGGGCTTGCTCTATGTCGACGCGGAAGCCGAGGACCTGCACAGCCACCTCAACACCGTGGCGGCGCCGCTCAATACGCTCAGCGAGAAGGAGCTGTGTCCCGGCACGGCGGCGCTGGAGAAGATCAACGCCAGCTTGCGTTGAGCGCTAAAGTTTCCTGATCGCCTCGATCATCTCGCGCGGCGGCTCCATCTGGATCGCCAGCGGCTTGCCGGTTTCCAATAGGCTCTTGAGGCTCGACAGGATCGCCGGCCAGCCCGTGCGGCCGCCAGACAGGATCGCCTCGGGCACGTTCCAGGAATGGGATTCCGTCATCGTCAACCGCACCGCCTCGCCGGCTTTGGCGAGCTCGTAGGTGACGACGCATTCGGGTAGCTTGCGGAATTCTTCCGGCCACTCGACCTGCCAGGTCACCGACAGCTTGCGCGGCGGGTCCCAGGCGATCACCTTGCCGCGCACGTTGACCTTGCCGTCGGGCAGCTTCAGCGCAAAAGCGCCGCCGAGCTTTGGTTCAAGCTCGATATCGCGGTCCCAAAAATATTTCCGGGTGAATTCCGACGACGTCAGCGCCTGCCACACCTTCTCGGGCGTGGCGGCGATATAGGTGACGTAGACCGTTTTCGGCTTGAACTCGGGCATGACGCTCCAGCTTATTTCTTGTCGTAGTCGCCGCGCCAGCCGCGGCGGAATCCGCCCCGGCGCGTGGCCATGCGGCTTACATCGCGCAGGTGTGCATATAAATGCCGGTCGCCGTCGCCGGCACGCCGTAGAGGCCCTGCTGCTGGGCGCAGCGCGAGGCGCGGTCCTGGAACGTCTCGGTGCCGTGCGGCAGGTTGGGGATCGGGTTCATGCCGGGCAGCACGGTCGGTCCCTGCTCCTGCGGCGCCGCGTGAATGATCGGTGCGCTGCCGCCTTCCGGCGGAATGAGCTGCGTTTTCGGCAACGGCGTCGGCAGCACCACGCCGGATGAGCCGCGCACCGCGTAAGAGCTCGTGTGCGGCGGCCGCGCGGCGAGAGGTTTCAATCAGCGCTGGGTGATTTGAGCTGTCGCGATCGCGCTGGCGCCGTCCCGCGATGATGGCCGGTGCCTGGCTCCGGCGTCATGATCGAATAGGGATAATTGCTGTCACCGCCCATCTCGATATCGCGCGCCTGCACGGCGGCGCTGGCCGCCATCACGAGTACAAGTCCGGATATCAAGCTTAGAGCAAGTCGCACGGCGAGCCTCGTTCGAACACGGCAGATCATAGAACCCCGCGCCGGGCTCCATTGTTCCCCGCGTATCACTCCTCCGGCGCGTCGACGATCGGATCGTAGCGTTTGGCGTCGAGGCCGAGCAGGTTCCAGGATTGCAGCATATGCGGCGGCAGCGGCGCGGTGACGTCGATCACGCCGCCGCGCGGATGCGGCACCGCAATGCGGCGCGCCAGAAGATGCAGCTTGTTCTGCATGCCGCCGGGCAGCTCCCAGTTCTCGCGGGCAAAATATTTCGGATCGCCGACGATCGGATGGCCGATATGGTCCATATGCGCGCGCAATTGATGGGTGCGGCCGGTCACGGGTTTGAGCGAAATCCACGACAATAGCGGCCCCGACGTGTCCACCACCGCGTAATAGGTCACCGCGTGACTGGCGCCCTTGTCGCCATGCTGCGCGATGCGCATGAACGATTCGTCGTCGCGCTCCTCCTTGGCGAGGAAGGTCGAGATCCGGCCTTGCGGCACCTTGGGAACGCCGGCGACCAGCGCCCAATAGACTTTCCGCGCCGAGCGCGAGCGGAACGTTTTCGTCAAAGCCGACGCCGCGAACCGCGTCTTGGCGACGAGAAGGCAGCCGGCGGTGTCCTTGTCGAGCCGGTGCACGAGACGCGGCCGCTGGCCGTGGGCATCGCGCAACACTTCGAGCATGCCGTCGAGATGGCGCGTGGTGCCGGAGCCGCCCTGCACCGCAAGCCCCATCGGCTTGTTGAACACCAGCACGTCGTCGTCTTCGTAAAGCGTGATCGATTTCAGGAACTCGCGGGTCTTCTCGTCGGCCTCGTCACCGGGCGCCCGCGGTTTGGGCTGATCGAGCCGCAGCGGCGGGATGCGCACGGTCTGCCCGGCCTCCAAACGGTTCTTCGGCTGGGTGCGCTTGCCGTTGACCCGTACCTCGCCTTTGCGGATGACGCGTTGGATGTGGGAAAAGCTCAAGCCTGGAAACCGCGCCTCGAAAAAACGGTCGACCCGCATGCCGGCTTCGTCGGGCGTGACGGAAACATTCTGCACGCTGGTCGGCAACGGAGCCGGCGCAATTTTCTGTTCGCCGTCATCCGAAGGTGCGCGCTGCGGGCGCGCCTCGAAGGACGAGCGGCCATCTGGTTTCGGGCCATGCCCGAATTCGGGCTTACCCGGTTTCGGTTTTCGAAATGCCGGGTCGGCGGCGGCCGACTTGGCGCGCCGCTCCGCTCGCGCCTCAGGGTGACGTTGAGCAAAACGCTTGCTATGGCGCGAGCCGGCGCTTTGCCGCGGCCCGGCGCTTTGCCGTCCGCCGCCCGGCTGACGTGGTCCGCGACTGCCTCTCAATTGCCGCTCCGCTCGCGCCGCAGTTTTGCCCAGTATTCGAGGCGCTTGCGGATTTCGCGCTCAAAGCCGCGCTCGGGCGGATCGTAGAATTGCCGGCGGCCGAGCGACTCGGGGAAATAGTCCTGGCCGGAGAACGCTTCCTCGCTGTCGTGGTCGTATTCGTAGCCCGAGCCATAGCCTTCGGTCTTCATCAGCTTGGTCGGCGCGTTGAGGATGTGCTTGGGCGGCAAGCAGCGAGCCTGCTTCCTTCGCCGTGCGCATCGCCGCGCCGAACGCCATATAGGTGGCGTTCGATTTCGGCGCGGTCGCGATATAAATCACCGCCTCGGCGATGGCGAGCTCGCCTTCGGGCGAGCCTAGAAAATCGTAGGCGTCCTTCGCCGCATTGGCGACGACCAGCGCCTGCGGATCGGCGAGCCCGATATCCTCGACCGCCATGCGCACGACGCGGCGCGCCAGATAGAGCGGGTCCTCGCCGGCATCGAGCATGCGGCAGAGATAGTACAGCGCCGCGTCGGCATCGGAGCCGCGCACCGATTTGTGCAGCGCGCTGATGAGATTGTAGTGGCCGTCCTGCTTCTTGTCGTAGATCGGCGCGCGCCGCTGCACCACCTCCTGGAGCGCTGCGGCATCGAACGTCTCGCCGCCGCGCGCCGCGCGCCAGACTTCTTCGGTGAGCGTCAACGCCGCGCGGCCGTCGCCGTCGGCCATGCGGATCAGCGAGGCGCGGGCCTCGTCGTCGAGCGGCAGCTTTTTGCCTTCGATCTCCTCGGCGCGAGCGAGCAGCTTTTCGATCGCCGCGGCATCGAGCGGCTTGAACACCAGAACGCGCGCGCGGGACAACAGCGGCGCGATCAGCTCGAACGACGGGTTTTCGGTGGTCGCGCCGACCAGCACGATGGTGCCGTCCTCGACCACCGGCAGGAAGGAATCCTGCTGGGCGCGATTGAAGCGGTGGATCTCGTCGACGAACAGCAGCGTGCCCTGCCCGGTCTCGCGGCGCAGCCGCGCCGCGTCGAACACCTTCTTGAGATCGGCGACGCCGGAGAAGATCGCCGAAATCTGCTCGAAATAAAGATCGGTGGCCCGTGCCAACAGCCGCGCCACCGTGGTCTTGCCGGTGCCCGGCGGCCCCCAAAAAATCAGCGAGCCGAGCGAGCGCGTCTCCAGCATGCGGGTGAGCGCGCCGTCGGGCCCGAGCAAGTGATCCTGGCCGACGACGTCGGCGAGCTTGTCGGGGCGCAGTTTGTCGGCAAGCGGCCGCGGCGCATCGCGGTCGAGACCGCTTGCGGCGAACAGACTTGGGCCCTTGGCTTTGGGACGCGAGGGCATTTGTTTATTGTCCTTCCCTCACCTCTAAACGCGCGGATTATCCGCTGAACACGACGGATATCTGCTGGCCGCCGCGCTGGATCGTCACGCGCCACTGCCGGCTGCTGGCATTGGTGACGCGCTCCAGATCGGCCGACTTGACGATCTTTTGGTTGTTCACCGAGACGACGATGTCGCCTTTCTGGAACCCGACCGATTGCGCCGCCGAGCCGTCGGCGATGGCGGTGATGACGACGCCTTCGGTCTGTGGGTCGAGCCGCAGCTCATCGGCCAAGGCCGGCGACAGGTTGGCCACCGTAGCGCCGAGGAACGGCGACTGGCCCTTGATCTGCACTTCGTTGCGCGGCGTGTCGGGCAGGCTCTGCAGCGCCACCGCCACGACCATGTCTCTGCCTTGGCGCAGAAGACCGACCTTCGCGGTGCCGCCGAGCGGCTTGGTGGCGAAGCGGTAGTCGAAGGCGTTGGGATCTTCGATCTCCACCCCGTCGACGGTGACGATCAGATCGCCGGTCTTGATGCCGGCCTTGGCGGCGGGGCCGTCGGCGGCGACGTTGGCGACCAGCGCGCCGCTCGGCCGCTTGAGCCCGAGGCTCTCGGCGATTTCCGGCGTGACTTCCTGAAGTTTCGCGCCGAGCCACGGCCGCTTCACCAGGCCGCTGCCACCCTCCGCCGACGTGACGACAACCCGCACCATGTTGGCCGGAATGGCAAAGCCAATGCCCTGCGAGCCGCCGGAGCGCGAATAGATCGCCGAATTGATGCCGACCAGGCGGCCGTTCATATCGACCAGCGCGCCGCCGGAATTGCCCGGATTGATGGCGGCGTCGGTCTGGATGAAGAACTGATAGTCGCTGATGCCGACCTGGGTGCGCGCCACCGCCGAGACAATGCCGTGGGTCACGGTCTGGCCGACGCCGAACGGATCGCCGATCGCCAGCACCACGTCGCCAACCTGCAACTCGTCGGAATTGGCGAATTCCAATGTCGGGAAGCGCTCGC
This sequence comes from uncultured Alphaproteobacteria bacterium, assembly GCA_963798095.1. Classification (GTDB taxonomy): domain Bacteria; phylum Pseudomonadota; class Alphaproteobacteria; order Rhizobiales; family Xanthobacteraceae; genus BOG-931. The sequence goes on along the minus strand of CAWCSD010000022.1, from coordinate 96,835 downwards.
TCGAGCCCTTGATGCGCAGCACGGCGAGGTCGCTGCGCTGGTCCTTGAGCACGATGTCGGCCGGGAATTCGCGCTTGTCGGCGAGCGCGATCTTGACGTCGCTGGCGTTCTCGATGACGTGGTAATTGGTGACGATGAGGCCCGACGCGTCGACCAGGACGCCGGAGCCGAGCGAGCGCTGCACCATCTCCCGCGGCATGCCGCCGCCGCCGAAGAACTGACGAAAGAATGGATCGGCCATGAACGGGTTTTGGTTCTCGACCACGTGGCTGGCGTAGACGTTCACCACCGCTGGCGCGACGCGCTGCACCACCGGCGCATAGGACAGCTGGAGCTGCGCGGACGAAGCCGGCACGCGCCGGTCCTGCGCGGTGGCGGCGGTCATGGATGCGGCTATCGCGAAGGCCAGTGCACCAATTAGGGTCAGGGATCGGCGGGGCATCGATGCTCCAAATCCAAATAATGTCACTCTAATCGTCAGTCATATAACGACTGGAAGCAGCCAAATGAAGGGCGGGTTTGCCGCCCCGCGGCGGTTCAGGTCGCGGGTGCCGGCGCGGGCGCGTGGGCGGCACTGCGACGGGCCGCAAGCCGATGCAGCCCGATACCGGCGGCCACGCCGACGGCCAAAACAACTAGCGAAACCAGTGGCCGGTACCACAGCCAAGCGATCGCCATCACCGCCGGGCCGGCCACCACGGCGAATGCCAGGGCAACGAGGCCCGCGCCAGCGCCGAGGATGCTCCCGATAACCGGTACGACGTCGGCGACAACCACCAGGGGCCGCAGCACCATGAACGCACCCAGCCAGATCGCAAACAAGCCGGCGAAGCGAATGACCCAGGTCAGGATGCGGTTTTCCTGTTCGGCTTCCTTGAACATGTCCGACGCCGGTTGCGTGCCGGGTACTGCCATCAGCAGACGATCGCCGGCCTTGGTCTGGTAGGCCGCGAATGCGGAGCCGGCCTGCCGGCCCATCACGCTCACCGGGCCGGCCGGAGCCGTGACAAAGGAAATGCGATAATCGCCGATTGCCGGGTGATCGGGATCGGCGCCGATGTAGATCTTGCCGTCGATCACCTGCGCATTGGCGACGGTTGCCTTGATCTTGTCGGCGGCCTTGGCGTCGACCCGCACCGCGGCATCCGCCGGCAACAGCGTGAGCACCGCCGCATCGAGCCGGAACGCGCCGAGCGTCGCGTCGGCCGCCATCACGCCCATGCCGTTATAGCGCTTGGTCGGGTTGATATGATCCTGGGGGTGACGGAAACTACTCGAATCGATGCCGTCCTGCGACCATGCTTTTTTGTAGCTATAGGTGGTCACGGTCTCTTCCGAGCCGCCGAGCGATTTACGGGTCTCTTCCTCTTTGTCCTCTTGCCATTGATACATTTCGGCAATGCGGACGAGATGCAGCGCCACCGTGGCAATCCCGAAATCCGGATCGGCGAGCGGCGCGGTGGCGGCGGCATTGCCACTGACGTGAATGAGCTTGCCGTCATTGGCGGGATCGATCGAGTCGGGCCCCACATCGATCACCACCTTGCCGCCTTCGGTCAGCGAGCGCTCGGTCTGGATGGCGCGGCCTTCATTCCAGAACAGGAAGAATATCGAACCGAAAATGAAGACAGTGCCGAACGCCACGCCGGCGATCGATTGCACGATGCGCGCTATCCATGACGTCGACGTCGTTTCGACGAATGTATCAGGCATGGCGAAGCCCCTGCGCAATGCCGGCCGCGACGATGCTATTGGCGGCCGCGAATATTCATTCCTTTGCCGGCAGCGTGCGCACCCAGGCGATGACCGCATCGAGGTCGGCGTCGGTCATGTGGGCATAATAGCCGTAACCCATCGGCGGTTTGAGCTTGTTGCCGTCCTTGTCGATGCCTGTCGTGATCGCGCGCTTGATCTCCGCGTCGGTCCAACCGCCAATGCCCTTGGTCTTGCTCGAGGTGATGTTGCGCGAGATCGACACGCCCCACGGGCCGGGGAAGTCGCGGCCACCTTTGGCCAGCGAATTCTCGAAATCGACGTGGCCCTTGTCCATCGGCGTATGGCATTCCATGCAATGGCCGATAGTGGCGAGGTAGAAGCCGCGCTTGAGCGTGTCGGTCATCGCTGCCGGATCGGCTGGCTTCTCGGCACCGGGGAAAACCTGGCGCGGCGCCGACATCTTATAGATGGGGTCCGGGACCTTGTTGCTGATCGGCTTGAGCGTGCGCAGATAGGCGACGATCGCGTCCATGTCGGCGTCAGTGACGATGCCGTAGAAGCCGGTCGGCATGACCGAGGCGATGGGGACGCCGTTCGGCCGCATGCCGGTACGCAACAGCTTCTTGATGTCGGCGTCGCTCCACGCGCCGATGCCGGTCTCCTTGTCGGGCGTGATGTTCGGCGCGGTGACGTCGAACGGCGGCTCGTTGAAGCGCAGGCCGCCGGAAAAGTCCTTGCCCGCGACCACGTCCGGCGGACCTTTCGGCGAATGGCAATTGCCGCAGGTCATGATGGTGTTGACAAGATACGAGCCGCGCTCGACCGGCGTGTCGGCGCAAGCCCCGCCGACGAGTGCTAGCGTGGCAAAAGCAAATGTTGCAAGCCGCAGCATGATGACCCTCCCCGATTCCCGCGCGCACATTATTGCAGCGCGCGCCGGCCGCCAACCAAACCTGCGTTGTGCGCGCAAATGTCTCGTCTTGCGGATATGGCACGTAACAAAAAGGGCAGCATCGCTGCCCTTGATGACGATTGTCTTACGGAAATCTACGCCGCAGCGGGCGCGGTTTCTTCGGCCCGCGCCTGAACGGGTCCGGAATCCTTGCCCTTGGCCTCGACGTCGCGATCGACGAACTCGATCACCGCGACCGGCGCGGAATCGCCGTAACGGAAGCCGGCCTTCATGACGCGGGTATAGCCGCCGTCGCGATCCTTGTAGCGCGGGCCGATCACCTCGAACAGTTTCTTGACCATGGCGAGGTCGCGCATCTGCGAGATCGCCTGGCGGCGCGCATGCAGGTCGCCGCGCTTGCCGAGCGTGACCAGCTTCTCGACGATCGGGCGCAAATCCTTCGCCTTGGGCAGCGTCGTCGTGATCTGCTCGTGCTTGATCAGCGACGCGCACAGGTTCGCCAGCATCGCTTTGCGATGATCCGAGCGACGGCTGAACTTGCGGTGGGTCTTGGCGTGACGCACAGACGAACTCCTTGCCTTTCACTCGTCATGCCCGCCTTGCGCCGGGCATGACGGCTCTCAGTAGTGGTCCTCAAAGCGCTTGGCGAGCTCTTCGATGTTCTCCGGCGGCCAGCCGGGAACTTCCATGCCGAGATGCAGGCCCATCTGCACCAGCACTTCCTTGATCTCGTTGAGCGACTTCCTGCCGAAATTCGGCGTGCGCAGCATCTCGGCTTCGGTCTTCTGAACGAGGTCGCCGATATAGACGATGTTGTCGTTCTTCAGGCAGTTCGCCGAACGCACCGACAGTTCGAGCTCGTCGACCTTCTTGAGGAACGCCGGGTTGAAGGCGAGATCGGGGATGGTCTCGCGCGTGGTCTCGCGCTTGGGCTCCTCGAAATTGACGAACACGTTGAGCTGATCTTGGAGGATGCGCGCCGCATAGGCGAGCGAGTCCTCAGGCGTCACGGCGCCGTTGGTCTCGATCGTCAGCGTCAGCTTGTCGTAGTCGAGGATCTGGCCTTCGCGCGTGTTCTCCACCTTGTAGGAGACCTTGCGCACCGGCGAATACAGGCTGTCGACCGGGATGAGACCGATCGGCGCGTCTTCCGGCCGGTTGCGTTCGGCCGGCACGTAGCCTTTGCCGGTGTTGACGGTGAATTCCATGCGGATCTCGGCGCCCTCGTCGAGCGTGCACAATACGAGATCGGGATTGAGCACCACGACATCGCCGACGGTCTGGATGTCGCTCGCCGTCACCGTGCCCGGGCCCTGCTTCTTCACCACCATGCGCTTGGGACCATCGCCCTGCATCTTGATGGCGATGTCCTTGATGTTGAGCACGATGTCGGTCACGTCCTCGCGCACGCCGGCGATCGAGGAGAACTCGTGCAGCACGCCGTCGATATGCACCGATTGCACGGCGGCGCCTTGCAGCGACGACAACAGAATGCGCCGCAGCGCATTGCCGAGCGTCACACCGAAGCCGCGTTCGAGCGGCTCGGCGACCACGGTCGCCGAACGGCGCGTATCGCCGCCCGGGCTGACCTGCAGCTTGCTGGGCCTGATCAGTTCCTGCCAATTCTTCTGGATCGTCACGTTGTCACCCATCGCGTTGAGCGGCGCAATCATTTCGCGCACCCCACTCCGCTCCGTGGAGCCATAATTGGTGCTATGTTCGAGCGGATGTTCCACATGTTCCATAAACCGGATGTCCTATACGCGCCGCCGCTTGCGCGGGCGGCAGCCATTGTGCGGGATCGGCGTCACGTCGCGGATCGACGTGATGGTGAAGCCCGCGGCCTGCAACGAACGCAGCGCCGATTCACGCCCAGAGCCTGGACCGGCGACTTCGACTTCGAGCGTGCGCATGCCGTGCTCCTGCGCCTTCTTGGCGGCGTCTTCGGCGGCAACCTGCGCCGCATACGGCGTCGATTTGCGCGAGCCTTTGAAACCCATGGTGCCCGACGACGACCAGGCGATGGTGTTGCCTTGCACGTCGGTAATGGTGATCATGGTGTTGTTGAACGAGGCGTTGACGTGCGCCACGCCCGAGGCGATGTTTTTGCGTTCGCGTCGGCGGACGCGCGTAGCTTCTTTACCCATTCTGAGCCCTTCTGCGGATCGGCACCGGCCGAGCCGGCGCCGTCAGTAGTCCTGTTTGACGCGCTGTCCTGTTCGACGCCCTAGTTCGACGCGCTATTTCTTCTTTCCGGCGATGGCCTTGGCCGGACCTTTTCGGGTGCGTGCGTTGGTATGGGTGCGCTGGCCGCGCACCGGCAGGCTGCGGCGATGACGTAGCCCGCGGTAGCATCCGAGATCCATCAGCCGCTTGATGTTCATCGCTACTTCGCGCCGCAGGTCGCCCTCGACCATGTAGTCGCGGTCGATGACCTCGCGCAGCTGAAGCACTTCCTGGTCGGTCAACTGCGACACCCGGCGCGACTCGGGCATCGATACTTTGTCCAGGATCTCCTTGGCCTTGGCGCCGCCGATGCCATAGATGTATTGCAGCGCGATCACGATGCGCTTGTTGGTCGGTAAGTTGACACCAGCAATACGGGCCAAGTCAGTTACTCCTCGTGCTCGCCGGTGCACGGACCATCCGTGGCACCCGGCCGCTTCCCCTCGGTTCCAACAATGTCACCTGAGAAGGCCACAAACGTAAAAAGCCAGCGACTGCCTGCCGTTGCGGCCTGGCATCGCTGCTAAATCTCCGCCTGGATATTTGACGCTTATTAATGGATTCCCTGCGCTTTCGTCAACCTCGGCTAGCGAATTCGTGTACGGATCGGCTCATGGGCGGGCGGTTTCCCCACTTTTCGACTTTCGCCCTGTGCTTTTGTGCGCCGCAGCGGATTTGCGCAGGGTTGAAGCCCGCTTTGCGGACTTTTTTCCTAATCTGCCGGCAGTTTTCGGCTTCCGCGGCTTCGCCGTCACCTTCCTGGCGCCGTTGCGGACGGGCTTCGGCCTTGGCGCCGACGGCTCGGACGGCAGCGCTTTGTCGATCGCCGCGGCGACGTCCGGAATCGGCGCCATGCCGTTAACCGTACGCAGCACATTTTGCTTGCGGTAATAGGCCACGAGGGGCGCGGTCTGTTGGCGGTAGGCCGCCAGCCGTTGCCGCAGCACCTCGGGATTATCGTCCGAGCGCAGCGGCTCGCCGCGCGCCTTCATCTCGGCGACACGGTTTTCGATGCGCTTGAGGAGGGCGTCCTCATCGACGCGCAGCTCGATCACCGCGTCGAGCGCGATGCCGCGCTTTTTGAGCATGTGGTCGAGCGCCTTTGCCTGCGGCACGGTGCGCGGAAATCCGTCGAGGATGAAACCCTTGCCCGCATCGGGCTGTTCGATGCGCTCGGCGACGATGCTGACCACGATGTCGTCGGGACACAGCCCGCCGCGCTCCATGATGTCTTTGACCTTGCGGCCGATCGGCGTCGCGGCTTTGACTGCCGCGCGCAGCATGTCTCCGGTGGAAAGCTGGACCAGTCCGTATTTGGCGACGAGACGCAGCGCTTGCGTTCCCTTGCCAGCCCCCGGCGGGCCGAGCAGGATCAGTCTCATCTACGGCGCCCCCTCAGTTTCGATCGCTTGATCAAGCCTTCGTATTGGTGCGCCAGCAGGTAGCCCTGCACTTGCGCCACCGTATCCATGGTCACGCTGACGACGATCAACAGCGAGGTGCCGCCGAAATAGAACGGCACCGCGGCGTACGAGATCAACATCTCGGGGAACAGGCAGACGATCGCGAGATAGCCGGCGCCGATCACCGTGATGCGCGACAGCACGTAATCGATGTATTCGGCGGTGCGCTCGCCAGGGCGGATGCCCGGGATGAAGCCGCCGTGTTTCTTCAGGTTATCGGCGGTCTCCGTCGGGTTGAACACGATCGCCGTATAGAAGAAGGCGAAGAACACGATCAGGCCGACATAGAGCAGCAGAAACAGCGGCCGCCCATGGGCGAGCTGGGTGGTGATAATGGTGAGCCAGCCCGGCCCCTGCCCGGCCGTGAAGTTGGCGATGGTCGTCGGCAACAGCAACAGCGACGAGGCAAAGATCGGCGGAATGACGCCCGACGTATTGAGCTTGAGCGGCAGGTGCGAGGACTGGCCCTCGAACATGCGGTTGCCGACCTGGCGTTTGGGATACTGGATCAACAACCGGCGTTGCGCGCGCTCCATGAACACGATGAAGGTGATGACGGCGACCACCATCACCAGCACGATAAGAATGAGCCCGGTCGAGAGCGCGCCTTGCCGGCCGAGTTCGAGCGTGCCGGCAATAGCCGACGGCAGCTGTGCGACGATGCCCGACATGATGATCAGCGAGGTGCCGTTGCCGATGCCGCGCTGGGTGATCTGCTCGCCGAGCCACATCAGGAACATGGTGCCGCCGGTGAGCGTGATCACCGTCGAGATGCGAAAGAACAGGCCCGGCGACGCGACGACACTGCTCGCCCCTTCGAGGCCGACCGCGATGCCATAGGCCTGCACCGCCGCCAGCAGCACCGTCAGATAGCGAGTGTACTGGTTGATGACCTTGCGGCCCTGCTCGCCCTCTTTCTTGAGCTGTTCGAGGGTCGGCGACACCGTCGTCATCAGCTGGATGATGATCGAGGCCGAGATGTAGGGCATGATGTTGAGCGCGAAGATCGCCATGCGGTGGATGCCGCCGCCGGCGAACATATTGAACATCCCCAAAATTCCGCCGGACTGCTGCTGGAAAATCTGATCCCAGGCGGTCGGATCGATGCCGGGCAGCGGGATGTAGGTGCCGAGCCGATAAACCAGCAGCGCGCCGAGCGTGAACCAGATGCGCTTCTTCAGCTCTTCGGCCTTGGCCAAGGCGCCGAAGTTGAGATTGGCTGCGAGTTGTTCTGCTGCAGAGACCATCCGCCAATGCTCCGTGGGCAAGATCCTTTTGGACCCCGCCTATATAGGCGCTAGGCCGCCTGTTCGCTCGTATCCGGCTTGGGCGCGAGGATTTCGACCGAACCGCCGGCCTTCTCCACCGCGGCGACCGCCGATTTGGAGGCGCCGAACACCGAAAGCGTCACCTTGGCCTTGATCTCGCCGTCGCCGAGCAGCCGCACGCCGTCTTTGGCCCGGCGCAGGATGCCGGCCTTGACCAGCGCCGCGGCATCGATCTTGGCCGTCGCGTCGAGCGTTCCGGCGTCGATCGCCGCCTGCAGCTTGCCGAGGTTCACCTCGTTGAGCTTGCGGGCGAATTTGACGTTCTTAAAGCCGCGCTTGGGCAGCCGGCGATGCAGCGGCATTTGGCCGCCCTCAAAGCCTTTGATGCGCACGCCGGAGCGCGCAGTCTGGCCCTTGCCGCCGCGGCCGCCGGTCTTGCCCTTGCCGGAGCCGATGCCGCGGCCGATGCGCTTCCTGGTCTGGCGGGCGCCCGGACGGCCGGAAAGTTCGTGCAGCTTCATGGTCGCTACTTCTCCACCACTTCGACGAGATGCGCCACCTTGGCAATCATGCCGCGCGTCGCCGGCGTATCGACGAGCTCGGCGACGCGGCCGATCTTGTTGAGCTTTAAGCCAACCAGCGTTTCACGCTGCCGGTGATGGCGGCGCGATGCGCTGCCGGTCTGCCGCACCTTGACGGTCTTGCCTGATGGTTTCCCGGTATTCATCGCCTGCTCCAAAACTTCATTCAGTTGCCGGTTCGGCATCGCCCTCGCGGCGGCGCGCCTGCAGGGCCGAGACCTTGACGTTGCGGCGGGCGGCGACCGAGCGCGGCGAATCCTGGCGCTTGAGCGCGTCGAAAGTGGCGCGCACCACGTTGTACGGATTCGAGGTGCCGATCGATTTGGCGACCACGTCCTGCATGCCGAGCGTCTCGAACACGGCGCGCATCGGGCCGCCGGCGATGATGCCGGTGCCGGGCGGCGCCGCGCGCAGATAGACCTTGCCGGCGCCGTGGCGGCCGGCGACGTCGTGATGCAGCGTGCGCCCCTCGCGCAACGGCACCCGCGTCAGCCCACGCTTGGCGGCTTCGGTCGCCTTGCGGATCGCTTCCGGCACCTCGCGCGCCTTGCCGTGGCCGAAGCCGACCCGGCCCTTCTGATCGCCGACCACCACCAGCGCGGCAAAGCCGAAGCGCCGTCCACCCTTCACCACTTTGGCGACGCGGTTGATGTGGACGAGCTTGTCGACGAATTCGCTGTCGCGTTCTTCGCGTCGGTGGGGATCACGTGCCATATGTCTGTGCCATTTTTAACGGTCCAATTCGTTCGCTGTCCGGTGTTTCAGAAGTTCAAACCGCCTTCGCGCGCCGCCTCGGCCAAGGCTTTCACCCGGCCGTGATAGAGATAACCGCCGCGGTCGAACACCACGTCCTTGACGCCCTTCTCCTTGGCGCGCTCCGCGATCAGCTTGCCGACCGACTTGGCCGCGTCGACGCTGGCGCCGGTCTTCAAGCCTTCGCGCGCCGTCTTCTCGAGCGACGAAGCCGAAGCGAGCGTGACGCCCTCGTCGTCGTCGATCACCTGGGCATAGATGTGCTTGGACGAGCGGAACACGGTGAGCCGCTTGCGCTCGCCCGCCGCGCGGCGCAGCGTGCCGCGGACGCGGCCCTGGCGGCGCATAATTCTGTCGCTGAGCTTGGTCATCGGGCGGCTCCGTTACTTCTTCTTGCCTTCCTTGCGGAAGATGCGTTCGCCGGCATATTTGATGCCCTTGCCCTTGTACGGCTCCGGCGGGCGATAATCGCGGATCTCGGCGGCGACTTGGCCGACCTTCTGCCGGTCGCTGCCGGTGATCACGATCTCGACCGGCCGCGGCGTCGCAATCGTGATGCCTTCGGGGATCGGATAGACGATGTCGTGGCTATAGCCGAGCGCGATCTGCAGGTTCTTGCCCTGCACCGAGGCGCGATAGCCGACGCCGTTGATCTCGAGCCGCTGCTCGAAGCCCTTGGTGACGCCGGCGATCAGATTGGCGATCAGCGTGCGCGACGTGCCCCATTGCGAGCGGGCGCGCTTGGTTTCGAAACGTGGATCGACCTTGATCTGGCCGCCGTCGAGCTTCACGGCAACGTCGTCGTGCAGCACGACCTGCAAGGCGCCCTTGGGGCCTTTGATCTTGACCGTCTGGCCTTCCACGTTGGCGGTGATGCCGGACGGGACGGCGACTGGTTTTTTGCCGATACGGGACATCAGAACACCGTGCAGAGGATTTCGCCGCCGACATTGGCGTCGCGGGCGTCGTGGTCGGCCATGACACCCTTCGGCGTCGAGACGATGGCGACGCCGAGACCGTTGTTGATGCGCGGCAGGTTCTTCACCGAGGTATAGACGCGGCGGCCGGGCTTCGAGATGCGCTCGATCTCGCGGATCACCGGCTCGCCGTCGAAATATTTCAGCTCGATGTCGAGCTCGGAGCGGCCTTCGCGCTCGGTCACCGTGTAGCCGCGGATATAGCCCTCGGCCTTGAGCACTTCGAGCACGCTCTCGCGCAATTTCGAGCCCGGGCAGCTGACTTTGCCCTTGTTGCGCATCTGCGCATTGCGGATGCGGGTCAACAGATCGCCGAGCGGATCGTTCATTGCCATCGTTGCGACCCTCCTTACCAGCTCGACTTCACGAGACCGGGGATCAGGCCCTTGGAGCCGAGATCCCGCAGCGCGATGCGCGACAGTTTATGCTTGCGATAATAGCCGCGCGGCCGGCCGGTCATCTCGCAGCGGTTGCGGATGCGGGTGGCCGACGAATTGCGCGGCATTTCGGCAAGCTTCAGCGTGGCGGCGAAGCGCTCTTCGACCGGCTTCGACTTGTCGCGCGCGATCGCTTTGAGCCGCGCGCGCCGGCTCGAAAATTTCTTCGTCATCCGGCGGCGCCGGTTGTTCTTCTCGATCGAACTCTTCTTCGCCATCTAGCGCTCCTCACGGTTCCGCGTCTGAGACTCGTCGAGCCTCACTGCCGGAACGGAAAATTGAATGCCGTCAACAGCGCACGCGCTTCGTCGTCGTTGCGCGCGGTGGTGCAGACGGTGATGTCCATGCCCCAGATATCGGTCGCCTTGTCGTAGTCGATTTCCGGAAACACGATGTGTTCCTTGATGCCGAGCGTGTAGTTGCCGCGGCCGTCGAAACTTTTCGGATTGAGGCCGCGGAAATCGCGCACCCGCGGCAGCGCGATATTGATCAGCCGGTCGAGGAACTCGTACATGCGCGCCTTGCGTAAGGTCACCTTGCAGCCGATCGCCTGGCCGGTGCGCAGCTTGTAGGTGGCGATCGACTTGCGCGCCTTGGTCACGATCGCCTTCTGGCCGGCGATCAGGCCGAGATCGGCGGCGGCGCCATCGACCTTCTTGCGGTCGGCGACGCCTTCGCCGATGCCCATATTGATGACGACCTTGTCCAGCACCGGCACCTGCAAAGCGGTTCTTGTAACCGAACTGCTCGGCGAGCTTCTGGCGGATCGCCTCTTCGAACTGCACCTTGAGCCGCGCCGGCACGCGCGGCTCGGGCTCGCGCGGCGCCGCCGGCTTGCCGGCCTTGGCGTCGGCCGAGCCCTTGTCGGCCCGCGCCTGCTTTGCCGCCTTCTTGTCGTCCTTCGCGGCTTTGACAGCCTGTTCGGCGCTCAGCGGCCGCTGGGACTTCTCCGGCTTTGTCGCCTGTTTGTCTTCGGTATCAGCCATCGATCTCGACTCCGGAACGCTTGGCGACGCGCACTTTCTTGCGATCGTCGTCCTTGCCGACATATTTGAAGCCGACCCGGGTCGGCTTGCCGTCCTTGGGATCCGCCAGCGCGATGTTCGACAAGTGGATCGGCGCTTCCTTGGAAATGATGCCGCCCTCCTGCGAGGCGCTTTGCTTCTGATGGCGCTTGACCACGTTGACGCCGCGCACCAGCGCGCGGCCGTCGGTGCGGCGCATCTCGATGACCTCGCCGGTGCGGCCCTTGTCGCGGCCCGCGATCACGATCACCGTGTCGCCCTTTTTGATCTTCGCCGCCATTACAGCACCTCAGGCGCAAGCGAGATGATTTTCATGTGATTCTTGGCGCGCAGCTCGCGCGGCACCGGCCCGAAGATGCGGGTGCCGACCGGCTCGTTCTGCGGCGTCATCAGCACCGCGGCGTTGCGGTCGAAGCGGATGATCGAGCCGTCGGCGCGCTTGATGTCCTTGGAGATGCGCACGATGACGGCCTTCATCACGTCGCCCTTCTTGACCCGGCCGCGCGGGATCGCCTCCTTCACCGAGACGACGATGACGTCGCCGATGGTGGCGTATTTGCGCTTCGAGCCGCCCAGCACCTTGATGCACATGACGCGGCGCGCGCCGGAATTGTCCGCCACGTCGAGATTGGATTGCATCTGGATCATGGGCTACCCTACTCGCTTGATTGCAAGGCTCACGATGCCTTCTTCTTTTCGCCGCGCACGACCGCCCAGCGCTTGAGCTTGGAAATCGGCGCATGCTCCTCGATCCACACCAGGTCGCCGACCTTGAATTCGTTGTTCTCGTCGTGCGCGTAATATTTCTTGGTCCGGCGCACCGTCTTCTTGAACAAGGGATGGGTGAAGCGGCGCTCGACGCGCACGACCACGGTCTTGGCCTGCTTGTCGCTCACCACGACGCCTTGGAGGGTACGCTTCGGCATTTTTTCGTCCTCTTACTTCTTCGGCGCGCCGGAGCGCTTGTTCTTCGCGACGGTCTTAAGCCGCGCGATGTCGCGCCGCACTTCGCGCACGCGCGAGGTATTCTCCAACTGGCCCGTGGCGCGCTGGAAGCGCAGGTTGAACTGCTCCTTCTTCAGCTTGAGCACCTCGTCGTCGATCTGATCGATCGTCATCGCTCTGATGTCGGCCGCTTTCATGTCACGCCTACTCGCTGATCCGTTCGATGAAACGGGTCTTGATCGGCAGCTTGGCGGCGGCAAGCGCCAGCGCCTCCTTGGCGACCTGCACCGGCACGCCGTCGATCTCGAACAGGATGCGGCCTGGTTTGACGCGCGCCACCCAGAACTCCGGCGTGCCCTTGCCCGAGCCCATGCGCACTTCGAGCGGCTTCTTCGACACCGGCACGTCGGGGAACATGCGGATCCAGACCCGGCCGGAACGTTTCATGTGCCGCGTCAGCGCCCGCCGCGCCGCCTCGATCTGGCGCGCGGTGACGCGATCGGGCTCCATCGCCTTGAGCCCGAACTGGCCGAAAGCCAGATTGATCGCGCTCGAGGCGATGCCGTGGATGCGGCCCTTGTGGGCCTTGCGGAATTTGGTGCGTATCGGTTGCAGCATGACTTAAGCCTTTATTCGATCCCGTTTGCTCACGCTGCATCCCGGCGCGGCCGGCCGGCCTCGCCCTCGGCCATCTTCTTGTCCTGGGCCATCGGGTCGTGCTCCATGATCTCGCCCTTGAAGATCCAGACCTTCACGCCGCAGGTGCCGTAGGTGGTGAACGCGGTCGCCACGCCGTAATCGACGTCGGCGCGCAAGCGTGTGCAACGGCACGCGGCCCTTCGCGATACCACTCCATGCGCGCGATTTCGGCGCCGCCGAGCCGGCCGGAGCAGTTGATGCGGATGCCGCCGGCGCCGAGCCGCATCGCCGATTGCACGGCGCGCTTCATGGCGCGGCGGAAGGCGACGCGGCGCTCGAGCTGCTGCGCGATCGATTCGGCGACCAGCTGCGCGTCGAGTTCCGGCTTGCGGATTTCGACGATGTTGATGACCACGTCGCTGTCGGTCAGCTCGGCGACCTTGCGGCGCAGCTTCTCGATGTCGGCGCCCTTCTTGCCGATGACGACGCCCGGGCGTGCCGAATGGATGGTGACGCGGCATTTCTTGTGCGGGCGCTCGATCACGATCTTCGACACCGCGGCCTGCTTGAGCTCTTTCATCAGCGCCTTGCGGATTTCCATGTCCTCGTGCAGCAGCGAGCCGTAGCTCGTCTTGCCGGCATACCACCGCGAGTCCCAGGTGCGGTTGATGCCGAGTCGAAGCCCGACCGGATTGACTTTCTGACCCATGGTCTTCTCCTGACCGCGTCCCATTACTGTGCCGCCGCCTCGACCTCACGCACCACGATGGTGAGGTGAGCGAACGGCTTGGTGATTGCTCCCACCCGGCCGCGGCCGCGCGACTCGTGCCGCTTGATCACCAGCGCCTTGCCGACATGGGCCTCGACGACGACGAGATCGTCGACGTCGAGATCGTGATTGTTCTCGGCGTTGGCGATCGCCGATTCCAGGCACTTGCGCACGTCGCGCGCGATGCGCTTGCGCGAGAACTCGAGATCGGCGAGCGCGGTCGCGACCTTCTTGCCGCGGATGAGCTGTGCCAACAGATTGAGCTTCTGCGGGCTGACCCGCAGCATGCGCGCGACCGCCTTGGCCTCGTTGTCGGCGAGCGCGCGCTCGCGCTTCTTCTTGCTCATAGGACCTCTCCCCGCCTCACGACGTGCCGCCGGCAGGCGCCGCCGGCGCGGCGGCCGGTGCCGCACCCGGCCCACTGGAGCGTTTGGCTTTGCGGTCCGACGAATGGCCGTAGAACGAGCGGGTCGGCGCGAACTCACCGAATTTGTGGCCGACCATTTCCTCGGTGACGACCACCGGGATGTGCTTCTGGCCGTTGTAGACGCCGAAGGTCAGCCCGACGAACTGCGGCAGGATGGTCGAACGCCGCGACCAGATGCGGATCATCTCGTGGCGGCCGGACGAACGCGCGGCATCCGCCTTTTTCAGCAGATAGCCGTCGACAAACGGGCCTTTCCAAACCGAACGCGCCATGATCGCTCCTGACTCCTTTTATGTCTTCTTCCGCGCGTGGCGGCTCGCCATGATGAATTTCGCGGTACGCTTGTTCTTGCGGGTCTTCTTGCCTCTGGTCGGCTTGCCCCACGGCGTCACCGGATGCCGGCCGCCGCGCGTGCGCCCGCCGAGCGGATGGTCGACCGGGTTCATGGTCTCGCCGCGGACATGGCCGCGCCGGCCCATCCAGCGGCTGCGTCCGGCCTTGCCGATCGAGATGTTCATGTTGTCCGGATTCGACACCGCGCCGACGGTGGCAATGCAGCGGCCGTGCACCAGGCGCTGCTCGCCGGAATTCAACCGCAAGATCACATATTCGCCGTCGCGGCCGACGATCTGCGCGTAGGTGCCGGCCGAACGCGCGATCTGGCCGCCCTTGCCGATCTTGATCTCGATATTGTGGACGATGGTGCCGACCGGGATATTGGCGACCGGCATGGCATTGCCGGGCTTGACGTCGACATGCTCGCCGGAGACGACCGTGTCGCCGACCGATAGCCGCTGCGGCGCCAGGATATAGTCGAGCTCGCCGTCGTCGTATTTGATCAGCGCGATGAAGGCGGTGCGGTTCGGATCGTATTCGATCCGCTCGACCTTGGCCGGCACGTCGAACTTGCGGCGTTTGAAATCGATCTTGCGGTAGGCCTGCTTGTGGCCGCCGCCGCGATAGCGCGAGGTGATGTGGCCGTTATTGTTGCGGCCGCCGGTCGAATTCTTGCCTTCGGTCAGCGCCTTCACCGGCTTGCCGGTATAGAGCGCGGAGCGGTCGACCAGCACCAGCTGGCGCTGGCCCGGCGTGACAGGATTATATGTCTTGAGTGCCATCCCGCCGCTCCCTTACAGACCCGTCGTCACGTCGATCGATTGACCTTCTTCGAGGGTCACGATGGCGCGCTTACTGTCGGACTGCTGCCCGCGGCGGCCCTTGAAGATCTTCCACTTGCCGCGACGGCGCAGCGTGTTGACGCTTTTGACCTTGACGTCGAACAGTTTTTCGACCGCTTCCTTGATCTGCGGCTTGGTCGCGGTCATGGCGACCTTGAACATCACCTTGTTGTGCTCGGACGCATTCGTCGCCTTCTCGGTGATGAGCGGCGCGAGGATGACGTCGTAATGGCGCGGATCGGTGGTGGTCATTTGAAGCGCGCCTCCAACGCATCGACCGCGGCTTTGGTGAGAACCAGCTTATGCCGCCGCATGATGTCGTAGACGTTGATGCCGGCGACCGGCAGCACGTCGATATTCGGGATATTGCG
Organism: uncultured Alphaproteobacteria bacterium; assembly: GCA_963798095.1. Classification (GTDB taxonomy): domain Bacteria; phylum Pseudomonadota; class Alphaproteobacteria; order Rhizobiales; family Xanthobacteraceae; genus BOG-931. The sequence continues at coordinate 81,147 of CAWCSD010000022.1, read as the reverse complement.
CGCAGCAGTGCGAACGTCCGCCGCGAGCTCGGCGCCGTCGATCAACAGCGCGTTCGACAGGCCGAGTTTTTCGAACTGGCTGCGCAGCGCCTTGGTCTTGGCGTCCTTCACGCTCAGCGCCTCGATGACGATGATGCCGTCGTCCTTGGCCTTGGCGGAGAGCGCATGCTTGAGCGCCAGCGCGCGGACCTTCTTCGGCAGGCCGATCTCGTGGCTGCGGGTCTGCGGGCCGAACGAGCGGCCGCCGCCGCGGAACAGATTGACCCGCGCCGAGCCGTGGCGCGCCGAGCCGGTGCCCTTCTGCCGGTACATCTTCTTGCCGGTGCGGTGGATGTCGGCGCGGTTCTTCACCTCGTGGGTGCCGGCTTGGCGCTTGGCCAACTGCCACACCACGCAGCGATGAATGAGGTCGGTGCGCGGCTCGAGCCCGAAAATCGTGTCGGACACCGTGACCGAGCCGGAGTTCTTGCCGTCGAGCGTCGTGACTTTCAGTTCCATGTCACGCGCTCCCTGCGTCTTGGCTAACTGAGTCTCGGCCACTGAGTCTTGGCCGACCGCGACAGGGGCCGTCGATTCATTGTCGGCGAGCTTGAACTTGCCGGGCTTCGGCACGCCGTCCGGCAGCTTCTTCTTCACCGCGTCGCGCACCGTGATCCAGCCGCCCTTGACGCCCGGCACGGCGCCTTCGACCATGATGAGGCCGCGCGCCACGTCGGTCTGCATGACTTTGAGATTGAGCGTGGTCACCCGGTCGACGCCGAGATGGCCGGGCATTTTCTTGTTCTTGAAGGTCTTGCCGGGATCCTGGCGGCCGCCGGTCGAGCCGATCGAGCGGTGCGAGATCGACACGCCATGGCTCGCCCGCAGGCCGGAGAAATTCCAGCGCTTCATGCCGCCGGCAAAGCCCTTGCCGGTCGAAGTGCCGGTAACGTCGACATATTGGCCGACGACGAAATGATCCGCCGTGATCTCGGCGCCGATCGGGATCAGCCCGTCGTCGTCGACGCGGAACTCGGCGAGCTTGCGCTTGGGCTCGACCTTGGCGACGGCGAAGTGGCCGCGGTCGGCCTTGGTGGTGCGTTGCACCTTGCGTTGGCCGGCGCCGAGCTGCAGCGCGACATAGCCGTTCTTGTCCTTGGTGCGGTGGGCGACGACCTGGCAATTGCCGAGGCGGAGCACCGTCACCGGCACGTGCTCGCCGGCCTCGGTGAAGAGGCGCGTCATCCCGACCTTCTGTGCGAGCACTCCGGAACGCATGTGTCTATTCCCTAATCGCGCCTTAGAGCTTGATCTCGACGTCGACGCCGGCGGCAAGATCGAGCTTCATCAGCGCATCGACCGTTTGCGGCGTCGGATCGACGATGTCGAGCAAGCGCTTATGCGTGCGCATCTCGAACTGCTCGCGGCTTTTCTTGTCGATGTGCGGCGAGCGGTTGACCGTGAACTTCTCGATCTTGGTCGGCAGCGGGATCGGTCCGCGCACCTGCGCGCCGGTGCGCTTCGCCGTATTGACGATCTCGCGCGTCGACGCATCGAGGATGCGGTGATCGAACGCCTTGAGCCGGATTCTTATGTTCTGACCGTTCATGATACCGCTCTTGAAAAGAGGATGCCCCGCTTTTGCGGGGCATTACGCTCCATTACTCGACGATGCTCGCCACCACGCCGGCGCCGACGGTGCGACCGCCCTCGCGAATGGCGAAGCGCAGCTTCTCTTCCATGGCGATCGGCACGATCAGCGTCACTTCCATGGCGATGTTGTCGCCCGGCATCACCATCTCGGTGCCTTCCGGCAAGGTCACCACGCCGGTCACGTCGGTGGTGCGGAAATAGAACTGCGGCCGGTAGTTGGTGAAGAACGGCGTGTGGCGTCCGCCCTCCTCCTTGGTGAGGATGTAGGCCTCGGCCTTGAACTTGGTGTGCGGCTTCACCGAACCCGGCTTGCAAAGGACCTGGCCGCGCTCGACCTCTTCGCGTTTCGTGCCGCGCAGCAGGCAACCGACATTGTCGCCGGCCTCGCCCTGATCGAGCAGCTTGCGGAACATTTCGACGCCGGTGACGACCGTCTTCAACGTCGGCTTGATGCCGACGATCTCGACTTCCTCGCCGACCTTGATGACGCCGCGCTCGATACGGCCGGTGCACACCGTGCCGCGGCCGGAGATCGAGAACACGTCTTCGACCGGCATCAGGAACGGCTGATCCTTCGGACGCTCCGGCTGCGGGATGTACTCGTCCACCGCCTTCATCAGCTCGTAGATCGCTTCCTTGCCGAGCTTGGGATCCTTGTCCTCGAGCGCCATCAGCGCCGAGCCCTTGATCACCGGGATCTTGTCGCCGGGGAATTGGTACTTGGACAGAAGCTCGCGGACTTCGAGCTCGACCAGTTCGAGAAGCTCCGGATCGTCGACCATGTCGACCTTGTTGAGGAACACGACCAGCGCCGGCACGCCGACCTGGCGGGCGAGCAGGATGTGCTCGCGGGTCTGCGGCATCGGGCCGTCGGCCGCGCTCACCACCAGGATGGCGCCGTCCATCTGCGCGGCGCCGGTGATCATGTTCTTCACATAGTCGGCGTGCCCGGGGCAGTCGACGTGCGCGTAATGCCGCTTGTCGGTCTCGTATTCGACATGCGCGGTGGCAATGGTAATGCCGCGCGCTTTCTCTTCCGGCGCCTTGTCGATCTGGTCGTAGGCCGTATAGGTCGCCTGGCCCTTCTCGGCCAATACCTTGGTGATCGCCGCCGTCAACGACGTCTTGCCGTGATCGACGTGCCCGATCGTGCCGATATTGCAATGCGGCTTGTTGCGGTTGAATTTTTCCTTGGCCATGAGACTCTCCGTTCCGACTCTCGGTCTTACCCTTGTGAATGATTATCCGGCGAACTTCGCCTGGACCTCTTCGGCGATAGCTTTCGGCACTTCTGCGTAGTGATCGAATTGCATCGTGAACGTGGCGCGCCCCTGTGACATGGAGCGCAAATTGTTGACGTAGGAGAACATGTTGGCGAGCGGCACCATCGCGTTGATGACGTTGGCGTTGCCGCGCATGTCCTGGCCCTGAATTTGGCCGCGGCGCGAATTGAGGTCGCCGATGACCGAACCGGTATAGTCCTCCGGCGTCACCACCTCGACCTTCATGATCGGCTCGAGCAGCACCGAGCCGCCTTTTGCCAGCGCCTCGCGCATGGCAGCGCGGCCCGCGATCTCGAACGCCATCGCCGACGAATTCGACGTCGTGCGAATCGCCGTCGATCAGCGAGACCTTGATATCGACCACCGGGAAGCCGGCGATCACGCCTGATGTCAATTGGCCTTCGAGACCTTTCTCGACCGCCGGGATGAACTCCCTCGGCACCGAGCCGCCGACGATCTCGTTCTCGAACGCAAAGCCGGCGCCGGGCGTGTTCGGCTCGGCAACGATCTTGATGCGCGCAAACTGGCCGTGGCCGCCGGTCTGCTTCTTGTGCACGTAGTCGACCGTGGCGGACCGGGAAATCTTCTCGCGATAGGCGACCTGCGGCGCGCCGATATTGGCGTCGACCTTATAGGTGCGCCTGAGGATATCGACCTTGATGTCGAGATGCAGCTCGCCCATGCCCTTGATGATGGTCTGGCCGGATTCCTGGTCGGTATGGACGCGGAACGACGGATCCTCGGCGACGAGCTTGGCCAGCGCGACGCCGAGCTTCTCCTGGTCGGCCTTCGACTTCGGCTCGATAGCGATCTCGATCACCGGATCGGGGAATTCCATCTTTTCCAGGATCACCGGCTTCTGCGCATCGCACAGCGTGTCGCCGGTGCGCACCTCCTTGAGGCCCGCCAGCGCCACGATGTCGCCGGAGAAGGCTTCCTTGATGTCTTCGCGGTTGTTGGCGTGCATCAGCAGCATGCGGCCGACGCGCTCTTTGCGTTCCTTGGTCGAGTTCATCACGCCGGTGCCGCTTTCGAGCTTGCCCGAATAGATGCGGCAGAAGGTGATGGTGCCGACGAACGGATCGTCCATGATCTTGAATGCCAACAGCGCCATCGGCTCGGAATCCAACGCCTTGCGCTCGACCTCATTGCCCTTGAGATCGATACCAATCACCGGCGGCACGTCGACCGGCGACGGCAGGTAATCGACCACGGCGTCGAGCAACGGCTGCACGCCCTTGTTCTTGAAGGCGGAGCCGCAAAACACCGGAAAGAACTTGCTGGCAATGGTCGCCTTGCGAACGAGGCGCTTGAGCGTCGCCTCGTCGGGCTCCTTGCCTTCGAGATACGCGGTCATGGCGTCGTCATCGAGCTCGACCGCGGCCTCAACCAGCTTCTCGCGATATTCCTTGGCCTGATCCAACAGCTCGGCCGGAATTTCGACGTCGTGATATTTGGCGCCGAGCGTCTCTTCGTCCCACACCACGCCGACCATGCGCACCAGATCGATGATGCCCTTGAAGCCTGCCTCGGCCCCGATCGGCAGCTGCAGCGCCACCGGCTTGGCGCCGAGTCGATCGACGATGTCCTTGAGGCACTGGAAATAATCCGCGCCGACCTTGTCCATCTTGTTACAGAACACGATGCGCGGCACGTTATAACGATCGCCCTGCCGCCATACCGTCTCGGTCTGCGGCTCCACGCCCTGATTGGAATCGAGCACGCACACCGCGCCGTCGAGCACGCGCAATGAGCGCTCCACCTCGATGGTGAAGTCGACATGGCCGGGGGTGTCGATGATGTTGAGCCGCTTGCCGTTCCACAGCGCGGTGGTCGCGGCAGACGTAATCGTGATGCCGCGCTCCTGCTCCTGCTCCATGAAATCCATGGTCGCGGCGCCGTCGTGCACCTCGCCCATCTTGTGGCTCTTGCCGGTGTAATAGAGGACGCGTTCGGTCGTCGTCGTCTTGCCGGCATCGATGTGCGCCATGATGCCGAAGTTACGGTAGTCCTCGATCGGGTGCGTGCGGGGCATTGTCTTTTAAGTCCTTCGCTGTCGCCGGCTTACCAGCGATAGTGCGAGAACGCGCGGTTGGCTTCGGCCATCCGGTGCGTGTCTTCGCGCTTCTTTACGGCGTTTCCCCTGTTATTCGATGCGTCGAGCAGTTCTGCTGACAGCCGCTCGGTCATGGTTTTTTCGTTGCGCTCGCGCGCCGCCGAGATGATCCAGCGGATACCGAGCGCCTGACGCCGCGAGGTGCGCACTTCGACCGGCACCTGGTAGGTGGCGCCGCCGACGCGGCGGGAGCGCACTTCGATCGACGGCATGACGTTGTCGAGCGCCTGCTGGAACACGGTGACCGGGCTCTGCCTGGTCTTGCCCTCGATGATGTCGAGCGCGCCATAGACGATCGTCTCCGCCGCCGACTTTTTGCCGGCGTGCATCACCGAGTTCATAAATTTCGTGACCACGACGTTCCCGAATTTCGGGTCCGGCTGGATCTCACGCTTATCGGCCTTGTGACGGCGGGACATCTCGTCAGTTCCTCAGTCTTTCCGTTCCTTAAGACGCAAAACGACCCAAAAATTACTTGGGTCGCTTGGCTCCGTATTTCGATCGCCGCTGCTTGCGGTTTTTTACGCCTTGCGTGTCGAGCACACCGCGCAGGATGTGATAGCGCACGCCGGGCAGATCTTTGACGCGGCCGCCGCGGATCATGACCACCGAATGCTCCTGGAGGTTATGACCCTCGCCCGGGATGTAGCCGATCACTTCGAAGCCGTTGGTCAGCCGCACCTTGGCGACCTTGCGCAGCGCCGAGTTCGGCTTCTTCGGAGTCGTCGTATAGACGCGGGTGCAGACGCCGCGCTTTTGCGGGCTCTGCTGCAACGCCGGCACCTTCTTCTTCGCGTGCTGCGTCACCCGCGGCTTGCGAATGAGCTGGTTGATCGTCGGCATGCGCGTCCACACTCCATTGGCCCGGTTTTGACGCGAATCCGTTCGCGCAAAACCAAATCGCGCCATCCGCTTCCCGAGGCGGAAGGGCGCTTGGTCTTCGCAGAGGACCACGCCGTTAAGCGCGGTCATGCCCCGATAATCTGACTTCCGAAGCCAGAGGCAGCGTTTGAGCTTCCTTCGTCGAGGCGTCGCGCCGAATCCCGTCGTACCGAAGAATCGGAGCTAGGAAAGCAATTAACTTTCAATAGCTTATACGGGGACCCGGCAGGGCCGTTCCGACTGGCGAAGCTCACCGCCTGCCGTAAAGTGGGCGGTATGTATCGGCGCTACCGCTCCAAGTCAAGCCGATATGGGCATAAAAGCGCGATGGCGCAAGCACATCTGCGCCATTTGTCGGTCAAAATTAACCCGCCTCCATGCCCTTGGCGCGGATCATGCGCACCACCTCCGGCGTCGCCATAAAGGCGATGAAGGCGCGCGCTGTCCCACTCTGCCCGCTGCCGGGGGCGAGACCTGCCGCATAGACGATGATGTTCTGCAATTCGCCCGGCAGCGGGCCGACCAGCTCGGCGCCCTTTACGGGAAGAATGGCAACGATCTGCTGCATGCCGACCTCGGCCTCGCCTTCGGCGACGATCTCGGCCACCGGGCGGCTGGTCAGCTTGGTCTTCGGCTTCATTTCGCCGGCAATGCCGAGGCGAACCAGCAAATCCGCGATATAGGCCCCGCTCGGGCCGTCGCTGTAGCCGATCGACTTCGCTTCCTGCAGCGTGCGTTTGAGCGCCTCGACGGTGCCGATATCGGGCTTGGGCGCGCCGGCGCGGACCGCGAGACCGACCGCCGAGCGTGTGATGTCGGTCTGCGTGCCGGCGGCGATCTTGCCGGCCTCAACCAGCGCATCGAGCTCCGGCCGCGGCAACAGCGCGATGTCGAACGCGGCGCCGTCCTCGATTTCCTTTTTCAGCACCGAGGTCAGCGCGAATTTTATCTCGACCTTCGCGCCGCTTCGCACGCTCGAACAGCGGCACGACTTCGACCATGAGCGATTTCATGGCGCCGCCGCTCAGGATTTTGATTTGGTTTGCGTCTGACATGATTGCCTCGCCGCCCATTATACGAAAGGGCCGCCAACGTGGCGGCCCTTCGATTGCGTTGAGAACTTTGTCGACGGCGGAGCGATTACTCCGCCGCCGGCAGCGCCGCGGGCTCCGCGGCGGCTTCGGCCCTGAGCGCCGCCTCCTTCTCGCGCTCGGCGAGAATGAGCGCGTCGCGTTTGACGGCGACTTCGCGGATCCTGTTCATCATCGCGCCTGTTCCCGCCGGGATCAGCCGGCCGACGATGACGTTCTCCTTGAGCCCGTCGAGGGTGTCGGCCTTGCCGTTGACCGCGGCCTCGGTGAGCACGCGCGTCGTCTCCTGGAACGACGCCGCCGAGATGAACGAGCGCGTCTGCAGCGAGGCCTTGGTGATACCGAGCAGCACCGGATGCGCGGTCGCCGGCTTCTTGCCCTCGGCCACGAAGCGGGCGTTGGTCTCGTCGAACTCGGTCTTGTCGACCTGATCGCCCTGGATCAGGTCGGTCTCGCCGGAGTCCTCGATCTCGACCTTCTGCAGCATCTGCCGCACGATCACTTCGATGTGCTTGTCGTTGATCGCGACGCCCTGGAGCCGGTAGACGTCCTGGATCTCGTTGACGAGGTAGCCGGCAAGCTCCTCGACGCCCTTGATCGCCAGGATGTCGTGCGGCGCCGGGTTGCCTTCGACGATATAGTCGCCCTTCTCGATGAGATCGCCGTCCTGCAGATGGATGTGCTTGCCCTTGGGGACCAGATACTCCCTGGGCTCCTCATCCTTGCCTGCCGGCTCGATGGTGATGCGCCGCTTGTTCTTGTAGTCGCGGCCGAAACGCACCGTGCCGGAAATCTCGGCGATGACCGCCGATTCCTTCGGCCGCCGCGCCTCGAACAGCTCCGCCACCCGCGGCAGACCGCCGGTGATGTCGCGCGTCTTGGCGCTTTCGGTCGGGATACGGGCGATGACGTCGCCGGCGCCGACATGCACGCCGGGATCGACCGAGATGATGGCGTCCACTGCCAAGAGCGAGCGGGCGTCGCCACCGCGGCTGAGTTTCAGGATCTTGCCGTCCTTGCCCTTGACCACCAGCGCCGGGCGCAGGTCCTGCTGGCCGCGGGCGGAGCCCGAGCGCCAATCGATAACCACGCGTTTGGCGATGCCGGTCGACTCGTCGAGCGTCTCGGTCAACGACTGACCTTCGACAAGATCCTCGTAGCCGATGATGCCATCGACCTCGGTGAGGATCGGGCGGGTGTATGGATCCCACTCGGCGATGCGCTGGCCGCGCTTGATGTGGTCGCCTTCGTCGACCTTCAGCCGCGCGCCGTAAGTGATGCGGTGCACGGCGCGCTCGGTGCCGTCGGGATCGGTGACGGCAACGATGAGGTTGCGGCTCATCGCGATCAAGTCGCCGTCCGAATTCTTGGCGGCGTTGCGGTTCTTGATCTTGATGGTGCCTTCGAAGTTCGACTCGACGAACGACTGCTCGGAGATCTGCGCAGCGCCGCCGATATGGAACGTGCGCATGGTGAGCTGGGTGCCCGGCTCGCCGATCGACTGCGCGGCGATGACGCCTACCGCCTCGCCCATATTGACCGGCGTGCCGCGGGCGAGATCGCGCCCGTAGCACAGGCCGCAGACGCCGCTGCCGGTCTCGCAGGTGAGCACGGAGCGGATCTTGATCTCCTGCACACCGGCATTGACCAGCTTCTCGACGTGCGGCTCCTCGAGCAAGGTCGCGTTCGGCACCAGGACTTCGTGGCCCGACGGGTCGCGCACGTCCTCAGCCGTAGTGCGGCCGAGGATTCGGCTTGCCAGCGAGGCAACGACGGTGCCGGCGTCGATGATGGCGCGCACCTTGATGCCGCGCGTCGTGCCGCAGTCCACATCGGTGATGATGCAGTCCTGCGCCACGTCGACCAGGCGCCGCGTCAGATAGCCGGAATTGGCCGTCTTGAGCGCCGTGTCGGCGAGGCCCTTGCGGGCGCCGTGGGTCGAGTTGAAGTACTCGAGCACCGAGAGGCCTTCCTTGAAGTTCGCGATGATCGGGCTCTCGATGATCTCGCCGGACGGCTTGGCCATCAGGCCGCGCATGCCGGCGAGCTGGCGCATCTGCGCCGGCGAGCCGCGCGCGCCGGAATGCGCCATCATGAAGATGGAGTTGACCTGGGCTTCCTGGCCCTTCTCCGCGGGCCGCGACGCCGAGATCTCCTTCATCATCGCTTCGGCGATGGTTTCGGTGCACTTCGACCAGGCATCGACCACCTTGTTGTATTTCTCGCCCTGGGTGATGAGGCCGTCGTTGTATTGCTGCTCGAACTCCTTGACCAGGTCGCGCGTCTTCTCGACGGTCGCCTTCTTGGAGTGCGGCACCACCATGTCGTCCTTGCCGAACGAGATGCCGGCCTTGAACGCGTGGTGGAAGCCGAGCGCCATGACGCGATCGCAGAAGATCACGGTCTCCTTCTGACCGCAGTGGCGATACACCGTGTCGATCATCCCGGAGATTTCGCGTTTCGTCATCAGCTTGTTGGCGAGGTCGAACGGCGTCTTCGCCAGCTTCGGCAGCACCGAGCCGAGAATGACGCGGCCCGGCGTCGTCTCATACCAGCGCGACACCGGCTTGCCGTCCTCGCCGATGCCGTTCCAGCGATACTTGATCTTGCTGTGCAGCCCGACGGCCTTCTGCTGCAACGCCTGCTCGACTTCGCTGGTTTCGCGATAGAAGCCCTGTACGGCGTTGAACTTCTTCGGGTCCTTTTTGAGCTCTTCTTCCGAGTGCAGCTCGAGCTTCCATTGGCCCGGACCGTTGTCGGTCATGATCGAGAGATAGTAGAGACCGAGCACGATGTCCTGCGACGGCACGATGATGGGCTGGCCGTTGGCCGGATGCAGGATGTTGTTGGTCGACATCATCAAGACGCGCGCTTCGAGCTGCGCCTCGAGCGACAGCGGCACGTGCACCGCCATTTGGTCGCCGTCGAAATCGGCGTTGAATGCCGCGCAGACCAGCGGATGCAGCTGGATCGCCTTGCCTTCGATCAGCACCGGCTCGAACGCCTGGATGCCGAGGCGATGCAAGGTCGGCGCGCGGTTGAGCAGCACCGGATGCTCGCGGATCACCTCGTCGAGGATATCCCAAACCTCGGGCTTCTCCTTCTCCACGAGCTTCTTCGCCTGCTTCACCGTGGTCGACAGGCCCTTGGCGTCGAGCCGCGAATAGATGAACGGCTTGAACAGTTCGAGCGCCATCTTCTTCGGCAGGCCGCACTGGTGCAGTTTCAATTCCGGTCCGACCACGATCACCGAACGGCCAGAATAGTCGACGCGCTTGCCGAGCAGGTTCTGCCGGAAGCGGCCTTGCTTGCCCTTGAGCATGTCGGCGAGCGACTTCAACGGCCGCTTGTTGGCGCCGGTGATGACGCGGCCGCGGCGGCCGTTGTCGAACAATGCGTCGACAGCCTCTTGGAGCATCCGCTTCTCGTTGCGGATGATGATGTCGGGCGCGCGCAGCTCGATCAGCCGCTTCAAACGGTTGTTGCGGTTGATGACGCGCCGGTAGAGGTCGTTGAGGTCGGACGTGGCGAACCGGCCGCCGTCGAGCGGCACCAGCGGACGCAGATCCGGCGGGATCACCGGCACGTGAGTCAGGATCATCCATTCCGGCTTGTTGCTGGACTGGGTGAACGCCTCGATCAGCTTGAGCCGCTTGGCGAGCTTTTTCGGCTTGAGCTCGGAGGTCGATTCGATGATCTCCTGGCGCAGATCGGCCGCCATCTTCTCGAGATCGAGGGCTTTGAGCATCTCGCGGATCGCTTCGGCGCCGATCATGGCGGTGAAGCTGTCGGCGCCGTACTCGTCCTGCGCCTTGACGTAATCGTCCTCGCTCAGGAGCTGGCGGTCCTTGAGCGGGGTGAGGCCGGGCTCGAGCACGACGTAATGCTCGAAATAGAGGATGCGCTCGAGATCCTTGAGCGTCATGTCGAGGAGGAGGCCGATGCGCGACGGCAACGACTTCAAGAACCAGATATGCGCTACCGGCGCGGCGAGCTCGATATGGCCCATGCGCTCGCGCCGCACCCGCGACAGCGTGACTTCGACCGAGCACTTCTCGCAGATGATGCCCTTGTACTTCATGCGCTTGTACTTGCCGCACAAGCACTCGTAATCCTTGATCGGCCCGAAGATGCGCGCGCAGAACAGGCCGTCGCGCTCGGGCTTGAAGGTGCGATAGTTGATGGTCTCGGGCTTTTTGATCTCGCCGTAGGACCAGGACAGAATCTTGTCGGGGCTCGCGATCGAAATCCGAATCTGGTCGAAGACCTGAGTCGGGACCTGCGGGCTGAAAAATTCATCAGTTCTTGGTTCATCGTCTTCTCCTCGACGCCGTTGGAGCCGTCGCCCCGCGGGTCGGTTAAATTGAGTGTTCCCTCCCCCGATTGCGGGGGAGGGAAAGGTCTTACTCGGCTGCCTCGGCGGTGCCGTCACCGCCACGCTGCTGCTTGGAATTGTGCAGGTCGACGTTGAGGCCGAGCGAGCGCATTTCCTTGACCAGCACGTTGAAGCTTTCCGGGATACCGGCTTCGAACGTGTCGTCGCCGCGCACGATCGCCTCGTACACTTTGGTGCGTCCGGCGACGTCGTCGGACTTCACCGTCAGCATTTCCTGCAAGGTGTAGGCGGCGCCGTAGGCTTCGAGCGCCCACACCTCCATTTCGCCGAAGCGCTGGCCGCCGAACTGGGCCTTGCCGCCCAGCGGCTGCTGGGTGACGAGGCTGTAGGGGCCGATGGAGCGAGCGTGGATCTTGTCGTCCACCAAGTGATGCAGCTTGAGCATATAGATGTGACCGACGGTGACCTTGCGATCGAACGTGTCGCCGGTACGGCCGTCGAACAGCGTCACCTGGCCGGAATGATCGAGGCCGGCGAGATCGAGCATGTGCTCGATGTCGGCCTCCTTGGCGCCGTCGAACACCGGCGTCGAGATCGGCACGCCGTGGCGCAGATTGGTGCCGAGCTCCATGAGACCCTTGTCGTCGAGCGACTTGATGGTCTCGTCCTCGCCGTAGATCTTCCGCAGCAGCTCCTTGAGCGGCTTGGGATCGCGCTTGCCGTGGTAGAGATCGACGGCATTGCCGATCTTGATGCCGAGGCCGGCGCAGGCCCAGCCAAGATGGGTCTCCAGGATCTGGCCGACATTCATCCGGCTCGGCACGCCGAGCGGATTGAGCACGATGTCGACCTGCGTGCCGTCGGCGAGGAACGGCATGTCCTCGATCGGCACGATCTTCGACACCACGCCCTTGTTGCCGTGGCGGCCGGCCATCTTGTCGCCGGGCTGGATCTTGCGCTTCACGGCGACGAAGACCTTGACCATCTTCATGACGCCGGGCGGCAGTTCGTCGCCGCGCTGCAGCTTCTCGACCTTGTCGAGGAAGCGCTGTTCGAGGCGCTTCTTCAACTCGTCGTACTGCTTCCGGATGGCTTCGATCTCCGCCATGATCTTGTCGTTGGGCGAAGCGAACAGCCACCATTGCGAGCGCGGATATTCGTCGAGCACCGCGCGCGTGATCTTGGTGTCCTTCTTGAAGCCCTTCGGCCCGGCAATGCCCTGCCGGTTCTCAAGCAGCTCGGCGAGGCGGCCATAGACGTTGCGATCGAGGATCGCTTGCTCGTCGTCGCGGTCCTTGGCGAGCCGTTCGATCTCTTCACGCTCGATGGCGAGCGCGCGCTCGTCCTTCTCGACGCCGTGGCGGTTGAACACCCGCACTTCGACGATGGTGCCCTGCACGCCCGGCGGCACCCGCAACGAAGTGTCGCGCACGTCGGAGGCCTTCTCGCCGAAGATGGCGCGCAGGAGCTTTTCCTCTGGCGTCATCGGGCTTTCGCCCTTCGGCGTGATCTTGCCGACCAGGATATCGCCGGCGCGGACTTCGGCGCCGATATAGACGATGCCGGCTTCGTCGAGGTTCTTGAGCGTCTCTTCCGAAACGTTCGGAATGTCGCGGGTGATTTCCTCAGGCCCGAGCTTGGTGTCGCGGGCCATCACCTCGAATTCCTCGATATGGATCGAAGTGAAGACGTCGTCCTTGACGATACGCTCGGAGAGCAGGATCGAGTCCTCGAAGTTGTAGCCGTTCCACGGCATGAACGCGACCAGCGCGTTGCGCCCGAGCGCGAGCTCGCCGAGATCGGTCGACGGCCCGTCGGCGATGATGTCGCTCTTCTTGACCTGATCGCCCACCTTCACCAGCGGCCGCTGGTTGATGCAGGTGTTCTGGTTGGAGCGCTGGAACTTCATCAGCCGATAGATGTCGACACCCGGCTTGGTCGGATCGGGCTCGTCGGTCGCCCGAATAACGATACGCGTGGCGTCGACCTGATCGACCACACCGGTGCGGCGCGCGGCGATGGCAGCACCGAAGTCGCGGGCGACCACACCTTCCATGCCGGTGCCGACGAACGGCGCCTCAGCGCGAACCAGCGGCACCGCCTGGCGCTGCATGTTGGAGCCCATCAGCGCGCGGTTGGCGTCGTCGTTCTCGAGGAACGGAATCAGCGCCGCGGCAACCGAGACCAGCTGCTTCGGCGACACGTCCATGAAGTCGACCTTGTCCGGCGGAATGAGCTGGACGTCGCCGGAATGGCGCACCACCACGAGATCGTCGGTGAAGCGGCCCTTGGCGTCGATCGCGGAGTTCGCCTGGGCAACCGTGTAGCGGCCCTCTTCCATGGCCGAAAGATAGATGACCTCGTCGGTGACGCGGCCGTCCTTGACCTTGCGATAGGGCGTCTCGACGAAGCCGTATTTGTTCACCCGCGCAAAGGTGGCGAGCGAGTTGATCAGGCCGATATTCGGCCCTTCCGGCGTCTCGATCGGACAGATGCGGCCGTAATGGGTCGGGTGCACGTCGCGCACTTCGAAGCCGGCGCGCTCGCGCGTCAAACCACCCGGGCCAAGTGCAGAGAGTCGGCGCTTGTGCGTGATCTCCGACAGCGGATTGGTCTGATCCATGAACTGGGAGAGCTGCGACGAGCCGAAGAACTCGCGCACCGCGGCCGCCGCCGGCTTGGCGTTGATCAGATCCTGCGGCATCACCGTGTCGATATCGACCGATGACATGCGCTCCTTGATGGCGCGCTCCATGCGCAGAAGCCCGATGCGATACTGATTTTCCATCAGCTCGCCGACCGAACGCACGCGCCTGTTGCCAAGATGATCGATGTCGTCGATCTCGCCCTTGCCGTCGCGCAGGTCGACCAGCGTGCGGATCACCGCGATGATGTCGTCCTTGCGCAGGATGCGCACGGTGTCCTCGACGGTGAGATCGAGGCGCATATTCATCTTCACGCGGCCGACCGCGGAGAGGTCGTAGCGCTCCGGATCGAAAAACAGCGAGTTGAACATGTTTTGCGCGGTGTCGAGCGTCGGCGGCTCGCCGGGGCGCATGACGCGGTAGATGTCGAACAACGCGTCCTCGCGCGTCATGTTCTTGTCGATCGCCAGCGTGTTGCGGATATAGGCGCCGACATTGACATGGTCGATGTTGAGCAGCGGCAGTTCCTTGTAGCCCTGCTCATTGAGGACTTTGAGATTCTTCTCGGTGATCTCCTCGCCGGCTTCGGCATAAATTTCGCCGGTCTTGGGATTGACGAGGTCTTCGGCAATGTAATGACCGATCAGTTCCTCGTCGGTCATCCGCAGCGCCTTCAGCCCCTTTTCGGCGAGCTGGCGCGCCTGGCGCACGGAAAGCTTCTTGCCGGCTTCGAGCACGACTTTGCCGGTGTCGGCATCGACCAGATCGGCGACCGCCTTGTAGCCGCGCAGCCGGTTGGCATCGAACGGCACGCGCCAGCCTTCTTTGGTGCGCTTGTACGGCACCTGCTTGTAGAAGGTGTTGAGGATCTCCTCGCCGCTCATGCCGAGCGCATAGAGCAGCGACGTGACCGGAATCTTGCGGCGGCGGTCGACGCGGGCATGCACGATGTCCTTGGCGTCGAACTCGATGTCGAGCCAGGAGCCGCGATAGGGAATGATGCGGGCGGCGAACAACAGCTTGCCCGAGGAATGGGTCTTGCCCTTGTCGTGATCGAAGAACACGCCGGGCGAGCGGTGCATCTGCGAGACGATGACGCGCTCAGTGCCGTTGACGACGAAGGTGCCGTTGTTGGTCATGAGCGGAATGTCGCCCATGTAGACATCTTGTTCTTTGATGTCCTTCACCGACTTGGCGCCGGTCTCTTCGTCGATATCGAACACGATCAGCCGCAGCGTCACCTTGAGCGGCGCGGCATAGGTCATGCCGCGCTGGCGGCACTCGTCGACGTCGTATTTCGGCGGCTCGAATTCGTATTTGACGAATTCCAGCATCGAGGTGGAGGAAAAATCCGAGATCGGGAACACCGACTTGAAGACGGCTTGCAGGCCCTCGTTGGGCCGGCCGCCGTGCGGTTCCACGACCAGCAGGAATTGGTCGTAGGACGCCTTCTGAACCTCGATGAGGTTCGGCATCTCCGCGACTTCCTGGATTTTTCCGAAAAACTTCCGTACGCGCTTCCGACCGATAAACGTCTGCGCCATCATGTCCTCTCGCTCAATCGATCCGGACCTGAGCCGCCATGCTCAAGCCATAACACTCGGACCCACTGGACCGGCATCCAGGAGTTCGAGGTACCGAGGCGATCAAGGCGACTCTCCGAAAGGCCGCAATCCATCGCGACCGTCCGGACAGGCGTCGTACGCCCTATTGTCCGGTGATTCGGCCAAATATCCGAATCACGCACCGTACTCGCCGCTACACGGCGATATCAGCGATTCCAGGGCCTGAGCCCTGAAATCACAGGAATTTTTACGCGACCCCCGCGGGCTACCGCTCCGCCCAGCCGGGGATACCGCCTAAGTAAGCATTCCTTACTTAAGCTCAACCTTGGCGCCGACCTTTTCGAGGGTCGCCTTGATCTTGGCGGCCTCGTCCTTGTTGACGCCTTCCTTGACCGGCTTGGGCGCGCCCTCGACCAGGTCCTTGGCCTCTTTCAGGCCCAGCCCGGTAAGTGCGCGGACCTCCTTGATGACTTCGATCTTCTTGTCGCCGACGGCGGCGAGAACGACCGTAAACTCGGTCTTTTCTTCGGCCGCAGGTGCCGCGGCAGCCGCGGGACCGGCGGCGACCGCAACCGCGGCGGCGGCCGAGACGCCCCACTTCTCTTCGAGCAATTTGGCGAGTTCCGCGGCCTCGAGAACTGTAAGACCGGAAAGGTCGTCGACGATTTTCTGCAGATCAGCCATGAACTTTGTCCTTCGGTTCGAACCTTTGAATTGAGCAGAGTTAGGCGGCAGCCGCCTCTTCGCCGCTCTTTGCGGCGTAGGCCGCAACGACACGGGCGACCTTGGCGGCAGGGGCGTTGACCACCTGGGCGATCTTGGTCGCCGGCGCCTGGATGAGGCCGACGATTTTCGCCCTGAGCTCGTCGAGCGAGGGCAAGGCGGCGAGCGCCTTGACGCCGTTCGGGTCGAGCGCGGTCTTGCCCATCGCTCCGCCGATGATCACGAACCGTTCGTGGGTCTTGGCGAAGTCGACGGCGGCCTTGGGCGCCGCCACCGGATCGCCGGAGAAGGCGATCAGGGTCGGCCCCTTGAGGAGGGAGCCGATCGAGGCGACGTCAGAGCCTTCAAGAGCGATCTTGGCGAGGCGATTCTTCGCGACCTTCACGGTGGCGCCCACCTGCTTCATCTGCCGACGCAGAGTCTGCATTTGGGCGACCGTGAGCCCGGAATAATGAGCAACGACGACGACCTTGGTGGTCTTAAAAACCTCGCCAAGGCTCGCGATCTGCTCAGCTTTTACCGCGCGTTCCACCAGCTCTCTCCGGTTGGCGGTCCGTATCGAGGAACCGCCGGGTTGATGCCTACCCCGCGAGGGGCGACAGTCACATCCTGCCCCCGGCCAAGCTTGCGCTGGACCGGCCATCGAGGTTTGAACCGAAGGGCAAAACCTGCCCTTTAGTCTTCACCCGTCTATGCAGGCTCAACAGCGTCCCTACGGGACGCGTTCTTTTTCAAGAACCCGGCCTGCTTATCGCGGAAATCCAAACGGATTTCTGCGGCAGGACGGGCCGAATTAAGCCGTTTCCGGCGCCGGCAGTCTCGGACAGGAACACGCTAACAAAGGCCACTAAGGTCCGCTGGCTCTTAGGAAATCCATCCTGGATAGCCTCTAAGAGCATGCCTCGCTTTTGTGGTTTTTGAAAAACGTGCAAAGGCGCGCCGACAAACCGGGCCGGCACGCCCATGGCGCCTATTTAGCGCCCCGCGTCGGCTTTGCCAAGAGGATTCGACGGTTTGCGCCGGCACTTTGCCGCGGCGCATTAGCGGCTTAGCATTCGCGCCAAAATACCACGAACGGGAGGCCGCCATGCCGCACAACACCGATCGCATCCTCACCACCCATGTCGGCAGCCTGATCCGGCCACCCAAGTTGATCGAGTTCTGGCGCGCCATCGAAGACGGCAAGCCCTACGACGAGGCGGCCTTCGAAGCCTGCCTGACCGAATCCGTCGCCGAGGTGGTGCGCCAGCAGGCCGAGGCCGGCATCGACATCGTCAGCGACGGCGAGTTCAGCAAGGGGCTGAACTGGGCCTTCTACATTTTCAAGCGGCTCAAGGGCATCGCCGTGCGGGCGGCCACGCCCGAAGAACTGAAAGACCCGATGGCCTCGATGTCGGGCGGACGGGACCGCGAGGCATTTCCGGAATTCTATGCCGAGCACGACATCGCAACTGGCCTCGGCAAACGGCTCGGCAACCGCGTCGTCGTCAACGGGCCGCTCAGTTACTCGGGCGCCGATCAGGTCGGACGCGACATCAAGAACATCAAGGCCGGCATCGCCAAGGCCAAACAGCAATACCCGGCGCTCGCTGGATTCCTGCCCGTGGTCGCGCCGGCAAGCGCGCTGCCCGGCGCCAAGATCGAACATTATAAGGACGAGGAGGCCTATCTGTTCGCGCTCGCCGAGGCGCTGCACCAGGAATACAAGGCCATCGTCGACGCCGGCCTCTATGTGCAGATCGACGATGCGTTCCTGCCCTACATGCACGAGCGCATGGTGCCGCCGATGTCGAACGCGGATTACCTGCGCTGGGCGCAGATGCGCGTCGACGCGCTCAATCACGCGCTCAAAGGCATCCCCGAAGAGCGCTCGCGCTATCACATCTGTTGGGGCAGCTGGAACGGCCCGCACGCCTTCGACGTGCCGCTGAAAGACATCATCGATCTCCTGCTGCAGGTGCGCGCCGGTCACTATTCCTTCGAAGCCGCCAATCCGCGCCACGCCCACGAATGGCGCGTCTGGGAAACCGTGAAGCTTCCGCCCGGCAAAGTCTTGATCCCCGGCGTGATCAGCCACGCCACCAATATCGTCGAGCATCCCGAACTGGTCGCCGAGCGCATCGTGCGGCTCGCCAAAATCGTCGGCCGCGAGAACGTCATGGGCGGCACCGATTGCGGCTTTGCGCAAAGCCCGTTCGCGCGCCGCGTTCACCCGACCATCATGTGGGCGAAGCTGAAAGCGCTCGCCGAAGGCGCGCGCATCGCGACGCGGGCGTTGTGGGGCAAGCAAGCCGCGGCGTGATCTGCTCCGCGCGTCATTCCGGATTGCCGCAAAGCGGCAAGTCCGGGATCGATGACGCACAGACAGTGCAGAATATGCACCGACAGTGATTATGCGACTCCGGGTTCGCGGGCCAAAGCCCGCGCCCCGGAAGGTGACGAGTTAGTGCGTCTGCTGCAATTCCGGGAACAAACTCGCCGGCACGACCTTCACGCCCGGGCCCATGGTCGAGGAGATCGCCACGCGGTTGATGTAGTGGCCCTTGGCGCCGGCCGGCCGCGATTTCTGCACAGCATCGGCAAAGGCGCGGATGTTCTCGACCAGCTTCTCCTCGCTGAACGAGGCCTTGCCGACGCCGGCCTGCACGATGCCGGCCTTCTCGACGCGGAACTCGACCGAACCGCCCTTGGCGCCCTTGACCGCGGTGGTGACGTCCATGGTCACGGTGCCGACCTTCGGATTCGGCATCAGGCCGCGCGGGCCCAAAACCTTGCCGAGCCGGCCGACCAGCGGCATCAGGTCGGGCGTGGCGACGACGCGATCGAAGTCGATGGCGCCGCCCTGCACTTTCTCGACCAAATCCTCGGCGCCGACGACATCGGCGCCGGCGGCCTTGGCCTCATCGGCCTTGGCGCCGCGCGCGAACACCGCCACCCGCACCGAGCGGCCGGAGCCGTTCGGCAGATTGACGACGCCGCGCACCATCTGGTCGGCGTGGCGCGGATCGACGCCGAGATTCATGGCGATCTCGATGGTCTCGTCGAATTTCGCCTTGGCGCGCTCCTTGACCATCTTCACCGCGTCCTGGAGCGGATAGAGCTTCTCGCGGTCGACGCCTTCGCGTGCCTTGATCGTGCGTTTGCCAAGCGTCATGACACCACCTCCAGCCCCATCGACCGCGCCGACCCTTCGACCATGCGCATGGCCGACTCGATCGTGTCGCAGTTCAAGTCCTTCATCTTCTGCTCGGCGATCTCGCGCACCTGCGCCTTGGTCACCGAGCCGGCCACGTCGCGTCCGGGCGTCTTCGAGCCGCTCTCGAGCTTCGCCGCCTTCTTGAGGAAGTGCGACACCGGCGGCGTGCGCAGTTCGAAGGTGAACGAACGGTCGGCATAGACCGTGATGGTGACGGGGATCGGCGCGCCCTTCTCGAGCTTCTGGGTCTGCGCGTTGAACGCCTTGCAGAACTCCATGATGTTGAGGCCGCGCTGGCCGAGCGCAGGGCCGATCGGCGGCGACGGATTGGCCGCCCCCGCCGGCACCTGCAATTTGACGTAACCGGTTATTTTCTTCGCCATACTTTGCTCCTGTTAGTGGTGCGGCTATCGGCGGCTGGCAGACCGCCTCACCTTCCACGGCTTCACACTTACAATTTCTCGACCTGCCCGAATTCCAGTTCCACCGGCGTGGCGCGGCCGAAGATCGAAACCGCGACCTTGAGCCGCGAACGGCCTTCGTCGACTTCCTCCACCGTGCCGTTGAACGACGCAAACGGGCCGTCGGACACGCGCACCTGCTCGCCGACTTCGAACGACACCGAAGGCTTCGGCCGCTCGATGCCTTCCTGCACCTGATGCAGGATCCTTTGCGCCTCGGCTTCCGACAGCGGCATCGGCTTGTTGTCGGAGCCGAGGAAGCCGGTCACCTTCGGCGTATTCTTGATCAGGTGATAGGCCTCGTCGGTCAACTGCATCTTCACCAGCACATAGCCCGGGAAGAATTTGCGCTCGGCGTCGACCTTGCGGCCGCGCCGGACCTCGATGACCTTTTCCTTCGGGACCAGAATCTCCTCGAACAGATCGGACAGCCCGCGCTGCTTGGCCTGCTCGCGGATCGAATCCGCCACCTTGTTCTCGAAGTTCGAATAGGCGTGGACGGCGTACCAGCGGTTCGTCATGTCATGCAATTCCGCATCATGAATTTGGCTCGTGAAAACACTCAACTGCTGATGCCGAGCAGGAAGCTGACGGCGATCCGCATCACCTGATCCGCCAGCAGAAAGAAGATCGACGCGATGACCACCATGACGAACACCATGATGGTGGTCACGGTGGTCTCCTTGCGCGTCGGCCACGTGACCTTCTGCGCCTCGGCGCGCACTTCCTGCAGGAACTTGAACGGACTGATCTTCGCCATTGCTCGTACCAAATAGGCATTTCCCGCCCGACTTGAAGGACGAGACCGGCCACGCCGTT
Organism: uncultured Alphaproteobacteria bacterium; assembly: GCA_963798095.1. Taxonomy (GTDB): domain Bacteria; phylum Pseudomonadota; class Alphaproteobacteria; order Rhizobiales; family Xanthobacteraceae; genus BOG-931. Next base: position 60,398 of record CAWCSD010000022.1, on the reverse strand, counting down.
CCTTTTGGGGAAATGCTCGCCGCGGAAATCCGTCACCGGGCCGCTTGCGATGGCAGCTTCCTACTGCCGGGCGGCCGCAGCGTCAAGCGGCAACCAAAGTCCGCTTGCCGCGCCAAGCCTTTAGCGGCAAGCCTTTAGCGAGGCCGACCTGGCAGGAGTGGAGGGACTCGAACCCCCAACCCCCGGTTTTGGAGACCGGTGCTCTAGCCATTGAGCTACACTCCTAAGCGCCGGTCGGCGGCGTTTCACATGCCCTTTGGCGTGGAGCAACGCAAGCCCTCGCCCGGCCCCTGGCCGCACGTGAACCCAGCCGGCCTGCCGACCGACACAAGGTTCGATGCTGTCTCGACGCACCATAATCCTCGGCGCCGTCTGCATGGCCGTTGCCAAGCCGGCCTTTGCCGCCGATCCAGCGGCCTTAGCCTTCATCACGGCGATCTACAATTCCTACAAGGGCAAGGATGCCAAAGGCGTGCCGCTCGACAACGAGCGCATCATCCGGCGCTACTTCGAGCCCACGCTGGCGACTGCGATGGCCAAAGACCAGAAGGCCGCCGCCCGGCGCAACGAGGTGGGGCTACTCGATTTCGATCCGTTCCTCGAAGCGCAGGATTGGGATGTCGACGCCTTCGACATCGCGGTGAGCGACGCCGCCGCCGGCAAGGCGAAAGCCACCGTCAAATTCGTCAATCAAGGCGAGACGATGACCGTCGTGCTCGACCTCGTCCAGGTCAAGAACGACTGGCGCGTTTACGACATCACCTGGCAGCACGACGGCAAGACAGAAAGTCTCCGCAAGACTTTCGTTCACTGAAAAGATTTTTCAGCATCAGCGCACATCAGGCGCAAATGCGACGACGCTCGGCCTTATCCGGGCTCGGGACCCGTCGCCACGGGGCGAGATGGATCGGCGCTCCATGCCGACCACGAACCGACATAAAGCGCGGCCTCGAGCCCAACCGCGCTCATGGCAGCGACCGCATGCGCAGCCGCATTGCCGCTGCCGCAATAGACCCCGATTTTCGTCGATCCATCCGCTCCGAGGGAAGAAAAACGGGCGCGTAATTCGTCGTTCGGCTTGAATTTTCCATCGGCGATGTTGTCGCCTGCGGGCGCGTGAATGGCTCCAGGAATATGTCCGGTGCCCGGTTTGGCGGGATCGCCGGCATAGGCCGCTCGTGGTCGCGCATCCAGCAATCTGGACTGCGCCGCGAAATCTGCAGCCTCGTCGGCGCCGATAGTCGGCATGCCTCCCGATGTCAGAACGACATCTCCAGCAAGTGCAGCGCGCGTGGCGACATGGTTTGATGAGGGTCGGCCGCCCGCGATCCACGCGCCATATCCGCCATCCAGCACGCGGACATTGGCTAAGCCCGCCCATCGCAGGGTCCACCATGCGCGCGAAGCCTGGGCACCGCCGGAATTATCGTACACCACGACGATACTATCGCTGCGGATCCCCCAAGCGCGCGCTTTTGCTTGCAAGTCACTCACATCCGGCAAAGGCCGCCTGCCGGCTGCGGGTGTGGGTTTGCCGGAAAAGTCCGTCGCCAGATGAACGGACAAAGCACCCAGTATTTTTGGCCTGTCATCCGGCGCCCCGCCCTGCTCGTCAATGACGTCCAGCAAGACGACAGCCTCTCCGGCGTCCAGCAGCCGAGCCAGCTCGTCGACGGTGATCAGCGTTTTTGAACGGGCGTCGTTCACCCGACGCGCCCCTTACGCAGTCATTGTCGCGCGATACAGAATACGGCGACCACTGCCGTAATCTTTGATGCCCTTGTGCTGAACGACGCGATTGTCCCAGATCGCGAGTGCCCCGCGGGTCCAGGTGTATCGGGCCGTCGCCTCCGGCGACTTGATCATGTCAAACAGAATGCCAAGAATATTCTGGCTCATGACCCGGCTAACGCCCTTGATGTAGGCCACGTAGGATTCGTTCACCGCGATCCACTTCCGGCCGGTCACGGGGTGCGTGCGGACGAGCGGCATCTCGAACGGAGGCATGCGCTGCCTTGCCTTCGCTGCTTCCTCGGCGTCGAGATACCGATCGGTGATATGTCCGGTCGCATCCGCCGACTGAATGACGGTCAGGGATTCGAGATAGGCCGCGAACAATGGATCGAGCTGCTCATAGACCCATGCCGTATTGCTGAAAATCGTATCCCCGCCGAGATCGGGCAATAGCTGCGCAAACAGCGCCGTGAAAGCCGGGGCATCGGGACGAAACCCTCCGTCCGCATGCCAGATGTGATTGCGAAGATTTTTGTCTTTCAGGGAGTCGATCATCGTCGCGTCAGGATTCTCTGGCGCGCGCGGCGTGTGGGGGCCGGCATAGTGGAAGAATTCACCCAAAAAGCCGGCGAAAGCCGTGAAGTTTTCAGCGGTCACCGTGCCGGGTTCGAAGATGACCAAACCGCGATTGTGCAGGAGATCGCGTAGCGCAGAACGAAACTCTTCGTTCAGAGGCCGTCCATCGAATCTAAATCCGGAAATGATCGAGCCGAGTGCCGGTTGAAGTTGCGCGACACGCACATTGGCCGGCATGGCGGATTCCGAAACGAGCCTGACGGCGTTGGTCGAGGTAGACATTTCAGAGCACCTTTCCCGGTTGCGGCGTCGTCCGTCGACTTTAGGATTTGATTTTGCAGGATTTTTCGATCCCGAACAAGCTTGCCGGAAGCGAAGTCGGGAGAAGCGCGCGCTTAAGTCGTCTATTTAACACTGGCCGTGAACGCCTCGAGCACCGGGCGCCATTGCGCTTGCTGGGCGTTGATGAAGGCGTTGACCTCGGGCGGAGACATCGGACTGACAAAGGCGCCGCGCAGCGCCAGCGGATTGGCGATGTCCGGTTCGCCGAGCACCTTTTGCAGGCCGGCATTGACCTTCTGGATGGCCGCCGCCGGCGTTCCGAGCGGCGCCACAATGCCTTGCCATCCGCCGGCGGCGAAACCCGGCAGCGTCTCCGCTACCGTCGGCACCTCGGGAAATTCGCGGCAGGCGATGCGCCGATGCGACTGCCAGCACGGTGAGGCTGTGCGCCTGGATCGCGCCGGCCAGGCCGGAATATCCTTCAATGATCAGCGGGACACGGCCGCCCACCACGTCGGTGAGTGCGGCCGCCGGGCCCCCGGTGTAAGGCACGACCTGCAATTTGATATCGGCCCGGCTTTGCAGAAGCAGACCCGTCAGGTGCGTTATTCTTCCAATCCCGGTCGCCGCAAAAGAAATTTGATTGGGATTCTGCTTGGCGCGCGCGATCAGATCCGGCAGCGTCTTGATACCGGACGCCGCGCTCGCGCAGATGAACATCGGCTGATCAATGAGCGAGGCAACGGGCAAGAAATCGCGCGGCAGCATGAGGGGAAGGTTCTCCGCCTTGCCGGGCAAGGCGATGAACAGCGAGATCGCCGGTGCGAACAGCGTGTAGCCGTCCGGGATGGCATCGGACGCGGCGTGAGCGGCAATCGCCCCGCTGGCGCCGGGCGTATCGACCGGCACGATCTGCTGGCCCAACACGGTGCCAAGCCGATCCATCACGATCCGGAATGTAACGTCGACCGCGCTGCCGGGCGCGGAATCGGAGATGATCCTGATCGGCTTGTTCGGATAGTCGTCCGCTTGCGCCGGCGATGTAGCGGCGGTCGCAAGCAGCAGCGAGCACAGCGCAATAAATCTTGAATGACGTTTCCATGCTTTCCTCCGATATCGGACAGGCGCCTTGCGATACCGCGCGCTATTGAGCAAAACAATATTCCAACTGAAGATCACCGGGAAGGTGCACGGCGTGCGTTGCGTAGACGCAGTGGAGCCAGCGACAACCCCGAAGCGGTCGAATATCCGCCTTCGGGGGAAAAGCAAACATCGGTTTCAAACCGAATCAGGGCCGGGTCGCAATTTTCAAGCCGGCCGGCGCTAAGCGATTGCAGGAATTGGAGCGGGTGAAGGGAATCGAACCCTCGTCATAAGCTTGGAAGGCTTCTGCTCTACCATTGAGCTACACCCGCGCGTGAAGCGCTCACACAACGCGACGCGCACACTATAACTATAAATATCAGCAAAAGTCGGCAACGTTGGCGTAACAGCGCGCCTGCCAACGCGGCTCCGTGCCGTAGTACCGGTAGCTATTGGTGCGCCGGTTATATGTCCAATAGTTTCCGTGGGCGTCGTAGCCATACATGTTGCCGCGCGGATCGGTCTGGGTCTGCCAATACGACCACTGGCGCGAATCGTAGCCGAGCGCGTTGGTGCCGCCGCCGGGCGCCGGCGTCACCACGTAATTGTTCGGCACCCAGGGGTCGGGAATCGGACCTTGGGCGCAGGCGACGCCAGGCAGGACGGCGGCGAGAATTCCGGCAAGCCATACGCGCTTCATTGAACCATCCCTCGGTAACTTCTCGCAGGGCGCGGCGACCCCGCGACCAATGCAGGATACCGCGCCCCGAGCAGAAGCAACAAGGTCCGCGGAAGGCGCGGTCCTGCGCCTGCCCGGATAGCCGGAATCGCCCCGGTAGTTCAGAGGTTTCTTGGCTGTCGCACGCGCGGCGGACTCGCGGCCGGGGCACGCGGTCCCCGACGCCGCCGGGCGTTCACCTCGTCAGGCGCGCCGTCGAGATGGCCTGCGCAAACAGCGCCTGCATCGCCGCGGTGATGTCGCCGTCGGTGGTCACCGTGAAGAACATGCCGGTCGAGGCGCAGCTTTCCAGGTTCGGACTGATCTGGTTCTGGAACGGCGAGATCCAGCTATTGTACCAGGAATTGGTCGTCAGCGGCAGATACTCGGTATACAGCACCGCGATCTGGATGCCGCGATTCTTGACCGTCGTGCACCACGTCGTGTTGAACGGCTGCTGGCAGCGGTTGCTGCCGCTCAGCGTCTGCGAGCAGGTCGTCGAGGCTTCGTCGTCGACGCCGTCGGATACGATGAACAGCACCTCCTGCGGCGTCGAGGTCGGCGTGCCGAGGCCCGGATTGGGCATGATGGCGCTGATTTGCGACATGGCGGTTTCGAAATTGGTATCCATATCGCTGTTGTTGTTGTTGCTGGTGAGCCAATTGTTCTTGTAGACCTGCAGCACGTTGATGTTGGCCGCCGCCGTCTGCGCCGTCGTCAGATTTGATGTCAGCGCCTGTATGGTGCTCAGCCCGTTATTGGCGAAGGTGTAGATCGCCATCTGATATTGCGAGGTGTTCGAGCCTTCCGTCGCCGCCGCCGTGCTCATCAGCGATTGCGTCGCGCTGGCCAAATTCTGTATCCGCGTCGTCACGCCCAGATTCTTGGCCAGCGTATAGTTGTCTTCGCCGTTCGGATTGCCGAGATTGTCGGCGGACGGGTTGGTTTCATGGCAGGCGAAGGCGCAGCCGCCTTGCGCCGAGGTATTGGTCACCATTTTTTGGATGCCGGCCGTGGTCGCGGCGATGTTCATCGACGGTGAATTGTCGAGCAGCAGATAGAAATTGATGTTCACCGACAGGCCCGCCGCGGAGCTCGCGCTGCCGCTGATCGTGGTGCTCGGAATGCCCATCAATCCCATGAACGTGTTGGTCTTGGTCGCGGTATAGGAAACCACCGCGGTGCGGCCGCCATGGGCGTCGGTCACGGTGACGGTCACCGTGCCGAGCGTGACGTTGGTGAGGTTGACGGCCTCGGTGTTGAAGATGGTCGTCGCCGTGGCCCTGGCATCGTCCGCGGTGCCGGAAATCGCGTTGTGATCCACCGCCGAAAGCGCAGCCGCATCGGCCACCGCGTCGAGCTTGCTCTTGGCCATATTGGCGGTCGAGTAGTCGATACCGGCTCCGACCGAAAAGATAATCGGAATGGACGAGAGCGCGACGAACAGCGCCATGGTGCCGCCCTCGTTGCGGCGGAAACGGCCCATCTGGTCGAGCGCATTGCGAAACAGACGACTGAAGTTTGCCATTGGCGTAGCCCCGAATCTGTTGCCCGATCACGCCCGCGAGCATGTCGCGGCTAGCGTCGATATCGGCGCGTGACCGGCGCGCCCTCAAACGCGCGGTGGTCCCTCCACCTAAGTTTCTAAGTCTGAAAATTACGTGAAATCGCTTAGTGAAGAATGGCCGATTCCTCGTGGCGTTTTTCCGACAATTCGAAACGAAATGCGCAACGGTTTGGAAAGCATCGCAGTGACGGCGCCGAAACGGCGAATTTGCCGGCCGCGGTCAGCTGAATTCGCGATCAGCTCGTCAAAGGTGACAGCGCAACACGCCGTTCCAGTCGCAATAGCCGTGGCCGAGGTGGCAGCAGCCGAAGGACGCTTCCGAGCAGTAATAAAATTGATAGTCGATGCCGCAATGGTTCGAGCAGTAGGGCCGGCTGGTGAAATTCTCCAACGTGCAGTGGTTGCGAAACCGCGGCGGCAGTTGCTCAGGCGTCTGCCAGTCGACGCTGACGACGAGGCCGCTTGCGGCGCTCATTTCGCCGGCGCGGGCGGCCGGCGCCGACGCGGCATAAGCTAGAACGGCAAGTGCTAGAACCTTCATCATCGGGTTTCGCCTTATTCGCTGGCACAGGTCAGGTCGGATTGTAAGGTATCGGACCGCGGACCCGATCTCATTGGGTGTCTTTTGCGGCGGCGGCGTGCAGCTTGGCATTGTTCTGCTCGATAATTCCTTCAAGACGCGCGATGTTCTGGATAAGGCGATCGCTGGCGAGACGGAGAAAGTAATAGCCGAACTCCGGATTCTCGAAGTAGATTTCGAGCAGCCGGTCGTAGGTGATGGTCAGCACCTCCCCGCCCTCGATACATTCGACGGTCTGCGTCCTTTTGTTATTGGGCGTGATGAAACCAAGTTCCCCCATAAGACGCCCGGGCGGCAGTTCGACGCCGATTTCGGTCACGAGAAATTTTCCGGAGACCGTGAGATACATCTCGTTGGCCGGCTGGCCTTTGCGAAACAGGACATCGCCTTGGCGATAGGCGCGCTGGTTCATGAACGGCTTGAGCCAGTCCATTGACAGATCGCCTTGCGCGGCGATGCGCGCCCGCTTGACCAGGTTGCGCATCTGATAGAGGCGCCAGCTGTTGATGGGCAGCAAAAGCAGATACATCAAAAAGGTCGAGATCGCGCCCGCAAACGCCCCGTAAGCCATGAAGAACAAGGCGCTGATGATGCCGAAAACGCGCAGCGGCACCATGGTTCGCATCAGCATCGTCGCGGCATAAAAGCCGGCGCCGACCAGGGCGCACATGCTGGCGACATTGATGTTCGCCACGACGATGTCGACCAGCCGCTGGACGACTGCGTCGAACGTGATGTTGCTGGGATCGACGCCGATTTGAACGAGCAGCTTATTGAACGAAAGATTCTCCGACGCGCGTTCGAGCGCATGGTTCAATATCGAAGTCAGATCCAGGTATATGGTCTTCATTCCCGCTCCAGCGATGATCCGCCGCCGGCGATCGATAACGACGGGGCAGCATGTGACCAGCCATGAATCTACCCGCAAGCATTTCGCCAGGGATAGACGCCTTCACGAACCGCTTGTCACAAAACTGCGATGAAATGACGGCTTAGCCCACCATAGCACGGCGGCTGGCGCGGATGGGACCGCCTATGCTTCTCGGCCAATGAATTTCGGCAAAGACGCCCCGCGTGAATGCCTGATTACGGGATCGGCAAGTCGTCGTCGTTCTTCGAGCACAGCGTATACTGGCCGCGGAACAGCTCCTTTTCGATCGCGTCGCGATGCCGGCGATGGCCGGCGAAAGCGTCCGAAATCTGCGTGATAAGCTTCCGCCATTCCGCGATGGCCGATCCGACGAAGCTCGCCCAGAAACGGAGCGCGGCGCGCCACGACTTTGCTCGCCGCGGCGAACAAGCCGGCGACGCGGCTGCCCTGGTTGTCGACGTCGAGCTCGAACGGCTCGGCGAGAAACATCATCGCGCATCCGTGCGGCTCGCTCTGTCTGCGGGCAAAGCGGGCAGCCGACTGCTTGAAAAGGAATAGACCCCCGCTCGGTCCTTCCGCTTCACGCGCCACCCAGACGCCGTACTTATTGCGGCCGATATAGAACAGCGGGATTGCCTCGCTGAGCGCGCTGGCATCGGGCCGTCGCGGCAATTGCGTTGCCGCCGCCGACGCGGCCTGAGGCCAGCGCGGCGGCGTCGCTTCTTGTCCGTGGCCGACGTAAGCCAGACGCATCTCGCCCGGCCAGAGTTCGCGCAAAACGCGGGATTGCTTGAGTTGCCTGATCATGACTGTCTCGATTCGCGACGATGCAAACCACTGCCAATAATGTGGTCCCGGACCGCATAGGAATTCGAGATGGAACGGCACGCCTTTTCATAAAGGCGCTATTGAAACAGCCTGACCCACCAGGGCCGTGTCGAATCGGCGCCGATCCGGTTCTTTACCGATCGCACGATGTCAGCGAATCTATCGAGATGGACCTTGTCGGCGGGGCGGAATTGAACATGCCGGGTGTCCGACAGCAGCGTCTTCGGCTCGATCTCGAAGATGACCTCGTCGAGAACCCGCAGATCTTTCAGCACGATTTCGAGTTCGGTGGGAAAATGGCCGGTGAGCTTATACGCGCCGAGAGTTTCCAGCGCGGCGTCGTAGGTTCGCGACTCGGACAATTCCAGCGTTTGGCCGACGTTTCTCGGGTCCAATGCCCAGTGCGTCGTGGCTGACGTCGCCGGACGCGAGACGGTATCGATCACACTCATTGCGGCCTGACCTCACAATGGTTTCGACTGACCGCAATGTGCTCTCGGGCGCATATGAATTCGAGACGGAGCGGCACGCATCGTTATAAAGACGGCATAGGAGCGTAAACGGACGCTGAAATAGCGGCGGCAGCTATGCGAAGTTGTCACAGCAAACCACGCCGCCCGCGGCCGGCTGGAGCTGCGGAATTCCCGGAGCGGCGTCAGGTGCAACCTTGCTCCTGCGTCGGGCTTCGACGAAGGCCCGCAAGATCGCCAGCGGCAAGACCTCGTGAGCAGCATCTGCGCTATCGTCGAGGTTGGCCGGCATGTTCGGCTGCCGCGACAGCGAGCAGAACCATTCGCCATTGTCGTAGACCAGCCGCCGCAGCTTCCAGCCCGGCATCTCGGATTCGACCAATGCCATTGCAGCGTCGGTCCAAGCTCCGGACTCGATCAACCGCTCCATCCGAGCGGTCTTTCCCGATTTGCTGAGAACCGGAATGCGGCTGCAAGCGCTGCCGATAATTTTCGCAAAGACCGCGCGCGCGGCTTCCGGTGCAGCCTGAAGCTCATCGTCCAGCCGATCGAGAAGCACGGCGTAGTCGGCGGCAAAGGCCATGACACCATCTCACGAAGCGAAGTCCTCTTGGTCGTCGCCCCATAAGATGGCGCCAAAGGCCATAAAGAAGCCAGAGCAGCCAACGCTCGATCGTATAAGGACGGCATAAAGATCGCGACACTTATGCCGCGCCTACAACGATGTCGAAGGTCTCGTCTGGAATTCCTATGCGCTCATCTGCACATATGTTCGCAGCAAATGGCGGTAAGAGCCGCTCACATTGGTGCGACCATGAACACGCATTTTCAGGCCAATAACGCCGCGCGCGCGATAGACAGCACTCCGCGTAACAGCCTCGTTCGCAAAACGAGGAACATTAACCTTGGCCGTTCCGGCGACGGCAGCGGACAATCCCCGTTTTCGCTGCTGCTGTGCGTCCTGTTGCTGGTGGGCGCCGGAATCCTCGTCAAGTTTGGCCCGGCGTTGCAATCGTTTCACCTTGCCCACTAAGGGCAGCTGGAGGTCCCCATGAGCGCGCTTAGCATTTGGCAACGGCTGTCGGAACTCAAAGCAGGGATTGCGGCGATCGGCGCAAGACTATTGGCACCAAACAAAGGCGAGTCGCCGCCGACTCAATGGGACGAAAAAACGACCGTAGAGCGAGCCGGTATCGCAAACTCGGCCGCCTTGGGCGCCGCTCGCCCGTATATGGTTCGTCTGACACGCCCGCCATCGCGATATTATTAGTTCCTTCGACGTCTCAGATCGCAACCGCGACGTCAGCCTCGAGCTTGGTCAGACGCTGCTGCAATCTTGCAACGTCCTCTTTCGGCAAGCGCCCGGCACATCCGGCTGCCACGCGCCGCGCGCGCTCGACGAGCTTCATGCGAAGATCGGCGTGTTCGGTGGCGCCGGCGGTGTCGTTGAACGCGCGCATCAGCCGCAGGCTCACCGCGGCATCGGCGGCAGCATAGTGCCGGATTTGCTCGAACGCGGTATCAAGCAGGCCGTCGAAGCTGATCCACGGCACGAATAGCCGCAGCACATGCGGCGGCGCGTAATAATGCGACGGCGGCGGCATGCGGCCGATCCAGATGATCATGATGCGGCTGAGCTGATCGACGCAGCTGATCGCCGTGCTCGGATCGTTGACCGCGGGGGACATCGCGCGCAGCGCAATATCGACGATTTGGATAATGCCGAACTCGACGTCTTGCTGCATGGTGCGCGTCGGACCGATGTCGAAAGCGGCGATGAGATGCAGTGCGCCGTCGGCGGGCAGCCGATCAGGCCTGGAGACGCGGGCAAGCGGAACACCAGCCGGCACGAATTGGCCGACACGGCGCTCCAAATGCAGGGAAATGCGGTACGCCTGCGCCAGGACGATAAGGCGCTTGATGTCCACATAACGGATATAGCCGGACCGGCGGTTGAGAATGGCGGCACCATCCTTTGCCGGCGACGCTTCATTTCGATCCGTTGGCGCGAACTGGCCCCGCGGATAAGGCATGAACTCATCGATGACCAGTTCGGTCTCCCGGGCAATTCGATCGACGATGTGATTGACGCTGATCGATTGGGAAATGTGATTGATGAAGTAAATCAGCCAGCCGACGCAGAGCAGCGCCAGCACCATCGCTCCCGTCACCGTAGCGACCGGCACGAACGGATGCGGCAACGCGCGGGCGGCCGGCAATGCCGCCATGCAGTAGGAAAAGGTTCCGAGGAAGACGCCCAAGGTCCATTGCGTGGTGCGGTCCCTGACAAAGCCGATCAGGATGCGCGGCGAGAACTGCGTCGATGCCAGCGTCAGCGTCATCAGGAGGATCGCGAACACGATCGAGACCACCGTCATGATCGACGTCGCAATGCTGCTGAGGATGATCTGCGCCACCCCCGGATCCTGGTGCGAGGGGAACAGAGTGTTCGGGATCCAGGCGCTGATGCCGGGCGCCGATTCTTCCAGCGATGACAGCGTGGCGCCCACGGCGCCCAGGATCACGGCGATCGCGAGCGGCCGGATGAGGAAGCCGCCGCGCAGCGCGTACATCGCGGAGCGGAAAAGGACAGGCAGGCGCTCGAACATTTCCGGAAGCCTCAACCGGCGGGAACGGCATTGAGGGTCTCATCCGACCCGCCCAATTTCAACCAATACCGGCGACAAATTCCCACGGCCATGCCGCCTCGGCGGACAATCTGCATGAAATATCCTATATCTTCCTTGTATCGTCGCCCTTCGATTTCAAATACTCTTGAGTGGCAGATGACCGCCGTCGATTGGGAGATTGCGTACCATGTTTGACGCAACAATGCTGATTCTGATCGTCGCATCTTTTGTGCTGGCGGGAGCCTATGCTCGCCTCTGCGAGCGCCTGCTCGCGCCTGCCGTCAACAGAGATATTACCCCATGAATATTTTCGGCTGGCTGCAGATCGCGCTTTTCGCCGGCCTCGTTGGCCTTCTCACGCGTCCGCTCGGTGGCTATCTGGCTCGAATTTACGCCGGCGAGCCTACGTTCCTGCACCCATTGATTGGACCGGTCGAGCGGACGCTCTATCGGCTCGGCGGGATCGATCCGGCGGCTGAACAGACTTGGTACCGGTACGCAGTTTCCCTGCTCGTATTCCACGCACTCGGCATCCTGGCGCTCTTCGCGCTGCTGCGGATGCAGGCCGGATTGCCGCTCAATCCACAAGACCAGTCGGCAGTCCCGCCCGATCTGGCGCTCAACACGGCAGTCAGCTTTGTGACCAATACGAGCTGGCAGTCCTATGGCGGCGAGACGACGCTGAGCTATTTGAGCCAGATGGCCGGCATCACCGTTCAATCATTCTTGTCCGCCGCGTCCGGGATGGCGGTCGCGGTCGCCTTGATACGCGGCTTCGCGCGCCGCCGATCGACCACTATCGGCAATTTCTGGGTCGATCTCACACGAGGCACGCTTTACGTCCTGCTGCCGATCTGCATCGTGGCCGCGTTGCTGCTTGTGGCCCAAGGCGTGCCGCAGACGCTGGCGCCGTCGGCCGGCGTGACGACCCTTGACGGCGGCACTCAAGTTATCGCCCGCGGTCCGGTCGCCACACAGGAAGCCATCAAACTTTTGAGCGGCGACGGCGGCGGATTCTTCAACGCCAATTCCGCGCATCCGTTCGAGAATCCGACGCCGCTCACGAACCTGGTGGAGATGGTGCTGATCTTCGCCATCGGTGCGGCCTTGACCAATTGCTTCGGCCGCATGGTGGGCTCCGAGCGGCATGGCTGGATTTTGCTTTCAGTGATGGCGATCCTGTTCGGGCTCGGTGTCGGCGGCCTCTATTTATCGGAAGCCGGCGGCAATCCGGCTCTCACGGGTTTGAACGTCGACCGCACAACAAGTTCACAGCAGCCCGGCGGCAACATGGAAGGCAAGGAGGTGCGTTTCGGCATCGCCGGATCGGCGCTGTTTGCCGACGTCTCGACTGCATCCTCGGACGGGGCGGTCAACGCCATGCATGACAGCTTCCTGCCGCTGAGCGGAGGCATCCTTCTCGCCAACATGATGGTCGACGAGGTGATCGTGGGGGCTCCAGGGTCCGGGCTCTTCGGCATGCTGTTGTTCTGCGTCGTCACCGTCTTCCTCGCCGGGCTCATGATCGGCCGGACCCCGGAATACGTCGGCAAGAAGATCGGGGCGCCGGAAATCAAGATGACGATCCTCGCCCTGCTTGCGTTCCGGCGGTGACACTCGGTCTCACGGCCGTCGCCAGCGTCGTCGAGCCGGGCCTTGCCGGCCTCGGCAATCCAGGACCTCACGGATATTCCGAAATTCTCTACGCCTACACATCCGCCGCAGCGACCAACGGCAGCGCCTTCGCCGGCCTGAGCACCAATTCGCCGTTCTACAATCTCACACTCGCGTTCGCCATGTTCGCCGGCCGCTTTCTGGTCATCGTTCCGGTTTTAGCCGTTGCCGGATCGCTCGCCGCACAGCGCATCGTCCCGAGTTCCGCCGGCACGCTGCCGACGGACCGAGCGCTGTTTGCCTGCTTCCTCCTTGGCGTCATCGTTATCGTCGGCGGACTGACCTACCTGCCAGCGCTTGCGCTCGGCCCCATTGTCGAAAATCTGCAGATGTTGGGCGGCACGCTCTATTAGCGTCAAAATTCTTGAACGTTGAGATCGACCGTCGGCATCGCCAATGCCGCGTCGCCGGATTGAATCCTCAATCTCAACCGGACCCGAAGGGTCCCTTTAGCAGTGCCGTCGACCGGACGACGACCAGCACGAACGTCCACGATCATCCATAACCAACCGTTCCGCCACTTATCTCGCCTTTATGACGGCAGCCCACATTCCATCTGGAATTCCTATGCCCGATCCTACACATCTGGCTCGGACATCGTCTTTCCGAACTGCGACTTGAGACGCTGCCGCGATGGAGCGAGCCATGAGGATTTTCATTCAAAGCGAAAGGAAGCGCTCCGAGCTTCGCGCCGTGTTGCCGGTCGTGGCCGTCCTGACGGTCGCGACGCTTGCCAAGCTCGGCGCGGTAGGCCTGTTCCTCCATCTCGCGCATTAGCCGGCGGCGTTCATGTTTTTATAAGCGGCGCCGCCGAACGGCCTGACTTGGGGCGGTTTCGGGCATGTCCGCAAGTGCCCCCGCCGGCCGGTGCCGGCGCCCTGATAGTGCTAGTTATAATAGTGAGTATCTCTAGTTTGCTCAGTCATTTACGCGCTTTATGTCATCGTTCCATCGTACGCGATCTATATAAAATTCCTATAACGTCGCTCGCGCTCCCGTCTCGAATTCCTATGCGATCAGTGACACGTAATCGCGCGTGAACGGGCGGAGTATCTCGCGCGCCTTTGATTCACATCAATACGGCGCGACGCCTTAGCGTATCTGCTGACAAAATGCTGCATTCATTGCCCGGAGCATTCCCATGATGGACGTCGTAATGGTGGCGATCGCATTTGCCTTCTTCGCCGTGTCGATCGCTTACGTCTACGCCTGCGAAAGGCTTTGAGGAGACCGACCATGATCTTTGATTATTCGCTCGCCGGCCTCGTGACCGCGGGGCTGCTGTTCTACCTGATCTACGCCCTGCTCAAGCCCGAACTGTTCTGAAGGAATAACGACCATGACCGTCATCGGCTGGGTCCAGATTCTGCTCTATTGCGCCATCATCGTCGCGCTCACGCCGGTGCTCGGCGCCTATATGACGCGCGTGTTCAACGGCGAGCGCACGTTCCTGTCGCCGATCCTGCGGCCGATCGAGCTCGCGATCTACAAGATCGCCGGCGTCGACGAGCGGCAGGAGCAGCACGCTGTGACCTACACGGTCGGCATGCTGCTGTTTCACCTCGGCGGCCTGTTCATCATTTACGCGCTGATGCGCCTGCAGGCATTCCTGCCGTTCAATCCCGCCGAGCAGTCGGCGGTCTCCGAGGATCTGTCGTTCAACACGGCGGTCAGCTTCATCACCAACACCAACTGGCAGAACTACGGCGGCGAAAGCACGCTGTCTTATCTCGTGCAGATGCTCGGCCTGACGCACCAGAACTTCCTGTCGGCGGCGACCGGCATCGTGCTCGCGATCGCGCTGATCCGCGGCTTCGCGCGGCATTCGGTACGCACCGTCGGCAATTTCTGGGTCGATATCACCCGCTGCACGCTCTACATCCTCATCCCGATCTGCGTGCCCTACGCGCTGTTCCTGGTCTGGCAGGGCATGCCGCAGACGCTCGGCGCCTATGTCGATGCAACGACGCTGGAAGGCGCCAAGCAGACCATCGCGGTCGGTCCGGTCGCCTCGCAGATCGCCATCAAGATGCTCGGCACCAATGGCGGCGGCTTCTTCAACGCCAATGCCTCGCATCCGTTCGAGAACCCGACCGCGCTGTCGAACTACGTGCAGATCATCTCGATCTTCGTGCTCGGCGCGGCGCTGACCAACGTGTTCGGCCGCATGGTCGGCAATCAGCGCCAGGGCTGGGCCATTCTCGCCGTGATGGGCGTGCTGTTCATCGCCGGCGTCTTCTTCTGCTACTGGGCCGAAGCCCACGGCAACGACGCGCTCAATGCGCTCGGACTGACCGGCGGCAACATGGAAGGCAAGGAAGTCCGCTTCGGCATCGTCGCCTCGGCGCTGTTCGCCGTCATCACCACGGCCGCGTCGTGCGGCGCGGTCAATGCCATGCACGACAGCTTCACCGCGCTCGGCGGCATGATCCCGCTGATCAACATCCAGCTCGGCGAGATCATCGTCGGCGGCGTCGGCTCCGGCATGTACGGCATGCTGCTGTTCGTCATCATCTCGATCTTCGTCGCCGGCCTGATGGTCGGCCGCACGCCCGAATATGTCGGCAAGAAGATCGAGGCCAAGGAAGTCAAGATGGCGATGCTCGCCATCCTGGTCCTGCCGCTGATGTATCTCGGCTGGACCGCGGTCGCGATGCTGGTGCCGTCCGCGGTCGCCGCGATGAACAATCCCGGGCCGCACGGCTTCACCGAGGTGCTCTATGCCTACGTGTCGCAGGACGGCAACAACGGCTCCGCCTTCGCCGGCTTAAGCGGCAACACGCTGTTCTACAATCTCAGCGGCGCCATGGCGATGGTGGTCGGCCGGTTCTGGATGATCATCCCGACGATGATGATTGCCGGCTCGCTCGCCGCCAAGAAATTGGTGCCGGCATCGGCGGGCACGTTCCCGACCACCGGCGGGTTGTTCGTCGGCCTCGTGGTCGGCGTGATCGTGATCGTCGGCGGCCTCACCTTCTTCCCGGCGCTCGCGCTCGGCCCGATCGTCGAGCAGCTCGCGATCAACGCCGGCACACTGTTCTCGTCCAATTAGGCATCCAGGCTCGGAGTCACTTCGATGGAAACCTCAACCCTGCGCAAAAGCATGCCCGTATCGGCGCTGTTCGATCCGAAGATCGTCGGGCCGGCCATCGGCTCCGCTTTCGTCAAGCTCAATCCGCGCACGCTGATGAAAAATCCGGTCATGTTCGTGCTCGAGATCGTCACCGCGCTGACCACGGTCATCCTGATCCGCGATCTGGTGACCGGCGGCGGACACATCCTGTTCGAGTTCCAGATCATCCTCTGGCTGTGGTTCACCGTGCTGTTCGCGAACTTCGCCGAAGCGATCGCCGAAGGCCGCGGCAAGGCGCAGGCCGACACGCTGCGCCGCCAGCGCACCGAGACCCAGGCCAAGCTGCTGAGCGGCGCGGACCGGCAGAATTTCAGCTCGTGGCCTCGCACCGACCTCAAGGTCGGCGACGTCGTCCTGGTCGAAGCCGGCGACATGATTCCCTCCGACGGCGAAGTGATCGAGGGCATGGCCTCGGTCAACGAAGCGGCGATCACCGGTGAATCGGCGCCGGTCATCCGCGAATCCGGCGGCGACCGCTCGGCGGTCACCGGCGGCACGCAGGTGCTGTCCGACTGGATCCGCGTGCGCATCACGGCGGCGCCCGGCTCGACCTTCCTCGACCGCATGATCAGGCTGGTCGAAGGCGCCGAGCGGCAAAAGACGCCGAACGAGATCGCGCTGAACATCCTGCTGATCGGCCTGACCATCATCTTCGTGTTCGCGACCGCGACGATCCCGAGCTACGTCGCCTATGCCGGCGGCACGATCTCGGTCGTGATCCTGGTGGCGCTGTTCGTCACGCTGATCCCGACCACGATCGGCGCGCTGCTTTCGGCGATCGGCATCGCCGGCATGGACCGGCTGGTGCGCTTCAACGTGCTGGCGATGTCGGGCCGCGCCGTCGAGGCCGCGGGCGACGTCGACACGCTGCTGCTCGACAAGACCGGCACCATCACGCTCGGCAACCGCCAGGCCACCGAGTTCAAGCCGCTGCGCGGCGTCACCGAGCAGGAGCTGGCGGACGCGGCGCAGCTTGCTTCGCTCGCCGACGAAACCCCCGAGGGCCGCTCCATCGTGGTGCTGGCCAAGGAAAAATACGGCATCCGCGGCCGCGAGCTCGATGAGCTGCGCGCCAATTTCATTCCGTTCAGCGCGCAGACCCGCATGAGCGGCGTCGAAATCGGCTCCTCCTGGATCCGCAAGGGCGCGGTCGACGCGATCCTGAACTATCTCAACGGCTCGCCCGGCCAAGGTCGGCGCCGACACCGCGCGCGAAGTCAATGCCATCGCCGATGCCATCGCCAAGTCCGGCGGCACGCCGCTCGCCGTCGCCAAGGACGGCAAATTGCTCGGCGTCATCCAGCTCAAGGATATCGTCAAGGGCGGCATCCGCGAGCGCTTTGCCGAACTGCGCCGCATGGGCATCCGCACCGTGATGATCACCGGCGACAATCCGATGACCGCGGCGGCGATCGCCGCGGAAGCCGGCGTCGACGATTTCCTCGCCCAGGCCACGCCCGAGGACAAGCTGCAGCTCATCCGCGACGAGCAGGCCAAGGGCAAGCTCGTCGCCATGTGCGGCGACGGCACCAACGACGCGCCGGCGCTGGCCCAGGCCGACGTCGGCGTCGCCATGAACACCGGCACGCAAGCCGCGCGCGAGGCCGGCAACATGGTCGATCTCGATTCCAATCCGACCAAGCTCATCGAGATCGTCGAGATCGGCAAGCAGCTGTTGATGACCCGCGGCGCGCTGACCACGTTCTCGATCGCCAACGACGTGGCGAAATATTTCGCCATCATCCCGGCGATGTTCGTCGCCTTCTATCCGCAGCTGCAGACGCTGAACATCATGAAGCTGGCGACGCCGGAGAGCGCCATCCTCTCCGCGATCATCTTCAACGCGCTGATCATCATCGCGCTCATTCCGCTGTCGCTGAAAGGCGTGCGTTATCGCCCGATCGGCGCCGGCGCGCTGCTCCGTCGCAACCTTTGGATCTACGGCGTCGGCGGCGTGATCATTCCGTTCATCGGCATCAAGGCGATCGACCTCGTGGTCACCGCCTTGCATCTCGCCTAAGGAGAAGCTGTCATGTTGCGCGAAATCCGTCCGGCGATCGTCGTCCTCGTCGCGCTGACGCTCATCACCGGCCTGGCCTATCCGCTGGCGATGACCGGCATCGCCGAAGTCATCTTTCCGCAGCCAGGCGCAAGGCAGCCTGATCGAGCGGGACGGCAAGGTCGTCGGTTCCGCGCTGATCGGCCAGGTGTTCACCGACGACAAGTATTTCCACGGCCGGCCGTCGGCGACGACCGCACCCGACCCCAACGATTCGACCAAGACCGTGGCGGCGCCGTACAACGCGGCGAATTCGGGCGGCTCGAACCTCGGACCGTCCAACAAGGCGCTGATCGACCGCGTGCAAGGCGACATCGACACGTTGAAAAAGGAAAATCCGAACGCGCCGGTGCCGCACGACCTGGTCACCACCTCGGCCTGCGGCCTCGACCCGCACATCTCGCCGGAGGCCGCGCTTTTCCAGGTGCCCCGTATTGCCAAGGCGCGCAATCTGCCCGAAGATCGCGTTCGCCAGCTCGTCGTGGACAACACGGAAGGTCGCCTGTTTGGGCTCTTGGGCGAGCCGCGCGTGAACGTACTGCAGCTCAATCTCGCGCTCGACCATTTGGCCGCCGGATAGGCGCATCTTGACGTCGATCGTGATGGCGGATCAGCGGCGCGATCCGAATATCGGCCCTCACCGGAAGCGCTCCTCGAAGCGGCGCGCCGCGAGGAACGGCGCGTCGGCAAGCTGCGGATTTTCGTCGGCGCCGCGCCCGGCGTCGGCAAGACCTACGAAATGCTGCAGCAGGCCCACGCGCGGCTGAAGGACGGCTACGACGTCGTCGTCGGCGTGGTCGAGACCCACGGCCGCAAGGAGACCGAGGCGCTGCTGCAAGGCCTCGAAGTCATTCCCCGGCGCCGCGTCGAATACCAAGGCCAGACGCTCGAGGAGATGGACCTCGACGCGATCATTGCGCGGCACCCGCAGATCGTTCTGGTCGACGAGCTCGCCCACACCAACGCCGAAGGCAGCCGCCATCCGAAGCGCTATCTCGACGTCGAAGAGCTGATGAGCCACGGCATCGACGTCTATACCACCGTCAACATCCAGCACATCGAGAGCCTCAACGACGTCGTCGCGCAAATCACCCATGTGCGGGTGCGCGAGACCGTGCCGGACGCCGTGTTCGATCGCGCCGATGCGGTCGAACTGGTCGATCTGACGCCCGACGACCTGATCCAGCGGCTCAAGGAAGGCAAAGTCTACGTCCCCAAGCAGGCCGAGCGCGCGCTCGAGCATTTCTTCTCGCCGGCCAACCTCACCGCGCTGCGCGAGCTCGCTTTGCGCCGCACCGCCGAGCGGGTCGACGAGCAATTGCTCAGCGAGATGCAGGCGCACGCCATCCAAGGCCCGTGGGCGGCCGGCGAGCGCATTGTCGTCTGCGTCAGCGAGGATCCGCGCTCTGCCGGCCTCGTGCGTTACGCCAAGCGGCTCGCCGACCGGCTGCATGGACCGTGGATGGCGCTCTACATCGAGGGCCGGCGCGCCGTGCAGCTCTCCGAGGAGGAACGCGACCGCATCGCCGACACGCTGCGGCTTGCCGAGTCGCTCGGCGGCGAAGCCATCACTTTACCGGCCGGCGACCGCAACATCGCCGACGACGTGATCGGCTATGCCCATGCCAACAACGTCACGCAGATCATCATCGGCAAATCGACGCGCTCGCGCTGGTTCGAGATCCTGCATGGCTCGGTGGTGCACGAATCTGGTGCGCCGTTCCGGCAATATCAGCGTCCATGTCATCGCCGGCGATCAGCTTCCCGGCGGCGCGCTGCCGAAAAAGACCGTCGACACTGCGGATCAGACCGGAGCTTACGATCCCCGCCCGTACGCGCTGGCGCTTGTGGCGGTGGCGATCGCACTCGGCTGCGGCGAATTGGTCAACGATTGGATCGGCGTCGAGAACGTCGATCTCGTCTTCCTGACCGCGATCGTCGGGATTGCCGTGCGCTTCGGCCTGTGGCCGTCGCTGTTTGCCAGCGTCGCTTCGGCGCTGTGCTACAACTTCTTCTTCCTGCCGCCGATCTACACGCTGCACGATCGCCGATCCGCACAACATCGCGGCCTTCGCGCTGTTCACGCATCGTCGCCATCATCGTCTCCAATGTCGCGGCGCGCGGCCGCATGCAGGCGGTGACGGCGCAGACCCGCGTGCGCGCCGTCGAATCGCTCTATTCCTTCAGCCGCAAGCTCGCCGGCGCCGGCACGCTCGACGACGTGCTGTGGGCGACGGCCTATCAGACCGCGCTGATGCTGAAGGTGCGCGTCGTGCTGCTGCTGCCGAGCGACGGCTCGATCGCGGTCAAGGCCGGCTATCCGCCGGAAGACACGCTCGACGACGCCGACATCGCCGCGGCGAAGTGGACCTGGGAGAACGATCGCGCCGCCGGCCGCGGCTCCGACACGCTGCCCGGCGCCAAGCGGCTGTTCCTGCCGATGCGTACCGGGCGCGGCGCCATCGGCGTCGTCGGCATCGACAGCGACAAGCCAGGGCCCGCTGCTCACCCCCGACCAGCGCCGGCTGCTCGACGCACTGATCGACCAGGGCGCGCTCGCCATCGAGCGCGTGCGCCTGGTCGAGGACATGGATCGCGTCGAGCGCACCGCCGAGACCGAGCGGCTGCGCTCGGCGCTGCTGACCTCGATCTCCCACGACCTCAAGACGCCGCTGGCCTCGGTACTCGGCTCGGCCGGCACGCTGCGCGATCTCGCCGACAAGCTGACCGACAGCGAGAAGGCCGAGCTGCTGGCGACGGTCATCGACGAATCGGAACGGCTCAACCGGTTCATCGCCAATCTGCTCGACATGACCAAGCTCGAATCCGGCGCCGTGGCGCCGAACCTCGCGCCGCACGATCTGTCGGAGATCGTCGGCTCGACATTGCGGCGCGCCGCGAAAATACTGCAGCATCATTCCGTACTGCTCGATCTCGCGGCCGACGTGCCGATGGTGGAGATCGATGCCGTCCTGTTCGAGCAGGTGCTGTTCAATCTGCTCGACAATGCGGCAAAATATGCCGCTCCCGGCACGACCATCCTCATCCGCACCTGGCGCGACCAGCATTCGGTCTCGCTGCAGGTCATCGACGAAGGCGAAGGCATTCCGCCGGACGATCTCGGACATATCTTCGATAAGTTCTACCGCGTGCAAAAGACCGACCAGGTTCGTCCCGGCACCGGGCTCGGGCTTGCCATCTCGCGCGGCTTCGTCGAGGCGATGCACGGCACCATCGCCGCGGCGAACCGCCCCGACCGCCGCGGCGCCGTGTTCACCATCACGCTGCCGATTCCGCCAGAGCAGCAACGCCTGGATGCCGCCGCATGACCGCCGCGCCGCTCAGTGTCCTGGTGGTCGACGATGAGCCGCCGATCCGCAAGCTGTTGCGCCTGGGGCTTGCCGCCCATGGCTATCAGGTTCTCGAAGCGCCGAACGGCAAGACCGCGCTCGAGCTGCTCGGCAAGGCGCCCGATCTGATCATTCTCGATCTCGGCCTGCCCGACATGCAGGGCCACGATCTGCTGCGCACCATCCGCGCCCGCAACGAGCGCGTTCCGATCGTCGTGCTGTCGAGCCGCGGCGACGAGGCCGGCAAGGTGCAAGCGCTCGATCTCGGCGCCGACGATTATGTGACCAAGCCGTTCGGCATGGACGAGCTGCTGGCGCGGATGCGCGCGGCGCTGCGCCACCAGCTGCAGACCCACGGCGAGCGGCCGATCTTCCGGGTCGGCGAGCTGTCGGTCGATCTGGTCCGCCGCATCGTCAAGATCGGCGACAAGGAGATCAAGCTGTCGCCGAAGGAATACGATCTGCTGCGCGTCCTGGTGCAGCACGCCGGCAAGGTGCTCACCCACAAATTCCTGCTCGGCGAACTGTGGGACGATCTGACCGACGCGCAATATCTGCGCGTCTATGTGCGGCAGCTGCGGCAAAAGATCGAGGCCGATCCCGAGCGGCCGCACTATATCCTCACCGAAACCGGCATCGGCTACCGGCTGCGCGCGCCGGATTGACCCGCCGACGATCGCGCTATTGTCGTATCTCGCCGCGTCGCCGAGGAGCACGATGAAAATCTCCGACTTTCTTTCCGCGGCTGACGTGAAGGCCGACGTCGCCGCCACCGACAAGAAAAAGCTGCTGGCGGAGCTGGCACGCGAAGCAGCAGCGAAAATCGGCATCGGCGCCGATCGCATCGCCGCCGAGCTGCTCAAGCGCGAGGAGCTCGGATCGACCGGCGTGGGCGGCGGCGTGGCGATACCGCATGCACGATTTGCGCAATCCTCAAAGCCATTCGGCATGCTCGCTCGCCTCAAGAAGCCAATCGATTACGATGCTGTTGATGGAAACCGTGTCGATATCGTTTTTCTGCTGCTGCTTCCGGAAGGCGCCGGCGGCGAGCAACAACTCGATGCGCTGGCGAGTACCGCACGCAAGCTGAGGAATCCTGCGGTCACGGCCCCGCTCCGTCTCGCGCGCGACAGCATGGACATGTACCGCATATTGACATCCGACTGACCGGCGGGCACATCGGCGCGAAATCCGGCACATTGCCGTAAGCTTTTGCCCGGCCCATATTGGGCGTTCATTGAGCTGAACGGCAGAGGACATTGCGCATGGCCGACGAACTCATTCTTTACACCAATCCCATGTCGCGCGGGCGGATCGCCCGCTGGATGCTCGAGGAAGTCGGCCAGCCCTACAAGACCGAAGTGCTCGATTATGCCTCGACCATGAAGGCGCCGGCGTATCTGGCGATCAATCCGATGGGCAAAGTGCCGGCACTGCGTCACGGCGACGCTGTCGTCACCGAGACCGCGGCGATCTGCGCTTACCTCGCCGATGCGTTTCCGCAAGCCGGCCTGGCGCCGCCGCCCGGACATCGCTTGCGCGCGCCTTATTACCGGTGGCTGTTCTTTGCCGCCGGTCCGTTCGAGTCCGCGTCGAGCAACAAGGCTCTCGGCGTCGTGGTGCCGCCGGAGCGCGAGCGGATGATGGGCTACGGAAATATCGCGCTGGTCCTGAAAACGCTCGAAGACGCCGTGTCGCGGGGACATTATCTGGCCGGCGACAGTTTCACCGCCGCCGATCTCTATGTTGGCTCGCAGATCGGCTTTGGCATGATGTTCGGAATGATCGAAAAGCGCCCGGCCTTCGAGCAATATTGGCAACGGCTCAGCAGCCGCCCGGCCTGCCTGCGCGCCAAGGAACTTGACGACGCGCAAGTAGCGCAGCAGAAGGCCGCCGGCTGACGGCGAACGCCGATCGTACAGCGGATTTCGCGCCGATTAAGCATTAAGAATTATGGCTGAAAGTTGAGAGTTCCGTTTTGCGAAAACGGTGGATTGCATTCGCCTGGCGGCGTAACATTCTAAGGGATTAGCTTGTCGGCGTTACATTGGGAGTATGCGTGCGTTGAAACGGGGTGAGATTCCGTCGATCGGCGAACTGACGTCGTTTGTCGTGGCCGCTCAGCACGGCAGCTTCACGCGCGCCGCCGGCGAACTCAATTTGACCCAAGGCGCGATCAGCCGTCAGATTCGCGAGCTCGAAATCCATCTCGGCATTCGCTTGTTCGAGCGCATTCGCCAGCGCGTCGTATTGACCGACGCCGGCAAGATGTATTTGTCGCAAGTGAAGAAGGCATTGGACGACCTTGCCGACGCGACGCAGCGCGTGGCGTCGTTTTCCAACAGCACGACCTTGAATCTCGTCGCGCTGCCGACCTTCGCGGCGCGCTGGCTGGTTCCCCGTCTGCCGAATTTCCAGCGAGTAAATCCGAAAATCATGGTCCATATCACGGCGCGACAGGCGCCGATCGACTCGGCGCTGGAGCCGTTCGACGCCGCGGTATTCCACGGTGCGATGCACTGGCCCGGCACGATTTCGCATTACCTGATGGACGAGGACATCGTCGCGGTTTGCAGTCCGAAATTGAACGCCAGGCGCGCCATCAAGACGCCGGCCGACGTCGTCGAATTCCCGCTGCTGAACAAGATGGGGAAACCGAACCGCTGGGCGGGATGGTTGGCCGAGGTCGGCATCGCGCCGGACGGCCTGCTGAATGGCCACGCCTATCAGAACTTCGCCATGGTCGCCCAGGCCGCCGTGGCCGGCCTCGGCATCGCGCTGTTGCCGCACTATCTGGTCGAGGATGACATCGCGGCCAAGCGGCTGGAGATCGTCGCCGCCGAATTCGTCGGCATGACCACCTCGTATTATCTGATCCTGCCGGAAACGCGCGCCAGCGCCAGCGCGGTTCAGGCCTTCGCCAAGTGGCTGACCGCCGAAGCGCGCATTTTCAATTCGCGCGGCGGCCGCCGCGTGACGAGCAAAAAGCAGG
Organism: uncultured Alphaproteobacteria bacterium; assembly: GCA_963798095.1. GTDB lineage: Bacteria > Pseudomonadota > Alphaproteobacteria > Rhizobiales > Xanthobacteraceae > BOG-931. The sequence goes on along the minus strand of CAWCSD010000022.1, from coordinate 35,851 downwards.
CGGGACGTCGGCCGAATGGCGCCAATAGAATAAATAATATCCTGCTTGAAGCCGGCGACGCCGTCCAATCGCGGACACCCGCCTGACGCATATCGCATTTCTTAAAGAACGACCGCACTCGCTCATGGCAGCCGCATCAGCGGCTCCCCCATGCGGATCCGCGCGCCTTCCCGGACATTGTCGCACAGCGCATAGCCGTCCGGCGCGAACACGATCGCCGTCGAGCCGTGCTGAAACCAGCCGAGTTCCTCGCCTTTGCGGAACGAGGCATCGCAGGCGATGACATTCGGCCCGCGATGCTTGAGATTTAGCATCACGTCGAGACAATGCAGGCGAATGCTGGCGACCAGAACGGCGGCGACCAGAACCACGGTGACGCTGTCGCCTGTCGCCGCGAGCGTCGTTCGCAACACCGCACGTTCGTTCTTGCAGAACAGCCGCTCGATGCGTTTGAGCGCGATCGGATTGACGTTCCAGGTATCGCCGGAGACGTAAATCACTTGCTCGATGCGGCAATCGTGCGGCGCATGGAAGCGGTGATACATGCCCGCGGTCAGGCGCAGCGTGACGTAGCGGCCGTTGCGGTACGCCTCGACCTGATCGCGGTCGCACAGCAAATCCTCCAGCGTGTAGGGAAAGCCCTTGGCCTGGTAGAGGCGCGTGCCGGCGATGGCGCCACAGGCGCCGACGACGGCGTCGCATGGACTGACCATTATGTCCGCCGTCCTGATCGATCGGGCGCGCGCCGTCCTTGAGCTCGCGGGTGAAGCAATCGTGCATGCTGCGGAAATGCGTTTTCTTGGCTTCGCTGAGATCGAGATCCGAGAACAGCCGCCACAAGCCGATCGATAGATCGCGCACCAGCGGCTGCTCGACCTGGCTGAGCCAGCCGACGAACTGCGTCGCCAGCCGGCGCGGAATGCGGTTGGTGAGGAGGAAATTGACATTCTCCTGCGCGAACAGGCGCCAGATTTGCTCCTGCGCGAACAGGCGCCAGATTTGCGCGCGGACCGTCATGGCTTTGTAAAACGTTCCGGGTACACCCCGATTCGATGCAATGGGCCACGACCACTTTGGCTGTCTGCGGGCTTGGCGCCGCGGCGCTGGCGACCTCGATGGTGACGCTCGGCCGGCGGCTGGAACTGTCCCAGGCCAAGCACCGCTCGCTCGCCGGCCATGCGCGCATGGCGCGCCGCCTCGCCGGTTTCGTGCCATTCTACGACTACGACGAGGATCGGTTCTTCGGCAGCGACAACGCGCCCGCCGATATCGCAGGCCTGCGCCGCGCCGGCTTCTTCCGCCTGTCGGAGCTTTACAAGACGCGGTTTGCCGAGACGGTCCGCTGCAGCGCCGAGGCGGCCGAAACTATTTCCGACCTGCAATTCACCGGCGCCTATCGGGTGCCATTCCAATATCGCCGTGTCGTCCGTGCGCATCTGCCGCTCGGCACGTTCCTGCAATCGTCCGAGGGCGTGACGGTCACCGATCTCGACGGCAATCGGTTCTACGATCTCACCGGCTCCTACGGCGTCAACGTCTTCGGCTACGACTTCTACAAGAGCACGATCGAGCGCGGTGCCGCCCGCGTGCACGAGCTCGGCCCGGTGCTCGGCGCCTATCATCCGCTGATCATCGAGAACGCCAACCGCATCAAGGAGATTTCCGGGCTCGACGAAGTGTCGTTCCACATGTCGGGCACCGAGGCGGTGATGCAGGCGGTGCGGCTCGCGCGCTATCACACGCGGCGCAGCCACCTGGTGCGCTTCTGCGGCGCCTATCACGGCTGGTGGGGCGACGTGCAGCCGGGTATTGGCAATCCGCAGCCTGCGCGCGAGACCTATACGCTTGCGGAAATGTCCGAGGAAACGCTGCATGTGCTGCGCACGCGCCGCGACATCGCTTGCGTGCTGGTCAATCCGGAGCAGGGCTTGCACCCGAACGCGCCGGCACCGACAGATTCGTCGCTGCTCGACAGCGCGCGCAGTTCGCACTTCGACAAGGCTGCCTATACCGACTGGCTCAAGCGCCTGCGGCAGGTGTGCAGCGAGCGCAACATCGTGCTGATCTTCGACGAGGTATTCGTCGGCTTTCGCCTGGCGCCGGGCGGCGCGCAAGAGTATTTCGGCGTGCGTGCCGATCTCGTCACCTACGGCAAGACGATCGGCGGCGGGCTTCCGATCGGCGTCGTCTGCGGCCGTAAGGATTTGATGAAGCGGTTCCGCGACGACCGCCCGGCCGACATCTGCTTCGCCCGCGGCACCTTCAACTCGCACCCCTACGTGATGGCGGCGATGAACGAGTTCCTGCGCCAATTCCAGGCTCCGGAGACGCAGGCGCTCTATCGCGGCCTCGATGCGGTTTGGGACGGCAGAGCGCAGCGGCTGAACCGACGGCTTGCCGACGAAGGCTTGCCGGTCCAGGTGGCCAACATGTCGGCGCTCTGGGTGGTCTGTTACACGCAACCGTCGCGCTACAATTGGATGCTGCAATATTATCTGCGGGCACAAGGCGTGGCGCTGAGCTGGGTCGGCACCGCCCGACTGATCTTCAGCCTCAATTACACCGACGCCGATTTTGACGCCGTGGCGGACCGCTTCGTCGCCGCGGCCAAGGCCATGGCAGCAGGACGGCTGGTGGTGGCACGATCCGGCGATGACCAACAAGACGATCAAGCGGGCGATCATGAAAGAGATGATCGCCAACCGCTTGTTCTCCTCGCGCAAGCATTAGCTAAATCTGACGCAATTCGCCGCGGCCGTTTTAGGTGGCCCGCGGAACCTCGACTTCGTCGGCCTCGTCCTCATCCCAATGATGCAGGCCGATGGCGGGATCGATCAGCTCGCCGCGCAGCAGCGCCAGTGGCGCCTTGTGGTAGAGCTTGATGTCGTGGAACGGGTCGGTCAGGATTTTTGTCGCCCAGACCAGGCCGGTCTGCACGTCCTTGATCACGAACAACTGCACGGTGCGGAACAGCACGCCGCCGATGCCGAGCGCTAGCCAGATCACCGCGACCTGGCGCACGAACTCGGTCTTGTTGGTCGCCGGTGTGAATAGGCCGAACAATGTCGGGCTGAAATAGAGCGACAGCGGCGACGCCGCCCAGATCGTCAGCAGCACGACCTTGCGGCGCAGATTGTAGCCGACCTTGATCTCTTCCTTGTGCTCGTGGCTGGCCTGGTTGACCGTGTCGTAGTCCTTGGGCTCGAAGAAAAAGTGCCCGGTCTGCCGCGTGGTCATGGCAACGAGCCAGCCGGCGAGCGCGGAGATCGCCGGGTCCTTGAAGATCATCACATAAGAGAACAGAAAGCTGATCGCACTGACGAAGTGCAGCGACTGATTGATCCGGCTGTGGTGATAGTAGCGATGATCGTCCCAGCGCTGCGTGCGCAATGCCTCGCGAAAATTGTCCATCGGTCTCCCCGTCGTGCGGTTCCAGAATTGGGTATTGCGATTCGGTGAATCCCCTGTGACAGGGATTCTTCTGTGACAGTCGGGTGAAGGTTTTTGCCTCGATTTGCGACCGCGGGCCGTTAGCCCGCGGCGCGCAGTGCCGGATCGGCGTTCCGCGCAGCGCCCGCCGCACCGTCCTTGGCGAACCGGATCAGCGAGAAGTGCCCGAACGGCGGCATTGCGCGCCGTTCGACGAGCGTGACGCCCGCCGTCCGCAACGCCCATTGCGCGTAGCGCTCGAATGCAAATTCGGTGCGCCAGCCGAGCTTGCGCGCCGCCGGCTGAAACCAGTGCTCCAGCGAGCGCCGCAATCCGGCTTCGGCGCCGACCCGGCTGACCAGCACGATCTCGCCGCCGGGCTTGAGCACGCGGGCGAATTCGTCGAGGGCGCCTTCAGGATTCGGCACGGTGGTGATGACATATTGCGCGACGATGACGTCGAACGAGGCGTCGGGAAACGACAGCTGCTCGGCATCCATCACCCACAGCCCCTCGACATTGCTCAGTCCGAATTCAGCGACCCGCTCATGCGCCTTACGCAGCATAGGCTCGGAAATATCGATGCCGCAGATCTTCAAGTCGCGCGAATACAGGGGCAACGAAATGCCTGTTCCGACGCCGACCTCGAGGAGACGCCCGCCGACGCGCGCGGCTGCCGCGACCGCGGCATGGCGGCCGCGCTCGAAGACCGCGCCGAAGACCAGGTCGTAGACCGGCGCCCAGCGCGCATAAGCCTTGGTGATGGTCTGGGTGTCGAGATCGGATTCCAAAAGCGTGCTGCTCATGCTTGACCCTTCCATTGTCTTGCTTTTTCTCTTGCCGCCCTTAGCCATGGACGGTCTCCGTGATCGTTCCGGCGAGCTGCAGTCGCGCCGGCTATTGCCGGTCGCCACCTTGCGGGCGTGACCGATGAACTGGCGGGCGCTGTTTTCCCACGAATAGTTGAGCGCAAAGGCGCGGCAGGCGTCGCGCGACAGCGCCAGCGCGCCCATGCAGGCGACCGCCAAATCCTCGTGCAGGACGCCGACCGGATGGTCGGCGACGACGTCCTTCGGCCCGGTGACCGGAAAAGCGGCGACCGGAACCCCGCTGGCGAGCGCCTCGAGCTGCACGATGCCGAACGTGTCGGTGAGGCTTGGGAACACGAACACGTCGGCACCCGCCAAGTGCGAAGCGAGAATGCCGTTGTCCAGCATGCCGAGAAATTTTGCGTCGGGGAATTTGCGCTTGAGCTCGGCTTCCTGCGGTCCGGTGCCGACGATGACCTTGGTGCCGGGCAGATCGAGGCGGAGGAACGCTTCGAGATTCTTTTCGACGGCGACCCGACCGACGGTCATGAAGACCGGCCGCGGCAAGCCGAGATCGATGGCGCGGTCCGGGCGGAACAGGTCGGTATCCACGCCGCGTGTCCACCGGCCGAGATTGGCAAAGCCGCGCTCGGAAAGCTCCGCCGTGAGCGACGGCGTCGCCACCATCGTCACCGCCGCCGCCGCGTGGAACCGGCGCAATATCGCGTAGATCCACGCTTGCGGGATCGGCAAGCGGGCCGAGATGTATTCGGGAAACCGCGTCGTGTAGCTCGTGGTGAACGGCCGGCCGTGCCGCCGGCAGTAGGAGCGCACGGCAAAGCCGATCGGCCCTTCCGTGGCGATATGGATGGCGTCCGGCCGCGCCGCCTCGATGCGCTCCGCGATCCGCCGGCGGCTCGGCAAAGCCAGCCGCAGACCGGGATAAGTCGGCACCGGGAACGACGGGAAACCCTCCGGCGACAGGAACTCGATCGTCACGCCGAGCTTGGCGGCGGCGCGCGCCAGCGAATTGAGCGTCCGCACCACGCCGTTGACCTGGGGACGCCAAGCGTCCGTTGCGACGAGAACGCGCATCAGGTTGCTCTCCGCCGGGAACCCATATTGTCGAATCGCGTGCGACGACCATTGCCATTTCATGTCTCAGCAGTGTGACGGTCGCGACATCAGCGTGACCGTGTGTCCGCCGGCGCGTTACATTGTTGTTACAAACAAATGAAAAGTTGTCGCAGCGAATCGTCGGACCGGGGCGTCGGTCGGATCGTTCGCTTGTTGCAGCAGGCCGATATTCAACGTGACGAGCAGCACCGCGCGGACGGCCGTCCGAAAACTCGGCCGCAATTGGCTCGGTGTTGCGCTCAGCCTGCTGATCGTCGCCTGTGTCAGCGTCGCGCTCTGGCATTTGTTGCGCGGCATCAACGCCGGAAAATTGATTGCCGCGTTTACCGCGCAGCCGATGCGAAACATCGTGATCGCCGGCGTGTTTGTCGTCTTGGGCTACATCACGCTGACCTTCTATGATGTGTTCGCCCTGCACATCATCGGGCGCCGCACGGTTCCGTTTCACGTCGCAGCGCTTGCAAGTTTCACGAGCTACACGATCGGGCATTCGCTTGGTGCTGCGACTTTGACCGGCGCCGTGGTGCGATTGCGCGTTTATTCGGCCTGGGGCCTGAATGTTCTCGATATTGGCAAGATCGCTTTCGTCACCGGGATGACGTTCTGGCTCGGCAATGCCGTCGTGCTTGGCGGCGCCATGGCGTATGCGCCGGAAGCGGCGGGCGTTATCGACCGTCTGCCATCCTGGATCAACCGGATCATCGGGCTAATGACCTTGCTCGGCATCGCTTGTTACCTGACCTGGCTCGCGCCGCGGCCGCGCACCGTCGGCTACGCCAATTGGAAACTGGTATTGCCCAGTATGCGCCTCACTTTGGTCCAGACCGGCATCGGCGCCATGGATCTCTGCCTGGTGACGGCCGCGATGTACGCCTTGCTGCCGCCAAACCCCGCGGTCGATTTCGTGCCGGTACTGGTCATTTTCGTCACGGCGACGCTGCTCGGCACCGTCAGCCATGTGCCGGGCAGCCTCGGCGTCATCGAAGCGGCACTCCTCATCGGGCTGCCGCAATTTCCCAAAGAGGAGCTGCTCGCGGCGCTGCTGACCTTTCGCGTCGCCTATTTCGTGATTCCGTTCCTGCTCGCCACGCTGGCGCTCGGCCTGCGCGAGCTCGGCTTGGTGGCGCGGCCGAGGATGACGTCGCCGCCATCGTGATGCCCGCTACCGCGGCGGAAATTCTGCGCTATGCTTGGATGAGCCCAAATGAGGGCTAGCCGCAGAATGTGGGTCATCCCCCCGCCGTGAGCCCTGCCCGTCACCCAGTACCTTCCTCGCCCGGCCTGCGCATCGGCGTCAGCGGCCACCGAGTGCCGCCGAAATTGCCGGAGGAGTCCGAAGCGCCGTTGCGGGCTCTCATCGATCGCATCCTGGCTGCAATCGTCGATACCGCGCGCAAGGCAAATACCGCGAGCGCGTTCATCATCGTCTCCTCGCTGGCGGAGGGGTCGGACCGCATTGTCGCCGCGGCGGGGCTTACGAGCGGCTTTGCATTGCGGGCCGTCCTGCCGTTCGACAGGGCCGAATACGCGCGCGACTTCGAGACACAGGCGTCGCGCCGCGAGTTCCAAGAGCTGCTCGCCCGCGCTTGCGATGTGTTCGAGCTTGACGGCGAAGCCGATCAGCGCCCCCGGGCCTATGAGGCGGCGGGACTTTTCATGCTGGCGAATATCGATGTGCTGATCGCGATCTGGGACGGCGAGGCGGCGGCCGGCATCGGCGGCACCGCACAGATCGTCGAGCGCGCCATCGCCGATGGTATCGTCGTGGTATGGATCGAGCCGAGCCATCCTAATGCGATACGAATATCGCAGCCGAGCTCAGGCGCAGCGCCGGCCGGCGCGAGAGCGGATCTGAAAAACACATTTCGCCCGGCAGATATAGCCACCATAACGGGAGCGGTCGAAAAAATCCTCACTTCGCCGACGCAATGATCTGAGAGACTATAGCGACGACGGGACGTGATACGCATGAACGACGCAAGCGCCGCCACTTTCGACAACTCCCGCGACCGCCATCTGTTCGGTCCCGGCCCCAAGCGAATATTGGCGCTTGACGGCGGCGGCGTGCGCGGCGCGCTGACGGTGGCTTTTCTCGAGCGCATCGAAACGCTGCTCAGTGAGCGCGACGGCAAAGAGGTCCGCCTCGGCGACTATTTCGACCTCGTCGGCGGCACTTCGACAGGCGCGGTCATCGCCGGCGCGCTGGCGCTCGGATACCGCACGGCGCAAGTGAAAGACTTCTATCTCAAGCTGGCGCCGTTTGCCTTCAAGCGCCAGCGCTGGCGCATTCCGCTGTTGCAGGCGAAATTCGACGCCCGCGGCTTGCGCCATCAGATCGAGGAGGTGGTTGGCGATCGCGTACTGCAAAGCACCGACCTGATCACCGGCTTTTGCATCATCACCAAGCGCATGGATACCGGCAGTCCCTGGATCATCTCAAACAATCCGCGCGCGCCGTATTGGGAGAGCAGTACCGGCGATATCGGTAATAAGGACTATCCGCTGGTCAATCTCGTGCGCGCCAGCACTGCGGCCCCGCATTTCTTCGATCCGGAGCTGCTGCCGATCAGCCGGAACGAACCCTTGCTGCCCGATGTCCTATCCAAACCACTCAACGCGCCATGGCCGGCACGCGCCGTGCAGGCACTGTTGCGGCGCCTCGGCTTCGGTCCGCATGCCAAAATCGACTCCAGCACTTACGGACTGTTTGTCGATGGCGGGGTGACGCCGCACAACAATCCGTCGCTGGCGCTGTTCCAGATGGCGATCTTGAGCCCATTCAAGATCAAATGGCCGACCGGACCGGAACGCCTCACCATCTTTTCGATCGGCACCGGCACTTATCGGCCGCGGCTGTCCTACAAGAGCCTGGGCTTCGCCCGCTTCACCAAGCTCGCCTTTCACGCGCTCATTTCTCTGATGACCGACGCCGAGGTGCTGGTGCTGGCACTGATGCAATGGATGGGCGAATGCCCGGCGCCGTGGCCGATCAACTCCGAAGTCGGCACGCTGGCCACGGACGTGCCGCCGGGCGGCAAGATGTTTCGCTTCCTGCGCTACGACGTGCGGCTGGAGAAGGACTGGCTGGCGCGCGAGCTCAACTATGACGTGAGCGACGATACCATTGCCCGCCTGCGCGGCATGGACGATCCCGCCGCCGTCCATCAGCTTTACGAGATCGGCCGTATCGCCGCCGCGAAACAAGTCAAAATCGAGCACCTGACCGGCTGACGCTGCCGCGCGCATGGCAAGGCCGCCGGGCCCGTCCGGCATAATCTGATCGCCGCACTGCCGTTGCGGCCGGAGCCGCAGACCTTTTGACGCGGCGACCGACCAAACACCGTCAGCGTGGTAAACTTATCACAGAAATTTGGATTCTGCGGACGGACATCTTTTCCTCCGCAGCGCCCATGCTACGCTCGTTGTGGGTGGGCTGCGTAAATCCGGTTATCCGGTTCTGCGTATCCGATACATAAGTTCCTCGTTGTATCGGCAGGGCGTACGTGAAAAAGAGTATCGCGTGTATTGCCGCTTTGCTTGCGTTCGGCATCGCCGACGCGACAGCCGAGGAAATGGCTGTCGCGCCGTCGCAATTCATCACCGCCAGAGTGCCATATCTCACCTGGACCGGCTTTTACGTCGGCATCAACGGTGGATTCGCCTGGGGTAATTCGTCCGTCGCGTTTACGGCCAACGATCCGGCGGCGCTGGCCGGCACCTGCGGCGGCGGCGGCGCGCCGAAGGGCCAGTGCATCAATTCGGTGGATTTTCGCCGCGACGGCGCCGTTGCCGGCGGCCAGTTCGGCTTCAACTGGCAGGTCAATTCGCATTGGCTGGTCGGCGCGGAAGCCGATTACCAGTGGTCCAATCTCGATGGTTCGGTGAATTCGTCATTCCGGCTCGGCAATGTCGGCGCAACCAACATGGTCGCGAGCCAGACCGTCGAATCGTTCGGCACGGTTCGGGCACGGGCCGGCGTGGTGCTCGCGCCGCCGCTCTTGCTTTACGGCACCGGAGGGTTCGCGTTCGGTCAAGTGCACGAAAATCTCAGCGTGCCCGGCGCCGCCACCAAGGGACTGACCGCGGGCGGCCTCTCATATGCCTGCACCGTCGGCACGGCTTGTTTCGCCGGCTCGGCGTCGCAAATCCTGTTCGGATGGAGTGCCGGGGCCGGCGCCGAGTATGCGATCACGACCAACCTGCTCTTTCGAACCGAGCTGCTCTATGTGCACTTGAGCGCGCCGACGGTGGCGGCGACCGCCACGGCCGTCGCCGCTGGAACGGCGCCGGCATCCATCTCTGCGGTTTTCTCATCGGTCTACTTCGCGGTTGTGCGCGCCGGCTTAAACTACAAGTTCTAGGAAGGTTTTCGGGACACCCTATCAGCATGTGCAGAATGTCAAAGAACCATAGCGGCTAAGATGAGTTGGGAGTCGACAATGTGGTGGCGTGTGTTGCTTGTCGGGGCGTTGCTTGCCGGCGCGCTCGGCGCCTGCGCGGTCGTCGATCCGGTCGACAATCGATACGACACGGTCGCCCGCAGCTTGGCGAAAGCGCGCAACGAATCCATCTTCCTCAATCTCGTGCGCGCCAGCCACGATTATCCGCTTAGCTTCTCCACCGTCGCCAATGTGACGCCGACGTTGACAAATACGACGAGCTTGGGATTGCCGTCATTCCTGCTCGGGCCGCATATTCCAACTTTCGGCAACCCTGGGACCAATGTCGCCGCGCCATTGTTCACCCCGGGGCGCGACGTGATTTTCGGCAACACGACTGCGGGGAACACGACCCAAGTCCAGACAGGCTTCAGCGTCTCCACGCAAGAGACCAGCACGTTCTATCAGGGCTTCCTGAAGCCGATCGATTTGCAGACCTTGAACTATTTCATCCGCCAGGGCTATTCGCGCGAACTGTTGTTTTGGCTGTTTACCGATTCGTTTCAGCTCAACAAGGGCGGCAACCTCTACGGCTATCACTACGATCCGCCGGATGACTATGGCTGTTCCAGGGAAGACCCCCTGCATCGATGCTTTGTCGATTGGATCCATAGCGCCACGCTCACCGGGCTGACCGTCGAAGAGCGGACGGTGCAAAGCCCGTCTTCCGCTGGCAGCGGAGGGGGCAGCGGCGGCGGCACGGAGAAGAGCGGCTCAACCGGAAAACCTACGACAACCGCCTATGCGCGCTTTTGCCTCGACCGTATTCTAGGCGAGCAGGCGGCAGCCACGCTGCCGAGAGAAGTCGTGGTGTTGCAGACCAGTCTGCGAAACTTGGATGCGCCACTCAAACTGCTCTACGAGAAGCAATTGATATGTCGTGAGAGTTGGGATCAGGACCAGTTCTCCGGGCCGCAGCCCGACACGCTGCCTCTCAAATTCGGCACCACTACCTTCACCATCGTGCCGCGTTCTGCCTATGGCGTTTTCACATTTCTGGGCTCGCTGATGAAAGTCGCGCGCGAGCACACCTCCCCGTCGCCATACGCGTATATTCCTCCTGACCGTCAATACGCGCTGCAGTCGCCCCAGCTTGAGACCGTGCATGAAGACCCGCGGCTGGTGACGGTGGTGCAGAACATGGGCGGCCAATGCTTCGTCCACACCTGGTTCGAGGACGGCGACTACTGCGTGCCCGAGCAGGCCACGACCACCAAGCGGATCTTCAGCCTGTTGGCGCAGCTCATCGCCATCCAGACCGCCGCCAACGACCTGTCGATCACGCCGGTCGTGCGCGTGCTGCAGTAAACGATCGAAGGCTCGCAGCGGAATTCAGGCGCGGACGCGATTGTCATCCCGCGCGAAGCCGGCCAAGGAGCGGTCTGCCGCTTGGGTAAACAGCTTTTGCAGCATTTCCCGTTCGACCGGTTTCTGCAGAACCTGGATTTCGCGAAAGCGGCCATCGACGCTGTCGGCATCGTAGCCGGTGACAAAGACGAACGGCACGTGGCGCCGCGACAGGATTTCGGCCACCTGGTAGACCATGCCGTCGCCGAGATTGATATCGAGGATCGCGGCATCGAAGTCGCCGTCCTTGGCGGCCTGCAATGCGTCGGACGCGCTGCAAACCGGGCCGACGATCTGGAAGCCGAGTTCGGTCAGGCATTCCTGGATCATGATGCCGACCAGCGCCTCATCCTCGACCACGAGCACGCGCGGCTTATCGACCTTCTTCAATGGGATGGCGGCACCGTTGCCGCCGCCACTGGGATGATGTGCGCCATCCTGCACCTGGGATTCTCGGGCCTCCCGCAGCGCAATCACCAGGTCGCAGCGCAGCCCTTTCGGATTCCAGTCGAACGTCGCCTTGCCGCCGAGCTGTTGCTCGATGCTGGCCTTGATGACCTTCAAGCCGAAGCTGCGTGCCGACGGCGTTTTAATCGGCGGTCCGCCACTCTCCACCCAGTGCAGCGTTAGTATGTCGGACTGCAACTGCCACGTCAGGCTGACCCTGCCCTTGAGCGACGACAGCGCGCCGTGCTTGGCCGCATTGGTGGCGAGCTCGTGCAGCGCCAGCGCAATGCCCTGCGCAGTAGCGGGCGACAACGAGACGTTCGGTCCCTTGAGCTCGATCTTGTTGCCGCTTCGGTAGGGCGCGAATTCCTCGGCCACGAGCGTGCCGAGATCGGCGCCGTGCCAGCGCGAATCGGACAGTAACGTATGCGCCAGCGCCAAAGCCTTGATGCGGCCTTCGACGGTGGCGACGTATTCGTCGACGCTTTTGGCCCGCGTCAATCGGATGATCGACTGGATGATGGCGAGCGCATTGCGGGCGCGGTGATCGACTTCGCGCGCCAGCAGCACTTGCCGCTCTTCGGCTTCCTTGCGCTCGGTGACGTCGATGGTGACGCCACTGATCCGCACCACGTTGCCGGCCGCATCGACGCTTGCCGCAGCGGTGCCGGTGCACCAGCGCAGTTCGCCATTGGGACGGCGCACGCGGAACTCGACCTGCTGCGTGCGTTCGCCCTTGGCCATGCGTAGCACCACCTGCCGCAGCGGCTCCCAGTCGTCGGGATGCAGCAGATTGCGGATATTGTCCGTCGCGATCTGAAAGCTCTCCGGCTCGACCCCGAAGATGCGGTACTGACCCTCGTCCCACGAGCCTCGATTGGCCGCGATGTCCCATTCCCACGAGCCCATCTGGCCCGCCGCCAGCGCCAGGCTGCGGCCCTGCTCGCTTTGCACGAGCCGCACGTTCGACGCTTCGAGCTCCGCCGTGCGCTCGGCGACATGGCGCTCGAGTTTTAGGTTCAATTGCTCGAGCTCGCGTGTCTTGCGGTAAAGCTCGACGAAGACTTTCACCTTGGCACGCAGCACGTCGGGAATGACCGGCACCGGCACATAATCCACCGCGCCCATGGCATAGCCGCGCAGCCGATCTACGTCGGTCAGGTGGATCGCGGAAATGAAGATGATCGCCGTTTCGCTGAAACGCGGATGCTCGCGCAGCATGGCGGCAAGCTGGAAGCCGTCGAGCTCCGGCATGCAGACGTCGATGAGAATGACCGCGACGTCGTTCTTGAGCAAGAACTGCAAGGCCTCGCGCGCCGACGAGGTTTTGACCAGGTTCTCGTTCAGCTCGTGGAGAATAACCTCGTAGGCGAGCAACTTGTCGGGCTGATCGTCGACCAGGAGGACGTTGACTTTCTCGGTCATGATGCGGCCTTAGCGGTGCAGCCACATCCGCAGCGCGGACAACAGCTGTTCGGTGTTGACGGGCTTGGCCAGATAATCCGACGCGCCGGCCTCCAGGCATTTCTCGCGGTCGCCTTTCATCGCCTTGGCGGTGAGCGCGATGATCGGCAGGCGGCGATAGGCGCGGTTCTGGCGGATTTTCTCCATGGTCTGATAGCCGTCCATTTCCGGCATCATGATGTCCATCAGCACGATGGCGAGCGACGGCGTCTTTTCGATCAGCTCGATCGCCTCGTTGCCGGTGGTGGCGGTGAGCACGTTCATGCCGCGCCGCTCCAGCACGCTCGACAGCGCGAAGATGTTGCGCGCGTCGTCGTCCACCAGCAGCACGGTGCGGCCGACCAAATCCTCGTCGGAGGAGTTGAGCCGCTCCAGCATCTGCTGCTTCTCGGCCGGCAGGTCGGTGATGACGCGGTGCAGGAACAGCGCCGTCTCGTTGAGTAGCCGCTCGGGCGATTCCACGCCCTTGACCACGATGCTGCGCGCCATGGTGTGGAGCTGCGCGTCCTCCTCGGCCGACAATTCCCGGCCGGTGAACACCACGACCGGGACGTCGGTCAGTGCATCGTCGGCGCGCATGCGCTCGAGAACTTCGAAGCCCGACATGTCGGGCAGCCGCAGATCGAGCACCACGCAATCGCACGGCTCGGTTGCGCAAGGTCGCCAGCGCCTCGTCGCCGGTGCCGGCATTGACGATCTCGATGTCGTCATGGCCGAGCAGTTCGCGAATGCTCATCTGCTCGGCCTTGTTGTCCTCGACGACCAGGAGCCGCTTGCGGCGCGGCGCCGAGAACTCCTTGATCCGCGACAGCGCCTCGGCAATGCCCTCCCGCGTCGTCGGCTTGGTCACGAAAGAGAAGGCGCCGCGGGCCAGGCCGTGCTGGCGGTCTTCGTCCAGCGTGACGATCTGCACCGGGATGTGCCGGGTCAGCGAGTTCTGCTTGAGCTGGCTGAGCACGTTCCAGCCCAGCATGTCGGGCAGGAACACGTCGAGCGACACCGCGGTCGGCTGATACTGCTTGGCGAGATTGAGCGCGTCGTCGCCGCGCATCGCCAACAGCGCCTTGAATCCCTTGTCGCGCGCCAGATCGATCAGGATGCGGGCATAATGCGGATCGTCCTCGACGATGAGCAGAATGGCGTCGCCCGGCTGGATGTCCATGCGATCGTCCGGGATCGGCTCGATCGTCCGCTCCGGTGCGAGATGCGGCCCGGCATGTTGGGCCGCGGGCGCCGCTGCCGCGATCGCGGCGTGCACGGCCGCGGTCGGGCCGACATATCTGACCGGCAGATAGAGCGTGAACGTCGATCCGGAATTCGGCGTGCTGCGCAGATGGATTTCGCCGCCTAGCAGGCTCGCCAGCTCGCGGCTGATGGCCAAGCCCGAGGCCGGTGCCGCCATATTTGCGGCTGGTCGAGGCGTCGGCCTGCTGGAACGCCTCGAAGATGATCTTCTGCTTTTCCAGCGGAATGCCGATACCGGTATCGGTCACCTCGAACGCCACCACCGCCGGCGCCTGGCTGAGCACCGGATGCTCGGCGCCCCAGCCGCCGAGAGCCGCCGAGACATTGAGGCGGACGCCGCCTTGGGCGGTGAATTTGAATGCGTTCGACAACAGGTTCTTGAGCACCTGCTGCAGCCGCTTGGTGTCGGTGGTGATGCTGCGGCCGAGATTGGGATCGACGTGCACCTCGAACGACAGCTGGCGCGTATCCGCCTCGTGGCGGAACGGCCGCGCCACCATGTCGACGAGATTCGAGAAGAACACCTCCTGGGCATCGACCGTCACCGTGCCGGACTCGATCTTGGACAGGTCGAGAATGTCGCTGATGAGATTGAGCAGGTCGGTGCCGGCGCCGTGAATGGTGCGGGCGAATTCGACCTGCTTGGTGCTCAGATTGCCTTCCGGATTGTCGGTGAGCTGCTGGCCGAGGATCAGGATCGAATTGAGCGGCGTGCGCAACTCGTGCGACATGTTGGCCAGGAATTCCGACTTGTACTTCGAGGTCAGCGCCAGCTCCGTCGCCTTTTCCTCAAGCGCGCGGCGGGCCTGCTCGATTTCCTGGTTCTTGCGCTCGACTTCGACGTTGCGCTCGGCGAGCTGCTGCGCCTTCTGTTCGAGCTGCTCGTTGGTCTGCTGCAATTCCCTCTGCTGCGCCTGCAATTCGCCGGCGAGCTGCTGCGACTGCTTGAGCAGGCCTTCGGTCTGCATCGTCGCTTCGATCGAATTGAGCACGATGCCGATCGAGGTGGTCAGCTGTTCGAGGAACATCGTTTGCAAGGTCGGTGAACTCGTGAATCGAGGCAAGCTCGATCACCGCCTTGACCTGATTCTCGAACAGCACCGGCAGCACGATATTGTTGCGCGGCGGCACCTTGAACAGCGCCGAAGAGATCGGCACCGCGGTTTCGGGCATTTCGGTGATCAGCATGCGCCGTTTGTCGACTGCGCATTGGCCGATCAGACCTTCGCCGAGACGCAAGCCCCGCGGATGGCCGTTGGCGCCATCGTCGGCATAGGCCGACAGCAGATTGAGGTCCTGCGCTTCCTCGCTGCCCATCTGATAGATGACGCCTTGGTGGGCGTTGACCAGCGGCGTCAATTCGGACAGCAAGCAGCCGGCCGACCGTGGCCAGGTCGCGCTGGCCTTGCAGCATGTTGGTGAATTTGGCGAGGTTGGTCTTGAGCCAATCCTGCTCGGTGTTGCGGTCGGTGGTGAGCCGCAGATTGTCGATCATCGTATTGATGTTGTCTTTGAGCTCGGCCACTTCGCCGCGCGCGTCGACCTGGATCGAACGCGTCAGGTCGCCCTTGGTCACCGCGGTGGCCACCTCGGCGATGGCGCGCACCTGGGTGGTGAGGTTGGCGGCCAAGCAGGTTGACGTTGCCGGTCAAGTCCTTCCAGGTGCCGGCGGCGCCGGGCACGTTGGCCTGGCCGCCGAGGCGGCCTTCGACGCCGACTTCGCGCGCCACCGTCGTCACCTGATCGGCGAAGGTCGCCAGCGTGTCGGTCATGTTGTTGATGGTTTCGGCGAGCGCCGCCACCTCGCCTTTCGATTTCACCGCGAGGTTTTGCTTGAGATCGCCGTTGGCGACCGCGGTCACCACCTTGACGATGCCGCGCACCTGCTCGGTCAGGTTGGCGGCCATGACGTTGACGGTATCGGTCAAATCCTTCCAGGTGCCGGCGACGCCGGGCACTTGCGCCTGGCCGCCGAGCAGGCCTTCGGTGCCGACTTCGCGCGCCACGCGCGTCACTTCCGAGGCGAAGCCGTTGAGCTGGTCCACCATCGTGTTGATGGTGTTTTTCAGCTCGAGAATTTCGCCCTTCACGTCGACCGTGATCTTGCGCGACAGGTCGCCGCGCGCCACGGCCGTCGTCACCTCGGCGATGTTGCGAACCTGCGTGGTGAGGTTGGCCGCGAGCAAGTTGACGTTGTCGGTCAAATCCTTCCAGGTGCCGGCGACGCCGGGCACCACGGCCTGGCCGCCGAGCCGGCCGTCGGCGCCGACCTCGCGCGCCACGCGCGTCACTTCGGCGGCGAACGAGCGCAGCTGCTCGACCATCGTATTGAGCGTGTCCTTGAGCAGCAGCATCTCGCCGCGCACGTCGACCGTGATCTTCTTCGACAGGTCGCCGCCGGCGATGGCTGTCGCCACCTCGGCGATGTTGCGCACTTGCGCGGTCAGGTTCGACGCCATGAAGTTGACGTTGTCGGTCAAGTCCTTCCAGGTGCCGGCGACGCCGGGCACTTGCGCCTGGCCGCCGAGCTTGCCTTCGGTGCCGACTTCGCGGGCGACGCGCGTGACTTCCGACGCAAACGCGTTGAGCTGGTCGGCCATCGTATTGATGGTGTTCTTCAGTTCGAGAATTTCACCCTTCACGTCCACCGTGATCTTGCGCGACAGGTCGCCACGCGCCACGGCCGTGGTCACCTCGGCGATATTGCGGACCTGGGCCGTCAAATTGCCGGCCATGGAGTTGACCGAGTCGGTCAAATCCTTCCACGTGCCGGCGACACCCGGCACGTTGGCCTGGCCGCCCAGCCGCCCTTCGGTGCCCACCTCGCGGGCAACGCGCGTCACTTCGCCGGCGAAGCGGTTGAGCTGGTCCACCATCGTGTTCAGCGTTTCCTTCAACTGCAGAATTTCGCCGCGCACGTCGACCGTGATCTTCTTCGACAAGTCGCCGTTGGCGACGGCGATCGTCACCTCGACGATGTTGCGAACCTGCGCCGTCAGGTTGCCCGCCATCGAGTTGACGCTGTCGGTCAAGTCCTTCCAGGTACCGGCGACGCCGGGCACCTGGGCCTGGCCACCGAGCTTGCCATCGGTGCCGACCTCGCGCGCGACGCGCGTCACCTCGGCGGCGAACGCGTTGAGCTGGTCCACCATGGTGTTGAGCGTGTCTTTGAGCTCGAGAATTTCGCCGCGGACGTCGACCGTGATCTTGCGGCTGAGGTCGCCGCGCGCCACGGCGGTGGCGACTTCGGCGATGTTGCGGACCTGACCGGTCAGGTTCGAGGCCATGGAGTTGACCGAGTCGGTCAAGTCCTTCCAGGTGCCGGCGACGCCGCGCACCAGTGCTTGGCCGCCGAGCTTGCCTTCGGTGCCGACCTCGCGCGCGACGCGCGTCACCTCGCCGGCGAATGCATTGAGCTGGTCCACCATGGTGTTGATGGTGTCTTTGAGCTCCAAAATTTCGCCGCGCACGTCGACCGTGATCTTGCGCGAAAGGTCGCCGCCGGCGATCGCGGTCGCTACCTCGGCGATGTTGCGCACCTGGCCGGTCAAGTTCGACGCCATCGAGTTGACCGAGTCGGTCAAGTCCTTCCAGGTGCCGGCAACGCCGAGCACGTTGGCTTGGCCGCCGAGCCGGCCGTCGGTGCCGACCTCGCGCGCCACGCGCGTCACTTCGCCGGCAAACGCGTTGAGCTGATCGACCATCGTGTTGATGGTCTCTTTGAGCTGCAGGATTTCGCCCGAGACATTCACCGTGATCTTCTTTGACAGGTCGCCGCCGGCGATCGCGGTGGCGACGTCAGCGATGTTGCGGACCTGCGCCGTCAGATTACCGGCCATGAAGTTGACGCTGTCCGTCAAGTCCTTCCAGGTGCCGGCGACGCCCGGCACCTGCGCCTGACCGCCGAGCTTGCCTTCGGTGCCGACCTCGCGGGCGACGCGGGTGACTTCCGAGGCAAAGCCGTTGAGCTGGTCCACCATGGTGTTGATGGTGTCTTTGAGCTCCAAAATTTCGCCGCGCACGTCGACCGTGATTTTTCGCGACAGGTCGCCGCGCGCCACGGCGGTCGTCACATGGGCGATGTTGCGGACCTGGTCGGTGAGGTTGCCGCACATGGCGTTCACCGAGTCGGTCAAATCCTTCCAGGTGCCGGCGACGCCCGGCACGATGGCCTGACCGCCGAGCTTACCGTCGGTGCCGACCTCACGCGCCACGCGCGTCACTTCCGAGGCGAACGAGCGCAGCTGGTCCACCATCGTATTGATGGCTTCCTTGAGCTGGAGAATTTCGCCGCGCACGTCGACGGTGATCTTTTTCGACAAGTCGCCGTTGGCCACCGCAATGGTCACCTCGGCGATGTTGCGCACTTGCGCGGTGAGGTTCGACGCCATCGAGTTGACGCTCTCGGTGAGGTCTTTCCACACGCCGGTGACGCCGCCGACCTGGGCTTGGCCGCCGAGCTTGCCTTCGGTGCCGACCTCGCGGGCGACGCGCGTCACCTCAGAGGTGAACACGTTGAGCTGCTTGATCATCGTGTTGACGATCTCGGCGGAGCGCAGGAACTCGCCTTGCAGCGGCCGGCCGTCAACGTCGAGGCTGACGGTGCGCAGCAGGTCGCCCTGGGCGACGGCGGCGATGGCGCGGGTCACTTCCGTGGTCGGCCAGAGCAGATCGTCGATCAGCGAATTGACCGAGGCTTCCATCTCGCCCCAGGCGCCATCCGACAAGCCAAGACGGACGCGCTGCCGGGTCTGGCCTTCGCGGCCGACCACCTGGCCGACCCGCTCGACCTGCTTGGACATGCGCTGGTTGGTGGCAACGATCTCATTAAAGGTGTCGGCGATCTTGCCCATGATACCGATGCGGTCACCCGCCATGCGCACAGAGAAATCGCCGACCCGCATCGCCTGCAGCGCATGCAGCAGCTCGGTCAGCCCGTGGGCGTCGCCGTTCAGCCCGTTCTCGGTCGCGTGGGGGATCGCTTGCGGAACCGATGAGCCGTTGGCGGCGGCTGGGATGGGGGCGGCGGGATCCAGCACTTCGGTAGGCGTCTGCATGAAAGTCTCCGAGACCCGCTACGAGCGGTCGTTGCGGCGGGTATTAAGTGAGCGTAGGCAGGTCGGCTCTGCGGAACGGGATACCGGGCGCGGTTCCAGGATCAGCACGGCCGGAACCGCCCACAACTGACGAGTTGTTCCAGGGCACGCGCAGCCGGGCGGGATGCAATCCGGCCGTTGCCGCCCTAAGTTCCGATACCGACGTGGATTCCCCCGCACGTAGGCTCACCTTCTCTGCCATGACCCCGAACGCGGTCAAAAGGCGAAGGTTCCGCTCGAAACGTGATGAGGTGGAAAATTTCTTTGCAGCTCTGACAGTGTCGGTTTTGGCGGCTGGAGTGTCCGCGCGAAAGTCGATAATTATCAAGCAATATCAGTTGTTTATAATTGCACGCCTGTCTCTACCCGCAAATTTACCCGCGAAAGCATGGCGTATTTCGGCGACCCACGGGACCGCCGAAAGCCCGACGTCAAATGTAAATTAGCCGCGCGCGTCAATCTTTGAACGGGTCAAACTCTCCACTGCCGGCCATCGCCACCGCGAACGGTCGCAGCGTGTGCAACACTTTGATGGTGTTGGCATGCTCGGCGATGACCTCGGGTAGGCGACGGTAGGCCATAGGGCTTTCGTCGAGATCGGCGCCCACGAGTGTCACGCCGCGCTTTTGAAGCCATGCATCCATCTGCTCGCGGGTGAAACGGCGCTTGGCTTCCTTGCGGCCGAATAGACGCCCGGCGCCGTGGATTGTCGAGTAGAGCGATGCCTTCGCCTCCGGGCTATCGACGCCCTCGATGATAACCGCGTCGTCACCCATAGAGCCGCCGACGAATCCGCGCTGGCCGGGGAAGGCCGGCGTCGCGCCCTTGCGCACGACCCATAGATCGCGGCCGTTGTGATTTTCGCGCCAGGCATAATTGTGATGATTGTGCACGCTGTCGGTCACCGCACCTCCGATGATCTTGCGCACGCGCTCGATGACCCACTCGCGCCCGGCGTAGGAGTACCGGCCGGCAAGTTCCATCGCGGCGATGTATCGGCGTCCGAGTTCGCTGTCCTCGTCGATCACGGCTGGCGGGACGTTCATGCCGTCCTTGCCACCCGCTGCCTTGAGGTAGCGCGTGGCGCTGGTGTGCCCCAGACCGCGCGAGCCAAAGTGCACGCCAATCCAGACAAAGCCATCCTCGTCGCGCATCAGGTCAACGTAATGATTGCCCGAGCCGACCGTGCCGAGTTGACTGACGGCCTTTTGCCGGTAGGCCTCCATGTCGGATTCGCGCCAGGCGTCGGCGTCGTCGAATAGCTCGGCTTCGACCCGCTCATCGTTGGTGCGCCCGACGCCGAACGAGATCACCTTGGATACGTCGCGGATGATGTCGCCGAGTTGATCGTGGATCGCGGCGAACGGCGTATCGAGCCGCACCGCCATGTTGCCGCAGCCTATGTCGAAGCCCACTCCCGAAATGCTGATTTGCTTCTCGTAGGCGACGACACCGCCGACCGGCTGGGCATAGCCAAGGTGCCCATCGGCACAGATCACGCCGGCCACGACGTTGCCGACCGCCATGCAATTGCGCATTTGAGCGACCGTTGCTTCGTCGTGCTGGCCGAAGATTTTGAGCGGGCTATTTTGAAATTCCGCTGCCTGCGGTGCGATGGCCGCAATCTGCGTTGCCGCAGCCGCAGCCTCTCGCGCCATGTGTTCAGCGCGCGCCGCATCGCGGAACGTGCACCATGCCGGCATCGACCGCTGGCCGGGCCGCTCGATCCTGGCATCCGGATCGAGGCCGGCCGCGCTCGCCAGTTCACGGGCGCGGTCCTGATAGGGGTCGGAACGTCGCATTTGCAGCCTCCTATTTCTTTTATTTCTTTCGGTCTCAGATTCAACTGCCACAGCCGACCGAGGCCAGGGCAGTGAACCCGCGTGAAAGCAAACCGTGAACGTCCAGGAATTTGGCACCGGTGGTAGGGCTTGAACCCACGCTGACGCGGTTTTGGAGACCGCCGCTCTACCGCTGAGCTACACCGGTATTTGGTACTGGCGGGTGGAGTTCGAACCACCGTATGCACATCCACAATGTGCCGCCCTGCCGTTGGACTACGCCAGCGTGATTGGTCGCTCATGTCGGGGTCGAACCGACCTGGTCCTCCTTATGGGAGAGAACCCCTTCCCTGCCGAGGCTGAGCGCTGGAGCCGGGAGCACGATTCGAACGTGCGCGCACGAGCGTGCGACCTCCGCTTCAAAGGCGGGTCGGTTCGACCTCTCCCGCATCCCGGCAAGATGGAGCCACGTATCGGATTCGAACCGATGTCATCCCGCTTGAAAGGCGAGCATCCTGAGCCGCTAGACGAACGTGGCGAAATGGAGCGGGCTGCGAGAACTCGAACTCGCTTTGTCAGCTTGGAAGGCTGATGCACAACCCATATGCCAAGCCCGCGAATTGGCGGAGAGTGCAGGAGTTCGAACCTGCCCGACCCGAAGGTCTCGTCGCGTTAGCACCGCGATGCCTTGCCGCTCGGCCAACTCTCCGTATTTGGTGATCGCAGAAGGATTCAAACCCTCGACCTCCCGATTAGGATTTGGGCGCTCTATCCGCTGAGCTATGCGACCGCGCTCTCGGCAGGATTTGAACCCGCGTGCGTCCGCTTAGAAGGCGGCGGCCTATCCATTCGAGCCACGAGAGCATGCAGGTCTTGGAGGTGCAGGTCGGTGTCGAACCGACTCATGACGCTTTTGCAGAGCGCCGCGTTCCCGTTTCGCCACTGCACCGGGATTGGCACCCCTTGATGAAATCGAACCACCGTATCTGCGTTCAGAGCGCAGCGCCCTGCCATTGAGCGAAAGGGGTATTTGGTCAGGGTGGCAGGTCACGATCCTGCGGCCTCCGCGTCCCAAGCGCGGCGCTCTGCCTGCTGAGCTACACCCTGCCGATTGGCCTTCCCGGCAGGAGTTCGAACCTGCATGCCTCCCGGTTCGTAGCCGGGCGCTCATCCATTTGAGCTACGGGAAGATGACTGGAGCCTCTGACGGGATTTGAACCCGCGTTGCCGCCTTGAGAGGGCAGATTCCTGACCGCTAGAAGACAGAGGCGCGATTGGCTCCCGTCGCAGGATTCGAACCTGCCTTCGCCGGTTAACAGCCGGCAGCCCTCACCGAGATGGCTCGACGGGAATATTTTCAGAATATTTGTTGCGCAATTGGTGGAGCCAGACGGAATCGAACCGACGACATCCTGCTTGCAAAACAGGCGCTCTCCCGACTGAGCTATGGCCCCGAAATGGTGCACAAGGATGGGATCGAACCACCGACGCGCGCGCCTTCAACGCGCCGCTCTACCTCTGAGCTACTTGTGCGAAATGGAGCGGCCGGTGGGAAATCGAACCCATCGTCCCCACGTTGGCAACGTGGTGCTCTACCATTGAGCTACGGCCGCGAATTTGGTGGGCAGGAACTTGGTGGGCAGGGATGGATTCGAACCACCTCAGAATGAACGGCGCTTTTACAGAGCGTTGGGCTCACCAGTGCCCAGCCTGCCCGAAATTGGTTGCAGGGGCGGAAGTCGAATCCGCCTTGAGCAGCTTATGAGACTGCCTGGGTCCCGGACCTCCCTGCTAGAAAGTTGCGAGGCTTCTCGTCTTGTTCGGGTGCCGCCGGTACATCCGCGGTCGGCGGGGAATTGGCGGAGAGCCGACGTGTCGATCGCCATGGCTTGCGCCACTCACCCGCTTCGAACGGGGATCAGGGGCCGCCCTGATTGACTCTCCATGGCGGAAGGCCGTGGTCTTGATCCACAATGCTTGCGCATCCAATCCGCTTCCGACGGATGCCGACCTCCCGGCCGGTTGACCTTCCGGTTGGCGGATGGCGGGCGCACTCGAAGCCCATACCTTGCGGCACCATCGGTTTTCAAAACCGCGCCGGCCACCCGGCCGGTTCACCATCCATTTGGCCATCACGGCGGGACTCGAACCCGCAACCTTCGCCTTCGGAGGGCGACGCGCCGTCCATTGCGCCACGTGATGTCGTTATTGTTCGAGGCCGGTGTCCCAGTAGAGATAATCGACCCAGGTCTCGTGCAGATAGTTCGGCGGGAACGCCTTCTTGGCCGCCAAGAGATCGTGCGCGCTCGGCTCGCGCGGCGCCCGAAACGGCTTCATCGCTGTCGCGTTGTCCTTGAGCACGTTGCACGGCGAGCACGCCGCGACGACATTGTCCCAGGACGTCGCACCGCCGAGGCACTTCGGAATCACGTGGTCGAACGTGAGATCGGCGCTCGAATGTTTCTCACCGCAATACTGGCAGCGAAAGCGGTCGCGCAGGAACACGTTGAACCGCGTGAACGCGACGTGCTTGGGCACCGGATGGTACTTGCGCAGCGCCAGCACCGACGGCAGCCGCATCGTCGTTGACGGGCTGCGCACGACCGTGTCGTACTCCTCGACCACGTAGTGCGTCGCCTCGACCACCGCCTTGATCGCACGATCCCACCGCAGCAGCGACAGCGGGAAATAACTCAGCGGTTGGAAGTCGGCATTGAGCACCAACGCCGGATGCGCGCGCATGATACCGATCTCCTTGGTTTGCAACTTGGTGCGCCCGGCTGGACTCGAACCAGCGATCGACCTGTTATGAGCAGGTGGCTTTCGCCGCTAAGCTACGAGCGCGGTGATTGGTCAGGGTGGCAGGCCTCGATCCTGCGACCTTTCGGTTCCGAACCGAGGGCTCTACCAAACTGAGCTACACCCTGTCGTGTTGGCGCCCTGTACGGGACTCGAACCCGTCTCGCTCGATAGACAGTCGAGCCGCCTCACCCGATGCGTAACAGGGCAGTTGGTGTCGAACCAGCAAGGTGAAGCGTCACCCTCTCAAGACGATGCGCCTGCCGATTTCGCCACGCGGACATGGAGGACCAGGCAGGATTCGAACCTGCGGTGGGCTTGAGCCATCGGATTAAGAGTCCGATCCGTTCGGCCGCTACGGTAACTGGTCCATGGTTTGGAGGATGTGGCGGGACTCGAACCCGCGATGGGCGCTCGCGCGCCACCAGATTAAAAGTCTGGCCCGTTCGCCGCTCCGGTCACACATCCGGAGCGTTTGTCTGTGTTGCTCATTTTGTTTCGTCCTCGTTGTTGGTGGTAGAGGAAGGATTCGAACCTTCTGCCACCCGGTTATCGGCCGGGGCCCTCGCCATTCGGAATCTCTACCGTTGATGGTGCGTCCTGCTGGGATCGAACCAGCGGCCTTCGCCATGTCATGGCGACGCTCTCCCGCTGAGCTAAGAACGCATTGTTGGTACTCCCGCAGGGATTCGAACCCCGGAATGTCGGTGTGTAGGACCGATGCCTTTGTCCGCTTGGCGACGGGAGCGTGCGGGCGGCAAGTTTCGAACTTGCAAAGATCCAGGGTTTAAGCCCAGTGCGTCTTCCAGTTCCGCCACGCCCGCATCATGGTGCCCCCTGATCGACTTGAACGACCACGACCGAAGCCGGCGGTGTTTGAAACCGCTGCGTCTACCTGTTCCGCCAAGAGGGCATTGGTGCGCGCGGAGGGACTTGAACCCCCACGGTGTTACCCGTCGCATTCTGAGTGCGGTGCGTCTGCCTATTCCGCCACGCGCGCATGGTGCTCTCTGGTGGCTTCGATCCACCCACCTCCGAGATACCAACCCGGTGCTCTACCGAATGAGCTAAGAGAGCGATGTTTGATTGGAGCCGGCAGAGGGGATTGAGTCCTCGCGCTCTCGCTTACAAAACGAGTGCTCTACACTGAGCTATGCCGGCGAATTGGTGCTGGTTCCAGGTCTCGAACCCGGCGCCTCCCGCGTACGAAACGGGCGCTCTGCCGACATGAGCTAAACCAGCCTGACAAAACCTCCGCCGAAACCAGTACGCTCGAGCTTGAGCGGCCTACGGGTCGAAGGGGCGCCTTATTCACAAGGGCGCCATCCTGGACGTTCACATCGTTCGATCCTTGCGGATCGCAATTCATGCCGGCCTCAAAGCGGACAGCCGACGTCGCAGCGCGCACCGCTTATCGGCGGGCAACGACAAACGCAGTGACCCGGCGGTCACGCTTCGATCTGTTGGTTTACGAGTGATGTTGCGGACCACCTGGTCCTCCGCTTTTTGCGGAGGCCAATGGTCTCCGCGGGTTATTCTGGTCTTAAGGTGAGCCCTAGTTCGGGCTTTTTCGTCTGTTGCATGGAACCAAAGACGCACGAATCCAGCCGTTCACTCGGTCGATTGCTCGGCCGGGCGGCTGCTGTCAGTGCGATATATGAGCGTATCGAACGCATTGGTTCCTCGACGAAAGAGGCGCGCTTATTTCACAAATTGACGGCGAAATCAAGGCCCGGAAAAAAGTATCGCTCCTTGGCCGAGCCATCCGGAGCGCTTCTCATGTTGATTGCTCTGACAATGAGCGGCCAGTGCGCGGGAATTTCTTCCATCTAAGAACGCGGGCTCATGAGCTATAGTGCGAGCACGAATGCGGCCTTTCAAGAAATTGGCGATTTCCAACTGTCCTGGGCGGTGATCCCGCCGTCAATCCAGGTCAACGTGATCTTCTGGTAGGCCAGCTGCACCCGCTCATAAGGAGCCGCCGTCGCTGGATCCTGGGACTCAGGCGAGTTGAACGCTGCCCCCGCGATGATCGCATTTTCGAGCATGATCGTGAGATACTGTTTGTCGCCGCTGCCTTTTAATGGCCGCCAGAATGCAATCGTGACGGTCAACGTCTCATTACTGAATAGGGCGTCGTAGAGCCTTGGCGTGGCTTGGTCGATCAGCTTTGTGATCGCAATCGGTTGGTGCTGGCGCTTGCCTGTCGTAGTGCCCGAAGCCGGATCGATCGGAGTTTCGATCTGGAACGAGACAGAGGTCACCGCAATGGTCCCGTCTCTTTCCTTGTTTTCCTTGTCCGTGACGTCTCCTTTGATGACTCCTTGTTTCGCTCCTTTGATCGTAAGATAGGCGGATACCAACATCACCGACCTCCTCACTCGTTTAATCAAACTGCGCCGTGCATTGCGAAGAAAGTTTGAGCGCGTTCGTCCGTTCGATCATTGCGATCGTGTCCGACGCGAAGAAGCTTGCGTCCCCCTAAATACCCGAACCGGACGCGGCTCAACCACCTTTGCCTAGAGCATAATTTCCAGGACCTCTGTTGGCAACCAGCGCGCCCGCGAGCAGCAGCGTGTAACATTCTTCGCATGCCCAGGATCGGAAATGATATCCTTTTGCGATTTCGCTCGACCAAGCGAATGTCCTTCGAAATCCAGCCCTCAGAATTGCCTGCCAGGTACCGACGTTTGTAGCTTTGCAAAAACCGAATATCTGGCCGGAAGTACAGAGCTGTGGAGAAAATCAGCCCGCAGAGAACGTTTAGGCCGCCCCGCCGAGTATGGAAGTACGGAAGTCGTCGCGGCAAACAGCCCCAACAGCGCGCTTACAGTACCCTTCGCGGTCATGGAGAGCGGTTTCGGAACGGGAATTGGCGGAGGGAGCGAAAGTGCAAACCAACTCTCTCCCGTCCTAAGTCCACAGATAACACGCAAAATCGGTCGATTAATCAATGCTTGTTCGAATTCTCCAGTGGAATTCTAACAATGGTTCTGGGATCAATCAGCAGCCGGGCCGCAGGCGATCCCAGTGACAAGGGATTGGCTGAGACAATCCCGACCATCCCTTCGTAGCCGCCGCGGCCAAGCCGCGCGCTTGCCCGACAATCGCCCGCTAATTGGTCTTCAGTCGTTGCGCCGTATCGACAGAAACCGCCGGGCGGCCTGAGCGATGCGCATCCTCGCGCAGCACCCGCACGTACTCCGCCGTCGTCACGTCTTCATAACGAGCCCGATTGTCTGGTCCTTGGCAAGTATCGATGCAGTGCACGACGGCCGCCGCATCCGGATACACGAAGAAGGCCGCCGATATCCGCGGGATCATTGCCGACATGAAGCGCTCGATGTAGCGTCGAGCTGTAAAGGTCGTTGGTCCAACGCTCCAACAGATTTCCGACATTGACGACGAAGGTGCCTGGCTTTGGCGTCACGTCGATCCAATCGCCCGCCGAATTGCGGGCCTGCAGTCCTCCACTCGAATTCTGCAGCAGCACCGTAAATGCCGTGTAGTCTGCGTGCGGGGAAAAACTCCATTGGGTCGATTGGAGCTTCGCAGGATCGACGGGAGGATAGAAATTCAGCATGAGCGACATGTCCGGACGTCGATAAAGCCCATCGAAATAGTCCTCGGGCAAATCGAGACTGAGCGCAAACGCGTGATTGAGGGCGTCGCAAACCCGATGGAGCCGCGCGATATAGTCTTTCATCGTCGGCTCGAAAGCAGGAAGCAGTTCGCGCGACGGCCATTGCGACCTGCCGATCCTAGAATCTCTGCGCGCCTGTTCACCAGGCTTGAGCTCCCGTGTCAGCGAAAATCGTTCCTTGATGTCCACAACCTTGTCACGGTTTTTCTCGGGATCTATGCCGCCGGTGCGAACGAAACCCGGCATGTCGACATTGCGTGAGAGAGACTTCATTTTTTCGGCAAGTGGCAAAGCAAAAAAGCTTCGCCCCTGGGTCAAAACGTCATCGAGGTCCTCCGCGGCGAAGCCGTGGCCGATAACGTAAAAGAATCCAATATCGATGCACGCGGAACGCACTTCGCGCGCGGTGCGCATGCGATCCTCGCGCATGCCGTCGTTGATAAATGGCGAGAGATCGATCATCGGGAAATTGGTGACCGCGACGCGGTCGGGACTGCGTGAAAGAGCGCGGTTGTCGAAATCCCCGTAAGCGCCGACTTTATCGCCTTGAACGACATCGACCATCGCGTTTGCTCCCTTTGTTCTTAACCGGCGTAGCCTTCAGCTCCGTCGACGATCGTGCGCAAGGCGCGCAGCGCCGCGCGCATGATCCGATTCTCTAAAGCGCACCGTCGCAATTTGTGTCAAGAAAACCTTGTGTGCGCAGCGCGCACGGCTAACCGCAACACCGGCCTCGAGTTCGATGGCAGCGGCGGCATCGGCGGCCCCGACATGGGCGGACTTGGCGGCAGTCCTCGCGTTGCCACAATCTCTTTAAAATCGACAATGCGCGAGAGCATATTTTCCGCCGTTTGTTTGTCAGGATGCAGGTCCCAATAGTCCATTCGCGGCAGCAGCTCGCGCAGCTGCTCGGCACTCGACGTCGAGTGCGAGGCGTCGTCGCCGGGCCAGATCAACGCCGCCACATCGATCGGCACGAGCTCCTCGGGCCGCGGACCCGAGACGAAGGTGTCTGGGAACATCGCGTCGCGGCTTTGGATGACCAAGCCTAGATAGGAATCGAGATCCTGATGGATAAAGCGATCGGCAAATCTGAGTCATTCGTGATGCTGGTCGCCCACGGCCCGGTTTCCGGATCGCGCATGAAATTGAGGCCTTTAGCGCGAGCGAGAACCGCGTCGAGGCCATGACGGCGAGCATAGTCAATGTGACGGTTAAAGAACGCATGCATACGTTTCTTCCAGCGGTGGCCGCCGACCGGCTGGGCCAGAATGAGGCCGATGGCCGATTTCGAATAAAGCGAAGCGAATTGCGTCGCCACCGCAACACCCATGCAGACGCCGAGGACGAATGAACGTTCCACCGCGAGGTGTTCGAGCAGGAGCTTGGCGTGTTGCGCGTAAATTTTCCAGGTCAACGGCTCGACACGGCCGCCGGATTGCCCGGCTTCCCGTCGATCGTATGCGATCACGGTGAAATGCTTCGACAACGTGTCGATGGCATTCATGTCATTCCATTTGCCGTGCTCCCAGCTTTGGAGTGTGGAGTTGAAAAGCGCGCGGAGCCATCATCAGAAGATAAGGACCGGCGCCCTTTTGGACGTAATGGGTTTTGATTCCATCGAGCGTGGCAAACGGCATGGTCAGGACCCTTCTTGAACCGGAATGAGTTTTTGCAGGGTTGTCAGCCGGCCTTGGGATTGTCCCACAACTTTCTTCCCGGCAACCGCATACGATAGTTCGGCGACGTAAATAGCGCCGTCCGAAGCCACCGCGATACCATGCGGCGCAATGAATGGGCTCGGCTCGTTATCTCCACCAAAGTCACCCAGCCGAGCCGCCAAACTGCCGTCCTTTTCCAGGATGCTTACGCGCGGTCCTAAGTGCGGCCAATTGCGATTGCTAAATTCTTGCCCTGGCGCCAGCTCGGCGACAAAGAAGCGGCCACAGCACAGGCAGAGGCCGCATGGACGATACAAATTGTGCCATTCTGTTTCGTAATTGCCGTTACCGTCGAAAACCTGGATACGATGGTTCTCACGGTCGGCCACATAGACCCAGCCGTCCCCGTCGCAGCAGATGTTGTGAGCGATGTTGAATTCACCCGGCCCAGTGCCGGGCCTGCCCCAAGATGACAGAAGCTTACCGTCAGGGCTGTATCTATGCACCCGCGCATTGCCGTAACCGTCGGAGACGTAAATGTCGCCGTTCGGCGCGAGCGCCGTGTGGGTGCAGCGATGAAACGGCAGCCCGCTCATGAACGGCGCAGGCTGTCGTGACGTGCCGAGCTTCAGCAGCAGCTTGCCATTGAGCGTATATTTGCGAACAGTGTGATCGCCGTCGTCGGTCAGATAGATGCTGTCATCCGGACCGATGGACACGCCATGCGGCCGCACGAAATCGCCCTCACCCCATGAGCGCAGGAATTTACCGTCCCGATCGAATACGGTGACCGGATGTTCGCTGCGCGAGAACACGTAGACCTGGTCGCGCTGGTCGACGCCCACGGCTGCGACATCGCCGAACTGCCAGCCGTCGGGAAGCTCGCCCCAATTGGCGCCCTCTGCGGCAAGCCTGTAGCGAAACGCGCCGTCGCCGACGAACGTCATGGAGCGCAATTGCGCACAAAATCGGCGCGCTCCTGCGCAGCGGACATCAGCAGGCCGACGTCGTTGCCACACAAGATCATGCGCATGCCGAAGCCCACATATTTCTTAATCAGCTCCGGTTGGTAGACGCCACCAAAGCCCGCGAACTTTCCGGCCCCTTGCGCCGCTTGCGCGACCCGCGCCACGGCCGCCGCGATCTTGTCATGGCCGAGTTGCCCGGGAATTCCCATGTCGACGCTCAGATCGTTCAGTCCCATCGTCAGCACGTCGATGCCCGGGACGGCGGCGATCGCGGCGGCATCCTCGACGGCCTTGGCCGTCTCGAGCGTCGCCATAATCATCGTCGCGCGATCGATGGCCGGCAGCGTATCCTTGGCGGAACCGCCGCGAAAGCCGAGCTGCGGGTAGCTGCCACCGGCCGAGCGCGATCCGAGTGGCGGAAACCGTAGCGCCCGTACCGCGGCTTGCGCATCCTCGACAGTCTCAACGTGTGAAACAAACACGCCGAGCGCGCCGCCGTCGAGACAGCGCGCCGCCAACACCATCTCGCCTTCCGGCACCCTCACGATCGGCACGATTTCGGCATCGAGCGCCGCCACGGAAATGGTGAACGCGGTCTCGACCGAGCTCGGACCATGTTCGAGATCGATGAAGAGCCAGTCGAAGCCGGCGGTTTTCATCATCCGGGCGATTTCGCCGGTGCGCAAACCGCGAACGCCGACGCCGAGCGAAACCTTGCCGGCGGCCAGCGCCTCGCGCACCGGGTTGGCGACGGTGATCACGCAGACGCCGCCTTGGCTTCGCTCTCGGCCTGCGCTTTCGCCTGCGCACGCATATGAGACCGCAAGGTTTCGGTCGCCTTGACGTCGATCCGATCATCGTCGGTGATCACGACGCCATAATCGTCATGGGCTCCCTGTTTAGAGACATAGTGATTGAGAACGTCTGTCAGAACGCGCTCAGGGTCGCGCTCCAGCGGATCGCCCAAGCCGCCGCGCCGGTGGTTTGCGCGCGGATTACCGTTTGCTTGGTCACCGGCAAACGATAGATGCCGGTCTGTTTCCACTCCGAATCCTCCGGCGTCTTGACCCAGTTGGTCCCGCCGCGCCCGAGTTTGCCGCCCCAGAGGCCCCACGGCGGATAGGTATTGCGCCGATGCGGCGGCAGGCCCCAGCGGCCTTCCTCCAGCGCCCTCACCTGCAAGCGCAAGCCCAGTCCGCCTCGGAATTTACCAGGTCCACCGGTGTCGGGCAGCAGTTCGCGTGCCTCGACGATGACCGGGCATTTCTGCTCGATGCTCTCAATCGGCGCGTTGCGAACATCGCCCTGACAGACCGTGACAGATCCAGACGGACCATCTTGGGTCGGCCTACTGCCCCAGCCACCGCCATCGATGGTTTGCAGGACGAAACTACGTCCGCGGCGGGGATCGTAGCCAGTGAACGAGCGACCGATCATCATGTAACCGAAATGGCCGGCCGGGATGCGGTCGGGTATCGCCCCTGCAAGGGCCTTGAACACCGCGTCAACCGAACCCGGAATTGGGCTCGCCCAATCCGCCATTGCCGCCGGATATTTGGCCATCATGATCGACCCTTCTGGCACGATAGCCTTCAGCGCTCGGAACGATCCTTCGTTGGCCGGCTGATCGGCGTGGTCAGGCCCTTGTAGGCGATGTAAGCCCCGGCGAGTGTGCGCGAGTTATTGTTGCCTGACGTTTGCGCCGACGTGCCGGTGAAGTCGATGGTCATATCGCTTCCGGAAATGGTGACCTTGACGTGAACGTGGACCAAGGGTTCCTTTGCTCCAGGCGCGTCGATGTAATTGTCAGCCTCGTAAACGCCGTCTGGTATTGTTTCGACCACTGCCCGACATTTGCGTTCGGTTTCCGAATAGATGACCTCCAGTGCGGCGTTGATGGTTTCGACACCGTAACGTTTGTACACTTCTTCGAGCCGGGTTCGCAAGCCTGCATGCGGCGATCTGCGAACGCAGATCGCCCATGGCCGCTTGCGGAAAACGAATGTTGTCGGCGATCATCTGCAACAATTTCTCGTCCGGAATTCCGGCTTCGTAGATTTTCAGTTGATTGATCTGCAACCCTTCGGACCACGGATCGGTCGAGCCGAGCGCACCAAAACCGGTCGAGAGGCCGCCTACATCCACCCAATGCGCACGAACAGCCGGAAACGCTGTCAGTTT
Source organism: uncultured Alphaproteobacteria bacterium (assembly GCA_963798095.1). GTDB lineage: Bacteria > Pseudomonadota > Alphaproteobacteria > Rhizobiales > Xanthobacteraceae > BOG-931. Next base: position 3,405 of record CAWCSD010000022.1, on the reverse strand, counting down.
TCCTTCGAAGAAGAATGGCGTGTAGATGACGATGTTGTTTAGGTGCTGGCCGGCAACCGCTTGATGGTTTGTAATCAGGACATCCCCGGGCGCGAAACCGTCTAATCCATACCTTGCCACACCGTCTTTGATCACGACGCCCATATCGGCGATGAAGTGGGACACGCCACCGATGTTCTGTGAAATCAGCGTGCCTTCGGTGTCCAGGAGCGTGCAACTATAGTCGCACACTTCATATATCATCATGTTGTACGATGTGCGCTGCAGGTCATACGACATCTCATTAGAAACGGCCGGAAACGCGTTTCTAATAACCTCGAGCGTGACCGGATCGAGGCGCTTGCAGGTTGGACTTCATCGGAGTTTGAATATTCACTGCAGCGTTCCCACCTGAATTATTATTTCTCCGGTGCCGGCAATCTTGGCAACATCGCCCGCGAACAACACCGTTGTCGAACCGTATTCTTCAATCAAGGCCGGGCCGGCGATTGCAGCCCCGGCCCCCAACGCGTCACGCGCATAGACGGGGCAATCGTCGAACCTGTCGGCGCTCTGCAGACACACCTTGCGAATTGTCCGCGGCTTCGGCTGGGCCCCGGCCGGGAGGACAGGCATTTTGAGTTTTTGCCTGAGGCCGCGCGCCGCCACCCGCACATTGACCATTTCCAACGCCTCATTGGGCGCGGCGTGGCCAAAGCTGCGGTCGTGAATGGAGTCGAACCGGTCCCTGATCGTCTTCAGCGCAGCAGAGGCTATCTCGTCCTCCGAGACCGGCACCTTGATGGAGAATTCCTGACCCTCATAACGAAGATCGAGATAACGTTGGAAGGTCATCGCGTCGTCGGCCACGCGCTCGCCCCTCAGCATCTGCTCGGCTTCGCTGAGCGTCTCGGCGAAGATGCGCTTGAGTTCATTGAAGTCGAGCTTGTTGAGCGGCGAAAGATAGGTACGCACGTAATCGTGACGGATATCGCTCATCAACATGCCAAACGCGGAGAAATGCGACGGCAGCACCGGGATAATCACGGTCGGGATATGAAGCTGTCGCGCGATCGCTACCGCATGTATCGGACCGGCACCACCCATTCCCACCATGACGAAGTCGCGCGGATCGAACCCGCGCTCGACCGACACGCCGCGGACCGCGAGCGACATTTTGGCTACCGCGATCTCGACGATGCTCAGCGCGGTGGCCACCGCATCGAGGCCAGCGGCTTGCCCAGTTCGGCCGACGCGGCCATGGCCGCCTCGCGATCCAAAGCCATCTCGCCGCCGAGGAAGCTGTCGACACCGATCCGACCGAGAATTACGTTGGCGTCGGTCACAGTGGGCTTGATGCCGCCCCAGCAATAGCAGATCGGCCCAGGTGCAGCGCCGGCACTTTGTGGACCGACCTTGAGCGCGCCCACTTCGTCGATCCAAGCGATGCTGCCGCCGCCGGTGCCGACTTCGACGATGTCGACGACCGGCATCATGGCCGGTTGACCGTCAGCATAACCGCCAATGTAGTAGCCTTCGGCGACCGAGGGTTCGCGGCCGTGGACCAAACTGGTCTTGGCTGTGGTTCCACCCATGTCGAAGGCGATCGAGTTTTCGTAGCCCAGATTGGCGCTGATCTCGGCAGATGCAATCACACCTCCGACTGGTCCAGATCCTCCATCATTGCCACCGGCACACGCTTAGCCGTATCGGCCGACATCAAGCCGCCGTTTGACTGCATGATCAGAAGCCGACCGCCGAACCCGTCTTGCTCCAGTAGGTTTTCAAGATTGGAGACGTATTTGCTGGTACGCGGGCCGATATAGGCATTAAGCGCGGTGGTCGAGATGCGCTCATACTCTCCTGACTTTCGCACTATTTCGTGCGACATGGTGATGAACTTCGAGGGAGCGAGCTCGCGCAGAATATCGCCCATCCGGATCTCATCTCCTGGATCCCGATAGGAATGCAAAAAGCAGATGGCGATCGCGTCAGCGTTTTTGGCGAGCACCTGTTTGGCCACATCGCGCGCCTGCGCTTCGTCGAACGGAACGAGGCGCGTCGCCCCAGGCGGTCGTGCGTTGATCGACTTCGAAAGTGAGCTGCGCCGACGCAAGCGGCTCTGCACGCTGAAATAGGATATTGTAGGATTCGGCGGTTGCCGCGGGCGATCTGATAGACATCGCGGGTGCCCCGCGTAACGATTAGCGCGGTACGGGCACCGGTTCGTTCGATAGCAGTATTGATAGCGACGGTCGAGCCGTGAACAAAGCTCTCGACATGCTTCAGGTCAAGCATGGCCTTGCGAACGCCATCGAGAACACCGGTGGCAAAATCCGGCGGTGTCGAGAGGCATTTGGCCTGAAAGAGACGGCCTGTTTCCTCATCGAAGGCGAGAAGATCGGTGAATGTTCCACCGATATCGACTGCCACATTGAATTGCTTCAAAGCCACGATTTCCTTCACTCTCCGGTAATGCCCGCTTTGCGCGCGGCAGCCGTGTACTCCACGACCGCATCGGCAATGCGCTTGTGAAATTCTGCCGGCGTCGTCGCGATAGGCTCAACCGCGATTCCCCTGAACTTTTGCTGCACGTCCGGCTGCTTGAGTATTTCCCCGACTGCCTGGTTAATCTTGGTGACGATCCGCGCGGGAAGACGCGCCGGCGCCAGCAGGCCGGTCCAGGTCAACAATTCGAAGTTCGGATAGCCGGACTCCGCGACGGTCGGAACATTGGGAAATTCCTCCAGACGCTCCTTTCCGGTCACCGCCAGCGGAACGAGCTTGCCCGAGCGGACCAGCCCGAGCGCGGCACCGATCGGCGAAATGACAAACTGCACGCGGCCGCCAACGGTATCGGCGAGCGCCTCGGGCGGCCCTTTATACGGTACGTGCTGTGCCTGGATGCCGACCGCGTCGTCGAACATCACGGCGGCGAAGTGCATGAAGCCGCCGACGCCCGCGGAGCCGAAGTTGAGCTGATTGGGCTTCGATTTGGCAAGCGCGACAAACTCTTTTAGCGAGTGAACGCCCAGCTCCGGCGCCACCAGCACCCAGTTCGGCGCTATCGACTACCACGACAATGCGGTGAACGCGTTCACCGCATCGTAAGACACTTGAGAATTAAGCGCCGGCACCACGGCGTGGGCATTGGTGATCGACATCAGCGTGTAGCCGTCGGGATCGGCGTCAGCGACGTAACGCGCCGCGATCGCGCTCCCGGCGCCCGGACGGTTTTCGACGATGACCGACTGTTGCCAAATTTCCGAAAGCTTCGGCGCAAGAATCCGCGCCGTGATGTCCGGAGCACCGCCGGCGTGAATCGACAATGATGCGGATCACGCGATTGGGGTAGTCCGAAGCCGCGTCCTGGGCGAGGACAGCAGCAGCCAACGGGACACAGAAACAAGCGGCGCCAAGAAACGT
>CAWCSD010000021.1:0-22191 GCA_963798095.1 uncultured Alphaproteobacteria bacterium | reverse complement strand
GAAAAATCGTCGAGATGGGCGAACTCGATGGCGATGCGGCCGAGATTGTCCCACACCCCGGCGAGGATTTTTTCGATCTCGGCGGCGGATTTTTCTGGGTATGCGGCGCGCAGATTTTCGCGGCCGAGCCGGTGTTCCTTGAGCAGCGGCCCGACCTTGCGCATGAAGGCGCCGGCGAAATTCGCCGAGCGCCGGCGATCCATCCAGTGCACCGCGCGCAACAGCCCGACCGCGAGCGCGCCGAGGGCCGGATCGATCACGGGCTTCAAGCGGATGCGTCCTAGAAGTTGACGATGATCTTGCCGAACACCTGCCGGCTTTCGAGCCGGGCAAGGCCATGTTCGAAATCGGCAAGCGCCACTTCGGTATCGATCACCGGCAGGAGACCCGCCGCCATCTTGGCCAGGCTGTCGCGGATGTTACGCAGCGAGCAGCCGAACGAGCCGGTGATGCGGTACTGCTGCAAATAGAGCTGGAACAGATTCATGGTGATCGACTGGCCCGAGGTCGAGCCGCAGGTGACGAGCCGGCCGCCGCGTTTGAGGCAGAGCAGCGAGCCGTTGAACGTGTCCGGCCCGACATGCTCGAAGGCGACATCGACGCCTTTTTTTCCGGTGAGCTTGCGCACCAAGGTTTCGAAGCGCTCGGTGCGGTAGTTGATGACGTGATCGGCGCCGAGCGCCTTGGCCTTTGCCGCCTTGTCATCGTCGCCGACCGTGGTGATCACGGTGCAGCCGATGGCCTTGGCCATTTTGATGGCGGTGGTGCCGATGCCCGAACCGCCGGCTTGCACCAGGATGGTCTCGCCCGGCTCGAGCTTGGCGTTGTCGAACAGCATGTGCTGCACGGTGCCGAACGCCACCGGCGCGCAGGCGGCATCGCGGAAACTCACGTTGTCCGGGATCGGCACCACCAGCCGCGCCGGCATGTTGATCAGATCGCGGGCAAAGCCGTCGACGTGAAAGCCCATGATGCCGGCGACGTTCTCGCACAGATTATCGCGGCCCTCGCGGCAGGCCTTGCAGTGGCCGCAGGTCAGTGCGCCATAGGCGACGACGCGGTCGCCGACTTTGCTCGTGGTGACATCGCCGCCAACCGCGACGATCTCGCCGGCAGCTTCGACGCCGACGATCAGCGGCAGCTTGCGCTTGGCGAACGCCATGCCGCGCCAGCCCCAGACGTCGATGTGGTTCAGCCCGATCGCCTTGATGCGCAGCTGCACTTCGCCGGCCGACGGAGCAGGCGGCGCGGCGACATCGAGCAGCTCGATCTTGCGGTCGCTGACCAGTGTCAGCGCGCGCATGGTTTTGCCCGGCGCCGTCGCCGCGCGGTCGCTCACGATCGTTTCCGCAGCCCCGGTCACGCCGGCTCCCGGGTCATGACCAGGCAAACGTTCTGGCCGCCGAAACCGAACGAGTTGGAGATGGCGCGCCGCACCTTTGTGTCGCGCGCCTTGTTCGGCACCACGTCGAGCGCGATCGCCGGGTCGGGCACGTTGTAATTGATGGTCGGCGGAATGCGCTGGTGCTCGAGCGTCAGCAGGCTGAACGCAGCCTCGACAGCGCCCGCCGCGGTCAGCGCGTGGCCGATCATCGATTTGTTCGACGAGATCGGGATGTTGCGGATGTGCTCGCCGAACACGGTGGAGACGCCGAGACATTCCATCTTGTCGTTCTCGGGCGTCGAAGTGCCGTGGGCATTGATGTAGTCGACGTCCTCGGGGCCGATGCCCGCGTCGGCCAGCGCGTTGCGCATGCAGGCGATGATCGGCTTGCCGTCGGGGCTCGATCGGGTGCGGTGGAACGAATCCGATTTTTCGCCGCAGCCTTCGAGGATGCCGAGGATACGGGCGCCGCGCGCCTGCGCGTATTCGAGGTCCTCCAGCACCAGTGCGGCCGCGCCTTCGGCCAGCACGAATCCGTCGCGGTTTTTCGAGAACGGTTTTGACGCCTGCCCGGGCGGATCGTTCTGGGTCGACAGCGCCGAGAGCAGTGAAAAGCGCACCAGGGATTCCGGCGTCAACGAGCCGTCGGCGCCGACCGCGAGCGCAACCTGGCACTCGCCGCGGCGCAGCGCCTCGACGCCGAGCTGGATGGCGCTGCCGCCGGAGGCGCAAGCGGTGTTGAGCAAGATCGGCGATCCTTCGGTGCCAAAATGCGTGGCGAGGCGTTCGCCGAGGATGCCGTACTTCATCGAACTCGTGGAATTGCGCGAACTCAGGTCTGCGCGCCACGGCGGTCAGCTCGGCATAGCCGGCGTCGTCCTTCAGCCCTGCGCCATTGGCCATGGCGATGCGGTAATGCCATTCGATTTCGAGCGGCGGCGCGGCGAAGAACAGCGGACCGGGAAAGTGTGCCTTGCTGCCGACGCCGGCCTGCGCGATGGCCTCTTCGCCAGCGAGGATGGCGATGCGCTCCGTCAGTTCCGCGGGCGACATATAGTCCTTATAAACGTGGTCGACGGCGCCGGCGATCGTGGTGCGCAGTCCTTCGGTCGGGAAACGCGTGATGGCGCGAATGCCGGACTGGCCGGCGGTCAGTTTCGCCCAGTTGTCCTCTTTGCCGACGCCGAGCGCACTGACGACCCCGATGCCGGTGACGGCGACGATGGGACGCCCGGCTTTGTCACGCTTGCCCATGATGTTGCCCTTCAACCGATCCGCTCGACCAAAGCCAAACCTTCGCCGCGCCAATTGCCGACGCTGGTGACGATCACCTGCGACAGGCCGGACGGACTATCGCCGGTATCGCCGCTGCCGGCCGGCGCGAACAGCTTGCCGTGCTCGAGCGCGGCGCAGGCGATCCCCAGATTGGCCGGGAACTGGGTCTCGACCCCATGCCCGATATACGTACCGGTATTGCGGACGGGAAGGCCAATTTCCTTGAGTGCGGCCCGTTCCGCCGAGGCCGCGGGTTCGATGCCGCTGGCGCCGGAAATGACGCCGGCGTGCGCCCGGTCAACCTTGCCGGCGATCGTCTGCCACTGCCGGCGCAGCGCCGTCTCGGTCCCGCCGGCTTGCCGCAAATTGCGATCAGAATGGATTTCGGAAAGCCGCGCCCGCGGTTTTGCGCCGCGCGCTTGCGCGTGATCGGGGCTTTCCAGCACCAAAAACGCCCCCATGGTCGCAAAGGCGATGCCGCCGTTCGGCCCGCGATCCCAAACCGGCGCGAATTTGTCGCGCAGCAGCTCGTGGCCGAGCTCGAAGGCGAGCAACACGTCCCAGCGCGCGCCGTTATAGGCGCCGCCGACCAAGGTCAGCTCGCTTTGCCCGGAGGCGACGCGGGCCTGGGCGACGCGAACGCTGTCGACGCCCGCGGCCTCTTCCCCCATGAAGGTGCGCGAGGAGCCGACGACACCGTGCACCAGCGAGATATTGCCGGCGAGGAGATTGGGCAGCTGCGCCAAAAACAGCGTCGGGCGCAGATCGCTCATCAGGCGTTCGTTGAGAAAAACGTCAGGCCGATTGGCCTTGCGCACGCCGGCGAGGATCGCATTGTCGGCTGCGACATCGCGCTCGCCGCCGCCGGCGGCGACGATCATGTCGGTGCGATCGAGCAGTTCGGGCTTGCCGGCAATGCCGGCATCGCTGAGCGCCAAACCCGCCGCATAGGTGCCGGCGCGCTGCCACAGCTCCATCTGGCGTTGATCGGCCTTTTTCGGGATCTGCTTGTCGAAACTCATCGCCGGCAGCGGATGCACGATGTAGGGCGCGAAGGTCTTGTCGTCATAGGGCGGCGGATCGCCGCGCTCGAGGCGCTGCCAATTCGCCTCCATGCCCTCGCCGAGACACGTGAGTAGGCCGACGCCGGTGATCCACACCTCGCGGCGTGCGCTCACTTCACCGGCTCCTTGAACGGGAACTGCAGGCGCTCGGCCCAGTCGCGGATCGCCTGGCGGAATTGCGGGTTCGGGTAGGGCAGCATGCGGTAGGTGATCTGGGCGTCGCACACGGCCTTGCCCTGGCGGCGGCCTTTGACTTCGGCGACGGTGAAACCGGAGCCCTCGTGGATCACCTTGCCTTCGAACTCGAGCTCATCGCCGGGAAACACCGCGGCACGCATTTTGGCTTCTTTCACGCCGGCGAGGATCGGCATGATGTCGAAATTCGCCAGCGCGCTGGCAAGCCATCCGGTCGTCTGCGCCATGCATTCGATCAACAGCACGCCGGGCATCAGCGGATAGCCCGGGAAGTGGCCTTCGAAGACCGGGCTCTCATTCGCCTTAGGAATAGTGCAGGCCGTGCGGATGACGCGTTCGCCGACATCGACGTCGACGATGCGGTCGAGCATCTGAAAATATTCAAGGCGCATGATGGCGCCTCAGGCGCCCTTGGCGGCGATCAATTCGTCGATGCGGTCGCTCAGGTTCTTCAGCACGAAGTACTGATCGGTCGTCGCCTTGCCGTCGTTGACTTCCTGCGTCCACTGTTCGAGCGGCAGCTTGATGCCGAACGCCTTGTCGATGGCGAAGGCGATGTCGAGGAAATCGAGGCTGTCGATCTCGAGATCGTTGATGGCGTGACTTTCGGGCTTAATGTTTTCACGCGGAATGTCGCAAGTTTCCGCAATGATTTCAGCCACTTTATCGAACGTGGTGGACATCAGACCTGCTCTTTTCGGTCACGGCAAGGATGGACGCCGGCCCCGGCCCGGCGCATGCAAGCCCGACCGTGCCGGGCCCCTTTAGGACGCGAATGCCCCGTATAGCGAAGGATGCCGGCAAGTTCAACGGCGGCGGCCGGAGTCAAAGTCGCGCCGATGCCGAAAGATAAGTCCCTGTGCGGGCTATCGGATTGCGGCCGGCGCCAGAGCGTCCAGCCTTGTTCGGGCCGGTGAAAGGCGCCAACATCGCGTCTGCGACCGCCTCGGCCGGATTGCACCGGAACACGGGCGGCGACGGGAGGGAACTCATGCGGTATGCGCTCCGGCTCGCCGGATTGGCCGCGCTGACGATGGCGCTGCTGCCGTCCAAGGCGGGTGTCGCGCAGGTGCTCATGCAGCGCGACGTGTCGCTCAAAATGGCGCTGACCATCGCCGAGACTGCGGTCGCTGAATGCGAAAAAGCCGGCAACAGCGTCTCGGTGGCGGTGGTCGATCGCGCCGGCCGGCTGCGCGTCTTCCTGCAGGGCGATAAGGCGGCGCCGCACAATATCGAGCTGGCGCAGCGCAAGGCCTATACGGCGCGCACCTTTGGCCGCACTTCGGCCGATTGGGCTTCGCGCACCGAGCCGGGCTCGGAACTCGCCGGCCAGCGCCAGCTCGAACACGTCATTGCGTTGAGGGGTGGCGTGCCGATCAAAGTCGGCGACGAGACCATCGGTGCCGTCGGCGTCAGCGGCTCGACCTCCGGCGGCGACGAGGCCTGCGCCATGGCCGGTGTCGCCAGCGTGCAGGGTCAATTGAAGTAGTACGAGTGGTGTCGATATTGCGGTGGCGGTGTTCCAGGCGCATGGGCAGCGGTCAACGGCGCGGGGCGAGTGCATTGCGCACTCGCCCCGCATCGCTTGCAGCACATTGGGGTGTCACAGGCTATTCAAGAAATTGACCAGATCGGTTTTCTGCTGGTCGGTGAAACCGATCGCGAAGCGCTGATCATAGAAGTTCACCACGTCCTGTAGCGTCGCAGCCGAGCCGTTATGGAAATACGGCGCGCGCGACGCGAGCCCACGCAGAATGGGTCCTTTGAACCTGCCGATGTCCTTGCACTGGCCGCTGATCATGGCCTTGCCGGCGTCGGTGACCTTGTAGATCTGGCCTGCCAGCGGGCCTTGCGTGCACGTCAGCGTGAACACCGGCAATCCGGAAATGTCGAGGACCGGCGGCTTGTTGGCACCGGCGTCAGGAACGCCGATGTCGAGCGGCGCCTTGACCGAATGGTTGCCCACATTGGGCGTGTCGTGGCAGGTGCCGCAGAATCCCGGAATGCTCGCGATGCCGAGATCGTCGTTGAGGCCCGAAACTCCGGTGATGTTGATGTTGGTATTGTTGAACACCTCCTCGCCGCGCGCGATCGATTGGCGCTTGGCGGTGTCCTCGTGCCCGTGCAGGCCGAGCCACGGCCGATACAGGTCAAAGATTTGCGAGGTGAACGGAGTCCCGTGTGGATTTTGTCCCAGAGGATCGTTCATGCCGATGAAGAAATTCGGCAGTTGCAGCGACAGCGCAACCGGTCCACCGGTGCTGCCGTCGGCGGCGAGGTTACCCGCCTGATCGTCGAAGGCTTGGGCGGCGAATATGCCGCTTTCGAATGCGACGATCTCGGCCACCTGCGCGGCGGTCGGCGGCGTACTGGCTTGTGCGTGGCCCAGCGTGGCATCGGTCGCCTGGCTGGTCAGACTGGGCTCGCGGCCATCCCACATGATCGCGCTCAAGAATCCGAGATTGGTGGACGGCAACGGGCGCCGGTACGTGGAGACGATGCCCGTCGTTGTGCTGGTAAGCCCGGTGACGGGATTGGTATTGCAGTTGTAGGGATCATCCACGGCCGTGACGACGAACTGCGCGTTCGCCGGCACCGGCAGGCCGATCCGGATCAAACCCCTGTCGATCAACAGCTTGTAAGCCCGCTGTTTGGCGGCGAAGGTCGAGACATCATCGCTCGGACACGTGGCGCCGTCGACCAACCGGAAGATCGGGTCGGTACCGCGGCTTGTCGCAAAGCGGGTGGCAACGTCGGCTGCGCTGACAGTCCAGCCATCTTGCGGCTGGTGGCAACTGAAGCAGGTTCTGCCATTGGTTCCCGAGATTCTGGAAGAACGCATTGTTGACTGTGAACGTTGCTCCATTGGGCTGGAAGGTGCCGACCGCACCGGTCGGATCCGGATCGACGCTAAAGCGCGGAATGACGGGCGGAGTGGGCTGTTGACCGCGGTCGACATCCTTGAAGCGCTTCATCTGCTGCATGTGGTTGATCATGCCGGGCGCGAACGCCGGGACATCCTGGGCCGCAGCCAATTGCGGCGTACAGCACCCCAGGCAGGCGAGTGCGACTTCGAGAGCGAAAATCTTCAGAACACTGCTGGTGTCACGCGTAGTGGCACCATTAGAGCGCAAGCTCATGGCTATCCTCCCTATGCGATTTTTGACCACCGACATAATTGTCGTCCGATCCGGTCTACGCTTGCTCAATCCTTACTATAGCCACCCATCCTTAGGCGTTCATGGCTTTGGTCGGTCGGCCCAATATCCGTTGCCGTCGCCGGTGCCGAAAAAGAATTGTGGATTTGCCTCAACAACCGGAGAGGGCACGATTGGAGAAGTTGCCGGTGCTGCGGCCGATTGGTTCACAACGGTGTTGATAGCTGGATGTGGACGTTCCGCGGTGAGGGAGAAAGATTTGGCGGTCAGCAGTCCTGTCGCGAAAGCGCCCGTCATCCCACCAACAACGGCGGCCCAACGCAGCATGCGATGTCGATCGACCGTGGGAGCGTTCTGGCTGATCATGTTCATGGTTCACTCCATATCTGGAGATACCGATCGAATCTTAGTGCTTCTCCTGCTGGCGCAAGTGTGATCCGCAGCACACCAAAACCGTGGAACCGTCATACGCATGAGATGCCCTCCGCGGCGATTCTCAGTCAGAATTGGTTGTATTGTTCGATTACCGCGCCAAAATCCGGAAAACGAAGAATTAAATTGAGAGCTAGTAAAAAGCCGATGAGACAGAATGCAACGACGGCGTGTAAATCAGAATTGGCAATTGCCGTAACGAGTCGAGACCATTCAGTCCCTGTTTTTTCCGCTCGGCGATTGGTGGGATTGATCAGCAATTGAAGCAAACGGGTGGCTGATAGAACGGCGAGGGTCGCGGGAACCAGAATTAGGGTGCTGCGCATGTTAGCCTCGCTGGCTATGTGCATATCCTTGGTCTTAGAGGCTTAAATCGATTGTCGCGTCCTCCGATCGGAGGATAAAGCACTTGGAACTTGCGCGGGTCAGTCGAGCAGCGGATTGGAAAATCCCGCGACGAGCTTGACCAGATCGGCCTGGCGATCAGAGTCTGTCTTTTTGTAGACTCGGCCGAGATGGGTCTTAACCGTGGTCTCGGCGATCCCGAGCGCCTCGGCGACCTCAGGAACGCCGCCGACCTCGACGATTGCCAGCATCACCCGCAATTCCATCGGCGTGAGCTTATAGGCCTTGGCGATCACCTCCGGCGGCGAAGGCGCGTCAAACGCCGCTTTGTGCACGAACAGAGCGGCTACGGCAGCGTAACTCGTAGCGGCCCGTCGGCGCACTCCCGACGTTAGCGGCAGCACGTGGGCGACGTGGTGTTCGCCGTCTCGCGCAACAAGGGGCACGGCGACGCCCTTGACGCCGATCGCCGCGTCGCCGTTGCCGGCCGCAGCAAACGTGTCGGCTAATGTCCGGTCGGCGTGCGGGTCGTGCAAAATCAGCCGCCCGCCCGCCGCGTGCAGGACGCTCGCTGAATTGAGCATCATATGGCCTGCCGCATTGGCATGCACGATGCGGCCGGACACGTCGACGAGGAATATACCGGCACCGAGACCATCGAGCGTCTCAGCGAACGTCGCCGCCTCCACCTTGTTGAGATCGACAACCTTGCCGATCAGCACCGCGCGACGCAGGTGCGGCGCGATCAGCCGCATGAGCCGGCGCGTGGCATCGTCGGCAAGGCCCTCGCGTTCGTGGCGGAAGACGACGAAACCGGCGATGCTAGTCGAAGATTTCTCGAGAGAGGCAATTACGTTGTCGGTCCAGCCTTGTGGCTGTGCCCACTCCTTATAGAAGCGTGTCTCGACGAATTCAGCGTGAGGGATGATATTTGAGTTGCTGATCACGTCGCCGACAGCCAAAGTCAGGTAGACCGCGTTTAGCGGATCAAATTTGATGTACTTCTCAAAATAAAGCTTTTCGTAATGCGGATCGACGCCGAATGCGTAGTATGAATTTCCCGTCTTGTAGACGGAATCCCGTGCAAAAAGGGATGCTGCGGAACCCCCAACAAATCCGCCGGCTTTTTCGACGACGCGCGGCCACAGCGTCGGGTCCAACGCCGCATCGTAGATGTCGCCGATCAGTGCGGACAGCGCCTCTGTCTCATCCATGGCCGCTTCCCTCTAGATCGTTCGCGGTTGCACCCTTTGACGGATGTGGCCGCGAGGTTCCCAAGCGCGGACACGAATTCTCGCGTTTCGATTAAGATCATCTTCGAGCCCCTTAGTAGGGGTCGTGCGCGGCATGATGACGAAGGATACCACGCCCCAACACCGGGGTCTGTGACATACCTCACTGTCCCGCTAGGTGGATGATGGGATGTCTGCTCCAGGCCCGCACGTTCACAGCAAAGCCAGCCTACCTCTTCGTCACCGGCACTTCGATCGGCGCGCAATTCTGCCGGCCTTGCAAGGCGCAATCCTGGGCCTTCTGCATGGCGGCGATGGTGTCGGCGATCCACACGCCGGCGGTGATGAGCACCGACACGATCACCACCGCGATGACGTTCATCAGCATGCGGTGCCGATAATCGATGTTGCCGTCTTCCTCCTCGAAAGCGGCGAGATCGTCGACCGGTTCGTCGCCGTCCGGCGCGATCGGTGCATGGCGCGGCGTCGGCATGCCAAGGCGGCGGCGCATTTGGAAGCTCAGGATCTGCCCGGAACCCTGAACGTCGCTCGGATTTGGCTGGTCTTGCGCCACGTCGTAACCGCCATTCTGATCGAATCCAGAATAGCGCGTTGCCGGGCGATTTCTAAGCACAGATTATCCGCACGGGACGGCGCGGCATGGGGTTCCATGCATTCCAAGGTGCCGCGAACTGGCCTAGAATCGACGAGCAGGGCGCGACAGACACGACGGAGCAATTTTATGACAAGTATCGCTAGGACAAATATCTGGCTTGCCGCCGGCTGCGCGCTCGCTCTGACGCAATTCGCGGCACCGGCCGCTCAGGCCACCGACTATAATGTCGGACCGATCCAGATCAGCGCGCCCTGGGCGCGGGCGACGCCGAAGGGCGCGTCCTCGGCCGCCGCCTATATGACGATCACGAACAACGGCAAGACGCCCGACAAGGTCAGCTGCGTGTCGAGCGACGCCAGCGCCGAATGCCAGATTCACACCATGACCATGAACAATGGCGTGATGATGATGCGGCCGGTCGAAGGCGGCCTCGAGATCAAGCCGGGTGAGACCGTCACGCTCAAGCCGTCCGGCCTTCACGTCATGATGGTCAACCTCAAGCACCCGCTGGAGCAGGGCAAGACGGTGAAGGTGACGCTCAAATTCGAGACCGCCGGCACCATCGACGTCGACTATCCGATCGCCGCCATTGGCGCCGCCGCGCCCGGCGTTCCGGCCGGCGGCGGCACGATGATGATGCAGGGCGGTGGCACGATGCAGAAGAACTAGCTGTGACGCGAAGCTATTTGCCCTCCTTGAACGGCGCCTTCATGCCTTGCGGCAGCGGCGCCTTGAAGGTGTTGAGCGTCATCGACACCATCGCGTAGTAGCCGAGGATGCCGACCAGCTCGACGACGCCGGCGTCGCCGAGAATTTTCTTCACTTTGTTGTAGGCGCCGTTGCCGACGCGCTTCTTGGCGTAAAGCTCTTTGACGAAATCATAGATCGCCATCTCGTCCTTCGGCGCCTTTTTCGGCGCGCGGCCGGCCTGGATGTGCGGCGATGGTTTCGGGCTTGACGCCAGCCTTCTCGGCCATCGGCGCGTGCATCGCCCATTCGTATTGCGCTTTCCACTGCTGCGCGGTGCACAGAATGGCGAATTCCGACAGTCGCGGCGACACGCTGGTCTTGAAGCGCAGATGTCCGCCGAGCTTTTGCGCCAGTTCGCCAAAGGTCGGCGAATGCAGATAGATGCCGAACGGGCCCGTCATTTTGAACTGGCCGCGCGGGCCCGACGCGATGGATTGCGCCAGCGCGCGCTGGTCGGCGGTCAGGTTGTTCTCGTCGAGCTTGGGCAGGCGGGGCGATTGCATGTCGGCCATGGATGTTTCCTCTCGTGACAGCGGACGGGCGTCCTTGGTGATTGTTCTATCGTGACGGCGGAGCCGGCGATGGGCGGGAGGCCATAATGAACGAGGCGAGGGCGGTGCGCTACCGGCGCTTCTTCGGCTTTGGCTTGGCCTTGGCCTTTGCCGGACTTTTCTTCGCAGGCTTTCGGCGCGGCGTGTTTGGCGGCCGCCGCGCGCCGCGCCGGCATCAAACCGGCCTTCTCGACCTGCCGCACCCAATAGTCCCAGGCGCGTCCCATGGACGGCGGCCGCAATTGGTGCGCCGAGGTGAGTTTGGCTTCGCCCGGAGAGAGCGAATCCACGTGACCGTGGGCGATGGCCTGGCTGAGCAGTTTGGCGTTGTCGCAGCCGAACACGGTGCGGAACGTCAGCTCGCGCAGGCTTAAGCCGGCGACGGTGGCGCCGTGGCGTCGCATCAGCACCATCCAATGCGGCCCGAGCGCGCGGGCGAGCGACGCGCCTTCCTCCGGCTTGATCACCAGCATGTTGGTGTCGCCGAACTCGTCGCGCTGATCCCAGAACGGCACCTGGCCGATGACGGCGCCGAGATGAAACACCGGCACCATCTCGCGCCCGGAAATGGCGTAAGGCAGCACGGCGTGGGCGTGGTGATGGACCACCGCGTTGACCTCAGGCCGCGCCTTGTAGATTTCGCCGTGGATCACCCGCTCGCTGTAGAGGCGGAACTCGGTCGGCTTGACCGGCTCGGAATCGAGATTGAGCTCGACGATGTCGGAAATTTCCGCCAGTTCCGGCGCGCGGTGGCGCGGGATGAAATAGCGCTTCGGATCGCCCGGATGGCGCACGCTGACATGGCCGAACGCATCGAGCACTTTCTCGTTGGCCATGATGCGCGTCGAGACGATCAGCTCGTGCAGCAGTTCGGCAATTTTTTGATCCGGCATGGTTGGCTCCGTTTCGATGTTTTTCCCGCAAGCTTTTCGGCGCCTGTTTTGGCATCATGGCGCCGGTCGCGCTAGGAGTATCCAATGAGCGTTTCCGTGAAAGCCTTGTTCTTCGACGTGTTCGGCACGCTGGTCGATTGGCGCACCTCGATCGCGCGCGAGGCCGAAGCGATGCTCAAACCGCTTGGTTTTACGCTCGATTGGCCGGCCTTCGCCGACGCCTGGCGCGGCGAATATCAGGGCGCCATGGACGAGGTGCGCTCCGGCCGCATACCGTTCTGCAAGCTCGACATACTGCACCGGCGCAATCTCGAGCTGATCCTGCCGCGCTTTCATGTCGGCACGCTCACCGAGGAGCAGCGCCGCGAGCTCAATCTGGCGTGGCACCGGCTCGACGCCTGGCCCGACGTGCCGCCCGGGATGGCGCGGCTGAAGAAACGCTACATGCTGGCGCCGGTGTCGAACGGCAACATTTCGCTGATGGTCGATCTGGCGCGGCGCAACAATTTGCCGTGGGACGCCATCCTCGGTTCGGAGATCGCCGGCGACTACAAGCCGAAGCCGCGGGTCTATCTCGCCGCCGCCGAAGCGCTCGATCTGCCGCCGCACGAATGCATGATGGTCGCCGCCCACACCAAGGATCTCATGGCGGCGGCGGCGCTCGGGCTAGCGCACCGGCCACATCGCGCGTCCCAACGAGCACGGCCCCGGCCGCGGCGAGACCGCGCCGGGTGAGAAGGTCGATTTCGCCGGCGAAGAGTCTCGAAGACTTGGCCGCGCAGCTCGGGACGTGAGGCGCACGTATTCCCCTCCCCCTTGTGGGGAGGGGCAGGGGTGGGGGTCAGGAGGTTTTATAAAAGCGTCGACGCTCTCACTCTTAACCTCACGACCCCCTACCCAACCCTCCCCCACAAGGGGGGAGGGCTAAGTGAGTAAGCCGCGCCGGATAATCCGTATAGCCCTTCGCCGCGCCGCCGTAGAACGTCTTGCGATCCGGCGGATTGAACGGGCCGCCGCGGCGGAAGCGTTCGTCGAGATCGGGATTGGCGAGATAGAGCGCGGCGAACGACACCAGGTCGGCGGTGCCGTCGCGCAGCACCGCGTTGGCGCGTTCGAGATCGTAGCCCTTGTTGGCGATGAGCGGCCCGCGCCAGATTTTTCGGAAGAAACCGATGTCCGGCATTTCGCCCGCGGCCACCGGATCGCCCGGTCCCGGCTCGACGATGTGCAGATAGGCGATGCCGAGCCGGTTGAGCTCGCCCGCCGCGGTCGAAAACGTCGCCGCCGGATGGCTGTCGGCAATGTCGTTATACGGATTGGTCGGCGACAGCCGCACGCCGACCCGCTCGCCGCCCCATTCGCCGATCAGCGCTTCCGTCACCTCGATCAAGAAGCGCGCGCGGTTCGACGCGCTGCCGCCGTAACGATCGGTGCGCTTGTTGGTGCTGTCGCGCAAAAACTGATCGATCAGATAGCCGTTGGCGCCGTGCAGCTCGACGCCGTCGAAGCCGGCCTCGCGGGCGTAAGCGCGCGCCGCGGCGGAAATCCTCGACGATGCCGGGAATTTCGTTCGTCTCCAGCGCGCGCGGCGTGACGAAAGCTTCCATGCCGTTCGTGCGTCCAGGCCTGGCCCGCCGGCGCGATGGCCGACGGCGCGACGGGAAGCGCGCCGTCCGGCTGCATCGACGGATGCGAGATGCGGCCGACATGCCAGAGCTGGAGGAAAATGCGCCCGCCGGCGCCATGCACCGCGTCGGTGACGAGCTTCCAGCCGGCGGTTTGCTCGGCGCTATGGATGCCCGGCGTGCCCGGATAGGCGACGCCCTGCGGCGAGACTTGCGTGGCCTCGCTGATGATCAATCCGGCGCCGGCGCGCTGCGCATAATAGGTGGCGTTGAGCGCGGTCGGCACATTGCCGGGCCCGGCGCGGTTGCGCGTCATCGGCGCCATCACCACGCGGTTCGGCAGTTCCAGCGGGCCGAGGCGGAACGGCGAGAAAATATCGATGCTGCTCATTACAGGATATTTAGTGAAGCGCGGTCGCTAGTCAAAATGCAAACCGCTTTTCTTGACGACGGGCTGCCAGCGCGCCGCCTCGGTCTTGATGAAGTCGGCGAATTCCGCGGGCGTGCTGGACGACAGATAAAGTCCCACGGCGTCGGCGCGCGCCTTGATGGCGGGATCGTTGAGGATTTTTGCGGTCTCGCCTTGCAGCTTGTCGATGATGGCCGCGCGGCGTGCCGTGCGGCGCCACGAGCCCGAGCCAGACCGTGAGATTGCCGAGATGCAGGTCGGCTGCCGCATCGAGCGTCGGCAGATCGGGCAGCGCCGGGAACGCGCCGGGCATCGAGCTTGGCCAGCGCGCGCAAGTCGCCCGACTGGATCAGCGGCAATTCCGCCGAAGGCCCGTCGAACACGAAATCGACGCTCTTGGTCAAAATGCCATGCGCCACTTCCGAGCTGCCGTTATAGGGCACCAGCAGGGTGTCGACGCCGGCCGCGTCGTTGAACAGATAGCCCTGCAGCTTGGTCGAGATGGTGCCGGCGCCGTAATTGAGCTTGCCCGGCGCGGCCTTGGCCTTGGCGATCAAATCCTTCACCGATTTATAATCGCTCTGCGCATTGACCACGAGGAGGCCGATGGTCTTCGCCACCAGCGAGATCGGCGCAAAATCGGCGATCGGATCGTAGGGCAGGGTTTTGTAGAGATACTGGTTCATCACCAGCGTCGAATCGATCGCCATCAACAGCGTGTAGCCATCGGGCGAGGCCTTGGCCGCCGCCTCCGCCCCGATCACCGTATTGGCCCCAGGCCGGTTCTCGACCACCACCGGCTGCTGGAAATCGACGCTCATCTTGTCGCCGATGAGCCGTGCCAGCACGTCGGACGGCCCGCCGGCGGGGAAGGGGACGATGATGTGGATGGGGCGGGTGGGGTAGGTCTGCGCGGCGGCTGACGTGGCGCAAGAGCGCCGACAGTAATACGAGTGCGGTGAAACGAGTGCAGCGCATGGAGTTCTCCCTTATTCTTATATCTTCTTATATCAATCGTACCGAATCCCCGCCTCCTTCAGCACCTTTTCCCAGCGTCCCGCCTCGTTGCGGATGAACGCGGCAAACTCCTCCGGCGTGCTGGTGACGGCGAAATTGCCGGTCTGGTTGAATTTCTCCCGCACGTCGGGCTGCGAGAGAATGTGCACCACTTCGCGGTTGAGCTTGTCGATGATCGGCTTCGGCGTCGCTTTGGGCGCGACCAGGCCGAGCCAGATCGATATGTCGTCGAAGTTCTGCAAGCTTGCCGCCGCGGCCAGCGTCGGCACGTCGGGGTAGGGGTCCTTGCGACCGTCGAGCTTGGCCAGCGCGCGCAGCTTGCCGCTCGCGATCAGCGGCCCCGCCACCACGGTCGCGGCGTAGACCATGTCGACTGAGCCGGTGAGTAGCCCCTGCACCGTCTCCGCCGTGCCCTTGAACGGCACATAGACCGTGTCGATGCCGGCCGCCTTGTTGAACAACAGGCCGGCGAGCTGCACGGTGATGGTGCCGGCGCCGTAGTTGAGCTTGCCGGGCTCGGCCTTGCCGCGCGCGATCAGCTCCGCCACGCTCTTCGGGCCGGTGTCCGCCGGCACGCAGAGCAGCGACATCGATTTCACCGTGGTGGTGATCGGCGCGAAATCGTTGAGCGGATCGTAGGGCAGGGTCTTGTAGAGATACTGGTTCATCACCAGCGTGGAATCGATCGCCATCAGCAGCGTGTAGCCGTCGGGCGCGGCCTTGGCCACGGTCTCGGCGCCGATGATGGTGTTGGCGCCGGGGCGATTGTCGATGACGACCGGCTGGCCCCAGTCCTCGTTCATCTTCTGCGCGATGATGCGGGCGGCGATGTCGCTCGGCCCGCCGGCGGGGAAGGGGATGACGATGTGGATCGGCCGCGTCGGATAGGCGTCGTCGGCTTGCGCCGCGGCGGGCGCGAACGGCGCGAGCGCGCACAGCCAAGCCAATGCATGTAAGCAATACGACCGATGCGTCATGGCGTGCTCCCGGTGGCTACGGCGCCATGCTAGGCTAGAATTCGAAGTCGGAACACTTTTGGGAAACGCCGAGGTCAGCGGCATGACGGCGCGCATCGGATTGATCATCCCGTCCTCGAACCGCATGGTCGAAGAGGAAATGGTGCGCCACGTGCCGCCCGGCGTGACGGCGCACGTGGCGCGGCTGCGCATGACCGGGGCGCATCGCGTCACGCTCGACGCGCTGATGCCGCAAGTCGCGGAGGCGGCGGCCACGCTCACCGACGCCCGCTGCGACGTGGTCGCCTTCCATTGCACCGCGAATTCGACGTCGGAAGGTATGGCCGGCGAAGCAAAACTTCTCGGCGCGCTGCGCGACGCGGGCGCGGCCCATGTGACGACGACGGCGAGCGCCATCCGCCATGCCTTCGACGTGCTCGGCGCGCGCCGCATCGTGCTGCTGACGCCCTACAGCGCGCACGTCACCGAAGAGGAAGCCGGCTTTTTGCGCGAGGCCGGCTACGAGGTGGTGCACGCCCGCGGTTTTGCCATGAAAGGCAGCGACGAATATTGCGCGACGCCGCCGCATTTTTGGCGCGACCGCGCGCTCGAGGCGGCGCGGCCCGATGCCGACGTTTATTTCCTGAGCTGCGCCAACATTTCGGTGTTCCCGGTCATCGAGGAGATCGAGCAAAAACTCGGCCGCCCGGTGGTGACCAGCAATCAGGCGGTGATCTGGGAGGCGCTGTCGCTGCTCGGCATCGCTGATCGCCGCAACTGCCGCGGCCGTTTGTTCGACAGTCTCGCCGCCAAAAATTCGACCGCCGCCCGCGTACCCGCATGAGCAAAGCCATGACACTTGCAGCAGAACACCGACCGCATCCAGACCACCCATATCGGCAGCCTGCCGCGCCCGCATGCGCTGCTCGATGTGATGAAGGCGAAATATTCCGGCCAGCCCTACGACCAAGCGGCCTACGCGGCGATGCTGGCCGAGGCGGTCAAGGACACCGTGCGCAAGCAGGCCGAATGCGGCATCGACATCGTCACCGACGGCGAGTTCTCAAAGCCCGGCTTCTTCACCTACATCCAGGAGCGCCTCGAAGGTTTCGAGCGCCGCCCCGACCAGAAGATGAAGCTGTTCCAGCAGGAGGTCGCGGCGTTTCCGGAATATTACGCCGAGTATTTCAAGCAGGCGATGATGGGCGGCGCCATCGTCGGCCTGGCGCCGGTGGTGTGCGTCGCGCCGGTGAAATATCGCGGCGAAAAGCTGGTGCAGATCGACATCGACAATGTGAAGAAAGCGGCGGCCGCCGCCGGCGTGCCGAACCATCACGTCTTCCTGCCGGCCACCGCGCCGTCGGGCGTCGGCATCAACGAATATTACAAATCCGACGAGGAGTATTTTCACGCGCTCGCCGCCGAGCTCGGCAAGGAATACCGCGCCATCACCGACGCCGGCATTCTGGTGCAGATCGACGATCCGTTCCTGCCGGATATTTTCTTCGAGCCCGATCTCGACCGCGCGCAGATGCGGCGCCGCGCCGAAATCTATGTCGAAGCGACCAACACCGCGCTCAAGGGCATCCCGCCCGACAAGGTGCGCTTCCACACCTGCTACGGCATCAACGAAGGGCCGCGGCTCTACGAGGCGGCGCTCGCCGATATCATCGACTACGTGCTCAAGATCAACGCCGGCTCCTACAGCTTCGAAGCCGCCAATCCGCGCCACGAGCACGAGTACCATCTGTTCGAGCGCGTAAAGCTCGCCGACGGCAAGGTGATCTGCCCGGGCATGATCACCCATGCCAGCAACATCGTCGAGCATCCGGAATTGATCGCCGAGCGCATCGTGCGCTTTGCCAAGCTGGTCGGCCGGGAGAATGTCATCGCCGCCGCCGACTGCGGCTTCTCCTCGCAGGCCTTGTATCGCACCGAGGTGCATCCCACCGTGGTGTGGGAAAAATTCAAGGCGCTGCGCCAGGGCGCGGACCTTGCGACCAAGCAGCTATGGAAATGATGCCTCGTCATTCCGGGGCCGAGCGCAGCGAGGAGCCCGGAATCCATACCCCCGGCGTCTGTGGTTATGGATTCCGGGCTCGCCGCTTCGCGGCGCCCCGGAATGACGCACTGTGGCTCGCCGCGCTGCTTCTGTCGTTCCTCGCTTTCACACCCGCCCATGCCGCCGACGACGTCGCAAACTTCTACCGCGGCAAGCAGATCCGCTTCATCGTCGGCTCGGCGCCGGGCGGCACCTATGATCTGCTCGCCCGCATCGTGGCGCGCCACATCGGCGCGCATATTCCGGGCATCGCCGAGCATCATCGTGCAGAACCAGCCGACCGCCGGCGGGCTGCTCATGGTCAATCAGCTTTACACGCTCGGGCCGAATGACGGCACCGCGATCGGCGTGCCGCTCAACGGCATCCCGGCGGCGCCGCTGTTGCAGCCGGCGGCGGCGCATTTCGATGCCGCAAAACTGATCTGGCTCGGCTCGACCCACAGCGAGCCCTACGTCGCCTATGTCTGGCACACCGCGCCGGTGCAAAACCTCGCCGAGGTGATGAGCAAACAGCTCGTGGTCGGCGCCACCACGCCGGGCACCACCATGAACGACTTTCCCGCAGCTCACCAACGCGATCCTCGGCACCAAATTCAAGATCGTGCCGGGCTACGCCTCGACGCCGCAGATGAACGAGGCGCTGGAGCGCGGCGAGGTCGAGGGCGTCGCCGGCTTCGGCTGGTTCGCGCTCAACGCCCAAGTGCCGCAATGGGTGACGGAGAAGAAGATCACGGTGATCGCCCAGTTCGGCGCCACGCGGCACCGCCTGTTGCCCGACGTGCCGCTGATGCTCGACCTCGCCAAGTCGGACGCCGACCGCCAGGCGCTGATGCTGCTGTTCGGCCGCACCGAATACGGCCGGCCCTATTTCCTGCCGCCCGACGTGCCGGCGGAACGGGTCGAAGCGCTGCGCCGCGCCTTCGATGCCACCATGAAGGACGAAGGCTTTATCGCGGACGCCGCCAAGATCGGCTTTGAGGTCGATGCGCTCACCGGCGAGCAGGTCCAGGCGTCGGTCGCGGCGCTCGCCAACACGCCGCCCGACGTGGTGGCGCGGGTGCGCGCGGCGCTCAATCAGCCATGAAATTTCTTTCCCTCCCCCCTTGTGGGGGAGGGTAGGGTGGGGGAGTCGGGAGGTGGCGTGAGAGCGTCGACGCTTTTGTAAATCCTCCCGACCCCCACCCCTGCCCCTCCCCACAAGGGGGAGGGGAAACAGAAAAAGGTTACGACCCGTGCACGCCCCGCAAGCTTCCCTGCAATCGCGCCGCGCCATGTACGCCAACAACAAGCTGCAGATCGGCCTGTTCGGCGCCAACTGCTCGTCCGGCCGCGCCGTGACCTTGGTGCCGGAGCGCTGGTCGGGCAGCTGGCCGGACTGCAAGCGCCTGGCGCAGATGGCGGACGAGGCCGGCATCGACTTCATGCTGCCGATCGGCCGCTGGAAAGGTTATGGCGGCGACACCGACTATCAGGGCACGACGCTCGAAACCATCACCTGGGCCACCGGACTGCTCGGCTGCACCAAGCGCATCACCGTGTTCGGCACCGTGCACGCCCTGATCTTCAATCCGGTGGTGGCGGCGAAGGAGATGGTCACCGCCGATCACATCGGCGAGGGCCGCTTCGGGCTCAACATCGTGGTCGGCTGGAACGAAGGCGAGTTCGACATGTTCGGCGTCGACGCCGGCCAGCACGGCGACCGCTACGATTACGCCCAGGAATGGATCGACGTCATCAAGATGATCTGGTCCGACAAGGAGAATTTCGACTTCAAGGGCAAGCATCTCGACATGAAGGGCGTGCGCGGCAAGCCGAAACCTTACGGCGGCGTGCGGCCTTTGATCATGAATGCCGGCGCCTCGCCGACCGGCCAGGCCTTTGCGATACGCAACTGCGACGCGTTCTTCCTGCAAGCCTCGCGCACCTCGCTCGAGGAAACGCAGCAGAAAGTGCGCACCGCGCAGGACGCGGCGCGCGCGCAAAACCGCGAAATCGGTTGCTACACGGTCGGCGTCGTCACCTGCCGGCCGACCAAGAAGGAAGCGGAAGAGTATTTCCACCACTGCATCGTCGAGCACGCCGACTGGTCGGCGGTCGACGGCATTCTGGGCTTGAAGAACATCTCGCCGCAGACCGTGCCGATGCAGGAATATCTGACCAAGCGCAGCCAATACGCCCAAGGCATGGGCGGCCTGCCGATCGTCGGCGATCCCGATTATGTCGCGGCCACGCTCGCCGATCTGTACAAAGCCGGCCTCACCGGCATCGGCATTTCGCTGGTGAACTATCTCAACGAGCTGCCGTACTTTTGCGACGAGGTGATCGGGCGGCTGGAGCGCATGGGCATTCGCGAGAAGCCGCGGGTGCTGGCTTAGGCGTCGCGGCGCCGGCTGCGAGGCCGGCGGCGGATTTCACAGAACAATTACGCGGGTTGGGCGTTGTCTTGGGCTTCTTTTCAGGAGAATCCCAATGGCTAAAGCCAAATCATCGTCGTCCGGCGAGACCGTTACCCGCGAGCGCCTCGCCGAATTGCTCAACGAAGACTTGTCGCGCGAATACCAGGCGATCATCGCCTATGTGGTCTATTCCCAGGTGCTCAAGGGCGCCGAGTACATGGACATCGCCGATCAGCTCGAGATCCACGCCAAGCAGGAGCTCGATCACGCCCTGATGATCTCGCGTCAGATCGATTATCTCGGCGCCATGCCGACGGTGACGCCGAAGCCGGTCAAGACCTCAAAGAACGCCAAGGACATGCTGCGGTTCGATCTCGAGAACGAAAACGAGACCATTCGCAATTACCGCGATCGCATCCGGCAATGCGAAGCGCTCGGCGAATTCGCCATGGCCGAGCAGATCCGCAAAATCCTGATGCAGGAACAGGATCATCAGATCGATCTGGCGACCGCGCTCGGCATCGAGGTGCCGAACGTGAATAAGTAACTCCGCCACCAAAAGCTTTTCCCTCCCCCACAAGGGGGAGGGGAATTAGCGTCAGCGCCGCCTAGATCGCGGCGCTCGCTGCCGCGAGACTCCAGCGGCCCCCGTCACCCACTGTCGCGGGATGATAGGTCAGGCTCGCGATCGCGGTGCCGCGCTTCTTGTTGTAGCGGTGGATATCGACGCGCTCCCACACGCCGTTGACGTGATAGGGGTCGCTGCGCGTGAAGGCGTCGACCGCGGCGCGGTCCGCCGCGTCGATGACGAAAATGCTGCCGACCGGCGTCTCGCCGTCGTCGGCAAGCAGCGTGCCGGCGGTCACGACGTCGACGCCGTGATCGCCGGATTTGTCGAGATGGATGCGGTGGTCGCGATAATGCTTGGCCCGCGTCGGCAAAAAATCCTTCTTGTCGAGCGCGTGGACCACGAACAGCATCGTCGCTCCAAAGTTTTCAGGCCGCCATCGATCCCGCGACGCCCCGCATAAAATCGACGAAGGTCTTGGCGATCTCCGCCTCATACGGCGCCCATTCCTCGAACGAAATCAGCGGCACGTCCTTATCCTCGATCGGCAACTGATGCAGCTTGCTGCCGGGGATGAGCTTTTGCGCGGCGCGGCCGCTCGCCGAATTGTGGGTGTTGTCGTTGCCGGGGATGACGATGGTCGGCGCCTTGATCGAGCGCAGCTGGTCGTCGGTCACGCCCATGATGGTGAAATTGGCGCCGGCGAGGAACAGCTTGTGCCAATGCTCCATCACCGCGATGTAGCGCTTCGGGTCCATGGCCATCAGCACGTCGCGGTTCTTCGGATTGGCGGCGATGCGCTCGCGATATTGCTCGGTGTCGCAGACCGCGGCCATGCCGCCCTGCTGGGCGGCGCGGATATATTGGCCGTAATACTGTTCCGGCAAACGGCCCGCGGCAAAAGCGCCGCCGGTGACGCGGAACAGCAGCAAGCCCCGCACGGCTTGCGGATGGCGCAGCGCGAACAGGATCGAGGTGCGTGAGCCGGACGACGAGCCGCCGATGAACACCGGCAGCGCACCCTTGCGCGACAGCAGCTCGTGCAGATCGTCGGTCCAGATCTCTTCTTCGGCCTCGGTGCCGTCGATCCGGATGTCGGAGGCGCCGGTATTGCGCCGGTCGTGCAGCAGCACGCGAAAGCCGCCGGCCGCGATCTTCTTCGCCAGCGGCACGAATTCATCGTGCGCGCGCCGGCCGCCCGTGATCAGCACCACCCAGGGGCCACGGTCGCCCACGATCTCGTAAACGATATTCACGCCGCGA
>CAWCSD010000020.1:0-111271 GCA_963798095.1 uncultured Alphaproteobacteria bacterium | reverse complement strand
TATGTCGGCGGCGGCTGGTATGCGCCCGGCAAGACCACCAAGGATTTGACCGACGAGATGCAGCGTCATCTCGATGCCGGCTACACCATGGTGAAGATGAAGGTCGGCGGCATGAAGCTCGCCGACGATCTGTCTCGCGTCGAAGCTGTCAAATCGATCCTGCCGCGCGGCGGGAAGCTCGCGGTCGACGCCAATTCGAAATTCGGCCGCGACGAGGCGCTGGCTTATGCGCGCGGGCTTGAGCCGTTCGGGTTGCGCTGGTTCGAGGAGCCGTGCGATCCGCTGGATTTTGCGCTCCTGGCCGAGATCGCCGACGCCTATGACGCGTCGCTGTCCACCGGCGAGAATTTGTTCTCCACCCAAGACGTCGAGAATTTGGTGCGGTTCGGTGGCCTCAAGGCGCAGCGCGACGACGTCATCCAGGTCGATCCGCCGCAGGCCTACGGCATCGTGCAATATGCCCGGACGCTCGACATGCTGGCACGGCATCAATGGCCGCGGCGGCTGTTGTTTCCGCACGGCGGCAACCAGATGTCGCTCGCCATCGCCGCCGGCTTCGGCCTCGGCGGCGCCGAGTCCTATCCCGGCGTGTTCGGCGATTTCGGCGGCTTCGCCGACGATGCCGAGCTTAAGGATGGCTATCTCACATTGAGCGATCGCCCCGGCATCGGCTTCGAAGGCCAGGCGCGGCTCTATCGGATCATGTCGGAGCTGGCCGATTCCCTCCCCCTTGTGGGGGAGGGCAGGGTGGGGCGGGAGGCGGCTCTTAAATAAGACGGGCGCTCGGCGATGCGTCTGCAAGTACACGCCTCCGACCCCTAGCCCCTCCCCACAAGGGGAGGGGAACGCGCCGCAATCGTCGCGGTTATGCAAATCCCGCCGCTCGATAAGCACGATCGCGCCGGGATGCAGCGCGACCGCCGAACTCCAATGCGCTGCGCCGTCCGACCGCAACGGCTCGAACAGCGCGGCGATGCCGTCGAACAGCGCGTTCAATCGCGGCAGCTCGTCGCGCGCGTTGAAAATCGCGGACGCTACGTCTCTAACCGTGTCCTCGGGCGTGCGCGCATGGGTGACCAGCACATTGACCACGGCGGCCTGCGCCACGTCGGCATCGAGGCCGCGGATCGCGCCTTTGCGCATCACCGTGCGGCGATAGAACGGCACCGCGCGCAGTACGGTGTCGAGATCGGCCGCCGCATAGGGCAGCACGCGCAGCAAAACGCGCGCGGCGAGCGCCGTCATCACCTTGTTGGGGATCGGGCATTGCAGTTGCGCGTCGGCCTCGCCGCGCTCAAGCGCCTCGGCGCCGGCGGCGAAGTCGAGATACATCGGCGTGAAATCGGAAAATGTCAGGCCGAGCGTGCCGAGGATCACGCGGGCGTGCTGGGCCATGCCGCTTTTCTGCGGCCCGACCACGAGGCGCCGGCCGCGCAGATCGGTCACGGTGCGCAGATCGGAATTGGCGCGGGCGATGAAAAACAACGGCCCGGCATTCATCGGCGCCACCATGCGCAGGTCGACTTTTTGCGCAAACGGCGCCTCGCCGTTCTTGGCGCGGCCGATCCAGTTCGACGCCATGAAGCCGAAGTCGATGTCGTTCGCTTGGAGCCGGTTGGCATTCTCGACGCTGGCATGGCCCGACGTGCTGACCTCGACCGGCGCCAGCGCCGGATTGCGATCGAGCACCGTCTTGAGCGCAAAACCTTGACTCAAAAACGTCGAATCGCGCTCCGCCGTGCCGATGCGCACGCCCCAGTGCGCCATGTCATTCGCCCTTGATGCCTTTCTCGCGGATCACCTTGCCCCAGCGCGCGATCTCCTCGCGCAGATATTTCTCGAACGCCTCGGGCGTGCTCGGCGCCGGCGTGGTGCCGGAATTGTGCAGCCGCGTGCGCACTTCGGGATCGTTCACTGCCGCGACCAGCGCGGCGTTGAGCTTGGCGATGATCGGCTGCGGCGTGCCGGCCGGCGCCAGCACGGCGTCCCAGTTGTCGCCGACCACGCCGGCAAAGCCCTGTTCGACGAAGGTGGGCACGTCCGGAAAAATATCGGAACGCTCCGACGAGGTCGCGGCCAGCGCTTTCAGCTTGCCGGCCTTCACCTGCGCCATGATGGTCGGCACGTCGCCGAACAGGCCGTCGAGATGGCCGGCCAGCATGTCGGTCAGCGCCGGCGCCGCGCCGCGATACGGCACGCCTTGCAGCTTGATGCCGGCGGCGTCCTCGAACAATTGCCGGCCGAGATCGGAAATCGCGCCGCGGCCGGTGATGCCGATGGTGATGCTATTGGGCTTGCGCTTTGCCAGGTCGACGAGATCGTGCGTCGAATTGACCGGCATGTCGGCGTTGACGACCAGGATGGTGGAATTCACCGCGGCCTTGCCGACCGCGACGAAATCCTTCAGCGGATCGTAGGGCAGGTCGGGGCGCAGCGCCGGATTGATTGCCACCGCGCCGACCGTGGTGAAGAACAGCGTGTAGCCGTCCGGATCGGACTTCGCCACGTATTCGGCGCCGATGGCGCCGTTGGCGCCCGGCTTGTTCTCGATGGCGATCGGCTGGCCGAGAAAATGTTGCATCTTGTCGGCGATGACGCGCGCGGTGAAATCGGCGGTGCCGCCGGGGGCGAACGCCACGATCATGTGCACGGGACGCGTCGGAAAATCCTCGGCGAAGCCGCTGCCGGAACAGCATGTCGCGGCGATGACCAACGACGCGATGCGAAGGAGAGTGGTGGCGAAATTCAACCGCATGGAAGTGTACGTGGATCGTTTGTGCGTTCCCGCGTGAGGGAATGCGAGGGCGGCCGGACGTTAGCAATTTGCCGATTAGCCGGACAGGCGCTCAATTGCCGCGCCGCAGCGGCCCAGCTTGTCTTCCAGCCGCTCGAAACCGCGGTCGAGGTGATAGACGCGGTTGACGATGGTCTCGCCTTCGGCGGCCAGCGCCGCGATCACCAGCGACACCGAGGCGCGCAGATCGGTCGCCATCACCGGCGCGCCCTTGAGCGACTCGACGCCTTCGATGGTCGCCCGCTCGCCGTCGAGTTGGATGCGGGCGCCGAGCCGCGCCAGCTCCTGCACGTGCATGAAGCGGTTCTCGAACACGGTCTCGACGATGTGCGAGGTGCCGCGCGCGCGCGTCATCAGCGCCATGAGCTGGGCCTGCAGGTCGGTCGGGAAATCCGGAAACGGCGCCGTCGTCACTTCGACCGGCGCAAGGCTGCCGCCGTTGCGGGCGATGCGGATGCCCTGATTGGTCGGCGTGACGGTGACGCCGGTGCGCGCGATCACGTCGAGCGCGGCCTGCAACAGCTCCGGGCGCGAGTTCTGCAACAGAATATCGCCGCCGGCCATGGCGACCGCCATCGCATAGGTGCCGGTCTCGATGCGGTCGGGCAGCACGGCGTGGCGCGCGCCGTGAAGTTTTGTCACGCCTTCGACCGTGATGCGGCTTGTGCCGGCGCCGGAAATGCGCGCGCCCATCTTGTTGAGGCAATCGGCGACGTCGCCGATCTCCGGCTCGCGCGCGGCATTCTCGATCACGGTGGTGCCGTTGGCGAGCGACGCCGCCATGATCGCGGTATGGGTGCCGCCGACGGTGACTTTGGGGAATACGATCTCGCCGCCCTTGAGCCCGTGCGGCGCCTGCGCCACCACGTAGCCGCCGTCGATCTCGACTTTGGCGCCGAGCTGCTCCATCGCCATGATGAGCAGATCCACCGGCCGCGTGCCGATGGCGCAGCCGCCGGGCAGCGAGACCTTGGCCTCGCCCATGCGCGCCACCAGCGGCGCCAGCACCCAGAAGCTGGCGCGCATTTTGGAGACGAGCTCGTAGGGCGCCGTGGTGTCGACGATGCGGGACGCGGAAATGTGCAGCGTCAGGCCGTGATCGGCGGTCTCGCCGGGGCGCTTGCCGCTGGTCATGATGTCGACGCCGTGATTGCCGAGGATGCGCTCGAGCAGGCCGACGTCGGCGAGGCGCGGCACGTTGTCGAGGATCAGGGTCTCCTCGGTGAGGAGGCTCGCGATCATCAGCGGCAGCGTGGCGTTCTTGGCGCCCGAGATCGGGATGGTGCCGTGGAGCGGCCGGCCGCCGACAATACGAATGCGATCCATTTTTTCAGCCCCCGCGGCCCGTCGTGGGCCCACCCGATCCGCCGCCTACTTTCCCGCCCGGATTGCGGCGAAAGTCGGGACCGGTTCCGATATCGGCATCGGCGGCCGCCACATCCTCGGCCTTGCGGCCGCGCGCTTGTTCCTTGCGCCGCTTGAGGTTTTCCCGCAGCGCCGCCGACAACCGCGCGCTCCGCGCCGCCCATTTCTCGGCTTTGCCGGGTTTGATCATGCCGATGTTCCGTCACCCTGAGGTGGCCGCGAAGCGGCCCTCGAAGGGCGACGGCCCGGGCCGTGCATCCTTCGAGGCTCGCTTCGCTCGCACCTCAGGATGACGGTGAAAGTAATGCGAAGCAACGTGCGCGCCGCGGACTGGCCCGGGGCGCGCTTGCGCCGATTCCCCCCATATGGCAATGATCGCCGCGGTTTTTCAGCGAGCTTATTTTCGTCCGGACGCTGCCGTAGCTCAGTGGTAGAGCACCCCCTTGGTAAGGGGGAGGTCGTAAGTTCAATCCTTACCGGCAGCACCACGAAAAGCCGCATCAGGCGTGGACCGCTTCACTAGCTCCTATCCCCGGCGCGCAACGACATCCGGATTGGCAAGCCGCAGCGGCGCGCCTTGCTCGAACAGCACGATCTGTTCGAAGGCTTCGCGGAAATAGAGCTCGAAATTCGTCCACTCCGCCCAGCCGAGATGGGGCGTGCACAGGACGTTCGGCATCGACAGGAATGGATGATCGCCGCCCATGATCGGCTCTTGCTCATAGACGTCGACGGCCGCGTAACCGGGCCGGCCCTTGCGCAGCGCGTTGAGCAGAGCGTCCGGCGCGATCAACTCCGCCCGCGACGTATTGACCAGGAGCGCCGTCGGTTTCATGCGCGCGAGATCCTCGGCCGTGACGATGCCGGTCGTCTCGGGTCGCAGCCGCACATGCAGCGAGAGAACGTCGGAGCGCTCGAACAGATCGGCCTTGTCGCGCGCGACGGCGTAACCTGCCGCCTGCGCCTTTGCCGCTGAAGCGCTTTGGCCGAAGACCAGAATGTCCATGCCCAGTCCGCGGCCGGCCTCGGCGACCAGCTGACCGATCGTGCCGAGGCCGAAAATGCCCAAGGTGGACCCGCGCAGTCGATGCGAAAGGGTGCACGGCCAGTCGCCGCGCTTCATGCGCTCCGCCTCGAGAGCGACGTTGCGCCGCGCCGCGAGGATCAATGCGACCGTCAATTCGGCAGGGCGCGACGGGAGAATTGCTCTTGCCGGTCGAAACCGGAATGCCGAGCTCCGTACAAGCCTTGAAATCGATGGCCTGCGAATTGCGCCCCACCAGCGCGATCAGCTTCAGCTTCGGCAGCCGCTCCAGCAAAGCACGGGAGAACTCGACTCGCTCCCGTATCGAAACCACGACATCGGCATCGGCCAGGCGCTCGACCAGGTGATCGAGATCGCGCGCAGGCTCGCGGTAGCGGGTGATGTCATGGTGCCGAATTAGATTGTAGCAATCGAGACGATCGACCAGGTTCTGATAGTCATCAGGGATCACGATCTTCATGGGATTTCCAGAGCTGCTCTTCGGTTATCTGTTCGATACTAGCGTTCGCTTTATAACGTCGAGCCGATCAATCCGTCAGCTCCGTAACACCCGGCATCACCAATCGATCGACGGTCAGCGACGCATCGGCATTGCCGAGCGCGCGCTGCGCGTCGATCAGGTTTTGCAATTTGCCGCGTGAGACTTTGCTGCTCGGCTCGAAATAGGCGATCCGGCGCAGCAGGTCGTAGCTCGCGGCGGCGTCTTCCGGCTTGGCGTGCGCGGCGCTGACCAGAACCTCGATCGCTTCGCCGCGGTGCGCGTCGTCGGCGAGCCAGGCGATGCTCTTGTCGGTCGCGGCGAGGAGCCGCTTGGCGAGCGGCGCGTTGGCCGCCGCCCAGGATTTGCGCACCACCATGCCGGTGAAGGGGAGGTCTTTGACGTAATCGGCCGAGAAGCCGAGCGTCACATAGCCGGCGGCATTGGCCTGGAAGTTGAGCGGCGGCAGCACGAAGGCGGCGTCGGCGACGCCGGCCTTGAGCGCCGCAAGCCGCGCCGCGGCGACGCCGCCGACCAGTTCGTCGTAGTCGGCGCGCTGCAAGCCGTTGGCCGCCGCCATCCGCTCGAAATAGACGGTGGTTATGTCGTCGGCCTGGCCGACCGAAATCGTCTTGCCCTTGAGCTCGGCGATGGATTTCAGCTCGGGCTTGGCGATCAGCGCATAAGGCGCGGTATTACCGATGATGCGGACGATCGCGAGCGGCGCGCCCTTGTCGATGGCGCGGATGGCATTGTCGTTGCCGATGCTGAGCGCAACATCGAACGCGCCGCCGGTGAGCTGCTGCGCAACCGCGGGCCCGCTCTGCGCGAAGTTGATCTCGACGTCGAGATCTTCGCCGGCGAAAAAGCCCTTGCGCGCCGCGACGTAAAACGGCCATAGCGGCGCCTGGCCGCCGAGCGTGCCGCCGACGATCTTGTCCGCGGCGCGGGCCGGACGCCCGAGCAACGCGGTGCCGATGAGGCCGAGAACAACGCGTCGCGGAATTTTCATGCGAACCCCGACCGTGAAAGCCCGACTATAGCCGAGATTTTCATGGCTTGGTGATTTTGAACGAACTGAAAAAATCGTCCCGCGCGGCCGCGGCCTGGGCGCGCGCGGTTTCCGGAAATTGGATGACCTGCATGTATTGCGTCTTGTTGGCCCGGACGACGTGGAAGAAATAGCCGCCCGAGGCATCGGCGAGCGCGAACGCAAGAATTTCAGTGCCGTCTTTGCTCTCACGATGAACATCGGATACCGCGGCGCCCGGCCGCTGCTTCATGGCGGCCATGAAATCTTCCATGGGCCGCGGCTCCAGCCCCAGCATCGGCGTTTCCGTCGCCGAGAATCTGACGTTGTCGATGTTCAGCCCCGTCAGCATGCGCACGATGGCCGGCGGCGCCGGCGGGTCGTCCGCCTTCAATTCGACGTCGTTGAACGTGACGGGGAAGCGGATCGAGAATGTGCCGTTGGTCGGCGTGGCCACGCCGGCCGGGACGTCTTTCCGGTAGACGGTTTGCGCGTCGGCGGGCGCGGCCAGGACGAGAGCGAGGGCAAAAGCGGCGAATAGGCGAAACGGCATGACGGGTCAGTCCTCTTTTGCGCCCGGCCAACGACTATAATACGCGGCGGCACCTGGTTCGACGCGTCCGCCTTGACACCGCGCGAGGCCATAACGCAAGTGCCCGTCAGGGGATGCGGGCAAGGATGGCAATGCCGGCCTCTGAGCAATGCCTCGCCGCCTTCTGTGTGCTGCTTGCGCTCGGTACGAGCGAGGCGGCGGCGCAGGCCAATTGCGCCGCGATGCGCAGGATCAATATCGGCATTTCCGTCGCGCCGCCGAACGTGGTTCATACCTCGCCTTACGTGGCGTTGGAGCTCGGCTACTTCACCAAGCATTGCATCGACGCCCACATCGTCCAGTTCGATGGCGGTGAATTGCCGGCGGCGCGGGCCGCGGCTGCGCAAGGGACCGCGCTGGTCTCGACCAATGCGGTGGAAGTCGGCCGCGGCGTCAGGGTGCAGCAGATTTGGGGATTGGCCCCGCGCTTGCCGCAGGCCTACGTGGTGGCCGAAAGCATCAAGACCGCGGCCGACCTCAAAGGCAAGAGATTGAGCGCGACCGGTGGCGGCATCGGCGGTCTCAATTGGTTGCTGAGCCGCGAGGTGCTGAAAACCGCGGGGCTCACGACCAACGACGCGCAGTTCATTCCCTCGGCGACCGCGGCGCGGCTGCCGGCTTTGCTCGCCGGCCAGATCGACGGCGTCGCCCTGCATCCGGAGGACGTATATCTGGCGCTCAAGGAGAAGCCCGGAGCTGCATGTCCTCGTTCGAGCTCGTCGATCTGTTGCCCGAATACATGTTCAATGCCTACGGTGCCGCGACCGAATGGATCGCGCGCGATCATGCGCTGATGGTCGACACCGTCGCCGCCATGATCGAGGCCAACCGCACCATCTATCGCGACGAAGCCAGGGTGGTGCCGATCATGATGAAGGCCACCGGCAAGCCCAAGGAGGCCGTGGAATATGCCTGGGACGTTGAGACCAAGCATTGCATCTGGTCGGTGAACGAAGGCTTTTCCACCAAGCGCACGCAATGGACTATCGATAACGACGTCGCCAACGGCTATATCGACCAGACGAAGAAGCCGACGGTCGAGCAGGTAGTCAACATGCAGATCGCCAACGAGGCGGTCGCCGCCGCCGGCGGCCGCGTGATCATCGGCGGGTGTACGGAATAGCGCGTTCGGCGCAGGGAGAGAACATGAACACACAAATCAGACCGCCGCGCATCGGACCGCAGCCGTGGGACGTGGTGCGCGGCAAACTCGATCAGTCGCTGCCGTTCGCCAATATGCGCGACACGCCGTATTACCGCGACGCGGTGTGGGAGCAGTTCTCCAAAGCCGAATACGATCGCCGCTATGCGGCGCTGCGCGCCAAGATGCGCGAGCACAAGCTCGATGCGCTGATCGTGCCCGGCGGGCCGAGCCATTGGAGCTTTGGCGGCGGCATGCTGTGGCTGACCGGCCATTGGGAATGGCACGCGCTGGCGAGCTATGTGCTGGTGCCGCTCGAGGGCGAGCCGACCATGATCTATTCCATGGGCGGCACCCACGCCGAAGCGGTGCGCCGGCAGGTCGAGATCGCCGTCAAGGACGTGCGCCATAGCCGCAGCGGCCGCTACGCCGACATCATGGTCGAGCGCATCCGCGAACTGAAGCTCGAGCGCGGCCGCATCGGCCTGATGGAGATCGATCCGCGCCACGGCGACTACATGCCGGTGAACCAATACAACGTGCTGCGCGACAACCTGCCCGATGCCGAGCTGGTCTTCACCAAGGGCTTCCTGCACGAGCTGCTCTCGATCCACAGCGCCGAAGAGCTCGACTGCGTGCGCAAGGCCGGCGTGCTGTGCAAGAACGCCATGGACGCCATGGTGGCCCGCGCCCGGCCCGGCGTGAAGGAATACGAGCTGCGCGCCGCCGCCGGCTCGGCCATCCTCGAAGGCGGCGGCGACATCGACTTTTTGATCATCGGCTCGACGCCGATGGCGAACCCGGCGCAGATTTTCGGCAATCCGCGGCCGTCCGGCCGCGTGCTGCAAAAGGGCGACATCATCAATATGGAGCTCGCCGCCGGCTATCGCGGCTACACCGCGCAGATCGGCTCGCCCATTTGCGTCGGCGAGCCGACCGAGATGGTGAAGAAATTCTGGAACGACATCACGCTGCCCGGCTACAAGAAAATCATCGCCGAGATCGCGCCGGGAAAGCCGGCGGAGAACATGCGGCTCGCCAGCAAATTCTTCCGCGACAACGGCTACCAGTCGCGGCCGACGCAATGCCACGGCATCGATCTGGTCACCGACGGCCCGCACGTGGTCGCCGAGCACGTGTCGGCGGAAAAATTCGAGGAAGTGCTGAAAGCCGGCATGGTGATCATGGCCGAGCCCAATCCGATCACGCCGGACGGGCTGTTCGGCATTTTCCTCGGGCATACGTTTATCGTGACCGAGAGCGGCCACGAGGTGGTCGACGATTTTCCGCTGGAGATCGCGGTGGCGAAGGGCTGAACTCCCTCCCCCCGCGTAGCGGGGAGAGGTGAATTTACCGCGGCATCAAAAACTTGAAATCGCAGCCTTCGTCGGCGCCAAGAATTTGTTCGGCGAACAGCTTTGCATAGCCGCGTTGCGGTGCTTCCGCCGGCGGCGGCATTGCGGCGGCGCGCTTTTTCAGCTCGGCGTCATCCACCATGAGCGTGATGCGGCGCTCTTTCACCGAGAGCCGGATGCGATCCCCATTGCGCACCAGGCCGAGCGGGCCACCTGAGGCGGCGTCGGGGGTGATGTGCAGGACGATGGTGCCGAACGCGGTGCCGCTCATGCGCGCGTCGGAAATCCGGACCATGTCCTTGACGCCGCGCTGCGCGAGCTTTTTCGGGATCGGCAGGTAGCCGGCTTCCGGCATGCATTCCGGCGCGTGTGGGCCGGCGTTCTGCAGCACCATAATGTCCTGCGGCTCAACGTCGAGCGCCGGATCGTCGATCCGGGCGGCGAGATCGGCCAGCGATGAGAACACCACCGCGCGGCCTTCGTGCTCGAACAATTTGGCATCGGCCGCCGAGCGCTTGAGGATGGCGCCCTGCGGCGCCAGATTGCCGAACAGCGCCACCAGGCCGCCGGTCGGCTCCAGCGGTTTGTCGGCCTCGGCGATGATCGAGCG
The DNA here is from genome assembly GCA_963798095.1 of uncultured Alphaproteobacteria bacterium. Taxonomy (GTDB): domain Bacteria; phylum Pseudomonadota; class Alphaproteobacteria; order Rhizobiales; family Xanthobacteraceae; genus BOG-931. The sequence continues at coordinate 100,861 of CAWCSD010000020.1, read as the reverse complement.
ATCGATGTAGCTGTCGGCGTCGCCCTCAAGGCGCTGGCCGAGCGTTTCGCCGGTCACCGTCATGCAGTCGAGATGCAACAGCGGCTTGAGCTCGCGCAGCAGCGCGCCCATGCCGCCCGCCGCATGAAAGTCTTCCATATAGCCGTTGCCGACCGGCTTGAGATTGACCAGCACCGGCGTCGAATCCGACAGCGTGTTGAGATGATCGAGCGAAATTTTTATGCCGGCGCGGCCAGCGATCGCGGTCAAGTGAATGACCGCATTGGTCGAGCCGCCGAGCGCGAGCAGCACGCGTAGCGCATTCTCGACCGACTTCGCGTTGATCAGTTGCGATGGCTTAAGCTTCGAGCCGATCAGCTTGACCGCCGCCGCGCCGGTCGCTTCGGCGGCGCGCAGGCGATCCGCGTGCACGGCCGGGATCGCCGCGGTGCCGGGCAGGCAGATGCCGAGCGCTTCGGCGAGGCAGGCCATGGTCGAGGCGGTGCCCATCACCGCGCAGGTGCCGGCGGTCACCGCGAGCTGGCCTTCGACCTCGGAGATTTCGTCGGCATCGACCTCGCCCGAGCGATAGCGCGCCCAGAAGCGGCGGCAATCGGTGCAGGCGCCGAGCCGCTCGCCGCGATGCCGGCCGGTCATCATCGGGCCGGCGACCAGCGCGATGGCGGGCCGGTCGGCGGACACCGCGCCCATCAGCTGCGCCGGCACGGTCTTGTCGCAACCGCCCATCAGCACCACCGCATCCATCGGTTGCGCGCGGATCATTTCCTCGGTGTCGATGGCCATCAGGTTGCGGTATTTCAGGCTGGTCGGCGTGAGGAAGACTTCACCGAGCGAAATGGTCGGGAATTCCAGCGGCAGCGCGCCGGCCGCGAGCACGCCGCGTTTCACCGCCGCCAACAGTTCCGGGAAATGGCGGTGGCAATTGTTGAAGTCCGAGCCGGTGTAAGCAATGCCGATCACCGGCTTGTCGAGCATCGCGCGCGAATAGCCCATGGACTGCGCAAACGAGCGGCGCAGGTAGCGGGAGAAATCGCGGTCGCCGTAATTGGTGAGGCCGTGGTCTAAACCGGCGGTAGTTTCTGACATCTGTTCTTCACGTCCTGATCGATGTTGCGCGGCGCTCGCGTGCCTCGCGCATAGATTTTGAGCGTGTCTGCCACATATTCATGCGCTGCAACGCAGCATAGCTAAAGGTTTTGGTAATCGAATATGCGCAATTTCGCATCTGTTCTCCAGGATTTTTCCCGCCCAAAGTTCAAATGGCCGCCAATTCCCGTAACCGACCCATGCCGGCCTGGATTCTGCTTCCCGTCGGCTCTGCGGCTGCGGTCGCGGTCCTGATCACCTGGGGCACGGGAAGCCTGCCGCTCGGGCTTATCACCGCGCTGGTCGGCGCGCTGGCTGTGGCGTGGTGGTGCGAACAGATGCTGCGCGGCGTCGCCGGCACCATCGCGCAGATCGCCGGCGGCGACCGCTATGCGGCGCTGCCCGAGCGGATCGGCAGCGGCGCGCTCGGCGACAGCGCCGTGGCGGCGGAGCAGATGCGGCAGGTTTTGATCGATGCCGACGCGCTGGCGGTCGATCACCGCAGCCGCGAGGCGGAAACGCGGCTGCACCATGCCGGCCGTAGCTTCTTCACCCAGCGCTTTCGCACCACCGTCGACAAGCTGATCGGCGTGTTCCAGTCCGCGGCCGAGGAAATCCAGGTCACCGCCGCCGATCTCGGCGCCCGCAATGTCGATGTGCGCCAGCGCACCGCGCATGCGGTCGATGCCGCCGCCGCGGCGAGCCGCGATGTCGCCGCGGTCGCCGACGCCGCGCGCGAACTCCTGGCGCTGATCGTGCAGTCCACCGCCGAAGCCGCCGCCGCCAAGGACGCCACCGCGCGGACCATGACCGATCTTGAGCGCACCGACCGCACCGTGCGCAGCCTCGCCGCGGCCGCCGAGCGCATCGGCACGGTGGTGAAACTGATCGAGGCGATCGCCTCGCAGACCTCGCTGTTGGCGCTCAATGCCACCATCGAGGCGGCACGCGCCGGCGCCGCCGGCCGCGGTTTTGCCGTCGTCGCCTCGGAAGTCAAAACGCTGGCGCAGCAGACCGCCAAGGCCACCGGCGATATCAGCGCCCAGGTGCACGACATCCAGCACGCGGTGAACCAGACGGTCGAAGCCATCGCCGGCGTGTCGTCGAGCGTGACCACCATGAGCGAGGCCAACCGGCAATTGACCGGCATCCTCGATCACCAGGCCACCGAGATCGACCGCATCGGCAGCCGCGCCGAGCAGGTCGCCGGCGCCGTCGGCGGCGTGCTGCCGGAAATCTCCACCATCGCCAACAGCGTCGAGGAAGCCGGCAACGGCGTGCTGACCACCGCCGAGGATCTGCTCGGCCGCTCGAAATGGCTGGCGGACGCGATCTCGAGCTATTTCACCGATCTCGAGCACGGCTCGATCAAGATCGGCATTCTGCATTCGCTGTCCGGCACCATGACGGCGAGCGAACGGCCGTTGCAGGAACTCCTGGTCATGCTGATCGAGCAGCAGAACGCGCGCGGCGGCCTGTTGGGCCGCCCGATCGAGCCGGTGATCGTCAATCCGCATTCCGACGCCAAGGCCTATGCGGAGCTGGCGCAAAAGCTCATTGCCGAGCACAAGGTCTCAGCCATTTTCGGCTGCTGGAGCTCGGCGTCGCGCAAGGAAGTGCTGCCGATCGTCGAGCGTGACAACGCGCTGTTGTTCTATCCGAGCCAGTACGAAGGCGAGGAGGCGTCGCGCAACATCTTCTATACCGGCGCGACGCCGCCGCAGCAGGCCATTCCGGCGGTCAACTTCCTGCGCGACCAGGGCATCAACCGGTTCTTCCTGGTCGGCACCGATTACATCTATCCGCGCACCACCAACGCCATCCTTAAAGGCTATCTGGCGAGCCAGCATGTCGCCGACATTGCCGAGCGCTACACGCCGGTCGGGACTGAAGGACTGGCGCGCGGTGGTCGAGCATATCCGCCGCTTCGCCAAGGGCGGCCGCACCGCCATCGTCGCCACCGTCAGCGGCGACGCCAACGTGCATTTCTTCCGCGAGCTTGCCGCCCAGCAGGTCAGCTCAAGCGTCATTCCGGTGATGTCGCTGTCGATCAACGAGGCCGAGCTGCCGGCGCTGATGCGCTCGAATGTGGCCGGCAATTTCGTCGCCTGGAATTACCTGCATGCCTTCGACACGCCGGAGAACCGCGCCTTCATCGCCGAGTGGCGCCGCTTCATCGGCAGGCCCGACGCGGTGACCAACGACCCGATGGAAGCGACCTGGATCGGGTTCCATTTGTGGGCCGCGGCGGTCGAGGCAGCGGGCACCACCGACGTCGCCAAGGTGCGTGAGGCGCTCGGCGGCAAGCGCATCGCCGCGCCGAGCGGCTTTACCGTGCAGATGGATGGCCAGACCCATCACCTCTTCAAGCCGGTGATGATCGGCCGCATCACCGACGACGGCCGGATCGTGCCGGTCTCGGTCACCGAGGGCCTGGTGCCGCCCGATCCCTGGAGCCCGTGGCTGAGCTCGGAACCAGGCTCGAACTCGTCGCGCAAGGGGCCGGATAACGGGGCTGCAGATACCGCATTGATCCGTATCAATGCGCGCGGCAACCAATCGCCCCGATAAAGCCTCGACAAGCGCCCTGGAACGCCTCTAAAACTACCCTGGTCGAGTTCCAAAGAGGTCACAGGCGGAGCGCGCCTGCCGGATACTTCCCTATGAATGATCGTCGGAATTCTCGCGTCGATTATCGTGCTTTTTTCGTCGACGCGCTCGGCCGGTTGCACGACGAGCGGCGCTACCGCGTCTTTGCCGATCTCGAGCGCATCGCCGGCCGCTTTCCGCACGCCATCTGGCATTCGCCGGACGGGCCGAAGAACGTCGTGATCTGGTGCTCCAACGACTATCTCGGCATGGGCCAGCATCCGAAGGTCATCGGCGCCATGGTCGAGACCGCGACCCGCATGGGCACCGGCGCCGGCGGCACCCGCAACATCGCCGGCAACAATCACCCGGTGGTCGAGCTCGAGCGCGAGCTTGCCGACCTGCACCGCAAGGAAGCGGCGCTGGTCTTCACCTCAGGCTACGTCTCGAACGAGACCGGCATTTCCACGCTCGCCAAGCTGATGCCGAATTGCCTGATCCTGTCCGACGCCTGGAACCACAATTCGATGATCGAGGGCGTGCGCCAGGCGCACACCGATAAGCAGATTTTCCGCCACAACGACATGGCGCATCTCGAAGCGCTGCTCGCCGCCGCCGATCCGGCGCGGCCGAAGCTCGTCGTGTTCGAAAGCCTCTATTCCATGGACGGCGATCTGGCGCCGATGCATCAGATCTGCGAACTCGCCGAGCGCTACGGCGCCATGACCTATGTGGACGAAGTGCACGCGGTCGGCATGTACGGCCCGCGCGGCGGCGGCATCACCGAGCGCGACGGCGTCATGAACCGCATCGACGTGATCGAGGGCACGCTTGCAAAAGCGTTCGGCTGTCTCGGCGGCTATATCGCGGGCTCGACCGCGCTGATCGACGCGGTGCGCTCCTACGCGCCGGGCTTCATCTTCACCACCGCGCTGCCGCCGTCCGTCGCCGCCGCGGCGACCGCCGCGATCCGGCATCTGAAGACCTCGCACTGGGAGCGCGAACGCCACCAGGATCGCGCCGCGCGCACCAAGGCGGTGCTCACCGCCGCGCGGCTGCCGGTGATGACCAGCCCGACCCATATCGTGCCGGTCTATGTCGGCGATCCGGAGCTGTGCAAAGCGGCGAGCGATCTTCTGCTCGCCGACCACGGCCTCTACCTTCAGCCGATCAATTATCCGACCGTGCCGAAAGGCACCGAGCGGCTGCGCATCACGCCGAGCCCGTATCACGAGGATGCGCTCATCGACGCACTTGGCCGAAGCGCTGGTCGACGTCTGGCAAAAGCTCGGCCTGCCGTTCAAGGAACGCGCGCTCGCCGCCGAGTGATTAAATACTTGTGATTGAAATATTGGCGTTACCGTGAGCCAAATCGCTCACGTTCCATTGCTTAGCTTCGACGTCGTGCGTCCAATTTGTGTTGACGAACGCGGCAACGCGTTCGGTCACCAGTAACCGCGACTGCGACCCCAGTATCCGCCGCCGCCGCCGAACAGCAGCACCAATACAAGAACAATCAGGATCAATTCCATAACAAATCTCCTTTGCCGGACGGCGTTATTTGCCGCGCACTGCATCTTTCAATCCGCCGATCGCGTTTTGCACTTGTCCGGCAGCCTTGTCGGTCTTGCCTTCGGTTTCCAGCTTCTTGTCGCCGAGGATCTTCCCGGCGACTTCTTTGACGGCTCCCTTGGCCTGCTCGGCCGAGCCTTCGATGCGATCTTTATCCATTGTCGTTTCCTCGATGTCGGTTGGGTCTCGGATAACGGCTGGCGTCGATGTTTTGTTCCCGATGGCGTTGGGTGCAGCGCGCGGCCTCGTCGGTCTTGCGTTTTAAACTGAGCAATTCTGCACAGTCTTTATCGCGTCGACAGTTCAGCTATTCTGACAGTCGAAGGGCGTCTTATTTCCCACCCACCCATCGGACACCCCACACGGAGTATTTGGCATGGCGAAGAAATCGCGGACCAAGACCAAGAAGCGAGCCAAGGTGGCTTATCCCGGCATGATGGGGGACGGCACCGAAGAGCAAAATCTCGGGCAGCGCGGCAACCCGGCGGCACGCATAAAGAAGAAGGAAGTCACGGCAGCCTTCGGCAAACCACGCGCCAAGAAATAACTCCCGCGTCGAAAACTAGACCGCCCCTTCGCCGGTTGAGCAATATTGCTCACACGGATGCGCTTGCCAGTCTGTCCTTCCAATCAACCGTTTCGCCGGCCGCGATAGTAGCCCTCGTTCGCGGTGTTCTGCTTGATATTGGCAGTATCCCCCTCTTCCGCAGCGTTGGGATGATGTTCGTGCTTCACGAACTTCTTCTCTTGCGCCCCTTGCGGGTCACGCTTCGGGCCCATCTTGTTGCGGCTGGCCGGCGGCACCGGCGGCATATTGCTCGGCATGATTCAAACTCCTGATGGTGTGTGACACTGTGGAGAGACTAACGCCGCGATTCACGGTGCTGTTCCTCTGATGTGTTGGCAAATCTGCCCATCGCAAACTCAATGCAATGGTGCAGCCACCAATCGCTTGCGAATGGCCCAATCTCGCAATGCGCTCCCGAGGTTCGCGGCCGCCTCGGGCGTTGTGCAATGCCTGATTTGATCGCGATATCGTGCGGCCTCGCCATCGGCGTGGGCGAGGGCATGTGCAGCAAGCAGTTCTGCCACTTCGTCGAGCGAAACGATTGTCCAGCTTGGATCATTGCGCAGCTGCAGAGGGGGATTAAATCTGTACGTCGCCATTTTAAGGCTCCATCTCTAAGAAAGTTGATTATCGCGCCAAAAACTTTGACTGTTTTTGATCCAAATCAATTATGTCCGCTTCCGGACATAGATAATTAAAAACCGCATGATGCTGGGCTATAAAGCCCGTTGTCGTCGTGTCGAGAACAAGACATTGAAGCCGTTTCTTCAACACCTAACGAGCAGGAGAGTTGACCGTGGATAAGGATCGAATTAAAGGTTCTGCAGAGCAGATCAAGGGCGCCGTGAAAGAAGCCGCCGGCAAGGTCCTCGGCGATAAGAAGCTGGAAACGGAAGGCAAGACCGAGAAAGCCGTCGGCCAAGTGCAAAATGCGATTGGCGGATTGAAGGACACGCTGCGCGGCAAATAAGACCGCCGGTAAGTCTGGATTGATTTGAGATTTGCCCCGCTTCCTACCCCGCTTCGGCGGGGGTCTTTTCTCGTGGGGCAACGCTCCGATAGCGCCAATTGTGCGATACAGCCGCAACGGGAGATCGATCATGTCGATCAGGCTCATACTCGCAATTCCCTTATTGCTGGTCTCCACGCCGTTTGGCAGCGCTGCCCTCGCCGCACCGAACCGAGGCACCTGTCCCAGCGGTTCTATGAACGCCACCCAATATAGCGCCGGTTCGGGCACGGCTAGCGGCCAAGCGTTCCGGCCCGACGGCCTCACCGCGGCGCACAAAAAGCTGCCGTTCGGTACGCGGGTGAGGCTGACAAACCCCCGCACCGGCGCTTCAACGGTTGTAACAATTAATGATCGCGGGCCGTTCACGCGCGGTCGCGACATAGACTTATCGCGTCGCGCAGCGCGTGCTATCGGCATGACCAGCGTTGCTAAGGTTTGCGCAGAAATTCTATGAGGTGAGTCTAGAAAGGCTAAAGGCTGATGAGCCGCCTACGGCAGCTTCCGGAGAGCCATTTCGTCGACCGCATCGGCTGGTTGAGAGCGGCGGTGCTCGGGGCCAACGACGGCATTCTCTCGACCGCGAGCTTGATCGTCGGCGTTGCCGCAGCCGCGGCGACGCAGAATGCCGTCTTGATCGCGGGTGTCGCGGGACTGGTGGCTGGCGCCATGTCGATGGCCGCCGGCGAATATGTATCCGTCAGCTCGCAATCCGATTCCGAACGCGCGGATCTGGCGCGCGAGCGCAAGGAGTTGAGCGAGAATCCCGAATTCGAGCTCGATGAGCTTGCCGAAACCTACGTCAAGCGCGGTGTCGATCGCGACCTGGCGCGGCAAGTTGCCCGGCAGCTGATGGCGAAAGATGCCTTGGGCGCCCACGCCCGCGATGAGCTTGGGATTTCGGAGATCACCACCGCGCGTCCGGTGCAAGCCGCACTGGCATCGGCCGCATCGTTCTCCGTCGGCGCGGCCATGCCGTTGCTCATGGTGATCGTGTCGCCCACGAGTGCGCTCGTGCCCATCGTGTCCGCGGCGTCATTGGCCTTTCTCGCTTTTCTCGGCGCGATAGGGGCAAGAGTAGGAGGCGCAAACGTTCTGCGCGGCACCGCCCGCGTGATATTCTGGGGCGCGCTGGCGATGGCTTTCACCGCCGGCATCGGGAAATTGTTGGGCACGGTTATCTGAGGGTTGCCGTTGGCAGGGCCGCGAAACGGTCGCGCCTAGCATGGCACGGGTATTCAGGCGATGCAAATTTGACTAGCTTTGGTCGACCGCGTCCGATCGCGGACAGCGGCGCGAGCGCGAAAGCTCTCCAATCCGGGCACTTGGGGGCATGGTTCAAGAGCTACACAAAATACCGTCGCAGCGGGCGCGCGCGCGGCTGTTTTGGTCGACTGCAAGACAATTCTGGTCAGGAGACTCGCGGCGCCTTGCCTGGCTGCTGACGATTGGTCTCGTCCTGCTTGTCTTTCTCCAGCTTGCGGCCCAATTCCGCTTGAATATCTGGAATCGCGACATCTTCAACGCCCTCGCCCAAAGGGACGGCGCCGCGGTGCTGCATCAGGCGCTGCTGTTCGTGCCGCTCGCCGTTGCGATCGTGAGCCTGGGAGTTGTCGCCGTGTACGGGCGCATGACCACGCAGCGCAAATGGCGCGAATGGCTGACCGAACGCCTGATCGAGCGCCTGCTGGCGCACGGCCATTATTATCAGCTCAATCTGGTGCGCGGCGACCACCAGAATCCCGAGGCTCGCATTTCGCAGGACGCCCGCGTGGCGACCGACCCGCCGGTCGATTTCGCCGTCGGCATCCTGTCTTCGACCGTGACCGCGATCACATTCATCGGAGTTCTTTGGTTCGTGGGGGGCAATCTCGCCATCGAAGCGGCGGGTATGTCGGTGTTCATTCCAAGATATCTCGTATTGGCAGCCATCATCTACTCGGCCCTCGCTAGCCTCGCGATGGTGATGATCGCCCGTCGCTTCGTCGCCGTATCCGAGGCGGTCAACCAGACCGAGGCGGAGTTCCGCTATGCACTGACGCGTTTGCGTGACAACGGCGAAAGCATTGCGCTGCTCGGCGGCGAGAAGGAAGAGCATGAGGGACTGCGGCGATCGCTCGCATCGGTCCTGCGCCAATGGCTCCTGCTTTGCTACCAGTTGATGCGAGCGACGGTGGTCTCCAACGGCAATACCGTGCTGGCGCCGGCAGTTCCACTCGTTCTATGCGCACCGAAATTTCTCGACGGCTCGATGACGCTCGGCGAGGTGATGCAGGTCGCCGGCGCTTTCATCTACGTCCAATCGGCTTTCAACTGGCTGGTCGACAACTATCCCAGGCTGGCGGATTGGCTGGCGTCGGTACGGCGCGTCGGATCGTTGATGGCGTCGCTCGATTATCTCGAAGCGGTGGGCCGGCCGGGCGAGCCCGGCACGATCAGACGGATCGAGTATGACGCACCGGCGCTGCGGTTGCGCGATCTCTCCGTCACTCTCGAGGACGGCACCGTCGTGATCAACGACGCGGATGTCGTCGTCAACCCCGGCGAAAGAATTCTGGTGATGGGCGAATCCGGCACCGGGAAAAGCACCCTGGTGCGGGCGATTGCCGGCCTGTGGCCATGGGGCAAGGGAGAGATCTTCATTCCGCGCAAGGCCACGCTGTTTCTGATGCCGCAATATCCCTACGTCCCCCTCGGCAACTTGCGGCGGGTCGTCACCTATCCTCTGTCGTCGCACGCAAGTCGACGACGAGAAGCTTCACGAATTAATGAATATCGTCGGTCTCGACTATCTGGCTAGTCGGCTCGATGAAGAATTGTCCTGGGAATACGCATTGTCCGGCGGAGAAAAGCAGCGCGTTGCCTTCGTTCGGCTGTTGTTGCACGAGCCTGATTTCATCGTGATGGACGAGGCAACGTCCGCGCTCGACCCGTCAAGCCAAGAGCATCTTTTGACAGTGATCGCTCAGCGCCTGTCACGGGCAGCCTTTCTCAGCATCGCGCACCGGCCCGAGCTTCAGGCCTTCCACCAGCGCGTGCTCGTGTTCGAACATCGGCCGGGAGGCTCGCGTCTGATCAGCGACGAGGCGATCGTCCCGGCCCATGGATTGCTGCCGCATTTCGGTCATTGGTTGCATGCCCTGAGAGCTATCTTCAGCGCGCAATAGCGCTCGCAAATCGAGCCTGCGATGCTACCGGTGTCTTGTTGATCTAGATTAATTTCGTCACTCGTATCGTAAAGCCTCGATAGGATCGAGGCGGGCGGCTTTGCGCGCCGGGTAATATCCGAAGAACATGCCGACAGCGGCGGAAAACAAAAAGCCGCCAGCAATGGCCGGCAGGGAAATTGGAGCGGGCCAGCCGACGATCAGTGAAATGCCGATCGAGGACGCCGCGCCGATCACGATACCGGCAATGCCGCCGCTGACGCTGAGAAAGACCGCCTCGGCAAGGAACTGCAACAGGACGTGCAGCCGGCGGGCGCCGATCGCCATGCGCAGCCCGATCTCTCTTGTCCGCTCGGTCACCGACACGAGCAGGATGTTCATGATGCCGATGCCGCCGACAACGAGAGATATCGAGGCCACCGCGGCAAGCAGAAGCGCCATGATGCGGCTGCTGCTTTCAGCGGTCTCCGCGATCTGGCTCAAGTTGCGGACCTGGAAATCGTTCACGTCGCCGGGCCGGATTTGGTGGCGGCGCGCGAGAATTTCGGTGACCTGCCTGATCGCGGTTTGCACCTGATCCCCACCCGTCGCCTGGACATAAATCTGGTTCACATAACCGATCAATCGCGGCTGCAGGCTGTAGGGATTGGGCGGCGGCGGATAAACCCAATTGAGCGGCGCCTGCTGCGCGGTCGGCGCCGCGACGCCGAGCACCTTGTGCTCGGCAGTGGTAAACGGGATCATCACGACATCGTCCTGGTCGGTACCGAAGTTCGATTGCCCTTTGGAGACGAAGGTTCCGATAACGCGCAACGGCACGCTCTTGACTTGGAGGAGAGCGCCAATCGGGTTCTGATCGGTCGCCAACAGTTGGCGGACGACCGTCTGGCCAAGGACGGCGACCAGCGCGGCACTATCGTTGTCATCGCGCGAAATCCCGCGTCCGCTGGCAATTTGCCAGTTGGTGACCGGCGGATAATTTGGACTGACGCCCTGAATGCTTGTCGTCCAATTCTGATTGGCAAATTGAACTTGTCCGGTCTGTCGGATCAGGTAACTGACGCTGGCGACGGCGGGTGCCTCGCGGCGCAGCGCTTCGGCGTCGGCGACCGTGAGCGTTGAGGCGCTTCCCGATCCGCCGCGCATGCCGCCGATCGTGGTGGCGCCGGGAACAACGACCACCAGATTGGTACCGAGGCTCTCGATCTTCTTGAGGACCGCTTCGTTGGCGCCCTGACCGACGGCAACCATCACGATGAGCGCGGCGACGCCGATAAAGACGCCGAGCATGGTGAGCGCGGAGCGCATCTTGTTACGGAGGATTGCCTCCATCGCGGCGGCTGCGATCATCGATCCGAATGCCCAGAACGCGCCGGATGACGCGCCGATCGCACCAGCCGCTGCCCGCGGCGGAGGGACGGATTCGCCGTGGACTGCGACGAGGTTGCCGGCAATGCGCGGCGGCGGCTTCGCTTTGCGCGTTCGTTCGTCGGATACGATCTTGCCGTCGCGCATGGTTATCACGCGATCTGCATAGGCGGCGATGTCGGCCTCGTGGGTGACAACGATGAAGGTGACGCCGCGCTCGCGGTTCAGCAATTGCAGCGTGTCCATGATGTCGTGCGAGTTGCGCGTATCGAGATTGCCGGTCGGCTCATCGGCAAACAGCACGGCCGGGTTGTTGATGAGGGCGCGGGCGATGGCGACGCGTTGCTGCTGGCCGCCCGAGAGCTGGCCCGGAGTATTGCGCTCGCGATCGCCTAGCCCGAGCAGGCTGAGCGCCGCCCGCGCGCGCTCCACGCGAGAGGCGCCCGTTGACCGGTTCGTCGTCGCGTAGAACAGCGGCAGCGCGACGTTCTCGATCGCGCTGGTGCGGGCGAGCAGGTTGAAGCTCTGAAAGACAAAACCCAATCGCTCGCTGCGAAGCTGCGCAAGCTCGGGCTCGCTGAGATGGGCGACGTCGGTGCCTTCGAAGTAATACTCGCCGCTCGTCGGCCTGTCGAGACAGCCGAGGATCGACATCAGCGTGGACTTGCCGGACCCGGATGAGCCCATGATGGCGACGAATTCGCCGCGCTCGACAACGAGGCTGACGCCCTGCAGCGCATGCACGTCGACATCGCCGACGTGGTAGACGCGCGTCACGTTCTCAACTCTGATTATCGGTTCCGGCATATTCGCGCTCTCGGCCGTGGCCTGACTGAACGATCACAATCGCGGTGGCGGCGTCGCGGCTTGGCGTCTTGTGGTACTTTGCTCCGCTGTGATCACCAGATCGCCCGGCTTGACGTCGCCGTTCACGATCTCGGTAAAGCTACCGTCGTCGAGACCGAGGACGACGGCAACAGCCGTTGGCTCGCCGTCGTGAAGAACCCAGATCTGGCCCTGATCGGATTAGGGATCGTGAGGGCGCCGCGCCGGGCTGCGCGGGTGCCGCATGATAGCCTTTGGGAACGTAACGAAGCGCCTGATCCGGCACCCGAATGACATCACTGCGCTGGTCGACGACGATCCGGGCTGCTGCGGTCATACCCGGCTTGAGCGCCAGGTCCGAATTATCAACGCCGATCACCACATCGTAGGTGACGACGTTCTGCACGGTTTGTGGAGACTGACGGACTTGCCTCACCTTGCCCTGAAAGGTTCGTTTGGGAAACGCGTCGACAGTGAAACTGCCGTCGTCATTTTCCTTGATGCCGCCGATGTCGCTCTCGCTGACATTGGTATCGACCTGCATTTTCTTGAGGTCGCTCGCGATAAGGAACAGCGTCGGCGTCTGGAAGCTGGCCGCGACGGTCTGCCCCTGGGTCACATTGCGGGACACCACGGTGCCGTCCACAGGCGACACGATATTGGTATATCCGAGATTAAGCTGGGCGCCTTCGACAAGCCCCTGGTCGAGTTTGACGGTCGCTTGGTCTTGCTGCACGACGTAGGCTTGATCTTCGACCTGTTGACGCGCAATCGAGTTTTGCGCGGCGAGCTGCTGATAGCGCGTGAGATTCTCTTGGTCCTTTCCGAGGATGGCCTGATCGCGCAGGAGCTGACCCGAATACTGATTGAGTGTCGCCTGGAACGGACGCGGATCGATCTTGGCGCAAACTTGGCCCGCCTTCACATCCGTATTGTAGTCACAAGAAAGACTCTGGATCACGCCGGAGACGTAGCTCCCGACGATGACCGTCAGTTCTGGATTGACGGTCCCGGTCGCGGTTACGCCGAGTGTAACCATGCCGCGCGCGACGGGCACCGTTACGTATTGCACGCTGCTTTTCGTGCCTATCCCCCATAGCCATACCACGATACCCGCAATGATGATGATCGAAGCCGCCGTTGCGGCCAGCCCATATTTTCCGATCCCAAACCAGCTTTTTTTTGCAGTAGGCGGCGTCCCGATAAATTTCACCACCTTGCCGCGGCTCTCGGCCTCAGATGCATCTGAGCTAACATTCGTCGTCATCTCTCGCATCCACTGACTTGACGCAAGCCCATGCCACGAGAGGCATTGGTTCCGCCACCCAATCGTCCCAGAGTCTTCTTTTGCCCGATACCGCCGACGAACGCTTTGATTTGGGTCAACGGGCGCGCCCGATGTAGCCCCATGTCGAATATCCGAAATAGTTCGGCATCAAGCCGATCAGGAGATGCGGACAAAGTCTGGCTGCATTGATCCAGATCAACTATGTCCGGCGCCGGACATTTATCTTGCTTCGATAGTCAGAAGGTCGCAAGGTCGCGTGTTCCAACGACACTCACGACCAGACTAGGGAGATTAAGGCTATGTCGATCGGCACCATCCTGATCATCATTTTAGTCATCGCGTTGCTTGGAGGCTTTAGCGGGATTGGGGGCGGCCCGTTCTACGGGACCGGCTACTACGGTGGTGGCGGCCTCGGCCTGATCATCGTGATCTTGCTGATCTTGGTCTTGCTCGGAAAGCTTTGAACCGCCGAGGCCTGACCAACTAAGGCGCGATTACCAAGGCTCAAGCCGCTCAAATTGGCAGGCTTGACGCTGAAATTCTCTCTATGGCATTTCCCAGTTCGGATGACGAACAGGGCGCGTTATGAATTGGAGTGGACTTTGCGCATTGTCCGCTCGCCGAGCAGACGATCGAACTCCTTCTTGGAAACGCCATAGCACTCGCACGAACGGCGGATCAGGCTGCGGCGATCGATAATGGTGACGTTGCCGCGGCTGTAGCGGATGAGGCCGGCCCGTTGCAGGACGCCGGCCACAGCCGTGACTCCGGTCCGCTGCACGCCGAGCATCATGGCCAAAAACTCCTGCGTCAGCAGAAACTCGTCGGATTGCATGCGGTCATGCGTCATCAGCAGCCAACGGCAGCAGCGCTGCTCGATGGAATGAAATTGATTGCAGGCGGCGGATTGCGCGACCTGGTTGAAGAAGGCGTGGGCGTAATGCAGCATTACGGTTCGCATCGAAGCGCTTCGCGTCAGTTCTTTCTTGAATAGCGCTGCCTTCATTCTCAGGCCGGCACCGGGAACCTGGATGTAAACGCCGGTGGGTGCCCTGTCGTCGCCGAACACGATAGGCAGACCCACCAGCCCTTCGTTGCCGATCGTGCCGACCTCGGAGGCTTGACCGTTCGCCATCGTGTTCACCAGGGAGCCGACGCCGGTCTCGATGAAATAGACAAATCCGATGGGCTGGTGAGCGCGGTAGAGCGATTGCCGGTACTCAAGCGGTATACGGCGAAGATGCGGGCGCAGCCGCGCGTAATCCTTGGGCGGCAGCAAACCGAGCAACCGGTTGGCAGGCGGGTCCGCAGCGTTGCGCCTAGCTACCACTGCGCGGCCGCTCTCCGTCATGCTCGACCGGATTCCCGGTCGCCGCATTGACGGGTGATCGTCCTTGCGGAGCGTCGCCTTGGCGGCACGCGTCCAGAGTGAGCTTGCTCTCTTCCTCGGCCAGCAATTTCATAATCCGCGATCGCTCGGCAGGGTCTGTCGACTCGCCGGCAAGCCTGCGATATCGCTTGATATTCTCTCGGGTGACAAAATTGTCCATCGCAGCCTCCCAAAGGCTATCGGACACAACGGCACGCTGCGCCCTTTTCGCGGGGCAGGCAAGCGTAGTGTCCGATACCGGACATTTTACTCGACTTTGCAGGGAAAGAAGAGCAGGTTGATAAAGGGTGAGTGCTGAAATAGGGGACGCCGTGAATGAGCGTCCGCACCTTTTTCTTATCACTTGCTAGCCTCGACTACAGGCATCCATCGCCCTCGACATACTCTGGACGAAACGTCCGGGCGAAAATGAAAAAAGAGTATATATAATAATAACTGGGCGCAGGCGCGAAATTCGCCGCCGCTGGTTTGATTAGCGATCTGCCGCCTATCGGTTTGAGTGCGGCAATAAAGAGTTGTCGGCAAAGCGAGCAATCGGGGCGGCAAAATCAATGTCCGGTATCGGACATGATTGATTTGGATCAAAGCGGTTTGGCCGGTCGCGGCCGAAAATTCACTTTTGTCCAGGTGTCCAAGGAACGAATTGGACATAGAGGGAAGTGGCAAAATGATCATCGAACAGTCGCCGCAGAGGGAAGATTCCCCGAATATCGTCTTTGAAAACCGCGAGCGTCGCACGGTCGCGAGCTACAAACGCGAGCTGGTGAAACACCGGCGCGCGGAAAGCGGGCTTCGCGAGGCGCTTGCCCGGGAAGAAGCGCTGCTTAGTCAAAAGGACGAGTTGATCAAACAACAGGCGGTGTTGCGGCAGGAGGCCGATCACCGGCTGTTGAACGGCCTGCAAATGGTCGTAAGCCTGCTGTCGCTGCAAGGCCGGGCGTCAGAGAATGCCGAGGTTGTTTCACAATTGGCCGCAGCAGCGGATCGAATTGCCACGATCGGGCGCATCCACCGGCGTCTCCACTCATTCGATGGCGTACAAACCTTTGCGCTCAAGCCATATGTCGAGGACCTGTGTCGTGATTTCTCCATGATGCTGTCCTCGGCGCACCCTGAACGGGTCATCGCCGTCGAGGGCATTGAAATCGAGTTGCCGGCCGTCACCGCCATTCCGCTCGGCTTCATCGCCAGCGAGCTGATCACCAACGCAGTGAAATACGGTATCGGGCGGATCACTGTCAGGTTAGAAGCAAATCCGGCGAAGGGCTACGCGCTGTCGGTGGCCAGCGATGGGCCGGCTCTGCCGGAGGGATTTGATCCGGCTGCCGGCAAAGGACTGGGAATGCGGATTATTCGATCTCTCGGGGAGCGGATCGGCGGCGAATTGCAGATTGGTCGAGGCGATGAGAACCAAGGCGCGCGGTTTGCGGTGCTGTTCTCCTGATGGCCCACAAAACCAACGGCAGGATGGGAAAAGTGATCGTAGAGGCCGCCAATCCTGTGCTGAAGCGGCCGTCATCCCGGACGGCACCGGTCGGCAGGAAAAGCAGAGCGGCTTTGCCCAGGAAAGGCAAAGCTTCGTTCGATCCAAAAGCATTTCTCGCCCGTGTCGGGGACGGGCGAAGCCTCGCAAAATACCGCAAAAGCCAGATCGTCTTTTCACAAGGGGAGATTGGCGATGCGGTCTTCTATATCCAGAAGGGCAAGGTGAAGGTCACCGTCGTGTCGGAGCAAGGCAAAGAAGCCGTCGTCGCTATTCTAGGAGCGGACGAGTTCTTCGGCGAGGGGTGCCTTGCCGGGCAGGTGCAGCGCATGTCGACGGTCACGGCCATGACGGACGCCAGCATTGTCCGCCTGGAAAAGGCGGCCATTGTCCGGGTGATCCATCAGGAACCGGCATTCTCCGAACTGTTCATTGCGCATCTTCTGGGCCGGGCCATCCGCGTTGAAGCCGACCTTGTCGATCAGTTGTTCAATTCGAGCGAGAAACGGCTTGCCCGAATGCTCCTGCTGTTGGCTAACTTCGGCAAGGAAACCAGACCGGAGCCGATCATCGCCAAAATCAGCCAGGAGACGCTTGCGGAAATGATTGGAACGACGCGGTCGCGCGTCAGTTTCTTCATGAACAAATTTCGCAAGCTTGGCTTCATTGAATACAACGGCAGCATCGAGAACGGTATCGAAGTCCACAGCTCACTGTTGAATGTCGTTCTGCACGAGCAGCCGCAAATCAAGAACTGAATTTACATGATATCTTGTTCATGCGGGAGCATGCGGGGCACACGCCTGCTCAATGTGAGCAATATTGCACAGACTTCAGCGCTGTAATGGCCTTCAGTCGACCCAATAAATTGGAGACAAGACCATGTCGCTCGGACTTATCCTCGTCATCATCCTCGTCATATTCCTGCTTGGCGGCTTCAGTGGCCGCTTCGGCGGCTATGGATACGGCTATGGACACGGCGGTATCGGTATTATCGGCGTCATCTTGATCATCATAGTCGTTCTTATGCTGCTCGGTCGGATTTGACGTGAATTTCCCCGCGCGGACGCCGTCTGAACCGGATCGTGCCATGCTTGGTCGCCCGCATCAGCGTTTCGCGCCACACGAGGCCGAGGGAGCAATCATCTTGACGGACGTAAATGCGGCGCGATCGACGTCGGTCGGCAAGTCGACGGAACGGGTAACGCCTGAGCCGTCCGTGCGGGATGTCATGCTCGCTGCCATTCCAAATTTGCGCGCATTCGCGATGTCGTTAAGCGGTAACGCCGACCGTGCGGACGACCTGGTGCAGGAAACGGTAATGCGAGCCATGGCCAATATCGGTTCGTTCACGCCGGGGACGAATATGGCCGCTTGGCTTTTCACCATTCTCCGCAATTTATTCCGGTCGCAATACCGCAAGCGGCGCCGCGAAGTCGAGGATCCGGATGGCAGCTACCTGGCCAGTCTGAAAATGCCCCCCGAGCAGTTCGGCCGCTTGGAATTCAAGGAGCTCATCGAGGCTCTTGCAAAGCTGCCGGAAGTGCAGCGCGAGGCGCTGCTTCTGGTCGCTGCGTCGGGCTTCTCCTATGACGAAGCGGCGGCGATCTGTGAGGTAGCGGTCGGAACGATCAAGAGCCGCGTCTCTCGTGCACGCCAACTGCTCGCGGAGCTGCTCGTCATCGAAAGCCCGGCGAAATTCGGTCTGGACCGCGCGACCGCCCTGGTCGGAACCGGCTGGTAGGAGAAAGATTGCGACCGCGAAGCCGGTTCAATCCGGGGTGACCGTGCCTTCCTTTAGCGTTTCGAAAATCTGAGGTCTGAGGGTGGTCAGCCTTATTATGATACGCGCATAAGCAAAAGCGGCCGCGCTTCCAACCGGAAAGGCGGCCGCCCATGTTTCAAATCTGCCGGATGTCCTCAGTAGTCGCCGTAGCCGCCGTAGCCGCCGAAGACGCCATTGATCACGGCGCCGATAATGGGAACGCCATAGCCGGGGCATCCACCATAGCCGTCGCCATAACCGGAGCAGCTGTCGTAGATCGGGCCGCCGCCGCCGTAGTATCCGCCGCCGCCGTAATAGCCGCCGCCGCCGGATCGGACGACAACACGACCGCCGCGGGCGTAGCCACCCGCATATCCGCCACGGGCGGGGCCAGCCATCGCGCGTCCGCTGCCGCCACGTCCAGCAAAGGCTTGTCCGCCGCCGCCGCCGCCATGCCCGGCAGAGACCTGTCCGCCGCCACCACCATGACCGCCTGGATGGCCGCCGGCAGCCAGCGCATTCGTCGCCACTGGCACGCAACCCAGCGCGACTGCGGCCGCGAGGGCGATGAGAGTTTTCTTGTGAAGCACGTGATTCTCCTGTGTTTCAAACAAAAATATGTTTGTGACTGCACCGACAACGCCCGATCGCGGCCAAGGGTTGCAAGGCAAAGGGACACGTTCGCGTGTCAGGCCGCGATGCGCTTCGCCTCAATTGCCCGTGCCTTTTAGTGGCCTATGCCCGTGAGCAATTCTGCACAAACTCAACGCGGCCATCGAACTACGTTTATCATCAGCACCTAAAAAGATGAATCACGCGACAGCTTGAAGGTTGTGAGCCGAAGGGATGCCTGTCGCAGAAAGGCTTGCCGATGTTCAATGCCAAGCAATATCGCGCCCAAGCGAGCGAATATGCCAAATTGGTGGGAATAGCGAACGGCCCCAACGAGGCGCAGGAGTTTCAAAGGCTCGAACGAAGCTTCACCGAGCTCGCGGACAATGCGCAGTGGGTGAACGAGAATAGTGACAAGATGGTGCATGCAACAGAGCATGCAGCCGCACTGCTTACGCCAGATGCCCCGGCGCAGGATATCTCGCAGCAGTAAGGATGCCGATAGCGTCGCATCGCGGCAGCCACCACAGATTCATCCAAAGCGGCGTGGTCATCATCCTTTGTGGACGAAAAAGGTGCTCCGGCTGCCTGAGGCTGGGGGGCTTCGTGGACAACCGGAGCTGGTCTGGATTTCGGCGTGACGCCTGATCAAGACTCGGTAATTTTGCGGATTCGGGCGGGGGTGAGTCTGTTCAATTTTGACCACCCCGTCGCGATCGGCTCGGGATCGGCGGGGACGAGGTCCGGCTCAATCAATCAGGCGGTATGGCCGTCGAACTCGCCGGTCTTGGGAATATTCTTTGCCTGTTGCGGCGTCATTTTCGCGGTATCCTGACCGCCCGGCACACCGCGAGGTCCGAGTATTCTGCGGGCGACCTCGTCCTCGGTCAACCGTGGTTCTTCTTCCCGAATCTGGCGCTGCATCGTAGATCTCCGAGCGGACGTTCTTTAACTTTTTCGCGTTGAGGCGCAGCCGCTGATTACATCGCAAATTACGCCGTGCTGGCCTCAGCCGGGCTGTTACGATCGACTGAGGATGCCCGCTCCAGCAATGCCGCTTGCGTCCAGGTCCGCGCAAGCTCAAGCAAACCTTGCCTGTCCTCGTCGGTTTCGGCGCAGGAGGCCGAAAGTATCGCCTCCTTGGCGTATTGCCAGAATTGATCCGTTTTCGACATGGGGCACGCTCCGTGCCCCGACATCCCAATATCGGCATGCGCTCCTTGGCGGTAGCCGTCTGAGCAAAATTGCTCTCTCAGTATGCCATATTCGTACTACAGAGCGCCGCAAGCAACGCCGGTTCACCGAGGCCCGGTCGATGTCCTCAAGCGGGACCCACTCTATTGCAGCAACCAAGTCTATTGCAGCAACCAAGTCTACTGCAGCAACCAAGACACCAATTGATTCAGCCGAGTTTCCGGTTGAATGAAAATATTCTCGTTCTCGATCTTCTTTACGCCCTTCCTGCCAAATTGAATTCTTGGAAATTCACGAAGTGATTCCGCCTCCGGCTTGGCATCGTGAAGCTCGGCCGACTGGTATTCCGTTCGCAACCCGCAATTCGGACACTTTACGGAAAACTCTCGCGCCAAACGCACGGCGCTGTGCACCGGAATTTCGCAAGAGCACGTCGGACAGGTCACGCAGCTCAAGCCGGCGTCGGGGTTGACGATTTTCCGAAACACTGCCACGGCGGCCTACTTTCATGCCTGCGGGGATCGAGCGGTTCCCCGCTCCATTATTTCTACGAGGCGTCCCAGTTTCTCGTCGATCTGGCCAAGTCGATACGCGGCATATTCCATCGCATAGGCGCTACGTTCGTCCGCCCCCGGCATTTGCTCATACCGGATGTTCGGCGTGAAGGTTTTGGCGAACAACGTCTGATAGCGATCGCGAATCGTATTGGCTGTCGTGTCGGTTAGCCGTTGCTGAGCCATGGCGTGCGTCCCTGTTTGATGAAATTCGCGATCGTGATCGCCATTCCGCGTGAGTGGGAAAGCCGCCCGGCGCCTCAGGCGCCTGTTGCTCAGCAGCTCTCGACGCCAGACCGGCTTCGATTCGAATTTGGCAACTGAGGGCTTCGGCCAAGATACGAAGCCCCCTTCGTGATTGATCGCTTACTTGAGGGCGGTCGATACGCTGCTGAAGGTGTTCTTCAGGTTGGTGCCGAGGCCCTGGATGACGGCGATGATCGCAACCGCGATGCCGGCGGCGATGAGGCCATATTCGATGGCGGTCGCAGCCGTTTCGTCCTTGAAAAAAGAAAGTGTGAGATTCTTCATGGCAAACTCCTGTTGGCCCCGCACCGGGACCTGAGAACTCTCTACATAGTTATCGATTGACCTATTACGAGTGCTAAACTGCAAAAAAAGACAATAGTACTGTATTAATACAATACATTACAGTTATTATAAGTACAATATAAATAGTAATTCAAAATAATGTAATATTGTTTCCTGAATTAATCGTATCGGTGTCGCCGTGTCGCCGTGTCGGCCGCAGCCGCATCGATACGCGCCGCTAGCGCCTCGCAGAAGTCCGCGAGGATGCTGGCGGCAAGCCCAGATGCCGGCGCCGGACGATCAGAATAAAATCCCGGAGAACGATTATCCACAATCCTCGGAGTGAGCAATTTTGCACAGCCTTCGCCTCGGCAAGGGCCTTCAGTAGCGGCGAAGATTTGTCTTCTCGACATCGGCGCAACGGTCGGCACGCTTAATCTTTCGCCGGTCGCCAGATTCTTTCGTAGCGGAGGAGAATTCAAGGAAGCGGGGCGATAGTCGTGGCCGACCGCTTGTTGCGGGCAACGCGTTGGTCGCTTTTGGTGAGGGTAGACATGGAACCGTCATATTATCGAGAGCTCTCCCGGCCGGCAGACGTCGTGGCCTTGCCCAGTAGCTCGCTCCTCATAGACCTCGATGATGGGCGCCTGCTCGCCCAGGCGATCGTGGATACGATCCGCGAACCCCTTCTGGTCCTCGATCAGGACCTGCGCGTCGTCACGGCAAACCGCGCTTTCTATCAGGCCTTCAGGATGAAGCGTCAGGACGTTCATGGCCGTCCGGTTTACGGGCTGGGCGACGGCCAATGGGATATCCCCGAGCTTCGGCTGCTGCTGGAAGGGGTAGCGCCTCAGCACGCCGCGATGGAGGCTTACGAGGTCGAGCGCGACTTCCCCATTATCGGACGACGCTCGATGCTCCTGAATGCGCGCGAGGTGTTTTTTCAAAAAAGCTCCCGCAAGCTCATTCTCCTGGCCATCGAAGACGTCACCGATCGTCGCGCCGCCGAACGGGAGATCGCCAATCTGCTGCAACAGAAGGAAACGCTGCTGCAGGAGATGCAGCATCGCGTCGCCAACAGCCTGCAAATCATCGCCGGCATCCTGTCGCTGAAGGCGCGGACGGTGAAGTCCGAGGAGACGCGGCAGCATCTCGAGGACGCGCACCAGCGGGTCATGTCGGTGGCGGCTGTGCAGCAACAGCTGCTGGCGTCAGGTCACGGCGGGCCGATCGAAGTAGGCCCTTATCTCGTTCGATTGTGCGAAACCCTGGCAGCCTCGATGACCGATGACAATCGTCCGGTCTCATTGCAGGTCCGGGCTGAAGGCGGCACCGCCTCATCCGCCGAGGCGGTCAGTCTTGGTCTCATCGTGACGGAGCTCGTGATCAACGCGTTCAAGCACGCCTTTGTCGGCGACCGGGCGGCTGGCCGGCTTGTCGTTGCCTATGAGGCGGCTGATACAGGTTGGCGGCTCGCGGTTTCCGACAATGGGATTGGGACAGAGAAGGTTCATCTGGGTTCGACCAGGACAACGTCCGGATTGGGCGCGATCATCGTCGAGGCGCTCGCCAAGCAGCTCGGCGCTCATGTAGACACCGTGACGAACCCCCAGGGCACGACAGTCTCGATCACCCATGGCTCGATCGGCCTTGGCTCGATCACTCGTGGAACGTCAGAGCGCGCGTTTCCCGCGTCATAATAGTATAGTGGCGCGATCTTCTATTGTAATATCAAATAGTAATACCCATATTTAAAATAGGATTTGCATGGTCCAGTGCTTCATTGGGTA
Organism: uncultured Alphaproteobacteria bacterium; assembly: GCA_963798095.1. GTDB lineage: Bacteria > Pseudomonadota > Alphaproteobacteria > Rhizobiales > Xanthobacteraceae > BOG-931. The sequence goes on along the minus strand of CAWCSD010000020.1, from coordinate 78,070 downwards.
AAGTCATGACGACAACAACAAATGTTATTTTGCGATTCACGCAGCGCGCATTGTGGATCTACATTGTAGAAGCAGCGATTGTCCTCGCCATCGTTATCGCAATCGGCGTTCACGCGTAGGCTCATCATCTCGCCTCACCGAGCGCTCCAAGCGCCGCAGAGCGCCAATCGTCGTACATCTATTACCGCGCCGGCTCACGTATCACGGCGCCGGCTCACGGAATTTGACCTGCGCAACCGTCGCGGGGTCATGAGGAGGAAAGTTCAAATGTTCACCGAAAAAAAATATCGCGCGAAGTCCAAGGAATACGGCGATCTCATCAAAGGATCGAACGACGCAGGCCAGATCCGCAAATTGCAAGATTCCAAGGATAGTTTCAGCTCGCTTGCCGACAACGAAGAATGGCTGGCGAACAAATTCGACAAGATGGTGCAAGTGCCGGCCGAAGAGCAACCCGGCCATCATCCTTGTCGTCGAAGAAGAGCGTGTTCTTCGCTGCCTGGGCGCTGCCGTCATCATGCAGTGGAACACGCTGCCGGCGAAACTGCAGCGCGAGCTTTTCGACACCGCCGGATCGATGGGTGAGCTCTTGGATACGGCGGCGTTGCGAGGGCAAATTGCCAGGTTTTTGCACAAGCACAAAGACGACGAGTCGGAAGCGTAATATTTTGCGATTGATGGCTTCCTAGTCCAGCCGATTGCGATTGCGGGGCGCGGGCTTTTGCCGAGCAATCCGGCGTGCCGCAATGGCTACCGAGAACGTGACCACCAGAAAACGCGCAAGATGATGCGCCCCGACATAGACCGGGTCGAGATGCAGCGCCAATGCCAGCACCATCATGGTGTCCTGCGCACCCGGCGAGAACGCGATGACGATATTGGCGATCGGAAATGGAAAGAAATAGGCCACAATGGCAATGAAGAACGCTGCGACCGCCATCGACACGGCGAACGAGCCAAGCGCGGCGCCGAGATAGCCGACCAGCATCCGCGCGGATGTGTTGGCGAAGCGCGAGCCGACCAGCGCGCCGAGCGCGATCACCGAGCTACTACCGATCCACCACGGCAGCACCGCATGAATATAGCCGGAACCGTGCAGCAGGCCCGATCCGGTCAGCGCGCCGAACATCAGCCCGCCCGGGAATCGCAGGTATAAAAACGCAACAGCGAAGCTGACCGAGACCACGACCAGCAGGATCATTTGCCCGAGCACGGAGACGTCGGCGGGGCCCCGCGCCACCGCAACCGCCGGCACCACCAGACCGAACAGAGCGAGCCCGTTCGGCAGGCCGATCACGATCAACAGCACGCGCATGGTCTGCACGATGGCGATGGCGCGCAGATCGCCGCCGAGCTCCGACGACAATGCGATCACCTGCGCCATGGCGCCGGGGCTGGCGCCCAGTAGGGCGGAGAGCGGATCCCAACGGTGTACGACGCGCAAATAGCTCGAGGTCGCCAGCATCATGACGACGGTGCACAGCATGAGCAGCGCGATGCTCACCGGCCACGTCGTCACGCCGCGCAACGTCTCCGGCGTCACCACGGCGCCGAGCAGAATGCCGACGTTGACGTAGCAGATGCGCGCCAGCAGGAGCGGCATCCGCACGGGCCGGCCCAACAGTGCCGCTGTCGCCACGGCCAGAACCGAGCCAGAGACCAGCCCCGCGGGCAATGCCAGATAGGTAAATGTCAGTCCGCCGGCGAGTGCGATCGCAAGCGTCTCGGTCGTTTCGATCAGCACGCGCCGCGAGGGAAGGGCAGGGATCATCGTTTCCCCATGAATGCTCCCTGGCCACTGCGCCGTCAACGCGATGCGGAGGCATGGACAGGCCATTGGAAAAGTGATGACTTTCATTAAAATCGGGCGCGGCGGACCTAAAAACGCCGCGAGCACGCGTTGGCCAAGGTCACGTTTGGGGTAAGGCCATGTTGCAGGGCTGGGTCATCGTTATCATTGCCCTTGCCTATATCGGCTTTCTGTTCCTGGTGGCGAGCTACGGCGATCGCAGGCGCGAGCTGTCGCGCGGCACCACGTCGCGATTGCTGATCTATCCGCTGTCGCTGGCGATCTATTGCACGTCGTGGACGTTCTTCGGTTCCGTCGGGCTTGCCTCGCGCGGCGGCTTGGATTTCTTCGCCATCTATATCGGCCCGATGGTGATGGTCGGACTCGCTTATCCGCTGCTCATCCGCATCGTGCGGCTCGCCAAGGGCCAGAACATCACCTCGATCGCCGACCTGATCGCCGCGCGCTACGGCAAGAGCCAGGCGGTGGCGGCGACCGTGGCGCTGATCGCCATTGTCGGCATGGTTCCCTATATCGCGCTGCAGCTCAAAGCGGTGTCGTCGTCGGTCGGCACCATCTTGGCGCAAGCCTATCCGGGCGGCGCGCAGCCGATCGTCGGCGACAGCGCGCTGTTCGTTGCGTTGTTGATGGCGGCGTTCGCGGTGCTGTTCGGCACCCGCCACACCGACGCCACCGAGCATCAGGACGGCCTGATGCTGGCGATCGCCACCGAGTCGATCGTCAAGCTGGTGGCCTTCCTCACCGTCGGCATTTTCGTGACTTTCGTGATGTTTCACGGCCCGCTGGCGCTGTTCACCCGCGCGCTCGACCAGGCCAATACCGCGGCGGTGCTCACCCGCGTGCCGCCGCTGACGAGCTTTTGCGCGATGACGGTGCTGTCGCTGTTCGCCATCGTGCTGTTGCCGCGGCAATTCCATGTCGCGGTGGTCGAGAACCACAGCGAGGCCGAGATCCGCCGCGCCGCCTGGCTGTTCCCGCTCTATCTCGTGCTCATCAATCTGTTCGTCCTGCCGATCGCCATGGCCGGCCTGCTGACGTTTCCCGCAGGAAAGGTCGACAGCGACATGTTCGTGCTGGCGCTGCCGATCGCCGCCCATTCCGAATTGATCACGCTCATCGCCTTCGTCGGCGGGCTGTCGGCGGCGACCGCCATGGTGATCGTGGAATTGGTGGCATTGGCGATCATGGTGTCGAACGACATCGTGGTGCCTTTGGTGCTCAAGCGCCGCGCCACGCTCGCCGGCCCGAGCGATTCCGGCGCCTGGCTGCTGATGACGCGGCGCATAGCCATCTTCGTCATCCTGCTGTTCGCCTACATCTATTATCGCTCGGCCGGCGAGGCGCAGCTTGCCGCCATCGGGCTATTGTCGTTCGCCGCCATCGCGCAACTGGCGCCGGCGTTTTTCGGCGGGCTGATCTGGCCGCGCGGCACCGCGCGCGGCGCCATCGCCGGCATGACCGCGGGCATTCTGGTCTGGGGCTATACGCTGCTCGTTCCGAGCATTTCCGATGCCGGCATCGTCAGCGCCAGCATCCTCACCGACGGGCCGTGGGGCCTTAGCTTTTTGCGGCCGCAGGCGCTGTTCGGCCTCGATCTGCCGCCGCTGGTTCACGGCGTGCTGCTGAGCCTCGCCGTCAATATAGCCTGCTATATCGGCTGCTCGCTGAGCCGGCGGCCGACAGCGATCGAGCGGGTGCAGGCCGATGTGTTCGTGCCCTCGACACTGGCGCCGATCCTGGCGCCGATGGCGCCGAGCTTTCGGCTGCGGCGCGCCTCGGTCACGGTCGAGGAGTTGATCGCCACCGTGGCGCGCTATCTCGGCGAGGAGCGCACCCGCGATTCCTTCGCAAGCTTCGCCGCCTCGCGCCGTATCAGCCTCGAGCCGCAGGCCGAGGCCGATTTCCAGCTGCTGCAATACGGCGAATATCTGCTGGCGTCGGCCATCGGCGCGGCGTCGTCGCGGCTGGTGCTGTCGCTGTTGTTGCGCAAGCGCACGGTCTCGACCAAAGACGCGCTAAAGCTGCTCGACGACGCCAATGCGGCGTTTCACTACAACCGCGAGATTTTGCAGACCGCGCTCGACCACGTGCGCCAAGGCATCGCCGTATTCGACAAGGACCTCAATCTCGTTTGCTGGAACCGCCAGTTCGGCGAGATCTTCGATCTGCCGCACGGCCTCACCCGCGTCGGCATCGCGCTCGGCGAGATTTTGCGCTACGTCGCCCAGCACGGCGACGACGAAAGAATTTCGATGCGGCGATCGTCGAGCGCATCGCCAAATACACGTCCGAGGTCGAGCCGTTCCTCGAACGCTTTGCCGGGCGCGGGCTGGTGATCGAAGTCCGCTCCAATCACATGCCCGACGGCGGCCTGGTGACGACGTTCACCGACATCACCCCGAGCGTGAAGGCGGCCGAGGCGCTGGAGCGCGCCAATGCCACGCTGGAGCGCCGGGTGCGCGAGCGCACCAAGGAGCTGACCCGGCTCAACACCGAGCTCGAACGCGCCAAGGCCGAAGCCGACGAGGCCAACGTCTCGAAAACCCGCTTCGTCGCCGCGGCGAGCCACGACATCCTGCAGCCGCTCAATGCGGCGCGGCTCTATGTCACCAGCCTGATCGAGCGCCAGCGCGCCGGCGAGGACGGCGACCTGGTGCAGAACATCGACGCCTCGCTCGAAGCAGTCGAAGAGATTTTCGCCGCACTGTTGGACATTTCGCGGCTCGATACCGGCGCGATGAAGCCGGAACTGACCGATTTCCGCGTCGACGAATTGTTGCATCGGCTCGACGTCGAATTTGCGCCGCTGGCCCGCGAAAAGGGCCTTGAGTTGCGCTTCATGCCTTGCGCGCTCACCGTGCGCTCCGACCGCCGCCTGCTGCGGCGGCTTCTGCAAAACTTCGTCTCCAACGCGATCAAATACACGCCCGCGGGCAGCGTGCTGGTCGGCTGCCGGCGCCGCGGCGGCAAGCTGCGCATCGACGTCTACGACACCGGCATCGGCATTCCGCTATGCCAAGCGCCGCGCTGTGTTCAAGGAATTCCACCGCCTCGATCAAGGCGCGCGGGTCGCGCGCGGCGTCGGCTTGGGCCTCTCCATCGTCGAGCGCATCGCCCGCGTGCTCGGTAGCGAGGTGGCGTTGAAATCCGTGGTCGGGCGCGGCTCGCGCTTTTCCGTCGAGGTGCCGCGCGCGGCTGCTGCCGCGGCGAGCCCGGCCGTTGCCGCCATGACGCGAACCGGCGCCGGCCGGCTCACCGGCACGGTCGCGCTGTGCATCGACAACGACCGCAGCATTCTCGACGGCATGGAGAAGCTTTTGGGCGGCTGGGGCTGCCGCGTGCTGACCGCCGCCGACCTCACCGAGGCGCTGGCGGCGATGGACGCCAGCGGCCTCGAGCCGGACGGCTTGCTGGTCGACTATCATCTCGACGGCGGCAATGGCATCGCCGCGATCGCCGAATTGCGCCGCCGCCTCGGCCGCCAACTTGGCCGCGATTTGCCGGCGATCCTGATCACCGCCGACCGCTCCTTGCACGTGCGCGAGGAAGCGCAAGCCGAGGGCGCGCATCTCCTGCACAAGCCGCTCAAGCCCGCGTCTTTGCGCGCTCTGATCACGCAGTGGCGCGTGCAACGGGTGGCGGCGGAGTAATTCTTTCCGCCCCGCTATCGCGGGGGCGGATGGAGCGGCCACTGACCCGCTTCGATGCGGCCCGCAGCGATCACCGCCTGGGTCCGGCTTTCGACGCCGAGTTTTTGCAGGATTGCGGAGACGTGCGCCTTCACGGTGGCCTCGGAGACACCGAGCTCGAACGCGATCTGCTTGTTGAGCAGGCCGCCCGACAGCATCATCAGCACGCGCACCTGCTGCGGCGTAAGGCTTGAAAGCCGCGCGATCATCGCCGTGGTCTCGGCGTCGGTTTGGCGCGCCAGATCGACGTCGGGCGGCGTCCACACTTCACCCTGCAGCACCCGTGCGATGGCCTGGCGCATGGCGTCGATGCCGAGCGTCTTTGGGATGAAGCCCGACGCGCCGAATTCCATGCAGCGGCGGATCACCGCCGGGTCGTCGTTGGCCGACACCACCACGATCGGCAGGCTCGGATATTGCGCGCGTAAATACATCAGGCCGGAGAAGCCGCGCACGCCGGGCATGCTGAGATCGAGCAGGATCAGATCGACATCGCCGCCGCGTTCGAGCTGTTCGGTGATCTCCTCGAACGTGCCGGCCTCGCCGATGTCGGCGCGGCCGAACAATCCGGACACCGCCTCGCGCAGCGCGCCGCGAAACAGCGGATGATCGTCGGCAATCAGAAGATGGTGCAATTGCGCTTCGGCCAATGTGGCGTTCCGATCGGGTGCGGCATTTTAGGACCGATCGGCGTCGATGGTCCACAGGCCGGATTGTGGCAGCAGGCCCCGGCGCGTCCACGGTCAAAACAGCCGCGAACGGGGCACAATTCGGCGCTTTTGCGCCAATGGATTGTTCGCCCTTCATTGATAGTCTGTTCGCCGGTTCGCCGATTAAAAATCGCCGCTATCCAGCCCATCTCCTCGCCAACAGCGATACCGGCGTCACGCCGTTATCGGCTGCGTAACGAGGAGATTATCCATGATCAACACATCAAAGTTTGCCCTCATTGCCGTGCTGGCGGCGATGAGCGTCGCATCGCCGGCACTCGCCCAGTCGTTCGACAGGAGCTCTGGTACCGGCAACGAATTGCCGTTCACCTATGGACCAGGCGGCACCAAGCCGGCTTGGACCGTCGCGCCGCAGAACGAGCAGATTGCCGTCCGGCAGAGCAATGCCGGCAAGGTCGCCGTTCGCCAGACCGGTCACGACAGATTCGCCGTTGTTGGCACGACCGGCCTCTATGACTACGCCGCGGTTCCGTTCACATCCGGATCGGATGCCGCAAACAATCCGGGACTGACGGGCGGCGGCAGCACCGGCTACAACGAGATGCTTCTGCGCGACTGAAGCATCGACGAAAACGGGGGCGAGCCTGGCTCGCCCTCGTTTCCTCTTTAATTGCTCTGAGCGGATGGATGTCCCGTCCCGTTAGTCACCGCGCGCAGATCAGCCGGCATGGGAATGGGCTTGGTGTCGTCATGGCCGTTTTGTTTGCTCTGAGGCCGATGGGCGAAACGTGCCGCGAGGAAATCGATGAATGTCCTGGTTTTCGCCGACAGAAAATGGCTGTGCGGATAGACGGCGTAGACCGGCGTATCCGGAGTCCTGTATCCGGGCAAGAGGCGGACCAGTCGTCCGGCGCTCAAATCTTCCGCGACCAGATAGTCCGGCACGAGGAGTATGCCCGCGTCCTTGAGCGCCAACGCCAATAGCGCGTCGCCGCTGTTCGCCAGTAAGCGGCCGGAAATACGGACGACCTCTTCCTTGTCGTTTTTTTGATCGGTAAAGGTCCACGCCCGCGGCGCCGCATAGGTGTAGATCAGGCAATTATGCCCGACGAGATCGCGCGGCTTTTGCGGCGTACCGTTCGCAGCCAGATAGCGCGGCGACGCGCAAAGCACCATTTCCACCGCAAATAATTTTTTGGCGATTAGGCTCGAATCCGAAAGCTGGCCGAGGCGGATCGCCAGATCAATGCGCTCTTCGACCAGATCGACGTAATTGTCGTGCAGGCTCAAGTCGATCGAGACGTCGGGATAGGCGATGAGATAATCGGCGACCGCCGGCGCCAGTTGATGCGCGCCGAACGACACCGACGTGGTCACTCGGAGCAGGCCGCGCGGCGCGGCCTCAAGATCGCCGGCGGCGCGTTCGGCGTCTTCCAATTCGTTGAGGATGCGCAGGCAGCGCTCATAGTAGTTCTGTCCCGACCTCGGTGGCGCTGACGCGGCGGGTCGTGCGGTTGAGCAGCCGCACGCCGAGCCGCTCCTCGAGCGTGCGGATATGTTTGCTCACCATGGCTGGCGACATGGCGAAGTGCCGAGCCGCCGCGGCAAAGCTCGACGAACTCGACGACTTTGGCGAATACCGCCATTCCGATGAAGCGATCCAAGCGCGAACCTCTCAAGGCCAATCCCGGCCTGACGCAAGTCCCCTTGGTCCTCCCGCTCGGACGCGCGTTTTCCCGCCCCTGCGCGACTTCTTAGCAGCTATTGGTTCGGAACCCGAGCGACTACGCTGCGGCTCTCATTGCAGCGTTGCGCAGACTGCATGATGTGATGGCGATCACAGCTGACTATTCGCCGCAACAGCCGAGAAATTGCAGCACCACCTCGCGGCGGTGCGGTCGCGCGCGATGCTCGGCCACATAGATGCCTTGCCAGGTGCCGAGTTCCATTTTGCCGCCGGCGACCGGCACGTGCAGCGACACGCCGTTGACCATGGCCTTGATGTGGGCCGGCATGTCGTCGGGGCCTTCAACGTCGTGCACCCAGCCGGCGTCCGCCGGCGCGATGCGCTTGAGCGCGGTGACGAGATCGGTCTGCACGTCCGGATCGGCGTTCTCCTGGATCACCAGCGAGGCCGAGGTGTGCCGCAGAAAAAGCAGCACCACGCCGTCGCGCGCCTTGATGTTTTCCAGAAAGCGCGCGACCTCGCGCGTGATCTCGAAAAAACCTTCGCCGGATGTTTGGACCGCAAGCACCGCCCGCGCGATCGTCTCCACGCGCGTGCTATGGATGGCGGACAGTTCGCTCAAGGCCGCGCCGTCAGCTCTTGTTCAGCATCTGCTTTTGCGCCCGGTTGACGGCATCGACGAAGCGATTCCATATCCGGCCGACATAGGCCACGGCGCGATCGATATCGGTGTCGTCGGGCAGGCGGATCGTGATGTCGTTGTTGTGCCCGGCGGGAGGCTCCGGCATCGCGCCGGACGGCAGCGGCAGGCCGTGCGACAGCAGGGCCTGCTTGAGGGCTGCATTTTCGCCGCGCAGCCGCGCGATCTCGCTCTCGAACGCGGCGCGATCTTCCGGCGCCACCTGACACGCCCAGCCGACGGTGCGCTGGCTGCACAGCGCGACTTCGCCGGTCTGCGTGTCGAGCCGGACAAAACCGTCGGTCACTTTGTTGAGCGTGTAGCGCCCGCCATTGGTGTCGGGCGTGGCGTCATCGGCAAGAACCGGCGTGCTCAGGCAGACGGCGGCAATGGCGAGGGCGACAGCCTTGCTGAACATGGTCATCTCCTGACTGGGAGCGGTATTCGACACAGTAGCGGCGAACGTCGCCTATGCGTAGTCAATATGGGAGGACAATGGGTGCGCCTAAAGGCGTGCGCTGTGACGGCGGCTTGTAGCTTCGCAACGCACAATCCGGCCCCTTCCGAGCGCTGGAGAACCGCTGATATCTGTTATAAATTCAATATGTTAGAACAAGTTTTGCGTTTCTTGACTTGGGTTTACCCTCTCAGTATGGTCCGCCCGGCTTCAGGGGGCGGGCGTCGAGCGATTGCCGCAAATCCGCGAGTGTCGAGACCATGAGCGACGCGCGCGACAACGGCCGCAAGGCGCACACCGATGAGGCCGCTCTCTCCGCGAGACTCCAGCGGCTCGGCGAAGGTCTTGCACGCCAACGTGCAGACGACCCTGCCAACGACGCTTCTGAAAATCGCGCGGCGACCGCATCGGGCTACGCCCGGGGCTTTCGGCTCTCGAGCGAACTCGTTGCCGGCGTATTGGTCGGTGCCGGCCTCGGCTGGCTCATCGATCGCTTGCTCGGTGTAGCGCCATGGGGGCTCATTGTATTCCTGTTGCTCGGCTTTGCCGCCGGCGTGCTCAATGTGATGCGTTCCGCGGGCGTCGTGGCAAGCCCCGGTTTGGATAAAGGTCTGCGCAAAGACTAGGACGAGGCAATTGGCGCTTTAAGCGCGACAGTGACGAGATCATGAAAGTCGATCCGATCCATCAGTTTCAGATCCACGACATGGTGCCCTTGATCAACATGGGCGGTCATCAGATCGCGTTCACCAATTCGGCGCTGTTCATGATGATCATCGTCGTTCGGCGTTTCGGCGCTGATGATCGGCGCCAGCGCGCCGCGCGCGGTGGTTCCCGGCCGGCTGCAATCGATCGCGGAGCTGTCCTACGAATTCGTCGCCAACACGGTCCGCAGCTCCGCCGGCACCGAAGGGATGAAATTCTTCCCGTTCGTGTTCACGCTGTTCATGTTCGTGCTGTTCGCCAACCTGATCGGGCTCATTCCTTATTCCTTCACGGTGACCAGCCAGATCATCATCACGGCGGCGCTGGCGCTCACCGTGTTCCTGGTCGTCATCGGCTACGGCTTCTGGCGCAACGGCCTGCACTTTCTCAATCTGTTCGTGCCGAAGGGCGTGCCGAAGGCGATCCTGCCGGCGATCGTGATCATCGAGGTGCTGTCGTTCGTGTCGCGCCCGGTCTCGCACAGCGTTCGTCTGTTCGCCAACATGCTCGCCGGCCACATCACGCTGCAGGTCTTCGCCGGCTTCATCATCATGCTTGCCGGCGCCGGAATACTCGGCTGGTTTGGCGCGGTGCTGCCGTTTGCCATGGTGGTGGCGTTGACCGCGCTCGAGCTTCTGGTGGCCTTCCTGCAGGCCTATGTCTTCGCCATCCTCACCTGCATCTATCTCAACGATGCGATACACCCGGGCCACTGACGGCCCGACAACCTCGAAAAGGAGTTTTCACATGGATCCGACGGCTGCGAAATACATTGGTGCCGGCATTGCCTGTATTGGCATGGGCGGCGCCGGCGTCGGCGTTGGCATCATCTTCGGCAACTATCTGGCCGCCGCGCTGCGCAATCCTTCCGCCGCTCAGGGCCAGTTCGGCAACCTGATCTTCGGCTTCGCCATCACCGAGGCGCTCGGCATCTTCTCGCTGCTGATCGCGCTCTTGCTGCTGTTCGGGCTGTAAAAAACGCCGTCATGGCCGAGCCTGCCGCCCATAGCGAAGCGCCCGCGGGGCACCCCGCGTTTCCGCCGTTCCAGGCGGAGCACTTTCCGTCGCAGCTGGCCTGGCTGGCGGTGAGCTTCGTGCTGCTCTACGTGCTGATGGCGAAGGTGGCGTTGCCGCGCATCGGTGCGATCTTCGCCGAGCGCAGCAAGCGCATCGGCGACGATCTCAAAGCCGCGCAAGGCTTCAAGGAGCAGTCCGACGCCGCCCACGCCGCTTACGAGAAAGCGCTGGCCGATGCCCGTGCCCGCGCCCAGGCGATCGCCGCCGAAACCCGCGAGCAGCAGGCGGCCGCGGCCGAGGCGACCAACAAGCGGCTCGAAGCTCAGCTCCACGAGCGGCTGGCGGCAGCGGAGCAATCGATCGCCGCGACCCGCCTCGCCGCCATGGGTCATGTCGGCACGATCGCGGCGGACACCGCGTCCGCCATCGTCGAGCGCCTGATCGGACAGGCGCCCGCCGAGCATGAGGTCGCCGCCGCCTTGGGCAACGCGCTGAAGCGTTAGGAATTTATCGATGCTCGACGCCCTGCAAGAAACCGAGAACTGGGTCGCCCTGGCCTTCCTGCTGTTCCTCGGCCTGCTGGCCTATCTCGGCGTGCACCGCAAGCTGATGGACACGCTCGATCAGCGCCAGACCCGCATCAAGGGTGAGCTCGACGAGGCGCGCCGGCTCCGCGAGGAAGCCCAGGCGTTGCTGGCCGAGTTCGAGCGCAAAGGGCGCGAGGCTGAAGGCGAGGCCGCCGCCATCATCGCCGGCGCCAAGGTCGAGGCCGAACGTCTTGCCGCCGAGGCCAAGACGCGAATGGAAGATTTCGTCGTCCGCCGCACCAAGATGGCCGAGACCAAGATCACCCAGGCCGAGGCGCAGGCGCTGGCCGACGTCCGCTCCGCCGCCGCCGATGCCGCCGTCGCCGCCGCCGAGAAGATTCTCGCCGCCGCAGCCAAGGGCAAGGTCGCAGAAAATCTGCTGGCGCAGGGCATCGAGGACGTCAGAAAAAAATTCAACTGAGTCGTTGTTCTTCGCAACCGCCGCGGGTGTGTCGTTTCCAGTCTGGTTCCGATTTCTGTGCATAAATTGCGCCGCGCGCGACGACGGTCTTTGCATAATGCGGCCGTTCGCTATCGTCATGATCGATAACTTGAAAAGCTGAATCGGCGGCCAATCGGCGTGGCCGACGCATCGGAGGGACCCATGGTCATCTTCGATTGCAATGGCGTACTTGTAGACAGCGAACCGATTGTGAGCGCGGTCCTCGCCGAGTTCCTGACCCGCGCCGGATTTCCGGTGAAGGCGGATACGCTGGCGCGCCGCTATCACGGCCGTCGCGCGGCCGACGTGTTCGCTTCGCTCGAAGCGACCATCGAAGCCGCCACGGGCAAAAAGCTGCCGCCGAACTTCGCGTCCGCGGTTGCGGTCGAAACCTTGCGCCGTTTCCGCACCGAGCTGCGCGCGCTGCCCCATGTCTCCCATGCCCTGACCTGGGTGCGCGGCCCGAAAGCGGTGGCGTCGTCGTCGCCCCATGACCGGCTGCGGGCCGGTCTCGAGGCCACGGGCTTGCTGCGCTTCTTCGAGCAGCGATTGTTCTCGGCAAGCGACGTGCCCAACGGCAAGCCGGCGCCCGATCTGTTCCGCTTCGCCGCGGCGCGGATGCAGGTCGATCCGGCGGCATGCATCGTGATCGAGGATTCGGTGCCCGGTGTCGCCGCCGCGGTCGCGGCCGGAATGACGGCAATCGGCTTTGTCGGCGGCAATCAAATGCCGGGCCGGCTCGCCCAGGACCTGGTCAATGCCGGCGCCCGCACCGTGATCGCCGACATGCGGGTGCTCAAGGCCGCCATCACCGACATTCGCGGCTGGTGACTCCGTTACCCCGTCTTGGCGGGCTTGGCCTTCGGCTTCGGCTTGGGTGCCGGTTTCGGATGATCCTGCGCCGCGGCGGCGATCGGATCGAAGCCGATATAGACGAGGTAATTGTCCAAATTGGCCGGCATCGGGAAGGTCACGCCTTCCTCGATATGGGTGAAGGTCGGATTTTCGGTCGCCGACGCCACGGTCACCGGAATGCGAATGAGCTGAGTGTAGATCGGTTTGGTGTGAGCGGTGGTTTCCTCGACCACGGCGATGCGCAGCGGCACGTCGACTTGGCCGGGGCCGCCGGAGGGTCCGACGATGATGCGGCCCTCGACGCCGATCTTCATCACCACGTTGCCGCCGACCAGCGCGCATTCGCGCGCGGCGCGCACGAACGTGCCCTGATATCTCACCGCCATCGCTCCGTTGTTGGTGCTGTCGCTATCGCTGGCGCTGCTGCTGGTGGCGCCTATGGTCAGCGTGGAAGCGCCCTGCCGGATATTGATCAGCGGGCAATCGATGTCCTGCGTTGTTCCGGTGACCGACTGCTGGGACGTTGCCGTCGAGCGGGAGAAGAAGCCCGATATCTTGTCCGTAAAGGAAGGCGAGCTCGACGCTGGCGGGGCGCCAGCCGCGGGGCCGGACGGCGTGCCGGTAAGACTGGTCCCCGAGCAACCCGACGCCAGCAGCGCCAGGAGCAGCAACGTCGCGATCGGCGCGCAATGGCTCAGCCGCATCAGGCCAGGCGCTATGAAACCCGGCACTGTGACGCCCGACAGTATGAAATGAGTGTTCCGCCGCATTCCCCCAACTCATCGCCTGGCCCGCGATGCCCCAAAACCTTATACCAAACCAACCGTGGCCATCCCAAGGCGCCATTTGCTTGCCTCCGGGGAGGCAGGGAGATTTGGTTAAGTCCAAGGAGGTTTGGTTAAGACACTTGGCCGTCCTTCAGCCGCGCATAGAGCAAATGATCCTGCCAGATGCCGTTGATGCACAGATATTCGCGCGCATAGCCCTCGCGCACGAATCCGGTGTTTTCCAGAAGCCGCGTCGAGCCGGCATTGGTCGGGATGCAGGCGGCCTCGATGCGGTGCAGCCGCAAGGTACCGAGGGCGAACGGAATGACGGCGCGCACCGCCGCCGTCATGTAGCCGTGGCGCACATAGGGCAGGCCCATCCAATAGCCGAGGCTGCCGGCTTGGGCGACGCCGCGCCGGATATTGGCGAGCGTCAGGCCGCCGACCAGCGCATCGTCCGACCGGCGGATGATAAGGAAGGCGTAGCCCTGGTCGGTGCGCAGGTCCTCGCTATAGCGGCGGATGCGGCGCCGGAACGCGCTGCGTGTCAGGTCGTCGGCCGGCCAGGTCGGCTCCCACGGCGTAAGGAAATCGCGGCTTCTTTCGCGTAGCGCCGCCCACTCGCCGAAATCGGTTATTTGCGGCGTGCGCAGCATGACGCCGTCGCCGGCGATTGACGGCAGCGGCTCGCTGAAATTGATGGTGCGGAAGAACGCCATTTCGGCTGAGGCGATAAGCGGCTGAAGCGATAATGCGTCGTCACGCGGCCCGGCGCGTCAAAGTCTCGGCGATTGCGGCTGCGCTTTCAAGGCCGGAGCCCAGTCCAAGCACGGAGGTCGCCATCTTGCCGCGGGCAATCAGTGCGCGTCCGGCGGCGCGCGCCGTCTCGACCGTGACCGCTTCGACCTTTTCAACCAGTTCTGCCACCGCCAGCGGCCGGCCATACGTGATCATCTGGCGCGCCAACTGATTGATGCGGGCGCCGGAGCTTTCCAGCGCCATCAACAGGCTGGCCTTCATCTGCGCCTTGGCGCGGGCGATTTCAGGCTCGGAGATGGTATCGGCCGCGCCCGCGATCTCGCCGACGATGACGCGCATCAGCTCGGCGGTGTCGGTGGCATCGGTGCCGGCATAGAGACAGAATATGCCGATGTCGGAATACGGCATGTGGAAGGAGGAGATCGAATAGCACAGGCCGCGCCGCTCGCGCGCCTCCTGGAACAGCCGCGACGACATTCCGCCGCCGAGGATGCTGGTGAACGCCTCGAGACTGTAAATCGTGGGATCGGTCACCGCGATGCCGGGAAGGGCCATGGCGATATGGACCTGCTCGAGCTCGCGCTTCTCCACATGGCTGCCGCCGCCGAACTTCGCCGGCTCCGGCAGCGGGCTCGCCGGGCCGGTGAAGCTCGCAAAGCGCCGCTCCACGTCGGCCACCACCGCCGCATGATCGACGGCGCCGGCCGCGGCCACCACCATGTCGGGCGCGCGATAATTTCTGGCGAGATAGTCGCGCAGTATCCGGCCGTCGAACGACCGCACTGTCGAGGCGGTGCCGAGAATCGAGCGGCCGAGCGACTGGTCGGGGAAAGCGATGGCGTTCAAGTGCTCGAACACCAGATCGTCGGGCGTGTCGGCGACGGCGCCGATCTCCTGGACGATGACGCTCTGCTCGCGAATGACCTCGTCGCGCTCGAAAGTAGGTTCGGAGAGGATGTCGGCGAGGACGTCGAGCGCCAGCGGCACGTCGGCCTTGAGCATGCGGGCGTGGTAGATAGTGCTCTCGGCGCCGGTCGCGGCGTTGAGATCGCCACCCACGGCCTCGATCTCTTCGGCGATCTGGCGCGCGCTGCGCCGCTTCGTGCCCTTGAACGCCATGTGTTCGAGGAAATGCGAAATGCCGTGCTCGTCGCGGCGCTCGTCGCGGCTGCCGGAGGCGACCCAGACGCCGAGCGAGGCGGTCTCGAGATGCGGCATCGTATCGGTCACCACGTTGATGCCGGATTTCAAGGTCGTTACCTCGACACTCATGCTGCCGCTCCTTCCTGCGCGGCGCGGCTCGTCTTGAGGACGAAACGCTCGACCGCGGACTGGTCCACCGGCAGCACCGTGACGCGCTCCGGTCGTTTATCGAGATCGCCAAGCCATTCCGGCAGTTGCGGCCGCACCCCGCAGGCCGCCTCGACCGCATCGGGGAATTTCGCCGCATGCGCGGTCGACAGCACCACCATCGGCACCGCCGGGTCGCGCGGCTCCTTCTCGGCCACCGCAATGCCGACCGCGGTATGCGGATCGACGAAATTGCCAGTCTCGCGCTTGACCGTGCGGATGGTGGCGGCGACTTCGTCCTCGTCGGCGCGGCCGGCGGCGAAGTGCGCGCGGATTTGCGCCAGCGCGTGCGCCGACAGCGCAAAGCGCCGCGATTGCGCCAGCGAGCCCATCAGCGCCCGTATTGCCGAGCCGTCGCGGTCGTAGGCGTCGAACAACAGCCGCTCGAAATTGGACGAGACCTGGATGTCCATCGACGGCGAGGTCGTCGCCACCACGTCGCGCAGCTCGTAGGTGCCGGTCGAGAGCGTCCGCGCCAGGATGTCGTTGACATTGGTGGCGATCACCAGCCGGTCGATCGGCAGCCCCATGCGCAGCGCGACGTAGCCGGCGTAGATGTCGCCGAAATTGCCGGTCGGCACGGTAAAGGCGATTTTCCGGTGCGGCGCGCCGAGCGCCACCGCGGCGGTGAAGTAATAGACCGTCTGCGCCACGATGCGCGCCCAGTTGATGGAATTGACGCCGGAGAGCCGCACCCGGTCGGCGAAGGCGTGATGGTTGAACAGGCCCTTCACGATCGCCTGGCAGTCGTCGAACGTGCCGTCGATGGCGATGGCGTTGATGTTGTCGGCTTGAGCCGTCGTCATCATGCGCCGCTGCACGTCGGAAATGCGCCCTTGCGGAAACAGCACGACGAGATCGACCTGGCTCCGGCCGCGGAACGCCTCCACCGCGGCGCCGCCGGTATCGCCCGAGGTCGCGACCACGATGGTGCGGCGCTCGCCGCGCGCGGCCAGCACCCGGTCCATCAGCCGGGCCAACAGCTGCATCGCCAGATCCTTGAACGCCAGCGTGGGGCCGTGAAACAGTTCGAGCGCAAACGTATTGACGCCGAGCTGCGTGATTGGCGCCACGGCGGGATGGCGGAACGTGCCGTAAGCCTCGCGCACCATGCGGGCGAGGTCGGCCTCGCCGATCGAATTGCCGACAAAGCGCGCGATGATGTCGACGGCGACTTCGGCATAGGGGCGGCCGGCGAAAGCGGCGATTTCCGCCGCCTCTAGCCGCGGCCAGGATTGCGGCACGTAAAGGCCGCCGTCGCGGGCCAGACCCGCGAGCATGGCCTCGGCAAAGCCGAGCGGCGGGGCCTCGCCCCTGGTCGAGACGTGTTGCATTAACCTATTGATTCTGCGCGCTGTTTTGGCCGAGAGGCAATATGCCGCCGGGACCGGATAGCCGGCACAGTAATAGAAAAGCCGACCCCTTCACAAGGAACGCGAAGGGCTGCCTTTTTCGCCGATTCCGCGGCGGCGCGAGCCGAAGGCGAAGACCGCGAACACCCCAACCAGGCGGCCGCGAGCCCGTACCAGGTGATCGCATATTGCAGGTGATTGTCCGGCAGGTTGACCACGATCTTGCCGGGACTCGGCAAGCCGCCCGGCGGCACTGGCGCCTCCATTTCGACGAAGAACGGCGCCACGGCGCCGAGCCCCTTGGCGGCGGCGATCGCCTGCGGGTCGCGGTTGAACCAGAGATTATGCGCGGCGTCGTCCTGCGGCGTAAACCAGTGCCGTGTGTCGGGCCAGCGCAGCGCGCCGATGATCTCGACAGCTCCCGAAACCTGCCCGGCGGACCGCGACTTCGGCTCCTTGCGGTCTTCCGGCACAAAACCGCGGTTGACCATCACGAGGCTGCCGTCGGTGAGCCGCGCCGGCGTGAACACCCAATAGCCGGGACCCGAGACATCGGGGCGGAAGGCGGACGCCGCGCCATAGACCAGCGCTTCCGCCGCATGATCGAACTGCGCGGTGAATTTGACGTGGCGGTATTCGTCGCTGGCCGGATCGAGGTTTTGCCAGGTCGCCGGCGCCGGCAGCGCCTGCGGCGGCACGGCGAGCCGCTCGGTCAGCGCAGCAATGAGCGCTTCCTTCCAGGCCTTGCGCTCGACCTGCCAGGTGCCCAGCCCGATCAGGACGATGAACGCGAGCAGAGCAGGGAGCAGCAGCCCGAGCCACGACCGCCGCGGCGCCTGCGGCGTGCTCAAGGCTCGCCGCCGCTGCCGAAGCGTCCCTCTTCGGCCTTGTGATGGTATTGCAGCGCGATCATCAAACCCTTCATCGGCCGCAACGGTCCGATCGTGACGATGACGATCAACGGCACCCACAGCACGGCATGAACCCAGTACGGCGGGTGATAGAGCGCCTCGACGATCAATGCGGCACCGACGACGATGAAGCCGGCAAGAAACATGATGAACACCGCCGGTCCGTCGCCGGCATCGGCGAAGCTGTAGTCCAGCCCGCACGCCTCGCAGCGCGGCCGCGGCGTCAAAAATCCCTGAAACAATTTGCCCCGGCCGCAGCGCGGGCAGGCGCATGACAAGCCGGCGCGGATCGATCCGGACAGTGTTTCAATCGGTTTTTGGCTCATTGTGTTTTCCGTCACCCTGAGGTGCTCGGCGCGCAAGCGACGAGCCTCGAAGGGCGACGGCCCGAACGCTTCGGCCGTGCATCCTTCGAGGCTCGCTACGCTCGCACCTCAGGATGACGGAACGCGAGCGGTGATTGCAGCGCTATCCAGCCGCGGCGCCGCCGCCCCACACATAGATGCAGGCAAACAGGAACAGCCACACCACGTCGACGAAGTGCCAGTACCAGGCACAGAACTCGAAGCCGAGATGCTGCGTCGGCGTGAACTGGCCGGCGAGGGCGCGGAACAGGCAGACGATCAGGAAGGTCGAGCCGATGATGACGTGTGCGCCATGGAAGCCGGTCGCCATGAAGAACGCGGCGCCGTACATGTTGCCGGAAAAGTGGAACGCGGCGTGGGCATATTCCCAGCCCTGCACGCAGGTGAAGGTCAGCCCAAGCGCGATCGTCAGG
Source organism: uncultured Alphaproteobacteria bacterium (assembly GCA_963798095.1). Classification (GTDB taxonomy): domain Bacteria; phylum Pseudomonadota; class Alphaproteobacteria; order Rhizobiales; family Xanthobacteraceae; genus BOG-931. The sequence goes on along the minus strand of CAWCSD010000020.1, from coordinate 59,554 downwards.
ACGAGACCCCAGATCAAACCCTTGCGATTATTCTCAAGCAGCGCGTGATGCGCCCAGGTCACCGTGGTGCCCGACGTGAGCAGGATCAGCGTATTGAGCAGCGGAAAATGCCAGGGATCGAAGGTCTCGATGCCCTTCGGCGGCCACACCCCGCCAGTGAACGCGATGCGGCCGACGTCCTGCAATTGGTCCGGAAACAGCGCGGTGTTGAAATAGGCCCAGAACCAGGCGACGAAGAACATCACCTCGGAGGCGATGAACAGGATCATGCCGTAGCGGTGCGAGATCTGCACCACGCGGGTGTGATCGTGCTCGACCTCGGCTTCGTAGATCACATCGCGCCACCAGCTGAACATGGTGTAGCCGATGAGGACGACGCCGGCGCCGAAGATGATCGGCGCATAGGCAGCCGAATGGTGCATCCACAGGATGGCGCCGACGGCCGTCAGGAACGCTCCGGTCGCGCCGAGCGCAGGCCACGGACTGGGATTGACCAGGTGGTAATCGTGGTGCGGTTTGGCGTGGGCAGCATCAGCCATCGTCTTCATCTCCACTTTGGCGCGACCGTAGCCGTCGGCTGCGCCGCTGTCATTGCTTTCATCGGATGTGGCCGACCCGGCCTATCCGCCTCCGCTTGCGGCGGAGGGTTGTGGGGCGCTCACCGCGACCGGCTGTTCCGGCTCCTTCGCCGGATAGAAGGTATAGGAGAGCGTGATCATTTTGGTGCCGTCCTGCTCGGAATCCGCAGCCAGCTTGGGATCGACATAGAACACCACCGCCATGTCCCGCTTCTCGCCCGGCTTGAGCGTCTGTTCGGTAAAGCAGAAGCAGTTGATCTTCTCGAAATAGATGCCGGTCGTCGGCGGATTGACGTTGTAGGCGGCCTGGCCCGTGGTCACGCGCGCGGCTTCATTGATGACCTTGTAGTAGACGGTCACCACCTCGCCGAGCTTGACGTCGATGGTGCGGCGCTCCGGCTCGAACGACCACGGCAGTCCGGACGCGATATTGGAATCGAAGTAAACCGTGATGGTACGTTCGTTGGTCTGCGCCGGCGCGGCATGCGCGCGCTGCGTAGTGCCGCCGTAACCGGTGCTGCGGCAGAACCAGTTGTAGAACGGCACCGCGGCGAATGACGCGCCGACCATCAACGCCACCACGCCGCCGCAGGTAAAGGCGACCAGGAGGTCGCGGCGGCTCGCGGGCCTTCGGTTTTGTTGGTTGGTCGGTCGCTGCATGCCTGAATGCCTACATCGGCCGCGTCAGAACGTTGGCGCCGAGCTTCACGAGGGTCACCACGAAGATCACCACGACGAAAGCGCCGAGCGCGAGCGCAATGGCGATCGATCGCGACCGGCGCGCGCGCAGCTGTTGCTCGGTCAACCTGATGCCGGTCTCCGGGGGCGGTCCATCGTCCATGGCGTCACTCACTATCGTCATGCCGCGAAGTGGCTGACCGCTTGAGCGGCGAGCCCTCCCCACAGCCGATCGGCCAGCAGCACGGCAAAGAGCAGGAACAGATAGAGGATCGAGAAGCCGAACATTTGCTTGCTGGCGGCATGGCCTTGGCGTTCGGAGCGCACGCGAAGCGCCAGCGCGATCATGGCGGCGCCGGTCGCGATAGCCGCGACGCCATAGAGCGGTCCGGCAAAGCCCATGAGCCACGGCGCGACGCCGAGCGGCGCCAGGATCAGCGTATAGATCAAGATCTGGCGCCGGGTTTCCTGGTCGCCGGCGACGACCGGCAGCATGGGAATGCCGGCGCGCGCATAGTCCTCGGTGCGGTAGAGCGACAGCGCCCAGAAATGCGGCGGCGTCCAGAAAAAGATGATGAGAAACAGCACGATCGGCTCTACCGCGACACCGCCGGTCACCGCCGCCCAGCCGATGATCGGCGGCAGCGCGCCCGCGGCGCCGCCGATGACGATGTTCTGCGGCGTCGAGCGCTTGAGCCACATCGTATAGATCACGACATAGAACAAGATGGTGAAGGCGAGCAGCGAAGCGGCGACCCAATTCACCAGCAGCCCGAGCGTGACGACCGCGAACATCGCCAATGTCAGGCCGAAACCCGCCGCCTCGCCGGGCGTGACGCGGCCTTGCGGAATAGGCCTGCCCGCGGTGCGCGTCATGCGCGCGTCGATGTCGGCGTCGTACCACATATTGAGCGCACCGGCGGCGCCGGCGCCGACCGCGATGCAGAGCAGCGCGGTGAGCGCGATCACCGGATGGACATGGCCGGGCGCGATCACCAGCCCGACCAGCGCCGTGAACACCACGAGCGACATCACCCGCGGTTTGAGCAGCGCGACGTAATCGCCGACGCTGGCGATCGAGGGCTCTATACGTGCAAGCGTGACGCTCATTTGATCAGCGGCAGCGTCTCGAATTGATGGAATGGCGGCGGCGACGGCAGCGTCCATTCCAGCGTGGTGGCGCCGGGACCCCACGGATTGGCCGCCGCCCGCTCCTTGCGGACGAAGGCCTGCACGATGCCGAAGAAGAACACCAGCACGCCGAAGCCGGAAATGAACGAGCCGATCGACGAGATGAAATTCCAATCGGCGAACGCGTCCGGATAATCGACGACGCGGCGCGGCATGCCGGCAAGGCCGAGGAAATGCTGCGGGAAGAACACGATATTGACGCCGATGAAGGTCAGCCAAAAGTGCAGCTTGCCGGTGAACTCGGAGTACATGTAGCCGGTCATCTTCGGGAACCAGTAGTACCAGCCGCCGAAGATCGCGAACACGGCGCCGAGCGACAGCACATAGTGGAAGTGCGCGACGACGTAATAGGTGTCCTGCAACACGCGGTCGACGCCGGCATTGGCCAGCACCACGCCGGTGACGCCGCCGAGCGTGAACAGGAAGATGAAGCCGATCGCCCACAGCATCGGCGTCTTGAACTCGATCGAGCCGCCCCACATGGTGGCGATCCACGAGAAGATCTTCACGCCGGTCGGCACCGCGATCACCATGGTGGCGGCGATGAAATAGGCCTGCACGGTGGACGACATGCCGACCGTGTACATGTGATGCGCCCACACCACGAAGCCGATGCCGCCGATCGCCACCATGGCATAGGCCATGCCGAGATAGCCGAACACCGGTTTGCGCGAGAACGTCGCGACGATCTGGCTCACCATGCCGAAGCCCGGCAGGATGAGGATGTAGACTTCCGGATGGCCGAAGAACCAGAACAGATGCTGGAACAGCAGCGGATCGCCGCCGCCCTGCGGATCGAAGAAGGTGGTGCCGAAATTCCGATCGGTGAGCAGCATGGTGATGGCGCCGGCCAAGACCGGCAGCGCCAACAGCAAGAGGAACACCGTCACCAGCTGCGACCATACGAACAGCGGCATTTTATGCATGGTCATGCCGGGCGCGCGCATGTTGAAGATCGTGGTGATGAAGTTGATGGCGCCGAGGATCGACGAGGCACCGGCGAGATGCAGCGACAGGATGGCGAAATCCATGGCTGGGCCGGGATGGCCGTAGGTCGATAGCGGCGCGTAGATGGTCCAGCCGGCGCCGACGCCGTTGGCGCCCGGCTCGCCCTCGAAGAACATCGAGGACAAGAGCAGCGCGAAGGACGCCGGCAACAGCCAGAACGAAATGTTGTTCATGCGCGGGAACGCCATGTCCGGCGCGCCGATCATCAGCGGCACCATCCAATTGCCGAAGCCGCCGATCATCGCCGGCATGATCATGAAGAAGATCATGATCAATCCATGCGCGGTGACAAAGACGTTGTAGGTGTGGGTCTCGTGGAAGAATTGCAGGCCCGGATACATCAGCTCGGCGCGGATGGCGATCGACAGACAGCCGCCGATCAGGCCGGCGAACAGCGCGAACACCAAGTACATCGTGCCGATGTCCTTGTGATTCGTCGAATACAGATAGCGGCGCCAGCCGTGCGGAATGGCGTGCCCGTTATCGTCGCCGTGCGCCGCGTGTACCATCGTGTCCATTGCCAGTTCCTTCGTTAGCGGCCGTCCGTCATCGGCTCTGTCGTTAGGCTCAGTCGTTGCCCCGAATAGTTACTGCGACGCCGGACCGGCCGCCGCCACTGTCGTCGGCGGAGCGCTCATCCCTCGGCGTATTTCTGTTTCGCCTGCGCGGCCCAAGCCGCAAAACCCTTGTCGTCGGTGACCCGCACCGTGATCGGCATGAAGGCGTGATCCTTGCCGCACAGTTCGGAGCACTGGCCGTGGAAGGTGCCTTGGATCGTCGCCTTGAACCAGGTGTCGTTGATACGGCCCGGCACGGCGTCGATCTTGATGCCGAATGACGGCACGGCGAAGGAGTGGATGACATCGGCGCCGGTCACCAGCACGTGCACCACCTTGTTCACCGGCACGACCATTTCATTGTCGACGGTCAGCAAGCGCGGTTGATCCGCCTTGAGGTCTTTTTCGGCGACGATCAGGGAATCGAATTCGAAATTGCCGTTATCGGGATAGGCGTAGCTCCAGTACCATTGCTTGCCGGTCGCCTTGATCGTCAGGTCCACCGTCGGCACGTCGAGCTCGGTGAACAAGAGCCGGAACGAGGGAACGGCGATGAACATCAGAATGGCGACCGGGACGATCGTCCACATGATTTCGAGCAGCGTGTTGTGCGTGGTGCGCGACGGCGTCGGATTGGCGCGCGCATTGAAGCGGACGATGATGATCACGAGCAACGCGAGAACGAAGATCGTAATGGCAGTGACGATCCAGAGCACGTAATTGTGGAACGAGGCGATTTGCTCCATGACCGGGGTGGCGGCGTCCTGCAGCCCGAGCTCCCAGGGCGACGGCTGGCCGAGCCCGGCAAAGGCCGCGCTGGCACTGGCGAACAGGGCGGCCGCCGCGATGGCGGTCAAGCGTGACAACACCTTCATCTGTCTCTCTGCTCCCTGTTTCTGATCTTGGGTCATGGCCGTCCACGAGCAGCGCAGACTATGTCGGCGCGGACCGCAGCGGTATGACGCCGCCTGCGTCCGGCGGGGCTTGCGCCACGGTTCTGGTTGGCAGGCGTCGGCGGGATGGGGGAATCCCAGCCCCTCAAAACCACAAATCCGGCTCTGCTGCAATGCACTCTTAACTCCACGCCCGATGGGTCTGGATAAGCACTGTGCGTAGCCGGTTTCCGGCGCGGCCGGCTGGGAACTTCATCCACCTTTCCGTGGCCACAATGCCTTGATTTGGATCAATCTTGACACCGTAGGCTCACGATGTACGCAGACTCGCCCGGCGACCGGGCTTGATGATTCGCGGTGGGACGCCCATCGGGGGGCGGCTCGTCGAGGGAAACACGACTATGGCGATATTCGATGTCGCGCGGCGGCTGCGGGCGTCCGCGCTCGCCGGCGCCGCCGTCCTGCTGGCGGGCGCGCTGCCGTTCGCCGGAGAGGCCGCCGCCCAGGGCGCGGTCCGCTCGGTCCATGGCGACTGGCAGATCCGCTGCGAGACGCCGCCCGGCGCCCAGAACGAGCAATGCGCGCTGATGCAAAGCGTGACCGCCGAGGACCGCCCCAATCTCGGCCTGGTCGTGATCGTGCTCAAGACCAGCGATCAGAAGAGCCGGTTGATGCGGGTCGTCGCGCCGCTCGGCGTCCTGATCCCGTCGGGGCTGGGGCTGAAGATCGACAACAACGACGTCGGTCGCGCCGGCTTCGTGCGCTGCCTGCCGAACGGCTGCATCGCCGAAGTGGTCATGGACGACAATCTGATCACCAAATTGCGCAACGGCCAGACCTCGACCTTCATCATTTTCCAGACGCCCGAGGAGGGCATCGGCTTTCCCATGAGCCTGAAGGGCTTTGGCGAGGGCTACGACCAGCTGCCGTAACGCCGGAATTTTCGGACCGCGGCTGCGCGCAGTGGTCGCGCCCGGCCGTCATCAGCGGCGATTGACGGACCCATTCGAGAGCTTACCCTCGCCAATTAAAGACCGTGGGGAGGGACGCTCGTGAGTGTAGGCTGCAAAGTCGTTGCCGGAATGCTGTTCGCCGCCATTTTTGCGGCAACCTCGGCCGCGCAAGCTCAGGCCGATTACCCCAACCGCCCGGTGACCCTGATCGTGCCCTATGGCGCCGGCGGCGTCGCCGACGTCGGCATGCGCATTCTCGGCGAGCAATTGGGCAATCGCCTGAAACAGCAATTCGTCATCGAAAACCGTCCCGGCGCCGCCGGCATCGTCGCCGCCCAGACCGGCGCTGCCGCCGCGCCCGATGGCTACACGCTGTTGATGACCGGCAACAACACCGCCATCGCGGCGGCACTGTTCAAATCGCTGCCCTACAACATCCTCACCGACTTCGACTCGGTTTCGACCGCCGCGTTCTTCGACGTATTGATCGTCACCCGCGCCGGTTCGCCGCTGAAATCGGTCGCCGATCTCATCGCGGCGGCGAAGGCCAATCCCGGCAAGCTCAATATCGGCACCATCAATCCGGGCTCGACGCAAAACCTCGCCGCCGAGCTGTTCACCAGCACCGCCGGCATCAAGGCGGCGATCGTGCCGTTCCGCACCTCGCCCGACATGGCCGGCGCGGTGATGCGCGGCGACGTCGATGTCGCCTTCGAATTCTATGCGGCGTTGAGCGGCCTTCTCGCCGACAACAAGATCGTGGCGCTGGCCTCGACCGGCGCCAAACGCACGGCCTATCTGCCGGGCGTGCCGACGGTGATGGAGAGCGGCATCAAGGACTACGACGTCGCCAGCTGGAATGGGCTGTCGGTTCCCGCCGGCACGCCGAAGCCGGTCATCGCCACGCTCAACGCCGCCATGAAGGAGGTCATTCCCGGGCCCGACGTGCAGAGCAAAGCGAGCCAAATGGGCATGGCCATGCGCTGGAGTAGCCCCGAGGACATGACGGCGCGCATGAAGGCCGACATCGCCAAATGGGGCGCGGTGATCGAGAAGGCCGGCATTCCGAAGCGGTAGTGAATCGGGGACCGTTGGTCTTTGCCGAAAAGCTGGACTTAAGGGATATCGAGCGCGCGGCTTTCGGTGGCAAGCCGCCAACTCGCGACGTCGCCGAGCATGGCCTCGGCGGCGGCACGAGCGAGCACGCGCAGAGATCGAAGATCGTCGGCGTCGCGCCCAACTTCCTTCTGCAACACTTTCAGTGCGGCGAGCGTGCGCTCCGAACGCCGAGCGCCGCCACCGAAATCGCCGATTACGCGGATCGCATAAATTGCCGACGCTAGCGCAGGGAGACTGGCCGAAAATGCCGTCACCAGAATAACGGCCCTATCAAGAATAACGGCCCCGGGAGGCGGCGAAACAATAACGATCCCATGAGACGGCGAATATATCAGCAGATAGAGCAGATAAACGAGAAACATCAGAGCTAACACCAACGTTGCAAAGAACAGGATCAAACCCAAGAATTCGATCCGACGTTCGAGTTTGCCCATCTGCTCGGCGCTTTTAATGTGGTAGGTGCACTGATCGTCAAGCACCTTTTGCAAGGTGGAATGGGCCTCGGCAAGCCAATTCGGATTCTGCCTTGCGTCGCGCATTCCTTGGCTTCGCACGATGGCGCGCGCGTACCATCCCGTCCAGGTCGGCTCTTGTCCAAAAAAAATGTCGGGACGGATGCCGAGCGCCCACAATGGCAATGCCGTGCGCAGGCGCTCCGCTACTTCGCGCGCCTCGAACCAGCGTCGGTGCCAGCCCACCCGCCAGCCACGCATTGTGTTGACCAGAATTAGTCCGATCAAAACGAATTCGGCGGCGACGAAGAAAACTTTTCGTTCCGGAGGCAACGCCAGCGAAAATGCCGCAAGAATGATCGTACACGCGGCAAGCGTGAAGTTGGCGATGACGGCACTGCGGAATACTTGGGCAAACCGGATGCTGATAGTGTCGGCCCATCCATAAGCCTCAGCCAGAATCTTTGTGGTTGAGGGGCCGGAATCAGACGCCGGTGGCGAAAGTGCCAAATAGCCATTCGCCAGTTCCGCCGGTGCGTTCGGCCGATAATCGGTCTTGCGGTAGCCACGCACGCCGGACATGGCGAGCATGATAGGGAACTCGGGCCGCAAATTTCGCCGGCGAAAGCGTTCGCCGAGAAACCCCTTAAGCGCATCGGCTTCGGATACCAAAGCCGGTGCGTATCGCTCGATCAATCCGAGTTGTTCGTGCTTACTGGGCACCGCGGCCGGAGGCCGCACCAAGGCCTCAACGAGTTTCGCCAGGCCATTTTCAAGCTCAACCGGTGGCAAGTCTTCGACGGCGTCGGCCGCAACGTAATGTTCGCCATCGCCGCCGAGAATTCGCGGCGCCGCTTCTCCGTTTGCATCGACATGAATGATCGGAATCCGCTGCCGTGCCGCCTCGGCCACCATCTCCGCGGTACCGCCACGGCCACGCGACCGATCACCATCCCAGACCGCGAGCAAAATATCGGCCTGGCTGAGCACGGTGAGACCTACCGCTTCATAGGCTCTGTTCTCTTTCAGATCGCCTTGCTCCTTGGTATCCGCCTCAGCCTTGCGTTGGCCGGGCAATGGCAGAACGGAACGCGCCTTCCCCACCAGTGCGCGAAAATCCTGCAGCGGTGTGGGAGTATGCTCATCGACAACATCCGAGCTGAAATCCTTCTCGTATGCCGCCTGGGCGAACGGCAGCGGCGCATCGAGCGCGTAACCGAGACCGAGCGCAGCTTTGGCTGCAATCGTATCCGCGCCGTCGGCGAGCGTTGACACAAGTGTCAGCTCCGGAGCACGCCGTTTAGCGTCGGCAGTGTCGTCGAATAATGACTCGTGGTCGTGATAGGCCTTTATGGCGGCGCTTCTGATAGCCTTGAGCGCAATGTGAACGTCGCCGGCGATCTTTTGCAGATGCTCCGTTCGCAGTGGCCGGCCATCTGTCCCCTTTTTTGCATCGTCCCAATGCTCCAGGCGATGCCCGACAATACCGATCGCCAGCGTGAAGCGAGGCTTGGGTGGGTGGTCCGACTGATTGGCGCCCTGGGGTGTGGCGGGCTTGCCGGTCGGTGCGGCGGAGTCGGCACGCGGTCCGTTCATCGTCAGCCCAGTCCGTCGCCTTAAATCAGCCCCTGATAAATCAGAGGCTGAAAGACTATCTTCAAGCCCGCATTATCCGCAACGGAAGAAACGCCATGCCCCCTGCCACCATCTCCCTCGTCGATCGCGCCGGCCTCGACCGGCCGCGTCTGGCTAAAATCATCTCCCGTGGCCTCGATGGCGCCGACGACGGCGAGCTTTATCTCGAATATCGCCAGTCCGAAGTTTTGGCGTTCGACAACGGCCGGCTGAAGCAGGCGACCTACGATACGTCCCAGGGTTTTGGGCTGCGCGCCGTCAAGGACGAGGCGGTCGGCTATGCCCATGCCTCCGACCTGTCGGAGGCGGCGATCGAGCGGGCCGCCGACGCGGTGCGCGCGGTCAAGGGCGGCTATTCCGGCCACTACGCGGCACCGCCGCCGCGCAGTAACGTCAGGCTCTACGGCGAGGACAACCCGCTCGGCAGTCTCGCTTTCGAGGCCAAGGCCCGGCTTCTCGAAGCCATCGACGCCTATGCGCGCGCCAAGGACCCGCGGGTGCGCCAGGTCTCGGCGAGCCTGGCGGCGACCTGGCAGGCGGTCGAAATCTTGCGCGGTGACGGCGAGACCTATCGCGACGTGCGGCCGCTCGTGCGCGTCAATGTCGCGGTCGTGGTCGGCGACGGCGATCGCCAGGAGAGCGGCAGCGCCGGCTATGGCGGCCGCGAGGGTTATGAGCGCTTCATCGCCACCGACGCTTGGCAGGGCACCGTCGATGCCGCCATCCGCCGCGCGCTGATCAATCTCGAAGCGGTGCCGGCGCCGGCCGGCGAGATGGACGTCGTGCTCGGCCCGGGCTGGCCCGGCGTGATGTTGCACGAAGCTATTGGGCATGGGCTTGAAGGCGACTTCAACCGCAAGAAGACTTCGGCCTTTGCCGGACTGCTGGGGCAACAGGTCGCCTCGAAAGGTGTAACGGTCGTCGATGACGGCACCATGGCGCTGCGCCGCGGCTCGCTGTCGATCGACGACGAAGGCACGCCGACCAATCGCACCGTGCTGATCGAGGACGGTATTCTGGTCGGCTACATGCAGGACCGTCAGAACGCCCGCCTGATGGGCATGCAACCCACGGGAAACGGCCGGCGCGAAAGTTTCGCCCACGTGCCGATGCCGCGCATGACCAACACCTACATGCTGGCCGGCGATCGCGACCCGGGCGAGATCATCGCCTCGGTGAAGAACGGCATCTACGCCGTCTATTTCGGCGGCGGCCAGGTCGACATTACCTCGGGCAAATACGTGTTCGAGTGCACGGAAGCCTATCGGCTCGAGAACGGCAAAGTCGGCGCGCCGATCAAGGGCGCCATGCTGGTCGGCAACGGGCCGACCGACCTGCACCGGGTGGCGATGGTCGGCAACGATCTCGAGCTCGACCACGGCATCGGCACCTGCGGCAAGAACGGCCAGGGCGTCCCCGTCGGCGTCGGCCAACCGACCTTACGCATCGACCGCATCACCGTCGGCGGCACCGGATAAACGCTGGCGATTTGCTTTGGCGTCGCCGCGGTTCAATGCAATTTCGCATCTGAACAGGTCAATCGCCATAACGCCAAGTCGTCATAACGCCAAGTAATGCTTCCCTAAGTTTTGGGAATGGTATAGCGTTTCTGTGGGAGGCGAGAAGACCAATCACTTTTTAGGTAACGATTCTCTGAGAATCGTACGGCTCTCAGAAATCGGACTTTTATCTGTAAGCATACGGTTCTCTGAACGCATACGGCCGATCCAGCGGCGCCGCATTCAAAAAAACCAGCGCCTGGGTCATTCGAAAAATCGAAAATGTCAGATTTGCTGCGTCCGTCATGGGCGAGCAATGGGGAGCGACGCGTGTCCAGGATCATCGCGCGGCTTTTGCCGCTGCTGCTGCTTGTCGTCTTTAATCTTCATTCCGGCAATGCCGAGGCGCAACAACCCGATCGTTCGCCCGGCTTGAATTTGGGTGATGCGGTCGTCACCGGTTTTTCCGGAACGTTGCCGCCCGATGCCACGAAGCCGCATCCGGCGAACGCAACCGCGATCGATCTGACTTTCATCAACCCGGACGGGCCGTCGGCTCGTGTCGTCGATCTTCGCCAGCCGGGATTTGTCTGGGACGGCCGGTTGTTGGCCGCTCCCAAAACGTTCGATGTGCTCGCCAAAGACGTCGGCCAGGTTTTCGGCATCGCGCTCGACGATCAGACTCCACCCAACATTTATGTTGCCGCCACTTCGATGTTCGGCCTCAACATTGTCAATCGCGGACGCGATGGCTCGCCCGAGCGCCGGAAAAAAGGCGGCCCCGGCGCCGGCTGGATGAAGGGGCAGTTCGGGCTCGACCTGCAGGGCGGCCCCGGCGCGATCTACAGAGTCGACGGACACACCGGCGTGGTGACGCTGCTCGCCAATGTCACGCTCGACGGCGTGCCGAATCCTGGCACGGGCTTGGGCAATCTCGCCTACGATTCCACGCACAAGCAATTATTCGTGTCGGACCTCTATACCGGCATGATCCATCGCTTCGATCTCGATGGTAAAGAACTGAGCCGCTACGATCACGGCGTCACCGGTCTTGGCGCCGCCAAGCTCGCAACCGTGCCGTTCGATCCGAAGAATCGGCCCAATATCGCCAGCGAGCGTTTCGATAGCGAGAAGCCGGACACCTGGGGTTTTGCTCCAGCTGCGCGCCGGGTTTGGGGCCTCGCCATGCACGAGGACCGGCTCTATTACTCCGTCGTGGCCGGGCCGCAGATCTGGTCGGTCGGCATCGCGAGCGACGGCAGCTTCGCCGCCGATCCGCGCTGGGAGCTTGACGTTCCGGCGCAAGCGGGTCCGTTGCCGGTTTCCGATATCGCCTTCTCGTACCAAGGTGCGATGATCCTGGCGCAGCGCGGTCTGATCGCCGGCGCTTACGACTATTCCGCCTTCACCCAGCCCGGCGAACCGCAAGTGCTGCGGTTTTGGCTGAAAGACCCCAACGATCCGCCATCGCCCGGCCGCTGGAAACTGGTGCCCGAGGAATATGCCATCGGCTTCGCCGGCAATTACCGTAACACCAACGGCGGCGTCGCGCTCGGTTATGGCTATGGCCAGGACGGCATGCTCAGCACCACGGTTTGCGAAGCCGCGCTGTGGACCACCGGGCAGAATCTCCGCAACGATCCGGCGCTGCGCAGCCAGCTCGAACCGGGCGGCCCGCTCGTGGTTCACGGGCTGCAAGGCAGCCCGGCGGATCTGGTGCGCAATGCCAACACGCCGCCAGTGATCAGTTATTTCGTCGACTACGACGACAAGTTCGACGATCCGCGCGCCACCGGCCACATCGGCAGCGTGCGCGTCTACACGACGCCCTGCGCGGCGACGGCCTATGTGCGGCCGGTCGTGGTCGCCGCCACTCCGGCTGGCGGCGGAGGTAGCGGCTGTGTCGGCCCGGATTGCCACAATGCCTGCACGCCGACCTGCGTGTGCCCGCCAGGCACCGTGCTCGAAGGCAGGGAATGCGTGAAGCGGGATTGTCCCAATGGGCAGATCTTCAATCCGGCCACTGGCTCGTGCATGTGTCCGCCTGGCACCATCCTGGAAGGCAGAGAATGCGTACCGATCCAGAAGCGGCAGATCTCGTGCCGGCCGCCGCTGGTTCTCGATCCGATAACGGATACTTGCGTGCCGCAGCGGCGCGAATGCCCGCCACCGCTGGTCCTCGGCCCCGCCGATACCTGCATCTGCCCGCCGGGCACCGTGATGCAGGATCGCAAATGCGTGCCGCAGATCTGCCCGCCACCGCTGGTTCCCGGTCCATGCAGGTGTCCGGAAGGCACCGTGCAGGATGGCGGGCTATGCGTGCCGCTGCCGAAGTGTCCGCCGCCGCAGATTCTGAATGCTGACGGCGTCTGCATGTGTCCGCCGCCGATGGTGCCGGGTCCGGTTGCCGGGACGTGCATCTGTCCGCGGGGCAGCGAAATGGTGGATGGCAAATGCGTCACGCCACCGAAATGTCCGCCACCGCAGATCCTCAATGAAGACGGCATCTGCGTGTGTCCGCCGCCGATGCTGCCGGGTCCGGTCGCCGGTACGTGTATCTGTCCGCAGGGCAGCGAGCTGGTGGGCGGGAAATGTGTGACGCTGCCGAAGTGTCCGCCTCCGCAGGTCCCGAATGCTGACGGCATCTGCATGTGTCCGAAAGGAACCATCCAACATGGCAAGGAATGCGTGCGGCCGATCGATTGTCGGGCGCCGCTCGTTCCCAATGCCGCCGGCACGGAGTGCGTCTGCAAGTCCGGTCTGGTGCTGCGGCGAGGAAGTTGCGTCGAACCGATCGTCTGCAAGGACCCAGCCACGCTCAATAGCGCCGGGACCGGCTGCAACTGTCCGAGGGGCATGATCAGCAAGGGCAACACGTGCGTCGAGCCGGAGCACAATCCGCGGATCGAAGTTCCACTTGGGATACCCGGCTTCCACGGGCGCGGCGGCGAAGGCGGTAACCCGTTCGGCGGGCACGGCGGCCAAGGCGGCGGCCCAGGCGGCGGTGGCCCACGCGGAGGCGGCGAAGGCGCTGGCCCGCACGGCGGGGGCGGGGGTGGTGGCACGTTTGGCCGCTAGGGCGAAAACGCTTCAGACTGAAGCGATTTGCGCTCTAGCATTTTGGTGGAGCATGATCTTTTCGGAAAACCGGCTTCCATCCCGCGGATCAAGTCCGGGGAAAGGCTTTTTCCGGATCATGCGCTAGCGGCCGGATTGTGCGCGTGTATCTTCGATGGACGCAGCGCGTCGGGGTGTCTGACGAAGATCGCGGCCGCGGCTACCGCACCACGCCCGAAATACAGCACGGCCTGTGCCGCGGCGGCTTGATCGTATCCTTGAGGTAGCAGTGCGGGACCGTTACGCCGTACCCCGGCCGGCGATAGGTCCAGGCGCGGCAGCGGTTCTCGGACTTGCAGGCGTCGGCGCAGGCCTTGCCCTTGGCATCGGGTGTCGTTTCGAATGACCGGTAGTCGCCGCCGAGGCGATCGATGGAATATTCGACGTCGCCGGCACGCGGCTCGATGACGCCGGCGCCGCGCACGCCCGAAACGCAGCAGCTTGCTTCCACGCGCGGCACCACATCGCGCTTGAGCCAGCACATCGCAGGGCCGCCCGAGGCCGGCGGATAGGAGAAGCTCCAAGCCCGGCAGCGGGCGTCGTGCTCGCAGCGCGCGGCGCAGACCGCAGGATCCCCGTTCGGCACGGTGGCGCTCGAATAATCGCCGCCTGGCCGGTCGAAGCCGGATTGCGCAAGCGCTGGCGTGGCGGCCAACCCCGCCGCGGCGAGGAGCGCGATGCTCATGATGACCGCCCGCACCATGCGCCGTCCTCGCGCCTCCCCGGGCCGATTGCCCTTTACAGAGAAACGTCCTTCCCGGCGAATTGCCACAAGAATCTTGGCTTTTTGGACGGTCATGCACGCTTTTGGCAAAGGCCTAGTCCGCAATCTTTAATGGATATCCGCGCCGAATTGCCTCATCCCGATGAACGATCCGTCCACCACAAGTCCGCTAATATTTGCGCATGAGCGATTCACCGAGCCTCGTTGCGCGCACGACTTCGACGATTTCCGCGACGCTCATTTTGCTGTTGCCGGCATTGTGGAATCGCTTGCCGCTCCTGGAATACGACACCGGCGGCTATCTGGCGCGCTGGTTCGAGGGCTATCTGGTGCCGAGCCGCTCGACGACCTATGGGCTCTTTCTCGCCGCCGGCTGGCCGCTCGACTTTTGGCCGAACGTAATCCTGCAAGCCTTGGCGACAGTCTGGATCATCGGCCTATTGTTGCGGACCCATCGGTTCACAGTCCATCCGATCGCGCTGCCGGCGATCACGGCGGTGCTGGCGCTGACGACGGCGCTGCCTTGGTTGGCGAGCGTTCTGCTGACCGATATTTTCGCTGGTGTCGCCGTGCTCGCCCTGCACGCACTGGTGTGGCATGGCGATCGGATTGCGCGGCGCGAGCGCTATGCGCTTGTGTTGTTCATTGCCTTTGCGGGCTCGACCCATAGCGCCACCTTTGCGGTACTGCTCGGGCTCGGCGCTGCGGCGCTGCTGTTCTCCTGGCTCAATGCCAAGCTTGTGCCGCGCGCGGGGCTCGCGCCGATGACGGCCGCATTGGTGCTCAGCGCCGCCATGCTGCTCGGCGCGAATTATGTCGTCAGCAAAACGGTGGCCTGGACGCCGGGCGGCTACGGCCTGGCGTTCGGCCGCATGCTGCAAGACGGCATCGTCACCCGCTATCTCAACGACCATTGTCCGGATGCGCAGCTCAAGCTGTGCCCGTACCGCAACGAATTGCCGCTCGACGCCGACACGTTCCTGTGGGGCAAGAGCGTGTTCGACAAGCTCGGCCGCTTTGATGGCCTCGGCGACGAGATGCGCACCATCGTGCTCGGCAGCCTGCGCGATTATCCCGCCATGCAGGTCGAGACCGCGCTGCGCGCCACCGCGCGGCAACTGGTCGAGGTCGCCACCGGCGAAGGCATCGTCACCACGCTGTGGCACACCTACGGCATCATCGGGCACTACACGCCGTCGGTCGTGCCGGCGATGCAAGCGGCGCGGCAGCAGCACGGCGAGATCGGCTTTGCCGCCATCAACACGATCGATGTGCCGGTGGCCTGGGCGGCGATGGCGCTGCTTCCCGTCTTATTGCTGCTTGGTGTCTGCAACGCCGAATTCGCCGACCTCGGCCGGCTCGCCGCGACGTTGATGCTGGCGCTCCTCGGCAATGCCGCGTTTTGCGGCGTCATATCGGACCCGCACGATCGCTACGGCGCGCGCATCGTCTGGATCGCCGTCTTCGCCGTCGCGCTCGCGGCGGCGCGCGCATACGCGCTTGTGCGCGAGCAGACCATGATCCCGAAAAGCGGTTCCCGGTTTTCGGAAAAGATCATGGTCGAATGAAAATCCCGAAGCTCAGGCGCGAAAGTGCTTCGACAGTTTGAGGCCTTGCGCCTGGTAATTCGAGCCGATGCCGCTGCCGTAAAGCTGGTCTGGCCGCGCCAGCATTTTCTCGTACACCAGACGGCCGACGATCTGACCGTGCTCGAGAATGAATGGCACTTCGCGCGAACGCACTTCCAGCACCGCGCGCGAGCCTGAGCCGCCGGAGCCGGCATAGCCGAAACCCGGATCGAAGAAGCCGGCATAGTGCACGCGGAATTCGCCGACCAGCGGATCGAACGGCACCATCTCGGCGGCATAGTCGGGCGGCACCTGCACGGCTTCGTTGGATGCCAGGATGTAGAATTCGTCGGGATCGAGGATCAGGCTCTTGTCGGCGCGGGCAGCGATCGGCTCCCAGAAATCGGCGACGTCATAGGCGTCGCGCTGATCGACTTCGATCACCGCGGTGTGCCGCTTGGCGCGATAGCCGACGATGCCGGCGCCGTTGCCGTTCGCCGCTCCGGCGCCCGACAGATCGATGCTGACCGCGATGCCGTCGCCCATCACCGCCTCGGCGCGATCAACTAGCCGTTCGCTTAAGTGCAGCGCGCGCAACGCCTCCGCGCTGAGCACGGTCCCGCCACGACGCAGCCGGAGCTGCGAAAGCCGCGTGCCTTCGCGCACCAGGATCGGAAAAGTTTTCGGGCTGATCTCGGCGTAGAGCGGGCCCTCATAGCCGGCTGCGACCCTGTCGAAGCCGCGGGTCTCGTCGGCGATCACGCGGGTGAAAACATCGAGCCGCCCGGTCGAGCTTTTCGGATTGCTCGCCGCCGCGATGTCGGCGGGCAAGCCGAGCCGCTCGATCAGGGGAACGATGTAGACGCACCCGGTCTCCAGCACGGCGCCGGCGGCAAGGGAGAATTCATGCAGTTTGAGATCGACGATGCGCTCGGCGACGGTGATGCCGGGGCCCGGCAAAAAACTCGCGCGCACGCGATAGGCGATGGCGCCGAGACGCAGATCGAGGCTCGCCGGCTGGATTTGGCCCGGCGCGAACGGGTAGTGCGCGCGAATGCCGCCGTCCGCCGCCAGTTCCGCGATCATGCGGTCGGGCAGGATTCCTTCGTCCGTTGGCGAGAAAGACAGCGGCACGCGGTCACCACGTCGAGCGAAAACAGCAGCAGCGATCTAACCCGATGCCGGGTTTGACGCAAAGACAAGCGCGGCGTATAAGCCGCTTTATCCCGTGGTCATTTGAGCCGGTCGGCTTGCTAGCCACGTAAAACAAGTAGCTAAAAGGCCGGGGATGTGTGAGCCCGGCCTGAGGATTTTCCTCCCGGCCGGGTTTTGTTTTTGTTTGGCCAATGCTTCTGGCCAATGGAGGCCACATGTCCGCGCCCGCGAAAAAGACCTATCGCCCCGAAACACGCCTGGTTCAGTCCGGCACGTTGCGTTCGCCATTCGGCGAAACCTCCGAGGCGATGTTTTTGACCCAAGGCTACGTCTACGACACCGCGGCCCAAGCGGAGGCGCGCTTCAAGGGCGAAGATCCCGGCTATCAGTATTCACGCTTTGCCAATCCGACCGTCGACATGTTCGAGCGGCGCATGGCGGCGTTCGAAGGCGCCGAAGCGGCGCGCGCCACCGCGACCGGCATGGCCGCGGTCACGATTTCGCTGGTCGGCCAGCTCAAGGCCGGCGATCACGTGGTGGCGTCGAAAGCCATGTTCGGCTCCTGCCGCTACGTCGTCGAAGATTATCTGCCGCGCTTCGGCGTCGCCTCGACCTTGGTCGACGGCTGCAATCTCGAGGCCTGGAAAAATGCGGTGCGGCCGAACACCAAGACGTTCTTTCTCGAAAGCCCGACCAATCCGGCGCTCGACGTCATCGACATCGCCGAAGTGGCGAAGATCGCGCACGCGGCCGGCGCCACCTTGGTGGTCGACAACGTGTTCGCCACGCCGCTGTTCCAAAGCCCGCTCGCGCTCGGCGCCGACTGCGTGGTTTATTCGGCGACCAAGCACATCGACGGGCAGGGGCGCTGCCTTGGCGGTGTCGTGCTCGGCTCGCAGAAATTCATCATGGACAAGATCCATGTGCTCATTCGCCAGACCGGCCCGTCGATGTCGCCGTTCAATGCCTGGGTGCTGCTCAAGAGCTTGGAGACGCTCGCCGTGCGCGTGCGCCGCCAGACCGACAGTGCCGCGACGGTCGCGGTGGCGCTCGCCGAGCATCCCAAAATCTCGCGCCTGATCTATCCGGGCCGGCCCGATCATCCGCAGGCCGCGGTGGTGCAGAAGCAGATGCGCGGCGGCTCGACCTTGGTCGCCTTCGAGGTCAAGGGCGGCAAGAAGGCGGCATTCCGTTTTCAGGACGCGCTCAAGCTCATCCGCATCAGCAACAATCTCGGCGACGCCAAGAGCCTGATCACGCACCCGGCGACCACGACGCACCAGCGGCTCACGCCGCCGCAACGCGCCGAGATCGGCGTCACCGATGGGTTGGTGCGGTTGTCGGTCGGCCTCGAACATCCCGACGATATCGTCGAGGACGTGCTTGCCGGGCTTGAGGCGGTGTGACGATTGTCATCATCCAAGAGAGCGGATGATCCGGTATGCGCTGCGGGTTTGTGCGGCTCGGCGTTTTGAGGAAACGCGCATTCGGTGATGACTGGGTGCCCCGCCTTCGCGGGGCATGACAATCAGCGCGCGTGCGCCGCGGCGGAGGCGACCGGGCGGGTCGCCGCTTCGGCGATGCCGGTGGCGAGGAGTTTGGCCACGCAGGCATAGCCCCAGTCGTTCATGTGCAATCCGTCCGGCGACACGAACGTGTCGAACGGCAGGTGCTGCACTTCGAACCAGCTGCGCATCACCGCGAAGCGCTTGAACAGGTCGACGTTCTCTTCCTTGGCCGTCGCGGCGATCTGCTCGACCATGCCCGGCGTCTCGGACTTGACCAGAACCTTCGGCGCATATTGCGGATCGATCAGCACCACGTCGGCGCCGGTCGCCTTGAGCTCTTCGATGCCTTCGTGCAGCCGCGCCGAATGCGGCGCCAGCGGATGATCGCGCAGCACCGAATTGGTGCCGACCTGCCAGAGCACAAGTTGGGGATGCTCGGCGATGACGCCGGTTTCGAACCGCGCCATCATGTTTTCGGTCTCGTCGCCGTTGACGCCGCGGTTGAGCACCGTGATGTCCTGCAGCGGAAAGCGCTGCTTGAGCTCGACGGCGAGCCGGCTCGGATAGCTGGCGTCGGGCGAGCTCGCGCCGGCGCCGGCCGTCGACGAGGAGCCGACGGCGACGATGGTGAGCGGGTCACCGCCGGCGAGGCGGCGCGCGGTGCGCACCAGCGGGCGATCTAAGTGGCTGAACTCGGTCGGCGCGCCGCAGGTGGCCGGCGTCACCGCGCTCGGTGCGCTGGTCTGCGGCAAGGCGGACGGCATGACCGGTCGCGGCGCTGCAGCAATGGCCGGCGTTGCCGCGGGCATCGCGGCCGGAGCAGCGGCAAGGGTGAGACCGGGTGCGACAATACGCGCGGGCTCGATCATCTCTGCGTGCGCCGCAGCAAAAGTCGCAAAAACCGCCGAAGCGGCTGTGGCCCGCGCCAAGCGGGCGATCGTTAAGGGTCTGTTAGGAGACATTAACGCGTCGTTTGTATTTTCGTGGCGTCCAGATGCGCGGCACCGATGATCTGAGACGCCAAAGCCTGGCCTATGCAGTCGTGAACACGTCGCGCCATATCATAATTCTTGGTAGCGGTATAGAGATCGAACGTGCCGCTGTCGTTCCAGTCGCGCATGATTCCAAGTCGATCAAACAACAGCGCATTATGCTGCTGTGCAACAATGCGCATGACGTCGGCCAGCGTCGAAACGTTGAGCATGGAATCGGTGCGCGGGCTGTATTGCATGTTCATGAGGATGACATTGGCGCCGGCCGCCTCGATCGCGCTGACCCCGTCGTCGAGACTGGTGCGGAAGTCCTCGGCCGCGACGCCATTGATGGCGTCGGCGGTGCCGGTCTGCCAGATCACCAGCGACGGCTTGTCGTCGGCGAGGATTTTCGCCAAGCCGGGGACCATGTCGGCGGTCGTGGCGCGCGACTGAACATGCGCCGTCACCTTCACCGCAATGCCCTTTAATTGCTGCTGCAGCGCCTGCTCCAGCCGCGCCGGATAGGCAAAGTGGGCGCCGTCGACGCCGGCCAACGACGAGGAGCCGGTGCCGATTACGCTGATATCCAGCCGCTGGCGCGCCTTGACCTCGTTGGTGACGTTGGTGAGCTCGCTCTCGCTCGAGAGAAACGATTCCGGCACGTCGCAATGATCCGTCGGCGCCGCGGCAGCGGCGCCGTCGATCAGCGCAATGGTCGTGATCAGCGCAAGGATCACACTCATGCCTCGCCTCCCGCGAGGTCGGCGTCCGGTTGCTTGACGCGCGATGTGGGGCTTCGCCCTTCTATGACTTTGTACCATGATATCAGGCTTGCTGTCGCGATCATGATGATAATCCCGGTAAAGCTAATGGCGATCTGGATGAGCGGGCCGCCCGAATATTCGCTGATGACGAACTGGCCGGCAAAGGCGAGAAATACGCCGAGGCAGAAGATTTCCAGCGAATGCTGGCCGCAGCGGATGGCCGGTTGCAGGATCGGCAATTTCAACACCGGCCAGTCGCGCGGAACGAAGCGCACCGTCACCGCGGCCAGCGCGAGAAAGTGCGCGAAGCGCAACACGTCGAGGTTGGTCTTGTCGATCGGATACATCCATTCGCTCAGCCAGTTCGGCACCAGCCGCCCGAGCGGCTCGATGTACCAGGTCAGCGCGATGACGAAGGCGAACGCCAGATAGGCGATGGCGACGGCGAGGATTGTGCGCGACTGCAGCACCGGCGCCAGCCGCTTGGCGCCGCCGAGTGCGCACCAGGCGCCGAACACGAACAGCAATTGCCAGGCGAATGGATTGAAGAACCACACCCCGTTGGGATAGGCCGGCAAATTCCAATCGAAAGTCCAGGTCAGTACATAGAGCAAGGCCGAGCAAGCGAGCGCGAAAGCCGGCTGCCACATCAGCATGGCGAGCGCCGGCGGAAACAACAGCAGCAGCACGATGTAGAGCGGCAGCACGTCCATGTTGACGGGCTTGAACTTGAGCAGCAACGCCTGGAAGATCGTGACGTCGGGCTGCTTGAGGAAATCCAAGATATTCATTTCCTCGGCATAGAGCGGATTGTCGAACGTCGCCGCCACATAGGCGATCTCGGCCATGAAAATCGTGAACAGGAAGATGTGCGCGACGTAGATCTGCCAGGCGCGCCGCAATATGCGCGCGCCGGCGATCAGGAAGCCGCGCTCGCGCATCGCCCGGCCGTAGACGAAGGCCGCGGTGTAACCGGAGATGAAGATGAAGATCTCGGTGGCGTCGGAAAAGCCGTAGTTGCGGATCGTGAACCAGTTGACGACGTTTTCCGGGATGTGGTCGAGGAAGATCAGCCACAGCGCGATGCCGCGGAACAGATCGAGCCGCAGGTCGCGCTCGGTCGCGGCCGGCACCGCGGGCAGCGGCGCGGCCGTCGGCAGGGGCATGACTACGTCGAGGTTTGCAACCATTGTCCGCCGTGTCGCAGTCCGCTGTGTCGCAGTCCGCCGTGTCGCAAGCGCGGCCAGAGCGCCCAAATCAGCCCTAAGCACGCTTGCGTGTCCGCACGGTTATTGCAACAACGGGCGCGAATCTATTCACTTATGCGTGGAATCCTAATGAGGTTTTAAGTCGGCCGCGCCGGCCCCGTGCTTGATATTGGCGGAGCGGCGTCGGAAATGCGACAGACCATCGCCAAGATCGGCGCCAGAACATTGCCATTACGACTGCCAGGACCGTCACCATGTATAGTGCCATCACCCGCAATATCGAGGTCGTGGTGAAACCGCGGTTCGTCGCCGACCGGTCGTCGCCGGAGAACAATTATTTCTTCTGGGCTTATACCATCTCCATCACCAACAATAGCGACGAGACGGTGCAGCTGAAAACCCGCCATTGGCGCATCACCGACGCCAACGGCCGCCGCCAGGAAGTGCGCGGCGCCGGCGTCGTCGGCGAGGAGCCGGTGCTCAAGGCCGGCGAGCAGTTCGAATATACCAGCGGGGTGCCGCTGCAGACGCCGTCGGGCTTCATGGTCGGCAGCTACGGCATGGTCAGCGCCGGCGGCGAGCATTTCGACATCGAGGTGCCGGCGTTTTCGCTCGACAGCGTCGAATCGAAACGGACGCTGAATTGAATTCAGCGTCCGCCGACGTTTCAGAATAGCGCTATGAGCTACCGCACCGGTGGCTGCACCGGGCTCGGCGCCGCATCCAAGGCCGACAGATCGGGCTGCTTGCCAAGCCGCGCGCCATTGCCCAGTGGCGACTGCAGTGGCTTCTGCTCCTGCCTGACCGGCTGTTCGGACTTGGCCGGCTTCTGTTCCGGCCGGTACTCGGTCGACGAGATGCCGCCGGCGATGGTGGCGCCTTGCTCGATTTGCAGCATGCCGTAGCTGACATTGCCGTCGACCCGGCTGGTCGAGCGCAAAATCATCAGGCATTTGACGTCGAGCTTCTCGAACACTTTGCCGGAAATCTCGGCGTTCTGCGCGACGATGATCCTGCCTTTGATGACGCCGGTTTCACCGACCACCAGATTGCCGACCGAGACGTCGCCTTCGACGGAGCCGCACACCACCAAGGTGTCAGGCACGCTGATCTCGCCCTTGATGGTCACGCCCTCGCCGATATAGAGCCTGCTCGCGTCCGGCATCGAGTTCACGGCTGACGACATCTTGTTATCCCCTTCGGTAACTTGTGACAGGCTGTTCCGGGGGAATTTTATAGGCACTGCGCTGACATTGTACGAAGGTTGCGCGGCCATTTTCGGATTATCCACAGAACTCCCGCTATTCACTCCCTTGTTTCGGAACAGACGCGCGGAGAAGTTCCATTTTGCGGCCGGAACGGGACTGGAAAGATGGCGTTAGCCATCCGCGGATGCGGAAAACCAAACGAAATCATTGTGCGGAACAGCAAGTCCGCGGCCGCGTTGAACTGAGGCTCGATTGGCAGCGTCCAAAGGTTCGGCTTGTAGGCCCCGGCGCATCGTGGGCGCGGATTTGTCATGTTCATCGCTTTGCTCGGATATATCGGCACGATGGTGGCGGCTTTCGCCACGCTGGTAGTGGTTTGGCACCACGTCATCGGGCCACCGCAGTTGGAAACGGTGCGGCAGCAGCCGCGCCCGATCGGCGCCGTGACACAGGCCGCGCCGCCGGTGCAACAGCCTGGAGCCTGGGGCCCGGTGGTCATTCATAAAGCCGACGACGGTGCAGATGCGGCGGCGAGCGTAGAGGATGCCCGCCTCGCTGCGGCGCAAGCGGCGGCCGCTGAAAAAGCCAAACGGCTGAAACAGGCGCGCTACCAGAAACGCAAAGAGCAAGAGCAATTGGCGCGTCAGAGCGGCGATCAGCAATATTCGGCGGCGCTCGGCTATGACCAAGAGCGGTCGCAGGCTATCGCACCGGCTCCGGTGTTCAGCCTATTTGGGCCGCGCCGCTTCTGAAAGCAGGCGCTACGACGCCGTGGTGTTTTGCGTGGTTATCTCGTCCGGCTGGAAGACGTAAGTCGAGTTACAAAACTCGCAGGTCACGGTGATCCGGCCGTTCTCAACCATGTCGTCGCGGTCGCTTTGCGAAAAACTCCGCAGCATGTTCTCGACGCTGGTGCGCGAGCACGAGCACTTCGCCTGTACCGGCGCGGCGCGAAAGACGCGCACGCCGTGTTCGTGAAACAGCCGATAGGCCAACCGCTCGCTCGAGAGCTCCGGATCGATCAACTCGATGTCGTCGACGGTGGCGATCAGGGAACGGCCTTCGACCCAGGCATCGTCCTCGGGCAAGACGTGCGCTTGCGTGCCGGGCGGCGCATCGCCGGGATCGAGATCGGCCTGGCGCAAGCGTTCGGTCGAGTTAGGCAGGAATTGCAGCAGAATTCCGCCGGCGCGCCAGTGCCGGCGCGGGCCGCCAGTGCCGGCGCGGAATTCTTCGGCGACCGCGAGCCGCACCCGGGTCGGGATCTGCTCCGAGCGTGAAAAATATTCGTGTGCGGCCTGTTCGAGGTCGCCGCCT
Source organism: uncultured Alphaproteobacteria bacterium (assembly GCA_963798095.1). GTDB lineage: Bacteria > Pseudomonadota > Alphaproteobacteria > Rhizobiales > Xanthobacteraceae > BOG-931. The sequence goes on along the minus strand of CAWCSD010000020.1, from coordinate 35,448 downwards.
TCGAGCGGCACCAGCCCCTGATAGCGGCTCATGTCGGGGCCCTGGTCGATGGTCATGGCGAGATGGCCGTGGCCGAGCAGCTTGCCGGGCTCCGCTGCGTTGGCGGCGATGGCGGCCGCGACCCGCTCGGCGTCGAAACTGGCGCAGGCCCGCACCGTGCCGGGCGAGGCGAAATCGACCACCAGCATGCGCACCGGGCCGTCGCTCTTGGTCTGCAGGATGAAACGGCCTTCGAATTTGAGCGCCGAGCCCAGCATCACCGTGAGCACGATGGCCTCGCCGAGAAGCTTCGCCACCGGCGTCGGGTAATCGTGGCCGGTCAGGATGGTATCGACCGCGGCGCCGAGCCGCACGATGCGGCCGCGCAGGTCGAGCGCCTTGACCGCAAACGGCAGGATGGTGTCGTCGCTGCCAGTTTGCTCAGGCTCGCGAACCGGGATGTCGACGTCGGGATTGGTCATCGCGCCTGAATATAGGCGAGGCAGATGGAATTTGGAGGCCTCGACGGCACTGGCTTGGCTTACCTGGCTTTGCTTACCGGGCTTGGCTTACCGGCTGTCAGCCTCCAGGCACCAGGTCAAAATCCCCTTCTGCGCGTGCAGCCGGTTCTCGGCCTCGTCGAACACCACCGATTGCGGGCCATCGATCACCTCGTCGGTGACCTCCTCGCCGCGATGGGCCGGCAGGCAGTGCATGAAGATGGCATCGGGCTTGGCCCGGGCCATCAGCCGCGCATTGACCTGGTAGCGCTTGAGCAGGTTATGGCGGCGCGCGCCGTTGCGGTCGCCCATCGACACCCAGGTGTCGGTGATGACGCAGTCGGCGCCCTTGACGGCTTCCTCCGGATCGGTGCCGACGCGGATCTCGGCGCCCGATGATTTTATCCATTCGAGAAGCGGCTTCTTCGGCGCCAGCTCCGGCGGCGTGGCGACGCGCAGGCGGAACTCGAACCGCTCGGCGGCTTGCATCCACGACGTGAGCACGTTGTTGGCGTCGCCGGTCCAGGCCACGGTGCGGCCGCGGATCGGACCGCGATGCTCCTCGAAGGTCATCACGTCGGCCATCACCTGGCACGGATGCGAGCGCCGGGTCAGCCCGTTGATCACCGGGACAGTGGCGTAGCGCGCCAGCTCGGCGAGCGCTTCGGCGTCGAGCGTGCGGATCATGATGGCGTCGATGTAGCGCGACAGCACGCGCGCAGTGTCGGCCAGCGTCTCGCCGCGGCCGAGCTGCATTTCCTCCGCCGTCAGCAGAATGGCATCGCCGCCGAGCTGGCGCATGGCGACCTCGAACGAGACGCGGGTGCGCGTCGACGGCCGCTCGAAGATCATCGCCAAGGTCTTGCCGGCGAGCGGCCGTTCGGCGCCGCGGCGCTCGGCCTTCATGACGCGCGCCGCATCGATGATCTGGCGCAGGTCGGTGGCCGGAACGTCGATCAGGTCGAGGAAGTGGCGGATGCCGCTCATCCGGCGGCCTCCTGCTTCTGCCTCCTGGCATAGGCTTGGTTCAGCTGCGCGCAGGCGCGGTCGAGGCGGGCTGATGCCCTCGGCGATTTCCTGCTCGCTGATGATGAGCGGCGGCAACAGCCGCACGACGTTATCGCCGGCGGAGACCGTGATCATCTTCTCGGCGCGTAACGCATCGACCATTTCGCCGGCCGGAATGAGCGCGCGGAGGCCGACCAGAAATCCTTCGCCGCGCACCTCGGCGATCAGCGCCGGATAGCGGTCTTTGATCTCGGCAAGCCGCTGCTTGAAGACAAGCGCAGTGTGCTTGACCCTGTCGAAGAAGCCGGGCGCCAGCATGACGTCGAGGGTGGCGTTGACGGCGCTCATCGCCAACAGATTGCCGCCGAAGGTCGAGCCGTGCGTCCCCGGGGTCATGCCTTTACCGGCTTCACGAGTCGTCAGGCAGGCGCCGACCGGAAAGCCGCCGCCCAACGCCTTGGCGAGCGCCATGATGTCGGGCGTGACGCCGGTGCGCTGATAGGCGAACAATTCGCCGGTGCGGCCCATGCCGCTCTGCACTTCGTCGAAGATCAGCATCAGGCCGTGCTGGTCGCACAGCGCGCGCAATGCTCTGAGAAACGACGGCTCGACGACACGCACGCCGCCTTCGCCCATGAGCGGCTCGATCAGGATCGCGGCGGTCTCGGGCCCGATGGCGCGCTTGACCGCTTCGAGATCGCCGAACGGCATATGATCGAAGCCGTCGACCTCCGGGCCGAAGCCGTCGAGATATTTCTTCTGGCCGGCGGCGGCGAGCGTCGCCAGCGTGCGGCCGTGGAACGAGCCTTCGAAAGCGATGATGCGGTAGCGCTCAGGCTTGCCGCTCGCCGACTGATATTTGCGCGCCACCTTGATCGCGCATTCCATCGCCTCGGCGCCGGAATTGCAGAAGAACACGTAGTCGGCAAAGCTCGCCTCGCAGAGCCGCTTTGCGGCCCGCTCGCCCTCCGGAATCTCGTAGAGATTGGAGACGTGCCAAACTTTTCGGGCCTGCTCCTCGAGCGCGGCGACGAGCTGCGGGTGGGAATGCCCCAGCGCATTGACCGCGACGCCCGAGCAAAAATCGAGATAACGCTCGCCCTTGGTCGAGATCAGCCATACGCCTTCGCCCCGCTCGAAAGCGAGGTCAACGCGCGCGAAGGTCGGCATCAGATGCGATGTCACGGTTAGCTCGCTTTCGCTGCGCAGCAAAAATCGGCGCGGCCGAAACGAAATGTGCCGCCTCTCCGGGCGGCACCGTTCGGTACTTTATTTCCACGCCCTCATTCGGTCAACACGGGAAAAATGTGCGCTGCAAGGTCGATTTACGCCTATATCATCCACACCAAGCCAGGAATGTGTGGACGCGTGCCGCGCCAACTCTTGCGCCCGACTCCCGCCATATTGTAGCATTTTTATTGTCAAGTACGACATCTCGTGCGGCGGACAGTCTTCTAAGCAGCGTTCGGGTGAGTATGTGTGTGTTGGGCGGCTTTTAGCGCTGCCTGGCTCGGTGGGGGATTCTTTCAAGGCTCTACCCGTACGTTTAGGGAGGAATAAGAGCATGTCGTGGACTGACGAGCGGGTCGAACTGCTCAAAAAGCTCTGGTCGGACGGCCTGTCGGCGAGTCAGATCGCCGCCGAGCTCGGTGGCATCACGCGCAACGCGGTGATCGGCAAGGTACACCGTCTCGGCCTGTCCGGCCGCGCCAAGAGCACGTCGACCGGCGCGCCGCGGCCGCGCAAAGCGCGCTCGCCGTCGATGATGCGCATCGGCCGCGCTTCGATCCGCGGCAATACCGCGCTGGCCCATGCCTACGAGGTCGAGGAGGCCGAGCCGGAACTGATCGACAACATCATTCCGATCGGCCAGCGCCGCACGATCCTTGAACTCAACGAGCAGACCTGCCGCTGGCCCATCGGCGACCCGAGCAGCACCGACTTTTTCTTCTGCGGCGGCAATACGCTGACTGCGCTGCCTTATTGCGCCTATCACTCCCGCGTCGCCTATCAGCCGGCGACCGACCGCCGCCGCGACAAGCGCCCGCTGCGGTAGTCAGCTCGCCTTGCCGAACCGGTCGTCGAGCGAATAGCCGGCGCCGCGCACGGTGCGGATCGGATCGACGGCGTGGCCGCGGTTGAGCGCCTTGCGCAGGCGGCCGACATGGACGTCGACGGTGCGCTCGTCGATATAGACGTCGCTGCCCCAGACGCCGTCGAGCAATTGCTCGCGGGAAAACACCCGGCCGGGGCGTTCCATCAGGAATTCGAGCAGGCGGAATTCGGTCGGCCCGAGATCGACCGGGCGGGCCGAGCGCGACACGCGCTTCTTCTCGCGGTCGAGCTCGAGATCGCCGATGTTGAGCACCATGGCGACGCGTTCTGGGCTCGCCCGGCGCAACAGCGCGCGGATGCGCGCCAACAGCTCCGGCACCGAGAACGGCTTGACGATGTAGTCATCGGCGCCGGTGGCGAGCCCGCGCACGCGTTCGCTTTCCTCGCCGCGCGCGGTCAGCATGATGATCGGCAAGGATTGCGTCTGCGGCCGCGTCCGCAAGCGCCGGCACAGTTCGATGCCGGACAGGCCGGGCAGCATCCAGTCGAGCACGATGAGATCGGGGGCGGTTTCGCGCAGCCGGGTGTCGGCGTCGTCGCCCCGCGACACGGCATCGACCTCGTAGCCTTCGGCTTCGAGGTTATAACGCAACAGCGTGGTAAGCGGCTCCTCGTCTTCCACGATCAGGATGTTGGCTCCCATCCCCGGTCTCCTATTTCTGCAGCACCGCTGCTCCAAAATTTGTCGGATCACCCTTGGGACGCTGGTCAGTGATTGGCCGGCCTTCGATCATGTAATACACGGTCTCGGCGATGTTAGTGGCGTGATCGCCCATGCGCTCGATGTCCTTGGCGCAGAACATCAGGTGCATGCAGAAGGTGATGTTGCGCGGATCCTCCAGCATATAGGTGAGGAGCTCGCGGAACAGCGACGTGCACATGGCGTCGACTTCCTCGTCGCCCTTCCAGACCGTGAGCGCGGCTTGCAGATCGCGGCCGGCATAGGCGTCCAGCACTTGCTTGAGCTGCACCGACACCAAGGCGGCCATGTGCTCGACGCCGCGGATGAGCTTCTGCGGATAAAAATCGCCGTCGAGCGCGACCACGCGCTTGCCGATATGCTTGGCGTGATCGCCGACCCGCTCGAGATCGTTGGCAGACTCGCATGGCGCCGACGATCTCGCGCAGATCGACCGCCATCGGCTGCCGCCGCGCGATGGTCAGGATGGCTTTCTCCTCGACTTCGCGCTGCAAGGCGTCGATGGCCGGATCCGCCGCCATCACGCGCTCGCCGAGCTCGAGATCGCGGTCGACCAGCGCCTGGACGGCATCGCTGATCTGCCGCTCGACGAGGCCGCCCATTTCGGCGACCTTGCGGGTGATCTCCTGCAGATCGGTGTCGAACGCCTTGGTGGTGTGGTCGACCCTGGTGGTGTATTCGGTCATTGTGTTTTCCCCGGCGCTTATCCGAAGCGGCCGGTGATGTAATCCTGCGTGCGCTGGTCGTGCGGCGCGGTGAACATTTTGCTGGTCGAGTCGAATTCGATCAGCTCGCCGAGATACATGAAGGCGGTGAACTCGGACACGCGCGCCGCCTGCTGCATGTTGTGGGTGACGATCACGATGGTGTAGTCGTCGGTCAGTTCGTCGATCAATTCCTCGATCTTGGCGGTCGAGATCGGATCGAGCGCCGAGCACGGCTCGTCGAACAGGATCACCTCGGGCCGCACCGCGACGGTGCGGGCGATGCACAGCCGCTGCTGCTGGCCGCCGGACAGGCTTTGGCCGTTGGCATTGAGCTTGTCCTTGACTTCGTCCCACAGCGCCGCGCGGCGCAGCGAGGTCTCGACCCGGCCGTCGAGCTCGGATTTCGGCAGCCGCTCATAGAGCCTGATGCCGAAAGCGATGTTCTCGTAGATCGACATCGGAAACGGCGTCGGCTTCTGGAACACCATGCCGATGCGCGCGCGCAGCAGATTGAGATCCTGCTTCGGCGACAGGATGTTGACGCCGTCGAACATGACTTCGCCGGTGGCGCGCTGGTTCGGATAGAGGTCGTACATGCGGTTGAGCACGCGCAGCAACGTCGACTTGCCGCAGCCCGACGGGCCGATGAAGGCGGTGACCTTGTTCTCGTAGAGCGACAGGGTGATCGATTTGAGCGCCCGTGCATCGCCGTAGAAGAAATTGAGGTCGCGGATCGTGACCTTTTCGGCCAGACCGGCGCGATCGACGGCAGCGTGGGTAACGGAGGGAACTGCGACCGATGTGTCGTTCATGACTGTTTTCCCGATGGGACCAAGGGCGCGCGCGGTGATGCTCAAGGCCAGCACGGCGAGCGTGATGATGAGAGCGCCGGTCCAGGCCAGCGACTGCCAGTCCTTGTAGGGGCTGAGCGCGAACTGGAAGATCACGACCGGCAGGCTCGAGATCGGCGCGTTCAGGTTGGTGCTCCAGAACTGGTTGTTGAGCGAGGTGAACAATAGCGGCGCGGTCTCGCCGCTGATGCGGGCAACCGCCAGCAGCACGCCGGTCACCATGCCGGCGCGCGCGGCGCGATAGCAGATGCGGGTGATCGACAACGAGCGCGGCAGGCCGATCGAGGTCGCGGCCTCGCGCAGCGAATTCGGCACCAAGGTCAGCATGTCCTCGGTGGTGCGCACCACCACCGGAATGACGAGCACGGCAAGGGCGACGCCTCCCGCCCAGCCGGAGAAATGCCCCATCGGCGCGACCATGACTTCGTAAATGAACAGCCCGACCACGATGGAGGGCGCGCTCAACAGAATGTCGTTGATGAAACGCACCACGCTGCTCAGACGGTCATAACGGCCGTATTCGGCCATATAGGTGCCGGCGAGGATGCCGATCGGTGTGCCGATCGCGACCGCAAGGATGGTCAGGACGAGGCTGCCGAAGATTGGGTTGAGCAGGCCGCCGGCGGAACCAGGCGGCGGCGTCATCTCGGTGAAGACCGCGACCGACAAGCCGCTGAAACCCTTCCAAAACAGCGCTCCCAGGATCAGCACCAGCCAGCCAAGGCCGATCACCGTTGCCCCAAGGGCCAGCACCGTGGCGATGGCGTTGTTGCGGCGGCGGCCGGAATAGCGGGAGATCGAGATTTTTTCCGGCATGGCGTCACCCGATCCGGCGTTCGATGCGCATCAGCATGTAACGCGCGATCGCCAGCACGATAAAAGTAATAACGAACAGGATCAGACCGAGCGAAATCAGCGCCGAAGTGTAGAGGTCGCCGACCGCCTCGGTGAATTCGTTGGCGATGGTGGCGGAGATGGTGGTGCCGGGCGCCAGTATTGACGCCGAAATCCGGTGCGCGTTGCCGATGACGAAGGTCACCGCCATGGTCTCGCCGAGCGCGCGCCCCAGCCCGAGCATCACGCCGCCGATGACGCCGACCCGCGCATAGGGCAGCACCACGTTGCGCACCACTTCCCACCTGGTGCAGCCCAGCCCGTAAGCGGCTTCCTTGAGTACGCCGGGCACTGCCTCGAACACGTCGCGCGTGATCGAAGTGACGAACGGCAGCACCATGATGGCGAGGATCAGGCCGGAGGTCAGCAAGCCGATGCCGTAGGGTGGGCCAGCAAACAGCGCCCCAATGCCCGGCACATTGCCGAGCGTATTGATCAGGAACGGCTGCAGCGTCGCCTGCAGGAACGGTGCGAAAATGAACAGACCCCAGATGCCGTAGATGATGCTGGGGATGCCGGCGAGCAGTTCGATGGCGATGCCGATCGGCCGGCGCAGCCATTGCGGGCACAGCTCGGTGAGAAAGAAGGCGATCATCAAGCCGATCGGAACCGCGATCAGCATCGCGATCAGCGAGGTGAGGATGGTGCCGTAGATCGCCGGCAGCGCGCCGAAATTGTCGGTGACCGGGTTCCACCGCTCGCTGACCAGGAAGCCGAAGCCGAAGGTGCGAAGCGCCGGCAGCGAACCGCTGATCAGCGAGACGATGACGCCGCTGAGCAGCAACAGCACGCCGATGGCCGCGGCACGGGTCAGGTGGCGGAATACGATGTCGCCCAGCCGCAACCGGTCGAGCGCCTTGGTGCGCGCAAGGGCTTCGGCCGGGACAAAAGCTTGGCCAGACAACGCCATATCGACCACTGGCTGCCTCCGCGCCGGTTGCATGAGCTCTCCCTTGTGCCGCGTCCGTCAGGAGAGCCACTCAAGCGGCCTCTCGGCCGTTAGACAAGCCGCTATTGGCGGCAGAGTGGAAAAGGAAAAGGCGCCAGAACGGCGCCTTTTCCGCACCTGTATTTAGAACACCGGCTTGCCGTCGGAGCTCTTGATCTTGTCTTTCCAAGTCTTTTCGATCAGCGCCACGACGCTGTCGGGCATCGGCACGTAGTCGAGATCGGACGCCATCTGCTTGCCGTTCTTGTAGCCCCAATCGAAGAACTTCAGGGCCTCGGCCGACGCGACGGCGTCGGTCGGCACAGTCTGCATCAGGATGAAAGTCGAGCCCGCGACCGGCCATGACTTATCGCCGGGAGCGTCGGTCATGATGACATGGAAATCCGGCGCGCTGGTCCAATCGGCCCCGGCGGCGGCGGCTTGGAACGCCTCCGAGGTCGGCGCGACGGTCTTGCCGGCATGGTTGATCATCTTGGCGTAGGTCAGGTTGTTCTGCTTGGCGTAGGCGTATTCGACATAGCCGAGCGCGCCCACGGTGTTGGCGGTGTTGTTGGACACGCCTTCCGAACCCTTGGCGCCGATGCCGACCGGCCATTCGACCGCGGTGTTCTCGCCGACCTTCTGCTTCCATTCCGGGCTGACCTTGGAGAGGTAGTTGGTCCAGATGAAAGTGGTGCCGGAGCCGTCCGAACGGTGCACGACGGCAACCGCGGTATCGGGCAGTTTCACCCCGGGATTAAGTTTCGCGATTGCCGGATCGTTCCACTTGGTGATTTCGCCGAGGAAAATCTTGGCGATGGTCGGGCCATCGAGCGTGACCTCGCCGGGCTTGATCCCCGGCAGGTTCAGGATCGGAACGACGGAGCCGTTGATAACCGGGAACTGAACGAAATTGTTCTTGGCTATGTCGTCGTGCACCAGCGGCATGTCGGTGGCGCCGAAAGTGACGGTCTTGGCGGTGATCTGCTTGATGCCGCCGCCCGAGCCGATCGACTGATAGTTCAGCCCGATATTGGTGTTCTTCTTGTAGACGTCGGCCCACTTGGCGAGGACCGGATAGACGAAAGTGGAACCGGCGCCGGTGATGTCGGCGGCGAATGCGGGAAGCGCCGTCGCGGCCAGCAAGCCGGCTACGGCGATCGTTGTGAGATGTTTCACGAGGTCTCTCCTGTTAGAGGAATTTCGGCGTAGTGGACCGTCGACCGACGACGGCTGACCGACCCTGATTGGGCGATTTTTCTGTTCAACGTCGTCTGCCGCGGCGAGTTGCGACTGGGTTATCCAGTCGAGGCTGACCCGCAGCGGCGGAATGGTTAGGTTCGGCACGTCACTGTTCTATGTCCGCCAGATGACAGTGAGATGACAGCGCAAGTCACGGAAAAGGCGCGGTTTTACCCGGCCGGCGCGGTTCCGACAGTGGGCAGGTGCACGGTGAAGGTGGCGCCGGCGCCGGGCGCGCTGTCGATGGTGAGCCGGCCGCGGTGGCGATTGAGGATGTGCTTGACCAGCGCCAAGCCGAGCCCGGTTCCGCCTTGGGCGCGGCTCTCGGTGACGTCGACGCGATAGAACCGTTCCGTCAGCCGCGGCAGATGTTCCGGCGCGATGCCGGGCCCGTAATCGCGCACGCTGACTTGTGCTTCCGGCTCGCCGTCGGCGGATGTGCCGGGCGCAAGCTTGATGTCGACGCGTTTGCCGGGCGCGCCGTATTTGAGCGCGTTCTCGACCAGATTTTCGAATAAGCGGACGAGCTCATCGCGGTCGCCGAGGATCAAGAGCGCATTCGCCGCCTCGACATTGACGCTGACACCGCGGTCGCGCGACAGCGTCTCGAGACCGTCCACGACTTGCCGGACGATCGGCACCAGATCGACCGGCTTATCGGGGCGGCGGTGCGCGTTGAGCTCGATGCGCGACAGCGACAACAGGTCGTCGATCAGCCGCGCCATGCGGCGCGCCTGCTCCTGCATGATGGCGAGGAAGCGCTCGCGCGCCTTGGTGTCGTCGCGCGCCGGGCCTTGCAGGGTCTCGATGAAGCCGGACAAAGCGGCGAGCGGCGTGCGCAATTCGTGGCTGGCATTGGCGACGAAGTCGGCGCGCATCTCCTCGACGCGCCGCAGCGGCGTGAGATCGTGAAAAGTCATCAGCACCAGATCGGGCCGGTCCAAGCCGGGCTCGCGCTTGACCGGCATCACGATGGCCTCGAACCAGCGGTCGAGCGGGCCGCGCTCGGCATAGGCGACGCGTTGCTCCTCGCCGCGCGCCGAGGCGCGGCCGATTGCTTCGATCAGCTCGGGCATGCGCAAGGCCAGCGACACCGGCTCGCCTTGCCGCAGCGCCGGCGCCAGCGTGCGGGCGTGCTCGTTGAGCGCCAGCACCCGGCCGTCGCGGTCGAGCGCGATCACCGGATCGGGCAAGCCGGCGACCACGGCGCGGAGCGGATCGTCGGCGCGCGCCGCAACGGCGACCGGCTGCGCCAGGCGACCGTCCTCGTCGCCGGCGCGCAACGCCAACAACGCCGCCGCCGCGACAATGGCGAAACTTAGCGAGCGCATAGACGACGGCAAGAACATGGGTCATCGCCAAAACGGCGAACACGATCGCCGCCGTAGCGATAATGAGCCGAACGCCGCGCGACCGCCTTCTGACCGGCGTCGCCTGATTCTCGGCCAGGCTCATTGGGCCGTCTCTTTGGCACCGATGCGGCGCGCGGCGCGGCCGAGCAGCAACTCGCGAATCCCTAAAATCGCGAGCGAGATCACGAACGGAATAATGTAATAGAGCAGCCGGAACAGCAGCAGGCCGGCCAATAAATCTTCCTTGTCGAATTGCCAGAGCGCCACCATCATCGCGGCGTCGAACACGCCAAGGCCGCCGGGCGCGTGGCTGGCGAAGCCGAGCAATGTGGCGGCGACGAATATCACCGCCACCGTGACGAAGCCGAGATTGGGCTCGTCGGGCACCAGCATGTACATCGCCGCCGCGCAGCAGCCGAGATCGACGATGCCGATTGCGATCTGTAAGAGCGTCAGCGGCCCGCCCGGCAGCGTCACCTGCCAGCCGTCGCGGCCGATGACGCGCGGCTTGACCCAGACCCAGGCGACATAGGCGCCGAGCATGGTCAAGACCACGAGCGCCAGCACGCGGTTGCACCACAACGGCAATTGATCGATGGCGCGGGCGGCTTGCGGCGCGTTCAGCACGCCGAGGCCGAGCACGGTGGCATTGCCAAGCCAGAACGTCAGCCCGGCGATGAAGCAGATCTTGGTGACCTCGATGACGCTCAAGCCCCAAGTGGAATAGATGCGGTAGCGCACCGCGCCGCCGGAGAACACGCTGGCGCCGACATTGTGGCCGACCGCGTAGCTGGTGAAGCCGGCCAGCGCCGCGACCCGGTATGGGATTTCGGTGCGCCCGATCGTGCGTAGCGCGAACAGGTCGTAGAAGGTCAGCGTCAGATAGCCGGCGGCGACGAAGACGCCGGCGATGATCAGCGTGCGCCAGTCGGTCGCCTCGATCGCGTCGATCAGCGAGTCGGGATCGATGTCGCGCAGAATGCGATAGAGCACGACGACGGCGACGATGATGATGGTGAGGCTGAGCGCAACGCCCAGGCGGCTCCAGCCGACGCGCCGGTCGAAAAAGTGCGCGGTGTCGCGCAGGGTCTTCAGCATTTCCGGACCGGCTGTTCGCGCATCAATCGACCGTTTTTCGCAAACCAGCCCCACTAGCAGATGTCGTGTGCCGGCGCGAGGGTGGCGAGCGGCGCGTTGATTGGCCACACCCTGCCATGTTCCTACGCAGCCTGCTATTGTCGCCGCGATCAATGAGCCGGCGGCGGGCGATGGTCCAATAACACCGCCGGCCGGCGCACAATTCACAGGGAGATCGCCATGACGGATCATCCGGTCGCACGCCGCACGGTCATCAAGAGCGCGGGCTTGGGCATCGGCGCCGGACTGGCGTCGGGGATCACGTCGGCGCATGCGCAAGCACCCGCGGCGCAAGCGCAGCCGGCCGAGATCTGGAGCGGCGAATACTGGGCCCACAAGGGCAATGTGAAGCTTGCCATGTTCCGCAAACGGCTCACGCGCGCCGGCGGCCAACGCGCCGCGGCAGCCGGTGCTGTTTCTGGTGCACGGCTCGTCGAACGCGTCGCGCAGCAGCTACGATCTGACCGTGCCGGGCAAGGGCGAATATTCGATGATGAATGTGTTCGCCCGCTACGGCTACGACGTGTGGACCATGGACCACGACGGCTACGGCAATTCCGACAGCTCCGGCAACAATTCGGATATCGCCAGCGGCGTCGAGGATTTGAAGGCGGCGATGACCGTGGTGGCGCAAGAGACCGGCCAGCAAAAAATTCACTTTTACGGCACGTCGTCCGGCGGCATCCGCGCCGCGGCTTACGCGCAGGCGCAGCCGGACCGCGTCGATCGGCTGATCCTCTCCGCCTTCACCTACAAGGGCAACGGCGCGGCGGAAATCGAGCGGCGGCAAAAGCACATCGCCGAACTGCGCGCCAATCCGCGGCGCAAGCGCGACGCCAATATGATCCGCTCGATCTTCACCCGCGACGGGCATCCCAGCATCTACGACCCGGCGGTACCGGAAGCGATCATCGCCGCCGAGATGAAGTTCGGCGACACCATTCCGAGCGGCACCTATCTCGACATGGCGGCGAACCTGCCGGTGGTCGATCCGACCAAAGTCATGGCGCCGGTGCTGATGACGCGCGGCGAATGGGACGGCAACTCGACCAACGACGATCTGCTCGACTTCTTCCGCCAGCTGCCGAACGGCGACCGGCAATTCGTGATCCTGCCGCAGACCGCGCATAGCGCCGGCTTCAGCAAGAACCGCGATCTGCTGTGGTACGCGATGAAGAACTTTTTGGCCGCGCCGGCGCCGGTGGCGTCGTAGCGCGCGGGCGTCCGAAGGAAACTCATGAAGCTCATCCAGGTCCAGAAACCGGGTCCGCCCGGCGTGATGCAATTGCTCGACGTGCCGGTGCCCGAGCCGAAGCCGGGCGAGGTGCTGATCCGGCGCACGCCATCGGCGTCGGCATGCCCGATTGTCTGATCCGCGCCGGCACCTATAGCTGGATGCCGCCGCTGCCGGTGACGCCAGGCACCGAGCTTGCCGGCACCATCGAGAAAGTCGGCGCCGGCGTCACGTCGCGCCGCGTCGGCCAGCGCGTCTACACCACCGCGCGCGAGCGGCCGCATCGCGGCGGGCATTATGCGGACTATGTCGCGACGCCCGCGGAGGCGACGTTTGTTCTGCCCGACGGCGTCGCGTTCGATGCCGCCGCGGCGCTCGCCAATTATCAGGTCGCCTATCACATCTTCAACGATGCGCTGGCGCTGCGCCAAGGCCAGACCGTGCTGATCTATGCGGCTGCCGGCGGCATGGGCAACGCGCTGATCGACCTGGCCAAGGTTGCCGGCCTGATCGTCATCGGCGTCGTCTCCAGCGAAGCCAAGGCGCGCTTCGCCCGCGAGCTTGGCGCCGATCACGTCATCGACCGCAAGAGCCGAAAAAGTCGGCGAGCGCGTCGAGCGCGATCACGCGCGACCGCGGCGTCGATGCCATCATCGATCCGGTCGGTGGCCCAAGCATTCCCGGCAACCTCGCGCTCCTGGCGCCGTGCGGCACGCTGGTGGTCTATGGCGGGCTCGGCGGCAAGGCGGCGCTCGATCTGCAGACGACGCTGCGCGCGAGCAAGAACTCGCCGGCGATCCGGCAATTCTCCATCCACACCTGGGACCATCTGGTCGAAGAGCGCCGCGCCGGCATGCGCGCGCTGATCGACATGCTGGCGGCCGGAAAGCTTCGTCCGCGCATCCATGCCCGGTTGCCGCTCACCGACGCGGCGCGGGCGCACGAAATGCTCGAAGGCGGCGAAGTGTTGGGCAAGTTGCTGCTGGTGCCCTGACCGCATGATCTAAATCGGCTGCGCTTCCATCTCCTCGCCGACCGCGAGCGGATGCGCCATGGTCTCGTGCAGTTTGTCGACGTCGAGCTCGCCTTCCCAGCGGCTGATGACGACGGTGGCGACGCCGTTGCCGACCAGGTTGGTCAGCGCGCGGCATTCGCTCATGAACTTGTCGATGCCGAGGATGATGGCGATCGACTGGATCGGGATATCCGGCACGATGGCGAGCGTGGCGGCGAGCGTGACGAAGCCGGCGCCGGTGACGCCGGACGCGCCTTTCGACGTCAGCATGGCGATCACCAGAATGCTCATCTCCTGGCCGAAGGTGAGCGGCGTGTTGGTCGCCTGCGCCAGGAACAGCGTCGACAAAGTCATGTAGATGTTGGTGCCGTCGAGATTGAAGCTGTAGCCGGTCGGGATCACCAGGCCGACGACCGACTTCGAGGCGCCGAGCCGTTCCATCTTTTGGATCATATGCGGCAGCACGGTCTCGGATGAACTGGTGCCGAGCACGATCAGCAGCTCGTCCTTGATGTAGCCGATGAAGCGCAGGATCGAGAAGCCGGCGAAATGGGCGATGGTGCCGAGCACGCACAGCACGAACAGGATGCTGGTCAAGTAGAAGGTGCCGACCAGCTGCAGCAGGTGGACCAGCGAGCCGAGCCCATAGGCGCCGATGGTGAACGCCATGGCGCCGAAGGCGCCGATCGGCGCCGCACGCACGATGATGCGGATGATGCCGAAGAACAGTTTGGCGGCGGCGTCGATGGCGTTGTTGATCTTCTCGCCGATCGCGCCCAGCCGCGCGATCACGAAGCCGGAGAGAATGGACACCAGCAGCACTTGCAGGATATCGCCGCGGGCCAGCGCGCCGAAGAAGCTGTCCGGAATGATCCCCAACAGATGGCCGACGACGCCTTCCTGCTTGGCCGCGGTGACGTAATTCGCCACCGCCTTGGGATCGAGCGTCGACGGATCGATGTTGAAGCCCTTGCCGGGCTGCAGCAGTTCGCCGACGAGAAGCCCGATGGCGAGCGCGATGGTGGACACGACCTCGAAATAGAACAGCGTCTTGATGCCGACCCGGCCGACCTTGCTGAGATCGCGCATCGAGCCGATGCCGTGCACCACGGTGCAGAAGATCACCGGCGCGATCATCATCTTGATCAGCGCGATGAAGGCGTCGCCCAACGGTTTCATCGCCACGCCGGTCTTCGGAAAATAGTGTCCGATCGCGATGCCGAGCGCGATGGCGATCAGCACCTGGATATACAGCACGCTGTACCAAGGGTGCCGCTTCGGCGCGGCAACGGCGGCGGTACTCGACATGGCGATGGCCCCTTCGCGTTTCCTTCTCCGGCTTTAGCTTAGCAGCTTGGCTCAGGCGCGGAAGAACTGCCGCAACTCGTTGTAAGTTTCCTCCGGCGCTTCCTCGGAAAGATAATGTCCGCACGGCAGCGCCTTGGCGCCGCGGATGTCGGCGGCGTAACGCTGCCAGATTTCGCCCGGGCTCGGTTTGGAATTGCGGCCGACGCCGCCGGTCGCGCCCCACAACAGCAGCACCGGGCAGGCGATCTTGCGTCCGGCTTCGAAATCTATAGTGTCCATGTCGAAATCGATGCCGGCGCAGGCGCGATAATCCTCGCACATGGCATGCACCGTCGCCGGATCGCGGAAATAGCGCTTGTACTCGGCGATCGCCGCCGGATCGAAGAAGCTCAGCCCTGTTTGGTCTTCGACAGCTTCTTCTCGATGAAGAAATCGGGATCGGCGCTCATCAGGTGCTCGGGGAAAGGCTCGGGCTGGATCATGAAGAACCAGTGCCACGAAAAGGTCGCCCAGGACTTGTTGGGGTGGTTGAACACGTGATGCTGCGGAACGATGTCGAGGATGGCGGCGCGCAAAACCTTGTCGGGATGATCGAGGCACATGCGGTGCAGCACGCGGGCGCCGCGGTCGTGGCCGGCGGCGAAGAATTTTTCGTGGCCGAGCGCCGCCATCACCTCGACCTGGTCCTGCGCCATGGCGCGGAACGAATAGTTTTCGTGGTTGTCGCCGCCCGGCGGCTTCTCGGAATCGCCATAGCCGCGCAGGTCGGTGGCGACCACGGTGAAGTCTTGCGCCAGCCGCGGCGCGAATTTCTGCCAGGACAAGTGGCTGAACGGATTGCCGTGCATGAGCAGAAGCGGCGGCCCATTGCCGCCATGCACGGTGACGATGCGTGCGCCTGA
This sequence comes from uncultured Alphaproteobacteria bacterium, assembly GCA_963798095.1. Lineage (GTDB taxonomy): Bacteria > Pseudomonadota > Alphaproteobacteria > Rhizobiales > Xanthobacteraceae > BOG-931. Next base: position 19,576 of record CAWCSD010000020.1, on the reverse strand, counting down.
GGTTTTGATCTCGGTGCGGGTAAATCCTTCGAAGAACATCTGGTTTCCTGTTAGTGTTTCCTGTCATCATCCGCGAGGTCGGATGATCCAGTAAACGCAGCCGCTCTGCAACTGAAAGGCAGTACCGAAGCCGCGTCCATTGTGATTACTGGATTGCCCGCCTTCGCGGGCATGACAACAAGGGATAATCTGTATTGGCCTTAATGGTCATCATTCACCAATCTCACGCCCAATCCAATCAAGCATCCAACACGGGGAATACAATGCCGTCCGATATCGATCCGCAATCCGGATTCCGCCTGCCGCTGCCGAAGCGTGAAGATTTGGACGACGTCGGCAAGCGCGCCTACGACCGCGCCGCGACGCCGGGCAAATCGCTGGTCGGCTTGCGCGGGCCGGGCGGCATCACGCTGTACAGCACCAAGACCGTCGAATCGCGCAACCAGTTCGGCAATCATCTGCGCTATGACGTTTTTCCCGCCAACATCCGCGAGGTGGCGATCCTCGCCGTCGCCCGCGAGATGGACAGCCAGTTCGAATGGGCCGCGCACGAGCCCGAAGCCTTGAAGGAAGGCGTGCCGGCCGACGTCGTCGACGTCATCAAACACCGCAAGAGCACGCAAGGCCTGGACGAGACTTACGCCGCGATCATCGAGCTCGGCCGGCAGACTTTTGGCGATCACAAGGTAACGTCGGAATGTTTTGCGCGGGTCAAGAAACTGTTCGCGCCGACAAAACTCGTCGAGCTCGTCATGCTGATGGGCAACTACGCCGCGACGGCAGCGTTGTTGACGGCGTTCGACATGCAATTGCCCGAAGGCCAGAAGCCGCTGTTGCCGGTGCCGTGAGACCGTCACCCTGAGGTGCGAGCGCAGCGAGCCTCGAAGGGCGACGGCCCGGGCGCCTCGGCCGTATCCTTCGAGGGCCGCTTCGCGGCCACCTCAGGATGACGGAATACAAGTTCATCGCTTCGGCTTATCGAAGCCGAGTTCCCCCCATCGCTTCATCACCGCGTCGATATCCTTCTGCTCCGGCCGCACCGTCGGCGGGAAGCGGGCGCCGCCGAGATCGGGGTCCGGGTCGTAATCGAGATTGATGGTGGCGTCGATCAGCACGCGATGCCATTTGCCGGTGCCGAATTGCGCGACGTTGCGGTCGCGCTTGCGCACCGACGGATCGAGGCCGGCGCCGAAGGTCGAGGGCATGATGACGATGTCGTCCTCGCCGGCATTGACGCGGAACGCGATCGCCCAATCGACCGCGGCGTAATCGTGAATGTCGATGTCGTCGTCGACCACGGTGACGTGCTTGTAGCGCACATGCGCCGCCGAACGAGCCCCACAGCGCGTTGGCCACCTGCTTGGCGACGCCGCGATAGCTTTGCTTGACCTGCACCACGACATTGACGCCGGCCTGCACCGGCGGGCACCACACGTCGGTGATGCCCGGCACGCCGGCGCGATCCAGCACGTTCCACGCCGTCGCCGCGCGCATCACCGACGAGGTGACGCTGTTCTCGGAATAGCTGCCCGGCATGGTGCCTTCGATGGTGCCGCGCAGGATCGGATTTTTGCGGTGGGTGATGCAGGTGACGCGGATGGCGGATTTCGGCGAGCGGTCGCCGGCGATGTAGCCGGTGAACTCGGCATAAGGCCCTTCCGGCAAAAAGGTCGCCGGATCGAAACTCATGAAACCTTCGATGACGATCTCGGCGCTGGCCGGCACGTAAAGATCGACGGTCTCGCATTTGACGAGCTCCACCGGCGCGCCGCGGATGGCGCCGATGACGTCGTATTCGCACAGGTTTTTCGGCACCGGCGCGCCGCCGACGAAATCGAGCGACGGCTCCCAGCCGATGGCGACCGCGATCGGCATCTCCTTGTGGCCGAGCTGCTGCCAGGCGGTGGCGTGCTGGCCGATATGCTGCGCCCGCCAGGTCAGCATCGGGATCATGTTCTTGCCCGCTACCATGCCGCGATAGACGCCGACATTCATGACGTCGGTGTTGGGGTCCTTGGTGACGACGCCGCCGTAGGTGAGAATGTAGCGGCCGCCGTCGGCGCGATTCCATTGCGGCGCCGGGAAGTCGTTGAGATCCACATCGTCGCCCTTGACGATGTTCTCCTTGACCGGTCCGGTCTTGACGATTTTCGGCGGGATCGCGCCGGTGAGAACGGTGCGGCCGAGTTTGACCAGCTCGCGTGGATGGGTGTCGGGCGGCAGCCCGAACATCATGGCGATGCGGCGGTAGCTCGACAGCGCGCCGGCAAAGACCTGCTGGCAGCGGGCGTTCTCGCCATAGTCGCGGATCTTGTTGAACAGCAGCGCCGGCCCGTTACCGGGGCCTTGGGCAAGGCGCGCCACGGTGCCGAGCTCGATATTCCAATCGACCTCGGCGTCGATCGTTTGCAACTCACCGGCGCCATCGAGCGCCTGCAGCCAGTTGCGCAGATCGCCGAAGGCAACGGGTTTGCGTTCTACCGTCATGGTTTATTCCCGGTCCGGCCGTTGCGCCGTTCTTCGCTGCCGGCATTGGCCTTGTCAAATCCACAGCGGCGCGCCGCTTGCGACTTCACCTCTCCCCGCGTGCGGGGAGAGGGTGGGCGTGAGGGGGCCTCTCCGCTAAATTGAGAATTGCGGAAATAGCTGCGACGCAGTGCTTCATTCGCAACGCTCAGCACCGCCGAGTGGCCCCCTCACCCCGCGCACGCTGCGGTGACTCGACCTCTCCCCGCTCGCGGGGAGAGGTGAAATAAGCGACTCTCATTCTCGCAACGCGATCCGCGTCGGAGCTTGATCCATGGCGAGGCGCGAATGCGGCAAATCTTCTTCGCTATCCACCACCCGCCACTTGCTTTTTTCTTCCCTCATGCAAAGAGGGGAGGCAGAACGCCGACAGACGCAGAACCAACCGCCGCGCTTACGGGCGCGGCGCGCGCTCAGCGGAGCGCGCACGCCTGTCGGCGTTCCACCGCGGTTCTTGCATAGGCGAACGAACGCCACCGCTCAGTCCCAGGCCGCGCTTCCTGGGACTTGGCTAAGAAACGGGCGTTATCCGTCTCCGCCTGTCCCAGTCTAACGAGCTTCTCGTAGACCGGTCGTAATGCCGGCCGGGCGTCTTCCCAGGGCCGCCCGGGAGCGGACTGCAAATCCGCCCGCGGGAACCGCACCCGCCCCACCTCACGGCATGCCTCCGGTAGGCGTCCCTTAGTGAGCAGGATTTTTGCCTTCAAAACCATGCCGCCACGATTGTCAAATGCCGTCGCTGAAGTGGGGACACGGAGTCCTTGTAAGTCGTTGAAACGGCGGCTTTGTTGCCGTGAAACATTGGAGCGCAACGGCTTCGACAAATAATGTGGCCGAAGCCGAAAATCGTTCACCGCTGCAAAGATTCGCAAGGATGAGATTTTTGCACGATCTTTCAAATGCGTAGCCCGGATGGAGCGGAGCGTAATCCGGGATTGCCGCGAGGCGCCGATGCCGTCCCGGATTTCGCTCCGCTCCATCCGGGCTACGCTCGCTGAAAGTATCGGCGTGCAATGATCGAGCACGGGCCGGCATGGTCTACAGCCCTACGGATGCTACCGGCAAGCAAAGTCCATTTTCAGGGTCGCGAATGCAACGCGCGTTAGCGGCAATGTTCGCAGTAACGTTCACAGCAATGTCGCGCATTCGCAGCAATGTGCGCAGCAACGTGTACCGTTAGTCACTTGAAATTTATTATTCTCGCCCTCACGGTTAGCACTAGGATATAGCGTCAAGTAAAAGGGAGCGACCGCAATGGCAATTAGGTTTGACTTGGATAGGCCCCAACATTTTTCCAACCGTGACTTTTGTTGGATGCTCGAAAGGAAGGATCGGGCAGTCGGCTTGATCTTCGGCATCCAAGGTTGAAGGCCAAGAAACCCGCGCCCTTGTCCGAGTTGACCCGCAAGCAATGGGACGCGCTGAAGATCATTGCCGATGGCTCCGCAGCACAATGAGAGTTCGATCAGCCTCCGCGCTCGCTTGACTTGCCGCCTCAGTCCGAAGTCGAGGACGAGCTTTTGAGTCAACTGAATGCGCGTTCGCGGCCGGTCGCACCAAGGGATTTATATGAGCCAATCGCGGATCACTTCAATCTCTCGACGCCACAGCGGCACGCCGGGCCGCCAAACGATCCTTACTGGCAATACCGTGTCCGGCAGGCGCGACGACGGCTTGGCGATGAAGGTTTGATCGACAAGTCACGTCGTGATTTTTGGAGCCTAACCGCCGCCGGCCTGCAAAAGAGCCGAGTGGATTGAGGCAGGATAAACCTGAGACAATTTGCGAGCATGCCTTTGGGATGATGATCCGGCAAGCGCAACACGTGCTTGTATCCGAGATAGCCATGAGCAACACTGAAAAAATTTTCGTCAGATGCTGGGCACCACGCAACCTTGCACTACGGCAGCAAGTCGGTCGATGGCACCTTGCAAGAGATTATCGTTGAACGCGATCGGCTTTCCGAACAGGATCGTGCGCGGTCGTACATCGCGTATGGATCGATGGCACCATCTATAACGCGAGATGACATTGACCGGCTTCACTACAAATAAGCCGAGATAGCCCGGATTGAGCGAAGCGAAATCCGTAGAGCACGCTGTGTCCGGTTCAAAGGCGCTCCCGGAGTTTCGCTGCGCTCAACCCAGGCTACGATTGCTCGTCATGCCCGCGCTCGTCGCGGGCATCCACGTCTTTAGGTGTGCGTCAAACCAAAGACGTGGATGGCCGGAACAAGTCCGGCCATGACGGTGGGCAGCGCTCGGCGGCATGTTCACTTGAGCCGATCTGCTATACTCTCGCGCAGTCGTACGGCGCCTGACCTATTCATCGACCAAGGAAAAACATAATGACCAACGGTAGTACGCTTTCGCTCCCCGAAATCGAAGATCGCATCGCCATTGTTCGCGACAATATCCGGCAGCTGATCGAGCAGGCCGCGGCGTTCTCGGGCGCCGAGGATGAGGAGCGCAACGCGGATCGTATCGCGCAGCAGAATGAAGAGCTTGAGACGTCTGATCAAGCAGCGGGATGCGTGGTTGAAGAAGAAGAAATAAGCTGTTTTTGAATTTCGCTGCGCTCAACTCCTCCCCCGCTTGCGGGGGAGGGTAGGGAGGGGGCCTGCGGCATCAAGGCTGGCGCAGGCGCCCGACACTTGCCCCCTCTGCCGTCGCTTCGCTCGGCATCTCCCCCGCAGGCGGGGGAGAGGTATTATTCCGCCTTCAGCCCGGCGTCCTTGATCACCTTGCCCCACTTGTCCATTTCGCCCTTGAAGAACGCCACGCATTCTTCCGGCGAATTGCCGATGCCCACATAGGCCATGGCGGCGAGCTTGTCTTTGACGTCGGGCGCGCCGAGGCTCTTGACGATCATGTCGTGCAGCTTGGCGATGATGTCCTTCGGCGTGCCGGCCGGCACCACGACGGCGGTCCAGGTGGCGCCCTCGACTTCGGGGAAGCCTGCCTCCGCCATGGTCGGAATGTCGGGCAGGGTCGGCGATCGCGTCTTGCCGGTCACGGCGAGCGCGCGCAGATCGCCGTTCTTGATCAGCGGCACGGCAGGCGCCATGGCGCCGAACGAGATCGGCGTGTGGTTGCCGACGGTGGCCTCGACCGCCGGGCCGCCGCCGTTGAACGGCACATGGACGAGATCGAGGTTCAACGAATGCACGAACAGCGCGCCGGTGAGCTGCGGCGGCGTGCCGGTGCCCGGCGAGGCGTAGCTCTCCTTGCCGGGATTGGCCTTGATCCACGCCACCAGCTCCTTGACGGTCTTGGCCGGCACCGATGGATTGACGGCCAGCACCACCGGCGTCTGCGCGGCGAGCGTGACGGCGTCGAAATCCTTCAACGTATCGAAGCCGGGGTGCGCGAACAGGAACAGATTGTTGGTGATGTTGCCGCCGGTCACCAGGATCGTATAGCCGTCGGGCGCCGACTGCGCCGCTTTCACCGTGCCGACATTGCCGCCGGCGCCGGATATGTTCTCGACGAAAAAATTCTTGCCGGTCTGGGCGGTGAGCTGCTGCGAAATCAGCCGCGCCACCAGATCGGTCGGGCCGCCGGGCGCGAAGCCGACGATGACCTTCACCGGCCGCTCCGGCCAAGTGTCGGCGGCGGCGGCGCCCACGATAGTCGCCGCAAGGAAGAAAAACACTAAAGCCAGATATTTTCTCATTTCACGTGGACTCCTAACAGCGCACGACATTAAATCCCTCCCCGCTTGCGGGGGAGGGAAGGGAGGGGGCCTGCGACATCAAAGCTTGCCCAGGTCGCGAGACTTACCCCTCTGCCTCGCTTCGCATAGCCGATGCTTTGCATCGGCGTCGTTTACTCAAAGAACGGTGGCCGAAGGCCGCCTACGCTCCCCGCAGCGGGGGAGATCAATTCAAAACGGCCGGTCGCCGTTGATGGTGCAGCGGCGCATCACGCGCTTCAAGCGGGCCTCGTCGAAGCCGGTGGCGCGATGCAGCGTGCAGCGGTTGTCCCACACGATGCATTGGCGCGGGCTCCAGCGATGGGTGTAGACGCGCTCGGGCGGCGTGATCATGGCGTTGAGCTCCTCGATCAGCGCGCGGCCTTCGTCATAGGCCATGCCCTCGATGGCCTCGGCGTGATCGCCGAGGAAAATCGCCTGGCGTCCGGTTTCGGGATGCGTGCGCACGATCGGGTGCGCGATCGGCGGCACTTTGGCTTTCTGTTCCGCCGTCAACAGATCCTCACCGTGGCGGCGGGTGCGCGAGAAATCGAGATTGTGGATGGCGCGCCGGCCTTCGATCCGCCGCTTCATCGCCGCGGGCGACAGCTCGTAGGCCGAATACATGTCGGCGAATTCGGTTTCGCCGCCGACGTCCGGCACGATTTCCGAATACATCATGGTGGCTTGCCCGGTGCGTTCGCGCCAGGAGCCGTCGGTGTGCCAGTACAGCGTGCCCTTGTCCGGGTGCTTGCCGCTCGGATTGCCGTCCTTGTCGAGGTTGGACAGCATGTAGATTTCCGGGTGCTCCTTGGTGCCGTAATGGTCGCTGAGCACGTGGACCTGCACCTCGCCGAAGTTGCGCGCGAACGCGACCTGGGTCGCCGGCGGCAGATCGACGTCGTGGAACAGGATCAGCTGGTATTCGAGAAAGGCCTCGTAGACTTTGGCGAACAGCTCAGGCGATACGGCCTGCGCCAGCGTGATGCCGGTAATCTCGCAGCCGAGAACCGGATGCAGCGGCCTGACCGCGAACGGCCAGTCCCGTGCCGCGTCGGTTTTCGCTTTCGGCTGAGCTTGCGCCATGACGATCCTCCCGGCGGATCGGGGCGATTATGGCAGCGCCGGAACGCCGTTCCTAGACATTCGCGCGGTTTTCGCGGGCAAAACGGGCTTTTTGCCCGTGTACAGAGCCGCAGGGTGCCCGATTTACGACTTATTCTTAGTCGCTAATTAACCTGCTTGGGACCTGTGTCGACCGTCGGGGGACGACTCGCACAATGAAAATGCTGCAGTGCGCCTGTGTTTTTGGCGCCGTTGCTGCACTCTATTCGGTGGGACAGCGCCTGCCGGCGCGCGAGCCTTCGCTCGCCGCTGGCGAGACGCTGGCGCTTGCCGTGCTGAATAACGCGCATGCCAATCTGGAGCGGGATTTTGCCGCCCTCGCGTTCGCGGCCTCCGACCCGATGCCGGTCGCTTCCTTGGGTGCAAGATCTTCGCGTGACAGCTCCTCGCGGGACAGCTCCTTGCGTAACACGGTGGTCGCATCCGCCGATCCGAACCCGGTCATTGCCGCAAGGGTCATTCCCGTAAGCGCAGTTTCCTCAAGCCCCGAGTCCAAGGTCCTTGCCTTCGACGATCCGAGGCCCGACGCCTACTTCGATCCGACGCCGATCGGTCCGGGCAATCCGATCGTGGTCGCGTCGCTCGGCCTGGTGCCGATCTCGCAAGCGGATCTGGCCCCCGCCGAGCCGCCGAAGAACGACTTCCACTATCTCGCCTATTACGCCTATTCCGAAACGCCGCCGCCGGAGAAACCGGCGGATACGGTGCTCAATACGCTCAAAGATATTCCGGTCGGCACGCCGATCGAGGAGATCAGGCGCGCGGCCGACGCCTTCGGTCTGGATTTTGGCTACATGAAAGCCGTCGCCAAGATCGAATCCGATTTCGATCCCAAGCAGCGCACCGGCTCATATGTCGGGCTCTATCAGCTCAGCAAATATGAGTTCAACCGATACGGCGACGGCGACATCCTAAGCGCGCGCGACAACGCCATCGCCGCCGCCTACAAGATCATCGTCGAGGCCGAGCTGTTCGAATTGCGCACCCACAAGCATCCGACCCTGAGCGATCTTTACTTGATCCATCAGCAGGGCATCCAGGGCGCCGAGGAACACGTCAGCCATCCGGACCGGATCGCCTGGCAATCCATGTGCGCCACCGAAGAAGGCCAGCAGAAGGGCGAAAAGTGGTGCAAGCGCGCCATCTGGCAAAACACGCTGCCGGAAATCAAAAAGATCTGGAAATCGGTCGACAACCTCACCTCGGCCGGCTTCGTGAGCATGTGGGAACAGCGGGTCGCCGACCTCTACGCGCGCTATTCCAAGACGGCCGACGCCGCGCCGGCGAAGTGAGATAGACTCTGCGCTTCTCCTCCCCCGCTTGCGGGGGAGGGTAGGGAGGGGGCAAGCGGCATCAAGCCTTGCCCAGGTCGCGAAGACTTACCCCCTCTGGCGTCGCTTCGCATCGCCGATGCTTTGCATCGCGTCGTTTACTCAAAGATTGGCGGCCGAAGGCCGCCTATGTCTCCCCGCAAGCGGGGAGAGGAATTGCGGGAGACAGAGAATCAACTCAATCCAGGCGCGTCACCACGGCAAGCCGCGTGATCTCGTGGTTCTTGTAGGCCCGCAGAAACGCCTCGTAATCCCTGAACGACACGCAGCCGTTCGAATCGCCGTTGGGGCCGAGCATGTAGCTGTGCGCCAGCAGGCCGTCGCGGCCGAGCGCCTGGCTCTCGTCCTCGGGGATCAGCCGCAATGCCTCGACGCCGTGGAACATGGCTTCGCGCGGTTGCAGATCATAGACCGCGGGCGGCGTGACGCCGCGCATTTTGACGTCGGCGTGGCGCGGATCGTCGAGCATGGCGCCGAGGCCCGAATGCGCTTCGAGCGCGGTGCCGTCGGGCATGTAAACCTTGTGCGCGGTGATGTCGTAGACCGCGGTGGAGCGGTCGTAGAGGCCTAAGGCCGGGTTGTGTCCGCTGCCCAGGCTGCCGGTCTCGGTGCCCGCATAGGCCAGCGTCAGCACCGAAGCCGGCTTGCCGAAAAGCTTCTCCCAGATCGAGCGGGTGTCGGCGGCGGCGCTCGCCATGACGCGATGCGCGCCGTCGCGTAGCGCCGCGGTTCGGGTTTGCGGTGCGGGCTGCGGCAGTGGCACGGCGTTTTGCGCGATCTGGTCGGTCGGCGCCAATTCGTTATCCCGCGCGGTCTCCATCGCGAGTTGCGCTGGCGGCGCCGACCAACCGCGCGGTTGCGCCGGAGCGCTCGCGGCGAATGATTGCGCGGCGGAGCCCATGCTAAAGCGAGCATCGAAAAATGGCGCGTCGCTTTTCGAAACCAGCCGCGAGCCGCGTAGCGGACTTGGCGCCGCAGCGACGAGCTTGTCGCCGCGCGGGATCGTGTGCTCGATTGGGTCGGGAATGGTGCCGGAAACGTCGATCGCACCGGCCCGCGGGCCGCCGAGATTGACGGCAAGCGTCCAGCTGCACGCGAACGCCACACAGGCCATGGCCGCGCTGCCCATCAGCCGTTGTGGGCGGTCGCTCCGTGAGCCAAGTACCTGAACGTCCCCCGACGTGTAACGCAACGCGAAACTCATTCCCCCGTCCACACTGCAGATCGCTTCTCCGAAGCCCAGAAGCGAAGAGGGTGCGCTTCTCCCCCGATCGAAGATCGCGCGCCGTAGGCCGCAGAGCTACGCAATGATTGCGGCAATTTTTGTAAAATGCGCGGTACGAAATCTTAATTTCGCCACAAGAGTTACCGGCGCCGACGGCAGCCCCGTGCGTTCAGCCTCGGCTCATTTACCAAACCGCTCGCTCGGCGGTGCGATCTCGGTGACCAGGTCGCGAATGAGCTTCTTGTTCGGCAGCGGGGTGAGCGTCATCGCGCGCGGCTCCAGCCGCGCGGTGCAGGCATAGACCGTGTCGCCGTCGAGCTGGATCATGCATTCCTTGCAGGCATTGGCGTTGATGCAGGAGAAGCGCACCGCCAGCGACGGGTCCTTGTTGATGCGCAGCCAGCGCAGGCCGTCGAGCACCGATTGGCCGGGCTCGAAGGGGACTTCGTAGTCTTGCCATTGTCCGGCGTCGCGCGCGCTGCCGCGCCAGATTTTCAGCGTCGCAACCTGCTTGGCTCATGCTTGGTTTCTTGGCTCATGACGCCAGCGCCTTGGCGGCGGCCGGCGCGCCGGAAATTTTCAGCGCGCCGTCGCGAAGCTGCACGCGCTGATGCACCTGCCATTGCGGCAGCATGTTCTGGGAAATCCTCGCGCTGATGCGCGCCGCGGCTTTCGGTGCGCGCCAGCGCTGTCGCGGTGACGGCGTGCGCGACGGTGAGCATGTTGCGCAGGTCGAACCATTCGAGGCGTTGCAGATCGAAGGCGGCGGCGTGGCCGGACGGATGCTCGCCAAGCTCGGCTGCGAGCGCGACAATTTCATCGAGCGCGCGTGCTGAGCTTCGCGCCGGTGCGGAACGGGCCGACGTGATCGGCCATGACGGCTTGCAGATGTGCGACCATCGCGGCGGTATTTTTTCGCGGCTGCGCCTTGGTGTCGGCGCGGATCGAGATCGAGCGTCGCGGCAGCGTCTTGCGGCGTTGATCTTTGGCTGCGCCATGCGTTGCGCGCGATCGGCGGCGCTGCGCCCGGCGCGGCGGCCGAACACCAAGGCCTCGGTGATGGCGTTGCCGGACAAGTCGATTGGCGCCATTGGCGCCGCCGACCACTTCGCCGGCGACGTACAAGCCGGGCACGTCGGTCGCCATGCTGGCGTCGGCCTTCACGCCGCCCATGTGGTAATGCGCGATCGGCGCCACTTCGATGGGCATGCGGGTGAGATCGATGTGGTTTTCGGCGAGCCGGTCGATCACCGGGCCGAACGCCGCGCGCAGCGCTGCCGCGGAGCAATGCTCGAAGCTGAGATACGCGCCGCCGTGCGGCGAGCCGCGGCCGGCCTCGACCTCCTTGAAGATGGCGTAGGTGGCGAGATCGCGGGTCAGCACGTATTTGCCGTCTTCGTCGGAGCCGTAGCGCGAGGTGAATTCCTCCATGCGGCCGTTGAGCAGGCGGCCGCCGAGCTTGTAGCGGAACGGATCCCACATGATCGGGTCCATGCCGACCAGCCGCGGCGCCAGATGCCCGATCGGAAAGAACTGCACGAATTCCATGTCGATCAGCGTGGCGCCGGCGCGCAGCGCCAGCGCATAACCGTCGCCGCCCATATTGGCCGAGGCGCTGTTGCGCCGGTAAAGCCGCGTCAGGCCGCCGGTCGCCAGCACCGTTGCTTTGGCGGCGATGATCACCGGCGCGCCGGTGCCGAGATGGTAGGCCACCGCGCCGGTGACCTCGCCGTCGCTGACGATGAGATCGACGATGCACAGATCGCCGGCTTTGCGGATCGCGGGATTGCGCGCCATCGCGATGCGCAAGGTCTTCGAGACCGCAGGCCCCGTATTGATGAAATCCACATAGACGCAACGCGGCCGGTCGTGACCCGGCGCCATGGTCGCGGTGATGTGGCCGTCCTTGCGCGCCCAGCCGACGCCCCAATGGTCGAGCTCGCGGATGCAGTCCGGCGCGTCCTCGCAGAGCAGCTGCGCCAGCGCCTCGTCGCACAGCCCGCGGCCGGCCGCGATGGTGTCGGCGTAATGATGCTGCCAGTCGTCCGGCGTTTCCTCGCCGAGCGCGCACGCCACCGTCATCTGCGCCATCACGGTGGCGCCGCCGCGGCCGATCAGGCTGCGATCGGCGAGCAGCACGTGCGCGCCGTTGCGCGCCGCCTCGATCGCCGCATACATGCCGGCGGCGCCGGAGCCGATGACCAGCACGTCGGTGTCGATGTGAATTGGCTCGGCGGTCACGGCGTCGTCTGCGTCGCAAACGCGGCGGCGAGGCGGGCGGCGAATTGCCGTTCCATCTCCTTCGCCTTCGAGCGCAGCACCGGCTGGCCGAGGCTGCCGAGCTTGCCGGTCAGCGCGGCCTCGACTTCGTAGGCGATCTTGGTTTCGTCGCCCGCTTCGGTCAGCGTGGTCAGCGATGTCGCGGTCAGGCGGCCGACGATGCCAAGCGGCGTGCCTTCGACCTTGGCTTCGATCTCGCGCGGCTCTTCGGCGCGCACGACCTGCACCGTCACCTTGAAGCTGAATTTCATGTAGGCGACCTTGGTCTCGAACACCGCCGCGTAAGTGTCGGGCGCGGTCTCCTGCAGATCGTGCACGCCCTCGACGCAGGACGCAAAGAAGCGCGCATCGCGCACCGCCTTGTACACTTGCGCGCGCGGCGCCTTGACGGTCAGCTCTCCGGAAAATTTCATCGGCGCTCGATTCTGCGACCGCTCACGCGCGCAGCGCCGTGAGCATGTCCTTGATGTATTCGTCGGCGCTGGAAATCACCAGCATCATGACGTGCGGCCGCAATTGCGCGAGCATCTTCGAGATCGTGTCGTCGCTCGACGAAGCGCCGCCGAGGATCAGCGCCGTGGTCATCACGTGCTTGACGCTGCAGGCCTCGCCGATGATGGCCGCCGCGGCGACGTTCTCGCCGGCGGTCGCCACCATGACCACCAGATCGGCGGTGTTGACCTCGTCGACCAGATCCTTGGTGCGGCCGGCGAGATCGTTGAGCCAGCCGCCCATGGAGAACGGCTCGCCGCGCCGCGGCGCGCCGGAGAACGACGAGGCGGTGAGGAAGCTGGCGCGCTGCCACGGCGCTTGCGCCAGCTCCTTGACGATGCGCTCGCTCTGGGTGTCGAGCGCGATCACCTTGACGGCGCGCGGCTGCGAATTCGGCCGATCGATGCGGAATTTGGCCTCCGCCGCCGAGCTCATCCGGGCCGATTCGCTTTGCATTCTTACTCTCCGCTTGCGCGAGCCATTTCCGTCACCTGAGGTGCGAGCGAAGCGAGCCTCGAAGGGCGACGCCGGGGCCGTGCATCCTTCGAGGGCCGCTCGCGGCCACCTCAGGATGACGGGACACAGGCATCATATAGCGGATAGCCAGGGATATTTCATTATGCGCGGCGTCGGCTATAAAGCGCTGTATTGAGGGGACAATCGCAGCGAGGCCATCGTCCATGTCCGGCGGAAAGCGTATCGAGCTCTGCAGCACCGACGAGGTGGCGCCCGGCGCCGCGCTCAAGGTCGAGATCGAGGATCTGGCGCTCGCGGTGTTCAACGTCGGCGGCCAGTTCTACGTCACCGACGACACGTGCACCCACGGCCCGGGCTCGCTGTCGGAAGGCTATATCGAGGACGACGTGGTCGAGTGCAATTTCCACAACGGCCAGTTCAATATCCGCACCGGCGAAGTGGTCTCGCCGCCCTGCATGGTGCCGATCAAGACCTATCCGACGCTGGTGGTCGACGGGAAGGTCACGATCGAGATGTAAGGCTGCGCCGTCCCATTGGGATGCAGCCCATTGAGATCGGCCAATTGCGCCGATTTGCAGTTGACGAAACGCGCGGTCCCCGCTTGTGTCGCGCCAACAGTTTTTCAGGAGGATCGCCTAATGCCCAGAAACAAGCCGCCGTTCCGCGCCGACGTGGTCGGCTCGATTTTGCGCACCGCGCCGCTCAAGGAAGCCCGCGCCAAGCGCGAGAAGGGCGCGATCACCGCCGCGCAACTCAAGGAGGTCGAAGACCGCGAGATCGAGAAGATCATCAAGAAGCAGGAGGAGGTCGGGCTGCAATGCGCCACCGACGGCGAATTCCGCCGCTCGTGGTGGCATTTCGATTTCTACGGCATGCTCGACGGCGTCGAGATTCATGAGATCGATCACGGCATCCAGTTTCAGGGCGTGCAGACCAAGCATTTGAGCCCGCGCATCACCGGCAAGCTCGGCTTCTCCGGCAGCCATCCGATGCTGGAGCATTTCAAGTTTCTCAAAGCCCACACCCGCGTCACGCCGAAAATGTGCATCCCGTCCGCGGCGACCATGCATTTCCGCCTCGAGCCGAATGCGATCGCCACCAAGGAATACGCCGACCGCGACGCCATCTTCGACGATCTGGCGAAGACCTATCGCCAGGCGATCCGCGGTTTCTACGACGCCGGCTGCCGCTATCTGCAGATCGACGACACCGCCTGGGCCTATCTGTGCTCGCAGGCCGAGCTGAAAAAAGCGCGCGACCGCGGGCTGGACGCCGATAATCTGGCCAAAGACTACGCCCGCGTCATCAACAGCTCGCTGGAAGGCAAGCCGGCCGATATGACGATCACGACGCATATCTGCCGCGGCAATTTCCGCTCGACCTGGATTTCCGAAGGCGGCTACGAGCCGGTCGCCGAAATCTTGCTCGGCCAATTGAACTACGACGGCTATTTCCTCGAATACGACACCGCGCGCGCCGGCGGTTTCGAGCCGCTGCGCTTTTTGCCCAAGGGCAACAAGATCGTCGTGCTCGGGCTGATCACGACAAAATCCGGCAAGCTGGAAAAGAAGGACGACGTCAAGCGCCGCATCGACGAGGCGACCAAATTCGCCGCCCTCGATCAGCTTTGTCTCTCGCCGCAATGCGGCTTCGCTTCCACCGAAGAAGGCAACGTGCTCGCCGAGGAGGAGCAATGGGCGAAGCTGCGCATGGTGGTCGAGCTTGCCGATGAAGTGTGGGGCTGAGGCGTAATTTCGGCGGCAAGCGAAGACAGCCACCTCTGCAGCGGCGCGCTTTAGCTGAAATAATCCGCCAAAAAGATCGCCTGCGGTGGTGCCGCAGGCGATCTCAGTTTTCGATCGACATTTACGTTCGGCGCTTTGACCGGCATCTTCAGTTCTTCTGGGGAACCTGCGGCGCCGGCGGGTTGGCGGCTTGCGGGTTCGCCGCCAGATAGTCGTCATAGGTGCGGCCGCCGTAGTTCGGTGTGGTCGGCACCACCGTCATCGGCACTGCGGTCGCCGCGACCGGGGTCGTCGGCACTTGCGTCGCGTCGGAGCTGCCGTAGACCGAAGCGCTGGCCGATTCCTTGGTGCAGACATCGGCGAACACAACGAGGCCGCTCGGCGTGTAGTTCTTGGTCAGGCAGGTGCACGGACCGGGCGCGGTCACGATGGCCGGCGCTTCCTCGACGACGTCGTCGACGACGATCCAGCGGCCGAAACGGAACACCCAGTGGCCATGATCGTGATGGTGGAAGCCCCAATGTGGGAAACCTGGATGGCCGGGATGGCCGGGATGCCCGGGTTGAGGATCGGGATGATCGGGCGGCCAACGCGGCCGCTGAAGCGGGCCATTCCCATTCCGCCGCCACCGATGGAGCGGCCAGTGAATCCGCCGCCACCGAAGCCGCGGCCGCCGCCGCCACCACCGAAACCGCCGCCGCCGAAGCCGCGGGCGTCGGCCGATTGAGAAGCAAGCATCGCCACCGCGATTGTAGCTGCAGAAGCGAGAGTGAGGATCGTTTTGCGTGACATGGTCGTTCTCCGAGGGTTTGAGTTCCAATACCCGTGGGACAGGCGCGTCGGAGAAAGGTTCAAGCGAATTTTTCGGCCGGGGGAATCGGCGCGGTTTCGTGCCGGAAGAAGATGACTGGGTGCGGACCGGCCGGATAACCCTGGAAAGGTCGGCCAAAATGCCCTGTGGCGGCCGTTAAGCTTGCCCAATTGGGCCCGAACGGCGAAACTTGCGACAAGCGCCCGGCCGCCCGGCGCCCGGAACAGCCGCGCAAAGTTTTTTGCCTTTTCTCTTGAACCTGCGCCCGCCCCGGCTGCCTAACCGATGAGTCGATAGCCCTGCCGATGCCGACGACTTCGGACGAGGTTCTGATCGGAAGGATCGCCAAGAGCGATCGGCTCGCCATGGAGGAGCTTTACGGGCGCTATCGCGTTCCGGTCTACCGGTTCGTGCTGCGCATGGTGCGCAACCCGACTATTGCGGAGGACTTGAACAGCGATGTGTTCCTCGATGTCTGGCGGCAAGCCGGAACGTTCGAGGGGCGCTCCGCGGTTTCGACATGGATATTCAGCATCGCCCGCTTCAAGGCGCTGAACGCGCTGCAGCGGCGGCCGACGGAGGAACTGGATGACGAGACGGCCGACGCCATCGAGGATCAGGCCGACGATCCGGAAGTGGCGCTGGCAAAGAAAGACAAGGCCGCAGTGTTGCGGGCGTGCCTAGTCAAGCTATCGGCGGAGCACCGCGAGATCGTCAACCTTGTCTACTATCAGCACAAGTCCGTGGAAGACGTTGCGGGAATTGTCGGCATCCCGGAGGCGACCGTGAAGACGCGAATGTTCTATGCGCGCAAGAAATTATCCGAGCTCCTCACCGAGCAAGGTATTGAGCGAGGCTGGCCATGACGACGGTAAAGCAAAGCGAACCGAGCGAGATCGAGCTCCTGCTGCCCTGGTATGCGGCGGGAACGCTGGACGCGCGTAAGTCGCAACAGGTGGAAGCAGCGCTCGCCAGTGATCCGGAGCTTGCAGCCCGCTACGAATGGGTGCGCGCGGAGCTTGAGCAGGAGACCCTTGTCAGCGAGGCGGCGGGCGAGCCATCGGGCCGCGATGTAAAAACCCTGTTCGCCAAGATCGACGTCTTGCCGGCGCAAAAATCTCACTCATCGTTCGATCTCAGCGCCCGTGTTGCAGAATTTCTGGCGGCGCTTTCGCCGCGCACCTTGGCCTGGTCGGCGATGGCGGCGGCGCTCGCCATTGTGCTGCAAGCGGGATTTCTGGCCGGCTTTGTGCTCAAGGAGAAGAGTCCGGGTGGCTATGAAACCGCCTCGGCGCCGGCAATCGTTTCCGGCGAAGGCTCCTATGTGCTGTTGCGCTTCCAGCCGCAGGCTAGCGCCGCCGACGTCGCCAACTTTCTGGAAACCAACAAGCTGAGCATTGTCGGCGGGCCGTCGACGGGCGGACTATATAGGGTGCGGGTCGCGCCGACCAAACTCGCGAAAACGGACCTGACGCGCATCGTGAGCACGCTGCAGGACAACAAGATCATAGGCTTCATCGCCGTGACCGAGTGATGGCTCGGCGCCACATCGGGAGTTTGCCATGACAAGCAGCTCAATGAGTTTGCGGCCAATTCTGGCGCTGTCGCTCGGCGGTTTGCTCGTGGCGGCCTGCTGTATCGCCGGATCGCATCTCGGCGGCGGCGTTCGGCATGGGTGGTTTCGGCGGCCGGCCGATGATGGGCGGCGGACCGATGATGGCGCCGCGTCCCGGCGCGGGAATGACAGCGCCGCGTCCTGGCGGCGGCATATATGTTGGCCGGCCGCCCGGCGGGGGTGGCTGGCCAGCGAGACATCCTCCGTTTGTCGGCGGTGGTGGCGGTGGTGGCGGATATGGCGGCGGCGGCGGCGGCGGCGGTAGCGGCCCGGTTAGTCGCGGCAACAGCGGGGGTAACCGCAACAATGGCGGCGGCGGGGCGCCGCAACAAGGCAATCAAAATTTCGTTCCTAACGAAGTCATTACTGCGTTTGCGCCGGGCGCGACGCCGCAGGCGATCGATCAGGTGGCGCGGCGCTACGAGTTGACGCAACTCGATTCGCAAAGTTTTCCGTTGATCGGGAGCAGCCTGTATCGGTGGCGCCTCGGCGGCGGCCGTACGGTGGCCAACACGGTCCGCGCGCTCGGCGGCGAGCGCATCGTCGCCAGCGTGCAGCCGAACTACGTTTTCACGCTGCAGGAAGAGACCGCCAAGATCGCCGCCGGCCCGCAAGGCGATGCGGCGCAATACGTTTTGGCGAAATTGCAAAGCGCGCAAGCGCAGCAAGTGGCGACCGGCAAGGATGTCCTGGTTGCCGTGATCAATTCGGAAATCGACGCAAAACATCCGGATCTCGACGGCAGCATCGTGAAAAATTTCGACGCGCTGGGCGGCAACGAAAAGCCGCATGCCCACGGAACGTCGATTGCCGGTGCCATTGCCGCGCACGGCAAGCTGTTGGGCATTGCGCCGGGCGCGCAAGTTTTGGCGGTACATGCATTCGACGATACGCCCGGCGTAGCGCGCGGCAGCTCGTTTGTCATTTACAAGGGCCTGCAATGGGCGGCGGACAATGGCGCGCGCGTCGTCAATATGAGCTTCGCCGGCCCCGCCGATCCGACATTGCAGCGCTTGCTGGCGGCCGCCTACGACAAGGGCATCGTGCTGATCGCGGCAGCCGGCAATGCCGGACCCAAGTCGGACCCGCTGTACCCGGCGGCCGATTCCCATGTGATCGCCGTGACAGCGACCGACAGCGACGACCACTTGTTCCCGATGGCCAATCGCGGCCGCCACATCGCGGTTGCGGCGCCGGGGGTCGAGATTTTCGCGCTCGCGCCGGGAGACGAATATGTGTTCACATCTGGAACCTCGATTGCCGCCGCGCATGTCAGCGGCGTCGCCGCGCTCCTGCTTCGAGCACAATCCGTCGCTCAAACCCGGCGAAATTCGCGCCGCGCTAACGGCCACCGCCAAGCCGCTCGGGCCGCCGCGCCCGGATTCGGATTTTGGCGCGGGCCTGGTGAACGCTTATCGCGCGGTGATGTGGCTCGACCGCAATCAGGCGGCGCCGGCCGCCGGCGGCCCGCAGGCGAAGCAGTGATGGACGGCGCCGATGTCATTGCAGCAAAGTCTTGGCAGCAACGTCATTGCAGCACTGTCATTGCCGAATAGGTTTTGAACCATCGCTCTTCTCTTGGGACTAACGTGCGATCAGTGAATTTGCTGGAGCATCGTCATGAGCGATCTGGAGAGAAACCCGCATAAAGTTCCGCAACGGACCTGGTTGGGAATGCCGGTTAATTGGGACTGGAAGAATTGGAACAAAGGGGTGTGGAATACCGACGACCACCGCCTGTTCCCGCCCAAGCGCATCGGCATCGGTTGGACCATCAATATCCACGAGCCGCTGTGGCGATTGCGGGTCGTCGGATAACGCGTTTGCCGGCGAGCTATGGCGCTGACGCAGAAGAGCTGCGCGTTTGTTGCGGCGGCCTGATGTCGCGCGGCTTTGGCTCGACAGACAATTGCCATGCTCTGCGATGACATTTCTTCTCTGCGTATGAGCACCCACGCGCGGCCAACCGGCGCCATCACTGCAAGACGTGACAACGCACCAATGAGAAGGAACGGTTCGGCGCGCGCCTCGTTGTTGCTGATGGTCGCCGCGAACAGTTTGCCGGCCACCTCCCGCCGGTGCGCAGCGCCTTGGCCCGGACGCTGGCCGAGCTGGATGCGCGATAGCGCTTCGCGACCAACCACAACGGAGCCAACCACAACGGAGCAAAAGGAGAATGCCATGATGCAACGAAGACTGAACCCATACACTGTAGCCCCCGACGGAGTCGCCGCTTTGGTCGGCGTCGAGAATTAT
>CAWCSD010000019.1:0-172639 GCA_963798095.1 uncultured Alphaproteobacteria bacterium | reverse complement strand
CCACAACTATTCGCCCTTCCACTGCGGCGGACGCTTGTTCAAGAACGCGTCCAAGCCTTCGCGAAAATCCCGGCTCATGTAGCACATCAGGATCAAATCCTCGCCCTCGTCGCGGGACAGCCGCCGCTGCAAACGGGCCAACGCCTGTTTGGTCGCGTTGAGCGTGAGCGGCGCATTGCCGGCGATCAGCGTCGCCAGTTCGTCGGCGCGCCGCTGCAGCGCCGTAACATCCTCGACCACCTCGCTGAGCAGACCGACGCTGGCCGCTTCCTCGGCGCCAACGAGCCGCGCGGTGAAAATGATGTCCTTCACGCGCGCCGGTCCGATCAGCGCGGTGAGCCGGCTGATATTCGACATCGACAGGCAATTGCCGAGCGTGCGTGCGATCGGAAAGCCGAATTTGGTCGTCTTGGTGCCGATGCGCACGTCGCAGCACGCCGCGATCCCGGCGCCGCCGCCGGTGCAGGCGCCGTTGATCGCCGCGATGGTCGGCACGCGGCAGGTCTCGAGCTTGCCGAGCACCCGGTCGATGCGGGATTCGTAGTCGAGCGCGTGCTGCGGCGTGGTGAATTCGCGGAATTGGTTGATGTCGGTGCCGGCGGCGAAGGCCTTGTCGCCGGCGCCCTGGAACACCAGCACCTTGATGGCACGGTCGCCGTCGGCCTCCTCGCAAATCTGCGCCAGCCGTTCGTACATCGCGAAGGTGAAGGCGTTGCGGGCCTGCGGGCGGTTGAACGTCACCCGGCCGATGCCGTCACGGCGGTCGAAAAGGATGTCGTTCGACGGTGCGGTTGACTGATTCATGATCTTTGACCCGTTGATTAGCGCGTGCAGCTACGATTGGTAACCAACTCGTTAACGCAACAGCAACGATTTTCACAGACCATGCGGGCTTCTAGGGGAGGTTGAGACTTTTCCGCCATGGCGCAGACCGATCTGGTGCAGGCCTTCGAGGCTCGCTTCAAGATGTACAGCCTCGACGACCGGGCGCGCGGCATTCTCGCCGAAACCTGGCCGGTGATCGAACCGACGCTGGACCAGGCGATCGCCGAGATCATCACGGCGATCCGCGTCTTGCCGCGCGTCGGCGAGATCGTCGCCAGGAACGCCGAGCTCTACAAAAAACTTGAAGCCGCGCATTTCCGCGCGCTGCTCGGCGGCAAGCTCGATGGCGCTTACGCCGAGTCGTGCCGGCACACGGTGCTGCAGGAGGCGGCGATGGGGCTCGACCCCCGCGTGCGCAGCACCGCAGGCAGTTACGTGCTCAAGGCGGCGCTCGATGCGCTGGCGCGCAAGCACCGGTTTTCGGGCGCCAAGGTCGCCGAGCGCGGCCGCGTCATATCGCAGGCCATCAGCTTCGACGTCGCCAACGCCATCACGTTGCATCGCCAGGCCGCCGAGCAGGCGAGCACGGCGCGGCGCGGCGCCATCGACGACGCGATTGCGGAATTTGCCGGCGCCATCGGCGAAGTCGTCGAGGCGATCAAGGAAGCCTCCGGCTCGCTGACGGCGACCTGCTCGACGCTCAATCAGGTCGCCGACGATACCCGCGGCCGCATGGCGTCGGCGTCGTCGGCCTCGGCCGAGACCACGCAACGCATGGCGGCGACCGTCGCCGCCACCGAAGCGCTGTCGGAATCGATCGACGAGATCGGCCAGCAGTCGACCCGGGGCTTGAGCATGGCGCAGTCCGCCGCCTCCGACGCCGCGCGCACGCAAGATGTCATCCGCTCGCTCGACGACGCGGCCGAGCGCATCGGCTCCGTGGTCGGCGCGATTTCGGCGATCGCGGCGCAGACCAATCTGTTGGCGCTCAACGCCACCATCGAGGCGGCGCGCGCCGGCGAAGCCGGCAAAGGCTTTGCCGTGGTCGCCGCCGAAGTGAAGACGCTCGCCAACCAGACCTCGCGCGCCACCGACGATATCTCGCATCAGGTCGCCGCCATCCAGGACGCGACCAAGCGCTCGGTCGAGGAAATCTCCTCGATCGCGCGCGCCATCGGCGAACTGACCGGCGTCTCGACCAGCATCGCGTCTGCGGTGCAGGAGCAGGCGGCGACAACAAGCGCCATCGCCGAAAGCATCCAGGACGCCGCCGGCCACACCTCGCAGGCGTCGAGCGAAATCGGTTCCGCCGCAGAGGCGGTGACGCGCGGCGCCGGCGCCGTCGGCGAAATCACCACCTGGACGGCGCGGCTGTCGGCGCGCGCCCACGATCTGGAAACCAAGGTGGCGACCTTCTTCACCCGCGTCCGCGCGGCGTAGCACGCGCTTCCCCCGCACTTTCTTTGGTACGGCAGACGGACGATTAACTACGCCCGCCGAGCCTTTGAAACTTCTCATGTTGCACTGCATTCCCTTGGCGCGGCGTCGAGGGAGCGCGCTCAATGTTCCCCGGCGCTTGTCATGAGGCCCCGCGCCAGGCGGGACAGCGAGGGGAGCCGCGACATGTGCCGGAACATTGCGTTCCTGACGCGACTGCGCCAGATCGCCGACGAATGTGCGCCGGGAGGCAAATGCCCGGCCAGCGCGGTCGCATTGTTCAATATCTATCTGGCGCGGCTTTATGCCGAATTGAACATCGGCCAGTCGAACCGGCCGACCACCAAGGCCAAGACGGAGGCTGACAGCACGCTCGCCGATCTGCGGCTCGACGTGCTGCGCATCGAAGTCGCCTCGACCGGCGCGTGCGCGGTCGTGTTCGCCGCGATCCGATACTTGATCGAAATGGCGCGCCGGGCGCTCGCCATTCGCATCACCTGCGATAGCGACACCCAGGACGATTGGCCCGACGGTACGATCGCCGGCGACCGGCCGCCATCGGCGACGGTGCTGGTCTTCGATGCGCGCTTTCGCGGCGCGAGGTATGACCGCACGCTGTCGCTCGAAGTCCCGCAATGGAAGCTGCGCGAACAGCAAGCGGCGGTGCAAAGTCGGCAAGCCATCGGACGATCGCACGGCGTGCTCGCGGACAGGGATTGGTGATTGAATTTGGTCCAGCGACGTGAGCGCGATCTTCATCCGCCCCCGCGATAGCGGGCGGATGAGCGAAGTCGTTCTCGCGACGCACCCGCGTCCGAGTTTTGTGCAAGCCAGTCCCACGTGTTTGCCTCCAGAAAAATAAGGGGAGGCAGAGCGCCGAAAGGCGCAAATTAATAGGCCGCATCATCGGATGCGGCGCGCGCCGATCGCAGCGCGCTCGCCTTTCGGCGCACTACCACAGCTCTTGCTCCGGCCATTCGCCGAAGCTCGATCCAGGCCGCGCTTCACGCGATGCAACGCGAAGGCGTTACCTTCGCCTTGGCATCGCGCTTAAGCGAAGCACCTCGCGCGCCGGTCGTAATGCCGGCAGGGTCGATGCCCGGACCGCCCGAGAGCGGAAGTGACGAGCCGCCGCCCGCAGGAACCGCACCCGCTCCGTCAGTCGGCGTCACCGGTTGACGTCCCTTAAACATGAGCGGGATCAGGCCCGGTAATGCAATCGCGCGGCCAACGTCAAATGATTCGTTGCGTGCGAATTTGTCTCGATAATTCACGCAGTTAGACGCTGTGTGTTTTCGCACACCGAACGCCGGCGCTTATCACGCGCAGCAGACAGCAAAGATTTGCAAAGCCTGCAACCCGGATTTCACTTCGCTCAATCCGGGCTGCGCTTGCCGCCGCCGGCGACGAGCTTGCCCACGCGCTGCCATACGCGCTCAGGAAAGATGCGTGACGATGATGGCGGGGTTTGCGTCACGATGATGGTGGAGTCATTGAGCTGCGGCACGCCGAGGAGGCAAGGGTAGCTGGAACCGTGTTGGTATTTTGCCTGTGCGTAGAATGCTTCAAGGTATACGCTCAGGTAGTCCCAATACGCTGGCGGGTCCCCCTGGAATGTGCCGGTCAGCGGTGTCGCTCCCGCGACGACCTGTTGATAATTCAGCGGCGCCATGATGCCTTTAAGTGTCGGACAAATTAAGTCCGTGAGCGCGCTACTCAATGCTGTGCCGCCATACGCGTTATAGAAATACAGAGTGGGCTTGTAGATATTCAATAGCGGTGGATACGAGTCACTGCCTGTAATTACCACGGAGTATGTCTGCCAAGCCATCGGCGCTACGTCCAAGGTACAGCGCACAGCGTCGAAATTTGTTCGGAGGGTCTGATCCCAGCCTGGAAACTGCTTGCTCTGATCCGCGAATTGTCCATCGGAGTATGTTGCAAAATCCGCATTACCCGCGGTCGGCGCCGCGAAGGTGATGCAACACACGAGGGAGTTTTTAGTCGCGTCCCAATACGTTTGATTTTCCTTCAGATACAGGGCCAACGTTCCCGCCACGCATCCGCCGAGGCTGTGCCCGGTGACGCAAAGGCTGATTCCCGTTGGAAACTGCGGAGTCATCCGCTGCAGGAACTTCAGCAAACACGTCTCGTCACCGTTGGGCATCCTGCTCTTCATCGCCAGCAGTATTTGCAGATCGATGCTGGTCGATTCCGAGATCGCTCCAGTGTTCGCCGTTCCATTCTTCGCCGCTCCAAACAGCGCCGGCGGCCACGATATCAATTGCAGAATATCGAGATCTTCCATCAACCAGTCGAGGTCGGAGACGAAGTTGGTGCCGCGGATCGCGATGGCAAATTGTGTCTTGTCGGCCTGGTTCTGCACGACAAACATCATGTTGTCCTGGTAAAGTGCGCCGGGCATGGTGAAGACGGCCGGCCCCCACACGACACTCCAAATCGGATTCGCGGCCGCGATCGGCGGAATTTGCGGCATCGCTTGCTCGATCAAAGCCAGGATTTCGGCCTCCAGATGCCATCGATTCGAGTTGTCGGTGATCCCTTGGCCGCAATAAGCCAGGTACGCAAAGCTTGCCATGATCTGCCGTAAATTCAGATTCTGTATCGTCGGGTCACACGTTGCGGTCATGTTTTCGCTCCGGTGGAGAATCGACGAATTGACGGCGGTCCGATGCGTTAGGGGCTTCGGTGCCGCGTCGCGGCCGTCGCCGGCGCCGCGCGGTTCTCAGCGTGGTCGGCGCCGACGCCGCGGAACGTCGCCGCGATGCAGTCCAAGTGCGGCCCGCATTACTGCCTCTTCGGGTTGTATGTGCGGCCATACTAACGCGCGGCAGAGCCGGCGCAAGGGGCGCGACGCCGCGCTTTCAGATCGGAAATGGCCGCTTGAGGCCGCGGTGGGTTTCGCTGTGCTCCACGCTTCCTTCACGTCCGCATGGATTGCCGGATCAAGTCCGGCAATGGCAAAGCGAGAAGACTGTGTAGGAGAACTACTCCGCCGGCGTCTTCGGCTTGGGCTTCACGAACGTGCCCTTGAGATTGTCCCAGAGCTGAATCTTCGCGCCGTTCTTGTGCATGATCACGCTCTGCTGCAGCACCGAGAGCGAGTTGTTCCAGGCCCAGTAGATCACCAGGCCGGCGGGGAAATTCGCCAGCATGAAGGTGAAGATCAGCGGCATCCAGTTGAAGATCATCTGCTGGGTCGGATCGGGCGGCGCCGGGTTGAGCTTCATCTGCACCCACATGGTCACGCCCATGATCGCCGGCCAGAAGCCCAAGTGCAGGAACGAGCCGAACATCGGGATGATGGTGGGATCGAACGGGATCAGGCCGCCGAGGGTGAAAATGTTGGTCGGGTCCGGCGCGGAGAGGTCGTGGATCCAGCCGAAGAACGGCGCGTGCCGCATCTCGATGGTGATGAACAGCACCTTGTAGAGCGAGAAGAACACCGGAATCTGGATGGCGATCGGCAGGCAGCCGGCCAGCGGATTGATCTGCTCCTTCTTGTAGAGCTCCATCATCGCCTGCTGCTGCTTCATCTTGTCGTCGGCGTAACGCTCCTTGATCATCGCCATCTGCGGCTGCACCGCCTTCATCTTCGCCATCGAGGCGTAGGATTTGTTGGCGAGCGGGAAGAACAGGAATTTTACGATCACGGTGACGATCAGGATGGCGATGCCGAAATTGCCGACCAGATGCGAGAAATAATCGATCGCCAGGAACATCGGCTTGGTGATGAAGTAGAACCAGCCCCAGTCGATCAACAGATCGAAATGGTTGAGACCCAGTTGCTGATTGTAGCCGCCGGAGCCGCCGATCGGGAAATTGATGCCGACCACGGACACTTCCTTGGCGCCGGCGAACAGCCGCGCGTCGGCCGAGCCGCTCGCACCGGGCGCGATGGTCTGCGGCTGCAACAGATAATCGGTCTGGTAGGTGTTCAGCCCGCCGCTTTCGGCCGCGGAAAAGCGGGCGCGAACTTTTGCGTCGGTGTTGGGCAACAGCGTCGCCGCCCAGTATTTGTCGGTGATGCCGAGCCAGACATTGGTGGCGTCCCAGCTCTCGGTCTTCTTGTCGTCGATCTTCTTGTAGGTCTCTTGCTGCAGGCCCTGTTCGCCGATCATGCCGATCAGGCCTTCATGCAGAATGTAATAGCCCTGCACCTTCGGCGTGCCGTGGCGCGAGACCAGCGCATAGGGAAACAGCGTGACCGGGCTGCCGCCCTTGTTCTGCACTTCGTCCTTCAGGGTGAACAGATAACGGTCGTCGACCGCGACGGTGCGGCGGAAGATCAAGCCCGCGCCGTTGTCATAAGTCAGCGTCACCGGATGGTCGACGCTAAGCGCGCCTGAGCCCTCTTGCTTCCACACCGTGTCCGGTCCCGGCATCGCCGCGGTGGTGCCGGCGGCGGCCACCCAGCCGAACTCGGCGTAGAACGCGTCCGGCGCGCCCGACGGCGAGAACAGCACGATGGCCGGCGAATTGGGATCGATGGTCTCGCGATATTGCTCGAGCGACAGATCGTCGATCCGGCCGCCCTTGAGGTCGATGCTGCCGTGCAGCGTCGGCGTGGCGATGGCGATGCGCGGCGAAGCGGCAATCACCGCGTCGCGCGATGCGGTCGAGACCGCGGGCGCGGCGGTGCCGGGAACCGGCGGCGGCGTAGTAGTGGAGCCAGGCGTGGCGCTAGGCTGCGCCGGATTCGGCTGCGTCGCGCCGGGTTGGGTTTGCCCCTGTTCCTGCTGCTTGAGCAGCGCCTGCTCGCGCTGCTTTTCCATCTGCGGATAGCCGACGAAATATTGCCAGCCGACCACGACCAGGAGCGACAACACGATGGCAATGATGGTGTTCTTGTGATCGCCCATTCAATGCTCATGCACTGTCGGTTTTTGCCGCGGTTGGCGTTTTGCCGGCCGCGGCGAACTTGGTTGATGTAGGGACCGTTTGCGGGCGCCACCAGTTGTCTGGTGCGTCCCCTGATGCGTTTCTTGTCGCGTTTCTTGACGTACTTCTTGACGTATTTGGGCTCGCTCCGGGTCATGAATCCGGCCGAGCGCCGTATCGAGTTCCTGCCTCATCCGCCCGAACGGCGCCGCGAGCGCCGCGCGCCGCCCGATCAGCACGTAATCGTGGCCGTCATGCATGCCGCCGCCTTGCGAAAGCCGGACGATCTCGCGCAGCCGGCGCCGCACCCGGTTGCGCTCCACCGCATTGCCGACCTGCCGCGACACCGTGAAGCCGATGCGCACCGGGCCGTCCTCGGCGCGGCGGCGCGCCTGCACCACGAAGGCGCCGACCGGCGCCCGCAAGCCTGCCGCGGCGGCACGAAAGTCCGTCCGGCGCTTCAACCGCTCCATGGCAGCGACATGGCAAAGCGTGGAATGCGATCACGCACTGAGCCGCTTGCGGCCTTGTGCCCGCCGGGCCGCCAGCACCCTGCGGCCGCCTTTGGTCGCCATCCGGGCGCGAAAGCCGTGACGGCGTTTGCGCACCAATTTGCTCGGCTGGTAGGTCCGTTTCACGGGATTGATCTCCGACAGCGCCCGGTTCGCCGCATGCGATGCGGCGTGAATTTGATCGGCGCGCAATTGGCGCGGCTTATACGAAAGCCCTCCCGGCCCGTCAATGTGACCGGCCGGGCCGCGCGTGCGCCCGCTAAGCCCCTGTGCCGTATCGTTTTCCCTGACACCGCGTTCCGCGCTATAGGGCTATCGCGCGGATGTGTGAGGCCGATGACGCAAGAACTTAGACAAGAGCTTAAACCGGACATCTGCGTCATCGGCGCCGGCGCGGCCGGCCGTGCCGCGGCATCGGCGGCCGCCGCCTTCGGCGTGCCGGTGGTGCTGATCGAGAAAGGCACCCTAAACGCGATAACCGGCGGCGCCGGCAACGGCGGCAGCGTGCCGGCCGCGGCGCTCGCCGTGACCGCCGAGCGCGCCAATATCATCCGCAATGCCGCGCATTTCGGCCTCAAGGCGGCGCGCTTCGGCGTCGATTTCGCCGCGGTGAAGGCCCATCTGCGCGACGTCGCCGATACCGTGGCGCCAAGCGAGACGCGGCAGCGTTTGGCCGGCCTCGGCGTGCGTATCATCGACGGCGCCGCGCGGTTTTTGGATGCGCGCACCGTCACCGCCGGCGAATTCACCATCGCGGCGCGGCGCTTTGTCATCGCCACCGGCTCGTCGCCGGCGCTGCCGGCGATCCCCGGCCTTGCCGACACGCCGCACCTCACCAGCGACACCGTGTTCGATCTCGCCGATTGCCCGCGCCATCTCATCGTCATCGGCGCCGGCTCCGATCGGCCTCGAACTGGCGCAGACTTTCCGGCGGCTCGGCGCCGACGTCACCGTGCTCGAAGCGGCGACGCCGCTTGCCGGCGACGATCCCGAATGCGCCGCCATCGTGCTCGACGCGCTCGAACGCGAAGGCATCTCAGCTACGCACCGGTGTCGCCATCGCGCGGGTGCGGCGCGTGCTGGCGCGCGTCGAGATCGATATCGAAACGCCCGACGGCGCCGAGACCATCGCCGGCAGTCATATTCTCGTCGCCGCGGGGCGCCGGCCGAATGTCGAAGACCTCGATCTCGATTTAGCCGGCATCCGCTACGAGCCGCACGGCATCGACGTCGACCGGCGGCTGCGCACCACCAACAAGCGCGTCTACGCGATCGGTGACGTGACCGTCGGGCCGAAATCCACCCACCTCGCCACCTATCACGCCGAACTCGTGGTCCGGCACGCCCTGTTCCGCCAACAGGTCGGCCTCGACCATCACACCATACCGACCGTGACCCATACCGATCCGGAACTCGCCCAGGTCGGCTTCCTGGAGGACGAGGCGCGGGCGCACGCCGGCGCCATCCGCGTGCTGCGCTCGCCCTATCGCGAGAACGCCCGGGCACTGGCCACGGAAGCGACCGATGGCCACATCAAGGTTATTACTGATCGCAGGGGAGATATTCTCGGCGCCACCATTGTCGGGGCCGGGGCCGGCGAAATGATCGCCACCTGGACGCTCGCTATTAAGCAAAAGCTCAATATCCGCGCCTTTGCCGGCCTGATCGTGCCCTATCCGGCCTATGGGGAGGTGGGAAAACGCGCCGCCATGACATATTTCATGCGGGGTTTGACGAGTAATCAGGTGCGTCGCATCATAGGATGGTTGCGCCGTCTGGGTTGAAAGCGAGACAGGCGCCGAGGCTTACGCGAATGAGTGAAGATACCGCGGCACGGCCGGAATCGGTCCGGGTGCCGCGCTTCGGCCTTTCCGGAAAGCTCCTCGTCCTCACGATCCTGTTCGTGATGATCGCGGAAGTGCTGATCTATGTGCCGTCGGTCGCCAATTTCCGCGTCACCTGGCTCAAGGACCGCCTCGCCACCGGCTATACCGCGGCGCTGGTGCTCGAGGCCGCGCCGAACGGCATGGTGCCCGACAGCCTCGCCAAGCAGATCCTCGACAGCATCGGCGCCCGCGCCGTCGCCATGAAGATGGGCGAGCGCCGCCGCATGCTCGCCATCGACGACATGCCGCCGGCCGTCGACGACACCTTCGACATGCGCAGCGTCAGCGCGGTCGATGCCGTCGTCGATGCGTTCAAGATCATGCTCAACGCCCGCCCCTATGTGATGCGGGTGGTCGGCCCGGCGCCGATGGGCGGCGAATATATCGAATTGATCATGGACGAGCGGCCGCTGCGCCGGGCGATGCTGCGCTATTCGGGGGACATTCTTCTGTTGTCGCTGGTGATTTCCGTCATCACCGCGGCGCTGGTCTATCTGGCGCTGCATTACATGTTCGTGCGCCCGATGCGGCGCGTCACCGGCAACATGATGGCGTTCCGCGCCGATCCGGAAAATCCCGACCGCATCATCGCGCCGTCGGCGCGCGCCGACGAGATCGGCGTCGCCGAGCGCGAGCTCGCCACCATGCAGAGCGAGCTGGCGTCGATGCTGCACCAGAAGAGCCGGCTCGCCGCGCTGGGCCTGGCGGTGTCCAAGATCAATCACGATTTGCGCAACCTGCTCGCCTCGGCGCAGCTGTTTTCCGATCGCCTCGCGACGCTGCCCGATCCCACCGTGCAGCGCTTCGCGCCGAAGCTGATGCGGGCGCTGGAGCGCGCCATCGCGTTCTGCCAATCGACCTTGTCCTACGGCCGCCTGCAGGAGCCGCCGCCGGAGCGCCGGCAAATTCTGCTCGAGCCGCTGGTCGAGGAGGTGCACGAGACGCTCAATCTCGGCCCCGACTGCGCCGATCCGCTGGATCAGCGCGGTCGAGCGCGGGCTGATCGTCGAAGCCGACTACGACCAGCTGTTCCGCATCCTGCTCAACCTGGCGCGCAACGCGGTGCAGGCCATGGAGAGCCGCGCCGCGCGCGATCCCGGCCGCGACCAGATCCGCATCACCGGACGCCGCGAAGGCGCCGTGGTGGTGATCGAAGTGTCCGACACCGGGCCGGGCTTTTCCGGGCAAGCGCGCGACCATTTGTTCGAGGCGTTCCAGGGCTCGACCCGCACCGGCGGCACCGGTCTTGGCCTCGCCATCGCCGCCGAGCTGGTGCGCGCCCATGGCGGCGAGATCCGTCTGGTCGAAGGCACCATCGGCGCGACCTTCCGGCTCACCATCCCCGACCGCGCCGTCGAATTGAGCGCGCACCGCGGCGCCCGCGCCCATGGCTAAGGACAACGGCTAAGGACCATCGACGATGCTTGCGACGCGAATTATCGGCTGGATCAGCTTCTTTTTTATCGTCGGCTTTCTCATCTACGGATTTCGCCAAGCCTTTCGCGCCAAGGCCGAGGCCAAGAAAAATCTTGCGCCGTCGGCCGGTCATCCGGGCGGCGATTCCGGCGGCGACAGCGCCCGTTCGCCGTGAACCTTGCCGGCCGGCGGCGGCCGCCGGCGCTTGCCAATAAGCGGCGAAGCCTATAGCTAAAACGCGCCGCGCCCGTAGCTCAGCTGGATAGAGCACCAGACTACGAATCTGGGGGTCAGGAGTTCGAATCTCTTCGGGCGCGCCAGCTACCTAAGATTGGCGCACGCGCCGAATGAGACGCGGCGCTTTTGGCTTAAGCAGTGCGATGAAGTCCGGAGAGACGCAATGAGCGGCGCTGAATCGGGCCCGCAAGCCGCGCAACAGGCGTCGCCGTCCGCCACGCACCGCCTGAGCTTTTGGCTCAAGGAACTGCCGTTCGCCCTGGTGCTGATCCTCACCACGCTCGGCGTCGCCTATACGAGCTTTTCCAAGCAGCCGATCGTCGGCTTCTGGGAGCTGTTGGCGCCGCTGATCGCGCTGGTCTGCATCGGCTCCGGATGGCCGAGCGCCGCCGACAAAACGGCGCGGCTGATATTGATCGGCTCGCAGGCGCTGCACTGGCTCGCCTTCATCGTGGTGATGAACGTGCTGTTGCTGCCGAGCGTGCAGAGAAACTTCACCGCCAACTCGACCGCGATCGCGGTCTTCACCCTGCTGGCGCTCGGCACTTTCACCGCGGGCCTGCAGGTGTTTTCCTGGCAAGTGTGCAGCTTGGGCTTGGTCATGGCCTTGTCGGTTCCGGCCATTGCCTGGATCGAGAATTCGGCGCTGATCGTCGTCGTGATCTTCGCCCTGATGCTCGCCGTCGGTGTCGCGGTGTGGTGGCATTGGCGCAAAAGCGCGCCCGCCGATCACGGCTGAAGTCGGAAGCGGTATTTGCTCACTCTGCATCGGTAACGGGTGACGGCGGCTGTCGGCCCCGAACAAACGCAGCCGCTTCCCGCATGACATCCGCATCGCTCTTGAGGCCCGCGAAGGCGGCAAGTCTTCGCGCGTGCTCCATCGGCCGCTCGATCAATTCGGCATAACGCACGATCGTCGTCGGGAAGCTATGATTGATCAGTGCATTGAACATGTGGGAATAGATAATTCCGGCGGCTTTGGCGCCGTATTGGGCGCCCCACTTGCGCCGTCGGCGGCTTAACTCGATGTCGCGCACCGGCCGCACCAGATAGATCAGCCGCGTCTCGAAGGCCGCGCAGATTTGCGGGATGATCAGAGCGGAGAGTGGATGTTTCAGGAAGATCGGAATCCCGGCGTTGCTGTCGTAAGTACCAAACTCCTGATTGGCGATGCGATCGCGAAATTTATCCAGCGCCGTATTTCACGTCGGCTCCGGGAAGCAGCGTCGTGGTCTCTTCCGAGGCCAGCGTCAGGATCAATTCCCGAAACGCGATCAGCTCGTGGCTGTTGGGCGTGAGCTCATCGGCCGGCTGGTAATATGGGCCGAACCCGACGGCGCCCAGCCGCGCCAGCAGGCCGGCGACGGCGGTCGTGCCGCTGCCGAACGGCCCGCAAACGAGAAGCAATTTCATTCCCGCTCCATGAACGACCGCGGCAGCGTATCATGTCCGGCAATAATCCGGACTGGAGCGGCCGCGGTAGCCGGAATTTAATGGGCCGGACGGCGCTTCGATCCGCTCGCGGCAGGTTGCGGAAATCGGATACGATACAATGTTTAAGTGTTGCAGGTCGGAGGATACGGCATGAAATTCGGCGTCGGCCAGCCCGTGCGGCGGCATGAGGATTTGCGGCTCATCACCGGGCAGGGCCGCTACACCGACGACGTGGTGCTGCCGCGGATGACGCAGGCTTTCGTGCTGCGCTCGCCGGTGGCGCACGCGCATATCAAACGCATCGATGCGAGCGCGGCGCGGCGCATGCCGGGCGTGCTGTTCGTCGGAACGGGCGAGGACGTGCGCGCCGACGGTCTCGGCGACGTGCCCTGCACGGTGCCGCTCATGAGCCGCGACGGCAAGCCGCGGCACGATACGCCGCGGCCGGTGCTGGCGCTCGGCAAGGTGCGCCATGTCGGCCAGCCGGTGGCGCTGGTCGTCGCCGAGACTTTGGCCGCGGCGCGCGACGCCGCCGAGGCGATCGAGGTCGAATACGACACGCTGCCGGCGGTGACCGACGCCAAGGACGCGATCGGCTCCGGCGCGCCGCAGCTGTTCGACCATATTCCCAACAACATCGTGTTCGACTGGGACAACGACACCGGCGACGCCAAGGCGACGGACGCCGCGTTCGCCAAGGCCGCGCGCGTCGTCAGCGCTCGACCTCGTCAACAATCGCGTCGTGGTCAATTCGATGGAGCCGCGCAACGCCATTGCCGAATACGATCCGGCAAGCGGCCGCTCGACGCTCTACACCGCGACCCAAGGCGCGCATTTCGTGCGCGATCCGCTCGCCGAGATCGTGCTCAAATTGCCGAAGGACAAGCTGCGCCTGATCACGCCCAATGTCGGCGGCGGCTTTGGCATGAAGGCCTTCGTCTATCCCGAGCACGCGCTCGTGGTCTGGGCGAGCCGCAAGATCGCGCGGCCGGTGAAATGGCAGGAGGATCGCTCGGAAGGTTTCGTCTCCGACAATCAGGGCCGCGACCACGTCACCCGCGCCGAGCTGGCGCTCGACGGCAAAGGCCGCTTCCTCGGTTTGCGCGTTTCGATCCTCGCCAATATCGGCGCCTATCTGTCGCCGTTCGGCTGCTTCGTGCCGACGCGCTCGACCGATCTGGTGTCGGGCCTCTATGCGATCGGCGCGATCCACGTCAACGTCAAGGGCGTCTGCACCAACACCGTGCCGGTCTGCGCCTATCGCGGCGCCGGGCGGCCCGAGGCCGCTTATCTGCTCGAGCGGCTGGTCGACGCCGCGGCGCGCGAGCTCGGCAAGAGCCCCGACGCCATCCGCCGCATCAATTTCGTGCCGCCGTCGGCGATGCCTTACACGTCGGCGACAAAGCTCATGCTCGATTCCGGCGAGTTCGAAAAGGTCATGGACCTGTGCATGGACGCGGCGGAATGGCCGACGTTCGCCAAGCGGCGCAAGCAAAGCGAGCGCGACGGCAAGCTGCGCGGCATCGGCATGGCGACCTATACCGAGCGCTGCGGCGGCGGCTTTCCGGAAACCGCGTCGATCGAATTCAAGGACGATAAGGTCGAGCTGGTCATGGGCAACCAGGAATACGGCACCGGTCTCGTCACCGCTTACAAGCAGATCGTCTCCGGCCAGCTCGGCATCGATGCCGACCGCATCGACGTCATCATGGGCGACACCGACCGCACGCCGTCAGGGCTCACCGGCGGCTCGCGCGCGCTCGCGGTCGCCGGCACGGCGCTCTACGAGGCCGGCAAGACGATCAT
Source organism: uncultured Alphaproteobacteria bacterium (assembly GCA_963798095.1). Classification (GTDB taxonomy): domain Bacteria; phylum Pseudomonadota; class Alphaproteobacteria; order Rhizobiales; family Xanthobacteraceae; genus BOG-931. The sequence continues at coordinate 158,184 of CAWCSD010000019.1, read as the reverse complement.
CGACAAGGGCACGCAACTCGCCGCGCACCTGCTCGAAGTCTCGGCGCAGGATGTCGACTTTCGCCGACGGCGTGTTCAGCGTGCCCGGCACCGATCTGCGCCTCGATGTCTTCGACGTGGCGAAGGCGGCGCGCGATCCGGCAAAACTGCCGGCCGGCATGGCGCCCGGGCTCGACACCACCCACGTCCGCGTGCCGCCGGCGCAGACCTTTCCCAACGGCTGCCACATCGTCGAAGTCGAGATCGATCCCGACACCGGTGCCGTCGCCATCGAACGCTACACCGTGGTCGACGATTTCGGCCGCACCATCAATCCGCTGCTGCTCGAAGGCCAGGTCCACGGCGGCATCGTGCAGGGCATCGGCCAGGCGCTGCTCGAGCACGCTGTTTACGATCCGGACAGCGGGCAACTCTTGTCCGGCTCGTTCATGGACTACGCCATGCCGCGCGCCGGCGATCTGCCGAATTTCGCGTTCTCCACCCACAACGTGCCGACGACATCCAACCCGCTCGGCGTCAAAGGCGCCGGCGAGGCCGGCGCCGTCGGCGCGCCGCCCGCCGTCATCAACGCCATCGTCGACGCGCTCCACCGCCGCACCGGCGCGCGCCACATCGACATGCCGGCGACGCCGCGGCGGGTGTGGGAGGTGCTCAACACAAAGCACTAGGGTACTGCCTCATCAAGCAGATGCGGCGCCGTTGTATTTCCTCGGCCGCACCACCTTTACACGCGACGACCTGTCTTTCCTCATGCCGGTGCGACGGCTGAAAATTGGGGTATAAAGACCCATTGTCGGCAGGGCCCATTGCGGCGCTCGCCGCCGCATCGGGGCGTTTGAGGAGCACATCATGGCGTTCAAGCTGAAGCGTAGGTCGTTCTTGCAACTGGCCGCGGGGGCCGCGGCCGGCGTATCGGCGCCGTTTACGCGCGCCGTCGCCGCCGAGCAGCGACGCGGCGACGATCGGCTGGCCGAACGACGTGCCGACCTGGGATCCCAATCAGCGCTTCACGCCCGACGCGCAGCCGATCTTCAAGGCGGTGTTCGATCAGCCGCTCGATCAGGACCCGCAGCTGAAACTGATTCCGCACCTGATCAAGAGCTGGACCCTGGCGCCGGACGCCCTGAGCATGGCGGTCGAGCTGCGCGACGACGTCACGTTCCACAACGGCGACAAGATGACGACGGAGGATTTTCGCTACACGTTCTTCGAGCGCATCAAAGCCGGCCTGAAACTCGACACCGCGAATTCCTGGAAGAAGGTCGACGACATCGTCATCGAATTGCCCACCAAGGCGACCATGAAATTCAACGCGCCGGCGCCGACCGCGCCGCAATGGATGGCGTTCCTCGGCAGCTACATGGTGCCGAAGAAATATATCGAGACGGGCGGCCTCGATAATTTCTTGAAAAAACCCATCGGCACCGGGCCGTACAAGCTCGCCGAATACGAATTGAATTCGCGCATCGTGCTGGAGCGCAACGACAAATATTGGGGACCGAAGCCGAAGATCGCGCGCGTCACCATCGAGATCATCAAGGACCCCTCGGCGCGCGTCGCCGCGATTCAATCCGGCCAGACCGATTTCACCATCAATGTGCCGGTGCGCGAAGCCGAGCGGTTCCAGAAAGAGGCCGGGCTTGGCCGCCGAGCTCGATCCGATCACCCGCGTGATCCTGATCCAGATGCGCGCCGATCTCGCCTTCGCCGACAAGAATGTGCGGCTCGCCGCCCATCACGCCATCGACAAGGCGGCGCTGTCGAAAGCGTTCTACGCCGGCGCCGCGGTGCCGCTGTCGGTGCTGGCGACGCCGGGCACGCCCGGCTATCTCACCGACTTTTCGTTCAAATACGATCCAGCGCTGGCCAAAGAGCTCCTGGCCAAATCGAATTTCTCCACCGCCAATCCGGTGAAGATCGGCTTCGCCACCACCAACGGCCAGTTTCCCGAGCGACTACGACATCGCCCGCGCCATCGTGCAGATGTGGAAGCAGGTCGGCATCGAGGCCGATCTGCAGGTCATCGAATACGCCAAATATTTCGAGCTCAACCGCGGCAACAAATTGCCGGAGACGACGCTGTACAGCTGGGACAATGCCACCGGCGATCCGGAGATTTTCTCCGGCTACCAGCTCAATCCGAAAATGCCGTTCTCGCCGTGGAAGGACGAGGATATCGGCAACCGGGTGCTCGGGCTGTTCGGCGTCGCCGACTACGACAAGCGCATCGCCGGGTATCGCGATCTGGAACGCTACGCGGTGGAAAACGGCGCCACCGTGCCGCTGTTGCAAAGCGTGGTGACGATCGTGCGCAAGAAGAATCTGGCCTACACGAAATACGCCAATGGCTGGGTGCTGCCGCAGACGTTGCGGTGGAGCTGAGCCGCTGTCATGCCCCGCGAAGGCGGGGCATCCAGTAACCGAGAGCGGTGCAGAAGAATTCAGGCGGCAGCGATTACTGGATCACCCGCTTGCGCGGGTGATGACAAGAGATGACCGCCATCGTCCTAAAACTGATCGCGCGCCGCTTGCTGGCGGCGATCCCGATCCTGCTGATCGTCTCGGCGCTCTTGTTCTGCATCTTGCGGCTATTGCCGGTCGATCCGGCGGCGATGTCGCTGCCGCCGAACGCGACGATCGCGGAGATCGAAGACAAGCGCCGCGAGATGGGCCTCGATAAGCCCTTGCCGCAGCAATATCTGATCTGGCTTGCCGACGCGCTGCACGGCGACTTCGGCCGCTCCATTGCGTTGCGCCGCGACGCGGGCGAACTGGTCGCCGCCACCTTGCCGGCGACCATCCAGCTTGCCGCCTGCGCCATGGCGATCGCGGCGATCCTCGGCCTCGGCGGCGGCTTGCTGCTATTCCGTCTGCGCGGCTCGATTTTCGAGCCGGTGGCGGACCTCGCTTCGATCGTGTTGTTGTCGATTCCGGAATTTCTCTGGGGCCTGATCCTGCTGTTCGTGTTCGGCGTCTGCTGCAATGGCTGCCGTTCACCGGGCAAGTCTCGCCGGGGCTGCCGCTGCCGCACATCACCGGCTTTCTGTTGCTCGATTCCTTGCTGGTCGGGCGCTTCGACGTGTTCTGGAGCGCCTGCCAGCATCTGATCCTGCCCGCCGTCGCGCTCGGGCTGGCGTTCTCGCCGACCATCATGCGGGTGCTGCGCTCCAGCCTGTTCGACGTTTATCTGGAAGATTACATCCTTCAGGCGCGGCTGCGCGGCCTCACCGAGCGGCATATTTTGCTCCGCCACGCGCTCAAGAACGCGTCGCTGCCGACGCTGACGCTCGCCGGCGTGCAATTCGGCATTCTGTTCTCCGGCACGCTGTTGGTCGAGGTGATCTATTCCTATCCGGGCATGGGCAATCTGATGGTCGACGCCGTGCGCAACGCCGACCTGCCACTCATTCAGACCGTCGGGCTGACCTATTGCATCGTCGTCTTGCTGATCAACACGGCCGTCGACAGTCTCTACGTCGTGCTCAATCCGAAACTGCGGGTGCGCTGATGGCGAGCGCAATGTCCCGTTCGCTGCGCTCGCCCCGGGTTCTGATCGCGCTCGGCATGATTTTTTGCATCGCGTTTTGCGCGGTGTTTGCCGGCTGGATCGCGCCGCACGATCCCGGCGACCAGAACCTGCTGGCGATCCTGCAGCCGCCGGCCTGGGCCGACGGCGGCGACCTGACTTATCCGTTGGGCACCGACAGCCTCGGCCGCTGCGTGCTGTCGCGGCTGATTTTTGGCGCGCGCACCGCGATGCTGGTGGCACTGTTCGCGTCGCTCGGCGCCATGATCATCGGCACCGTCCTGGCGCACGTCTCCGGCTATTTCGGCGGCGCCGTGGATTGGCTGATCGGCCGCCTGGTCGATGTCTGGATGTCGTTTCCGCCGGTGATCTTGTCGCTGATCCTGATGGTCGGGCTCGGCGTCGGCCTGAGCAAGGTGATCCTCGCCATCGTGCTGGTGGACTGGACGCGGTTTTGCCGCGTGCTGCGCAGCGAAGTGCTGATCGTGACCCGGCACGATTATGTCGCCGCCGCCCGGCTCCTCGGGTTTTCCCATTGGCAGACCATCGTCCGCGAGGTGCTGCCGGCGACAACGCCGCTCTTGATCACGCTCATCAGCCTGGAAATGGCGATCGCGGTCGTGGTCGAGGCGATCTTGTCCTTCATCGGGCTCGGCGTCGGCGCCAACACGCCGGCCTGGGGACAGATGATCGCCGACGCCCGGCAATACGTCTATCAATCGCCGTGGAATCTGCTGCTGCCGATCATTGCGATTTTCCTCACCGTCACCGCGTTCAATCTGCTCGGCGACGGCCTGCGTCGCACGCTGGACGTGCGGCTTGCGGAAACCGGGCGGTGACCATGCTGGCGCTGCAAGCCAAAGACCTCGTGGTCGGCGCCCGCATCGACGGCGAAATGGTGCCGGCAATCCGGGCGTTGTCGTTCGACCTGCCGGCGGGAAAAATTCTTGGGCTCGTGGGCGAATCCGGTGCAGGCAAATCCATGGTCGGCCGCGCCATTGCGCAGCTGCTGCCGGCTGGTTTCGAAATCACGTCCGGGTCGCTGCTGTTCGAAGGCGAGGACCTCGCGCGCATGGCGCCGGGCGCGCGGCGCGCATTGCTCGGCCGTGCCATCGCCTTCATCCCGCAGGCGCCGATGACCTCGCTCAATCCGGTGCGCACCATCGGCGCGCAATTCGACGAGCATTTGGCGCGGCTCGGCGACGGCAGCCGCGCCGCGCGCCGCGACCGCGCGGTCGCCATGCTGGCGGCGGCGCGGTTGCCGCGCGCCGGCGAATTGCTGACGCAATATCCGCATCAATTGTCCGGCGGCATGTGCCAGCGTGTGCTGATCGCCTTGGCGTTTTCCTCAAATCCGCGCCTGGTCATCGCCGACGAGCCGACCACCGCGCTCGACGTCACCATGCATCCGCCGATCCTGGCGCTGATCGCCGACATGCAGCGCCAGCACGGCACCGCGGTCATCTTCATCACCCACGATCTGCGGCTTGCCGCGCAACTGTGCGACCAGGTCACCGTGATGTATGCCGGCCGCGCCGTCGAAAGCGGGCCGGCGCGCGCCGTGCTCTCCACGCCGGCGCATCCCTATACGCGCTGCCTGCAGCTCGCCAATCCATCGCTGCGCGCCGAGCGGCGCGCGCTTTACGTCATGCCGGACCAGATGCCGAGCCTGCGCCAGCTCAAAAACCTGTCCGGCTGCCATTTCGCGCCGCGATGTCCGCTGGTCATGGCGGAGTGCCGCCGCGACGAGCCGCCGAACTTGGCCGTCGCCGCCGATCATCATGTCGCGTGCATCCGCGCCGCGGCGACGCGGACCATCGCAGCGACAGCCGGCGATAGCGTTGCGGCGGGTGCCGCCGGGCGAGCGTTGCTGCAAGTCGAAGCTTTGCAAAAGCACTATACGGCCGGCGGTGGATTGTTCGCCGGCGCGCGCAATGTTGCCGCGGTGAAGCAGGCAACGTTCAGCATCGCCGAGAACGAATTCGTCGCCCTGGTCGGCGAAAGCGGCAGCGGCAAGAGCACCATTGCCAAGATGCTGGTCGGATTGGAGCAGCCGACAGCCGGAAAAATCCTGCTCAATGGCGAGGATTTGGCCGAGCCGTCGCTGCGCAGCCGGGCGCGGCGTGCCATGAGCTTGCAGATGGTGTTCCAGGATCCGCAATCGGCGCTCAATCCGCGGCGACGCGTGGCGAGCATCGTTACGCAAGCGATGGAGGCCGGCAGCCGGCACGCCAGCTGGGACGAGCGCCTGGCGCGGACCAGGGAACTGCTTGCGGAAGTGGGCTTATCGGCCGATTTTGCCGCGCGGCTTCCTGGCCAACTGTCGGGCGGCCAGCGCCAGCGCATCAACATCGCGCGCGCGCTGTGCACGTTGCCGAAAATCCTGGTCGCCGACGAGATCGTCTCCGGCCTCGACGTCTCGATCCAGGCGCAGCTATTGAATCTCCTGGCGCGGCTGCGCGCCGAGCTCGGCTTCGCCATGCTGTTCATCTCCCACGATCTGTCCGTCGTGCGTCACCTGTGCAGCCGCGTGCTGGTGATGTATGGCGGCGAGATCGTCGAAGAGGGTGCTGTCGAGAAAGTTTTTGCCGATCCGCAACACGCCCATACGCGCGCGTTGCTGTCGTCGGTGCCGCCGGACGAGCCCGAGGCGGCGTGGCCGCCGCTGGGCGAGCGCGAGCAGCGCTGCAGCGTAGGCGCGTCGCGACTGTTATCGCGCCGCAGTTGCAATGGCGTGCGAGCGGTTGCGCGATATCCGCTGCGGCTTGGTTTCCGAAAAGTTTAACCTTTGAAACTACAATTGGCGGCGGTATTCCCGGATCGCGCTATGTCCGAAGATCAGGATTTGACGGCGCTCTGCCCCAAGTGCGGGGAGCCGTTGATCTATGTCACCTCGGTTCCGCACCCGAAATCTCCCGCAATGCAGCGGACGACGTTCGTCTGCTACGTCCATGCAATCGCACCTGGAGCTACACGCTGGCGCCGGCCATGGCCGAGGCTTATGCCGCCAGCGCGGCGCCGCCGCTTTCGCCTGAATTGTCGGACGGCCACCCCGATCAAGCCGCCGATACCTGACTATCTTTGCCGCGCAGCAGCGCCAGCAGCTCGGCCTCGCAGGCCTTGGCGCTTTCGACATTGCGCGCCTTGATGTGGCCGAAGCCGCGCATCTTCGCCGGCAGCGATGCGATCTCGATCGCGAGCGCGTGATTGTCGGGGCTGAGCGACAGCCGAAAGCTCGCGAAGGATCGCTTCGTAGTCGGCGATCAAGCGCCGTTCCATGCGGCGTTCCTGGGTATAGCCGAAAATGTCGAGCGCCGTGCCGCGCAACGGGCGAAGCCACGTCAAAAGCTTGAAGACGTGGCGCATCCAGGGGCCGAAGGCGCGCTTCTTCGGCTCGCCGGTCGTCGGATCGCGCCGCGCCAAGAGCGGCGGCGCCAGATGATATTCCAAGGTGAAATCGCCATCGAACTGGCGCTGTAGTTTTTTCAAAAACGTGCCGTCGGTATAGAGCCGCGCCACTTCGTATTCGTCCTTGTAGGCCATCAGCGTGAACAGGTTGCGCGCTATCGCTTCGGCCAGGCCGGAAAAGCCGCGGGCGAGCTTTGCTTCGGCGACGCGAATCGTCCGCACCGCGTCGCGATAGCGCTGCGCGTAAGCGGCGTTCTGGTAACTTTTGAGAAACGCGGCGCGGTGTTCGACCAGGGCGTCGAGCCCCTGCGGTTCGGGCGCTGCATCGTCGCGCAACGCGCTGCGCACCAGCGCCTCGACTTGGGCGCGATCGTGCGCGGCGAGGCGGCCCCAAGCGAAAGCTGCGTTTGTTGGCGTCGACCGCGACGCCGTTCAATTCGATGGCGCGCTCGATGGCCGCAAGCGTGAGCGGCAAAAGACCTTTCTGGAACGCGTAACCGAGCATGAACAGATTGGCGGCGATGGAATCGCCCATCAGCGCCGCGGCCAGCGCCGTGGCGTCGATGCTGTCGCCGTCGCCCGCCGCGCGTTTTGATCGCTTGGAGCATCTTGGCGGTCTCGAAATCGATGTCCGGCTTGAAGATGAAGGCCGCGGTCGGCTGCGCATGGCTGTTGATGATGGCCTTGGTGGCGCCGGCCTGGAGGCGCGACAGCGCGGCCGGGCTCGCGGCGACCACCGGATCGCAGGCGAGCAGCACATCGGCGCCGCCCGAGGCGACGCGCACCGCGTAAAGGTCTTCCGGCTGCGGCGCCAGCCGCACATGGCTCATCACCGCGCCGTTCTTTTGCGCGAGCCCGCTGATGTCGAGCACGGTGCAGCCTTTGCCTTCGAGATGCGCCGCCATGCCGATGAGCGCGCCGAGCGTGACGACGCCGGTGCCGCCGACGCCGGTGACGAGGATGCCATAGGGCCGCTCGCAGCGGCGGCGCTTTCGGCTCCGGCAGATCGGCAAACAGGCCGTCGTTCGCCGCAAGGCCGCCGAGCTTGCGCGGGGTGGCGCCGCGCACGGTGACAAAGCTCGGGCAAAAGCCCTTGAGGCAGGAAAAATCCTTGTTGCAGTTCGACTGGTCGATACGGCGCTTGCGGCCGAGCTCGGTCTCGACCGGCAGCACCGCAATGCAGTTCGATTTGTCCGAGCAATCGCCGCAGCCCTCGCACACGGCGTCGTTGATGAAGACGCGCTCCGGCGGATCGGGAAATTTTCCGCGCTTGCGGCGGCGGCGCTTTTCCGCCGCGCAGGTCTGATCGTAGATCAGCACCGTGAGGCCCGAGATGTCGCGCAGTTCGCGCTGCACCGTGTCGAGATCGTCGCGATGGCGGATGGCGACGCCTGCGGGGAAGCCGGCATGTTTCGGATATTTATGCGGCTCGTCGGTTACGACGACGACGCGGCGCGCGCCTTCGGCCAGCACCTGCTGCGCGATCTGCGGCACGGTCATCGCGCCTTCCACCGGCTGGCCGCCGGTCATGGCGACCGCGTCGTTATAGAGAATCTTGTAGGTGATGTTGACGCCGGCGGCGGCTGCGGCGCGGATCGCCATCAGGCCGCTATGCGCATAGGTGCCGTCACCGAGATTCTGAAAAACATGGCGCTCGGTGGTGAATGGCGCTTGCCCGATCCAGTTGACGCCTTCGCCGCCCATGTGCGTCAACGTCGCGGTGTGGCGGTCGGGCATGAACAGCGCCATGCTGTGGCAGCCGATGCCGGCCATGGCGCGGCTGCCTTCCGGCACCCGCGTCGAGGTGTTGTGCGGACAGCCCGAGCAGAAAAACGGCGTGCGCTGGATGCTCGACACCGGCTGTACCGGCCGCTCGAAGGCTTCGAGCCGCGCCAATCGCTCGTCGAATTGTGACGCGTCGCCCAGGCGCTTCAAGCGCGCAACGATGGCGCGCGCCACCATGGTGGGCGTCAGCTCGCCGGTGCTGGGAAGGAGGATCGCGCCGGTCTCGTCGGTCTTGCCGACGATACTCGGCCGGCGCGACGCCTCGAGGTTATAGAGCAGCTTTACGAGCTGGTTCTCGACGAAGCCGCGTTTCTCTTCGACGACCAGAATGTCTTTGAGACCTTGCGCGAAGGCCAGCGCGCGCTGCGGCTCCAGCGGCCAGGCCAGCGCAACTTTATAGACGCGGATGCCGAGCGCGGCGGCGCGTTGTTCGGTGATGCCGAGTTCGGACAATGCCTGCCGAACATCGAGATAGGCCTTGCCGGTGGTGACGATGCCGAGGCGCGGTTGCGGCGAATCGATCACCACCCGGTCGAGGCTGTTGGCGCGGGCGAACGCCTGCGCCGCGGCGAGTTTTGGGCCGTGCAGGCGTCGCTCCTGCTCGACCGCCCAATCCATGCCACCGCGCGGCCAGCGGATGTGCAGCCCGCCCGGCGGCATTGCGAAATCGCTCGGCATCGTCACCGCGACTCGTTGCGGATCGACGTAAACCGACGCGGAGCTGTCGACGGCTTCGCTTGCCGCCTTGAACGCCACCCAGCATCCGGAAAAGCGCGACAGCGCGAAACCGAACAATCCGAGATCGAGATAATCCTGGATCGTCGCCGGATTGAGGATCGGCATCATCGCCGCCTCGAACGCCTGCTCGCACTGATAAGCGGTGGTGGTGCTTTGCGCGCCGTGATCGTCGCCGGCGATGGCCAGCACGCCGCCGTGCGGCGCGGTGCCGGCCCAATTGGCGTGGCGCAGCACGTCGAGCGAGCGATCGACGCCGGGGCCTTTGCCGTACCAGATGCCGAACACGCCATCGACCGTGGCGCCGGGAAACAGGCCGACCTGCTGGCTGCCCCACACCGCGGTGGCGGCGAGGTCTTCGTTGAGGCCGGGCTGGAAGCGGATGTCGTTCTTCTCGAGCAGCGCCTTGGCCTGCCACAGCGCGCTGTCGTAAGTGCCGAGCGGCGAGCCGCGATAGCCGGAGATGAAGCCCGCCGTGTTCAGCCCGGCGGCGCGGTCGCGCGCGCGCTGCATGAGCGGCAGGCGCACCAGCGCCTGAATGCCCGACAGATAGATGCGTCCGGATTGGAGGCTGTATTTGTCCTCCAGGCTCACGCGCGCCAATTCCACCAAAGCGACTCCCGTCCTCGGCTCAGTCGTGCCGGGGAGAGTTTATGCCATGGCTGCGGCCCGTTCGAGGAGCGCAAATGGCGGCCGACGCGCGGCCGCCAGCCTGACTGCTTATTGGCAATAGTCCCAATAGCCTTGGGTCTGCGACTGGTCCGCCCAGTACCAGCAGAGGTTTGGCGCTGGAGCCACGGGAGCCACGGTCACGGCGATCAAGGTGCCGAGAGCCACGCCGCCGACGATCGTGCCGAAATACGGCCGTCGCACCCATGGCCGTACCACGCCGCCGCCGACGCGGCCGTGCACATGCGCGCTTCGGGTCACGGTTCCACCACCGGTTCGCGCGCGGACCGTGCCGCCACCACCGCCTCGCGCGTGGACCGCGCCGCCGCCACCTCGCGCGTGGACCGCGCCGCCGCCACCGCCCATTCGTGCGTGAGCCGCGCCACCACCGCCGCCCCGTGCGCCACCGCCACCACCGCGGCCGCCACCGCCGCGGACGGCGATGAGATCCGAGCTATGCGCTGCCGGCAGCAGCGCGGATGGTGCCGCGGGTAGCGCCGAGCTTGCATGAGGGAAGCTCAGCAGAACGGCGGTCGCCAGCAGGCCACCGCAAAGCATCACGCGATATTTCATTGTTCTCCTCCCGGATCGGAGATCGTGTGAACAGATCTCCAGTGTAGCATTCGAACATTAGGCCACATTCCGGTGTCCGATACTGGACATAAGGCCAATTCGACGATCACTTTCTTGCGACAGAGATTTTCATTTCCCCTGACAGCGGACGTTGCCTGCGCCATTATGAGCGACGCCCTGGGGAAAAGGGCGCGAAGGCCGAGGGAGCCGTGGCCGACTTTGTCTATGAGATCGCCTGCAGCGGCGATCGCGCGCACGAGCAAGCAGTGCATGCCTGGGCGGAGCGCCACGCCGCGCCGGCCTGGACGGCGCTGCCCGGATTGTCCGCCGTTGATCTTTACGAGCCGGTGCGCGGCGGCACCCATGATCCGTTCAATGACGACGGCCCCGGGCCGCTGCTCATGGCCATGCTGCAATTTCCCACCAAGGAAAAGCTGCAAGCCGGTGTGTCCGACCCGCGTTTTGCGCAAAGCCTTGCTGCAATGCCCGCTGCCGCCACCGGCACGGGTTTCGAGCGGCGCTTCTTTCCAGTGGCCGGCGCGCCAAATCCGGGGCCGCTGCGCGCGCCGTTCTCCTATGTGGTGCGCTACCATCATCCGGCGGAGAACGTCGCGGAATTCGTCTCCCATTATGTCGCCGACCATCCGCCGATCCTCGGCAAGCTGCCGGAGATTCGGTCGGTGCTGTGCTATCTGCCGGTCGGCGCCGGCGCGTCCGGCATCCTGCCGCCGGCCGACTACATGATCGGCAATGAAGTCGCGTTCGATTCGCCGGATGCCTTCAATGCTGCGATGGCGTCGCCAGTGCGTCATGAACTGCGCGCACACTTCAAGAGCTTTCCGCCGTTCACCGGGAGAAATACCCATTACCCGATGATGCGCCGGCAGTTGGCGGCTAACCGGTCTTTGTGAAATCCGCCGCGCGGCGTTGCAGGAAAGCGTCGATACCTTCGCGCGCCGCCGCCGTGCAAGCGCTTGCGCCGAACGCGCGATAGCCGATTTCGAGCGCGGCGTTGAAAGTCGGGGCCGCGGCGGCAGCGACGATGGCGCGCTCCAAAATCCGCGTCACTTCCACACTGAGCTTTTGGCCATTGGCAGCCACCGCTTCGATCGGAGCCGGCGGCTCGATGACGATTGCACCGTCGCTTGGCGCTTGCAGATGTCCCGCGAGCGCGTGCACCCGCTCGATCGCGCTCTCGATCATCGCGACGTAGTCGTCGCTCAAGAGATCGACGATGCCGAGGTCGTGCGCCGTCTTGGCCGTGACCCGCTCGGCGCGGCGCATCATGCCGTGGAACGTCGCCGCGGCCGAAGGCCAGCGCCGATAGGGCACCACCATGGCGCCGAGCCCCGGCACGATGCCGAGCAGAATTTCCGGCAATTGCAGCGAGGCATTGCGCATGCGCGACGATGCCGTGACAACGCAACGCCAGCTCCAGCCCGCCGCCGAGCGCCATGCCGTTGAGGGCTGCGACCACGGGCTTGCGCATGCGGTCGATGTGCAACAAGAGCCGCGAGCAATCGCGCGCATATTGCGCCGCCGCTTGCGCATCGCCGAGCATTTTTGGAAATCGCCCGATATCGGCGCCGGCCGAGAAGGCGCGCGGGCCGTAGCCGGTTATGACGAAGCCGCGCACCGCGGCATCGGTCTCGCATTGCCGGATCACGCCGAGGATTTCGTCGGTCAATTCGTCATGCAGCGCGTTGAGCGCTTCGGGACGGCGGATGGTGATGATCTTCACGCCGCGCGCGTCGTCGACCAGCACGGCGCGATGGAAATTCTGGTAGTCGGCCGGGGCGCGTTTCGGCAGCGGCAGGCCCGGCCGCTCCTCCGCCAGGCGCTTGCCGATCCGCCCCACCTCCGGCGCGCCAAGCTTGTCCATCAATTCCAGCGGCCCGGATTTGAAGCCGAGCGCCAGACGGCAGCCGAGCTCGAGGTCCGCCGCTTCGCCGATGTTGCGATCGAGAATATCGCCGCTCTGCGAAATCAAAATGCCGAGCAGGCGGTCGCGGATGGCCGCCGCGGTCTCCGGCGCAACCGGCACGGTTTTGCCCGGCGAGACCGTGTTCCATGTCCCTGCCGTGCGGAATATGGCCGCCGGACGATAGTGCTCGCCTTCCTCGTCGGCCTGCAGCGTATTGGTCTCGACGATGATCGGATTGCCGTTGGCGAGATTGAGCACGAAGAACGGCCCGGCGTGGACGAATTCCGCCGCCGTCGAATTGATCTCGGCCGCGCTCGCGCGATCCAACAGATGCGCCGCTTCGTTGCACCAATTGTCGAACACGCGGTCGAGCATGAAGCACGGCACGTCGGCGGTAACCAGCGGCACCTTGCCGGTCAATGCAGAACAGCCAGCGCAAATCCTCCAGCACGGCGCGGTCGAGTGCCGGCGTGTCGATGACCTCGACCACCGGGTTGCGCCAGGCGGGGGCGAAGAAATGGGTGACGGTGGCGCGGTTCCTGTGGCGCAGATCGGCGAAAATCCGCGCAGCCGGCAGCGAAGAGGTGTTCGAGGTGATCCAGGCATCGGGGCGCATCAGCGCTTCAAGCTGAGCGAAAATCTTTCGCTTCAATGCGAGGTCTTCGGTCGCGGCCTCGATCGCCCAATCGGCCTCGCGCGCGACCGTGTAATCGGTCGTGGCATGAACGTTGGCCCGCACCTTCTCGGCCTCGGCTGCGCTCATCTTGCGGCGCGCGACGGCTTTTTCCGTGTAGTCGGTGAAGCGCTGCATGGCGCGGTCGAGCGCTGGCTGCGAAATATCGAGCAGATAAAGTTTCAGATCGGGCAGGGCGGATTTCAGGTAATAGCCGATATCGGGGCCGATGGTGCCGGCGCCGACCACGACCACGCAGCGCGGCAGCGGGCGCGACGGATTTTCGCAGCAGCGGATTTTGCAAGCTCATGAGCGGGCGACGACCGCGTCGGGGCCGGCGATGACGTGCGCCTCGCGCAGTTTTGCGATGGCGCCTAAATCGTAGCCGACCTCGCGCAGGATTTTTTCCGAATGCTCGCCGTAGCGCGGCGGGAAGGAGAAATCATGCGGCGCGCCGGCCTGGTCGACCGCCATCGGCGGCAGCCGCACGCGCCGGCCGTCCGGCGCGGTCGTGGTCGTCAGCCGCTTGGCGATGGCCTCGATCTGCATCGCCTGTGGCACGGTGTTGATCGGCGCGTGCGGAATTTTTGCACGTTTGAGATCGGAAATCATTTCGGCGGTGGAAAGCTGCTTGGTGATGGCGGCGATATCGGCGTGGATGGCGACCCGGTCGGCGACGCGGCCGACATTGGTGACGCGCTGCGGCGTGGCCACGGAATTGAATTTCGGTATCTCGGTGAAGCGCCGCCAGCCGGCGTCGCTGCCGATGGCGAACAGCACCGCGCCGTCCTTGGTCGGGTAGGCGTTGGTCGGCACGAATTTGCGGTGCTCGTTGCCGGCGCGGGTGATCTCCCACGGCTCGCAGTCGAAATCGATCAGCGGCAACAGCGTGATCAGCCACGCCGCCGCGGCCTGCATCATCGACACGTCGATGCGGCTGCCTTGCCCGGAGGTGGCGCGCTCGGCCAGCGCCTTCCAGACATTGGCGTAAACTTCGTCGCCGGCTTTCAGATCGACCAGCGGAATGCCGGCGAGCGTCGGCGGGCCGTCGAGCATGCCGGTGACTTCCATGTAGCCGACCTGGGCCTGGATCGCCGGATCGTAGCCGGCGGCGTCGGGATAATCCGGCCCCATGGCGGAGATCGCCGCCCAGATCAGATCGGGCTTCACCGCGCGCAAGCTGTCGTAATCGATGCCGAGCTCGGTGTAGCGCGACGGCAGCGTGTTGCAGCAGAACACGTCGACATTGAGCTCGCGGATCAGGCGGTGCAGCACGTCGCGGCCTTCGCGGCTCTTCAGATTGAGCGCGATCGATTCCTTGCCGACATTGGGTCCGATGAAATAGGAGCGCCGGCCCTCGTCGGCGACCAGCGAGCCGATATAGCGGTTGGGATCGCCGGGCAGCGCGCCTTCCGACTGCGGCGTCGCCTCGAGCTTGATCACGCGCCAGCCGAGATGGACGAAGCGCAATGTCGCCGAAGTGAGCGACAAGGCTTGCTCCATCGAAAGGATGACGCCGGGCTTCATGATGCGCTTGCGATGGTCTCAGGCAACCTTGCGCCAGAGTTTTGTCGGCTCCTGGAACCGGCCGTAGACATCGACAAGCGCGTTGGTCATCTCGCCGACCGTGGCGTAGGCCGTCACCGCGTCCATCAGCGCCGGCATGACGTTGCGCCCTGCTTTGGCTTCCGTGCGCACTGCGGCGAGCGCGCGTTCGACGGCCGCGTTATTGCGCGTCGCGCGCACTTTCTTGAGTGCGTCGATCTGCTCGATGGCGCCCATTTCGTCGTAGCCGTGCAGATCGACCTGCGGCTTCTCTTCGTCGCTGTCGGTGTAGCAATTGACGCCGACCTTGCGCAGCGCGCCGACTTCCAGCGCCTTCTGCCGTTCGAACGCGTATTCCGACACCTTGGCCTGGATCACGCCGTCGGCCACCGCCTTGACGATGCCGCCCTGGGTATCGACCCAAGCCATCGCCTCGACGATTTTTTCCTCGAGCTGATTGGTCAGGCTCTCGATGTAATAGGAGCCGCCGAGCGGATCGACGGTGTCGGCGAGCCCGATCTCCTCGATCAGAAGCTGCATGGTGCGCAACGAGATGCGCTGCGCCTTCGGCGTCGGGATCGTATAGGCCTCGTCGTAGCAGCACAGCGCCATGGTCTGCGCGCCGCCGAGCGCCGCGATCAGCGCGTAATAGGCGCCGCGCATAATATTGTTCTCGGGCTGCTCGATGGTGAGGCCAAAGCCGCCGCCGCCGGCGATCATGCGCAGCCAGCCGGATTCCGGCTTCTTGGCGCCGTAACCGTCGAGGATGATTTTCGCCCACAGCCGCCGGCCGGCGCGGAATTTCGCCACCTGCTCGAACAGATTGCCGAAAATGTTGAAGTTGAACGACAGCCGGCCGGCGAACTCGTCGATATCGAGGCCGCGCGCCAGCGCCGCGTCCGTATAGGCCTTGGCGATGGCGAAGGCGTAGCCCATTTCCTCGGCCGGCGTCGCGCCGGATTCGCGGATGTGATAGCCGCAGACGCTCACCGGCGAGTATTTCGGCGCCACCTTGGCGCAATATTCGATGGTGTCGGCGACGAGTTTTACCGACGGATCGACCGGAAACACCCAGGTGCCGCGGCCGATGAATTCTTTGAGAATGTCGTTCTGCGCCGTGCCGCGCAGCTTGGCAATGTCGTAGCCGCGCTTCTCCGCCATGGCGAGATACATGGCGATCAGGATGGCGGCGGCGCCGTTGATGGTGAGCGACACCGTGATGGCGTCGAGATCGATGCCGTCGAAGGCGACTTCGAAATCGCGCAAGGTGTCGACCGCCATGCCGACCCGGCCGACTTCGCCGATCGCTTCCGGCGCGTCGGAATCGTAGCCGCACTGCGTCGCCAGGTCGAAGGCGACGTTGAGCCCGGTCTGGCCGTTGGCGATCAGATATTTGAAGCGCTGGTTGGTGTCGGCCGCATTGGCGAAGCCGGTATATTGCCGCATGGTGAACGGCCGCTGCCGGTACATCAGCGGATGAATGCCGCGGGTGAATGGCGCCTCGCCTGCGCGGCTGGCATCGATGCCGCCGGTGGCGATGACATCCTCCGCGGTATAGAGCGGCTTGATCTCGATGCCGGATTCGTTGACCACGCGGCGGACGGGAGCTTCCTTGCGCGCCGGCTTTGCGGCTTCGGTCGGTTTGTCCGTCATTTCACATTCTCCCGAATGAACGAAACGATGTCGGCGGTGCGGCTACCGGTGGGAAACACGCCGCGGAAACCCAGTTGGCGGAGCACCATGCGGTCGTCTTCCGGAATGTTGCCGCCGACGATCCAGAGCTTATCGTAAAGCCCCTTTTCCTGCAGCAACTCGCGGATACGCCGGCACAGCGGAACGTGCGCGCCGGACAGGATCGACAGGCCGATGACATCGGCCTTTGACTTCAGCCGCTGCCTTGGCGATGGCGTCGGGCGTCTGCCGCAAGCCGGTATAGATCACGTCGAAACCGGCTTCCATCAAGGCCTGCACCACCACTTTGGCGCCGACGTCGTGGCCATCGAGCCCGGGCTTCGCCAGCAGCACCTTGATCTTCCGCTCCGTCACGCCGACAGCTCCTTGGCGATGACGAGCTTTCAGGATTTCGCTGGTGCCGCCGCCGATCAAGGTGAAGCGGATGTCGCGCAGGTGGCGCTGCACCGCATATTCCATGCTGTAGCCGTAGGAGGCGAGCACGCGCGCCGCCTTGTCGCAAATCCCGGCCGCGGCTTCGGAAGCGAACAGTTTCGCCATCGCCGCCTCCTTGTGATGCGGCTTGTCGTTGTCCTTGAGCCATGCGGCGTAATGCACCAGGCGGCGCGCCGCTTCCAGATCGGTCGCCATCTCGGCAAGCTTGAGCTGAATGGCCTGATATCTATTGATCGGCTTGCCGAACTGCTGGCGCTCGCCGGCATAGCGGATGGCCTCTTCGAGCGCGCCGCGGGCGCCGCCGAGCGCCAGCGCGCCGGTGACGATGCGGATTTCGGCGAGGAGTTTGCGCAAATGCCCTTCGCCGTCGCCTTCGGCGTGGCTCAGGCGATGGCTGTCGGGCACGAAACAATCGTCGAAGGCGAGCTCGGAGGTCGGCAGCGCCCACACGCCCATCTTGGCGATCGCCTTGCCGATGGCGAGACCTTTGAAGTGCTTCTCGACCAGAAAGATCGTGAGCTTACGCTCCTCGCCGGCGCGGGCGAACACCGTGAAGAAATCGGCCACCGGCGCCGAGGTGACCCACATCTTCTGGCCCTTGAGCAGATAGCCGCCGTCGACCTTGCGCGCCGTGGTGGCGATGCCGCCGAGATCGCTGCCGGCATTCGGCTCGGTCATGCAGATGCCGCCGATTTTCTCGCCGCGCAGCGCCGGCGCGAACAGGCGTTGCTTGATGTCGGCATTGCCGAGCATTTCGAGAAATTTCGTGCCCATCAGCGACTGCATGGTGACGCAGCCGGCCAGCGACATCGAGCCGCGCGAAATCTCTTCCAGCGCCAGGCAGAGCGAAATCAGATCGAGGCCGAGGCCGCCGCTTTCCGGCGGATAGCGCAGGCCGAAGAAGCCGAGCGCCGCGACTTCGCCGAACAGTTCGCGCGGGAAACGCATGTGCCTCGTCGATCTCGGCCGCCCGCGGCGCGATGCGCTCGTCGCAAAAGCGCGCAAACGTGTCGCGGATCTGGACCTGCTCGTCGCTGAGGTCGAAATTCATTTGTCGGCCTTCACCGTCAAAGCCGTAGATGTCGCGCGCCGCCTGCGGCGAGATCACGCCGTTGCGCACTTCCTCGGCGACCTTCTTGCGGTCGCGCTGCTTCGGATCGCCATAGCCGCCGCCGCCGCCGGCGATCTGATGATAGAGCGTGCCCTTCGGCACGTCGAGGATCAAATCCTTGTTGCGCGGCACGACGCGGGTGCCGTCAGGGATAATTCAGCTCGATCGAGTTGAGCATGCTGTCGTGGCCGCCGAACAGGCCGAACGCCGGCTCGAAATCGCCGTCGCCGAAGGTGACAAGCTGCGTCGCGTCGGAGCCGATCTTGAATCTGGTCTCGACGCCGAGCCCGCCGCGCCATTGTCCGGCGCCGCCGGAGTCGCAGATATATTCGTGCTGGATCAGCTGATGCGGCGTTTGCAGCTCGAACATTTCGTAATCCTGATCGAGCACGCCGCCCGAGGCGTCGATCATGCCGATGTGATCGTAGCCGTCGGTGCCCTGCATGGCGCCGGAGCCGCCTTTGAGCCCCATGAAGCCGATGTCGACGTATTTCTCGCTGGTCTCCGGATCGAGGCCGGTGGTGAGCGAGCACAAGAGATTGTTCCAGCCGGCGGTGACCCTATCGGGAATCACCGGCGCCAGCGCGCGGATGATGGCGTCGGCATTGGGCGGGCACAGGTGATTGCCGAACGTCGTCGCCTTCGGATAGCGCGCATTGAGGATGGTGCCTTCCGGAATGACGATGTCGATCGGGCGGATCATGCCCTCGTTGTGCGGGATGTCCGGGTTGATGAATTGCAGGAAGGTGAGCAACGTCGCCGATGCGCTCGACGTATAGGTGCCGTTGACGAAGCCGTCGGTCTGCGCGTCGGTCTTGGAATAATCGAATTTCACATGGGCGTCTTCGACCGTGATGGTGACGCGGATAGTGAATTTCGAGCCCTGGTGATGGCCGTCGAAATAGACCATGCCTTCGCCGCTATAGACACCGTTCGGGATGTGCGCGATCTCCGCCTGCATCATCTTCTCGGTGGCGTCGAACAGCGCCGTCTTGTGGGTCTCGAAAACATCGCGGCCGTATTTTTGCAGGAGCGCGCGCATCCGCCGCTCGCCGATGGTGCAGGCGCCCATCTGGGCTTTCAGGTCGTGCTGCACGATGTCGAAGCGGATATTGGCGAAGATCAGATCCCAGACGTCGCGGCGCAGCTTGCCCTTCTCGTAGACCTTTACGGGCGGAATGCGCAGCGCCTCCTGCCAGACCTCCTTGGCGTTGGGATTGTAGCCGCCGGGCACGGCGCCGCCGATATCGGCCTGATGGCCCTTCACGGCGGCCCAGGCAACCAGCGCGCCGTCGTGGAAGATCGGCTTATAGACGGCCACATCGTTGTTCTGGTTGCCGAAGCTGAACACGTCGTTGTGGAAAATCACGTCGCCGTCGTGGATGTCGTCGCCGAAATAGCGCACCAGGTGCTTGCACACCGGGCCGAGCGAAAAGGCCAGGATCGGCAGGTTCTCAGTCTGCTCGAGCATGTTGCCGTGGGCGTCGTAGAGCCCGGTGACGAAATCCTTGGCCTCGCACAGGATCGGCGAGCGCGTGGTCTTCACCACGGACGCGCTCATCTCGTCGGTGATCGAGCGGAAGGTGCGGGTCAATACCGACATCAGGATTGGGTCGACGGTTTTCTGGTTCGCGCTCATGATTTGGGTCCCAGACAGTCGCGCACCAGATCGTCGCGGCCCTTGCGATACATCAAGAGCGATCCGAACTGGTCGGTGACCGCATCATAGCTGGCGCTGATGAAGGCCGTGGTGGTGACCATTTCGACGAGCGCCGGTCCGACGATGCGGTTGCCGTGGTGCAAGCGGTGGCCGTCGAATACCGGAATCGTTGCGAACGCTTCCTTTTCGAACACATAAGCGGAGCGTTCGCCCTTGCGCGCGGCCGATGCGTCGGCGCCGGCGAACGGCTCGCCCAAAAGCTCGAGTTTTTCCGTCATGCCGATCGACTGCACGCGCACATTGACGATCTCGACCGGCGTGGCCTCTTGCTCCAGGGAATAGCCGAACAGCCGGTTATGCTCATCGTGAAAGGCCCGCAGGATGGCGCCCGCATCGCGGCTTTCGATCGCGGCGAGCGGCACCGCGAACGACACTTCATGATATTGCTTGAGGTAACGGCAGTCCAACGTCACCGCGTGCTGGCGCCGCTCGGGCGCGATGTTCTCGCCGGCCAGCGTGCGGTCGCCATTGCCGATCATCTCGGCGATCAGCGCGTTGAGCTTGTCCCAGCGCAAATCGGGAAAGCGGTCGACGAAGGTGCGCACGAAATCGTGGCGCAGGTCGCCCATCAGCATGCCGGACGCGCACAGCACCGAGCTTTCGCGCGGCACGATCTGCAAGGCGATGTCGAGGTCGTTGCAGATGACGCAGGAGTGCAGCGGGCCGGCGCCGCCGGCGACCACCAGCGGAAATTCGCGCGGATCGCTGCCGCGCTCGATGGTCACCGCGCGCACGCCCTGCGCCATGTTGGTGCAGGCGACGCGGTACATGCCGGCGGCGGCGGCTTCGACCGTCATGCCGAGCGGCGCGGCGATGTTCTTGGCGATCGCGTCGCGCGCGGTTTTCGCATCGAGCTTGATGCGCCCGCCGGAAAAGAAGTCGGCGCTCAGATAACCGAGCACCAGATTGGCGTCGGTGGTGGTCGGCAGTTCGCCGCCCTGGCCGTAGCAGGCCGGCCCCGGCGTCGCGCCGGCGCTGTGCGGCCCCATGCGCAACAAGCCCGCCCTGGTCGATCCAGCCGATCGAGCCGCCGCCGGCGCCGATGGTGTGGATGCCGAGCATCGGCAGCGCGCAGCGCAGCCGGTCGATCTCGCCTTCCTTGATCACCACCGGCGTTTTCTCGACCAGCGCCGCTTCGAAACTGGTGCCGCCCATGTCGACGACGATGCAGCTGTCCTTGCCGTGCGGCCGCGCCGCGGCGAGGCCGGCGATCGGGCCGCCGGCGGGACCTGAAAGCAATGTCAGCGCCGGCGATTTGCGCGCCACCTCCGGCGTCATCACGCCGCCGTTGGATTGCATGATCAGCAGCGCGCCGGAAAAACCCGCTTCGCTCAGGCGGCGCTGCAATTGCGCGAGATAATGGTCGAGGATCGGCCCCACATAGGCGTTGAGCGCGGTGGTGCTGACGCGATCGTAGAAGCGGATGGCGGGCAACAGCTCCGTCGATGTGGTGAGGAACGCGCCGGGCAATTCCTTGCGCACCAAAGCCGCGGCTTCCGCTTCGTGCGCCGGATTGGCGAAGGCATTCATGAAGCAGATCGCCACCGCCTTGACGTCTTCCGATTTGAACAGCGCAATGGCGCCGCGCACGTCATCGAGCTTCAGCGGTTCCACCGTGCGGCCATGGCGGTCGAGGCGTTCGGTCACGCCGACGCGCAGATAGCGCGGCACCACCGGCGCCACATTGGTGTAGCGGTTGTTGTAGCGCTCCTCGCGGATGCCGCGGCGCATTTCCAGCGCATCGCGCACGCCCGCCGTTGTAATGAGCCCGGTCTTGGCGCCGCGGCGCGTCAGCGTGGCGTTCGTCGTCACGGTCGTGCCGTGCACGATCACTTCGATGCTTGCCGAGAAAGTCGGCCAGCGCGAGCGGTTGGTCGAGCGCGCCGGCCAGTTCGCGCAATCCGGTGAGCACGCCGACCGAAGGATCCGCCGGCGTCGACAGCACCTTATGAATGACCGGCTCGCGGCCGGGCTCGCGGACATAAAAGTCGGTGAACGTGCCGCCGACGTCGATGCCGACCTTGAAGCGCCGCGCTGTTGCTGGAGCCGTCACTCGCAATCCCTGTCGCGTTCAGTGCTTGCGCGTATCGACGTCGATCACCACCGCCATCGCGGTGTCGCCGGCGGCGCAGCCCTGGAACAGGCCGCGGCCGCCGCCGCGGATGACCAGTTCTTCGATCAATTCGATGATCGAGCGCAGCCCGGTCGGCCCCTGCGGATGACCCCATACCAGCGAGCAGCCGTAATTGTTCATCGCCATCAGATCGGCGCCGGTTTCGCGGGCAAAAATAATATCGTTCACCGCGAACGGATTGTGCGACTTCACTCCCGCCATATCCTTCATCGTAAGCCCAGCTTGATCGAGCGCCTGCTTCGCCGCCGGAATGGTCGCCTCCGGCATATGCGCCAGTTCGGCGCGGGCGAGGCCGAAGCCGAGGATGCCGATGCGCACATTTGAATCGCTGCTCATCTCGCGGCATTTCTCCGGCGTCGCGACGACGACTGCCGCGCTGCCGTCGGCCGGATGGGTCTGGCCGCCGAAGGTCACGGTGCCGTCGGGCATGACGGGACGCAGCTTGCCAAGACCCTCCGCGGTCGACATCACCACGCCTTCGTCGCCTGACAATGTGCCGGCGCTTTTCTTGAAGTTCGGAGACGGCACATCGAACGGCAGCGTCATGTAGCGTTTCTGAAACGCGTGGTCGTTCGCCAGCGCCGCCGCGTATTGCTCGCCGCGCCGCAGCACCACCTCATGCTGCGCGGCGGTGGTGATTTGGTATTTGCGCGCGACGTTCTCGGCGGTCTGCACCATGGCGTGGCCGCCGAGCGGATCGTTGCTGAAATTGTCGAGCACCCAGTTCTCGTGCGCGGCGGTGCCGCCCGGCGCCGACGGATTGGGATAAACAATGTGCGGGCCGTTCGACACACGATCGCAGGTCGCGATCAGCGCGGTGGAGGCGAGCCCCGCCTCGACTTCCTGGGCGCCGGCGAGCAGGCAGCGCACGCTCGTGGCGCAAGCCTGGGCGATGGTCGGCCCGCCGACCTTGCGGCCGCCGATCAGCCCCATGAACCACGGCAAGCCCGTAGAACGACGCCTTCTGCGGCACCGTCATGCCGAGCACGCCATAGTCGAACGCCTCCGGCGCGATGCGCCGCTTGGCAAGCTCGGCCTTGGCCACATGGGCGGCGAATTCGACGCTGTGCAGGTTGGCAAAACTGCCCTGCCATTTGGCAAAGGGCGTGCTCCAATAGGCGCCGTAGGGAATTTCCGCGAGATACGCCATTGCCAACTCCGGCTTCAGCCTTGCGGAGAGCAGTGTTAACAGCAAGCGCGGCCATGCGCCACGTTGGCCCGGATTTGGCCGGGCCGCCCCTGTCCGCGCTGTTCAGTTTAAAGTAAATGCTGCACGCGTTACGAGTTCTTGGGGCGCATGCCGGCATCGCGTGATCAACCGAAGATCGCCGGCCCGCCGCCGGCTTTGGCGCGCGCCTCGAGCTTGCGGCAGAAATAGCGGTACGAATGCTGCCAGTGTGCCGGCGTCGAGATTTGCCGGTGCCGTTTATCGCGCACCGCGCGGTCCGGCATATTGGTCTTCAGGTTGGCGGCGCGGCCGACGACATGGGCCTTGCAGGCTTTTTCCAGAAATATTCCGCTGCAGACCGCCTGCTCGATGCTGCCGCCGCAAAACACCACGCCGTGATTGCCGAGCAGCATGGCGAAGTTTTGCCCGAGCGAGCGCGCGATGGCTTCGCCTTCGCTCTTGAGCGTGATCAGCGCCACGTCGGCCTCGTGCCGCGGCACGTCGGTGAATTGATCGGCGTCGAGCGTATAGGGCTGCAACGGTTCCGTCGCCGCCGAGAAAACGCTGGCATAGAACGGATGGGTGTGGACCACCACATCGACGTCTGCGCGCGCGCGAAAAATCTCCGAATGGATCGGCCACTCGGAATGGCGCCCGCCGCTGCCGGCGATTTGCTGGCCGTCCCAATCGACCAGCACGAAGTCCTCAGGCCCCAAAACTTCGCCGAGGCCGATCTGGTTGCGCTTCATCCAAAAGCCGCGGCCGCCGACCTCGCGCACCGAGAGATGGCCGAGCGTCATGTCGCCGTGCCCCTCCATGTCGAGAATCCGGCAGGCGCGCGCCGCCTCGGTCAGGCGCTCGCGCGGTGCGGTATCCATGTCGGCCATCGGCAAACCTCTCGGAATTCTACGCCACGCTCATCGATGCGGCACCACGGCGGTGGCTTCGATCTCGACCTTGGCCAAATCCTCGACCAAAGCCACGACTTGCACCAGCGTCATGGTCGGAAAATGCTTGCCCATGACGGCGCGGTAGGCGTCGCCCAGTTCGCGTAAGTGCGAGAGATAGTCCTTCTTGTCGATGACGAACCAGGTCAGGCGGGTGATGTGCTCCGGCCCGCCGCCGGCTTCGGCAACCAGCGCGACGATATTCGCCAAGCGCCTGCCGCGCCTGCGCGACGAAATCCGTGCTGTCGAATTTTTGCTCGGCATTCCAGCCGATCTGGCCGGCGAGAAACACCACGCGGCCTTCGGCGACGATGCCGTTGGCGAAGCCTTTCGGCTGTTTCCAGTGTTGCGGGTGCAGAAACGTCGTGGCGTCGTCGCTCATCGTTCCGAGCCTCGCTCTATGAGTCGCGCTCCGGCCGCAGGCGGAAGCGCTGGATTTTTCCGGTCTGCGTCTTCGGCAGCGCGTCGATGAATTTCACCGAGCGCGGATATTTGAACGGCGCGATGGTCGCCTTGACGTGATCCTGCAGGCGCTTGACCGTATCGACGCCGGCGATGACGCCCTCGGCGAGCACCACATGGGCCTCGACGATCTGGCCGCGGCCCTCGTCCGGCGCGCCGATCACCGCGCATTCCTTGACGTCGGGATGCGACAGCAGCGCCGCCTCGACCTCGGGCCCGGCGATGTTGTAGCCGGCCGAGATGATCATGTCGTCGTTGCGCGCGGCGAAATGGAAATAGCCGTTCTCGTCCTGCGTGAAGGCGTCGCCGGTCAGATTCCAGCCGTCGCGCACGTAGGCGCTCTGCCGCTTGTCGGCGAGATAGCGGCAGCCGGTCGGGCCGCGCACCGCGAGCTTGCCGACCTCGCCGCGCGGCTTCTCCTTCATGTCGTCGTCGACGATCTTGGCCTCGTAGCCGGCGACCGGCTTGCCGGTGGTGGCCGGGCGCGGCGTCGCCGAAGCGGTTGGAGATGAAGATGTGCAGCATCTCGGTCGAGCCGATGCCGTCGAGGATCGGCTTGCCGGTCTTGTCGCACCCAATCGTTGAACACCGGCGCCGGCAAGGTCTCGCCGGCCGACACCGCGGCGCGCAGCGATGACAGATTGGCGCCCTGGTCCATCGCCGCCAGCATCGCGCGATAGGCGGTCGGCGCGGTGAACGAGATGGTCGCCTTATAGGTCTCGATGATCTCGATCATGTTGGCGGGCGAGGCGTTTTCGAGCAGCGTCGCGGTGGCGCCGAAGCGCAGCGGAAAGATCGCCAGGCCGCCGAGCCCGAAGGTGAAGGCGAGCGGCGGCGAGCCGACGAAGATATCGTCGGGCGTCACGTTGAGAACTTCCTTGGCATAGCCGTCGGCGATGATCAGCAGGTCGCGATGGAAATGCATGGTCGCCTTCGGCTCGCCGGTGGTGCCGGAGGTGAAGCCGAGCAGCGCCACGTCGTCGCGCCCGGTCTTGCACCGCGTCGAACGTCACCGCCTTGCTCGAGCGCGATGCGGTCGAGCTCGGCGTCGTGATTGGCGGTGCCGTCGAAGCCGATCACCTGCTTGAGGAATTTCGAGCTGTCTTGGCGCAGGTCGACGATCTCGTCCATCAGCCGCGTGTCGCACAGCGCCAGCGCGATCTCGGCCTTGTCGACGATCTTGGCCAGTTCGCCGGCGCGCAGCATCGGCATGGTGTTGACGACGACGGCGCCGGCCTTGGTGGCGGCGAGCCAGCACGCCACCATCGCCGGATTGTTGGCGGAGCGGATCAGGACGCGGTTGCCCGGCTTGATGCCGAAATCCTCGACCAGCGCATGGGCGATGCGGTTGGTCCAGTCGGAGAGCTCCTTGTAGGTGCGGCGGCGGCCGTTGCCGATCAGCGCGACGTGGTCGCCGAAGCCGCGCGCCGACCATGCGGTCGGTCAGTTCGACGCCGGCGTTGAGCGTCTCCGGATAGTCGAAGCCGCTCGAGCGAGAATGTCCGGCCATTGCTGCGGCGGCGGAAGATTGTCGCGGGTGAAGGTGTCGATGTGGGCCGAGCGGCCGAGCGATGGCATGCCATGGTCATGCTCCTGAAAGCATTTGCCGTGCGATGATGACTTTCTGGACCTCGGACGCGCCTTCGTAGATGCGCAGCGCGCGGATTTCGCGATAGAGCCGCTCGACGATGTGGCCGTGGCGCACGCCGTCGCCGCCGTGCAGCTGCACCGCCTTGTCGATGACGCGCT
The DNA here is from genome assembly GCA_963798095.1 of uncultured Alphaproteobacteria bacterium. Taxonomy (GTDB): domain Bacteria; phylum Pseudomonadota; class Alphaproteobacteria; order Rhizobiales; family Xanthobacteraceae; genus BOG-931. The sequence goes on along the minus strand of CAWCSD010000019.1, from coordinate 131,928 downwards.
GCGCGCGCTCGGTGGCGAAGAGCTTGGCCATCGCCGCCTCGCGCGTGACGCGCGCGGCGCCGTTGTCCTTGGCCCAGGCGGCGCGATAGACGAGCAGCGCCGCGGCGTCGACGTCGAGCGCCATGTCGGCGATGTGAGCCTTGCACCATCTGCAGATCGGCGAGCGGACCGCCGAACAATTCGCGGCTTTCGCGCGCGCTTGATCGTTTCGTCGAGCGCGCGGCGGGCGAAGCCGAGCGCCGCGGCGCCGACGGTGGTGCGGAAAATGTCGAGCGTCGCCATGGCGATCTTGAAGCCATCGCCGGGCGCGCCGATCATGGCGGTGGCCGGCACGCGTGACGCGCTCGAATTTCAGCCGCGCCAGCGGATGCGGCGCGATCGACTCGATGCGCTCGGCGACGGAAAAGCCCGGCAATTGTCGCCGGGCACGCAGAAAGGCGGAGAGCCCTTGCGCGCCGGGCGCTTCGCCGGTGCGGGCAAACACGACGTAGAGATCGGCGATGCCGCCGTTGGAGATCCAGGTCTTCTCGCCGTCGAGCACGTAACCGTCGCCGTCAGCGCTCGCGCGGTCGTCGCGATATTGGCGACGTCGGAGCCGGATTGCTGCTCGGTCAGCGCGAAGGCGGCGATCGCGCTCGCCGCTGCGCGTGCGTTTGAGCCAGTCGCCGCTGCGCGGCGTTGCCGAACAGGCTGATCGGCCCGGCGCCGAGGCCCTGCATGGCGAAGGCGAAATCGGCGAGCCCGTCGTGGCGCGCCAGCGTCTCGCGGATCAGGCAGAGCGTGCGCACGTCGAGCGGCTGCCGGCGCGTCGGGATCGGGCGCGGTGTGCGCGAGCCAGCCGTCGCGGCCGAGCTGTTGCACGAGCTCGCGGCAGGCGGCATCGACGTCGCCGTGATCGACCGGCAGGTTCGCCGCGCACCAGCGCTCGATGGCTTGCCGGCCAGCGCGCGATGGCGGTCGTCGAAGAACGGCCAGCTGAGAAAGCTCTTGTCCGCCACTCAGTTGCCCTCGAACACCGGTTTCTGCTTGGCGACGAACGCCCGATAGGCGCGCTCGAAATCCTTGGTCTGCATGCAGATCGCCTGCGCCTGCGCCTCGGCCTCGATGGCCTGATCGAGGCTCATCGACCATTCCTGCGACTGAGCTGCGTCTTGGTGATGCCGTTGGCGAAGGTCGGGCCGGCGGCGATGCGCTGCGCGAGCGCCAGCGCTTCCTGCTCCAGCGCCTCGGCGGCGACCAGCCTGTTGAAGAAGCCCCAGCGCTCGCCTTCCTGCGCCGTCATGGCGCGGCCGGTGTAGAGCAGCTCGGCGGCGCGGCCCTGGCCGATGATGCGCGGCAGCATCGCGCAGGCGCCCATGTCGCAGCCGGCAAGCCCGACGCGGTTGAACAGGAATGCGGTCTGCGCCTGCGGCGTGGCGAGGCGCATATCGCGAAGCCATGGCGATGATGGCGCCGGCGCCGGCGGCAATGCCGTCGACCGCGGCGATGATCGGCTTGCCGCAATGCGAGCATCGCCTTGACCAGGTCGCCGGTCATGCGCGTGAAGGCGAGCAGCTCCTTCATGTCCATGGCGACCAGCGGGCCGATGATCTCGTGCACGTCGCCGCCGGAGCAGAAATTGCCGCCGTTCGGCAGGAACACCACGGCGTGGACGTCGTCGGCGTGAGCGAGGTCGCGGAACGTGTCGCGCAGCTCGGCGTAGGATTCGAAGGTCAGCGGATTCTTGCGCTCCGGCCGGTTCAGCTGGATGACGGCGACGGCGCCGTCCATGCGCCAGAGAAAATGCGCGGCTTCAGCGCCGCCATTTCTTGGTCATGCTTCGCCCTCCCAGTCGCTGCGGAACGATTTCAGCTTGGCCGACATCTGCTCGGCGTCGCGCACCGAAAGCCCGCCGAGCAGTTCGTCGACCCAGCTTTCGTGCGCCGTCGCCATGTCGGCGAACAGCGCGCGGCCCTTGCGGGTCAGGCTGATGAACGAGGTGCGGCGGTCGCCGTTGCGCTGCGCGCGCGCGACCAGGCCGTCGGACACCAGCCGGTCGACGATGCCGGTGACGTTGCCGTTCGACACCATGAGGAAGCGCGAAATCTCGCTCATCAGCATGCCGTCGGGCTTGCGGTAGAGCGCCGCCATCACGTCGAAGCGCGGCAGCGTGGCGTTGAATTGCGATTTCAGCCGCTCGCGCGCCACGCTTTCGATCAGCCGGCTGGCGCGCAAGCAGCCTGATCCATAGCCGCAGCCGCGACTTGCTGTCGCTCTCTTGCGGTTCCGCGATGGCCGGCAGCGGCGCGCTCACCATGTCTCGCCTCCCGACAGCGAAATCGCCTGGCCGGTGATGCTGGCGGCTGCCTGCCGTGCACAGCCACAGCACCGTGTCGGCGACTTCCTGCGGCTGTGATGAAGCGGCCTTGCGGATTTCTGGCCGCGAGCGTCGCGCGCGCCTCGGCCTCGCTGCGCTTGGTCGTCGCGACGATGCGCGCGACCGCCTGCTCGAGCATCGGTGTCTCGGTGTAGCTCGGGCAGACCGCATTCACGGTGATGCCGTCCTTGCGCGGTCTCCAGCGCCAAGGCGCGCATCAGCCCGATCACGCCATGCTTGGCGGCGCACATAGGGCGCGACATAGGGCAGCGCTTTGATGCCGGCGGTCGAGGCGATGAAGACGATGCGGCCCCATTTCTTCGCGCGCATGCCGTCGAGCGCCGGCTGCACCGAAAAGAACGCGCCGGTGAGGTTGACGTTGAGCGTGTCTGGTCCAAAGCTCGGCCGAAATCTTCTCCGCCGGCGCGCTCTCGGCGCCGCCGGCATTGGCGACCACGATGTCGAAGGTGCCGCGCGCGGCTTGCGCATGTTCATAGAGCTGCGCGAGCGATTTCTGATCGGTCACGTCGGCGATTTCGGCGTGAATATTTTTGTGCCGTGCCGCCGTTTCGTCGAGCTGCTGCCGGCGCCGCCCGCAAATCGTGACGGTCGCGCCGGCCTCCGCCAAGGCGAGCGCGATCGCGGCGCCGATGCCGCTGCCGCCGCCGGTGACAAGCGCGTGTTTGCCGCGAGACGCTCATCGGTCATACCGCCGTCGGCACGGGTTCGGCGCTGCCGGACAATGCGATAGAGCTGATCGCGGCCGGCGTAATAGGGCGGCGGCCAGGCCTCGCCGCGGTCGCCGAGTTTGGCCGCGGCGTGCAGGGTCCAATACGGATCGGCGAGATGCGGCCGCGCCAGGCAGACGAGATCGGCGCGGCCGGCCATCAGGATCGAGTTGACGTGGTCCGGCTCGAAGATGTTGCCGACCGCCATGGTCGCCATGCCGGTCTCGTTGCGGATGCGGTCGGAGAACGGCGTCTGGAACATGCGGCCATAGACCGGCTGCGCCGCGATCGAGGTCTGCCCGGCCGACACGTCGCAGATATCGACGCCGGCCTCCTGCAACATGCGGCGCGATCGCGACCGCGTCGCGCGGCTCGATGCCGTCCGCGCCGACCCAGTCGTTGGCGGAAATGCGCACCGAGATCGGCTTCTCCGCCGGCCAGACCGCGCGCACCGCGTGAAAGATCTCCAGCGGATAGCGCATGCGGTTTTCCAGCGAGCCGCCGTACTGCATCGGTGCGCTTGTTGGTCAGCGGCGTGATGAAGGACGACAGCAGATAGCCGTGCGCGCAGTGCAGTTCGAGCATGTCGAAGCCGGCGCGCGCCGCCATCTCGGCCGCCGCGACGAACTGATCGCGCACGCGATCCATGTCGGCGCGCGTCATGGCGCGCGGCGACCTGGTTGCGCGGCGACCAGGCGATCGCCGACGGCGCCAGCACCGGCCAGTTGCCGGATTTGCAGCGGCGCGTCCATTTCCTCCCAGCCGAGCTGGGTCGAGCCCTTGGCGCCGGAATGGCCGAGCTGGCAGCAGATCTTTGCGTCGGTCTCGGCATGGACGAAATCGACGATGCGCTTCCACGCCGCTTCGTGCTCCGGCGCGTACATGCCGGTGCAGCCGGGCGTGATGCGGCCTTCCGGGCTGACGCAGGTCATCTCGATGCAGACCAGGCCGGCGCCGCCCTTGGCGCGCTCGCCGTAATGCACGAGATGCCAGTCGGTCGGGCAGCCGTCGACCGCCTTGTACTGCGCCATCGGCGACACCACGATCGCGGTTCTTCAGCCGCATGTCGCGCAGCCGGAACGGCGCGAACATCGGCCGGCGCACCGTGTTGTCGCCGGCGCCGGCGAGGCGCTGGAACCAGGCTTCCGCGCCTTCGAGCCACGCCTTGTCGCGCAGCCGCAAATTCTCGTGGCTGATGCGCTGCGAGCGCGTCAGCAGCGAATAGTTGAACTGCACCGGATCGAGATGCAGATAGCGCTCGACGTCCTCGAACCATTCCAGCGAATTGCGCGCCGCGGATTGCAGCCGCAGCACCTCGGTGCGCCGCGCGTCCTCGTATTTGGCGAATGCCGCCGCCATGGTCGGCTCGCTGTGCAGATAATTCGCCATGGCGATCGCGCTCTCCATGGCGAGCTTGGTGCCGGAGCCGACGGAGAAATGCGCGGTCGCGGCGGCGTCGCCCATCAGCACGATATTCTCGTACGACCATTTCTCGCACAGCACGCGCGGAAAATTCAGCCACGCCGAGCCGCGCAAATGCGCCGCATTCGACATCAGCGGATGGCCGCCGAGATATTTGGCGAAGATCTTCTCGCAGGCGCGGCAGTTCTCGTCCTGGCTCATGGTGCCGAAGCCGAATTTCTGCCAGGTCGTCGTCGGCGCATTCGACGATGAAGGTCGCGGTGTCGGCGTCGAACTGGTAGGCGTGCGCCCAGATCCAGCCGTGCTCGGTCTCCTCGAAGATGAAGGTGAAGGCGTCGTCGAACTTTCTGGTGGGTGCCGAGCCAGACGAATTTGTTCTTGCGGGTCTCGATGTCGGGCTTGAAGTGGGCGGCGAATTCGTTGCGCGTCCTGCGAATTCAGCCCGTCGGCGGCGACGACCAGATCGTGGGTCTTGGCGAGCTCCGCGGCGCTCGCGATCTCGGTCTGGAAACGCAGCTCGACGCCGAGCTCGCGGGCGCGCTGCTGCAAGCAGCTGCAGCAGCTTCTTGCGCGCGATGCCGGAAAAGCCGTGGCCGGTCGAGACGATCTTCTGGCCGCGATAATGCACGGCGATGTCGTCCCAATAGGCGAAATGGCGGCGGATCTCGCCGGCGCTCAGCGGATCGTTCGCGGCGAGGTTCTCGAACGTCTCGTCGGACAGCACCACGCCCCAGCCGAACGTGTCGTCGGGCTTGTTGCGCTCGAACACGGTGATGTCGTGCGCGGCGTCGCGCAGCTTCATGCTGATCGCGAAATAAAGGCCCGCCGGGCCGCCGCCGAGGCAAGCGATCTTCATGCGATGCTGCCGTCCTGCTGAACGCGCGCCGATAATGATGGCACCGCGGGCGATATATTTCAAGCTTGAAGATTTAAGTTTGAAGCTTTATCCCAAAGCCTTCCGCCGGGTTTGGCCCTGTGCCATCATGGCTTTGTATTACTTGAGGTTTTCGCGTCAGCCGGCAGGGAAGGTGGCATTCATGAGCGGTAATCCAACGGTCGCGTCGGTCGTCGCGCAGGACCTTGCCGGCTACGGCGCGCGGCGTTGCTTCGGGCTCCTTGGCACCGCCAATTTCAAGATCTCCCACGGCCTGGTCGAAGCCGGTGTCGAGCTGATTTCGGCGCGGCACGAAGGCAACGCCGCCGGCCATGGGCGACGCCTATGCCAAGGCGAGCGGCGAGCTCACGCTGGTCAGCGTGCATTCCGGCCCGGGCTTGACCAATGCGCTGACCGGCATCGCCGAAGCCGCGAAAAGCCGGACGCCGCTGCTGGTGCTGGCGGGCGATGTCCCCCACGGAGCAGTGAAGAACAATTTTTATATCGAGCAGGGCGAGATGGTGCGTGCCGTCGGCGCGGTGTCGGAGCGGCTGCATACGCCCGGCTCCGCGCGCGAAGACATGCTGCGCGCCGTCACCCGCGCTTTGCGCGACCGGCAGACTGTGGTGCTTGAGCATGCCGCTCGACGTGCAGCACGCGGCGCTCGCATCGAACCTGCCGCCGCTCGAATTGCCGCCGGCGCCCGGCCGGCTGCATCCCGATCCGCGCGCGGTCGAGCGCCTCGCCGATGCGTTGATGCAGGCGCAGCGTCCGCTCATTCTCGGCGGCCGCGGCGCGGTGATCTCCGATGCCGAGCAGGATCTGGTCGCGCTCGCCGACGGCACCGGCGCGCTATTGGCGACATCGGTGTGCGGCCACGGACTGTTTTCGGGAAATCCCTGGTCGGTCGGCATCAGCGGCGGCTTTTCCTCGCCGGTCGCCGATGAGCTGATTTCCGAGAGCGATGTCATCCTGGCGTTCGGCGCCAGCCTCACGCAATGGACCACCAAGAAGGGCAAGCTGATCGCGCCCGGCGCGGTGGTGGCGCAGGTCGATGTCGATGTGCCGAAACTCGGCTATCAGATGCCGGTGCAGATTGCGGTGCATGGCGATGCCAAGGCGACGGCGCAGGCGCTGCTGGCGGAGACTCGAGAAACGAGCGAGCGCCAAAGCTCGGCCGTCGCAACAACGTGATGCGCGAACGCATCCGCTCAGGCGACAATCATCACTCCCCGCATCCCGATGAATCGAGCAAAGACTTCATCGATCCGCGCACCTTGAGCAAAGCGGTCGACGCTATTCTGCCGACGGACCGCGTAGTGGCGTCGGACTCCGGGCATTTCTGCGGCTGGGTGCCGCGCTATCTGCGGGTGCCGAATGCGCGCGCCTCGTGCCTGAGCCATTCGTTCCAGTCGGTCGGCCTCGGCCTGCCGTCGACCATCGGCCTCGCCATCGCCAATCCCGGAAAGCTCGCGGTGCTCGGCACCGGCGACGGCGGTTTCCTGATGTCGATGGCCGACATGGAAACCGCGGTCCGCCTCGGACTTGCGCATGTGCATCCTGGTCTACAACGATGCGTCCTACGCCGCCGAAGTTCACTACTTCGGCCGGCAAGGTTTTTCGACCGACATCGTGCAAATTTCCCGACACCGATTTCGCCGCGATCGCCCGCGGCTACGGCGCGCGCGCCGCCACGGTGCGCACGCTCGCCGATCTCGATCCGGTCAAAGCCTGGGTCGCCGAAGGCGCGCCGGGCGTGTTCGTGATCGACGGCAAGATCAATCCGAACCTCGAAGCCGACTGGCACGCCGAGCATTTTCCGAATTGACGAAAACCCTCCCCACAAGGGGGAGGGAGGCGCTAGAGATTCCCGCCGACGCTGCGCGCCGGCAAATAATGCAGCACGCGGCGCTCGACCAGGATCACGCCGAGATAGGCGATGGCGCCGACCACGGTGAGCATCACGATCGAGACGAACACCAACGGCGTATTGGCCTGGCCTTCGCCGAAGGTGAGCAGATAGCCAAGCCCGACATTGCCGCCGACCAGTTCGCCGACCACGACGCCGACCACGGCGAGCGTGGCGCCGATGCGCAAGCCGGCGAACATCGGCGGCATCGAGGTCGGAAATTCGATCTTCCAGAAAATCTGCGCCCGCGTCGCCTTGAAGGCGCGGGCAAGATTGATCAGATCGGGATCGACGGTGCGCACCGCGGTCAGCACGTTGACCATGACGGGGAAGAACACGATCAGGATAGCAACCAGGATTTTCGGATAGACCGTGAAACCCATCCACAGAATGAACAGCGGCGCGAACGCGACCTTGGGCGCGATCTGCAGCGCCAGGATATAGGGCGACAGCGCCAGCTCCGCCGTCGGCGACATGCCGAGCAGATAACCGGCGAAAGCGCCGAGCAGGCTGCCGAGGATGAAGCCGGCCAGCACTTCGGCGACGGTGACGCCGGTGTGCAGCAGCAAATGGTCGAAGCTGCCAAGCGTGGCCGAACTCGGCGGCGACCGCGGACAGCGGCGGCACGATGAAGGATGGGATGCCGAGCAGGCCCGGTCCCCATTGCCACGCCGCCAGAAAAACCACCAGCATCGCGACGCTGGCGGCGGTGCCCTTGCGCATCTGCGAGGAGCGTGGCGTCGCCGGTCACGCGCCGCCTCCCGCCGCCTGCTGCTCGAGCGAAGCGTGGCCGATATCGAGACGATCCATCAGCCGCGCGACATAATCGTTGACCTTGGGATCGTGGCGCCGCGCGATCGGATTGTCGCGCCCCGCCATGTCGATGACGATTTCGTCGATGATGCGGCCCGGCCGCCGGCTCATGACCAGCACGCGGTCGGACAGTGTCACCGCTTCCGCGAGATCGTGGGTGATGAGGAGCGCGGTCTTGCCCGCGCAGCTTCAGCGTCTGCGCCAGGTCGCGTTGCAGCACCATGCGGGTCTGCGCGTCGACCGCGGAGAACGGCTCGTCGAGCAGCAGCACGTGGGGATCGACGGCCAGCGTGCGCGCCAACGCCACGCGCTGGCGCATGCCGCCGGACAATTGGTGCGGATAGTGATTGGAAAATTCGGCGAGGTTGAAATTTTCGAGCAGCGCTTGCGCGCGCTGCCGGCGCTCGGCCGCCGCAACGCCCTGGATCTCGACGCCGAACATGACGTTCTCGGCGACGGTGCGCCACGGCAGCAGCAAATCCTTCTGCAGCATGAAGGCGACATGGGCATTCGGCCCGGCGACGCGCTCGCCGTCGACGAAGGCTTCGCCCTCGCTCGGCGCGGTGAGGCCTGAGCCGATATTGAGCAGCGTGCTCTTGCCGCAGCCGCTCGGCCCGATCAGCGACACCACTTCGCCGTCGCGCACGGAAAAGCTCACGCCCTGCACCGCGGTGAGCACGCCGCGGTTGCCGGTCGCCGCAAAACGCATCGTCACGTTGCGGTATTCGAGGCGGACGACGTCGGACATGAACGACCGGTGTTTGTTGGGCCGATTGCGCGCATATCGCCGCCCAAAAAGCTTCAGTATAGTAGGTCAAGTATAGTGGCAAAGACTGGGTTCGCCGATAGGGCGGGCCAGTGCGGCAACATCGCCGCCGCTCGCGCGCACGAAGGAGCAATTTATGAACGACCGCGTCAACAGATTATCGCGCCGCCGTTTGCTGCAAGGCGCGGGCGGCATCGCGCTCGGCGTTTTGGGCGCCGCGCCGCAGGCGCGAGCGGACGAGACCATCACGTATCTGTTTCCGGCGCCGCCGCTCCTGCCGGCGTTCGGGCCGATCCGGCTCGCCAGGGCAAGGGTTATTTCCAGCAGGCCGGGCTCACCGTCAATTTCGCCACCGGCCGCGGCGGCGTCGATGTCGCCAAGCAGGTCGGCGCCGGCAATGTGCCGCTCGGCGGCATCGTCGCCGACGCGCCGATCGTGGTGCGGCAGAACGGCGTGCCGGTGAAGATCGTCTGCCTGTTCGGCGGCAAGGGTTTCATGCAGCTCGTGGTGCGCGCCGATTCCGGCATCGAAAAGCCGGCCGACCTCAAGGGCAAGACCATCACCGTGATGTCGTTTCAGGACACCACGTTCTATGCGCTGCTCGGCTTGCTGGCGAGCGCCGGCCTGACCAAGGACGACGTCGATATCCAGTCCGCCGGCCCGGTCGGCGTCTGGCAGATGGTCGCCACCGGCAAATCGGTCGGCATGGCCGGCGTGCCGGATTGGATTCCGCCGGTCGAAGCCGCCGGCGTGGCCGTCAAGGTGCTGCCGACCGACGAGTTCTTTCCGCACATGGCGCAGGCGGTCGCGGCGTCCGACCAGATCATCAAGGACAAGCCCGACCTGGTGCGCGCCTTCGTCAAGGCGGCGCTGCACGGCATGAAGGACATCATGGACGATCCGGACGCGGCGGCGATCGACTTCGTGAAATTCGTGCCGGAGTGGACCGGCAAGGAAGGCCAGGTCAAGGAAGCCTTCGCCTATTACGACAAGCTGATCTATCCGGGCCAGAAAGATGCTCGGCGCGGTCGATCCCGAACGGATGGCCAAGCTGCAGGACTTTTATCTCGAAAGCCGGCATCATCGAGAAGAAGTCGCCGGTGGATGATCTGTTCACCAATCAGTTCATCAAATAGCGCAGCGTCCATTCCGGCACCGCGAAGTCGCGAGCCGCAGTCGTAATCGCGAATAGCGACGGCCCCGGCGCCTCAGCCGTCATCCGAATCGGCAGTGGTATCGATTCGCGGCCTCCTCAGCATCGCTCGGCCCGCGGCATGACGTCTACTTCTTCCCGTAACTATCCGTGCCCTGCCAGCCGTTCTTGGAAATATCGAAGATGACGCCGTCGGGGTCCTTGAACTTGCGTTCGAAATTGCCGTGACGTTCGTCGCCGAGATCGAAGAAGAATTTGCCGCCGGTCGCCTCGATGCGCTTCTGCGTCTCGGCGAGATCGTCGACCTGGAAACCGAAATGGTGCGCGCCGACAAAGCCTTTGGGATTTTTCAAGTCCGAGGCCGCGGTGCCGGCGCCGGTCGAGAAATTGAGCAAGGCGAGATTGATCGTGCCGTCGCTCATATAGATCGCCGAGCCGATATCCAGATCCTCGCGCGCGATGCGCTTGAGATCGAACACGGTCTCGTAGAATTTTGCGGCCTTGTCGAGATCGTTCACGCAGACGGCGAAATGGCGCAGACGGGCCATGGATAAATCCTCCGCTCGGGCTGGCTTTGCCCGGTTCGCAGCCATGATAGTAATCTTGCTCAGCCATGAGCAAGCGACACGCCGAGATCGTCGGCGCCGGCTTTGCCGGTCTCACCGCGGCCTGCGCGCTGGCGCAGCGCGGCTGGAGCGTGCGCGTGCATGAGCGCGGCGATCGGCTGCGCACCACTGGCGCGGGCATTTACATCTACGAAAACGGTCTGCGGGTGCTCGAAGCCGTCGGCGCCTATGACGCCGCGGTCAAGGGCGCGCCGTTCGCCCATACCCGCGAGGTGCGCGACGGCGACGACCGGCTGATTTCGGTGCACCGCTGGCAGGGCAGCCGCGTGTTCAGCATCGTGCGGCAGAACGTCATCAACGCGCTGGCCGCCGCGGCGACGCGCGCCGGGGTCGAGATCGTCGTCAACTCGGCGGCCGTGAGCGCGACGCGCCGACGGCGAGCTGCTGCTGGCCGACGGCCGCACGCATCAAGGCCGACCTGATCGTCGGCGCCGACGGCAGCAATTCGCGGCTGCGCGACGGGCTCGGGCTGTTGGCGAAGCGCAAATATCTGGTCGACGGCTGCACGCGGCTGTTGATGGACAAGACCGCGGCCGAGCGCGCGCAAACCGACGGCGCCAAGACCATCGAGTACTGGTCGGGCACGCGCCGCCTGCTCTACACGCCGTGCAGCGAGACCGACATCTATATCGCGCTGACCATGCTCGACAGCGACGAGGTGGCCAAGGCGGTGCCGGTGCGCAAGGACGAGTGGAAGCGCGCGTTTCCTCATCTCGAAGTGCTGATCGACCGCATCGGCGAGCAGGGCCGCTACGACCGCTTCGACCTGATCAAGCTCAAGCGCTGGTCGGCGGGCAAGGTCGCCATCATCGGCGACGCCGCGCACGCCCTGCCGCCGAATATCGGCCAGGGCGGCGGCTGCGCCATGATGAACGCGCTGTCGCTTGCGGTTTATCTGGCGCGTGAAGACGATGTCGCCGCGGCGCTGCAAAGCTTGGGAGCGCAACGAGCGGCCGATGACCGAGCACACCCAGCGCATCTCGTACTTTCTCGGCCTGCCGACCACCTGGCCGCCGGCGCTGCGCGCTTTCACGCTGGGCATGGTGGGCCGCTCGAAATGGCTCACCGCGCAACGCACCCGCACCGCGCTGCACCGGCCGACGGGGACGTAATCAAAACGGAATCGTAATTCCATCCAGCGGCGCGTCGCAGTTGACCAGGTCGACGCGCTTCCAGGCGATCATGATGCGGCCGTCGGCTTGCACCAGGCGGTGCAGCGCGGTGCCGCCGAACAGCCGTTGCTGCTCGCGGCGATATTCGATCATGACGAATTTGGAGCGTACGGTGGCGAAGCCTTTTCCGGTTTCCTCGATCGTGACGTTGCCGATCATGCGGCTGGTGCGCGAGCGCGGCTCTTGCGAATACATGCGCGGGCTGGCGAGCCGCCGCACGCGGGTCTCCAGCAGCCGGCGGTCGTCGTAGATCAGCGACACGGTTTCGACCGGATCGGCCTGATCGGGCTCGCTCGGCACCCAGTACCAGGCTTCGGGCGTAAACAGCGCGAGCCAGTCGTCGAACTTGCCGTCGTCGAGCAGGCGCGCTTCGTGGAGCAAAAATTGCTCGCAGCGTTCGAGGTCGAGGGATTGCCGTGCTGGAAGCCGCGCCGTTCTGCCGCGTGACGCGATCGGCCGTCGCGCGCGTGCCGCTGGCCTTGAAGCGCGCTTTTCGGCTTTCTTGCCATCGCGGCGTTACGACGCCGCTCGCATGGCGGCGTGACCGTTGGTCATGTAGCCGAGCCAGGCGTCGAACATGTTGCGGATATAAACTTCGCTGGTCGAATTCTGGCCGCGCCGGCCGCCGTGGGCGTCGGGCACGTCGCTCTCGAATCCGCGGCCGATCTCGATCCATTCGGCGCCGGCGCTCGACAGGCCCATGCCGATGCGATTGTAGATTTCCAGATCGTCGGTCAGCACCAGCGAGCCGGTGCCGTTGACCGTGTTGGCGAAGCTGATGGTGTTGCGGAACATTTGCTCCGGCGCGCCTTTGAGGCGGAAATTATAGGTGTAGACGACGGTGCGGTTGACGGCGACCGGATGCACGACGCGCAACTGCTGGAACTGGCTCATGAAGGAGAGGTTCGGATAGACGTTGCTGTTCCAGCGCCGCACTTCGAGCACGCGCCGGGTCTCCGCCTTGCCTTTCTTCTTCTCCAGCGCCGCGATGTAGTCGCGGAACACCGGGTCCTTGAGCGCCGCCACCAGCTTGGCGTCGTCGTGATAGTCGCCGAGATAGGAATGGCCGTTCGGATAGGTCCAGATGCCGACCTGGGATTCCCAGAAGCTGTAGGGCGCGCCGTTCTGGCGCATCTGGCGGATGGCGATCTCGCCGGAGCCGTCGGAATAAACGTCGTCGGGCTGCGCCAGCGCGGCGTCGATCGACGAGCGGTGGGTGAAGATCGGATGCGCCGCGTCGCACAGGTTTTCCAGATAGAGCTTCCAGTTGGCGTCATAGGCGTGCCTGAACACGCCGCCGGCGATCTCGATCTCGCCGTCGGGCGCGCGGTCGATCATGTCGTCGAGCGACGTCGTCATATGGCCGAGGAATTCCTCCAGGCTCGGGCCGTCCTCGGCTTCGCTGGCGAAGACGAAACCGCGATAGCTCTTGACCCGCGCCATCGGCGTCATCGCGGTCTTGGGATTGTTCGGATCGAAATCGCGCGGATAGCCGTGCTGCAGCGGCACCGCCTTGAGGCGGCCGTCGAGATGATAAGTCCAGCCGTGGTAGCAGCACTGGAATTCGGCCGCGTTGCCCTTGTCGTTGGCGACCACCAGCGAGCCGCGATGGGCGCATTGATTGTGAATGACGCGGATGGCGCCGCCGGCGTCGCGCACCAGCACCACCGGCTTGCGGCCGATGAAGGTGCGGAAATAGTCGCCGGGATTTTTCACCTGGCTTTCATGGCCGACATAGATCCAGGCGACGCCGAAAATGCGCTCCAGCTCGAGCTCGAAGATCGCCGGATCGGTGTAGATCTGCCGGTGCACGCGGCCGGGCTGGATGAACGCCGACAGGTTTTGGGACATCGTCATGTCCTAATTGCCGAAATTCGCCGCCAGATAATCGCTGATGGTTTTGGCTTCGTCCGGCGTGGCGGTGGCGCCGCGCTCGACCATGTTGGCGACGATGACCGGCCAGGCCTTGCCGCTGCGCTTGACGGCGGCGACCCGTTCGAGGTCGTGGCACAGGCCGCAGCGCGTCTCGACCAAATCCTTGCCGTGGCCGTCCGGCAGCTTCACCGGCTTGGCCGGCGGCAGATTGGCGCCTGGGCCGAGATTGAGCGAGAGATAATCCACCACCTTGTCGATCTCCGCCGGCGTCAATTGCGCGCCGCGCAGCACCATGTTGTTGACGTAGAACCGCCAGCCGCGCGGCGCCGTCGCGGATCTTTGCGATGGTGCCGAGATAGTGGCATTGCGAGCACGCCACCGAGACGATGTCGCGGCCGTCGCCCGCCGGCAGCGGATTGGCAGGTTGCGCGTGCGCCGGCGCCGCGATGGTGACAACGGCGAGGGTGAGAAAACTCGACAACGCGATGCGCATGATCACACCTTCCGGGTGCGCAGATCGGCGAGCGAATAGGGCGGATGCCATTCCGACACCGCGCCAAGGCCTTCGCGCTTGATGTGGATGTCGAGCAGATACGGCCGGCCCTCGACCGTCGCGGTCTTGGCGCGCGCGAACGCGCCTTTGAGGTCGCCCGGCTCTTTCACGGTTTCGCCCTCGACGCCGAAGGCACCCGCCGCCTTGGTGTAATCGATGTCCGGATCGCCGTTGTAGCAGGTCATGTCGCGCGCGGCCTCGAACTGCCGTCCGGCCGAGTTCCAGATGCGATTGCGCTCGTTGTTGTAGCTGTGATTGTTGAGCACGATGACGGTGACCGGCGCCTTGTAGCGCGCCATGCTCCACAGCGGCTGCGGCCCGGAGAAACAGAAACTGCCGTCGCCGACCACCGACACCACCGGCACGTCGGGCCGCGCCAGTTTGACGCCGAACGCCGCCGCCATGCCCCAGCCCAAAACGTTCGGGCCGGTGCCAAAATATTGCTTGTCGTCGCCGCCGAACGCCATCAGCGGGTCCATGGTTTTGCCGGAATCGACATCGGCGACATAGCAGGTGTCGCGGTCGAGATTGGCTTCGAGCTCGAGCCCGAGCCGCTCCATGCTGATCGGCGAAGAATCCGCCAAGCCGCGCGCGATCGCCTGCCGTGCATCGGCCATCTGCGCCGAATAGGCGCGGGTCTTTGCCGCGCGCTGGTCGGCGATGTCCTTGAGTTTCGACGCGGTCGCCATGCTGCGGATCGCCGCGGTGAGATCGGCGATGGCGAGCCGCAGGTCGGCCACCATGGCGAGATCGACCGGCGCGGTGCGGGCGAGGCTCGCCGGATCGAGCCGGATCGAAATCAGTTTGGTGCCGGGCGCCGCCAATTCGCCCCAGCGATTGCCGAGATTGAGCAGCACGTCGGGTTTTCCCGGATAGCGCATGGTGCGCAGGTGCGTTCCGATAAAAAGCGGATGCCGGGTCGGGAACGGCTTTGACCAATAGCCGAGATTGGCCATCTCGCCGGCGACCGGCGCGCCGAGGAGCTCGGCGAGCTCGAGCAGCTCTTTCTGGCCGCGGCACCAAGTGATTTCGTCGCCGATGCTGATCAGCGGATTCTGCGCTTCGATCAGCATGCGCGCCGCCTTCTCGACATCGTCCTTGTCGGGACGAATGCGCATCGGCACGTCGAACTTGCTGCGCTCCCAGACTTGCGCCTTGGCGTGTTGATCGAGCGTATTGGTCGGCAGCGACAGGAACACCGGCCCGCACGGCGGCGTCGAAGCGAATTTCAAGCCGCGCCGTGTGGTCTCGGCGATCGCCGCGGTCGACTGCGCCTGCCAGAACCATTTGGTGATCGGCTCCGTCATCAGCTCGTGGTGATCGGTCTCCTGCCACTGATCGCGCCCGAGCGCGTCCTGGTCGACAGACGCCACCGCGACCAGCATCGGAATCTGGTCCTTCCAGGTATTGACCATCTGGGTCATGGCATTGGGCAGGCCGATATTGGCGACCACGACGACGCCGGTGCGGCCCGACGCCCGCGCATAGCCGTCGGCCATGGCGACCACGGCGCCTTCCTGAATGCCTTTGATCAGATTGATCTCCGGCACGTCGACCAGCGCATCGAAGATCGGATGATCGCCGGTCGAGGGATTGAAGAAGATGTGCTCGACGCCGGCGGCCTTGAGCTGCTCGACGAACAGCCGTCCGCCATTGCCCTCGACCTCGCGGATCGCGGCGGGAGCCGCCGCGGCCGCCGGCGCGGCGCTTTGGGCGGCGGGACTGAGATTTTGCGCCATCGCTTTGGCCGCCACGGTGCTCATGCCGAGCGCGCTCAATCCGGAGACAAGCTGCCTGCGCGATAGCCCTTGATCGAGGTACTGCTTGATCAGGTCCTTCATGAAACCCTCCCTGCGGCGCGCCCGCGACTGTCATCGCCTTGTCGGCGTTGTTGCGACTAGGTTAGCACCGGCCGGACCGCGGCCAAAGGGCGCGGCGCGTGGAGCTACAATGCGCGCGCGCCGAAATGTGTTGACGGCGGCCCGGAACTTGCATGGTTATTGCATAATTCTTGGGCAAATCCGGGCGTAACGCGTAACAGCATGTCGATCCTCGTCGGCCTCCATCACGCCACCCGCTACACCTACGACCGGCCGATCAGCCTCGGCCCGCAGATCGTGCGGCTGCGGCCGGCGCCGCATTGCCGCACCCGCATCCCGAGCTACTCGCTCAACGTCACGCCGGCCCAGCATTTCGTGAACTGGCAGCAGGACCCGCACGGCAATTGGCTGGCGCGTTTCGTGTTTCCGGAGAAGACCACGGAATTTTCCATCACGGTCGATCTGCTCGCCGACATGGAAGTGATCAATCCGTTCGACTTTTTCGTCGAGCCCTACGCGGAGAAGTGGCCGTTCAAATTCGCCGCCGACCTGCGCGAGGATTTGGCGTCCTTCGTCGATCCGGAGCCGGCGGGCCCGCGGCTGAAAGAATTGGTGCAGTCGATTTCGCGCGAGCCGCGCAACACCGTCGACTTTCTGGTCGAGCTCAATCAGCGCCTCGCGCACATGATCCGCTACATCATCCGCATGGAGCCGGGCGTGCAGACGCCGGAAGAGACGCTCGCCGCCGGCGCCGGCTCGTGCCGCGATACGGCGTGGCTCCTGGTGCAGATCCTCCGCCACATCGGACTGCCGTCGCGCTTCGTGTCCGGCTATCTCATTCAGTTGCGGCCGGACGTGAAGCCGCTCGACGGACCCGCCGGCACCGAGCTCGACTTCACCGACCTGCATGCCTGGACCGAAGTCTATCTGCCCGGCGCCGGCTGGATCGGCCTCGACGCCACGTCCGGATTGCTGTGCGGCGAGGGCCACATTCCGCTCGCCGCGACGCCGCACTATCGCTCGGCGGCGCCGATCAGCGGCATGGTCGAGCCGGCCGAGGTCTCGTTCGCGTACGACATGAGCGTGAAGCGGCATCGCCGAGCGGCCGCGCGTCACCGCGCCGTTCTCCGACGAGGCGTGGCACGCGCTCGATGCGCTCGGCGAAAAAGTCGACGCCGATCTTGCGGCGCACGACGTGCGGCTGACCATGGGCGGCGAGCCGACCTTCGTTTCGGTCGACGATTATCAATCGGCGGAATGGAACACCGCGGCGCTCGGGCCGAAGAAGCGCGTGCCACGCCGACGAGCTGATCCGGCGCCTGCGCGACCGTTTCGCGCCGGGCGGCTTCCTGCATTACGGCCAGGGCAAGTGGTATCCCGGCGAGCCGCTGCCGCGCTGGGCCTTCGCGCTGTACTGGCGCCGCGACGGCGTGCCGATCTGGCGCGACGACAGCTTGATCGCCCGCGAAGACTGCACGCGCAGCAGCCGTCGCGCGACGACGCCAAGCGCTTCGCCGAGGGGATTGCCGCGCGCCTCGGAATCACGGCGGACTACGTGCAGCCCGCTTACGAGGACCCGGCCGACCGGATGCTCAAGCAAGGTCTCGTTCCCGACAACATCGATCCGAGCGATCCGCAGATCGATGATCCGGTCGAGCGCGCGCGCATTCTCGACCTGTTCGATCTGACCTTGTTCGATTCCCATCTCGGCCAACCGGCGGGTTTCGTGCTGCCGCTGCAGCGCTGGAGCGCGCAGGCGAAGCCCGGATGGCTGAGCGAAATATGGCAAACGCGCCGCGGCCATCTGTTCCTGATGCCGGGCGATTCGCCGCTCGGCTTCCGGCTGCCGCTGCAATCGCTGCCCCATCTGGCGCCCGCCGATTATCCGCATCTGGTGCCGGCCGATCCGTTCGCCGAGCGCACGCCGCTGCCGATCCGGCCACGGATCAAGGCGGCGCCGGTCGCGTCGTCGGCCGAACGGCGCCGCGTCAAGCGCCAGAGCGCCGGTCGCACGAGCCGCGGCGCCGCCGGCGGCCGGGCAGCATGCCGGTGCGCACGGCTCTGTCGGTCGAGGTGCGCGACGGACGCTTGTGCGTGTTCATGCCGCCGGTCGAAACGCTCGACGACTATCTCGAACTGCTCGCGACCATCGAAGTCGACCGCCGCCGAGCTCGGCCTGCCGGTGCACGTCGAAGGCTATGCGCCGCCGCCCGATCCGCGGCTCAACGTGCTCAAGGTGACGCCCGATCCCGGCGTCATCGAGGTCAACATCCAACCGGCGGCATCCTGGCGCGAAGCCGTCGACGATCACGCAGCGGTCTCTACGAGGACGCCCGCGCCTCGCGGCTCGGCACCGACAAATTCATGATCGACGGCCGCCACACCGGCACCGGCGGCGGCAATCACGTCGTGCTCGGCGGCCTGAGCGCCGCCGACAGCCCGTTCCTGCGCCGGCCCGATCTGCTCAAGAGCCTGGTGCTCTATTCGCTGCGGCGGCCGTCGCTGTCCTATTTGTTCTCCGGCTTGTTCGTCGGACCGACCAGCCAGGCGCCGCGCATCGACGAGGCGCGCCAGGACCTGCTCTACGAACTCGAAATCGCGCTCGCAAAGTGCCGCCGCCGGGCGGCGCCGAACCGGTGCCGCCGTGGCTGGTCGATCGTCTGTTCCGCAACATTCTGGTCGACGTCACCGGCAACACCCATCGCACCGAAATCTGCATCGACAAATTGTTCTCGCCGGACGGTCCGACCGGCCGGCTCGGCCTGGTCGAATTCCGCTCGTTCGAGATGCCGCCCGATGCGCGCATGAGTCTCGCCCAGCAATTGCTGCTGCGCGCGCTGATCGCCTGGTTCTGGCGTGCGCCGCTCGACGGCAAGCCGGTGCGCTGGGGCACGGCGCTGCACGACCGCTTCATGCTCGAGCATTTCGTCTGGCAGGATTTCCTCGAGGTTCTGGACGATCTCGAAGCGCGCCGGCTACCCTTCGATCCGGCCTGGTTCGAGGCGCAGCGGCAATTCCGCTTCCCGCTCTGCGGCACGGTGCACCACGGCGGCGTCGCGCTCGAACTGCGCCAGGCGATCGAGCCCTGGTACGTGCTGGGCGAGGAAGGCAACGCCGGCGCCACGGTGCGCTTCGTCGATTCCTCGGTCGAGCGGCTGCAGGTCAAGGTCGAGGGCTTCAACGAAGACCGCCATGTCGTGACCTGCAACGGCCGGCGCGTGCCGCTGACATCGACCGGCCGCTCCGGCGAATTCGTCGCCGGCGTGCGCTTCAAGGCGTGGAAGCTGCCGATCGTCGTTGCAGCCGACCGTCCGCGTCCATGCGCCGCTGACGTTCGACATCGTCGACACCTGGAGCCGGCGCTCGCTCGGCGGCTGCGTCTATCACGTGGCGCATCCCGGCGGCCGCAACTACGAGACCTTTCCGGTCAACTCCTACGAAGCCGAGGCGCGCCGCCGCGCCCGTTTCCAGGATCACGGCCACACCGGCGGCTTGATCGACATTCCGCCGCGCGAATTGTCTCGCTCGAGTATCCGGTCACGCTCGATCTGCGGCGCCCGGTCTGAAAGATATTCGTCAACGCATCGACCATGTCCGCGCAGCTCGACACCGCAGCCGATCGAACAGCAGAGCCGCAGCCTGGAACAATTCGTTTCCGGCTATCGGCCGCTGCCCGGCATTTTCGACGAGATGATGGATGGCGACGGCCGCGTGCGCGCGCACTGGCGGCCGTTCCTGGCGATGCTCGGCGGCGCTCGGCAGCGACGAGATCAATCGCCGCTTTGCCGCCGCCGATCGGTATCTGCGCAATTCCGGCGTGTTCTATCGCGTCTACGAGGATGCGGCGGGCATCGAGCGGCCGTGGCCGCTCAGTCATGTGCCGCTCATCATCGAGCCCGGCGAATGGACGGCAGCTGGAGGCAGGCCTCATCCAGCGCGCCGAACTGCTCGAAGCGGTGCTGGCGGACGCCTACGGTCCGGCGACGCTGACCGGCGAGGGCCGCCTGCCGGCGGCGCTGATCGCCGGCAATCCGGAATTCTTGCGTCCGCTGGTCGGCGTTGCGCCGCCTGGCGGCGCGCATCTGCGCTTCTATGCGGTCGATGTCGGGCGCGGCGCCGACGGCCGCTGGTGGGTGCTCAACGATCGCGCCCAGGCGCCGTCGGGCGCCGGTTATGCCATCGAGAACCGCCTGGCGCTGTCGCGCGCCATTCCCGACATCTATCGCACCACGCGGGTCGAGCGCGTCGCGCCGTTCTTCCAGGCCTTCCAGGCCGAGCTGTCTGCGCTCAACCGCCAGGACGACGCGCGCACCTGCCTGCTCACGCCGGGGCCGATGAACGAAACCTATTTCGAGCACGCCTATCTGGCGCGCTATCTCGGCCTGCTGCTGGTCGACGGCGAAGACCTGATCGTGCGCGACGACGGCGTCTTCATCCGCACGGTGTCGGGGCTGCGGCGCACCGAAGTGCTGCTGCGCCGGATCGATGCCGACTTCGCCGATCCGCTCGAGCTCAATGCCGCGTCGCGCCTCGGCGTCGCCGGCCTCCTGCAAGCCGTGCGCGACGGCAAGATCGTCATCGTCAATTCGCTCGGCGCCGGCCTGGTCGAGGCCCGCGCCATGCTGGCGTTCCTGCCGGCGCTGGCGCCGACCGTGCTCGGTGCCGAGCTGAAAGTGCCGAACGTCGCGACCTGGTGGCTCGGCCGCGCCGACATGCGCGAGGAGATGATCGACAAGCTCGACACCATGGTGATCGCGTCGGCCTTCACCGAGCAGTTCGCCGACGGCCGGCTGGGCAGCGAAATTCTGGGCGCCAAGCTCGATGCTGCGCAGCGGCAGAAGCTCGTTGCAGTCGATCCGCGATCGCGGCATCGACTATGTCGCGCAGGAAGCCGTGACGCTCTCGACCATGCCGGTGTGGCGCGACGGCCGGCTTGCAGCCGCGGCCGTTCACCCTGCGGCTGTTCCTCGCCAAAGTCGGCGAGCGCTGGCAGGTCATGCCCGGCGGCTTTGTGCGCATCGCCGACAGCGCCGATGCGCGGGCGGTCAGCCTGCAGCGCGGCGCCGCGACCGCCGACGCCTGGGTGCTGAGCGCACGGTCCGGTCGGCGAGACGACGCTGTTGCCGACGCCGGAGCGCATGCAGGTGCAGCGCGCCACCGGCCTGTTGCCGAGCCGCGCCGCCGACAATCTGTTCTGGGTCGGCCGCTATGTCGAGCGCGCCGAGGCGACGCTGCGGCTGGTTCGCGCCATGATCAATCGCATCGCCGAGGCCGACGATGCCGCGGCTGCCGGTGATCGGCAGCATCGGCGCGTTGCTCGGCGCCTGGAATGCGATCCCGACGACATGAACCGGCGCCGCACCGCGCCGACCGCGCGCGCGGTGCTGACGCGAAGCGATCTCGAAGGATCGCTGCCCTATCTCGCCGGCGCCGCGCGTTCGTCGGCCTCGGTGATCCGCGACCGGTTTTCGCCCGACGCCTGGCGGGCGATCAACGATCTCGCCATCATGATCGGCACGCCGCTGCCGATCGGTCCGCCGAAAGCGCCATCAACGACCGCGTCGAGGCGGCGTTGCGCATCATCGCGTCGCTGTCCGGCCTCGCCCAGGAGAACATGACCCAGCTCGCCGGCTGGCGCTTTCTCGAGCTCGGCCGCCGCATCGAGCGCGCGTTGCTGACCTGCCGCCTGGTGCGCTGCTTTGCGCGAAGCCGGCGCGCCGGACGGCGGTCTCGATGTGCTGCTCGAGCTTGCCGACAGCCAGATCAGCTATCGGCAGCGCTATGTGATGATCGCGGCGCTGGCGCCGGTGATCGACCTGGTCATGCTCGATCCGAACAATCCGCGCTCGGTGATCTTTCAGCTCGACCGCATCGAGACGCATCTCGGCGCGTTGCCGCGGAGAAATGCGACCGGCCGCCTGTCGCCGGTGCAGCAGATCGCCGCTTCGATCGCGACGCGGCTGCGCACCGCGGACGCCGCCAAGATCGACGACGCGTTGATCATGGACATCGAGCAATCGCTGATGAAACTGTCGGATGCGATCAGCGCGGCTTACCTGACCAACAACGAGCGCTCCGATTCCATCGTGGGAGGCGCTGGCGTGATCTACGACGTCCGGCAAACCACGACCTGCGCTTATGCATCGCCGGTCGCGCATGCGCGCCACGTGCTGCGCCTGACGCCGGTGTCGCGCGACGGCGAGCGGGTGCATGTCGCCTCGCTGCAGATCGTGCCCGAGCCGATGCACCGGCGCGAGAGCAAGGATTTCTTCGGCAACCTCTTGACCTGGATCGAGATCGCCGAGCCGCACGACACGCTCACGGTGAAACTGCAGGCGCGGGTCGCCGTCGATGCGCCGGTCGAGCCGCTGGCGACGCCGGCCTGGGAAGCGGTGCGCGAGGAAGCGTTCGCCACCAGCGATATCGGGCCGATGTCGCCGGCGCATTTTCTGTTTCCGAGCCGCATGGTGTCGCTCGATCCCGAGATCCGCGACTACACGCGCGAGAGCTTTGCGCCCGGCCGGTCCGTGCTCGACGCCGCGATCGAGCTGATCGGCCGCCTGAAGGCCGACATCGTCTACGAGATCGGCGCCACCACGGTCACCACCATGCCGCCGATGTCGTTCGCGCTGCGCCGCGGCGTCTGCCAGGATTTCGCGCATATCATGATTTCCGGGCTGCGCGGCCTCGGGCTGCCGGCCGCCTATGTCAGCGGCTATCTGCGCTCGGCGCCGGCGAGCGATGCCGCGCGCTTGCAGGGCAGCGACGCCATGCATGCCTGGGTGCTGCTATGGTGCGGCGGCGGCGCCGGTTGGGTTGGGCTTGATCCCACCAATGGGATTCTCGCCGCCGAGGACCATGTCACCCTGGCGATCGGCCGCGACTATACCGATGTGGCGCCGGTGGACGGTGTTATTCTGGGATCGGGCCGGCAGCGCATGGGCGTGTCGGTGAACGTGACGCCGGTGCAATAAGTTTCAGCTTCCGCTGCAATCAAGAAACTCTCGGGAGGATTACGCATGCGTGCCTATCAACTGCCGAAAGGCGGCGCCGGTATCGAATCGGTGACCCGCGTCGATCTGCCGGAGCCGAAACCGCAGCACCGCCAGGTGCTGGTCAAGGTCGCCGCCTGCTCGCTCAATTTCCGCGACCTCGGCATCGTGCGCGGCACCTACCGCATGGCGGTGCGCGACAAGATCGTGCCGTTGTCCGACGGCGCCGGCGAGGTGGTCGCGATCGGCGCGGGCGTCACCCGCGTAAAGGTCGGCGACAAGGTCGCGGGCTGCTTC
Organism: uncultured Alphaproteobacteria bacterium; assembly: GCA_963798095.1. Lineage (GTDB taxonomy): Bacteria > Pseudomonadota > Alphaproteobacteria > Rhizobiales > Xanthobacteraceae > BOG-931. The sequence continues at coordinate 108,572 of CAWCSD010000019.1, read as the reverse complement.
TTCCAGCGCTGGCCGGGCGGCGAGCCGAGCCAGACCGTGCAGGCCAGCGCGCTCGGCGGCTCGATCGACGGCATGCTGGCCGAATATGCCGTGCTGGAAGAGGACGGCGTCGTCAAAATTCCCGCGCATCTGTCGCTCGAGGAGGGCGCGACGCTGCCTTGCGCCGCAGTGACCGCGTGGCACGCCATGATGGTGCATGCCAAATTGATCGCCGGGCAGACCGTGCTGCTGCAAGGCACCGGCGGCGTCTCGATCTTCGGCCTACAGTTTGCCCACGCCATGGGCGTGACCGCCATCATCACCTCGTCGAGCGACGACAAACTCAAGCGCGCCGCGGCGCTCGGCGCGGCCCACACCATCAACTACAAGACCACGCCGGATTGGGAGAAGGCGGCAGTTGCGTTCACCGGCGGCCGCGGCGTCGATCAGGTCGTCGAAGTCGGCGGCGCCGGCACGTTACAGCGCTCGTTCGGCGCAATCCGCATCGGCGGCAAGATCTCGATGATCGGCGGCTTGAGCGGGGCGGCGACCGAGCTCAATCCGGGTCTGATCCTCGGTCGGCGCGCCAATGTGCAGGGCATCTCGGTCGGCTCGACGGAAATGTTCGAGGCGATGAACGCGGCCATTGCCGCCAATGCCATCAAGCCGGTGATCGACAAGGTGTTCGGCTTCGACGACGCGCAGGCGGCCTACCAGCACATGGCCTCAGGTGCACACTTCGGCAAAATAGTCATCCGCGTGTGAGCCGCGTCGCGGCCGCACGTCGCGTTGTCCGGTTCCGGGCTATGAAGAGAGAAGATCACCGCCAACGCGCTTCTGCGCCGTCGCGGCGACCGGGGTTTATTTGATCGCTGTCGAGACCGTCGAGAACGTGGTCTTCAGCTTGGTGCCGAGACCGGTGATCACCGGGATGATCGCGACCGCGATTCCCGTCGCGATGAGGCCGTACTCGATGGCTGTGGCAGCGCTTTCGTCTTTCCAGAACTTGACGATGAGACGCATTCGCGATGCTCCGTGCAGATCGGTTTATACTTATAAGTGAAGTCTTATCGCCGCCTTAAAACCGCTTATGGGGCACAAGGGTACAAATTTAAGAGAGCTTTTACCGTCACAAGACGTACCGCGCCGGTTGTGGCGTTCGTTGTCAACTGGAACGGATCCCGTTCTCGATTTTTAAGATTTATCGCGCCATGTTGCCCCCGAACCGATCTGCTCTCAGAAGAAGTCCGAGATCCGGGGGTTTTATGAAACTGTACGCACCTAATGTCGCTTTGTTCGTTATTGCCGGCTGTCTGGCCATGCTCGGCGTGCTCGCCGCATTCCCGATCGCGCTGCCGATCCCGGCCCTGACCGGAAACCCGACTTGGTACATCTTCCTCGCCTGGTTCCTGCTGGCGGCCGGCAGCGCCATCCCGCATTCGGACGGGCACAACTCTGAGTAACTTTCGGCGCCGCCCAATCGCGCGCTTTCTAAAACTGCGACAATTGGACCCGGCGGCGCTCACAGTTTGAGCCGACGGTGTTCCTGCCGGCGCCGCCGTCGCGCCTGCTGCCGCTTAACTCATTGAGAAAGCTTGCTCCTTCCTCTCCCGGCACGCGGGGAGAGGTGAAGGAGCATTGACCTGCGCCCATTCGCGCGGGAAGAAGTCTCCGGCGACGCCAGGAGATCACGGAATGTCCGACCCCGAAGAAAAGAAAACAGGGGGCCACACGCTCGCCGATCACCTCTACGGCCAGAACATCGTGCACGAGCACGGCGAGGATTCCGACCACGATCACGACCACGATTACGACTTCGAGAACGACGACGTTCCGCTGCGAAGACAATCCGCTCTGGCGCCAGGACAACGTCTCGCTGATGACGGTCGGCATCGACATCGGCTCGTCGGGCACGCAAGTCATCTTCTCGCGCGTCAATCTGCGCCGGCTGGCCGAGGATTTGACCAGCCGCTATTACGTCGTCTCGCGCGAGACCTTGTTCCAGTCGCCGGTGGCGCTGACGCCCTATCAGAGCGAGGAGCGCATCGACGACGAAAAGCTCGGCGCCATCATCGACGACGCCTATAACGCGGCCGGTCTGCATCCCGACAAGATCGACACCGGCGTGGTCATTCTTACGGGCGAGGCGCTGCGCCGCGAGAACGCGCAGGGCATCGCCAAGATCCTGTCCGAGCAGGGCGGCGAATTCGTCACCGCCACCGCCGGCCATCACATGGAATCGATGCTGGCGGCCTACGGCTCCGGCGCCGCGCGCGTCTCCAGCGACCAGGGCAAGCGCATTCTCAACATCGATATCGGCGGCGGCACCACAAAGCTCGGTCTGGTCGAGAACGGCAAGGTCATTGCTACGGCAGCCGTGCATATCGGCGGCCGCCTGCAGGTGGTCGAGAACGGCAAGATCGTGCGCCTCGATCCGGCGGGAAAACATCACGCCAAGCGCGCCGGCTTTTCCTGGAACCGCGGCGACACCATCGCGCTCGCCGACATGGAAAAGGTCGCCGACGGCATGGCCGACGCGCTGGTCGCCGCCGTCACGGCGCGGCCCATGCCGCACGACATCGAGCATCTCTATCTGACCGATCCGATCGCCGAGCTCGGCCGCATCGACGGCATCATGTTTTCCGGCGGCGTATCCGAATACGTCTATGAGCGCGAAGCGCGCGATTTCGGCGACATGGGCCCGCGGCTCGGCCGCGCCATCCGCGAGCGCATCGCGCAAGGCGCGTTCCCGTGGCCGGTGCTGCCGGCCGGCGAATGCATCCGCGCCACCGCGCTCGGCGCCTCCGAATACTGCGTGCAGCTGTCCGGCAATACCAGCTACATCTCGGCGCCCGGCGTGCTGTTGCCGCGCCGCAACCTGCAAGTTTTGCTGCCGCCGTTTGTCTGCGAGGAGACGATCGATGCCGGCAAAGCTTGCCGCCGCGATCCGCAGCCACATGACGGCATTCGACGTCGACCCCGACCGCGAGATCGCGCTGGCGCTGCGCTGGACCGGCATGCCGTCCTACGAGCGGCTCGCCGCCTTCGCCGAGGGCATCAAGCGCGGGCTCGCCGAGCGCGTCGCCAGGAAGCAGCCGCTGTTCATCATGCTCGACGGCGACGTGGCGCAGACGCTCGGCCATATCTTGCGCGACGAATTGCACGTCGAGAGCGAGATGCTGGTGATCGACGGCGTGGTGCTGTGGGATTTCGACTACATCGATCTCGGCCGCATCCGCATGCCGTCCTACACCGTGCCGGTCACCATCAAATCGCTGGTGTTCAGCGAAGACCCGCGCGGCCCGCGGCCGCGCCAGCGCCTGCATCATCATGATGACGATCATGACCATGCGCACGGTCATCGCACCATCATCACCACGATCATGATCACCAACATGATCACGATCACGACCATTCGCATCATCACCACGATCACGAGGCATAGTTTCCCCTCCCCCTTGTGGGGAGGGGTTAGGGGTGGGGGTCGAGAGGTGACGCTCTAACGTTGACGCTCGAGAAAGCCCTGCGGGCCGCAAGGTGACGCGCTAACGTCGACGGATGCGAGCCGCCTCCCGACCCCCATCCCCGACCCTTCCCCACAAGGGGGAAGGGAGCGCGCTGTGGACCTGGCTACTGATCGCCATCGCTATTGCTCTGGTCGCCTGGCTGGCGCTGGTGCCGCTTGGCTTCATGCTGTGGCAGAGCGTGCTGTCGCCGGAAACCGCAGCCGCGCGCGGCGCGCTTCACGCTGGACAATTATCGCACCGCCTATGCCAGCGCCGACACCGCGCGGCTCTTCGCCAACTCGCTGCAATTCGCCCTCGGCAGCGCGGTGCTCGCTTTCTCGCTCGGCACGTTGCTGGCCTGGATCAACGAGCGCACCGATACGCCGTTCAAGGCGCTGTTCTTCGCGCTTGACGCTGGTGCCGCTGATCATTCCGGGAATTCTGTTCACGGTGTCGTGGATTTTCCTCGGCAGCCCGAAGATCGGCATCGTCAATCTCGTGCTGCAGCGCGTCTTCGACACCGACACGCGTGTTCATCAACATCTACTCGATCCCCGGCATGATCTGGGTCGACGGCCTGCACTATTCGCCGATGGCGTTCCTGCTGATGACGCGCGGCGTTCCGCGCCATGGATCCGGCGCTCGAGGAATCCGCGCATGATGAGCGGCGCGACGCTGCCGCGCATCCTGTGGCGCGTCACCATTCGCCTGGCCTCGCCCGCGACCGCCGCGGCGCTGCTGATCCTGTTCGTGCGGGCGCTGGAATCCTTCGAGGTGCCGGCGCTGCTCGGCCTGCCGGTCGGCATCGAGGTCTATACGTCGGCGATCTACGACGCGATCCACGCCTATCCGAGCGAAATCGGGCTCGCCTCCGCCTACGGCGTGGCGCTGCTCGTCATCACCTCGCTGTGCGTCTTTCTCAATCTGCGCATCGTCGGCCGCGGCAGCCGCTATGCCACGGTGACCGGCAAGGGCTTTCGCCCGCGCGTCATGCGCATCGGCCGCTGGCGCTATGTCACGGCGGCGGTTTTCCTGATCTATGTCGCGCTGGTCGTCGTGCTGCCGTTTCTGGTGCTGCTGTGGTCGTCGCTGCAGCGCTTCTACAGCGTGCCGACGCTCGCGGCGCTCAAAAACCTGACGCTCGATTCCTATCGCACGGTGCTGGCCTATCCGGAGATCGGCACCGCGGTCTGGAACAGCATCGTGCTGGCGCTCGGCAGCGCCACGCTGATCATGCTGGCGACGTCGGTGCTGTGCTGGATCGTGGTGCGCACCAAGCTGCCGGGGCGCTGGCTCCTCGACAATCTCGCCTCGCTGCCGCTGGTGTTTCCCGGCCTCGTGCTCGGGCTTGCGATCATGGTCTGCTACCTGGCGCTGCCGATCGGCGTGTACGGCACGATCTGGATCATGCTGATCGCCTATGTGACGCGCTTTTTGCCCTACGGCATGCGCTACAACACGGCGTCGCTGCTGCAGGTGCACAAGGAGCTCGAGGAATCCGCCGCCATGAGCGGGGCGTCGCTCGCCACCACGTTCGGCCGCATCGTGCTGCCGCTGCTCAAACCCGGCCTGATCGCCGGCTGGATCTACATCGTCATCGTCTCGATCCGGGAGCTGGCCAGCTCGATCCTGCTCTATAGTCCCGGCACCGAAGTGGTCTCGGTCACGATCTGGGAATTGTGGCAGAATGGCCAATACGTCGAATTATCGGCGCTCGGCGTCATGATGATCCTGGTGCTATTTTGCTTCGTCATGGTGGCCGAGTTTTTCGGCCGGCGGTTCGGCGTCGTGGAGGCCTGAGGGAGGACGAAACGTGCTCAGCGTCAAATCGCTCCACACCGACTATGCGGCCGCGGGCGGCGCCGTGGTCAACGCCGTGCAGGACGTGTCGTTCGACGTGCCCGACGGCGAACTGTTCACGCTGCTCGGGCCCGAGCGGCTGCGGCAAGACCACGACGCTGCGCTCCATCGCCGGGCTGGAGCGGCCGCGCTCGGGCGCGATCGCGCTCGACGGCCGCGTGGTCTATTCCTCGCGACGCAGGGCATCTTCGTCGCGCCCAACCGGCGCAATTTCGGCATGGTGTTCCAGTCCTACGCCATCTGGCCGCACATGAACGTGTTCAAGAACGTCGCGTTTCCGCTCGAAGTGCGCAAAGCGCGGCCGAGCCGCAAGGAGATCGAGCAAAAGGTCATGCGGGTGCTGGCGACGGTGCAGCTCGCCGAACTGGTCGACCGCGACGCGACAAAGCTCTCCGGCGGCCAGCAGCAGCGGCTGGCGCTGGCGCGCGCGCTGGTCATGGAGCCGCAGCTCCTGCTGCTCGACGAGCCGCTGTCGAATCTCGACGCCAAGCTGCGCGAGGAGATGCGTTTCGAGCTCAAGCGCATGCAGCGCGATCTCGGCCTGACCACGATCTATGTCACCCACGACCAGAGCGAGGCGCTTGGCGCTGTCCCACGAGATCGCGGTGATGAACGAGGGCCGCATCGTGCAGATCGGCTCGCCGCGCGACATCTACGAGCGGCCGCGCAACAAATTCGTCGCCGATTTCGTCGGCAGCACCAATTTCATCGACGGCAGAGTAGCGTCCGCCGCCGCCGGCAATGGCCGCTGCCGGGTCGCGACCGCGCTCGGCGAGCTCAACGTGCAGTGCGTCGAGCCGCTGGCCAAGGATGCGCCGGTGGTGATTTCGGTGCGCCCCGAGGATGTCGAGCTGTCCGAAGCCGCGCCGCCGCGCGAGGACGGTGACAATGTCTGCACGCGGCATCGTCGAGGCCAAAGTCTTCCTCGGCGACTATCTGGATTTCCAGGTCAAAGTGGGCGATTCTGTGCTATTGGCCCGCGTCCATCCTTCGCTGCGGACGCCGGTCGGTCACCCCATCCACGTGCGCATGCGGGCCGAGAAATGCGTGGCGCTTGCCGAGAGCCGCGTGCGCTGCGCCGGGCTGCCGCTTAGAAAGATCAGAGAAGGAGAGCCAAATGGCCAAGAACGCCGTCGTTTCCGAGGAACTGGCGAACAAGTTCAAGACCGAGAAGGAAACGCCGTATACCCGCTGGGTGAAGGCCGAAGGCCTCGACATCATCCCGTCGTTCTATGTGCAGAACCTGCGCACCGTCGAGCTGAAGCCCTGGGCGCGCCGCGGCGGCAACGCCGTCTTCCTCAATCACGACGCCTCGCGCACCTCGAACGACTGCTACGTCATGGAAATTCCGCCGGGCAAGAGCCTCGCGCCGCACCGCCAGCTCTACGAAGAGATGATCCTGGTGCTGAGCGGCCGCGGCTCGACCACGGTGTGGAACGACGCCGGCGCCCGCATCACCTTCGAGTGGAAGGACGGCGCGCTGTTCGCCATTCCGCTCAACTGCCATCACCAGCATTTCAACGGCTCGGGCAGGGAGCCGGCGCGCTACGTCGCCGTCACCAATGCGCCGCCGGTGATCAACCTCTACGAAGACATCGATTTCATCTTCAACACCAAATACGACTTCAAGGACCGCTTCGCCGGCGAGCCGGACTATTTCAGCGCCAAGGGCGAGCAGAAGGGCTTCCTGCTGACGACCAATTTCGTGCCCGATGCGGTCAACATTCCGCTGATCACCGCGACGGAGCGCGGCGCCGGCGGCGGCCATATCCGCTTCAACATGGCCAAGGGCTCGATGAACAGCCACATCTCGCAATTCCCGATCGGCACCTACAAGAAGGCCCACGCGCACGGCCCGGGCGCGCATGTGATCGTGCTGTCCGGCGAGGGCTTTTCGCTGATGTGGCCGGAAGGCGAGGAGCCGCAGCGCTACAAATGGGAAGTCGGCACCATGATCGTGCCGCCCAATATGTGGTTCCACCAGCACTTCAATTCCGGCGCGACGCCGGCGCGCTATCTCGCCTTCAAGCACGAGGGCGTCGCCATCCGCAACGCCCAGGGCGTGCCGAAGGCCTGGATCAGCCGCCGCGTCGGCGGCGACCAGATCGACTATCTCGACGAGAAGCCGGAGATCCGCCGGCTGTTCGCGACCGAGCTCGCCAAGCACGGCATCGCCTCGCGCATGGATGCGGCCTACGCCAAGGAAGAGGCCGAGCTCGGCGTCAAGACGGCGTAAGCGGCTTCACCTCTCCCCGCACGCGGGTGAGAGGGAGTTGCGAGCGGCGCCATTGTGCATTACGCTGCCCGCTTGGCTCAATCGCGTCCGGGACAAATGAAGCCAGCACCGTTCGACTATCACGCGCCGCGGCAGCTCAAGGAAGCCGCCGAGCTTCTGGCGACGCTGCCCAACGCCAAGATTCTGGCGGGCGGGCAGTCGCTCGTGCCGATGATGAATTTTCGCTACGTGATCGTCGATCATCTGGTCGATCTCGGCGGCGTCGACGATCTGCGCGGCATCGCGGTCGTCGACGGCCGGCTGCGCATCGGCGCCATGATGCGCCAGCGCGAGCTCGAAACCGCGCCCGAGATCGCGCAACATTGCCCGCTGACTGGCCGAGGCGCTGCGCCATGTCGGCCATCGGCAGACGCGCAATCGCGGCACCATCGGCGGCAGCCTGGCGCATGCCGATCCGGCCGCCGAATTGCCGGCGGTCTGCGCCGCCTACGATGCCGTCATCCATGTCGCGAGCATCCGCGGCATCCGGCAGGTGCCGTTCAAGGAATTCTCGACCGGCTTCATGGCGACCGCGCTCGAGCCCGACGAAATGATCGCGGCCATCGACCTGCCGCTCTGGCGGCAGGGTCACGGTTATGGCTTTCACGAATTCGCCCGCCGGCACGGCGATTTTGCGATGGCCGGCGCCGCGGCGCTGCTCGATGTCGGCGCCGGCAATGTGGTGCGCCGCGCGGCGCTTGCGCTGTGCGGCGTTGCCGTGTCGCCGGTCCGGGTCGAAGCCGCCGAAGCGCGGCTCGTCGGCCAGCCGCTCGACTCGAGCCTTGATCCGCTCCGCGGCGGCCGCGACGTGGCTGATCGAGCCGATTTCGGATATTCACGCCGGCGCCGAGTATCGCCGTCATCTGGCGCAGGTCTTGAGCGCGCGCGCTCTCACCGATGCGGCGCGGCGCGCCGGCGTCGATGTGCCGAATGTCGTGTAGTGTCGTTGTGTAACCTGGTGCGTGGAGCGTATGAGTAAGCAGGCAACGCGGGTGACGGTCAACGGCAAGGCGTATGCGCGCGTCGTCGAGGCGCGGCTGACGCTGGCCGATTTCCTGCGCCACGAGCTCGGCCTCACCGGCACCCATCTCGGCTGCGAGCACGGCGTCTGCGGCGCCTGCACCGTGCTGGTCGACGGCCGCTCGACGCGCGCCTGCCTGATGTTCGCGGTGCAGGCCAACGGCTGCGAGGTGACGACGGTCGAGGGGCTCACGCCCGACGGCGGGCTGTCGGTGCTGCAGCAGGCCTTCGTCGACAATCACGGCCTGCAATGCGGCTTCTGCACGCCCGGCATGCTGGTCACGCTGACCGAGCTGTTGCGCGAAAATCCGACCCGAGCGAGCAGGAGGTGCGCGAGGCGCTGACCGGCAATCTCTGCCGCTGCACCGGCTATGCGGGCATCGTCGCGGCGGCGCTCGATGCGGCGCAGCGTCTGCGCGACGCGGCAGGGAGGCTGACGCGATGGGCGCAAAACATTTCGGCGCGCGCGTGACGCGGCTCGAAGATCCGGCGCTGCTCTCCGGCCGCGGCCGTTTCGTCGACGACGTGAAACTGCCCGGCGTGCTGCACGCCTGCTTCGTCCGCTCGCCGCATGCGCATGCGCAGCTCGCTCGGCATCGACGCAAGGCGGCGCTGGCGATGCCGGGCGTCCACGCCGTGATCGCCGCCGACGATCTGCCGGATCCGATGCGCAGCGAAGCCGATGCCGATGCTGCTGCCCAATCCGGCGATCGCGGCGCTGTGCACCCAGCACGTGCTGGCGCGCGACGAAGTCTGTTATGTCGGCCAGCCGGTCGCGGTCGTGATCGCCGACACGCGCTACATCGCCGAGGACGCCGCGGCCGCGGTCGATCGTCCATTACGACGTGCTGCCGGCGGTCGGCGATTGCCGCGACGCGCGTCGAGGACGGCGCGCCGCGCGCCCACGCCGACGCTCGGCTCGAATGTCGCTGTCCACGTTCCAGCTCGCCTACGGCGACATCGATGCCGCCTTCGCCAACGCCGCGCATGTCTTCGAGGAAGAGCTCTGGCAGCATCGCGGCGGCGGCATGGCGATCGAGACGCGCGCGGTGCTCGCCAGCCACGATCCGGCGACCGATCTGCTGACGGTGTGGTCGGGCACGCAGACGCCGCATATCGGCCGCCGCATGCTGGCCGATCTGCTCGGCCGCGAGCTCGAAATCGATCCGCATGATCGCGCCCGATGTCGGCGGCGGCTTTGGACCGAAGGCGATCTTCTATCCCGAGGAGGCCGTGATCCCGGCGGCGGCGCTGAAGCTCGGCCGGCCGGTGAAATGGATCGAGGACCGGCGCGAGCATTTCCTGTGCGCCACCCAGGAGCGCGACCAGTATTGGGACGTCGAGATCGCGGTCGATGCGGACGGCAAGATTCTCGGCGTGCGCGGCCGCATGCTGCACGACACCGGCGCCTTCGTGCCGTGGGGCATCATCATGCCCTACATCGCCGCGGCGACCGTGCCGGGTCCCTATGTGGTGCCGGCCTATCAGCTCGACACCATGGTCGTGCTCACCAACAAGGTGCCGACCACGCCGGTGCGCGGCGCCGGCCGGCCGCAGGCGGTGTTCGCGATGGAGCGGCTGCTCGACCGCGTCGCGCGCGAGCTGCAGCTCGATCGCGCCGAGGTGCGCCGCCGCAATTTCATCCAGCCCGAGCAGATGCCCTACGAGGTCGGCCTGCTGTTCCGCGACGGCAAGCCGCTGGTCTATGACAGCGGCGATTATCCGAACGGGCAGGAGACGGCGCTGGCGCTAGCGCCGACTACGACAGCTTCCGCGAGCGGCAGCGCGCGGCGCGCGAGCGAGGGCCGCTTCATCGGCATCGGGCTCGGCAATTACGTCGAGGGCACCGGGCTCGGCCCGTTCGAGGGCGTGACCGTGCGCGTGCTGCCGAGCGGCAAGGTCGCGGTCGCGACCGGCGCCACCAACCAGGGCCAGGGCACGCGCACCACGCTGTCGCAGATCGTCGCCGAACAGGTCGGCTGCCGCATCGAGGACATCGTCATGACGATCGGCGACACCGGCGCGATCGCGCAGGGCGTCGGCGCCTTCGCCAGCCGCCAGGCGGTGAATGCCGGCTGCTCGGCGCTCCTCGCCGGCCAAGCGGTGCGCGCGCAGCTTGTCGCGCTTGCGGCGCGCGTGCTCGGCGTCAACGAGAGCGATATCGATCTCGACGACGGCCAGGCCGATCGCCGAGACCGGCAACAAGCCGACGATCGGCTTCGGCGATCTGGCGCGGCTGGCGCAGGGCATTCCCGGCGTGTCGCTGCCGGCCGGCCAGGCGGCGGGCCTCGAACACACCGCCTATTACACGCCGCCGCAGGCCGCCTATTGCTCCGGCACCCATGTCGCCGAGGTCGAGGTCGACGCCATGACCGGCGGCGTGAAGATCCTGCGCTACACCGTCGCCCACGACTGCGGCCGCGTCATCAATCCGCTGATCGTCGACGGCCAGGTGCAGGGCGGCGTCGCCCACGGCATCGGCAACGCGCTGCTCGAATGGATGCAATACGACGAGAATGCGCAGCCGCTGACCACGTCGTTCGCCGATTATCTGCTGCCGATGGCGACCGACGTGCCGACCTGCGCCATCGCCCATGTCGAGACCGTCAATCCGCTCAATCCGCTCGGCGTCAAGGGCGCGGGCGAGGGCGGCACCATTCCGGCCGCCGCGGCGATCATCGGCGCGATCGAAGACGCGCTGTCGCCGTTCGGCGTGCACTTCGCCGAGACGCCGCTGACGCCGGAGCGCATCGTCGCCGCGCTGCGCGCCGCCGGCGCTTACGAAAAATTGTTCGCTGCATGAGGCCGCCGCCATGAACGATACGCAAACCGCGACGACGCCGTTCTGGCGGTTCTCGCTGCAATTCTATCGGCAGTCCGGCGTGTCCGATGCCTGCATCGCCTTGCAGGACGATTGCGGCGTCGACGTCAATCTGCTGCTGTTTCTGTTCTGGCTGGCGTCGGAGCGGCAGCTGCTCTCGGCGGACGAAGTCAAAAAGCTCGATGCCAAGATCAAAAGCTGGCGCGAGCTCACCATCATTCCGATCCGCGACACGCGCCGCAAGCTCAAAGGCGCGCAAGACGTTGGTCGATCCCGCCAAGCAGGAAGCGTTGCGCAACAAGGTCAAGGCGATCGAGCTCGAGGCCGAGAAGCTGCAGCAGGAAGCGCTCTATGCCTTCACCCAGTCCGGACCGCTCGGCAAGCCGTCCGAGCCGCCGGCCGCGGCGCGCGGCAATGTCGCGGCCTACGAGCGCGTGATGGGCGCGAGCTTTCCCAAGGCTGCCGTCGACGTTCTGGTTGGCGCCTTCGACGGCCTGACTCGCGGCGCTGACCCCTACTGGAACCGCGCCCCGCCGCGTGGCACAACCGGCGCCATAAGAAACGAGGGTAGGAATGGCCAAAACCGCTGCGCGGCTCATTGTCGGCATATCCGGCGCGTCGGGCACGGTCTACGGCGTGCGGCTCCTGGAAATGCTGCGCAAGACCGACATCGAGACCCATCTGGTCATGAGCAAGTCGGCGGAGATGACGCTGGCCTACGAGACCGATCTCAAGCCGAAGGACGTGCGCGCGCTGGCCACCGTCACTATCCGGTCACCGATATCGGCGCCGCGATCTCCTCCGGCTCGTTCCCGACCATGGGCATGATCATCGCGCCGTGCTCGATCCGCACCATGAGCGAGATCGCCACCGGCGTGACCGCGTCGCTGCTGTCGCGCGCCGCCGACGTCGTGCTCAAGGAAAAGCGCCGGCTGGTGCTGGCGGTGCGCGAGACGCCGCTGCACGGCGGGCATCTGCGCACCATGACGACGCTCGCCGATATCGGCGCCGTGATCGCGCCGATCGTGCCGGCGTTCTACAACCGGCCGAAATCGGTCGACGACATCGTCAATCACACCTGCGGCCGGCTGCTCGACCTGTTCGGCATCGATACCGGCATCGTCAAGCGCTGGAAGGGCGGCCCGGCGGAATTCTTAAAGTCAAACCGGAGTGAGGAAACACCATGGACCAGAAACGCTACGATATCGGCCTTGCCAAGCGCAAACAGGTGCTGGGCGACGCCTACGTCGACCGCGCGCTGCAAAACGTCGACGATTTCAATCGCGATTTTCAGCGCCTGCTCACCGAATATTGCTGGGGCGAGACCTGGGGCGACGAGACGCTCAAGCCGCGCGAGCGCTCGATCCTCAATCTCGGCATGATCGGGGCGCTCGGCAAGATGGAAGAGTTCGCCACCCACGTGCGCGGCGCGCTCAACAACGGGCTCACGCCGAACGAGATCCGCGCCGCGCTGACGCAGGTGCTGATCTATTGCGGCGCGCCGATCGGCGTCGATTGCTTCCGCGTGGCGCGGCCGATCATCGCCGAGCACGAGAAGAACAAGAAGTAGAATGCTCGACCAGCCCGACCCGCCGAAATGGCCAAAGCGCAACGGCAGGACCGCCGCTCGATTTCCAGGAGCACCTGGCGCGGCTTGAAGCGCAGGGTCTGCTGCGGCGCATCGAGCGGGCGATCAACAAGGACACCGAGCTGCATCCGCTGGTGCGCTGGCAATTCCAGGGCGGGCTCGAGGAAGACGAGCGGCGCGCGTTTTTGTTCACCAACGTGGTCGGACTCCGCCGGCCGCCGTTACGACATGCCGGTCGCGATCGGCGCGCTCGCGGCATCGGCGCAAATCTACGCGGTCGGCATGGGCTGCGCGGTCGAGGAGATCGGCGACGCCTGGATGCGCGCCATCGCCAATCCGATTGCGCCGATCGAGAGTGACATCGGCGCCGTGCCAGGAGGTCGTCATCAAGGGCGACGCGCTGCGCGGGCCGAACGGCGGCCTGAAATCCCTGCCGGTGCCGATCTCGACGCCCGGCTACGACGCGGCGCCGTATCTCACCGCGACCTTGTGCATCACCGCGGATCCCGAAACCGGCGTCCGCAACATGGGCACCTATCGCGCCGCAGCTGAAGGCGACCGACCGGCTCGGCGTGCGCATGGCGGCGCGCATCGGCGGCGCCGGCGGCTATCTGCACTGGCAGAAATACCGCAAGCTGAAAAAGCCGATGCCGATCGCCATCGTGGTCGGCTGCGCGCCGGTGGTGATGTTCACCGGCCCGCAGAAGCTGCCGATCGATCTGCGACGAGATGGCGGTCGCCGGCGGGCTTGCCGGCGCGCCGATCCGCGTGGTCAAGGCCGTCAGCGTCGATCTCGACGTGCCGGCCGACGCCGAGATCGTGGTCGAGGGTCTGATCGATCCCGAATTGCTCGAGCCGGAAGGGCCGTTCGGCGAGAGCCACGGCCATGTCGCGCTCGAAGACTTCAACATGTCGATGCAGGTCACCGCGATCACCCACAAGCGCGCGCCGGTCTTCGCCTCGATCTTGAGCGAGGTGACGCCGAGCGAATCGAGCGTGATGAAGCGCGTCGCCTACGAGCCGCGCTATCTGGCGCATCTGCGCGACACGCTCTCGATCAAGGGCGTGCGCCGCGTCGTCATGCATGAGCCGTTGACCAATCTGCGCAAGGTGGTGTTCGTGCAGTTCGCGCCCGGCGTGCCGCGCACGGAAATCTGGCGGGCGCTGCAAGGCGCCGCGAGCCTGCAGGCCGATATCGGCAAATACGTCATCGCCGTCAGCGAAGACATCGATCCGCACAATGCCGACGCCGTGTTCTGGTCGCTCGCCTATCGCGCCAATCCGCGCCAGGACGTGCAGATCGTGCCGCATCGCGCCCGTGGCCATGGCCCGAAATCCCCCAACTACGTGCCGGCGCGCGGCGAGGCCGACGGCGGCGGCAGCGAAGAATCGACCATGCTGATCGACGCCACGCTGAAAGAGATCGCGCCGCCGCTCGCGCTGCCCAAGCGCGAATTCATGGAGCGCGCCCGGCAAATCTGGGACGAACTCGGCCTGCCGGCGCTGACGCCGCAGCCACCGTGGCACGGCTATTCGCTCGGCGACTGGGATGCGGCATGGGACGTCTATGCCAGCCGCGCTGTCACGGGCCAATGGGAAGAAACCGGCAAGGAAACCTTGGCGCGCCGCCGCGGCGGGCTGACGCCGGAGACGCCGGTGAAGAGCGTCAAAGAGTAATGTTCACCTCTCCTCGCACCCGCATGCGCCGGATGACGATATTGAGCCGGCGCGCCAATCCTGCATAGGTCGGATGCCCGGATCGGGGTAGCCGGGTCCGCCCGCGGGCGATAGGTAACGCGCGACGAATTTAAAAACGCCCGCGCTGGGTTTATTCACGCGAAGGCTGGAAAGGTTTCTCCCGTGACTCAGGCCGTCGTGAGCCGGCAACAGGCCGGTAGCGCTGCATTTGTCGTCCTGGCGGCGATCAGCTTTTGCCATCTGCTGAACGACCTCGTCGTGTCGCTGTTGCCGGCGATCTATCCCATTCTCAAGAGCGCGTTCGATCTGAGCTTCGGTCAGATCGGACTCATCACACTGGTGCTGCAAGGCGTCGCTTCGCTGTTGCAGCCGCTGGTCGGTCTCTACACCGATCGCAAGCCGCAGCCTTATTCGCTGGCTTATGGCATGGGGTGCACGCTGCTCGGCATCTGCCTGCTCGCCTATGCGCCGAATTACCTCGCGCTGCTGGCCGGAGCGTCCTTGCTCGGCCTCGGCGCATCGATCTTCCATCCGGAAGCATCCCGGCTGGCGCGGCTCGCCTCGGGCGGCGCGCATGGCATGGCGCAATCGCTGTTCCAGCTCGGCGGCAGCTTCGGCAGCTCGATCGGTCCGGTATTGGCGGCCTTTATCATTCTGCCGCACGGCCAAAGCAGTCTCGCCTGGTTCGCCTTCGTGGCGCTCGGGGCGATGGTCATTCTGGTCATGCTCGGCAACTGGTACCGCGACGGCGGTCATGCCGCGCCGAAGGCGCGCAGTTCGACCGTCCCGCCGGCCGTCCTGCCGCAATCGCAGGTGCGGCGCGCCATCGCGGTGCTGATCGCGCTGGTATTCTCGAAGTATTTCTATCTGTCGAGCATCACCAGCTACTACATCTTCTACTTGATGCACCGCTTCGCGCTGCCCACCGCGACGGCGCAGATTTATCTGTTCGTGTTTCTGGCCGCGGCTGCCGCGGGCACATTCATCGGCGGCCCGATCGGCGACCGCTTCGGCCGCAAAGTCGTGATCTGGGTTTCGATCCTCGGCGTGCTGCCCTTTACGCTGGTGTTGCCCTATGTCGGGCTCGCGGCGACCGTGGTTTTGAGCGTGCTGATCGGTCTCATCCTGTCGTCGGCATTCTCGGCGATCGTCGTTTATGCGCAGGAGCTCATGCCGGGACGCGTCGGCATGGTCTCGGGCCTGTTCTTCGGCGTTGCGTTCGGCATGGCGGGCGTCGGCGCCGCGGCCTTGGGCGAGCTTGCCGATCTGACCAGTATCGAGTTCGTCTACCGGGTCTGTGCGTTCCTGCCGCTGATCGGGCTGCTCACGGCATTGTTGCCCAATATCGAGGGCCCACGCGCCCGCGTGGCGCAGCCACGTTCGTGATTTGCCGCCCTGTTGTGTTAGCGTGAAAACGAGGGTTCGTTTTAGCGCAACTGGGGGGTGGCTCTTGGCGGCATTTCAACGCATCGGAAAATTTTCACGACGCGAGCTTCTGCATCTGGCGACCGGAGCTGCAGGACTTGCCGCCGTTTCGCGCACGGCGTTTGCGGACACCTATCCGTCGCGGCCGATCCGCATTCTCGTCGGCTTTCCGGCCGGCGGCACGCCGGACCTTCTCGCCCGCATGATCGGGCAACGGCTGCAGGAGCGTCTCGGTCAACCGGTCATCGTCGAGGATCGGCCCGGCGCCAGCAGCAACGTCGCCACCGAGGCCGTCGTGCGTTCGGCCGCCGACGGCTATACGCTGCTTTCGATCGGCTCGCCGAACGTCATCAACGCGACATTGTACGGGTCGTCGCTCAACTACAATTTCATTCGCGACATCGCGCCGGTCGCGGGCACGGCGAGGCTGCCCGATATCATCGTGGTCAATCCCGATTTCCCGGCCAAGACGATTCCGGAATTCATCGCTTACGCCAAGGCCAATCCGGGCAAGGTCGCCATGGCGTCGGCCGGCAACGGCACATCCGGTCATATGGCCGGCGAACTGTTCAAGATGATGGCCGGCGTCGACCTGCTGCACGTGCCGTATCGCGGCGGCCCGCCGGCGGTGACCGATCTGCTCGCCGGCCGGGTGCAAGTTCTGTTCGACGTCGTCACCAATTCGCTCGAGCTTATCAGGGCCGGCAAGCTGCGGGCTTTGGCGGTGACCTCGACCGAGCGTTGCCGGGCGCTGCCCGATGTTCCGGTCGCGGCCGAGTTCGTGCCGGGCTACGAGGCGACGTATTGGACGGGCTTGGGTGCGCCCAAAGGCGTGCCCGCCGACATCGTCGAAAAGCTCAACCGCGAGATCAACACCGCGCTGGCCGATCCCGCGCTCAAGGCAAGGATTGCCGATATGGGTGGCACGGCGCTGGCCTTCTCGCCGTCCGAATTCGGAAAATTCATCGGCGACGAAACCGACAAGTGGGCCAAAGTCATCCGCTCCGCCAATATCAAGGCGGATTGATATCGCCTGATGGGTGACGCACCCTGATTGCGCCCTGAAGCAAACCGCGAAATACTGCCCGCCGCTACCGAATGAGGACTGCGATGAACGTCAATGTCACGCCGGGACAGGCGAAAACGGGGGCCGCCGCGCCGTTTCAGGTTCGGCGTCTTGGCGCAAGCCTCGGCGCTGAGATTTTAGGTGTCGACCTCAAGGCGCCGATGGACGACGACGCGTTTGCCGCGTTCGAAGCCGCGCTGGTCGAGCACAAGGTGCTGGCGGTGCGCGACCAGTTCTTGACCACCGAGCAGCACGTCGCGTTTAGCCGCAGGTTCGGCGAGCTTGAAGTGCACCCGATGCGGCCGCAGGGCCAATTCCCGGAAATCCTGGTGCTCGACAATCACAAGGACAATCCGGTGCTGTCGACCGACGTCTGGCACAGCGACACGACGTTCCGGAAGACTCCGACCAAATACACCATCCTGCGCTGCGAGATCATGCCGGAGTTTGGCGGCGACACGCTGTGGGCCAACATGGAAGCCGCGTACGACGGCTTGAGCGATACGTTCCGCACCATGATCTCAGGCCTGCGCGCGGTGCACGATTTCCAGAACTTCCGCGTGCTGTTCAAAAATACGGAAGAAGATCGCATCAAGCTGCACCGGATGGAGGACATGTTCCCGAATCCGTCGCATCCGGTGGCGCGTACGCACCCGGTCACGGGGCGAAAAAGCATCTACGTCAATCCGCAATTCACCCTTCGCGTCGAAGGCCTCGAGCCCGCGGAAAGCCGCGCGATCCTCGACGTACTGTTCGCGCAGGCGCGGGTGCCGGAATATCAGTTCCGCATCCGCTGGACGCCGGGCACGATCGTGTTCTGGGACAACCGCTCGACCCAGCACTACGCCGCCAACGATTATTATCCGCAGCGCCGGCGCATGGAGCGCACCGCCGTCGTGGGCGACGTGCCGGTCTGAGACGAAGCGTTGTCGGCCGGCGCTTGCGCTACCGCGGCCGAACCACCGTATCGACCAGTGCCGGCTTGCCGGCTTTCACCTGCGCGATGGCGCGGCGTAGCGCGCCGCGCGATGTCGGCGGGCTTTTCGATCGGGCCTTCGGCGTACCAGCCCATGCTTTTCGCCATGGTGGCGAAATCCGGCTCCGGACCGCTGATGTCCTGCGCGATATAGGCGCGCTCGACCGGCGTGCCGCGAAAATTGGCGACGCGGATCTGGTGTTCCCAGTCGTTGTAATAGGCGCGGTTGTTGTACATCACGATCAGCATCGGGATGTTGTTCTTGGCGGCGCTCCACAACGCGCCGGCATCGAACATCAGATCGCCGTCGGGCTGGATGTCGACCACCAGGCGGCCCTTGTCGCGGTGCGCCAGCGCGACGCCGAGCGAGGTGCCGATCTGCGTGCCGGTGCCGAGCGCCTGACCGCAATGGCGATAGGCCTTGTCGAGATCCCAGAGCTTGTAGCACCAGTCCTGGAGATTGGCGCCGGTCAGCACCCAGTCCTCGGTCTTGATCGCGTCCCAGATTTCGCTGGCGAGGCGCGGCAGCGTGATCGGCAGGCCGTCCCAATCCTTCTTGGCTTCCTCGGCCCATTTCTTGAACATGGCGTCGTGCTTCTGCGCGACGAGCTTGGTGCGCTCGGCGATGGTCTTGGCCAGCGCCGGATTCTTGGCAATGCGCTCGCGGCAGATGCGCGTCAGCTCCGGAATCGCGGTCAGCGTGTCGCCGAGCACGCGCAGGCTGCAGGCCGGCATGCGCCCATAGTCCATCGACCATTTGCTCAAATTGATCTCGCCGAAGCCGATCTCGATCATCTCGCAGTGCGGCGGATAATGCGGCACCACCTGGCGCTTGGTGCGGTCGTTGAAGTGGGTCGACTTCTCCCAATCCCGCGTGTCGAGCGACAGGATCAGGTCGGCATCGCGAAAGATTTCCTTCTCGCAGCTCAGATTGAGCGGATGCCGGTTGGGAAAGTTCAGCCGCGCATGGACGTCGAACACCGCGGCGCCGACGGTTTCGGCGAGCGCCACCAGATTTTCGAAGCCGCCTTCGCTGCGCGCCACATATTCGGCCATCAGCACCGGATATTTTGCCGCCAACAGACGGTCGGCGACCGCTTCCAGCGCCTTGGTATCCGCCGCCATCGGCACCGGCACTTTGTTGTCGGATGCCTTCGGCAGCGCCACGTCTTTCGACAGCGGCTGCTCCTGCAGCCAGGCGTCGTAGCACATGTAGATCGGGCCCTGCGGCTCGGTCATCATCGCCGCATAGGCGCGCGAAAACGAATCCGGCACGCCCTCGATGCTCGACGGCTGATAATCCCATTTCACGTAATGGCGCAGCTGCTCGCCGTTGACGTTGGCGGTGTGGATCCAATCGATGAATGGCCGGCGCCGGCTTTCGTCCATCGGCCCGGTGGCGCCGATGACGAAGACCGGGCAGCGGTCGATATAGGCGTAATAGATGCCCATGGTGGCGTGCAGCATGCCGACCACGTCGTGCACGATCGCCACCATCGGCTTGCCGGTCGCCTTGGCGTAGCCGTGGGCGATCTGCACCGCGATCTTCTCGTGCTGGCACAGCAGGATCGGCGGCTGGTTGCCGCCGTAATTGACCAGCGAGTCGTGCAGGCCGCGATAGCTGGCGCCCGGATTGAGCGCGATATAGGGGAAGCCGTAATGCTTGATCAGATCGACGATGACGTCGGATTGCCACGCCTTCTCGGCATAGCTGACTGGCGCGTTGGATTTGGTGACGTCGTTCATCGGGGCGGGTCCTTGCGGCGATTGAATTGCGGCAGGACCATACGAGGCACGCCGCACGGCGGCAACGCCGTTTACGGCCGCACCGCCGGCGATTCCATCGTCATGCCGCGGGCGCGCCACATGAGAAAGTATTCAAGGTCGACCAGCTCGGGCGCGCCAAAATCGTACGGCTCGGCGCGCATGCCGCTCATGCAATTGCGCAGGCGGCGCTGCAGCGAGCCGACCTCCTGCCATTCCAGGCGATAGATCGGGTAACCCGTCGCCATCGCCTGCGGCACCAGGTTGCCGGCGAGCTTTTTGCCCCAATTGTCGTCGTGGCATTGCGCGCAGGACAGATCGAGCTGGCCCTGCCGGCGCTCGAAGATGGCGCGGCCGGCGGCGATGAACGGCTTCGACAGCGCATCGTCCTTGACCGCGACCGGCATGCCGCGCGATTGCCGCGCGATATACGCGGTCAGCGCCAAGAGCTCCTTGCTCTCGAACGGCAGCGCGGCGGCTTTCTGGTCGGCGAGCCGGCTCATCATGATGCGTTGTTCGAGATCGACCGGGCGATCCTGCTCCGCCACCATGGCCGGATAGCGCGCTGCCACGCCCTTCATGCTTTTTGCCGCGTCGCCGTGACAGTCGGCGCAGGACTTGATGTGTTTCGCCCGCCTTGGTGTTCCACAGCGTCTCGCCGTCGAGCACCGCCAGCATGGCCGGATTGGCGGTGTCGTCGTTCTGCATGGCGCGGGTGTCGGCGCTGACGAATTCGCTGTCGGAACGCCGCTGATCCGAGCGGAATGTCGCGCGGCGCAGCGCGACTGCCGGCGGCGAGGGCGATCGGCAACGGGACCGACGAGGCCACGAACTCGCCGCGCCGGTTCATTCCACGGTGATCGCGGCGGTCTGCACTTGCGTCGCGCCGTGCTGGTCGGTCCAGGAGAACGCCAAGGTGCCGCTTTCGGTGGCGACGGTGAAGAACGTGATGAAAGGGTTGGCGGCGATGGCCGGATAAAGCTTGGCGTGGAACACTTCCTCACCGTTATAGGTGCAGACGAAATCGTCGATGATATCGCGCGGGATCGGCTTGCCGGTGACGCCGATGCGGTAGCCGGTCTCCATCACATGCGAGATCAGGGTCTTGATCTCGATGACGTCGCCTTTCTTGGCGCTTGCCGGAACGTGGATCAGGGCGCGGGCCATCAGTGCACGGACTCCTCGATGCAGGCGGCGAGCGTGACGATGACATCGATATCGTCGGACCAGAACGAGCCGTCGGACAGTTCCGCGATCGCGGTGACGGTCTGCGAATCGGCGAGCCGGATGCGGGTGGAAAAGCTGGCGCGTCCGGCCCGCGGGCCGAGCTTGACGCTGATCACGTTAGGCTGCGGGTTCTTCTCGTTGAAGACGTGAATCGCCTTGACGTAGTCGGCCGCCGTCATCGGGCTCTCGACCGAGACGGTGCAAGACACCGAATTGCCGTTCTCCACGAGCGGCGGCAGGTCGAGCTTGACCTTGCCCTTCTTGACCGGCGCTTCGCCGATGACGCTGCGCACCGCGTCTTTCATCATCTCCGGCGTCGCGGCGGCAGGCAGTACCGAAAGCCGCAGCAGCGCGCCGCAACCGGCCAGCGCACCGGCCGTTTTCAGGATTTCGCGTCGCGAGCGGTCTCGATTCATTTCTAGCTTCACTTCAAAGTTCCGGCTTCACTTCAAAGTCATCAGATAGGCAACCACGTCCTCGACGTCCACCGCACTAAGCACCGGTTTGCCGCGATAGGCCGCAGCCACCCGGGTCAAATGATCGACGCGATAAAACGGCGGCATGATGGTCGCCGCATTGAGCTTACTGGCATCGACGATACGCAATCGCAATTGTCCTTCGTTCCACCGCGCGCCGGCGCCGGCGAGATCCGGCGCCATGGTGCCCTGGAACTTGTCTTGCGGGAACGGCCCGGAATGGCACAGCAGGCACAGTCCCGTATTGTGGTTGGCCACGATCGCGCGGCCGCGCCCGGCATCGCCTTGGCCTCCGGTCAGCGATGCCGGAATGGCATCGCCGACGATTTTATAGGGAACGAGCTCCGCGCGGCCCGGCGCGGCTGACGCGGCGAGCAGCGCGAGCGCGGCGGCCAACGCGCTAACCAAAAATCTCTGTGGTCGCGGTGCGGAACCAGGCATCGGCGTTCTTGGCTTCCTCGGCGCGCAGCGTCGGCGGCGCATCGAGCGGGCTGGAGTGGATCGAGTTGTCGAATTCGGCGTACTCGCCGTTCACCGGGCGGAATTCGCCGGTGATCGAAATGGCATAGCCGGGCGCGACGACGCTGTAGCAATTGCTCGCCATCGGCGCGGCGTCCGGCGTCGCGCCGGCGAAGCAGGCGGACGATCGCGGCGGCGCAAAGCCTGCCTTCGATCAGCGCCGGAAAACGCCGACTTCGGCATGGAGCCGGCGAAGGCTGAGTCGCCGATGACGTGGATGTTCTTTTCCTTCAGCGATTCGAACGTCACCGCATCGACCGGGCACCAGCCGGTGCGGTCGACGACGCCGGCGAGCGCCGCGATCTTGCCGGCCTTCTGCGGCGGGATCACGTTGGCGACGGCGTACTCGTAAGTGTCGAAATCGGTCTCGATCGATTTCTTCGCCATGTCGATCGAGGCGACATTGCCGCCGTTCGACAGCGACTTCCACGCGATCATGTCGGGATAGAGCTCCTTCCACGCATTGAGAAACAATTGCTGCATGGAGAAATTGTCTTTGGCGTCGAGGATGACGATCTTGGCTTTCGGCTTATTGGTTTTCAGATAATGGGCGATCATGCTGGCGCGCTCGTAGGGGCCGGGCGGACAGCGCGACGGATTGGCCGGCGCGACGATGGCGACGACACCGTCGTCGGCCATGGCGACAATTTGTTGGCGGAGCAATTCGTATTGCGCCGCGTCGGTGGTCCAGGCATGCGGCACCTGCGCCGCGGCGGCTTCGCTGTAGCCGGGGAGCGCATCGAAGCGCAGTTCAATGCCGGGCGCCAGCACGAGCCGGTCGTAGGATAGCTTATCGCCGGTCGACAGCGTGACGCTGCGCGCCTGCGCATCGATGGCGGTCGCCGCGGCGATGGCGACCTTGATGCCGGCGGCGGCGATCTTGTCGTAGCCGAACTGCTGCTGCGACAACTCGCGGACGCCGCCGAGCACGCCGTTGCTCAGCGGCGGCGCCGTATAGGTCTGCCGCGCCTCGACCAGCGTGATCGCCAATTTTTGGTCGGCCGCACGCAGCGCACGGGCGCAAGCGCCGCCGGCAAAGCCGCCGCCGACGATGACGATGCGCGGCGCGGCTTGCGCCCGCAGCGCCCGCGGCCATAGCGCGGCGGCGGTGGCGCTCCCGGCGCCACGCAGAATCTCACGACGGGTTTTGGCCGTGCGCTGTTTCGGCATTACAAAAGCGGAAGCGGCGGGTTTTTAGGCCCGCCGCTTGTTTCGCCTAGGCGGAGGTCAGGTCGTTGTTCTTGAGCGGGAAGTTGCGGATGCGCTTGCCGGTCGCCGCGAAAATCGCGTTGAGCACGGCGGGCGCCGCCACGGCGATAGTCGGCTCGCCGACGCCGCCCCAGAACTCGCCGTCGGGTATGACGACGAACTCGACCTTCGGCATCTCGTCGATACGCATCACCTGATAGGTATCGAAGTTCTTCTGCTCGATGCGGCCGGCGCGCACGGTGCATTCGCCGTACAGCATGGCGGAGAGGCCATAGACGAACGAGCCCTCGATCTGCCGCGCCACCTGCTCCGGATTGACAGCATGGCCGCAATTGGTGCCGCCGACAATGCGGTGGATCTTGACCTGGCCGTTGGTCACCGAGACCTCGGCGACGGCGGCGACGTAGCTGCCGAAGCCCATGATCTGGGCAATGCCGCGAAAGGTGCCTTTCGGCAGCGGTTTGTCGTAGCCCGCCTTGTCCGCCACCGCCTTGAGCACGGCGGCGTGCTTGGGCTTGAGATATTTGAGGCGGAAGGCGAGCGGGTCTTCGCCGACCGCATGCGCCAGCTCATCCATGAAGCTCTCGACGTAGATCGCGTTATGGTTGAGGTTGACGCCGCGCCAGAAGCCCGGCGGGATCGGCGGATTGCGCATCGCATGGTCGATGAGCAGGTTCGGGACGTTGTAGCCGAACTCGCCCTCCGGCCCTTTCGGCGTCGAGGCCGTGAACGAAGACGGCCGGATCCATGCCGTTCACCAGCCGCGCCGGTAGTTGATACGCCAGGATCGACTGGCCGGAAATCCGCATGTGCAGGGCGACGAGATTCTTCTTGTCGTCGAATGCGGCTCGCATCTTGCACTGCGTGACCGGGTGATAGACGTCGTGGGTGGTATCCTCCTCGCGGGTCCAGAGCAGCTTGACCGGCGTGCCGGGCATCTCCTTGGCGATGGCGACCGCCTGGCGGACATAGTCGGTCTGGCCGCGCCGGCCGAAGCCGCCGCCCAGATAGGTCTTGATCACGTCGCATTGCGGAACCGGCAGGCCGGCGGCCTCCGCGGTCGCCGCCAGCGCCGACTCGCCGTTTTGCGTCGGGCACCACACGGTGCACTTGTCCGCCGTATAGAGCGCCGTGGCGTTCATCGGCTCCATCGGCGCGTGGCTCTGATACGGATAGGAGTAGGTCGCTTCGATCACCTTCGCGGCGCCGGCGAGCGTCGCCTTGGCGTCGCCTGACTTGTTGCCGACGAAGGCTTCATCGGCATCGAGGCCTTCCTTGAGCCATTGCGCGATCGAGGCGCTGGAGAATTTGACGTTCTCGCCTTCGTCCCAGACGATCGGCAGCGCATCGAGCGCCTTGCGCGCCCGCCACCACGAATCGGCGACCACCGCGACGGCATTGTCGCCGACTTTGACGACCTTCTTGACGCCCGGCATGTCGTGCACTTTGGCTTCGTCGTAGCTCGTGACCTTGCCGCCGAACACCGGACAGGCGGCGATCGCGGCATAGAGCATGTTCGGCAGCCGCACATCGATGCCGTAGAGCGGCTTGCCGACGATCTTGTCCGGCGTATCGAGCCGCTTGAGCGGCTTGCCGGCGATGGTCCAGGTTTTCGGATCCTTCAGCGTCACGTCTTTCGGAGGCTCGACCTTGGCGGCTGCGCTCGCGACTTTGCCGAAGGTCGTCTTGCGGCCCGTCTTGGCGTGGGTAATGACGCTGTTGGCCGCGCTGCATTCCTCGGCCGGCACCTTCCATTCGTCGGCTGCGGCCTGGATCAGCATCATGCGCGCCGCGGCGCCGCCCTTGCGCACCAGTTCCTGCGAGGAGCGGATGCCCTGGCTGCCGGCGGTGAAGAAATCGCCCCAGACGCGCTTGCGCGCGACGTTCTGGCCGGGGGTGGGAAATTCGGTCGAGACCTTCGACCAGTCGCAGCCGAGCTCTTCGGCGGTGAGCTGGGCAAGGCCGGTGAGCGTGCCCTGGCCCATTTCCGATTTGGCGATGCGGATGACGACGCTGTCGTCCGGATTGATCACGACCCAGGCGTTGACTTCGGGCGTCGAGTCGGCGGCCTCGGCGGACGGCGTCAGGTCGAAGCCGAGCGCAAGTCCGGCGCCGGCCGCGGCGGTGCCGATGACGAAGGAACGGCGATCGATTTTGGGCATATATGTCATGGCTGCGTCCCCCTTACGCTTTGCCCGCCGCCGCGTGGATCGCGGCGCGGATGCGTTGATAGGTTCCGCAGCGGCAGATGTTGGTCATCGCCGCGTCGATATCGTCGTCGGTCGGCTTCGGGTTCTGTTTGAGCAGCGAAGCCGCGGCCATCATCATGCCGCTCTGGCAATAGCCGCATTGCGGCACGTCGAGATCGAGCCAGGCCTGCTGTACCGGATGCAGCTTGCCGTTCTGCGCCAGCGCTTCGATGGTGGTGATCTGCTTTGCGCCGACGGTACCGACCGGCACTTGGCAGGAGCGCGTGGCGACGCCGTTGATGTGCACCGTGCAGGCGCCGCATTGAGCGATGCCGCAACCGTATTTGGTGCCAGTCAAGCCGACCGTGTCGCGGATGACCCAGAGCAGCGGCGTGTCGGATTCAGCGTCGACGTTGTAGGACTTTCCGTTGATGGAAAGAGCAATCATACTGTCCTCCCGAATTGAATGGTGCGCATCCCCATATGGGATCGGTTGCAGTCTCGGCGCCCACCCTTGGGCGAAGTTTACCCTGTTCCAATTCGAATGCGAATCGCAAAATCGCGAGCAGGGAACTGGCGAGCCAGGGAATTCTGAAATAACCTCGGTGTTTATGCCGTCCCAACGCGTCAACGCCGTACCCCGCAAGGCCATCGCAGCCCTGATCTGCTGCGCCGCGCTGGCGTGGGCTATGCCCACACAGGCCGCCGACCTGGTCTCGGTGGGTTCCGTCGACGCCACCTCGGCCAATCTGTGGCCGCTGCATATCGCTCAAAAGAATGGCTATTTCGACGCCGCCAACCTCAAGATCGACCTGGTTTTCGCCCAGTCGAACGCGTCGGTGATCCAGCAGCTCGCCGCCGGTTCCTATGCGGTGGCGCCGAGCGCCGGCATGGTCGATCCGATCCGCGCCATCGACAAAGGCGCGCCGGTCGCCTTGGTGCGCATCGTCATCCAGGCGCCGCCCTATGCGCTTCTTGCCAAGCCCGAGATCAAGAAGATCGAAGACTTGAAGGGCAAGACCATCATCATCGGCGGCGCCAAGGATATCACCCGCATCTTCACCGAGCGCATGCTGGAGCCGCACGGGCTGAAATCCGGCGACTACGACTACGTGTTTGCCGGCGCCACCAGCGCCCGGTTCGCGGCGCTCAAATCCGGCGCGGTCGATGCCGCGCTCCTCACCGTGCCGTTCAATTTTTACGCCGAGACTGCGGGCTTCACCAATCTCGGCTTCACCTTCGACTATCTGCCCGACATGCCGTTCGCCGGCATGGCGGTGAACCGCGACTGGGCGGCGGCGAATACCGACGTGCTCAAGCGCTTTCTCGATTGCTACAACAAGGGCGTCGCCTGGTTCGACGATCCGGCCAATCACGAGGCTGCGGTCAAGCTGCAGATGGAGGTGAGCAAGATCGGCCAGGACGACGTGGAAAAGGCGTACGCCTTTCTCCGCGACAAGAACCTGTTCGAGCCGACCGGCAAAGTCTCCAAGCGCAAAGTCGGCAACGTGATCGACGCGTTGCGCGGCCTTGGCGATCTGCCCGCAGGCTTCACGGTCGATCGCCTCGTGCTGCCGGGCGTGACGCAGATTTCCGATTAGCACATAACTGATTGCCATGAGCGTAACGAGTGAAGGCGTCAAGACGGTGAGCCCGCCGGAATCCCGGCCGGTAGCGTCTGTCTCGGCGCCTTCGCGCGGCGGCGCGCTGCGCGCCCGATATTTCGCGGGAATCCTGTCGGTCGCCGGCGGGCTTGCCTTGTGGGAGCTGATCAGCCGCTTCCTTGTCGACAATGCGCTGTTTCTCGCCGCGCCGTCGCAGATCGCCGCCGCCATCTACGATCTCGCGGTGACCGGCCAGCTCTGGCATCACGTCGGCGTCAGCGCCGCCGAATTCGCGCTCGGCTATGTCATCGCCAGCATCCTCGGTATTGCGCTGGGGATGGCCATGGCATCGAGCGAGACGATGAAACGGGCGCTGCAGCCGTGGGTATCGGGCCTCTACGCGACGCCGACCATTGCGCTGGCGCCGCTGTTCATTCTCTGGTTCGGCATCGGCATCTGGTCGAAAGTGATCGTGGTGATCTCGCTGGTGCTGTTCCCGGTCGCGATCAACACCGAGGCCGGATTGCGCACGACGAGCGAAAGACTGATCGAGATGCTGCGCTCGTTCGGCGCCACACGCAGGCAGATCTTCTTCAAGGTATCGCTGCCGTCGGCGGTGCCGTTCATCCTTGCCGGCCTGAAACTCGGCATCGGCCGCGGCCTGATCGGCGTCGTGGTGGCGGAGCTGTTCGGCTCGCGCGCCGGCCTCGGCCGGCTGATCAGCCAGTCGGCCGACGCCTTCAACATGCCCGAGCTGTTCGCCGGCGTCGTGGTGCTGGCGGTCGCCGGCATCGTCATGACCGCGGGTTTCGGCTGGCTGGAAAAGCGGCTGGTGCCGTGGACCAAGGACTAGACCGCGCATGACCGCCAAGCTCGCCGTCACGCGCTTGTCCAAATCGTTCGGCGATCTCGAAGCGCTGCGCGGCATCAATCTCAACGTGGAGCGCGGCGAATTCATCTCGGTGGTTGGGCCGAGCGGCTGTGGCAAGACAACGTTCCTGCGCATCGTCGCCGGTCTCGAACACGCGTCCTCGGGCGAGGTGCTGCTCGACGGCCGCGCCGTGCGCGAGCCCGGCACCGACCGCGGTTTTGTGTTCCAGAACGACAGCCTCCTGCCGTGGCGCACGGTGCTCGCTAACGCCATCATCGGCCGCGAAGTCGCCGGCTCCATCGGCGCCGCCGACCGCAAGCGCACCATGGAGCTGTTGAAACTCGTCGGGCTGGAAGGTTTTGAGCACTATCACCCGCGGCAGCTCTCCGGCGGCATGCGGCAACGCGTCAATCTGGCCCGCGCGCTCGCCATCGATCCGGAAATCCTCCTGATGGACGAGCCGTTCGCCGCGCTCGACGCGCAGACCCGCGAAATCATGCAGACCGAGCTCCTTCGCATCTGGGAGCGCGGCCAAAAGACCGTGCTGTTCGTCACCCACCAGATCGACGAGGCGGTGTTTTTGTCCGACCGCGTGCTGGTGTTCGCGCGCCGGCCCGGCCGGCTGCAGGAGGAGGTCAAGATCGCGCTGCCGCGGCCGCGCGACCTTGAGATCAAGCGCACGCCGGAATTCGTCGCCCTGGTCGATCATATCTGGCGCATGATCGAGGACGACGTGCGTGCCGCAACACTGTATGAGAATGCGTGATACCCGTTACGCGGCACTCGCTGATCGTGAGGACTTCGGATGATCCTTCCCCGTAGAACTTTGCTCCGACTGACGGCAGGCGCCGCCGCGCTTGCGGCATTGCCGCGCGGCGCGGCCGCCCTCGACTATCCGACGCGGCCGGCGCACGTCATCGTCGGTTTTCCGCCCGGTCTCGCTCCCGACATCGTCGCGCGCCTGATCGGGCAGGTGCTGTCGGAGCGGCTCGGCCAGCAATTCGTCGTGGAAAACCGGCCGGGCGCCGGCGCCAATATGGCGACCGAAGTGGTCGCCCACGCCGAGCCGGACGGCTATACGCTGCTGTTATGCGTGTCGACCAATACGATCAACGAGACGCTCTATCAGCACCTCAACTTCGATTTCGTCCGCGACATCGTACCGGTCGCGTTCATCGGCGGCAGCCCGTTCGTCATGGCGATCAATCCGGCGCTGCCGGCCAAGACCGTTCCTGAGTTCATCGCCTATGCCAAAGCCAATCCGGGCAAGATCAACATGGCCTCGCCCGGCATCGGCACCGCGCCGCATCTGGTCGGCGAGCTGTTCAAGATGATGACCGGCGTCGATCTGGTTCACGTGCCGTATCGCGGCAACTACATGGCCGATCTCATCGCCGGGCAGGTGCAACTCGCCTTCGTCGCGGTCGCGCCGTCGATCGGCTATATCCGGTCGGACAAGCTGCGCGCGCTGGGCGTCACCAGCGCCAAGCGTCTCAAGGCCGTGCCGGACATTCCCGCCATCGACGAATTCGTGCCGGGTTACGAGGGCAGCGGCTGGTTCGCCGTCGGTGCGCCCAAGGGCACGCCCGCCGCGATCATCGACAAGCTCAACGGCGAGATCAACGCCATCATCGCCGATCCGAAGATGGAGGCGCGGCTTATCGATCTGGGGATTCCGCCGACGGCGATGACGCCCGCCGAATTCGGCACGTTCATTGCCGATGAAACCGCGAAGTGGGCGAAGGTGATCAAGTTCGCCGACCTCAAGCCGGAGTGAT
The DNA here is from genome assembly GCA_963798095.1 of uncultured Alphaproteobacteria bacterium. Classification (GTDB taxonomy): domain Bacteria; phylum Pseudomonadota; class Alphaproteobacteria; order Rhizobiales; family Xanthobacteraceae; genus BOG-931. Next base: position 78,721 of record CAWCSD010000019.1, on the reverse strand, counting down.
CGGCGGCGCCGCGGCCGCAAGCCTGCCGCGATTGCGTGGCGGAGCATTCCGGGGAATACTTGCCGTCATCGCCAAACGGAGCCTGCGATGAACATCAATGTCGCGCCGGAAAAGCCGCAATCGGCCGCCGCCGCCGCCAACGCGCCGTTCCGCATCGAGCGCCTGGGCGCAAGCCTCGGCGCCGAGATTCTCGGTCTCGATCTCAAGGCGCCGGTCGCCGAGGACACGTTCAAGGCCTTCGAAGCCGCTCTGGTCGAGCACAAGGTGCTGGTGCTGCGGGATCAGCATCTGACCACCGAGCAGCACGTGCGCTTCAGCCGCATGTTCGGCGATCTCGAAGTCCATCCGATGCGGCCGCAGGGCGAGTTTCCCGAAATCCTGGTGCTCGACAATGACAAGGACAATCCGGTGCTGTCCACCGACGTCTGGCACAGCGACACCACGTTTCGAACAAATCCGACCAAATACACGATCCTGCGCTGCCAGATCATGCCGGAGCTCGGCGGCGATACGCTGTGGGCCAATATGGAAGCCGCCTACGAGGGCTTGAGCGACATTTTCCGCGGCATGATCGCCGGCCTGCGCGCGGTGCACGATTTCCAGAATTTCCGCGTGCTGTTCAAGAACACCGCGGAGGATCGCGCCAAGCTGCACCGGATGGAGGATATGTTTCCGAATCCGTCGCATCCCGTCTTGCGCACCCATCCGGTTTCTGGACGGAAAAGCATTTACGTCAATCCGCAGTTCACGCTGCGCATCGAGGGCATGGAACCGGCGGAAAGCCGCGCCATCCTCGACGTCCTGTTCGCGCAGGCGCGGGTGCCGGAATATCAGTTCCGGCTGCGCTGGGCGCCGGGCACGATCGTGTTCTGGGACAACCGATCGACCCAGCACTACGCCGCCAACGATTATTACCCCGCGCGCCGGCGCATGGAGCGCACCGCCGTTATCGGCGACGTGCCCTCCTAAGCCCGAGGGCGGAGCGGTTTTGCCGCCCGCGCCGGGAACAGTCGGATCCGCTCCGGTACGCCTTGAAGCTGCGGACTGCGGTCAATAAGCTGTCCGGATCATGTCCATATCGGCCGAATACGCCTCCCCACAATCGCCGCCGCAATCGCCCAAGCCGCAAGGCTTCCGCGGCGGCATCGCGGCGCTCGCCGACAACCGGCTCTACGCTCTGCAAAACCCTTTCGCGCTCGACGGCCGGGTCAGCTCCTATCCGGCCAGCGCCCGGGGCTTTTCGGTGGCGAACAGCTATCTCCTGACCCAGCCCGACGCCGCGATGCTGATCGACACCGGCTTCGGCAAGGACGAGCCGGTGATCCGCGGGCAGGTCGAATCCCTGATCGCGCCGGGCCTGCCGCTGTCGATGTTCCCGCTGCGGCTCAACGAATTCATGTCGATCAACAACGTCGAGAGCTTCGCCGGCCATTTCAACGTCGAGACCTGCTACACCAGCAATATCGACGCCGCGCTGTGGTTCGATTTCGGCGCCAAGGCCGAAGGCCGCGACATCTTGAAATCCATGAAGGTCACCGCGGTGACCCGCGCCGACACCATCGAGCTCGGCAAGGAAGGCCGCGCCATCGACGTCATGCAGGCGCCGATCCGCCTCATCGCCACGCGCTGGCTCTACGACCGTGCCACGCGGACATTGTTCTCGTCCGACATGTTCACCCACATCTGGCGCGACACCGCGACTGGGCCGTGGATTGTGGACGAAACCGACAACGACTCGACGTCGCTGCGCGACGTGCGCTCGTTCATGCTCAACACGCGCTATTGGTGGCTGGAAGGCGCGCCGACCGACACCATCCGCCGCGGCATCGGCAATGTGTTCGACAAATACGACATCGAATGTATCGCGCCCGGCTACGGCTGCATCCTGCGCGGCCGCAACGTGGTGGCACGGCACTACGCCATGCTCGATGAATTTCTCGAAAGCCTGCGACAAGAGCGTGGCGGTGTCGCGCTACGTCACCCGCGACGAGGAGCGCTGACCATGCTGGACAAGCCGCAGAGCAAAAGCATGCTGGACACGCCGGTGGCGCAGCGCATGCCGCGCGAGATCGCGCCCGGCGTGTTCTGGATCGGCGACTGCCTGGCGCAGCGCCACAAGGGCAAGAGCTATCACGGCTATAACGCCGCCTACCTGGTCGCCGGCGACCGACGCCTCGATCCTGGTCGAGACCGGGCATCCGAAGGATTTTCCGGTCATCGAGCGGCACCTGAACGAGCTGTTCGCCCGCGGCGTGGCGCCGCTCAAATATCTGTTCGTCACCCACCAGGAGACGCCGCATTGCGGCGGCCTCGGCCGCATCCTGAAAAACTTTCCCGATGCGCTCTTGGTCGGCGACGTCAGCGACTATCACCTGGCCTTCCCGCAATACGAACACCGCATGCGTTCGATGCAGGAGGGCGACGAGATCGATCTCGGCGGCCGCACCTTGATGGCGGTCGAGCCGGTGATCCGCGACCTGCGCACCACCTGGTGGGGCTTTGACACCAAGGAGCGCGTGCTGTTTCCCGGCGACGGCTTTGCCTACAGCCACTACCACGAGGACGGCCATTGCGGCCTCCTCGCCGAGGAAGCGGTGTCGCTCGACCTGCCCGACGTGTCGTCGACCTTCGCCGACCTGGCGCTGTTCTGGACCAAATTCGCCGACATGAACGTCTATTGCGACCGGCTCGATCATCTGATCGCGCGGCTTGACGTCAAGATCATCGGTCCGACCCACGGGCTGCCGATCACCGACGTGAAGACCACGGTGCCGAAAGTGCAGGCCGGGCTGAAGGCCGCGGCGCTGATGCCGGAGTCGGGGACGAACGAGAAGGTGGCGGTGGCTGCCGGCTAATTATTCTGGCCGCCCTGGCGGAGAGGCAGAGCGGCAGGCGGACAAGCAGGGTTTGCCAGTCCTTCTCCTCAGGCGCGGCGTCCGCTTGCGCAGGTCGGTGTATCGCCGGGTGGGGTTCGTCTCCGAGAATTCATATTTGGCCGGGCCGCCAACGGCTGATCTTCCCGCCAGGCCGCACCCCCTGCCTTAACCTCCCCCGCAAGCGGGGGAGGGATGCTGCAGAGTCGCTGCGCCCGTCCGGACTCTTGCTATCCGGCGTTCTTCTGCTCCCGCTCGACGGCCCAGCGATTATGCGGGAACGGCAGCCCGAGATTTTCGCGCAGCGTCTTGCCTTCGTACTCGGTGCGGAACAGGCCGCGGCGCTGCAGTTCCGGAATGAGCAGATCGACGATGTCCTCGATCCCGCGCGGAACCGTCAGCGGCAAAATGTTGAAGCCGTCGGCCGCGCCGCCGCGGAACCATTGTTCGAGCGCGTCGGCGACTTCGACCGCGGTGCCGATGACGACGCGGTGGCCGCGCTGGCCGTAGACGCGCTTATAGAGCTGGCGGATGGTCAGGTTGTCGCGGCGCGCCAGTTCGACCATGACCTTGACGCGGCCTTTCTGCTCGACGTCGGGGGCCGGATCGGGCACCGGCCCGTCGAGCGGCAAGCGCGACATGTCGAAACCGAAATGCGACGACAAATCCTTGATCGCCAATTCCGGCGACAGCAGCTCTTGCAGGCGCCCGTATTTGTCCTCCGCCTCGGCCCGCGTGTGGCCGATCACGGTCATCACGCCGGGCAGCACCTTGATCGAATCCGGGTGGCGGCCGTAAGCCGCGGCGCGGCGCTTGATGTCGGCGTAAAACGCCCGGCCCGCCTCGAAATCCTGCTGCACCGTGAACGTGATCTCCGCGGTTTCGGCGGCAAGATCGCGGCCGTCGTCGGACTGGCCGGCCTGCACGATCACCGGATGGCCCTGCGGCGAGCGATGCACGGTCAGCGGCCCGCGCACCGCGAAGTGCTTGCCCTTGTGGTTGAGGAAATGCAGCTTTGCCGCATCGAAATAGATGCCGCTCGCCTTGTCGGCGATGACGGCGCCGTCTTCAAAACTGTCCCACAGCCCGAGCACCACTTTGGCGAACTCGCGGGCGCGCGCGTAGCGGTCGCCGTGATGCGGATGGCTCTCCTTGCCGAAATTGTAAGCCTCGGCCACGGCGAGCGACGTCACCAGATTCCACCCGGCGCGCCCGCCGCTGATCTGGTCGATGCGAGGCAAAGAACCGCGCGACGTGGAACGGCTCGAAATAGGTCGTGGTCGCCGTCGCCACGAGGCCGATGCGCTCGGTGACGGCGGCCAGCGCGCCCAACAGCGTGATCGGCTCGAGCCGCGACGCCTGCGTGGTGCGCGTCCAGGTCTCGACGTCGTCGGGGCCGAAGGTGGCGTTGGTGTCGGCCATGAACAGCAGATCGAACTTGCCGCGTTCGGCAAGCCGCGCGATGTCGACATATTGCTTGAGCGTCTGCCGGCCGTGCGGATCGACGTCGGGATCGCGCCAGGCGGCGACATGGTGGCCGGTGCCTTCGACGAACAAGCCGAGCTTCATCATGGTCGCACCCGTCGCGTGGCTTCGCAGCGCCGCTGAGCGTAGCGTAATCCGCCGCGCTCCGGCAACGGAAGGACGGGCCAGTACATTCAATCACTGATCGGGATGGCGGCCTTGATCGCTTGGATGCTGATTGTTCGCGTTGATGATCTTGTCAAGGATCATAGACCGCCGGAGGCGGCGGCGCTTCGCGCCGTCCTTGACAAGATTATCAACGCGAACAGAAGCGCTGTCCAAGCGATCAAGGCCGCTTCTAGGCCTGCGTAATCTGGGCCGGGCATGCTGTCAACCAACGTAGCTCCTCACCGCCGAGGAAACGTCATGCCCGACAAGAAACTCACCGGCCGGATCGCGGCCGAGCGCATCCGGATGCAATCGACGCCGAAGCCGCCCGCGGGCGCGGTGGAGCGGTTTCTCGCGCTCGGCGAATGCACCAGCCTGATCTCCGACGTGATGGACGAGCTCGGCGTGCCCGAAGGCGTGATCGGCGCGACGGTGCTCAAACCGACCTTGCCCGGCAAGCTGATCGTCGGCCCGGCGCTCACCGTGCGCAATATCCGCCAGCGCTCCGATCCGCTCGCCGCCAAAACCCACGTCAACCGCATGGCCGAATTCGAGGCGCACAATCTCGCCGAAGACGGCGACGTGCTGGTGATCGCCGGCGTCGCAGGGATGTCGAACATGGGCGGCATCTCGTCCTACACCGGCCAGCGCCAGGGCGAGCGCGGCGCCATCGTCATGGGCGGCGTGCGCGACGTGCGCCATTCGCGCAGCATCGGCTATCCGGTCTGGGCCAGCGAGATCACGCCGGCGACCGGCAAATGGCGGCTCGAAACCGTCGAGATCAACGGCGAGATCCAGATGGGCGACGTGCGCGTCAATCCCGGCGACCTCGTCGTCGCCGACGACACCGGCGTCTGCTTCATCCCGCGCGCCGATATTTTGCGGGTGCTGGAACTGTGCGAGAAGAAAAAGAAAGACGAGGACGCGCGTATCGAAGCGATCACGCAGGGCGTCCCGGTGCCGGTGTTTTACGGCAAGGGGTGAGCGGTACTGAGCGCCGCCCGCTCAGAGACGGCGCAGCGCGATCAGGTTTCACAAATCAGCTAAGCTTGATCCCCGCGAACTTGATCACCTTGCTCCACTTGGCGTTTTCGTCGGCGATCAGCTTGCGATAGTCGGCGGGGCTCATCGGCATCGGGATGTTGCCGAGCTCGACCAGATGGCCTTTCACCGCATCGTCGTTCAGCCCGGCTTTGATTGCGTCATTGAGCTTGACGATGATCTCGGCCGGCGTATCGCGCGGAGCGCCGATGCCCAAGCCGCCGGTGACTTCGTAGCCCGGCACGGTTTCGCTCACGGTCGGCACGCCAGGCAGCAGATCGACGCGCTTCGGCGTCGTCACCGCCAGCGCGCGGAGCTTGCCGGCCTTGATCTGGCCCAGGCATGAGATGATCGGATTGAAGATGACATGGGCGCGGCCGGCGAGCAGATCGGCCTGCGCCTCCAGTTCGCCGTGGTACGGCACATGGAACAGGTCGACGCCGGCCATCATCTTGAACAGCTCGCCGGAAATATGGGTGAGGTTGCCGGTGCCATTGGAGGCCATGTTGACCTTGCCCGGATTGGCCTTGGCATAGGCGATGAACTCGGCGACGGTCTGCGCCGGGAACGACGGCGCCACCACCATGACGAACGGCGTCGCGCCGATATAGCCAACCGGCGCGATATCGCGGACGAAGTCGAAGCTGAGATTGTCGTGCAGCAATCCGCTGAGCGTGTTCGGCGTCGCCACCACGAGCAGCGTGTAGCCGTCCGGCGTGGCGCGGACTACGGCCTCGGTCGACAGATTGGTGCCGGCGCCGGGCTTGTTCTCGGTGATGAATTGCTGGCCGAGGCGATCCGACAGCGCACTGCCCGATCAGGCGCCCGGCGATGTCGGGCGCGCTGCCCGCCGGGTAGCCGACGATGAGACGCACCGGCCGCGTCGGATAATCCAGCGCCGACGCGATGCGCGGCAGAACCGGCACGGCGGCAGCGCCCGCTGCCAGTTGCAGAATGCGACGGCGATGCAGCTTCATGGGGGGACCCCTCGATGCGGTTGGACTTTGGTTCGGCTCGGGCTTGCTGGTTGGTGACGATTGCTACTGCGCCGCGATGTGGTTGGTGCTGATCACCTCGCCCCAGAGCTTTATCTCGCTCTTGAGCAGCGCGCTCGCGGCCTCGGGCGTTTCCTCGGCGGCCGGGTACAGATCCATGCCGCCATCGGCAAAGGTCTTTTGCACCTTGGCGTCGTTAAGCGCGGCGCGCAGCGCGCTGTTGAGCTTGTCGACGATCGGGCGCGGCGTGCCGGCCGGCGCCAGCAGCATGTGCCAGAAATCGATGTTGAGCTTTTTATAGCCGAGCTCGCCGAAGGTCGGCAGATCCGGTAAGCCGGCGAACCGCTTGCGGCCGACGACGGCGTAGGCCTTCATTTTGTTGGCCCTGACCAGAGGTCCGGCGACCACGGCCGAGATGATGCTGAGATCCACCTGGCCGCCCAAGAGATCGACCAATGCCGGACCGGCGCCGCGATAGGGCACTTGGGTGACCTTCAAGCCGAGCTCCTGCATGATCAGCACATCGGCCAGGTGACCGAACGAGCCGACGCCGGGATGGCCGACCTTGAGGTTCTGTCCCGGCGTTTTGGTCCACGGCAACAGTTCCTTGAAATTATTCGGCGGCAGGTTCGGCCGACCGGCGAGCGTCGTCGCCGCGGTATTGATGAGGCCGATGGGGATGAAATCCTTTTCGGCGTCGAAGGTGCGGTTCGGATAAAGCGTCATGGCCGCCGCCAGCGCGTCCTGGTGCAGCAGGATGGTGTAGCCGTCGGGCTCGGCGCGTGCCGCTCTTGGCGGCGGCGATCGAGCCGCCGGCGCCGCCGACGTTTTCGATCACGATCGGCTGGCCCAGCGCTTTCTGCAGCGGATCCTGGATGATGCGCGCGATGGCGTCGTCGGCGCCGCCGGGCGGAAACGCCACCAGCATGGTGACGGGGCGATCGGGATAGGTTTGCGCCGCGGCGCTGCCGGTTGCCAATATCGACGCGGCGAGAATCGCCACCGCAAGCGCACGTGCAGACGTCATAGACATCATGATGACCTCCCAGGACCGTCGGTGATCCGGCCATCGCCGGTTCCCTGCGGCGGCGGCCGGTTGAAATTCGGACCGGTTCGGATCTTCGCCTTCTGCCAGGCCTTCCTAAAAAACAAAGCCCTCCCAGTGAACCGCCGCGAATTTCGCGGCTTCGGCTTGAGCCGACGGACGACGCGTGGTCGCGCCGTCCATCGGCGACAGCCGAATTCCTTACTGCGCTGCGATGTGGTTGGCGCGGATCACGTCGCCCCAGAGTTTTATTTCGCGCGACAGCAGCGCAGCCGCGGCCTCGGGCGTTTGCTCGGCTGCCGGGAATTCATCCATGCCGCCGTCGGCAAAAGTTTTTTGCACCCTGGCATTGATGAGCGCGGCGTGCAGCGCGGTGTTCAATTTGTCGACGATTGGACGCGGCGTACCGGCGGGCGCCAGCAGCATGTGCCAGAAATCGATGTCGAGCTTCTTGTAGCCGAGCTCGCCCATGGTCGGCAGGTCCGGCAGGCCGGCAAAGCGGTTGCGGCCGATGACGGCGAACGCCTTGAGCTTGCCCGACTTGACCAGGGGGCCAGACACTACGGCCGATTGCGATTCCAGATCGACTTCGCCGGACAACAGGTCGACCAGCGCCGGACCGGCGCCGCGATAGGGCACCTGCGTCGCCTTGATGCCGAGTTCCTGGGCGACCAGCACGCCGGCCAAGTGGCCGTACGAACCGACGCCGGGATGGCCGATCTTGATATTCTGGCCGGGCTCTTTCATCCACTTCAACAGCTCGGCGAAATTGTTCGCCGGCAGCGTCGGCCGCGCCGCCAAGGTCGACGCCGCGGTGTTGATCAGGCCGATGGTGACGAAGCTCTTTTCGGCGTCGAAATTCAGATTCGAATACATCGACATGCCGGCCGCCAGCGCCACCTGGTGGATCAGGATCGTATAGCCGTCGGGCGTGGCGCGCGCGGCCTTGTCGGCTGCGATCATGCCGCCGGCGCCGCCGATATTCTCGATCACGATCGGTTGGCCGAGCGATTTCTGCAGCGGCTCCTGGATGATGCGCGCGATGGCGTCGGTGGCGCCGCCGGGCGGGAACGGCACCAGCAGGGTGACGGGATGGTCGGGATAAGTCTGCGCCGCGGCGGCGCCGCTCAGCAAAGCAAAGGCGGCAAATACCGCGAACGCACGTACGAAAATCATAAAGCCTCCCCAGGATCATTCATCGATTTTGCGGCGACAACGGCCGATTGCACCAATATTCAACCGTTTCCGGCGCCCGCCGCAAGACCAATGCAGACCATGTGCGGCTTCGACGCAGCTTCGGTTCGGTGCCGAGGACCGGGAAGAAACACGACAAGGTCGGGCCTTTGCAATAGTCTCGCGAGCGCGACATGGGCTGCGGAGCGACGAAAGATGGCCGGTTCGTTTCGCGATTCCGAACTTGCCGGCTGGACGGCTCGTGCCGACAGCTATGACAAGCTGTTCACGCCGATCTCGGACCAGGCGATTGCGCCCATCGTGTCGACACTGGGGGATGTCGGTGGAAGGTGCATCCTCGACGTTTGCGGCGGTTCGGGACGCCTGACCGCGGCGCTGGCGAAACTGGACGCCGACGTAGAGGGGCTCGACTTCGCGCCGACCATGGTCGCCAAAGCAGCGGCCGATTATCCCGGAATAAAATTCCGGCAAGGCGACGCCGAGAGGCTGCCATACGACCAAAATATATTTGATGATGTCGTTTGTTGTTTCGGAGTGATGCATCTGGAGCGGCCGGAACAGGCGATTGCCGAGGCCTATCGCGTGCTCAGACGCGGCGGCAAGTATGTCCTGACCCAGTGGGCCAAGGATGACGATCTTTTGGGGATCGTCGCGTCGGCCATCGCCGAGCACGGCGATCGAACGGTGCAGCTGCCCGCCGCGCCGCCGCCGATGCGGTTCAGCGAACCTGAAGAATGCCGCCGCGTGCTTGCCGCGCAGGGGTTTGAAAAGGTAGGCGTGGATCGTATCGCAATCGAATGGAAATCGGATCGCGCCGAGGCGTTGCTGGACCTCATCTACGGCGGCGCGGTGCGCGCCGCGATGCTGCTCGAAGCCCAGCAACCGGCAGCTCGCGCGAAAATCCACGATGCGATCGTCGCGGCCGCTCGCCTGCGCGGCGCGAGCGATACGATTGTTATTCGCCGGCCGACGGTGATGGCCTACGGCGAAAAACCCTAGGCCGGTCTTTGATGGCGGGCCGATTTCCGACCCAAGCATTCACGCGCTCTCGCCGCGCGTCACGCGAACGCTCATTTCACCCGCGCCATGTAATAGGCGAGCTCCAGAATCTGCGGGTCGGTGATCGGCGCCATCACCTCCGCCATGGAGCCATCGTAGCCGTGGCGGGAACTGTCCTTGTAACCGCGAAGCGCCTTGACCAGATAGTCCTCGCGCTGGCCGGCGATGCGGGGCACGTTCTGTTGGCCGGCAAAGTTCGGCGTATGGTAGAAGTTGCAGCGGTTCTGCTGGATCAGGGCCGAGCGCGTTCGCATGCGGGCCTCGTCCACCGAGCCGGCGGCAGGTTTTGGCGCCGGCAGCTGGGAAATAATCTCGGCGAAACCTTGCAGATCCGTGTCGCTCAAGCCCTTCGTCATGTCGTTCATCGGATCGGCGACGCGCATCTTTTCGCGGAACATCAAGAGCTGGACCGTGACATAGAACGCCTGCTGGGCGCCGAGCGACGGGACGCCTTCGATTTGCGACTGGCCGTTTTCGCCGTGGCACGCAAGGCAGATCGGCAGCCGCTCCTTCACGGTCTGCGCCGTTTGCGCCGATGCCGGAAGCGCCGCAAAGCATCCGAGCGCCAAAACCGCGGCGAAGCTGCGCATCGATCGCCACCCGTAAAACAGCCGGTCAGCACCACGGCGGCGATCGGGCTGCCGCGCGCATCGCCGCGCGGATGCAGGTTTGCGTTCGCCTGGATTTGCGCGCGCAGGTCGGGCGAAGCGTTCAGTAAGGTCCAGTGCTCACCGTCGGCCGAAACGGCGAGGCTCGCTTGAGTACGTGGCTTGACGCGCTTGTCGCCATCCCAGGCCAGGCGGCAGACCGTACACCGGCAATTCCATTGCGGAAAGCCGCCGCCTGCCGCGGCACCGAGAACGATGGCGGCAAGGCGCCCCATTCAAGGGTTTGCAGAAACGAGGTGCGGATCAGAACTCGGCCGGTAGATAGCCGTTGATCTCGAGGCCGATGCAGATTTCGACGAGGGTCGGAGTTGTCCATGCCATGGTCGTTCCCTTCCGGGCCGGTCTTTAAGACGGCCGTACAGCACGAAATATGAGGATAGCGTAGTTTGCGGGCTCATCCGCCGACAAGGGGGTTGCTGCCCACCGCTATTGACCATAGGGCCCACGAAAGAGGGCACATTGCCACGCTCTCTTTTCACACGTACCAAAGCAGGGCATTCTGCGCCCGACACTGTCGCGTCTGGTCTAAGACCGGGGCGGTCAGACCGGTGCCAAGAATCGAACCAGAACATAACTAGCAATAGAAAATCCGCCTTTTGGAGGAAAACATGATCGAATACGTTTCGCGCCGCGGCGTTGCCCGCGCCTTCGGCGCCGTACTGCTTGCGACGGGCTTGGCCGCGGCGCCGTTGCCGGCGTCAGCGCAGACCAAGGACCCGATCAAGATCGGCTTCAGCATGGCGCTGACCGGCCCGCTCGCCCCTAACGGCAAGCAGGCGCTGCTCGGCGCCAAAATCTGGGAAGAGGAAGTCAACGCCAAGGGCGGGCTGCTCGGTCGGCCGGTCCAGCTCGTCTCTTATGACGATCAGTCCAATCCGGCGCTCGTGCCCGGCATCTACACGAAACTGCTCGACGTCGACAAAGTCGATCTCGTCGTCGGCCCCTATGCGACCAACATGGTGGCACCGGCCATTCCGGTGGTGATGCAGAAGAACAAGACCTTCATCGGCCTGTTCGCGCTCGATGCCAACGGCGAATTCCACTATCCGAAATATTTCTCGATGCTGCCGTCGGGACCGACGCCGAAGGAATCCTTCACCGAAGGCTTCTTCCAGATCGCCGCGGCGCAAAATCCCAAACCGAAAACCATCGCGCTCGCTGCCGAGGACGCCGAGTTCTCGCGCAACGCCTGCGAAGGCGCGCGCAACAACATCAAGAAATACGGCTTCCAGACCGTCTACGACAAAACCTATCCGCCGAACACGACCGACTTCTCGCCGATCATCCGCGCGATGCAATCGGCCAATCCGGATCTCGTGATCATCTGCTCGTATCCGCTGAGCTCGGTCGGCATGTTGCTCTCAGCCAACGAGCTGGGCTTCAAGCCGAAGATGATGGGCGGCGGCATGGTCGGACTGCAAGCCACCGTGTTCAAGGACAAGCTCAAGGGTAAGCTCAACGGCATCATCAACTATGAGACCTGGGTGCCGTCGGCGAAATTGATGGCGCCGGCCGCGGACTTCTTCAAGAAGTACCAGGACCGCGCCAAAGCCGAAGGCGTCGATCCGCTCGGCTATTACCTCGGCGGCTGGGGCTACGCCTATCTGCAAGTGCTGGCCGACGCCGTCACCGGCGCGAAAAGCATCGACGACGACAAGATCGCCGACTACCTGCGCAGCCATGAGTTCAACACCATCATGGCGTCCGGCATCCGGTTCGGCAAAAACGGCGAGTGGACCAAGTCCGGGATGATGCAGGTCCAGTATCACGACCTCACCGACGCCGCGAACCTCGATACCTGGCGCGGCATGAGCTACCAGACGGTGCTCACGCCGGCCGACGAGAAGACCGGCAGCGTCATCTATCCCTACGAAAAGGCGCTGAAGTAACTGCCGTCATCTGACGAATATCCTCCACCGGTTTTCCGGGGGAGGATAGACATCGGGGCAGGAACGAAGAGAACCGTAATGCTCCTGCCTACCTCCCTTGTCGGCTCCTACCCGCAACCGGACTGGCTGATCGACCGCGACAAGCTGTCGAAGCAGGTGCCGCGGGTGCGCGCCGACGATCTCTGGCTCGTGGCGCCGCGACAAGCTCGAAGCGGCCCAGGACGACGCCACCATTCTCGCCATTCGCGACCAGGAGCGCGCCGGGCTCGACATCGTCACCGATGGCGAGCAGCGCCGCGAAAGCTATTCCAACCGCTTCGCCACCGCGCTCGAAGGCATCGACATCGGACAAGCCCGGCACCACGATCAATCGCAGCGGCCGGCCGATCCCGGTGCCGCGGGTGGTCGGCCCGATCCGGCGCAAGCATCCGGTCGAGCTGCGCGATCTCAAAGTGCTGCGCGCCAATACCGACCGCGCCATCAAGGCGACCGTGCCGGGCCCGTTCACCATGGGCAAGCAGGCGCAGGACGACTATTACAAGGACGAGGAAGCGGTGGCGCTGGCTTACGCCGACGCCGTCAATGCCGAGATCAAGGATCTGTTCGCCGCCGGCGCCGACGTGGTGCAGATCGACGAGCCGTGGATGCAGCAGCATCCGGACAAGGCCCGGCAATATGGTCTCAAGGCGCTCAACCGCGCGCTCGACGGCGTCAAAGGCACGGTCGCGGTGCATCTGTGCTTCGGCTATGCCGCGGTGGTGCACGACAAGCCGTCGGGCTATTCGTTCCTGGCCGAGCTCGAAGGCTCCAAGGCCCAGCAGATATCGATCGAGGCGGCGCAGCCCAAGCTCGATCTCGCGATCTTGCGGGAGCTGCCGTCGAAAACCATCATTCTGGGCGTCATCGACCTTGTCCGATATGACGGTCGAGACGCCGGCGACCGTGGCCGAGCGCATCCGGCGGGCGCTGGCCCACGTGCCCGGCAAATCGGGTGGTGGTGGCGCCGGATTGCGGCATGAAATACCTGCCGCGCGCCGTGGCCTTTGGTAAGATGAAAGCCATGGCCGAAGGCACCGCCATCGTGCGGCGCGAAATCGCCGGCAAGTAAGATTCGGGATTCTGAGGAGACGACCATGCCTTATGTGACCGAACAGACCTTGACCGACGTCGTGCGCGAGCGCTGGAGCGATATTCCCGATCCGCGTCTGCAAGCAGGTGATGACGGCATTGGTGAAGCACGCTCCATGCCTTCGTGCGCGAGATCGAGCCGACGCAGGCCGAATGGGCGACGGCGATCGATTTCCTCACCCGCACCGGACAGATGTGCGACGAGAAGCGCCAGGAATTCATCCTGATGTCGGACGTGCTCGGCATCAGCATGCTGGTCGACGCCATCAATCACCGGCAGGCGAACGGCGCGACGCCGAGCACGGTCGAAGGCCCGTTCCACGTGCCCGATGCGCCGGCCGTCGCCAACGGCGGCAACATGGCCGTGCAATGCGCCGGGCATTCGCCTGCTTCGTCACCGGCACGGTGCACGGCGTCAAGGGCGAGCCGGTTGCCGGCGCGATGCTCGATCTGTGGCAGACCGACGGCGACGGCCTCTACGAGGCGCAGCGTCCGGAGATCGAAGGCCCGTGGATGCGCGGGCTTTATCGCTCGCAGCCCGACGGCTCGTATCTCATTCGCACCGTGGCGCCGATCGCCTACACCATCCCGATGGACGGCACGATCGGCGAACTGATGAACCGCACCGAATCTGAGCCACATGCGGCCGGCGCACATTCACTTCGCCCTCGACGCGCCGGGCTATCACGGCCTGGTGACGCATCTGTTCCAGTCCGGCGACAAATGGATCGAGCACGACGCGGTCTATGGCGTGAAGGAGCCGCTGATCGTCGACTTTCAGAAGATGCCGGCCGGCAGCAAGACGCCGAGCGGCGAGTTGATGAACGAGCCGTTCTACGTCGTGCATTACGACTTCGTGCTGGACAAGAAGGCGCAAGCGGCCGCGGCGGCGTAAGCGATCAACTGCGCTCCAGCGCCTCGCGATCCCACTCCGCCAGATCGGCGGCGCCTTCGTAGGTGTCCTGCAGGAAGCCGAGCAGCAGCGCGTCGGGATCGCGGGCGAGGCGTACCGCCTCGTAGGGCAAGATGAACTGCCCGAGATCCTTATCGTAGTAGCGCGTCCGCGGTGCGCAGCGGCGTGTCGCCGTAACCCTCCGGCTCCGGATAGGCATAGACGTAAAACGCCGGCTGTCCGAAGCCGCCGTTGCCGGGCCAGAAGCCGCAGCTCGAGACTTCGTGCGAATAGGCTTCCGCCATCACCCAAGAGGCGACGTTGGGTGTGACGCCGTGCGGCGGCGGCGCGGTGCGGCCGGAAAAGCGCGTCACCGCGAGATCGAAGCTGCCCCAGAAGAAATGCACCGGGCTCACTTTGCCGATGAAGCGCGAGCGGAATTCGGTCATCACGCGGGCCGACTGCACCAGCGCCTGATGGAAGCGCGCGACGTATTCGGGGTCGTATTGCGCGTGGAGGTGATCCTCATCGAACGGCACCGCGTTCTCGATTTCGCACGGCATCGTCCAGATGCGACACGTCGATGTCGAGGTTGCGCAGCCGCTCCATGAACTCGACATAGAAATCGGCGACCGGCATCGGCTTGAGCGCAAAGCTCTCGATGCGGCCGTCGTTGCTGGCGATGCGCAGCTCATGGTCGACGAGATCGAACACGATGTCGAAGGTGCGCTCGCCGCAGCGGTTCTGCGGCGCGATCAGGCCGCGCGCGTTGACGCGGAAGGTTGAGTTCCACCAATGATTGACGAGAGGCGTGCAGGCCAGCCGCACCTTGCCGGCGACCTGCGTCCACAATTGCAGCGTGTCGCAGGTCTCGCTCCACGCGTCGAACGGCAGGTCGGGCCAGTGCGAATTCCAGCTCATGGGCATCCGCTTTACAGCAAATGCCGGAACTTTTGGAGAGCGATTAGAACGTGATGGTGCTGGCCAGCAGCGATGAGCCTGCCCGGGCCGGCGTCACCAATTGCGGCTTGAGCTTTGCCAGTTTGGCCAATTCGCGGGCCAGCTCGGCCCATTTTTTCCGGATCTTGTCGCCGGCGTCATCGGCGCTCGGGAGGATCACGGTTTGCTGCGATTGAGCAGGGGCTTTGGCGGTTTGCCGCCGGCTGGCGGCTTGACGCGATTGCGCCTCGATCTGCGCGATCTTGGCCTCAAGCTCGACAATCCGTGCGTTGAGAACCCTGATCTCGTCGTCGGCGTGGACCAGGGCCGCGTCGCGGTCTTGGAAGGTTTTCAGCAACGTATTGGTCGCCGCGATGAGCTGCAGACGCGACTGTTCGAGCTCGTTGATCTGGCATTGTTTCAGGCGCAGCAAATCCTGAAGTTCATGTAGGTCACGCTCGCCATCGCGCCGGGCGGCGGTGGCGTCGGCGAGGTTGCGCTCGGTGACGGCGTTTTCCGCTATGCGGCCAGCCAGGCATTCGCGCGCATCGGCGAGCAGCCGCTCCGCCATCTCGGCGCGCGATGTCATCGTTGCCAGAACGTCATTCAGTGTGCTGGCTTCGATCCGGAAATCCCGGGCTTCACTGAATAGCCTGGTGCACTCGGTCTCGGCCGTCGCCAGCGCCGTCTGCAGGTATTCAAGCTGGGAGCCCGTTGAATGCTGCGCGGCGCCGCTCTTGGCGAGGCGCTCGGTCAGCGCGGCGTTCTCGGTCATCGCCAGATCGAGCGAGGTTCGCAACGATTCGTTCTCGTTGTCGCGGAGCGCCAGCTCATCGTGCGCCGCGGCAAGCTCGTTCTCAAGCTCCGCGATCCGCGCATCCGCCGCCTGAAATTGCTCGCTGAGCGTTTGTTTTGCGGCCGTCTCTTGGGCCAGGCGCCGTTCGAGGCCGGTCGCCCTGGCGCGCGTCAATTCGAGCTCCTCGGCAAGTACGGTTTCTCTGTCATCCGCTGCCGCGTCGAATTCCGTCTCGGCCGCGGTCAGCGAAGACTGCGACCGCTTCGCTATGGGCGTCGCATGGGTGACGGCGAGACGGGCGGCTTGATCCAGCCAACCGTTGCCTTGTGCCTTGCCGTTCAGTGCCATCTGTGGCGCGTCGATTGTTGTCCAATACAACGAACGTGACGACGCAATGGTTAACGGATGGTTACTTCGCCATTAACCGCTTGGAAACAACTGAAAATGCGCTGGCGACCTACAGATGCTCAGAACCCCGCCCGACAAACGCGCTATCGCCTAGCGGCCTGATTCGTCAAGACTAATCTCCGCGATGGGGCCTCTGGAATGGCCGCGTTTCAGCTCTTCATCAGGTGGCCGAACTTCTGCAATCCGATGCGTCGTTCTTCGGCCGACGGCATGTTGACCGCCGGGAATTTATCGCGCCAGTGCCACGGTCGGCAGGCGTCGATCACGGCGCGGCTGTTGGTGTAGTCGCCGGCCGCCTTGCGCTCGGGCTCGATGCGCGGATCGAGCGGCGTCGACCAGGCGCCGCGGATGATGTCGATCGAGGTGGCGGGATCCGAGCGCGTAATCAGCGCCCAGATCACTTCTTCCAGGTTCGAGACGTCGATGTCGTCGTCGACCACGATCACATAACGCCCGCAATAAGCGCCGACGTGGCACTGCGCGGCGATGTGGCCGGCCTGCTTGCCGTGGCCGGGATAGCGCTGCTTGACCGCGACGGCGAGGAACAGCCGCGCATTGCCGACCTCGTGCGCCCAGGCCGCGGTGATGCCGGGCACGCCGGCCTTCTCGATGTTCTCGCGCAACAGCGCCGAGCGGACGATGGCGCGGTAGCGGCAGATCTCGTCCGGCGGCCGCTGCGGCACGCAGCCGAGCAGGATCGGCTCGTGGCGATGATAGATCGCCTTGATGTCGATCACCGGCTCGGGCCGATGGTCGCTGGCGTAATAGCCGGTCCATTCGCCGAACGGGCCTTCGAGCCGCACATTGTCGGGCTCGACGAAACCCTCGATGGCGATCTCGGCATTGGCGGGAATCGGCAAGCCGGTGATCGGGCCCTTGATCACCTCGACCGGCTGGCCGCGCATGCCGCCGATGATGTCGAGCTCGCAGACGCCCGGCGGCACTTCGCTCGAGCCCATGAGGAAACTCATCGGATCGCCGCCGCAGATGATGACCACCGGCATGCGCTCGCCGCGCGCGGCATATTTGTCGCGCATCACCCGGCCGTGCTTGCCGGGCGAGATGTAGAAGCCGAGCGATTTCTGGTCGTGGATCATGACCCGATAGGTGCCGCAATTGATCCAGCCGTCGTCGGGGTCGCGCATGATGTTGTAGCAGCCGGTGCCGATATAGCGGCCGCCGTCCTGCGCATGCCATTGCGGCGCCGGGAATTTGGTGACGTCGATCGCATCGCCCTGCATGACGTTCTGCATCACCGGGCCGGACTCGACGAATTTCGGCGGGATGCGCTTGAGCATGCCGGCGTGATTGACGCGAAAACCTTCGCTCAGATCGAGCTTGGACAGCTCGGTGGAAAATCCGAGCGTCATGTTCTTGCGCTTGCCGGCGAAGAAATTGACCAGGAGGCGGCTACCTTTGAGCGTGCCGGGCACGTCCTCGAACACGAAGCAGGGCGCATCGTCGGCATGGGCCGACATTTCCGCGACCATGCCGATATCCTGCTGGTAGGTGAGTCCGCTGAGTTCCTTGACCTCGCCGAGCTTCTTCGCCTCTTCGAGCCATTGCCGCAGATCGTGATAGGGCAGAAACGGTGCCGCGTTCGAGCCGGGGCCGCCCAATGTTCCATCCCCGATCGGCGTCGACATGGGATCGGGCATGAAGTTCTGTTCCGCCATTGATCTGCACCTTGCTTCGCGCCGCCGCGAAATGCTTATAATGCTAAGGAATTAGCCTTAACCCATCCTATCATGCAAGAAGACGCCGGCTCAAACCTGCTGCACGACTGGATCGCGCGCGCCGCGCTTGCCGCGCCGGACAAGACATGGGTCGTGTCGGCGGATGATGGGCGCACCGTCAGCTACGGCCAATTGCGCGAGACGGTCGGCCGCTTCGCCACGTTTTTGCGGCAGCGCGGTCTTGGGCCGAACGACCGGGTCGCGCTGCTTGCCAACAATTCGATCGAGCAACTGCTCTGCTATTTCGGCGTCATGGCCAACGGCGCGACCATCTGCACCATCCACGTCGAGATGAACCGCAACCAGCTCGACAATATTTTCGAGCGGCTCAAGCCGAAGCTCATCCTCTATCAGGACGGACTGCAGCTCGACGATCTGCTGGCCGGCAACGTCCGCGCCGCGGTTGCGGATCGGGCGCTCGGACAAACTCGAGCCGGGTACGCTGTTCGCCGAGCTTGCGCGTTGCGCGCCGGGCGATCCGGCGCAAGCGGCGCAGCCCGGCGACGACGCCGTCATCCTGTTCACATCGGGCACCAGCGCGCAGCCCAAGGGCGTGGTGCTGAATTTCCGCGAATACCTGCTCAACATCGATCCGCTCGCCGCCGGCTGGGGCATCACGGCGGACGACCGGCTTTACGATTTCCGCCCGTTCAGCTGGAACTCGGCGCAGACCTTGGGCGCGCTGACGATCGTCAATCGCGGCGCCACCCTGGTTCTGGCCGAAAAATTCTCGGCCAGCCGTTTTTTCCAGCATCTGCGCGATCACGGCGTGACCATCGCCGCCGGCAATCCGACGACGATCAATATTCTGCTCAACAGCGAACAAACGCGCGCATCGCGACAACCTGCCGAAACTGCGCTTCGTCACCTCGAGCTCGGCGCCGCTACTGGTCGAAGAGTGGAAGCGGTTCGAGCAGAAATTCGGGATTCCCGTGGCGCAGGGTTGCGGCGCCAGCGAGGCGAGCTGGATCGCCGCCATTCCCGGCGAACAGCGCCGCCTCGGCACCGTCGGCAAGCCGTTGGCCTATCATGATCTCGCCATCGTCGACGCCGATGGCCGGCGCTTGCCGCCGGGCGAGACCGGCTATGTCGAGCTTGGCGGCTGGCCCGATCACCCGTTCCGCTATCTCGGCGAGGACGGCGAGATGAAAATCCACAGCCGCGGCCGCTTTCGCACCGGCGATCTCGGCTGTCTCGACGCCGACGGTTTCTTGATGCTCACCGGCCGCGAAAAGGAGCAGATCATCCGCGGCGGCGCCAAAATCTCGCCGGTCGAGATCGATTCCTATCTGATGCAACGCTCCGACGTGATCGAAGCCGCGACCGTTGGCGTGCCGGATGCGGTTTATGGCGAAGAGGTGGTGAGTTACGTAGTCACGCGGCCGGGCACGCCGGTCGATGCCGAGGAGCTGTTGCGCTATTGCGCCAAAGTGCTGCCGGCGTTCAAGGCGCCGAAGCAGATCGTGATCAGCACCTCGCTGCCCAAGACCGAGCGCGGCAAGCTCGACCGCCGGGCGCTGGCTGCAAGGTGGAGTCGGGACGGGAATAATTTCAAACCCTAGTGATCCTGGTTATTGTGGTACGCCGTGACGTGCTGACGCTCGATGCGAGAACGCGGGCATGACTTGGAAACACGCCATTTCCAGAAGCGGCCTGCGGCTGGCCAGCGCGCTGGTCATGCTCACATTCGTGATCTGCCATCTCACCGCGCATGCGTTCCTGCTGGTTTCGCTGGAGACCGCCGGCAAGGTGCTCGACTTTCTGATGTTTCCCTGGCGAACCTTAGCCGGCACGGTGCTCTTGACCACAGCCTTTGTCGTCCACTTCAGCAACGCCTTGTGGTCGATCTATATCCGGCGTTCGCTGCGGCTCATTCGCTGGGAATGGGCGCAGCTTTCGCTGGGCCTTTGCATTCCGGCGCTGCTGATCCCCCATATCGTATCGGCGCGCATTGCCGCCAGTGTCTTCGACGTCACGACTTACTACAGTACGGTCTTCATCGTGCAGTGGGTGATGTTCCCCTGGCTCGCCGCCGTGCAGATGATTGCGGTGCTGACGGTGTGGACTCATGCCTGCATCGGCATCCATTTCTGGCTGCGGACGAAACCCTGGTACCCGAGCTTGCGGATCTGGTTGTTTGGCTTCGCGCTGCTGCTGCCGGCTTTGGCGCTGGCCGGTTATGTTACCGGCGGCAATCAGGTTCTGCGTGAGGCCAAGACTCCCGATTTTGTCAGTTCGGCGCTGGAGGATTCCAATCTCACCGATGAAACGATGGCGGGAATTCGCCGAATCGAACATTTTGGTTGGGGCATTTATCTCGCTCTCGTGCTGCTGCCGTTCGCCGCGCGCGGCATCCGAGGCTGGTATCACCGCCGCCGGCGGCCGCCGATGCTGGCGCATGCGGGCGGACGCAGCGTGCCGATCCTGCCCGGCGCCACGGTGCTGGAGACGTTGCGCGAAAACGGCATTGCGCATGCCTCGGTGTGCGGCGGCCGGGCGCGCTGCACCACGTGCCGCATCCTGGTGACCAAGGGCCTCGATCGGCTTCCCGCCGCGTCGGGTCTGGAGGCGATCGCGCTCGAGCGCATCGGCGGCACGCCGGGCATGCGGCTCGCCTGCCAGGTTCGGCCGACCGCCGACATCGCCGTGATGCCGCTTCTGGCCGCGGACGCCGGCGCCATCGACGGCACCGTGCGCGGCGGTCTCGAAGGACGCGAGCGCCCGATCACCGTGGTGTTCGTCGACATGCGCGGCTCGACCACGTTGGGCGAGGCCAAGCTGCCCTACGACGTGCTGTTCATCCTCAATCAGTTTTTCCACGACATGACCAAGGCGCTGGTCGCGACCAACGGCCACTATTCGCAATTCACCGGCGACGGGTTGATGGCGCTGTACGGGCTTTACGAGGACGATCCGACGCGCGGCGCCGCCGATGCGTTGCGCGGCGCGCGCGAGATGCTGGCGGCCCTCGATCAGCTGAACTACCGGCTGCGCAACGATCTCAAAGAGCCGCTGCGGATCGGCATCGGCATCCATTACGGCGAAGCCATCGTCGGCGCCATGGGGCCGCCGCGCTCGCAAATCATCACCGCAATAGGCGACACGGTGAACACCTGCGCGCGGCTGGAAAGCCTGACCAAGGAATTCGATTGCGTGATGATCGTGTCGCGGCCCGGCGGCCGAAGCCGGCGGCCTCGACATCGAAGGCTGCGAATTGCAGCAAGCGCCGGTCAAGGGCCGGATGGAGCCGGTCGAGTTTTACACGCTGCATTGGCCGTCGAGCATGCCGGCGTGACGCGGCATCGAATTACGCGCGGCGAAAAATGACGCTGAGATTGTTGGCCGGCATGGCTACGGTTTCTTCGAGCGCAAGACCGTGGCGTTTCGCCAAATCCGACACGTCGGTGAGATCGCGCACGCCCCATAACGGGTTTTGCCCGCGCAATCGCGTGTCGAAATCCTGATTGCTCGGCGCGGTGTGGCGGCCATCGATCTTGTAGGGACCGTAAAGATAAAGCGGCGCACCGCGCGGGAGCGTTCGCCCGGCGCCGGCGATCAGGCCTTCGGTGGCGGCCCAAGGCGAAATGTGAATCATGTTGCAGCAGACCATCGCGTCGGCGCGTTCGACCGGCCATTGCTGCGAGGTCACGTCAAGATGGAGCGGCGCAAGCAGGTTGGCGACGCCGGCGGCGGCGCGGTGCGCGGCGATGCTTTCGAACATTTCGGAATTGGCATCGGTCGGCTGCCAGCGCAGGCCGGGCAGATTGCTCGCAAAGTAAGCCGCATGCTCGCCGCCGCCGCTGGCGATTTCGAGCACCAACCCGTCACGCGGCAGCACGCGTTGCAAAACTTCGAGGATCGGCTCGCGGTTGCGCGCGACGTGGGGGAAATAAAGGCGTCGATCGGATGTTTCGGACATCCTGTTTAATTGTCCTTCATAATGATCGGGTGGCAGCCTTGATCGCTTGGACGCCAAATTGTTCGTGTTGATGGAATTGTCAAGGACGGCGCGAAGCGCCGCCGCCTTCGGCGGTCATCGATCCTTGACAATTCCATCAACACGAACAGAAACGCTGTCCAAGCGATCAAGGCCGCTTTCTGCGCCGGCTGATGTTGAGCAGCGCCGACGGAGATTACGGCGCGGCGATGTGCCAGACGCTGTTGACGCCGTCGCCGGTCACGTCGCCCGGCTTGGTATCCTTGGCAGAAGTCATAGAGCGGCTTGCCCTTGTAGGCCCATTGCTTGCCGCCGTCGTCGCGGGTGACGATGGTCCAATCGCCCGATGCCTTGGCATCGGCGCCGGCCATCAGCGGTGGCCAATTGGTGGCGCAAACGCCATTGCAGTTCGATTTGCCGGTGGCGTCGCGGTCGAACGTGTAGAGCGTCATACCCTTGGCGTCGACCAGGGCCTTGCCCTTGGACGTGTCGGCACTCTTCGCCGGCGCGGTCTGCGCCAGCGCCGCTGCGACGCAAATCGAGAGAATGCTTGCAGCGATCGCACCTGTGATTGATTTTCGCATGACGTACTCCCTGCTGCTCGTTGCGAAGTCAAAAGTAAAAGATTTTATCTTCCCGTCCGCGCCAGCGAATTCACCCAGCCGTGCATGCGCTTCTTGGCGTTGGCGACGTCTTCTTTTGAGAAGAAATCCTCCGGGTTCACTTTGTCGATCGGATAGACCGGGCGCAGGAAGTCGCTCTCGTACCCGAACGGCACCGTGGCATCGATGCCCATGCCGCCTTCGAATTGCGTGTTCGACGCGGTCCATTGCCGGTCGCCCGCGGTCATGCGCTCGGCCGGCATGAAGGTCTGGCCGCGGCCGCCGGGGATCGGGTTCAAGATATCGGTGCGCGGATTCACCCGCGTGGTCAGGCACCACATGATGTCGTCCATGGAATAGGGATCGACGTCCTCGCTGACCGCGATGGCAAGCCGCATGCCCTGCGAGCACGACAGCGCGGCGGCCATGAAATTGCGCTGCCAGCCTTCGTCGATCTGGTGGCGCTTTTTCACCTGGATGATGCAGCCGCCCCAATCGGTCATGCAGTAGGGGATCACCACGTTCTGCACGATGCCCGGCTGCAGCCGATTGCACAGCTCGTAGATCGCCGCCTCGCGCACGGTGGTGTCGATATTGTGGTCGTCGAGCATGTGCACGCCGAGCGCGAAGATGATCGGCTTCGACTCCGGCTTGCGCATGGTGATGCCGGTGACGTGGAAGGTCGGCGCCTTGTAGGACTTGCCCATGTAGCCGGCCCACTCCGGATGGAAGTGATAGCGGCCTTGCACGCCGGCATCTTCGGCTTCCTTGGTCTCGAAGCGGCGGTCGCGCGGATTGACGTAGCCTTCGAGCACCAGTTCGCAATCGGCGAGCGCCATGGCATCGACGGTGCGCGCTTTCACCAGCCGGATCGGCGCGCCCTGCACCGCGGACGCGATGCCGATCTCGTCGCAGCCCATCGGCAGCACCGCGTAGTCGAAGCCCGCGCCCGCCATCAATGTGCAGGCCGGCGGCACGCCGAAGCACATGGTGATCGGCACCGGCTGGTCTTCCTTGTAGTATTTGTTGACCACCTGCCACATGTGCGAGCCGGGCGAGATCTGGAACGTGCCGACATTGCCCCAGCGGAAATTCATGCGGTTGTAGCCGAGGTCGGAGCCGCCATCGAATTGCGCGCCGGTGACGCAGCGGATGCCGGAGCCGACGGTGAGCTCGGGCTCGTAGGTGGTGTGGCGGATCGGCACCATCCATTTATTCACGTCGTCGGGCTTCTCGACGACGAATTCCTGGCACGGCGCTTCGCTCTGCGCGATCTCGACCGGCTTGAGCGGATGCGACAGCGCATGCGCGAGCTTGCGCACGCGCTCGGCGTCGTCCTTCCAGCCGAACATGCGGTTGATGATCGATATGTCGCCGAACAGATTGGTGATGACGCGGTGGTTCGGCTTGCCCTTGACGTTGTTGAACAGGATCGGACAGCCGCCGTCCATGTGCTTCTGCAGCCCGGTGACCTGCAGGTCGGGATCGACTTCCTTGTCGGTCTCGATCAATTCGCCGGCGGCGCGCAGCCATTCCAGCGTCGAGCGCAGATCGAAGGCCTGGTTCGGCGTCGCGGGTGTTTGTTGTTGCCCCAAGCGCTGCGGCTGTTGCATTGTCAGCATTCCCATTGCATAGATTTCTAAGTAATTATCGGTAACGCTGCACGACCTGTCAACGCCGATGCCACTGCGACCTGCACCGAAAGCCAAGCCGCCGCCGCGCCGCGCCGGCGAGTTCCCGCCGCAATCGAGTTCCGGCTATCTGGTGCGCGACGCACATCGCGCGTTTCAGCGATTGCTGGAGCGGCGTATCGGCCCTTACGGCGTCATGCGCGGCCAATGGTATTTTTTGCGCGTGTTGTGGATCACGGACGGGCTTTCGCAACGCGAGCTCTCGGCGCGGGTCGGCATGATGGAACCGACCACGGTGATCGCGCTGCGCAGCATGGAGAAATCCGGGCTGATCCGCCGCGTGCGCGGCGACGAGGATCGCCGCAAGGTGCTGGTTTTCCTCACCGCGAAGGCAAAGCGGCTGCGCGGCGAATTGCTGGGCGTGGCGCGGACCATCACCGACGAAGCGGAGGAGGGCATCGCGCTGCGCGATCTCGCCGCGTTCCGGCGCATCGTTGCGCGGATGACGGAAAATCTCGATCGGATCGAGCGCTAAGGCGAAAGCGTGGTCAGGCGCGCCATCGGCTGGCCAAGCCTGCCAAACCTAAACCAGCCAAGCCAAAACGCGCCACCAAGCCGCCCTTGTGCGAGTCGATGAATTCAGCCGATGCCTGGTAGTCGACGTGGCGCGTCGTCACGGTGCGGCGCTCCAGATCGAGGATCATGTAGGTGGCGCGGCGTTCGGCCGAACGCGGCTCGCCGATCGTGCCGGGATTGATCAGATAATACGACGTGTCGCGCAGCTGAACGTGCTCTTCCGCGTTCATCGCCAGATGATTTCCCCGCAACTCGTAGACGCCGGCGTGATGGGTATGTCCGAAGGCGCAGATGCGCGCGCCGGACGGATGCGTCATCAGCGCGTCAAAACTTTGCATCCGTTGCTTGTCGTTGTCGAGCCGCACGCTCGCGCAATCGGTCTCGGGATGCAGCGCGCCGTGCACGGCAATGACGCGATTGCCGATATTGGCCTTGAGCGGCAGGTTTTCCAGAAATTCGAGATCGTCGGCGCTCAATTGCTGGCGCGTCCAGGCGACGGCGCGCGCCGCGGCGCTCGAGAACTTGCGCGTCGTGATCCGGCCGCAGGCGGCGAGATCGTGATTGCCGGCGACACAGACGCAGTCGGCGCCGCGGATCAGCGCGATGCAGGCGGCGGCGTCGCTATTGTAGCCGACGATATCGCCGAGGCAGACGATGCGGTCGATCGATCGTTCGGCGATATCGTAAAATGTCGCCTCCAGCGCCTCGAGATTGGCGTGGATGTCGGAAATGAGCGCGAGCCTCATCGGTACGTCCACTCGCGCAGTTGCGCAGGCTTTTGTCCGCCATTCCGCGGCAGCAGGCGATACAGCGTCGAGCGCACGACCGGCATCGGGTCGTTCCACGACAGCGCCGATTTCGCCTCGCAGCGAGCGCCCAGGGCAACCACGTCGTCAGCGGGACGCCGGACGCGCGCGCTGCCGGCAAATCCTTCCAGGCGCGGCACCAGCGCACGCCCGCTTTCGCGGGCGTCGTCGCCGGCCGCGGCGTTCCGGTCAAATCCGCGTAGACCAGCGCCGGGATGTTGACGCCGGCGACGGCGGCCGGGTGATGCCACAGCGTGAAGCGGGGATTGATTTCCAACAGATGCAGCGTGCCCGCTTGGTCGCGCTTGAAATCGAGCTTGGCGACGCCGCTCAGCCCGAGCCGCTCGACGATATCGCGGCCTTGCCGTTGCACGTCCGCCGCGGCGGTGA
Organism: uncultured Alphaproteobacteria bacterium; assembly: GCA_963798095.1. GTDB lineage: Bacteria > Pseudomonadota > Alphaproteobacteria > Rhizobiales > Xanthobacteraceae > BOG-931. The sequence continues at coordinate 52,484 of CAWCSD010000019.1, read as the reverse complement.
TTTCGAGCGCCGTGGTGTGGCCGTACGCCAGCGGAAAAGTGCGAATCTTGCGGCCGGTGAACTCGCCGGCGATGCTGCCGCGCTGGTCGACGTAGCAGTGATAGCTTTCGATTTGCGCTTCGGCGCCGGGGATCAGTTGCTGCGCCAGAAGATCGACGCCGGCATCGAGCAATTGCGGCCACAATGCCCGCAACGCATCGACGTCCTTCACTTCAAGCGCCTTGCGCAATCCAAAAACGTCGTTCCAGCGCTCCAGGCGGGTCAGCGGCTTGATGATGACGGGAAAGGCAAGGTCGAGATGGTCGGGCTCGACGGCGACGGGATGAAACTGGCGCGCTGGCGGCACCGGCAAGCCGTGGCGCTGCGCCAAGTCCTGGAACCGCGCCTTGTCGAGCAGGTCTTCGACCAGCGTCGCGTCGGCGATGACGAAGCGAAACGATTTTGCCAGCCGTTCGCGATGGCGCGAAATCAACAGAAGCTGCGCGTCTTCTTCATAGAACAGCACCGGCTGTTCGCGCTGGGTGCTGGCGAAGCGTTCAAGCGCATCGAGTGAGCGCGTCGGTGTTTTGCGAAAAATCGTCCCAAGGCAGGCGCGAGCGCGCGAAGCGCGAGTAGAGCGAGGGCACGCCCGGCCGCGTCACCACGGCGCAGGGGATGCCGGCCGCCGCGATTGGCTGCAACAAATCCATGTCGCCCATGACGCAGGCGACCGCAGGTTGCGGCTGCGCCTTGGCGGCGCGGCTGTCGTTGCGGACGCTTGACTGCGGCGACGCCTTCGGATGCGTGAGCGCGCCGACCGTGGCACGCAGGCGCGAGACCAGCTTCCAGATCGACGGCGTTTGCTTGACGAAGCGCTTGAGCCGGCGCCGCGCTGTCGACGCCGCGCTCACCGGCCAGCCGCGCCAGGTCGCCGCCGCGCTGTGATCGTAAAGTTTTACGCTGGTATCGGACCATTCGTCCTTGTACGGCTCGTCGCCGATGGTGAAATCGAAGCGCCGCATAGCCGAGCTTGATCGCATGCGCAAGCAATTCGCGCAGATGCAGCGCGCCGGGCCCGTAATGCGACACTGCGGCGTCGTCTTCGTAGCTCGCCAGCACGTGGTAGTAGCAATCGCCGAACAAAATCGCGAAGTTCGCCGCCGCCCAGGTGTCGCCGACTTCGACACGGCTGATGTGAAATCGATGGCGGATTTCTGGATTTGACGCCAGGTCGAGAAAGAATTCGCCCAATCCCGGCCGCGCAAAAATATCGCGAATGCCCCGCCGCGCGAAGGCGCGGTGCTTTTGATCGATCAAGGTCTCCAGCGTGCGTCGCGCGTCGTCGGCCTCGGTGGCGGTGACGAAGCGGACTTCGCCGTATTCCGACATGTGCCGGCGCTTGGCGCGGTCGCGCCGGCGCGTCGCCGACGAGCGCTTGGCGAAATAGAATTTCTCCCAGTCGTCGCCGAGCTGCGTCAGATGCGCGCCGGAGGCATTGGCGGTGACGTCGAGAGTGAGGAACGGATTGATCTGGGCGCCGACCATTTGCGGCATCTTCTCCAGTTCGATCCAATCATGCCGCAGCCGCGGGTCGCGCTGCATTTGTTGGCGCAGCGTTCGCCAGGCGGCGAGGAAGCGCTCGGGCGAAACCCGCTCAGCAAAATCGCGCGCCAACAGCGGCGCGTTATAGTCGCATTGTTCCTGGCCGAACCAGCATAGCCGCTTGATGCCGCGCTCGCCGGCGATGGCAAGCGGCAGAATGAACGCGGTCTCGCCGTCCGCATAGGAACCGACGACGATGACGGGCCGCACGCCGTCGGGCCGCCCGATGTGCCGGTGCCAAGTGGCGAGCCAATCAAAACTTTGGAATGCGGTGCAGTCGGCGATGTTTTCGAAGCGGCGCCACTCGCTTTCCACCGCCTCTAGATTGTCGTGGATAACGACGCCGAGATCGGGCGCGAATTCGCGCGACAGCGTAGCCAGACGCGCGACAGCCGCATGTCCGGCCTTCGCCGGCGCATCGGCAGTCCCGTACGCTTGTACTGGTGTCGCGCGTGTCACGGTTCACTGGACGGAGTAGGTGGCCCGTTCAAAGTGATAGGTGAAAATTGCTAAGGATGCATCGCCGCCACCGCGCAATAACTTGTTAAGGTAAAGCCGTCCTGAAGTGCGTTTACCTTGAATCCAGACCTATTTGCCCCAAGACGCGGCAAGGTTTCGCGTTGAGCGGCAATCGGATCGCATCGCGGCCTTGCGCGTGCGGCGATTGGTAACGTTGAGACCAAGCGCCGTTGCGTGAAGGATTGGCGGCCAGGGAGGATGACATGAAGACTATTATGGTGCTCGGCCTTGCCGGTCTTGGCCTGCTGACCTTGCCGCTGGCTCCTGCCGCGCATGCGCAAGCGGGCAACTATCCCGAAAAGCCGGTCACGATCATCGCCGACGCGGCGCCCGGCGCTACGCCGGACGTCGACGCGCGTTTCGTCGCCGAGGGCTTGAGCAAATTGTGGGGCCAGCAGGTCATCGTGATCAATCACCCGGGCGCCAACGGCAGCATCGCCGCGCGCACCGCCGCCGAAGCCGCGCCCGACGGCTACACGCTGTTCATGCCGGCGCTGTCGACCTTCGCGGCGCTGCCGTCGGTCGCGCCCAATCTGCCGCTGAAGCTGCCGCGCGATTTCATTCCGATCGGCTACACGGCGGAAAATCCGATGTTCTTTGCGGTGACGCCGTCGCTCGGCGTCTCGACCCTGCCGGAATTGATCGCGCTCGCCAAAAAGGAACCGGGCAAGATTTCGATCGCGGTGACCGGCGTCGGCCGGCTCACGCATATGACCGGCTTGGTGTTTCAGGATCGCGCCGATATCAAGCTGCTGCCGGTGCCTTACAACGGCGGTCCCGCGGCGGCGCTTGCCGACGTCGCCGGTGGCCGCGTGTCGATGATCATCGAGGGCTATTCAGGAATCGTCGGATCGGTCAAAGCCGGGCAGGTGAAGCTGATCGCGGTGGCGTCGCGCGAGCGTTTGCCACAGTTCCCCGATCTGCCGACAGTGGCGGAAACGATCCCGGGATTTTCCGCAACCGGCTGGCAAGTGCTGGTGGCGCCGCTCGGCACGCCGGCGCCGATCATCAGCAAAGTGAGCGCGGACTTGGCCAAAGTGGTCAGCGATCCGGACTTCAAGAAGCGGCTGAGCAATATCGGCAGCTATTCGCGCGCCATGACGCCCGAGGAGGTTCTCGCCTTCGTGCAGAAGGAGCAGGACACCTGGCTGCCGGTGCTGCAGAAGGCTTCGCAGAAGTGAGTACGCCCTAGCGCCGCCGCGTCGACAGACCAACCAGCAAAAACACCACAGCTCCGGTGGCGGCCGCGAAAGCGTGCAGCTTATGAACGCGCGTCGAGTCGGCGACATAGCCCGGGAAAAATGTCGGCAATGAGCCGCCGGGCAACACGAAATACATGATGGCGACGATGACGCAGATAATGCTCAGACCATAGGCGAGCGTTTTCACCGGAAGTCTCCCCCTGTCAGTTCCCGGTATTGCCGTTAGCTCCTCACTTAAACCTCTCACTTGGCCACTGATAGCGCGTGGGCCCGCAGCCAGGCTTGCGCAATCGTGACGTCCGCCTGCGACAATTCATGGCCGCTCGGCAAGGTGCGATGCTCGACACTAGCACCATATTGCTGCAAGCGCGCCGCCAGCCGCGCGGCGCCTTCCGGCGACATCATCGGGTCTCGCGCGCCGGAAGCAATCAGGACCGGCTTGCCGGTCAAGTCGACCGGCGTCGTTTGCGACAACGGCAGCGTCGCCCGCAGCAGAATGGCGCCGGCCAGCGTTTGCGGTCGCAGCAACAGTAGCGCCGCGGCGATATTGGCGCCGTTCGAATAGCCGAGCGCAATCGGCGGTGCGATGCCGTAATGGACTTGCGCCTGTTCGATGAAATCCGCGAGCTCCTGCGCGCGGTGGCGCACGTCGTCCTCGTCGAAACGGCCTTCGGCAAAGCGCCGGAAAAACCGCGGCATGCCGTTTTCCAAGACTTTTCCGCGCGGCGAAAGCAACGGAGCTGCCGGCGCGATCATGCGGCCGAGCGGGATGAGGTCGTTCTCGTCGCCGCCGGTGCCGTGCAGCAACAGCAGCGGGCGCGCATCGTCCTCGGCGCCTTTTTCAAAGCGATGAATAAAGGACAGGGACAATGTCTCGGCCATCAGGCCGTCCGTTCCGCGGCTTGCAGTTCGGGCAGCACCGCTTCGATCTCCTTGCGCCGCGCCTCGAGAAACGGCGGCAGCTTCAAATCGTGGCCGAGCGTTTCGACCGGCTCGTCGACGGCAAAGCCCGGAGCATCGGTCGCGATCTCGAACAGAATGCCGCCCGGCTCGCGGAAATAAACCGAGCGGAAATACTGCCGGTCGAGCTGATGGGTCGGCCGCAAGCCGAGATCGGCGACGAGCTTTTGCGCCATCGCCGCCTGGCTCGCGTCGTCCGCGGCGCGAAACGCGATGTGGTGCACCGAGCCGCGGCCGAGCCGCCCGGGCAAAAAACCTTTTGCTTCGCGGATATCGACGACGCCGCCGACCGCTTCGCTGGCGCGCAAGCGCGATAGCGTTCCGTCCCGGCCGGCGTCTTTGAATCCCAGAACATCGGTCAACACCGCGGCCGTGCGCGCCGCGTCCTCGACCATCAGCGTGACGCCGTGGAAGCCGCGCACCGCGTGTTCGGCGGCGAATGTTGCCGGCGCTCCATGCCGGCTCGGATTCGGCCCCGGCCACGCCGACCAGCGCCAGGCTCATGCCGTCGGGATCGGTGAACGACAGCACGGTCTCGCCGAAACGCTTTTCCGGCGCCTCATGGGCGACGCCGCTTTCGACGAACCGGTGCGTCCAATAGCCGATCGCACTCGCGGGGATGCGAAACGTCGTCTGCTGCGCGAGGCCGACGCCGCCACGGCCCGGCGCCGCATGTTCCCACGGAAAGAATGTGAGGATGGTGCCGGGGTGGCCGACCCGGTCGCCGTAATAGAGATGATAGGTGCCGGGATCGTCGAAGTTCACCGTCTTCTTGACGAAGCGCAGCCCGATGACGCGGGTATAAAATTCCCAATTGCGCTCGGCCTTGCCGGAAATCGCCGTGACGTGATGGATGCCCGACATGGGTCGATCCTCCATGAAACGAGGGAACGAAGGCTACGCCGTGATATTGTCATCGGAGCACGGGAATGGAGCAAGCCCCAGAAACTAAGCCCATGAAACTCGGTGTCGTGGGAACGGACAGTGTCGGCTGCGCCAATGGTATTGCGCGATGAACGCGCGGCAATCCCGATCGGGAGTTACCAGCGAGCGTTCGTTGTGACGCTGTCGTTGCCGAACATCGTCGGCAACGGCGGCGTGATTTCGGTCTTACAGCCGGAGCTGTTCGGTGGAGGAGCGCAAAAGGAGGCTGGAAAAGTGCGGTGCGAGCCTGAAGGCCGGCGCTTGAGCGAACCAGGACATAGCGCTTCGCGCTATCGTCGTATCGGGAGCTGAGTGAGGTACGGGACCGCGCCCTCGATGGGGCGCGGTCGCCTTGCCCTCTTGGGTGGGCTTGCCTTACGCGGCCTTGCGGTTGACCTGACTTTCGGCCATCGCGGTCAGCTTCTTGTCGGTGGCTTTTTCCTCGTCCAGCGTCTGCTGCAGCAAGGTGACGCAGTCGTTGCGTCCAAGCTCCTTCGCCCACGAGATCAGCGTGCCGTAGCGCGTCATCTCGTAATGCTCGACCGCTTGCGCGGCGGCGATCAAAGCCGCATCGAGCACCGACTTCTTCTCGACTTCGCCGGCGACGTCGTTGGCTTCCTCGAGGATGCCGTCGATCGCCGGGCAATCGACGCCCTGCGCCTTCTGACCGATCAGCTTGAATACCTGTTCCAGCCGCTTCACGTGATTTTCGGTTTCGCGCAGATGAGTCTGAAATCCCTGCTTGAGCTGCGGGTCGCTGGATTTTTTGACCATGTCGGGCAACGCTTTCACGATCTGGTTCTCGGCGTAATAAATGTCCTGCAGGGTGTGCACGAACAGGTCGTTCATATTTTTGATGTCTTTGGAGAAGAGGCCCATTGTTGTTGTCCTTGTACTTCGCGGGGTTGATGGAACCGGGCAGGGCCGTGTGCGGCCCGCTCATTTTGCCAACGTGTGGCGATCCGGTCCGTTCCGCTGCGACCCCGATTACCGTGGCGCCGTGGGAACCGCACGCCGCGTGGAGAAAAAATGGCCGGCGTAGCTCGCCGCGCGATGCGCGATGATTGTGCGCGCCGATTTGGTTGCCGCGCAGGACCCGCTGTCGCTCATGCCGCGGCGAATGGCCGCCGCACGCAAAGGGCCTAAAGGATAACGGCAAGTTTCGTCGGTGTGGCTGGTACAGCTGGGTGGACTCGAACCACCGGCCTCTTGATCCACAGTCAAGCGCTCTAACCAACTGAGCTACAGCTGCACGGGCTCGCGGTCGGCAAGCGTGCGGAACCTATGGGCATGGCTCTATTTTGGCAAGGCTGAAGGTCAAGCCGTCAAACGCGGCCAGCCATAAAGCAAAAGCCCGGGCGCAAACCCGGGCTTCCCCTTAACCGTAACGCTTTGGAACGACGCCGAAGGCGTCGAACTTAAGCGACCTTGCTGAACGCCTTGTTCATGCCGCTCTTGATCGGCTCGGCGGTCTCGGTGGCGACCTTCTGGGCCAGCGCGCCGAGCTCCTTGCCCTGCGCCGTGAACGCCTCGAACTGCTTGCGCGCATGTGCGCTCGACAGCTCGATCACTTCCGACAGCGACTTTGCGGTGATCAGTTCGCCATAGAAATCGAATGCGGCATTGGTGTTCACGCGCGTCGCCTCGATGACCTTGAGGCCGTAATCGGCCGCGCCCTTGCTGGCGGTCGAATAGGTGGTCTCGAGCACGTCGGTTGCCTCTTCGGCGGCGGCCTTCATCTTCTCGTAGGTGTCCTTGGCTTGCGCAACGCCGCGCTCGGCGAATTCGCGGAAGGCAGCCGGCATCTCGACCTTCGGGATGTCGAACTTGGGCATTTCGAATTTCGGCATTTCGAACGCGCCCGTCGTGGGCTTGCTCGTCTTCACTTTGGGAGCAGTGCTGGCTTCGACCATGATCGGTGTCCTTAAAAACTCTTGTTTATTGCGCGAAGCCGGAATCCGCCTCGCTGCTGATCCCACGGCTGAACGCTGAACATTTCCAAGCCTGGGGTTTCCAGGACTTTATATAGCACCTTTTGGTGCAATGCAACAGAAAATATTGCATTGCACAAATAAATTGAGGGATTGAAACTTCGGGTATTTTCGCGCCGCAGGGAGGATTCGGCGCGAAATTCCTGCGGCGCAATCAAGTCTTAGGTTTGGCAGCTTCCATCGCCATTTTGGCGGCACTTTGGCCAAGATCCTGAACTTGCGCGGAAATCGTCTGCATCTGGCGGGCGAGATATTCCGATTGCAGGCCCATGAGCTCTGCGGCGTCCTTGGCGCGCATGAGCTTTTGCGCGAAATCGAAGGTCGACGCCACATTCTGCTCGGCATAGGTCATCGACTTCTGGGCGATTTCCTGGGCGCCGCTGCGCGCCGCCTGAGCCTGCCCCTGGAACTGCCCCATGGCCTGGTTTGCCGCCTGGAGGAAACCGTCAAAGGCCTGGCGGGCCTGCGCCACGCTCTGCTCGGCGAAGCTGCGCATCTCGTTCGGGATTGCAAATTGCTCGAAGGGATCCTTGGCCATGGTGTGCTCCGCAAAAGGGCCGGCGGCTTGATCCTACCGTAATTTCGCCTCGGACATGCAAGGCCCAATTGGCTCAAACCAAGCCATCGGCGCCGCGATTAAGGTTATCCTGCCAAGGCCTGCGGCGGACGGCTTCGCGCCATGGACGCCGCAGCGCCCCCGCACTATTAAGAATTGCTTAGGCAACGAGTTCCGTCGCATGACGTTTGTAGAGTCAGAGCTCGCCCTATTGCGTGACCCGCGACTTGCGGCGCCGGCGACAAGCGCATGGCCCGTTTGGCTGTGGAGCGCCGATGCCTCGCGGATCCTGTGGGCGAATGCGGCCGGCGCGGCGCTGTTTGGCGCTGCCGATACGCGTGAATGCGTGCAGCGCCGCTTCGACACCACCAACCCGGCCGCCGCGCAAATTGTCCGCCTCGCCGCCACCTTGCCGTCGGCCGGCCCGCCGCGTCTCGAGCGCTTGCGCGGCTTCGGGCTTGGCTTCGGCCGCGCGCTCACCTGCGCCTGCTCGCGCCTCGTTGTTGCCGACGGCAAGGCCGCGGTCCTGGTCGCCGCCACCGAGCCGGCAGGACCGGCGCTGTCGCTTGCCGAGCGAGTCCGCCGCCTGTTCGGCGATGACGAACCGCTCGCCGTCTTCGCCGCCGACGGCGCGCTCGTTCACGCCACTGCAGCGGCACGCGTAGAGCTTGGCGGAGCAAATTCCCTGTCCGCGCTGGGTATCCAAGCCGTCGCCGCCAAGGCGCTCGATGCCGGCAGCGCGACGGCACCGCTGCAGTTGGGACAGAAGGTCCTCGAATCCAATCTGCAACGTCTCGGCGATGGAGCAGCGCGCGTGCTGGTGCTCAGCTTGCCGCTGCCGCAAGCAGCGCATGTCGAAACAGCGGACGTAAAGCCAAGCGAGGCCGTTGCGCCGTCCGCCGTGCCTGAGGCGGCGGTGACACTGCCGCAGTCGCCGGCGCTGCCGACGCCGCAAATCTCTTCGCCCGCCGAGCCGATCGTCGAACGGCGTCACCCATTGCGGTTCGTCTGGCAAATGGATGCCGATGGTCGTTTCGTCGTCGGCTCCGATGAATTCATCGAGCTGGTTGGACCGAAAACCACGGCGGCGTTCGGCCGCACGTGGAGCGAGATCGCCGCAGCGCTGAAACTCGATCCGGCCAATCAGATCGCCCGTGCGGTGTCGAGCCACGAAACCTGGAGCGGCATCGTCATTCCCTGGCCGGTGGATGAAACGAGCGACCGGCTGCCGGTCGAGCTGTCGGGCCTGCCGGTGTTCGATCGCGACCGCAGCTTTCGCGGCTATCGCGGCTTCGGCGTCTGTCGCGACATTGCCCGCATCAACCAATTGGCGCGCGCGCGCCGCGAACGGCCGATCGGCTTCATGCCGGCACCGGAAACGGATGACGGTGCGCTCTCGACACTGCAAAGTCCCGCCGCCGAGACGGCTGCTCCTGGCGAAGCGGCACCGCGGCCCGAGCGCCCGGCTCAAACGATCGCACCGGCTGCGGCCAATGTGGTGCCATTCCGTCAGGCACCGCCCGCGGAACCGAAAGCGCCGACGCTCAGCCCGGTGGAGCGCAGGGCGTTCCGCGAACTGGCGCAGGAACTGAATGCGCGTCTGCGCGGAACGCCTGAGGCGCCAGCTGCCGCCGAGCCCGGTGTCGAAGGCGCGCTGGCCGAAGCGCCGAAGCCGCCGGACCAAGCCGCCGAATCCGTGGCCTCACTGTCCTCGTCCGAGGTGCCGCCGCCACGTGCGGATGAAGCCGAGCGTCCTGTTGCGGCAGAAGCGGTTGCCGCCGCCGTGCCGCCGCCGGTCGCAGTCATCGATCCGTCGCTGCTCGACCGTTTTCCGATCGGCGTGCTGGTTTACCGGCACGATGCGTTGCTCTATGCCAATCGCCATTTCCTCGAAACGACCGGCTACGACAATCTCACGGCGCTCGAAATCGCTGGCGGGTTGAATTCTTTGTTCGTCGAGCGCGGCGCCGATACGCTCGCGGAAAGTACCGGTGCACAGGCGCTGTCGATCATGAAGCGCGGCGGCGAAACGGTTGCGGTCGACGGTCGGCTGTTCTCGGTGCCATGGAACGGCGCTTCGGCGCTGGCGCTCATCGTGAGCAACGGATTGAACGTGGTGGGCCGCCGCGCCACCGAGCTAGCGCTTGCCGCCGCCGAGACCGAGCTGCGCAACGCCAAACGCGAAACCCAAAAGGCGGCGGCGGCCAAAGCCGAATTCCTCGCCAAGATCAGCCACGAGATCCGCACGCCGCTCAACGCCATGACCGGCTTCGCCGAGGTCATGATGACGGAGCGCTTCGGCCCGATCGGCAACGAGCGCTATCGCGAATATCTCAAGGACATCCACGGCGCCGGCGCGCATCTGGTTTCGCTGCTCAACGATCTGCTCGATCTATCCAAGGTCGAGACCGGCAAGCTCGATCTCAGCTTCGGCAATGTCGGTGTCAACGATCTCACCCAGCAATGCGTCGGTATCATGCAGCCGCAGGCCAACCGCGCGCGCATCATCATCCGCACCTCGCTGACGCCGGCGCTGCCCCAGGTCGTCGCCGACGAGCGGTCGCTGCGTCAGATCGTGCTGAACCTCTTGGCCAACTCGATCAAGTTCACCGGGCCCGGCGGTCAGGTGATCGTGTCCACCGCGGTCTCCGACAGCAGCGAAGTCGTGTTGCGGGTGCGCGATACCGGCGTCGGCATGAGCGAGAAAGACATCGAGGCGGCACTCGAGCCGTTCCGCCAGGTGGCGACGTCGGGCAGCTGGGGCTCCGGCGGAACCGGGCTGGCCTTGCCGCTGACCAAGGCGCTGGCCGAGGCCAACCGCGCCAACTTCCACATCAAGAGCGCGCCGAACGCTGGCACCCTGGTCGAAATCGCTTTTCCGCCAAACCGCGTCGTCACGAATTAGCCTGCAAGCGGCCGAAAGCTATCCACCGGCCGTCATCCGATGGTGTCCGCGCCGCGGAATCGGCTAGACTTTGGCCGGTCGAGGCTTGCGCCGGGCTGGGCGGCAACCTCGGTGAGGTGTGATCATGCGCACGATCAGAACCCTCCTGACGTCGCTCATCGCGGCGGCCATCCTGGTTCCCGCGGCGGCGCGCGCCGCCGAAGACGTCGATCTGCTCCTGGTACTGGCGGTCGACGTATCGCGTAGCATCGATGCCACCAAATTCCAGCTGCAGCGCGAGGGCTACGCCGCCGCCGTCGCCGATCCGCACGTGCTTGAAGCCATCAGCGCCGGCCGCACCGGCCGTATCGGCTTGACCTTCGTGGAATGGTCCGGCGTCGGCGCGCAGAAGGTGGTGATCGACTGGACCACGATCGGGGACGCCGATTCGGCAAAAGGTTTTGGCGACCGCCTCTTGGAAGCGCCGCGCTCGTTCGCCGACCGCACCTCGATTTCGGGCGCGATCGAATTCGCCATGGGGCAGTTCGACAAAGCGCCCTTCGCGGCGGCGCGCCACACCATCGACGTCTCCGGCGACGGCACCAACAATGCCGGCCGCGACGTCGCAATGCTGCGCGACGAGGCGGTGGCCAAAGGCATCACCGTCAACGGGCTCGTGATCCTCAGCGACAACCCGATGTCGTGGAATCCCGACCACACCAATCCGCCAGGCGGCCTCGCCAATTATTATCGCAACAACGTGGTCGGCGGACCGAGCGCCTTCGTCATGGTCGCGGAAAACTTCAATTCGTTTGGTCAGGCCATCATCAAAAAAATGATCGCCGAGGTGGCGCAGGCGCGTGAGCTCCGGCCGCTTCGGGCCGCCGCCCGTTAAGCCTCAGCCGGCGCCGAGCCAATGCCAAGGCGCGTTGGCGCCGCGGCCATTTTTTGTTTTAAATCCGGCATTTGGGAGTGGTTTGCGGTGGCGCCGGCCACGAAAGCGACACAGATGTCGAGCACCTTTGCAGCGTACCGCCCGCTCGGTATATTTCTACAGTTCTTGCAACATCGGATATGCGTCCTTTGCCCGTGGCTACCGGCTTGAAACGCCTCGCCATCGCCGCTGCCGCCATGGTCGCGGTGGCATTCGTCACGCTGATTGCGCTGTCTTTTCTCATGCCGGCCGCGGTGGTGCGTGACGCGGTCGCCAAACAAATCCAGGCCGTCACCGGACTCGATCCGATCTTGCGCGGCGACGTTGCGGTGTCGCTGTTCCCATCCGGAACCGTGACCTTCCACAACGTGCTGCTCGGCGACGACCGCACCGGCGAACCGGCCGTGGTCACCGATGAGCTGACAGCGCGGCTGCGTTATTTCCCGCTGCTGGCCGGACGGATCGAAATCGCCGATGTGACGCTGGTGCGGCCGACGATCACCGTCACCTTTCAACCCGACGGCCAGTCGAACTGGTCCGGGCTGATGGAGACGCTGGCGCACGCGCTCGCGCCCAATCCCGATCGCACCGCGTCGTTTTCGGAGATCGGCATCAACGACGGCACCATCGTCGTCCGTGACTCCGAGAAAGGTTACATCGAGCGGCTCGATAATGTGGAATTCCAGATCGCCTGGCCGTCGATCTCGCGCAGCTTCGGCGCCAACGGCCATCTCGTCTGGCATGGCGAACCGGTCGAGGCCAGCCTCACGCTCACCGATTTTCTGGCGGCACTGTCGGGCCAGCGCTCCGGCGTCAAGGTGCGGCTGGCCGGCGCGCCGCTCAAGCTTGCCTTCGACGGCGCGGCGAGCGCGCAGCCGACGCTTAAGCTCGAGGGCACGTTGGGCGTCGATGCGCCATCGCTGCGCGACGCCCTGCGCTGGACCGGCAAGAGCAAGGTGCCGTTCGGCGGCTTCGGACGTTTCGCCTTGCGGGCGCAGAGCACGATCGGCGGTGGCGTGATTTCGCTCGCCAATGTCAATGTCGAGCTCGACGGCAACACCGCCGAAGGCGTGCTGACGCTCTCAGCCGGCGATCATCGCATGGTCCAGGGTACGCTGGCGGCCGACGCGCTGGATCTGACGCCTTATGTCACCGGGATGCGATTGTTGGCCACCAACGAACGCAATTGGGATCAACTGCCGATCGTGCTGGATGGTCTTGCCGATATGAATCTCGACCTGCGGCTCTCGGCGGCGAGCATCAAGATCGCCAACGCGCAATTGGGCCGCACCGCGGTCGCTGCGAATATGCGCGACGGCAAGCTCGACGTGACGATCGGGGAATTGCAAGCCTTCGGCGGCGTCGTGAAGGGCGCGGTCGGTATCGCCATCGCCAATGGTGGCGCCGAGGCCATGACGCACGTGCAATTCGTCGACGTCGATCTGGAAAGCTGCCTCGGCCAGGTGTTCGGCATTCAGAAAGTCGCTGGCCGCGGCAACCTGATGCTCAACATCGACGGCTCGGGCGATTCCGTGCTGGCGATGACCAACACGCTCAACGGCACGGCGAGCCTCACGGCCCATAACGGCGCGCTGGTCGGCCTCAATGTCGAGCAATTGCTGCGGCGGCTGGAGCGCCGGCCGCTCTCCGGCAACGGCGACTTCCGCTCCGGACGCACGCCGTTCGACCAGCTGGTGCTGAATCTGGCGATCGACCATGGCGTGGTGGCGGTCCAGGACATGCATATCGACGGGCCGACGGTGCGGCTCGAAGTCGGCGGCCAGGCGTCGGTGCCGATGCGCGATCTCGATCTCAAAGGCACCGCGACCTTGATCTCGAGCGCCACCACCACCGAGTTCGAGCTGCCGTTCGTGGTGCAGGGCCGCTGGGACGACCCGATCATGCTGCCCGATCCGCAGAGCCTGATCCGCCATTCAGGAGCGGCCGCGCCGTTGCTCGATGCCGTCAAAGGCCGCACCGCCGGCGAAGCGGTCCGCTCGGTGATCGACCAGTTGATGGCGGCGCCGCCGGCCGCTCCGGCCGCCGCCCCGGCTGCGGCGTCTGCACCGCCCAAATAAAGCGTGGGGCAGGCTTTTTCCAACATCATGCTCTGGTTACTTTTGAGCACGATCTTTCCCGAAAACCGGTAACCACCCTCGGATCAAGTCCGAGGGCAGGCTTTTTTGAGGATCATGCTCTATGATTCCCGCGCACGAATCAGCGCGGGTTTGCCGCCCGCGACGGGCGCAAGATGCTCAACCGCCTTACTCGCACTCTGGTCAAGGTGTTGGTCGCTTCGCTGATCGTCGGCACGATCCTGGCGCATTTCGGCATTTCCACCGGAGAGCTGATCAAGACCGCGGGCCTGTCGCCCGAGCGCATCGAGGAACTGGCCCGCGAAGGATTTGCCTGGGCGCTGCCCAACCTGCTGCTCGGCTCGCTGGTGATCGTGCCGGTGTGGTTCCTGTTCTATTTGTTCCGGCCGCCGGGCGAAAGCAGAGATTGATCCGGCGGTTTTTTATTGCGGCCGCGCCGGTGTCCCGCTCGCTATATTGAACTTGGCCAGCATCGAGGCGGCGATGACGGCAACGCCGACGACGCCGATCATGATGCTGCAGACCGCGTTCATCTCCGGCTTCACGCCGAGGCGAACCTCGGAATAGATGCGGATCGGCAGCGTCGTCGCGCCCGGCCCGGTGGTGAAGCTCGCGATCACCAGATCGTCGAGCGACAGCGCGAAGGCGAGCATCCAGCCTGCGGCGATGGCCGGCAGGATCAGCGGCAAGGTCACGGCGCGGAACGTGTCGAGCGGCGAGGCGCCGAGATCCATCGCGGCCTCTTCGAGATTCATGTCGAAATCTACCAGCCGCGCCTGCACGATCACGGTGACGAAACACATCGCCATGGTGGTATGCGCGATCGCAACAGTCCAGAAGCCGCGGTCGATCGCGACCGCCACGAACAACAGCAGCATGGACAGGCCGGTGATGACTTCCGGCATGACCAGCGGCGCATAAATCATCGACGCAAAGAGCAGCCGGCCGCGGAACCGGCCGAAACGCACCAGCGCCACTGCCGCAAGCGTGCCTAAGATCGTCGCCGCGATCGCCGAAACCAGCGCGAGGCGGATGCTGATGAAGGCGGAGTCGAGCAGCGGCGCGTCGTTGATGAGCTCGGCATACCAATGGGTCGACCAGCCGCCCCACACCGCGACCAGCCGCGAGGCGTTGAACGAGTAGATCACCAGGATCGCGATCGGCAGATAAAGAAAGGCGAGGCCGAGCACGATGGCGGCGAGATTGAATGCGGAGATTTTGCGCATGGTCAGCCTCGCTCCACGGCGCGCATGGTCTGGTGCTGGAAGATGACGATCGGCGTCACCAACAGGCCCACCAGCGCGACGGCAACGGCCGCGGCGGCCGGCCAATCCTTGTTGCCGAAAAATTCCGTCCAGATGGTCTGCCCGATCATCGGCGCCTGCGAGCCGCCGAGCAGATCGGGAATGACGAATTCGCCGACCGCGGGGATGAAACACAGCAGCGCGCCGGCCAGCACGCCAGGCGCGGACAAGCGGCAGCGTCACCTCCCAGAAGATCTTGCCGCGCGGGCAGCCGAGATCGGCCGCCGCTTCGAGCAGCGACTCGTCCAGTTTTTCGAGCGTCGCATAGAGCGGCAGCACCATGAACGGCAGGTAGGAGTAGACGATGCCGATATAGATGGCGGTGTCGGTCGCGAGCCACACCGGTGGCGTGCTGACGACATGCAGCGCCATGAGCAGCTGATTGAGCGGCCCGTCGTGCTGCAAAATATTCATCCAGGCATAGATGCGGATCAGGAACGCGGTCCAGAACGGCAGCATGACCAGCGTCATCAGCACCGCCTGGACGCGGCGCGGCGTGCGCGTGATGCCGTAGGCAATCGGATAACCGATGATGAGCAGGAAGAGTGTCGAGAACGCGGCGATTTCCACGCTCTTCACGAAGGACAAAAGATAGAGCGGATCGGAGTCGATGAGGGCGTAGTTGTTCAACGATAGCGCGCCGAAGAACGCCGCGATGCCATGCCAGCCGGCCAGGAGATTAAGGAGTGGCGTGTAGGGCGGTTGCGCCAGCGCCGGCTGCGATAGGCTGATCCGCAGCACGATCAGGAACGGCACGAGAAAAAAGACAGCGAGCCAAGCGTATGGAATCCTGACGACGAGCTTTTCCGCAAAGGATCGTTTCCGGCTCATGGCGTCCGCCGCGGCTTCATATGGTCAGCACGATTGCGGCGTCGGGTGCAAAGCTCATCCAGGCGCGTTCGTCCCAATCGATCGGGCGCTCGGCGGCGTGACCGGTATTGGCGATGGCTGCAGTCACGATCGCGCCGTCGGCGAGGCGTAATTTGTAGATCGTCAGCTCGCCGAGATAGCCGATATCGACAATCGTTCCGGCGACGCAGTTCTCGGGCGGCTGTTGCAGCGGCGGCGCCGGCGGCTCGAGCGTGACGCGCACCTTTTCCGGCCGCACCGCCAGCCAAACCGTCGCGCCCGGCTTGGCATCGATCTTCGCAGCGACGCGCAAGTTGCCGGCGGGCGTGCCTTCGACGCTCAGGCCGTCTTCGCCGACGACACCCTCGAACAGATTGACGTCGCCGACGAAGTCCGCGACCCAGCGCGAATTTGGCCGCTCGTAGATTTCGGCGGGCCGGGCGACCTGCCGCAGCCAGCCGTGGTCCATCACGCCGATGCGGTCGGCGACGATCATGGCTTCGCTCTGGTCGTGGGTGACGATGACGAAGGTGAGCCCGAGCTTCCGTTGCAGGTCCATCAGCTCGAAACGGGTCTGGTCGCGCAGCTTCTTGTCGAGCGCTGCCAGCGGCTCGTCGAGCAGCAGCAGGCGCGGGCGCTTCACCAAAGCGCGCGCCAGCGCCACGCGCTGGCGCTGGCCGCCGGACAGTTCATGCGGCTTGCGCCGGCCGAAACTTTCCAGCTTGACCATGGCCAGCATGTCGGCGACGCGTTGGGCGATCTCGGCTTTGGCGAGGCCCTCCTGCTTGAGGCCGAACGCGACATTGGCCTCGACATTGAGGTGCGGGAACAGCGCATAGTTCTGGAACATCATGTTGACGGGGCGGCGGTAGGGCGGCACGGCGGCGAGATCGACGCCGTCGAGCAGGATGCGGCCGGAGTCCGGCCGCTCGAAGCCGGCGATCAGGCGCAACAGCGTGGTCTTGCCGCAGCCGGAGGGGCCAAGGAGCGCAAAGAACTCGCCCTGATAGATGTCGAGCGAGAGCTTATCGACCGCGGCGCTGCCGCCGAAGCGCTTGCTCAAATCCTCGATGCGCAACAGCGGGCGCTCGGTCGAATCCGCCCACGGCGCAAAGCTACGTTTCGATCGGACGGTTGGCATCATACTCTGGCGGCAACAGCGCGCATCCCCGACGGCTGCGTCAGGCTAGAGCATTTTGGCGTCGACTGGAAATGATCGTGACGGCGCGGCGTCGCCCAGCGGCGATCAATCGATCATCGCAAGCGCCGGGGTCTCGATGATGGGCGCATCGTCGAGGCTTTCGGTCATCATCTTGCGCGGCTCCGGGCCGTAATAGTCGCCGAGCTGCACCACCGGCCGCGGCTGCATCATGATGGAGACCAGGCGGTCGTACAGCGCCTTCGCCGAAACCGGCTTGATCAGATATTCGTGGACGCCGAGCCGCACCGCCTCGACGACCCTCCAGCGCTCGCCGTGGCCGCTAAGCATGATGATCGGCACGTCGGGCATCGGGAATACGCCGGGCGAGCGGACGATGCGAACCAGCTCGGCGCCGCTCAACAGCGGCATTTCCCAGTCTAGGATCACCACGTCGGGGGCGATGCTGCGGATGGCGTCGAGCGCGGCGATGCCGTCATTGGCCTCGTAGATGTCCTTGATGCCGCAATTGACCAGCAAGTTGCGGATCATCTTGCGCATGTACTGATTGTCGTCGACCACCAGCACCGCCAGCGACTGGATCTGATCGGCGATTTGTGTCTTCGCGGCGTTCGCTGTCATGGTTCGATGTTATGAGTGTGTGTTTCGTGGCGCCATGGCCTGCCAGGTGGCGGATCAGATGAACACGACGTCGGCCAGCGCCGGATCGGTCTCCGGTTTGTAGCTCGACATTTTGCGCGGCGCGGGGACGTAGTAATCGCCTTTCTTCACCATCTCGCGCGGCTTGGCGAGGATGGAGACCAGCCGCGCCAAGAGCGCCGTCGAGGACACCGGCTTGAGCAGGAATTCGTTGACGCCGAGCCGCACCGCTTCGACCACCCGCGAACGTTCGCCATGCGCGGTGAGCATGATGATCGCCACGTCGGGATAGGGGAAGCGGCCGGGTGCGCGCACCTGGCGCACGAATTCCGGGCCATTGGGGCTCGGCATCGACCAATCGAGAATGACCACGTCGGGCGCCCAGCGGCAAATGGCTTCGAGGCCGCTGCGGCCGTCGTTAGCATCGTAAACGGTCTTGATGCCGATCACTTGCAGGAGCGACCGCGTCACCTTGCGCATGGTCGGCTCGTCATCGACGATGAGCACCTTCAGCGCTTCGATCTGCTGCGTAAACTGGCTGGCGACCGGCTGCATGGGATCCTTGCAATGCGTCGGCGGTAAATTCCTTGCGGTGAATTGATCACAATTTTCTAATTTTGGCGTGAAATGGATCGATAAAATTCGATCGATCAGTCGCTGCCGGTCTTGCGGGCGCGGATCGGCCGGCCTTCGAGACCGGCGTCGCGCACCGCCGCATAGGGCCCGATCGGCCGCATGGTGAACGAAGACTTCAACGCTGGTGTAGTCGTGATAACCGAGGCGAGCGAGCGGGCGGATTTTCACCACGTCGAGCTTGCCTTCAGGCGTGAGCGCATCGTCGCGGATATGCACGCCGACGACGCGGCCGATGACGACGTGATGAACGCCGTCGAGCGTGCGCGCCGGCAATGCGGTCGAAGAATGGAATTTGCACTCCAGATGCACCGGCGACGCCGCGACCCGCGGCGGCTTGACGATGCGCGAGCCGATCATTTCGAGACCCGCCAATGCCGCCTCGTCGACCTCCGGCGGCACGAATTGCGAGGTGATATTGACCGCCTCGCGCAACGCATAGGTCGCCATGTTGACGACGAACTCGCCGGTGTCGGTGGCGTTCTTGACGCTGTCCTTGCGCCGGCCGCTCTCGGGAAACGAGTTCGCCGAGAACATCACGTAAGGCGGATCGTAAGCGAGATTGTTGAACTGGCTGAACGGCGCCAGGTTGACGATGCCGTCGCGGCTGATGGTCGAGACCCAGCCGATCGGCCGCGGCACCACGATCGATTTATAGGGATTGAACGGCAGGCCGTGATTGTCTTTTTCCGGTTCGTAGAACATCGCCAGCTCCTTGCATTGCCGCCGGAGTATGCCGTCATTGGCCCGGTCTGCCAATTTCCTGAACGATGCCTGCGATCTTGGCGCGTTGCTCCTCGATCGCAGCGGCGAATTCCTTCGGCGTGCTGCCGTGCGCGATTTGCGCCATTGCGAGCAGCTTTTCCGAGAACGCCCGATCGGCGGCGACGGCGCGGACATCTGCCGCGATGCGATCCCGGAGCGGCGACGGCATTTCTGGCGGACCGAAAAATCCGAGCAACCCCTGGAATGAAAGCTCGGGGTAGCCCGCTTCGGTCGCCGTCGGAACGTCCGGCGCAAGCGGCGCACGCTCGCGATTGGTCACTGCGAGGAAGCGTGCCTTGCCGGCCTGCACGGCCGGGAGGACCGACGCCATGGTCGACAGCATGATGTCCAGACGTCCGATTTCGAGGTCCTCCATTGCCAGATTGTCCTGACGATAGGCAATCTGCACCATGTCAAGGCCATAGCTCTTCAGAAAGCCGCCGAGCAGCGTCGGAAACGCGCCCGGCGCGCTGTGATAGTTGAGTTTTCCGGGTTGAGCGCGTGCTCGCGCCACGAGCTCGCCGAGCGAATTTATTTTCGATGCCGCGCTCGCCGTCATCGCCACGAACGTCTCTGCGCCGCGGCTGATCGGCACGATGTCGCGCGTCGGATCGTAGCCGAGATTGTTGTAGATATAAGGGAAGACCGAGATCGGCGCGGCCGGGCCGAACAGCAGCGTGTGGTCGTCGTGCATACGGGCGAAGTCTGCGGTCCCGATCAAGCCGTCGGCGCCAGGTCGATTTTCGACGATCACCGGCTGCTTCCAACGCTCGGCCAATCGCGCCGCATAGAGCCGCGCCGGAATATCCACTCCGGTGCCGGGGCCGACTTGCACGATGACGTGGACTGGCCGCTGCGGCCAGCTGTCTTCGGCGGCTGCTGGAGCGGCGACATAGAATGTACCGCCAAGCGCAAGCAGCATGACCGAAAACGCATTGCTCATCGCACGCATGACACTCTCCTTCATGATTTACTGGCGGATGACCGCCGCTTGCTTCGCCGCGACGGCGGTTCGGCGCGACTTTGGCGTTGCAGATTGCCTTCGATCACGCGGACCAAAAGGTCCATGAACAGCTTCCTCTCATTAGGCGCGAGCGGCGTGAGGACATCCGCGTTGGTCGCTCGGAATCCGGGAAGCGCCTCGGCGTAAATCCTTTCGCCCTTTGCGGTCAGGCTCAGCAGGCGGGCGCGCCGATCGGCGCCGTTCACTTGCCGGGCCACGACATCCGATTTCACCAATTGCTCGACGGTGACGCTGGCGGTGTTGCGATCGATGTTCAGGCGCGTGGCGAGCGTATTCTGTTCGATGCCCGGACTGCCGGTTTGCCGGTTGAGATAGACCAGCGCCCCGAATTGCAGCGGCGTGAGGCCGAATTCGCTGAACACTTCCGAGCTTTTGGCGACGCAGATCTGGTGGAAGCGGCGCGCCGCGGCGGTGGGTATGACGTGCCAGGGCGGCGCGGCGTTCGCGGTTTTGCGCGGCGCCGTCGTGGCAGGGCGTGCAGGTTGTTTCGACATCAACGTCTCATTTAATCATGTATTAGGATCAGTCCTATTATAGGACTATATGGTTGTCAAGCATTAGCTCGAGCGCGGCCTTTGCTTTATGCGATTGCGGTATCCGGCTGCGCCATGAAACGGTCGAGCGTCATGCGTTGCGCGTCGGTGAAACGCAGGCCGAGTTTCGAGCGGCGCCACAGCACGTCGTCGGCGGTCCGCGCCCATTCCTTGGTCCATCAGGTAGTGCACCTCGGCGGCGGTAAGATCGGCGCCGAAGCGCAGGCCGAGATCGGCCGGTTCCTTCACGGTCTTGAGCACGTCGTCGACGCGCGTGCCATAGGCGGACGCGAGGCGGCGCGCATGCTCGGCACTGAGGAACGGCCAAGTCCGCTGCGTGCGCGCCACCAGCGTTTCCAACCCGTCATAGACGAAATCGCCGCCCGGCAAGGGGCTGCGTGCGGTCCACGGCCGCGTGCGCGGAAAGAAATGCGCAAGCTTCGCCATGGCGTCTTCGGCGAGCCGCCGGTAGGTCGTGATCTTGCCGCCATAGACTGTGAGCAGCGGCGCCTCGCCGGGACGCTCGTCGAGGCTCAGCACGTATTCGCGGCCCAGATCTTGAGAACGAACGTCCTGCGATTTTCGTGCGCCATCGTCATAGAGCGAGCGCACGCCGGCAAACGCCCACACCACGTCGGCGGCGCCGAGCGCCTTGCGGAAATATTCGTTCACCACGCCGCACAGATAGTCGATTTCAGCGCCGGTCGGCAGCACGGCTGCGGGATCGCCGACGAACGTTTGGTCGGTGGTGCCGATCAGGGTGAAATCGTGCTGGAACGGGATGGTGAACACCACGCGGCCGTCGGCGGCTTGCAGGATATAGGCGCGATCGTGGTCGTAGAGACGGCGCACCACGATGTGGCTACCCTTGTCGAGGCGCAGATGCGGCTTTTGCTGCAGCCGCAGCACGTTCTCGGCGAGCGTCTCGACCCAGGCGCCGGCGGCATTGACCAGCACCCGCGCCGTCACCTCTTCGCGCCGGCCGCGCGCATTGAGAATGAGCCGCCAGGCGTCGCCGCGTTCGGCGCGCACGGCGCGCGTGCGCGTGCGGATGGTGGCGCCGCGTTCGGCGGCGTCGACCGCGTTGAGGACGACGAGACGCGCATCGTCGGCGAAGCAGTCGGAATATTCGAACGCGTGATGGAAGATGCGGCGCAGCGGCGCGCCGGCGGCGTCGGTCAAAAGATCGAGCTCGCGCGTGCCGGGCAAAATCCTGCGCCAGCCGATCCAGTCGTAGATGAGAAGACCAAGGCGCAGCACCAGCGCCGAGCGCCGCGCCTCGTTCACCGGCAGCACGAAGCGCAGCGGCCGGATCAGGTGCGGCGCCGCGCGCAACAGCACCTCGCGCTCCTTGAGCGCGGTGCGCACCAGGCTGAATTCGTAGTGCTCGAGATAGCGCAAGCCGCCATGGATCAGCTTCGATGACGCCGACGACGTGGCGGAGGCCAAATCGTTCTGCTCGACCAGCACGACCCGCAAGCCGCGGCCGGCGGCATCGCGCGCGATGCCGGTGCCGTTGATGCCGCCGCCGATGACCGCGAGATCGAAGTCAGCCACTGCTTCACCCCCGGTGCCGATGATAGAGATTTCTTGCCGGCCCCGCTTGCCTGGAATGGCGGATCGGCGATGATGGGGCATGGATTTCCGCGATCGTCACATCGTCGTCAGCGGCGGGGCGGGTGCGCTTGGCACCGCCGTAGTCGAGGCTTTGGCCGGAGCCGGCGCAATCTGTCACGTGCCGTGCCTGCACGAAGCGGAGAAGCAGAGCTGCCGGCTGCAAGAGAGCAAGAACGTGCGGCTCGCGGTCGCCGGCAATCTGGCCGACGAGGCGGTCGTGGCCCGCTTCTATCAAGGCATCGCGCCGCTGTGGGCCTCGATCCACATTGCCGGCGGTTTTGCCATGGCGCCGCTGCGCGACACCACGGCCGAGCTGCTGCGCCAGCAGCTCGACATGAATTTCGTCAGCTGCGCGCTGTGCTGCCGCGCCGCCGTGAACGCCATGACGGCAGGCGGCCGCATCGTCAATGTCTCGGCCCGCGCGGGGCTCGAATGGCGCAGCGGCGCCGGCATGGTGGCCTATACCGCGAGCAAGGCCGCGGTCGCGGCGCTGACCGCGGCGCTCGCCGAGGAAGTCGCCAAGGACGGCATTCTGGTCAACGCGGTGGCGCCCTCGATCATGGACACGCGCGGCCAATCGGCAGGCGATGCCCAAGGCCGATTACGCGCTGTGGCCGAAGGTCGAAGAGGTCGCGGCGACGATCGTATTTCTCGTCTCGCCGGAAAACCGCGTCACCCGCGGCGCCATCGTGTCGGTCTACGGCAAGTCCTAATAACCCGGCCATAATCCCGGCGTCGCCAGTTCGACGAGATGATTGTCGGGATCGCGGAAATAAATACTGACGCCGCCGCGCGGCCATGTGGTGCGGCCTTCGATGGCGACATCGGCTTCGGCCAGTTCCTTTTCCCAGGCGGCAAGCTCGTCGGCGCCAATCGAGAACGCGATGTGCACCGGTCCGCTGCCGTCATGCGGCGGGATCGTGCCGCCGGGCATGTGCACGGTCTCGAGCGACTGGCCGCGCAGGAACAGCAGCAGCAAGCCGCGGCCGCCGACGTCGTAGGCGCACAGCCGCTGATCGCGATAGACGCTGTTGAGCCCGAGCACCTGTTCGTAGAACGGGCAGGCGCGCTCGAAACTGTCGACGTAGAGCACGGTTTCCAGAATGCCGTGCAGGTTCGGCACGGTCAGCCCGACACCGGCACGACTTCGCGCACCGGCGCATGGACGAGCCGCGTCACCGCGCTCGCGGCGACGACGGCGTGCTGCTGCGCATAGGCCTCGTGGTTCTTCTCGATGTAGCCGAGGTCGTAGAGGTAATTCACCATCAGGCCGTAGGACTGCGCCAGCGCGCGCTCCGAAGTGTCGCCGGGCCAGTTGAGCCGCTCCAGCCGCGCGCCGTTGCCGAGATGGAAGCGCGCCACCGAATCGAGCGGCAGGCCGCGGCGGTTGCGGCCGCGCACATAATACCAGGCGGCGGCGCGCAACAGCGGCTCGCGCACCCGCTCGGCGATCTCCGGCACGCGCCAGCAGTTGACGTCGTCGAGCGCCGCAAGCACCTCGCGATCGTCCTCATCGAGCGCGATCGAGGCCGCATTGGCGCGCTCGCGCTTGAGCCATTCGGCGAAATTCGGCGCCGGCGACAAGGTGACGAAGGTCGCGACTCTGCCGAACTCGCGCGACAACTCCTCGACCACCTGCTTGATCAAAAAATGCCCGAAGCTCACGCCGGCAAGGCCGCGCTGGCAATTGGTGATCGAATAGAACACCGCCGTGGTCGCCCGCTCCGGATCGACCTCATCGCGTTTGCCGGACAGGATCGGCGCGATCGCCGCCGACGTCTCGCGAGTCAACGCCACTTCGACGAAGATCAGCGGCTCGTCGACCAGCGCCGGATGGAAGAATGCGTAGCAGCGCCGGTCCGGCGGATCGATGCGGCGGCGCAGATCGTCCCAGTCGCGGATTTCGTGCACCGCTTCGTAGCGGATGATCTTTTCCAGAACGATCGCCGGCGACGACCAGTCGATGCGGCGCAGCACCAAAAAGCCGCGGTTGAACCACGACGAGAACAGATGGACGAAATCGTTGTCGATGACGCCGAGATCGTCGCGGTGATCCATGGCGTCGATCAGCTGCTGCGCGCATGCGCACCAGCGCCGCGGTGCCGCCGGGGGCGAGATTGAGCCTGCGGAACAGTTCGAGCCGGCGCGGCTCGCTGGCGTGGTGCAGTTCGGCCGCGGTTTCGTCCGACGGCGCTTGCTGCCAGTCTTTGATCGCTTTCTCGATGCGGGCGCGGTCGGAGCCGAACGTGGTGGCGAGCGCCTCGAAGAAGGCGATGCGCGGCCCGATGGTCAGATCCTCGTAGCGGCCGAGGATGTCGCTGGCCAGCGCCACCCCGGAGGCCTCGCCGCGGCCGGACAACAGCGCCTCGCACAGCTCCAACAGGCCGGCCGAGCGCTCGCGCGACGGTTCGCGGCGCTGAATCAGGGCGCGGCCGCGGTCGGCGATGCTCTGTAACATTTCGCTGAAAAAGGTCGTATTCACCGAACTCTTCCCATCCACCCGGCCTGAATTAGCTAATGGTCGCCGGCGGCCATGACAAGTTGGCGGTGCGTCACATTGTAAACAAGCCGAGTTAACGCCGGCCATTCGGTGAAAGACGTATCCAAGGCCGCAATCCCGAACGGTCGCGGCTGCAGGCATCACACCGCCTGGACAAATTCGCGCCACTGCGCCACTTAAAACGCCGTGCGGCGCGTGGCCGCGCAAGGTCGGGAGCGTTTCATGCCGGGTCCGTTGGCTGGTTTGCGCGTGCTGGAGCTTGCCCGGATTCTGGCCGGTCCTTGGGCCGGCCAGTTGCTCGCCGATCTCGGCGCCGACGTCATCAAGGTCGAGCGCGCCGGCTCGGGCGACGATACCCGCGCCTGGGGGCCGCCCTTCGTCGAGGCGGCTGACGGCGGCCATCTCAGCGCCGCCTATTTTCACTGCACCAATCGCGGCAAGCGCTCGGTCGAGGCCGATTTCACCACGCCCGAGGGCCAGCGCATCGTCAAGAAACTGGTGGCGCGCTCCGACGTGCTGATCGAGAATTTCAAGGTCGGCGGCTTGAAGAAATTCGGCCTCGATTACGCGAGCCTGGCGGCGGACAATCCGCGCCTGATCTATTGCTCGGTGACCGGTTTCGGCCAGACCGGGCCGTCGGCGGCGCGCGCCGGCTACGATCTCATGGCGCAGGGCATCGGCGGCATCATGGGCATGACCGGCACGCCCGACGGCCCGCCGATGCGGGTCGGCGTGCCGACTGCCGACGTCTTCTCCGGCGTCTACTCGGCGGTCGGCATTCTCGCCGCGCTGGCGCGGCGCGAGAAGACCGGCAAGGGCGGCTACGTCGATTGCGCGCTGGTCGATTCCACCGTCGGCACACTGGCGTTCCAGGCGCTCAATTATCTGGTCTCCGGCGAAATCCCGAAGCGGATCGGCAATGCCCATCCCAATCTGGTGCCGTACCAGGAATTTCCCGTCGCCGACGGCCGCGTCATCATCGCCACCGGCAACGACGCGCAATTCGTCAAGCTGTGCGGCATTTTGGGCGACCCGCAGCTCGCCGAGGTGCCGGCCTACAAGGACAACAAAGGGCGGCTTGCGCATCGCGCCGAACTGGTCGGCAAGCTTTGCGCGCTCACCTCGCGCATGAAGCGCGAAGAAATTCTGGACAAGCTCGAAGCCGCCGGCATTCCCGCAGGTCCGATCAACGATCTGCAACAGGTCTTCGCCGATCCGCAGGTCATCCATCGCGGCATGAAGCTCACCCTGAAAAACCCCGCCGCCAAAGGCGGCACCAGCCCCGGCATCCGCACGCCCATCGTGCTCGACGGCGCGCCGATGGCCTCCGACCGCCCGGCGCCGCGCCTCGGCGAGCACACCAAAGAAATCCTCAAAGAGATCGGCGAAGGGTGATTTCATCTTCCACCTTCCCCTGGAGGGGGAAGGTTCGCGAGCGAAGCTCGCGGGTAGGGGCCTGCGCGCCTAACGTACGCTTTAATTCGTCTCACCATCGCACGGCCCCACCCCGCGCACCTTCGGTGCGCGACCCTCCCCCTGCGGGGGAGGGTGAAAGCGAGATCATTCTCGCGATGAGCTACGCTCTCGTCAGCCGCCGCCGGTTGGCCCGCACGCGCTTTTTGTAAACGCCCAAAACTTTCTTGGCGACACGATGGCTCTTGCCGCCTTTGATAACGGCTGCGGCCGCTGCGGCTTGAGCCTCGGCGAGCGCCGCCACTTTCTCGGTCACCATGCGGCGCGCTTCGGTTTGGTTTCCCGGGCTTTGCGCCGCCATGCGCATCAGGCGGAGCGCGATGACGTTTTGCGCTTCCCAACCCAGCCGCGCAGTCTGCAGCGATAACGCGCACCAGGCGTTCCACGCCTGCATTGGACTCGACATTGGCATGTCCCTTCACCCGGCCGGCATCAGGGCAACGGCCGCCGCGCCGGCTTGTTCCCGGCAAGCGCCAATGCGAATGTCGGCGTCCCTCGCCCATCCCGCACCCCAGCATCCCGAAAAACATCATGGCCCGCATCTCCTATATCGAAGAAAACGATCACCCCGAGCTCGCCGACCTGATCGGCAAAATCCGCGCCGGACGGCGCGGGGCGCTGATCAATGTGTATAAGCTTTTGCTGCATTCGCCGCCGCTCGCCGCAATCTGGCTCGATTTCGTCAGCGCGGCGCGATATAAGACCGGGCTCGACGGGCGGCTGCGCGAGATCGTCATCGTCCGCGTCGCCCATCTCAACCGCACCACTTATGTGTTCAAGCAGCACGTGCCGCAGCTCTCGGCGCCGGAGGGCCTGAGCGACGCGGAATGCGACGCGCTTGCCGACTGGCGCAAGGCCGAAATCGTTCAGCCCGCGCGAGCGCGCGGCGCTGGCCTATACCGACGCCATGACCCGCGACATCGCCGTGCCGGATGAGGTGTTCGATGCGCTGCGCGCCCATTTCAACGAGCGGCAGATCGTCGAGTTGAGCGTGCTGATCGGGCTCTACAACATGCACACCCGGGTGTTCACGGCGCTCGGCATCGATCCCGAGCCGCATCATAAGTGAGCGGGAATAAGCCGATGCCTCCTGTTCTCGTCATCGAAGACGATCGTTTCCTGCGCGTGGTCGAGGTCGTGCTCGATCCGAAGGCGAGCGCCGAGCGCCGCGCGGCCTATGCGGATTTCTTCGCCCATGACGAGCCGGATTTCGACGGCTGGTGTGCGAAACTGCGGCTGCGGGTGCCAAAGCTTTATCCGGCCGAAGTGCGGATGGTGGAAGACCAGGACGCGTTGCGCAAGAATCTTGCCGACGCCAATGCGCTGATCGTCGAGTCGCTCTCCGTCGGCGCCGACGAGCTTGCGGCGGCGCCGCGGCTCAAGGCGGTGCAAAAATACGGCGTCGATCTGCGCCGCATCGATGGCGCGGCCTGTGCCGCCAAGAATGTCGCCGTGCTGACGCTGCGCCGCCGCGCCAATATCGCCTGCGCCGAGCTGGCGCTCACGCTGATGCTGATGCTGTCGCGCCGCGTCAACGAATTGCAGGGCCGCATCAGCGCCGAGGCGCTGGCGGCGTTCGGCCATGCCTACAAGCCGTTCGATCGCCGCCACACGCCGAATTCGAATTGGGGCCGCGTGCCGGGCCTGAAAATCCTTTACGGCACGACGGTCGGCATCATCGGGCTGGGCGAGATCGGCCGCGAATTCGCCATGCGCGCCGCGGCGTTCGGCATGCGCATTCTCTATACCCAGCGCCAGCAGGCGCCGGCGGCGATCGAGCAGCAATTCCATGCGACCTACCGGCCGATGGCCGATCTGCTTGCGGAAAGCGACTGGGTCGTGCCCTTCGTGCCGAGCGTGCCGGCGACGCAAAACCTGATCGGCCGCGTCGAGCTCGATCGAATGCGGCCGGGCGCGCGCCTCGTCAATATCTCGCGCGCCAATGTGGTCGATCGCGCGGCGCTGCTCGACGCGCTGCGCGCCGGCCGGCTCGGCGGTTTTGCGCTCGATCCGCTCTACGACACGCCGGGCCGCGACGACGATGAATTGTTGAAATTCCCCAACGTCATCATGACGCCGCACATCGCCGCGCAGCCGCGCTTCAATGCGCTGGACGATCTTGAAGAGATGATTATCGGTCTCGCGCGCGCGGTGGCCTAGTCAGCCGACAGCCGCCTGCGGTTTCGGCGCCGCCGCGCGCTGCGCCTCGCGCAGCGCGCGGTCGAGCGCGGCGATGTCGTAGGGCTTTTGCAGCACGGCGAAACCCTGGCGCACGGCGTCTTGCGCGCTCGAACTGTAGCCCGTGGTCAAGCAGCACGACGATGTGCGGAAACCGCCGGCGGATGGCGTCCGCCAGTTCGAGGCCGTTCATGCCGCCGGGCATCAATATGTCGGAGAACACCAGGTCGATGTCGCGCTCGCCCTCGACGAGATCGAGACCGGCTTGCGCGCTCGCCGCCTGTTTGACCTTGTAGCCGAGCTCTTCGAAATAGGCTTTGCCGACCTCGGCGACTTCCGCATTGTCTTCGACCAGCAGCACGGTGCCGGCGTGTTTCTTCGTGGCCACGGCGGCGGATGGCTCCTGCGGCAGCGCCGGCGTTTCCCAGGTTCGCGGCAGAAACAGCGTCACGACGGTGCCACGCCGCGCCGAGCTGGCGATGGTCGCCGCGCCGCCGGACTGATGGGCGAAGCCGTAGACCTGGCTTAAGCCCAGCCCAGTGCCTTTGCCGATGTCCTTGGTGGTGAAGAACGGCTCGAACACCCGCGGCAGCACGTCGGCCGGAATGCCCGATCCGGTATCGGCGACGCGGATGGCGACGAAGTCGCCCGCAAGACCTTCCTCGCTCGCCTTGCCGCGCAGCACGACCGGCTTGGCGGTGATGGTGAGCGTGCCGCCGGACGGCATGGCGTCGCGGGCATTGACCGCGAGATTGAGCAGCGCCAGCTCGAACTCGCTCGGATCGACCTTCACGGTGCACGGCCGCCGCGGCACGCCGACCTTGATCTCGATATCGCCGCGCAGCGAGCGGCTGAGCATGTCCTTGATCTCGGGCAGCTGTTCGGCGAGATCGATGACGCTCGGCTGCAAGGTCTGGCGGCGCGAGAATGTCAGCAGTTGCCGGGTCAGACTCTCGCCGCGCTGCGTCGCCGTCGTAATCGCATCGAGCAAGTGGATCTGCTTGTCGTCCTTGATGTGCCGGCGCAGCCGCTGCACGCTGCCGCTGACGATCATGAGCAGATTGTTGAAGTCGTGGGCGACGCCGCCGGTCAATTGGCCGATCGCCTGCAATTGCTGCGCTTGGTGCAGCGCGCCTTCCGCCAATTCGCGGCGCTCGGCTTCGTCGTGCAGGCGCTGGGTGCGGCGTAGCGCGAACCACAGCACGGCGAACAGCAACAGCGTCGCCGGCAAGCCGAAGATCAGATGGGCGCCCATGGCCATGAGCCATTCGTGGTTGATCGCGGCGATGCTGGTGCCGGCGAGCGCATAGACCGGATAGCCGGCAAGCTTGCGAAAGCCGATGCGCCGGGGAACGCCGTCGACCTCGGAGTTGACGGTGAACATGTCGTGGGTGACGCCGTGGTCGATGGCCATGCGCAGCGCGCTGGTCGGGCTCAAGCGCTGCGCGCGATTGTTGCGCAACGGATAGCGCGCCAGGATGGCGCCGTCGTTGCGCACCAGCGCGTAGAAGCTGCCGCGCGTCTGGCCGATCAGGGTGTAGAAATCCTCGAAATATTTCGGCCGCACCGCTACCGCGATCACGCCCCTGAAAGACTTGGTCGGCGAGTCGAGGCGCCGCGACAGATCGAAGAAATCTCTGCCGACGCTGGACAGGTTAGGCGTGCGCACGTCGCTGACATAGGTGCCGGCGTCCTTGTCGGCCTGGGCCTTGAAGTAATCGCGGTCGGCGAAATTGACGTCGGTCTTGACCGATTCGAGCGCGCTCGACGCCAGCGGCCGGCCGTCGCGGCCGATCAGGACGATGGCTTGCAGCTGCGGCATCACGTCCGCGATCTGCGCGAGGCGGGGATGCAGGCGCGGCTGCGCCGCACGAATGTCGTCGTCGGACAAGCCGCGCACGACTTCGTCGACCTCGGCAAAGGTGCGGTCGACGGTCTCGAACACTTTGAGCGCCTGTTCCTGCTGCACGTCGAGCGAACGCTCGATGCGCTCATCGGCGCCGTCATGGATGTCGCGATAGCTGACCCACGACGCATAGCCGTAGAGCGCCGCCGGCAGAACCAGCGACGCGATCATCATCAGTTTCAGCAGTCGGACTGCCGATTCCCGTGCCGTGTTCATCGATTGCAAATAGCGCGACCCTAACGCCGCCAGTTTTCCACATTTCTCGGGCGCAAACGAGGCGGCGTTAAGCCTTCGATGGTTGCAAATTCGTGACCGGTTCGTGACTGGAACGACTTACGTCACTCTTGACTGTACGAAATCGGCCGCAATTGAACTGATTTGTTTTCGAATCTACGCCACGGCCGTGGGCGCCAGCGCCTCGATATCGGTGACCACGTCGATGACGGCGGGACGATTTGCCGCGAGCGCCTGCGCCAATGCCGCCGGAAACGCCGACGGCTGTCCTCGACGCGGATGCCGAGCGCGCCCATGTCCTCGGCGAGGCGGGCGAAATTGACCTTGCTGAAGGTCCACAATTCGCGCGCTTTCGGCGTCTGCTGGCCGCCATAGACGCGGTCGAAACCGCGCTTGGACTGGTTGCCGCCGCCATTGTTGTTGACCACGGTGACCGCATTGATGTTCCAGCGCACCGCGGTTTCGATCTCGGCGATGTGATACCAAAAACCGGCGTCGCCGGTGAAGGTGACGACCGGCCGCTCGGGACAGCCGCATTTGGCGCCGAGGCCGGCGGGAAACGCCCAGCCGAGATGGCCGGCGCTGCGCATGTAGCTCTGCCGCGGCGATTTCAGATCGAACATGCCGCCCATCCACATGCCGGCATGGCCGGTATCGACCACGACGATGGCGTCGTCCGGCACGTGCCGGGTCAACTCGCCGCACAGCCGCTCCGGCCGCATCGGCACCGCGTCGGATTCGAGCGCGGCCTTGTATTTCTGCCGCCACTCGGCGCAGAGACCTTGCGCCTCCGCCACCCAGCTCTTGCGTTTCGCCGGCGCTGCCGCGGTCGGCGATTTTGAGCATGCGCGTCGAGCGTCACCTTGGCGTCGCCGTTGACGCCGCCGCGAGCGGATAATTGCGGCCGAGCGCTTCCGGATCGATGTCGATCTGGATCGCCGGCGTGCCGATCTTCGGCACCGCCCAAAAGTGCGTCGTCATGCCGCCGGTCTCGCTGCCGATGAAGCAGACCAGATCGGCGGCATTGACGACGCGGTTGGCGCTCTCGCGCGAATAAGTGCCGGCGACGCCGACCGACAGCGGATGATTGCCCGGAATCGAATCCTTGCCGTTGAGCGAGGTCGCGACCGGAATTTGCAACGCCTCCGCCAGCGCGACGAGCTCCGCGCGCCGCGCCCGACGCGCGCACGCCGCCGCCGGCGACGATCACCGGACGCGCGGAATCCTGGAGAATTTTCAGCGCCGCGCGCACGCTGGCCTCGTCCGGCTCCGGACGAAACGCCGGCACGCGGGAAAATTGCGGCTCGACCAGCGGCTCCATGTCGGCTTCTTCGGCGTCGATCTGTCCCTCGTTGCCGCGAAATTGCAGATGCACCGGTCCGGGACAGCCGGTCACCGCCGTGCGGAACGCCTGCCGCACCATGTCGGGAAACCGCGCCACGTCGTC
This sequence comes from uncultured Alphaproteobacteria bacterium, assembly GCA_963798095.1. GTDB lineage: Bacteria > Pseudomonadota > Alphaproteobacteria > Rhizobiales > Xanthobacteraceae > BOG-931. Next base: position 20,576 of record CAWCSD010000019.1, on the reverse strand, counting down.
GATCGTGGCGTTGAACTTGGTCACCGGCTCGAACGCCGGCATGTCGTCGATCTCCTGATAGACTTTGCGGAATTTGGTCTTCGGCTCGCGGCCGCCGGTCATGGCGATGACCGGCGAATGCGCGAGCCAGGCGTCGCGCAGGCCGGCGGCGAGATTGAGCGCGCCGATCACCTGCGCCATGCAGATGCCCGGCCTGCCCGAGGCGCGCGCATAGCCGTCCGCCATGTAGGCCGCGGCCTTCTCGCCATGCACGTGCAGCCGCTTGATCTCGGTGCGCCGCTCCATCTCGGCATAGGTGGTGCGCAGCACGGCGGGCACGTGGAAAACGTGGGTGACGCCGTAGCCCTTGAGCATGTCGGCGAGGCATTGCGCCCCGGTCATTTTGCGGTTGTGGCCGATTTGCATGGGCAATCGTTTCCTCGCGATCGTGTGATTTTTTGGTGCGTGGATTAATCGTTGAACACCGCGACCGCGCGGATCGGCGAGCCGGTGCCTTCGCGCCATTTCAGCGGCAGGCCGATGAACTGGAATTCGCCCTGGCCGAGCAGCGCTTCGAGATTGCACAGGCTTTCCATGTGGGTGATGTCGAGCTCGAGGCAGGCCTTGTGCACCAGCGAATTCACTTTGCCCTCCGGTCCCGGCCGCATCGAGTCGATGCCGAAATGCACGATGCCCTGCTGCGCCAGCCATTCGGTCGCCGCGACATTGACGCCCGGATTGTCGGTCGCATAGGCCGCGGTCGGAAAGGTGCGGGCGTGATGGCCGGTGCACAGCAGCACCGTGCCCTTTTTCGGGATCGGCACGCCGGCCTTGCTTCACCGCTGCTTCAAGATCGGCCGGCGTGATCTCGGCGCGCGGCTTGATGTGGCGCAGATCGATGCAGATGCCTTGGACGATGCAGTTCTCCAGCGGGTATTCGTTGATCGGCGTGCCGCTCTTGCCGAAATGCCGCGGCGCGTCGATATGGGTGCCGCCGTGGTCGGGCATGGAGAAGAACATCACGCTGTTGCCCTGGACGTTGCCGGATTCGGCGAACGCCTCCTCGTGGGTCTTCCAGATGCCGTGGATGATGGGCGGCTGCCCGGGATAGGACGGCGTGCGGTGATAAAGCTCCCGGCTCAAATCGACGATCCGCATTGCATTTCTCTCCCTTGCCCGCCTGCTGTTGGGCGAACACTATCCGCCCCTTGAGACCGCGACAACGCCACGCCGGAGCACGCCATGAAAACCTCGACCGACCGCATTCTGACCACCCATACCGGCAGCCTGCCGCGGCCGAAGCCGCTGATCGACCTTATTCTCCGCCGCGAGAAGGGCGAGGCGATCGCGGCAGACGCCTTCGAAGCCGAGGTGGTCAAAGCGGTCGACGGTGTCGTGGCGCAGCAGGTCGCGGCCGGCATCGACGTGGTCTCGGACGGCGAGATGAGCAAGCCGTCCTATACGACCTATATCCGCCACAGGGTCACCGGCATCGAACCGGATCCGCGCGCCGCCGAGAAGGGCATCGACATCATGATCGGCCGCGATCTCCTCGCGCATCCGGATTTCGCCGCCGGCGCGGCAATTTCAGCGCCGTGCCGTTTCCCGGCTGCGTCGGCGAGTTGCGCTACAAGGACCGTTCCGCGCTCGACCGCGATCTGGCGCATCTCAAAGCCGCGGCGGCGAAAGCGAAGCCGGCCGAGGTGTTCATGACCGCGCCGTCGCCGGGAATTCTGACGCGCTTCATCATCAACCTGCATTACCCGACCGAGGACGCTTACGTCGCGGCGCTCGCCGACGTGCTCAAGGTCGAATACCGCGCCATTGTCGAAGCCGGCTTCGTGCTGCAGATCGACGCGCCCGATCTCGGCTCGGCGCGCAACAACCAGTACCGCCATCTCACCGACGACGAATTCCGCTCAAAAATCGCCGAGCGCAATATCGCGGCGCTCAACGCCGCGATCGAGGGACTGCCGGCCGACCGCATGCGGCTGCATATCTGCTGGGGCAACTACGAGGGCCCGCACACCCACGACCTGCCGGTGACCAAGATCATCGACATTGCCTTCAAGGCCCGCGTGCAGGCGTTCAGCATCGAAGCCGCCAATCCGCGCCACGACCACGAGTGGGAAGACCTCAAGGCGACTAAGATTCCCGACGACAAGATCCTCATTCCCGGCGTCATCGACTCGACCACGAATTTCGTCGAGCACCCGCGGCTCGTTGCGCAACGCATCGGCCGCTACGCGCAAGTGGTCGATCGCGAGCGGTTGATCGCCGGCGTCGATTGCGGTTTCGGTACCGCCGTGCGCACCGAGCCGATGGTGGCGGATTCCATCGTCTGGGCGAAGCTCGCCGCACTCAGCGAAGGCGCCGCGATCGCCAGCAAGAAGCTGTGGTCATAAGCCTCATAACGTGAAGACATTCGATATGAACACGCCGATACCGACGCCGGCGAGCGCGGCGGCGACGCCGATCGACACCGTCTCCAACACGGTGCGGACGATGGCGCGGCCGCCGATCTGGGCGCGGCCGACGCCGAGCGCGATCAACAACAGCGTCGTGACGATCGCCGAGACCACGCGGCCTTGGGACACCGGCAGAAAGCCGAACGGCAGGATCGGGATGGCGGCGGCGAGAAAATCGGCGAGCAGCATCCACAGCGAGCGCACCAGCGGGCTCTGCCGCGAATCGGCATCACCCGGCATGGCGAGCGCCATGGCGAAACCGCGCAGCACGGCCGGCTGTGAACCGAGGAAGCTCTTGACGCTCGCCGCCTGATCGTTCGCCATGCCGACGGCTTGCAGCCGTTGCGTCACCCCTTGCAGCACGGCGCCCGGGTCTTTCTGTAAATCGGCCGTGATGCGCGACGCCATCACTTTGGTCTGATCCTCACCGGTCTCGGCATCGAGATAGGTGCCGGCCATCATCGACACCGCGGCGGCGACCGCGCCCGAGGCGCCCGCGATCAGCACCGCCTTCTGGTCGGTGGTGGTCGCGGCGACGCCGAACACCAGGCCGAAGATCGAGACGGTGCCGTCCTCCATGCCGAATACGACTTCGCCGGCGGAAGCCTGCAGCGATGTCTTCAACCGCGTCCACCGCGATGCTTCGTTCATGAAATGACCTTTCGGAAAATGTCCGCGGCCGAATTCACTCCGCGCGGATGTGGGCGGCCCTGATCACGTCGCCCCATTTCTTGGTTTCGGCAACAAGGAATTTGCCGAACTCGGCCGGCGTCACGACGAATGGCTCGGCGCCGAGTTGGGCGTAGCGCGCCTGCATTGCCGGCGTGCCGAGCGCGTCGTTGAGCGCTTTGTTGATCTTGTCGATGACATCGGCCGGCGTGTTCGCCGGCGCGCCCACGGCGTCCCACACATAGGCTTCGTAGCCCGGCACGATCTCGTTTGCGGCGGGGACATCCGGCAGCGCGGCCAGGCGCTTTTCTGAGGTCACAGCGAGCGGGCGCAGCTTGCCGGCTTTGATGAACTCGATCGATTGCGCCACCGGGCTGAACGACGCCTGCACCTGTCCGCTCATCAGGTCGGGCAGGTAATTGGAGTGATAGGCGATGTGCACGATGTCGATGCCGGTCATCATGCGAAACAGCTCGCCGGCCACATTGGTGGCGCTGCCGTTGCCGGCCGAGGCGTAATTGAGCTTGCCGGGATTGGCCTTGGCATAGGCGATGAATTCGGCGAGCGTCTTGACCGGCAGCGACGGCGTCACCTGGATCACGCTCGCCGAGCGCATCAGGCCGCCGACCGGCGCCAAGTCGCGCAACAGATCGAAGCTGAGATGGCCTTCGTAGAGCGTGGCGTTGATGGCGTTGGTCGCCGTCATCGTCAGCAGCGTGTAGCCGTCGGGCGGCGCGCGCACCACCAATTCGGTGGCGACATTGCTGTTGGCGCCGGGCCGGTTCTCGACGATGAATTGCTGCCCGAGCCGTTCCGACAAGCCTTGCGCGGCAAGGCGCGAGAAAATGTCGGGCGCAATGCCGGCCGGATAACCGACGAGGATGCGCACCGGCCGCGACGGATAAGCGTCCGCGCTCGCCATGCGCGGCAGGACCGGCAGCGCGGCCGCGCCCGCCATGAGACGTAAAAAATTCCGACGTTGCGTTTTCATTGCGGCTTCAATCCTGCGAACTTGACCACCTTGCCCCATTTCTCGGTTTCCTCGACGATGAATTTGCCGAATTCGGCGGGCGACATTGCCAACAGCGGTGCGCCGAAGTCGGACAGCCGCTCCTTGAATTTCGGGTCGGCTTGAATGGCTTTGATCGCGGCTGAGAGCTTGTCGATAATCTCCTTCGGCGTGTTCTTCGGCGCGACGATGCCGCTCCAGCCGCTGGCTTCGAAGCCCGCAATGGTATCGCCAATCGTCGGCACGTCCGGCAGCTCCGCCACCCGTGCCGCCGTCGTCACGCCAAGCGCCCGCAGCTTGCCGGCCTTGATATGGCCGATGCCCGACGAGATGCCGCCGACGCCGGCCATGAGCTGGCCGCCGAGCAGGTCGGTCACCATCTGGTTCTCGCCCACATAGGGCACGTGGATGATATCGATGCCGGCCATCATCTTGAGCAATTCGACGCACAGATAAGGCGGCGTGCCGGCGGACGGCGAGCCGACGCTGAGCTTGCCAGGATTGGCCTTGGCATAGGCGACGAAGCCGGCGACGTTTTGCCCCTCGAACGACGGGTTCACTTCCAGCACCAGCGGGATGCGGTTGATGGTGCCGACCGGCGCGGTGTCGCGCGCGAAGTTGTAGGGCAGGTTGGGGAACAGCGTCGTGTTCACGGTGTTCGACGCCGCGGCGAAGAACAGCGTGTAGCCGTCCGGCGCGGCGTTGACGACCGCTTCGGCGCCCAGATTGCCGCCGGCGCCGGGCTTGTTCTCGACCACGACGGATTGGCCCAGGCGATCGCCCAGCCATTGCGCGGCGATCCGCGCGGTGATGTCGACCTGGCCGCCGGCGGGAAATCCGACGATCAGGCGCACCGGATGCGCCGGATAGGCTTGGGCCCGGGTCATGCGCGGCGCCAAGGGCAGGGCGGCAGCGCCGGCGGCCAAATGCAGAAATGTTCGCCGCTTCATCGTATCCCCCCGCTGTGGACGTGCTCGGCGCGCGTGGACGCGTCGGTGTGATGGGCTAGAATATACATCAAAGCGCGGGAGCGAGAGTTGGCAAAGGAGCGCACATGAATCTTCAAGCCACGCCGGCAAAACCGGCCGGATCGCGCGAGCGCTCCCTGGACGAGGTCAAGGCCGAGTTCATGCGCCGCGCCGGGCGGCTCAATCCGTTTGAGGACATCCGCCGCGAGGACGCCGAGCGGGTGATGAATGCGCTGCAAAACCTCGACAAGGATCATTGGGCGCAAGAGTGGAGCAAGATCGGGCTTGGCTACGAGGAAAAGGCCGATGCCCGCGCCAAGGCCGGCGCGCCCGGCGCTGAGCTTGCCGAGCTTTACATGCACGCCTTCGATGCCTGCCGCGTCGGCCGCTACCCGACGCCGAATTCGCCCGGCAAGCTTCAAGCGTACCAACATTCGCTGCGCATGTTCCGTAAGGCGGCGAAGTATTTCGATCCGCCGATCGAGATCATCGAGCTGCCGTTCGACGGCGGCAAAAAGCTCATCGGCTATTTGCAACTGCCGCCCGGCGTCAAAAAACCGCCGGTGGTGCTGCACTGGGGCGGCGTCGACGGCTGGAAGGAAGATCGCCTGCGCATCGCCAAGGCGGTTATGGAGCAAGGCCTTGCCTCGCTCACCATCGACATGCCGGGCAGCGGCGAAAATCCGGTGCTCTATGGCGATCCGTTGGCCGAGCGCACGTTTCTAACATGGCTCGATTATCTGCCGCGGCGCGGCGAGATCGACGGCGGCAGTGTCGGCGTCTGGGGCGGCAGTTTCGGCGCCTATTGGGCGGCGCGGCTGGCCTACGTTGCCGCCGACCGCATCAAGGGCGCGGTGTTCCACGGCGGCAATGTCCATTACGGTTTTCAGAAGGATTGGTTGATCCCGGCCTTCACCACCGGCGGCGCGACGTATCTCTTCGGCGCGCACAGCCTGCTCGAAGCGCGCGGCCGCGCCATGGGCACCAAGACGCTCGAGGAATTTCTCGAAGCCGCGCCGCGCCTGTCGTTGAAAACTCTTGGCCTGCTCGACAAGCCGTCGGCGCCGATCCTCGGCGTCAACGGCAAGCTCGACGACCAGGCGCCGGTCGACGACATCTATCTGCTCATGGAGCACGGCTGCCCGAAATCGGCGCGCATCTATCCGCAAGGCGCGCACATGGGCCGCACGCCGGGCGAGCCGTCGGAGCACATCACGACGACCATCGTGGAGTGGCTGAAAGGGCAGTTGAAGAGATAACGTGGCGCGGTGACGTGATTTTGCGTCCCGCGATCACCGCGAATTGATATTTTTCTTCACGGCGCCGGAACCTTTTCAGCCGCGATCCATCTATTTTTGATGCGGCGGCGGTTTTTAGCCGACCGCGCCAACGGAGGAACACGGCCATGGCACAAGAGCAGGCGCCGCCGAGCGGCCCGGATTTGACCAAGGGCGTCGGCCTCGGCGATTTCGTCGACGACAAGCTGTTGGGCCACGCCGGCGACGAGGAGGTTTTGCTGGTGCGCAGCGGCGGCGAAATATTCGCCGTCGGCGCCCATTGCAGCCATTATCATGGTCCGCTGGCCGAAGGCCTGGTGACCGGCGGGAGCGTGCGCTGCCCTTGGCATCACGCCTGTTTCGATCTGCGCACCGGGGAGGCGGAGCGCGCTCCGGCGCTCAGCCCGATCGATTCCTGGACGGTGGAAAAGCGCGACGGCCGCATCTTCGTTACGCAAAAGCGCGAGCAGCCGAAGCCGCGCGCCATGCCGGCGAAGGCAGATACGCCCAACAAGATCGTCATTGTCGGCGGCGGCGCGGCCGGCTTTGCGGCGGCCGAAATGCTGCGCCGGCGCGGTTTTGGCGGCAGCATCGTCATGGTCAGCAACGACGCCGCGCCGCCGGTCGATCGGCCCAATCTGTCCAAGGATTATCTCGCCGGCAGCGCGCCGGAGGATTGGATGCCGCTGCGGCCGGACGATTTTTATGGCGCAAGCAAAATCGACTTGCGGCTCAACACCGAGGTCTCCGCGATCGATACCAAACAGCGCCAAGTCCGCTGCGCCAATGGCACGAGCCTCGATTACGACCGGCTGTTGCTGGCGACTGGCGCCGACCCGGTGCGGCTGCCGGTTCCTGCCGCCGATCTGCCGCACGTCCATACGCTTCGCTCGCTCGCCGATTGCCGCGCCATCATCGCCGACACGACCGGCGCCAAGCGTGCGCTGGTCATCGGCGCGAGCTTCATCGGGCTCGAGGCGGCGGCCGCGCTGCGCACCCGCAATATCGAGGTCCATGTCGTGGCGCCGGAAACGCGGCCGATGGAGCGCGTGCTCGGGCCGCAGCTCGGCGATTTCATTCGCGCGCTGCACGAAGAGCACGGCGTCGTCTTCCATCTTGGTGAAACCGTGACCGCGTTCGACGGCCGCCGCGCCACGCTCAAGGGCGGCGGCACGCTTGAAACCGATGTCGTGGTCGTCGGTGTCGGCGTGCGCCCACGTCTGACGCTCGCCGAGCAGGCGGGCCTGACGATGGACCGCGGTGTCGTTGTCGATGCTTATCTGCGCACCAGCGTTCCCGACATTTATGCCGCGGGCGACATCGCGCGCTGGCCCGATTCGCATTCGGGCAGCGCCATCCGCGTCGAACATTGGGTCGTTGCCGAACGCCAGGGCCAGACCGCGGCGCGCAACATGCTCGGGGCACAGGAGCGTTTCGACGCCGTGCCGTTCTTCTGGAGCCAGCACTACGACGTGCCGATCAACTATGTCGGCCACGCCGAGCAATGGGACGAGATTGCGATCGACGGTTCGGTCGCGGCCAAGGACTGCGTCGTCCGCTACAAGTCCAAGGGACGCGTGCTCGCGGTCGCCTCGATCTATCGCGACCTCGACAGTCTCAAAGCCGAGCTCGCCATGGAGCAGGGCACCGCGCCGTAGCGGGGCCGCACGCTACAATCATGCATTGCGCGTCGAGCAATTCCATTCCGCGCTGAAACTGGCGTATCCTGATCGGCAACGCATTCATGCGCCTGCGGCTTGGGATAATGTCGGCGCCTGCGGGGATTGGAACGTGCGATGGATGAGCGGGTGACGGCGACGAAGCAGGGCCGGCTGACGCAGGCGACTCAGTATATCGAAAACCAATCGCTCGACGGCCTGATCGCCGCGAGCAACGGCCTCAATAATTTTTTGGAATCCAACGCCGTCTACGTGTTCAGCGGCGTGCGCCCGATCGGCGAAAGCGCCGTCGTGCTCGACCGCGACGGCAGATCGACACTGATCGTGACGCCGGCCTGGGACGAGGCGCGCGCTGCGGCGGCGTCATCGACCGACCGCACCATCGGCACCGACGATCTCGCCGCCGCGCTCAAGAGCGTGGTCGGGACCCATCGCCTGGATCTGTCGCGGACGATTTCGATCGGACTGTCCTTGCTCGGCGCGGCGCTGGTCGATCGCATCGCGTCGGCGCTCGGCGCGTTGCCGAAAGCCGCCGATGAATTGGCGCGCGATCTCGCGCGGGTGCGATCGCCTGACGAACTTGCAAGCGGCGGAGCGCGCCACCTGGATCGCCGAGCGCGGCTACGAGCGGCTCCTGGAATACGCGCGGCCCGGCATCCGCGAGTTCGAGCTGGCTGCCGAGCTCTATTGCTTCATGAAGAAACTCGGCGCCGAGGACAATTTCTTACTGATGAGCGCGTCGCAGCACAATCTCGCCGTCCGCGCCGCCGGCGAGCGCGTGCTCGACGTCGGCGATATTATCCTTTCCGAGATCACGCCCTGCTATCGCGGCCAGTTCGTGCAGATCTGCCGCACTACCGTTATCGGCGAGCCGCGGCCTGTGATCCGCGAGAAATTCGCCATATTGCAGGACGCCATGCGCGAGGGTTTGGCCGCGGGCCGCGCCGGCTCGACCGTCGCCGACGTCACGCGCGCCATCAACGGCGTGATCCAAAATGCCGGCTACGGCGATTATTGCCGGCCGCCCTATATGCGGGTGCGCGGCCACGGCCTCGGTATCACCTCTGACCGGCCGGGCGACATCGTCGACACCAACGACCCGCGTCTTGGAAAGCGGCATGGTGTTCGTCATGCATCCCAACCAGTACATCCCGGAGAGCGGCTATCTGATGTGCGGCGAGCCGGTCGTGGTCACGGACACTGGCGCGCGAGCGCTGTCGGCGCGGCCGGCCGCAGCTCGACGTCATCGCGGTCTGAGGCTGGCACCATGCAGACCGTGCAACCTTGCGTGACGATCGGTTCCTATATTTGGGCGCAGGATCGTCTGCCGTATGACGAGTTCACGCTGCGGCTCGACGAGCTGCGTGCCGCCATGGAGCGCAACGGCTGGCCGGCCGTTCTGGTTTACGGCGACGTGCGTGAACACGCAGCGCTCGCTTTTCTCTCGAGCTTCATTCCGCGCGTGCGCTGGGGCATGGCGCTGTTGCCGCGCACCGGCGACGCGCGGCTGTTGTGCGCCATGAGCACGCGCGATCTGCCGGCGATGCGGACGCTGACCTGGATCGCCGACGTGCGCTCCGGTATGGGCCCGGAATGGGAGAAGGCATTCGATCCGTGGGTCGATGGCCTCAAAGGCGATCAGGCGGCGAAACTCGGCACGCTCGGCTTCGACATCATGGCGCCGGTGCTGCACGCCGCGGTGCGCCGCAGCCTCGGCGATCGTTTCGCGTTGCAACGCGCCGACGATATTGTCGCCATTCCGTCGCGGCGCAAGCGGCCGCGCGAGCTGACGATGATGCGGGCGTCGTGCAAGATTGCTCGAAGCCGCGGCAAAAACTTTTGTCGAGAGCTGGCGCGGCAACCATGAGCCGGAAACGGCGGCGCTCGATGCCGAACGCGTCGCGCGTTCGCTCGCCGCGCAGGATGTGCGCACGCTGGTCAGTCTCGACGGCGGCCGCACGCTGGTGCCGTTCCAGGGCCGGTTCGAGAAATGCGCCGGGCCGCTGGTCGGCTATATCGCCGTCAAGACTGTGGGCTATTGGGCCGACATGTTCGTCACCGTCGATGACGGCACCATCACGCCCGCCGCGCGGCACGCGGAGGCGGCGCTGGAAGCGATCGTCGCCAATATGCGGCCGGGCGCGCGCGCCGACGCGCTCCACGCCAAAGCACTTGGCGCGCTCGCGCCGTACAAGCTTCATCCGGTCCTCGGCGGCAGCATCGGCCACGGCATCGGCCTGTCGCTGCACGAAGGAGCCGAATTCCAGGCGTCGGGCGATGCGGCACTGGTGGAAGACGGCGTCTACACCTTGCAGGTCGGTGTCGCCGACGCCAAAGCCGGCAATGTTTTAATATCCGCGATCGTGCGCGTCGCGGCGAAGGGGGCGGAAGTGCTGGTCCGCTCGCCGTCCATTGCGGAAGGTTGAGATGACAAAAAATACCGAAACCCCGGATTACGATCACCTCTACGACATCCTCGCCCGGCGCATGAGCATCCGGCGGCTAAAACCCGATCCGATCCCGGACGACTACGTGCACAAGATTCTCGAAGCCGGCCGCTGGGCGATGTCGGGGGCGAATTCGCAGCCGTGGGAATTCGTCGTGGTCAAGGACGAGACGGTCAAGCGCGAATTGTTCGAGGCCTATCGCGACGTCAATTCGGATTTCATTTTCTGGATGGAGCAGATGCGCGAGAAGCCGCTGCGCCATCCGGCCTATCAGGTCGAGGGCGACGATCCCAAGGCGCAATGGGAGCGCGCCAAGAACGGCATGTCGCGGGCCTGGTCGACGGCGCCGGTGCTGATCGTCATTTTGGGCGACGGCCGCCGCCAATGGGGCACGGTGCAGGGCGCGCTCACCTTCGGCCGCCACCAGAGCCATCTCACCGACGCGCTGGCCAATGCGGCGACCTTGATGCATCTCGCCGCCGCGTCGCTGGGCCTGGGCTCGCAGCACGTCACCATCCATATCGAGGAGCCGTTCAAGCGCGTGCTCGGCGTGCCCGACCTGGTGATGATCCATCACATCATTCCGGTCGGCTGGCCGGCGATGGACCGTCGCCCGGGCACGCGCCGGCCGCTCGAAGACGTGGTGCACTACGACCGCTACGACATGAAGAAATACATGTCGAACGAACAGATCATCGAATTCTTGCGCGAGCTGCGCGGCTTGACGCGGCGCGGCTATCACGACGAGCCGAAGAAGCCGGGAGTTGATTTGCTGCCAGCATCGCATATGCGCCGCATTGTTGCTGGCGTTGGCTGTCGGCGCGGCATCCGCGGCGGCCGCCGCTGACAAAGTGCGCGTCGGCAAATCGGTCAGCCAGCCGTTCGCCTTCGCTCCGGTCGAAATCGGCACGGCGGAAGGCATTTGGGCGAAGCATGATCTGGAAGTCGAAACCGTCATCTTCGCCGGCGATGCCAAATTGCAGCAAGGAATGGTGGCGAATTCCGTCGACTTCGGCCTCGGCTCGGGGCCGGCCATGGGTTTCTTGGCCAAGGGCGTGCCGGCCAAGGCGGTCGGCGCACTCGCCAACGAGCCGCTGAGCATGGGCTTGATCGTCGGCGCGGACTCGCCGATCCAAACGCCGCAAGATCTTAAAGGCAGAAGGATCGGCGTCACCACCAACGGCTCGCTGACCTATTGGTTGGCGCGTGAACTGTCGCGGCAGATGGGTTGGGGCTCGGAAGGCATTGAGACCGTCGCGCTCGGTGCCATCGGCGCGCAGCTCGCGGCCCTCAAGCGCGGACAAGTCGACGGCGTCATCATGTCGTCGTCGCAAGGCTATGGGCTGGAGAAAACCGGCGACGGGCACCTCCTTCTCGCGTTCGGCACCTACATCAAAAATTTCCACACCCACGTCATCTTCGCCACCGACGCCATGATCGCCAACAAGCCGGATCAGGTGCGGCGCTTTCTCGCCGGCTGGAAGGACGTCATCGCGTTCATGGCGGCGAACAAGGCCGAGACCGTGCGCATCGCCCGGCAGGTCACCGGGCTCGACGAGGCCATCGAAAGCCGCGAATACGACGACGTCATGCCGATGATGTCGCGCGACCTGCGCTTTCACGCCAAGGCGCTCGATGTGATCGGCGATTCATTTCCGGAAATGGAGATCATGCCGGCCAAGCCCGACATGCGCACGTTGTATACGGAAGAGTTTTTGAATTAGGCGAAACGGCCGCATCCGACCATAACCGTCATCCTGAGGTGGCCGCGAAGCGGCCCTCGAAGGATGCACGGCCCGGGCCGTCGCCCTTCGAGGCTCGCTGCTCTCGCACCCCAGGGTGACGGAAAAGATGCGCGCGCGTCACGCCGGCTTGAAATTCATCGCCACGCCGTTGATGCAATAGCGCAGGTGCGTGGGCGGCGGGCCGTCGTCGAAGACGTGGCCGAGATGGCTGCCGCAGCGGCTGCAGTTCACCTCGGTGCGCTCCATGCCCCAGCTGCGGTCGGTGACTGGTATCGATCGAGCCCGGTTCCGGATCGTTGAAGCTCGGCCAGCCGGTGCCGCTCTCGAATTTCTTCTTCGAGGAGAACAGCGCCTGGCCGCAGCCGGCGCAGGAGAACGTGCCGGCGCGCTTCTCGTAATTGAGCGCGCAGCTGCCCGGCCGTTCGGTGCCGTGCTCGCGCATGATGTGGAACTGCTCGGGCGTGAGCAGCTTCTTCCACTCCGCCTCGGTGTGCGTCACGGGATATTGCTTGGTGTCCGCCTGCGTGCTCATGACCGTTTCGCCCGTTGGTTATGGTGGGATGGCCTAAAGGTAGTCGATGCGCGGCAAAGCGCAACCGCGCCGGGCGGCGGCTTGCGAAGCTGTGATGGCCGCTTGATCGCCCGGCTCGCCGGCTATTTCTCGGTGACGCGGTTGGTGTAGGTGACGAGAAAGTCCTTGATCTGGCGCGGCACCTTGCCGACATCGGCCAGAATGCCCTGGCCGTCCGCGCCCGAGACCATGATCGGCTTGGTCGCCAGCACCTTGGCATAGCCGGCGAGAAAATCCTGGTCCTGCCACAGCTCGTCGAACGCCGCCCGCATCACCGCCACCACGTCGGCGGGAGATTTCGGCGGCATCGCGGCGACGCGGAACATCGCCAGCTGCGGGTCGGACGCGGCGCGCATGGCCTGATAGCGGAAATCCCCGGCGAGCGGTTTGTTGCCGCCGGTGACGCTGGCGTAAAACTCCTCGAAGGTCGGCATGTTGGGCAGCGAGCGGCTGCGCGGATAGCTGCCGTCCTTGCCGCGCGGCGCCAATTGCCAGAGCGGGATGACGATGTCCCGCATCGATGGCTCCGCCGAGCCGAGCCAGCCCGACAGCGAGGTATTGGCCATCTGCCCGGTGTTTTGCAGGATCGCGGTTTCGACCTCCTTGAGGCCGCGATAGGCGGGGATCGGCTGATATTTGAGACCCAACAGATCGAGGGAGATCTCTTGATTGATGCTGTTGATGTTCTGGGCGTTGAGCGAGAGCGCCTTGAAATCCTTCGCTTTCATCAAGTCGGCCGGCACATTGATGCCGGGCGGCGTGTCCTTGCGGATATAGGCGACCAGCGGGCTTTCCACGCCGGCGAGCAGGACGAAGTCGGAAAAGTGGGTGCGAACCGAAGGATTGTCGGTCAGCTCGGCCATCACGTCGAGGGTGAAGAAGCCGATGGTCAGGCCGTCGGGCGTGGCGTCGCCGAGCTCATTGCTGCCGAGCAGCCCCGAGCCGCCGCCGATATTCTTGACCACGATGGTCGGATGGCCCGGAATGTGGTCGGGCAGATGCTGCGCGACGATGCGGCCTTCGATGTCGGTCGGGCCGCCGGGCGGATAGTTGACGATCATGATGATCGTCTTGCCCTTGTAGTATTGGGCTTGCGCGCTTCGCCGGTACGACGACGGCAAGCGCGAACATCGTCGCCAGCATTGTCCGTATCATGGACGGCCCTCCCTCGAAGCGGCATATCGGGCCAGCATATGGGTTATCGTGGTGCCTTGCGACCCCGAACGGCGCATGGACGGAATGAGGAGCGATCATGTTCGAGAAACCCGGCATCGCGGATTTGCGCAAAGCGGCGCAGCAGCTCGGCATGAATCCGAGCGACGACTATCTGCGCGCGGTCGATGAGATCGTGGGGCCGCTGGCGAAAGCTTACGCGGCGCTCGACGCCATGCCGGACGAAGTGCCGGCGGTGAAATATCCGCGCGGGCCAGGATACCGCCCGCAGGGCGACGAGAACCGCTACGGCGCCTGGTATGTAAAGACGTCGATCAAGGGCGCGCCCGGCGGCAAGCTCGCCGGCCGGCGCATCGCGCTCAAGGACAATGTCTGCCTCGCCGGCGTGCCGATGATGATCGGCGCCGACATTCTGGAAGGCTATGTGCCTGATGTCGACGCCACCATCGTCGAGCGCATTCTCGATGCCGGCGGCGAAATCGCCGGCAAGGCGGTGTGCGAATATTATTGCGTGTCGGGCGGCAGCCACACCTCGTCGACCGGGCCGGTGCAGAATCCGCGGCAAGCCGGCTACACCACCGGCGGTTCGTCGTCGGGCAGCGCGGCGCTGGTCGCGGCGGGCGACGTGGATATGGCGATCGGTGGCGACCAGGCCGGCTCGATCCGCATTCCGGCGAGCTTTTGCGGCATCGTCGGCTTGAAGCCGACCTTCGGCCTGGTGCCTTATACCGGCATCGCCCCGCTCGAAATGACGCTCGATGTGTGCGGGCCGATGACCGCCAACGTGCGCGACAACGCGCTGCTGCTCGAAGTCATCGCCGGGCCGGACGGCATCGATTCGCGCCAGCGCGGCGTCGCTGCCGGTCATTACACCGCGGCGCTCGATGGCGGCGTCAAAGGCCTGCGCATCGGCGTGCTCAAGGAAGGTTTCGGCCTCCACAATTCCGAGCCGGACGTCGATGCGCGCGTGCGCGACGCGGCGCAGCGTTTCGCCGGCCTTGGCGCGACGGTCGAGGACGTATCGGTGCCGACGCATGCCCAGGGCTTCCCGGTCTGGGCGGCGATCCGCGGCGACGCCGCTTGCGTCACGCTGCTCGAAATGAACGGCGCCGGCATCAATCACGAGGGTCTCTACGTCTTGAGCCTCATGGACAAAGCCATGGCCTGGCGCAGCCGCGCCGACGATTTCGCCGACACCATCAAGATCGCGTCGATCTTCAGCAAATACACGGTGCAGCGCTACGGCGGCCGCTACTACGGCAAGGCGCAGAACATCCGGCGGCGGTTGCGCGCGGCCTACGACGCGGCGCTCAACGCGCACGATCTTTTGCTGCTGCCGACGACGCCGATGAAGGCGACGCCGATACCGAAAAAAGGCGCCACCCCGCAGGAGATCACGCGGCGCAGCTGGGAGGCGACCGGCAATACCTGTCCGTTCAACGTCACCGGCCATCCCGCCATCAGCCTGCCGTGCGGCATGGAAGACGGCCGCCCGATCGGCATGATGCTGGTCGGGCGTGCCTACGACGAGGCCACGATCTATCGCGCCGCCGCGGCGTTCGAGGGCTCGGGCGATTGGACGAAATTCTGAGCACTCGTCATTGCGAGGAGCGAAGCGACGAAGCAATCCAGTTCGCGCCGCCGCCTGGATTGCTTCGCTTCACTCGCAATGACGGATAGGTATCAGCCCAGCTTGATATTCGCGAACTTGACGACCTTCGCCCACTTTTCCGTTTCGTCGGCGAGGAATTTGCCGAACGCGGCCGCCGTCATGGGCGCCGGCGAAGCCCCGAGGTCGGCGAAGCTTGCCTGCACCTTGGCATCGGCGAGGCCGGCGCCGATCGCGCCGTTCAACGTGGCGACGATGTCGGCCGGTGTATTTGCCGGCGCGCCGACGCCGGCCCAGCCGCTCGAACTCGTAGCCCGGCACGGTGTCGGCCACCGTCGGCACGTCCGGCAGCGCCGTCGAGCGTGCCGTCGTGGTCACCGCGATGGCGCGCACTTCGCCGGCGCGGATATGGCCGATCGACGAGGTCAGCACGTCGAACATCACCTGCACCCGGCCGCTGATCAGATCGGTCAGTGCCTGCGCCGGGCCGCGATACGGCACGTGGACGATGTCGACGCCGGTCATGAACTTGAACAATTCGGCCGCGACATGCGATCCGGTGCCGTTGCCCGACGAGGCGAAGTTGAGCTTGCCCGGATTGGCCTTGGCATAGGCGATGAACTCGGCAACCGTTTTGATCGGCAGCGCCGCGTTCACTTCCATGACCATGGGGGTGCGCATGATGCTGGCGACCGGAGCGATGTCGCGGAGAAAATTGAAATTGAGGTTGTCGTAGAGCGAGGCATTGATCGCGTTCGGCGGCGTGACCAGCAGCAGCGTGTAGCCGTCGGCCGGCGCGTGCGCAGCCGCTTCGGTGCCGACATTGCTGCCGGCGCCCGGCCGGTTATCGACGATGAATTGCTGGTTGAGCCGCCCCGACAGCCAGTCGCCGATCAGGCGCGCATTGATGTCGGACGCCGCTCCCGGTGGAAAGCCGACGATGATATGCACCGGCCGCGCCGGGTAGGTTTCGGCGCGCACGATGCTGTGGCATGGCCGAGAACGCGGCGCTGCCCGCCGCCAGTTGCAGAATTTTTCGACGCGGAAGCCGCATGGACCGCTCCGTTCGCCTTCACAGCATGCCGGTTATGCATGTTGAGCGCAACGCCACGCCGGACGCCAGCGTTGTCCGGCTGGACAATATGCGGTTGTTGCGACACCAATTGCCGGCGACAAAGCTAAGATCGCGCCCGAAGAGTTTATTCGCCTTGCATGACGCTAAACCCAATCGGGCGCGCAACGTCGTCGCGCTGACAATCGTCGCCGTCGCGCTCGCGGTGATGTTCGTCGGCGCCATCATGCCGACGCCGCTTTATCCGCTGTACCAGCGGGCCTTCGGATTCTCCGGCATAACGCTGACCCTGATCTACGCGGTCTATGTGCTCGGCAATCTCGTCGCGCTGCTGTTCTTCGGCCGGCTCGCCGATCAGGTCGGCCGCCGCAACGCGAGCCTGCCGGCGATCGGCTTCGGCATTGCCAGCACCGTTGTGTTCGCCGCGGCGGCGGGCACCGCATGGCTGTTCGCGGCGCGGGCGCTGAGCGGCTTCTCCACCGGCCTCGCTGCCGGCGCTGCGACTGCGTGGATCGCCGAGCTTTACACCGGCCGCGGCAATGGCGCCGCGTCGCGGATCGCGGCGTCGGCGAATTTTTTCGGTTGCGCCGCGGGGCCGCTCTTCGGTGGCTTGCTGGCGCAATTCGCGCCGTGGCCGCTGCGGCTGCCTTATCTCGTCTATCTGGTTTTGCTCTGTGCGGTCGCCGTCGCCATCCTGTTCGTGCCCGAAACGGTCACGAAGCCAAAACGCTTTGGCGAAGCATCGCTGCGGCCGCGGCTTGGTGTGCCGCGGTCCATTCGGCTCCAGTTCGTGTCGCCCGCGGTGAGCGGCTTCGCCACGTTTTCGCTGATCGGCTTCTACGCCGCCTTGATCCCGAACCTGCTCGCCGAAAGCCTGCATCAGTCCGCGCCAACTGTGGCCGGCGCCACCGTGTGCGTGGTGTTCGGCATTGCCGCCATCACGATTCTTTCGACCGCGTGGCTCGGCAGCCAGGCCGCCATGTTCAGCGCGCTGGCGCTGCTGGTGCCGGCGGCGTGGCTTCTGGTCGGCGCCGAGCTTGCCCGATCGATGCCGCTGTTGCTGCTCGCCGCCGCGCTCTGCGGCGTCGCCGGCGGGCTCGGCTATCGCGGCAGCCTCGAAGTGATCAATCGCATCGCGCCTGCCGATCAGCGCAGCGAGGTGGTCTCGAGCTACCTCATCGCGCTGTTTGCCGGCAATTCCTTGCCTGTGATCGGCATCGGCCTGCTGTCGGCGGCCGCCAGCGCCGCTCGTCGCCCATGTCATCGTTCGCCGCGGTGATCACTGTGCTCGCGGGAATCGCCGCTTTGACCGGCGTCAAATACGCGCCGGCTACTTGATCGCCAGCGGATTCGTCGGCGAGCCGACAGCTCCGGTAATGGGAATCGCCGGCGCCACGAACATGAATTCGTAAACGCCGTCGGCGGCGCAATCCTCGGCGAGGTCTTTCAGATAGAAAATCTCGCCCATGGTCATGCCCATGATCGGGATGGTGATCCAGTGCCAGGGCTGGTTGATGCCGCCTTCGGTATTGTTCGGCCGCACCTCGCAGCCCCAGGTGTCGCTGGCCAGCGCGGCGAGCTCGGTCTTGGCGACGAACTCCAAGGTCTCGAAGGCAAAGCCCGGCGCGTCGCCGCCGGGATAGCCGTCCCAGCTGCCGGCCTTGAGGCAGCGCTCCATCTGTCCGGTGCGCACGATGATGTAGTCGCCGCGCTTGAGGGTGATTTTTTGCTTCTTCGCGGTCAAATCGAGATCTTCGCAGGTGATACCGTAGCCGTCGTCGAGGCAGTCCTTGCCGAGCGCGCGCGCCACGTCGAGGAACACGCCGCGGCCGACCATCTTGGCCTTGGTTTTCTCGATGCCGCACTTTTGCGCGCCGAACGACGACACTTCGCGGCAATCATAGCCGTTCCACATATTGTTCTCGTAGAACACGTGGCCGAGGCCGTCCCATTGCGTACCGCATTGCAGCGGCATCACCACCATGTCGTCGGCGGCGCGGATGCCGCGCTTGTCGAGCACGCCCGAATAGGCGTCGGTGCCGGTGCGCAGCATGGTGTGCAGCGGATTGATGCGGCCGAGCGCCGGATAATTGGTCTTGCCGCCCTGCGGGCCGTTGTTGTCGAAATTGAGCGCCAGCGAGATCACCTTGCCCTTTTTCACGAGCTGCGCGGCGGCGACGATGTCCTCCGGCGAGGTGTAATTGAGCGTGCCGATCTCGTCGTCGGGGCCCCATTTGCCCCAGTTCTTGTATTTCTCCGCCGCTTGGCGGAGGTCGTCTCGCGTCACTTTGCGCCCGGCCATTGGCTGTCCTTTGTACTTGCTGGTCGATGGAAACACGTTGTCGCGCACGCTCCCCGGAGCGGGCGGGGGATGATAGCATCGCCCGTAATTCTAGGGAGGACGGAATGACAATAATAAGGGTCGGCACGCGACTCGCCGTTTTATGCGCGGGTCTAGCGATGGCAAGCGCGGCCTGGGCCGCGGGCACTTATCCGGACCACAAGATCCGCATGATCGTGCCGTTCGCGGCCGGCGGGCCGACCGACGTGATCGGGCGCCTAGTGGCGGAGCGGCTGTCCGACGTGCTGGGCCAGCAGGTCTATGTGGAGAATTTGCCCGGCGCCGGCGGCAATCTCGGCGTCGAGACCGCCAAGCGCGCCGCGCCGGACGGCTACACCATCGTCGCGGTCTCGACCGGCTTCATCATCAATCCGAGCATGTACACGACCATCGGCTACGATCCGCTCAAGGATTTTGCGCCGATCTCGCTGGTGGCGGCGTCGCCCAACGTGATCACCGTGCATCCGTCGGTGGCGGCGAAAAACCTCAAGGAGCTGATCGATCTCATCAAGGCCAATCCGGACAAAATGAGCTACGCGCAGCCGTCGACCGGCTCGACCCCGCACCTTGTCGCCGAGCAGATGAAGCAGGCTTACGGCCTCGACATGGTGATGGTGCCGTTCAACGGCGCGCCGCTCGCCATCAATTCCACCTTGGGCAATCACACGCCGATGGCGTTCACGGCGCTGCCGCCGGCGATCGGCGCCATCAAGGACGGCAGCCTGCGCGGCATCGCGATCCTATCCAAGCAGCGCGTCGCGGCACTGCCGGATCTGCCGACCAACGTCGAGCAAGGCGTGCCGGACCTCGAAAGCGACACCCTGACCGGCATTCTGGCGCCGGCCGGCACGCCGCAGCCGATCATCGACAAATGGCACGATGCCATCGCCAAGATGGCGGCCGACCCGGACGTGAAGAAGAAACTCGACACGCTGGGCTTCGTCCCCGTCGCCAACACGCCGGCCGAATTCACCGAACGCATCAAGACCGAAGCGGCGCGCTGGGGCAAAGTGGTGAAGGCGGCCGGGATTCATATGGATTAATGACATCGTCATGCGCATCACCGACATCCGCGAAACCGCGGTCCCGCTGAACTCGACGCTCGCCAATTCGAGCATCGATTTTTCCGAAATGACCACGTCGGTGGTCGCCGTCATCACCGACGTCATACGCGACAGCAAGCCGGTCTGCGGCTTCGCCTTCAATTCCACCGGGCGCTACGCCTGCGGCGCGCAGATGCGGGCGCGCTTCATTCCGCGCGTGCTCAAGGCCGACCCGAAGTCGCTGCTCGACGAGGCCGGTCGATAATTTTGCGCCGGAAAAGATTCTCGCCGTGATGATGCAGAACGAGAAATCCGGCGGCCACAGCGAGCGCTCGGTCGGCATCGGCACCATCGAGGTCGCGGTGTGGGATGCTGTCGCCAAGATCGCGGAGCAAGCCGCTGCATCGCCTCTTGGCCGAGCGCTACAACGGCGGCAAGATCGCCGACAAGGTTTTTTGCTATGTCGGCGGCGGCTGGTATGCGCCCGGCAAGACCACCAAGGATTTGACCGACGAGATGCAACGCC
>CAWCSD010000018.1:0-184672 GCA_963798095.1 uncultured Alphaproteobacteria bacterium | reverse complement strand
CCTCGGCTTCCTCGAACGCGACGCCGATTTGGTCGGCGGTGCGCCACACAACGCGGCAGGCGCGCCGCGTGCGGCCGTGCTCGAAGGTCAGCTCGAAGGTCTCCGGCAGGCCATAGGTGTTGGCGAGCTTCAGGCAGGCGCCGCTCGACGTAATGTTCTGCACAGTGCAGTGAATCATCGATCCCCGGTGCGGCGGAATGATCTTGGCGCTGCGCGACATGCGGGTGCGGGTGACGTCTCTGCGTTCCTTGTCGTCGTTGTCGTCTTTCATGACGCGGTGGTGCCTGCGTGATGGCGCGGGCTCGAGCGCCGGTGTGCGTTGTAGTGCGCAAGTCTTACGGATGGTCGAACGGTACCGTGCGCAGAAGGTTAATGGCGCGGAAGGAATTCGACAAAATTTTTGCTGCTTTCGCCGCAAACGCAAAGCGGGAGGCCTGAAGCCTCCCGCTTTCACGCAACGCGTGCTCAACTGACACACACGCACTAAACCGGCAAAGCCTTAGCCCTTGCCGACGACGTCCACCGTCACCGATGCCAGCCCGGAACAGCCGATGGCGTGAGCCGCTCCCGGCGTCAGGTCGATGATGCGGCCTTTGACGAACGGCCCGCGATCGTTGATGCGCACCACGACGGAGCGGCCGTTGCTGTTGTTGGTGACCCGCACCATGGTGCCGAACGGCAGGGTGCGATGAGCCGCGGTCATCGCCGAAGGCACCACCCTCTCGCCGGTGGCCGTCGGCCCCTCGGTATAAACCGAGGCTATTCCGCTCTGCGCCGATGCAATAGTTGGCGCCGTGATAGTAAAAATAACAAGAGTTGAAAGTATAACGCGCTTGATCTGGCTATTGCTAACCATGAGTCCCCTATTCAGTTGTTGACGATGTGGATCAAGTGCCTCTCTGGACTTGACCCGGAGCCGCTAAGACAGGCCAAATATGTTCATTGTGCGACGCAACAATTTTGCCCAGTCTTTTTGCGCTAACGGGTTCCTGCCCCTATTGTGGGCAAAGCGCATAAGTCATTGTACTTACAAATGGAAAAGTGAGCCGCGGGCCGCTCAAGAGCGGCGCTATGCGCGAGCGGGATTCTGCTCTGCGTGCAGTGCGGAATCGAAGCCGCACCGTTGGCCGTTGTTTTAATTGGCCTAGTGGGTCAACGACGCCGACGGCGACCCGCTATGCCCGCGCGGCAGCGGCGGTCGGCAGCTCGTAGCTTTTGAATTGATCCCGTAGCGCGGTCTTGAGAATCTTTCCGGTCGCGGTGTGCGGGATTTCGGCGACGAAGGCGACGTCGTCGGGCATCCACCATTTGGCAATCTTGCCTTCGAGGAATGACAACAGCTCGGCCTTGGTCGCCGTCTGTCCCGGCTTGAGCACGATGATGAGCAGCGGGCGCTCGTCCCATTTCGGATGGCGTACGCCGATCACCGCGGCCTCCGCCACTTTGGGATGGCCGACCGCGAAGTTCTCGATGTCGATCGAGGAAATCCATTCGCCGCCCGACTTGATCACGTCCTTGGAGCGGTCGGTGATCTGCATATAGCCGTAGCGGTCCAGCGTGGCGACGTCGCCGGTGTCGAAATAGCCGTTGTCGTCGAGGATCGAGCCCTCTTCCTTGAAGTAGGCGCGCGCCACCGACGGCCCGCGTACCTTCAGCCGGCCGAATGTCTTGCCGTCGCGCGGCAATTCCTTGTCGTCGTCGTCGGTAATTTTCATATCCACCGCGAATGGCGGATGGCCTTGCTTCATCTGCACGTCGAGCCGTGCTTCGCCGGACAGCAGGGCATATTCCGGCTTGATCGAGCCCAGCGTGCCGAGCGGGCTCATCTCGGTCATGCCCCAGGCGTGCAGCACCTCGACCTCGTAGTGCTCTTGGAATTTTTGCGTAATCGCGCGCGGGCAAGCCGAGCCGCCGATTACCACTTTTTTCAGGTACGGCAGCTTCAGATTGTTGGCTTCGAGATGCTGCAGCAACATCAGCCATACGGTGGGCACAGCGGCGGTGAAGCTGACGCGATAGGTGTCGAGCAATTCGTAGATCGAAGCGCCGTCGAGCTTGGCGCCCGGCATCACCATGGCGGAGCCGACCATCGGCGAGGTCAAAGCGAGCCCCCAGCAGTTGGCGTGGAACATCGGCACAACCGGCATGACCACGTCGCGCGAAGCGATCCCCATAGCGTCGAGCTGCGCCGCCATCATCGAGTGCAGCACGTTGGAGCGGTGCGAATAGACCACGCCTTTGGGATTGCCTGTCGTGCCTGACGTGTAGCACATGCCGGCCGCGGTGTTTTCGTCGAAAGTCTTCCAGTTGAAGTCGCCGTCGACGTCGGCGATCCACTCCTCGTAGGGCACGGCGTTCTTCAATGTGGTCGCCGGCATATGCGCCGCGTCGGTCAGCACCACGTATTTTTCGATGGCTTTCAGCTTGTCGGCGATCTTTTCCAGAAGCGGCACGAAAGTGAGATCGACCATGACGATGCGGTCTTCGGCATGATTGACGATCCAGACGATCTGCTCGGGGAACAACCGCGGATTGACGGTGTGATAGATGGCGCCGATGCCCATGATGCCGTACCAGGCCTCGAGATGCCGCCAGGTGTTCCAGGCGAGCGTCGCCACCCGATCGCCGAGCTTGATGCCGTCCTTGTCTAGCCGCTGCGAAACCCGCAGCGCCCGCTTGCGCAGATCGGCGTAATTCGTGGTGTGGAACGGGCCTTCGATCGAGCGCGTGATGATCTGCCGCTCGGCATTATAGGTCGCGGCGTGGTCGAGGATGCGATTGCAAAGTAGCGGCCAGTCCTGCATCAGCCCGAACATGATGTCGCCTCCCACGGGTCGTGCATTATCGCGTTAGGCCGCGGCGGTCGCCGGCAGCCGCCATTAAGTTAACCGCATGCGCCGCCAAGGCAAATACCGATTGCCTTGAATGCCGGCGTCCGGTCGGCTTAAAGCATACCCGGTTACAGCGCGGCGTGCGGGTGGGAGAGCTGTGGCGTGAAGTTTTGCGGCTTAAAAGCTGCCTTGGCGCTTGGCGTGTTGCTGTGCGGAAGCGTTCTGCTGTGCGCCAGCCATGGGGCGTGGGCGCAATTGGCGCTGGTCCCGCAGGCCAAGCACGCCCGCGCTGAGCGCGGCCCGCCGCCCCCGGTCGCTTTGCCGCAGGAATTTGCCCCGCCGCAGGAAGCCTATGCGGCATTCCCGGAAGAACCCGCCGCCGCGGCCGCGCCGGCCGCGCCGTCGGCTTGCCAGGTGCGGCTTGCCAAAATCGCGGTGTTCCAGCCGCTGCCGACCTTGGTCGGAGCCGGCGAATGCGGTGCCGTCGATGCGGTGCATCTGGACGCCGTGATCCTGCCCGACCAGAGCAAGGTGGCGGTCACGCCGGCGGGGATCCTGCGCTGCCCGATGGCGGAAGAGCTCGCCCATTGGGTGCGCGAGGACGTGGCGCCGACGGCGACAAAACTCGGCTCGCCGCTGCGCGTGCTCGACAATTTCGACTCGTATGAGTGCCGCGGCCGCAATCGGGTGCGCGGCGCCACGCTGAGCGAACACGGCCGCGCCGACGCCATCGACGTGCGCCTGTTTAAGCTCGCCGACGGCCGCTCGCTGACATTGACCGACATGAATGTCGACAAGGCCTGGCGCGAGACCATAAAGGCGAGTGTCTGCGCGCGGTTCTCGACCGTGCTCGGACCCGGCTCCGACGGCAATCACGAGGAGCACATCCATCTCGATCTCGCCGAGCGGCGCAACAATTACAAGCTCTGCGAATGGGATGTCCGCGAGCCGCCGCCGCCGCCCCCGCCGCCCCCGCCGCCGGCAGTTGCGCAGGCGGACGACGCGGCGCCGCCGGCCGAGGCTGCGGCAACAGAGGGCGGCGACGACAGCGCGCTGATCCCGCTCGACGTGGTGCCGCTGCCGCGTCCGCGACCGAAACTGGCCCAGGACGCATCAGCCCGGGCGAAAAAATCCGATCACAACTAGCAAGCACCGCAATCTTGCCGCGTCACTACCGCTTCCGCTTCCGACCGGCCGCTGCCACCGCAGCAATGACGCAAAACTTCGCATCAACCGATCCGTTGTTTTGCGCGACAGTCTAGAAAGATGTTAGCGATCATCGAAATGGAGTCCTAGGAGATTTGGGCGCACCGTCCCATCAAGGCTATTTCTGCTGGGCCACGCTCAAGCAGGACTGGGTGCTCATATCGGCGCCGCTGGCGCTCACGCTTTATTTCCTGGCCTTCCAAGACCAGTTCAGAGCGGTGTTGTCTTGGCTGAGCGCGCTGGTCAATTAGGTCGCCGCCTCATGCACGTGCCACCGGCAGGAACTTTTCCAGTAATCGCGGCATGGCTCTGGCGTATGACGGCGGCAGGCCGATGGCGTGAATGAGTTGACGCGCGGCCGCCGGCGCCTTGCCCTTGCTCAGGAACCACCGTATCCGCTCGCTGACCGCATAGGGGATCGGCTCGAATTTTTGCTCCGTCACGACGAGGCTGTCGCCAAGCGATATGGTTCCCTCGTTGAGAAAGCATCCGAATACGCCGCGCCGGTGTACGATGCGGTCGAACGCGATCAATTTCAGAATCTGCTTGCAGGGTTCGCAATGAAAGGTCAGGCGGATCAGCGCTTGGCCCAGCCTGACGACTGTGCCGGACGGCAAGTCATACAGCCCGTCATCCTCAAGGAGGACATTTTCCCGCAAATCTCCAGGTTTCAGCCCGCAGTCCATCAGGACCGGCCGCGACGCGATCAAAACCTGGCGAAACGGCGCGCAGGCGATGCCAGAACTGATGCCGTCCTTATCAAAGGCGAATGTCGTGACTTCGTCGAGTGCCGCGCCGTGTTTGCGCTTGATGTACAGATTTGTGACGGTCAAAATTCTCTCACCCTCGTTACTGAAACTCGGCGAATGGCCTGCGCCGACGATGAGGCGAAAGATTGGCGCTTGTGAAGCCATACCCCAGCACCCCTCTCATTGCGGCGCTCCTAACCGGCCCAAAGGGGGCCGCGCCGGGCAATCGCTGATGTCCAACGGACGCGCCCGGCGCGGCGGGGGACGCTGAGGGGGTCAGCGCGCACTCTATCTATCACTGGGCTGGGCCATGGGTTTTGATCTGGATCAATTGCAATCCGCGTCCTCGTAGCCCCGGCCGACCTACGGATATGTCCTGAGTTGAAGAAGCCACCTGGCCTGACTAATCAGGCCAATGGTTCCTTTCATATATCGATGCCCCACGACGGGTTTTAACGTCCAAGGATTGTTCGCCGACCAAGTGCCGGCGGAACCCGAAACTTACGAGAGCGTCACCTGCCCGGTTTGCACGCGGGTGCATCTGGTCAACCGGTCAACCGGCAGAACGCTGGGCGATGACAACGAATAGGTTGCCGCGGTGCTGAATGTGAGTTGGTGCTCAAACGGTGGATGCGAGAACACCTTTGGTTTGGGCACCGGCACGCTCACCCCGCGGTTCAATATCTTTCCGTGCTGTGCGCGCTTGACGCGTGTCCCGGTATGAGATTTCGCGAGAAGGCATTGGCGTCGATCGCCGCCATGGCCATTTGCATCGCTGCTTCTGCGGCCGCGGCATCCATGCCAGTGATGAATTTGTCGAGTGCCCTTCGGCGGCGGGCCATGGCCCTTAAGAGGACTTTCCCATTGGCACGCTCGACACTCGCACGCCACTTTCCAGGCTCTCGCTCGAAAGCCTTGACGACAAACTGCTTGTACTCCATGGCCGCCCCCCTCGCGCATGAGTTTGCCGCGGATTATGGCGGGCGATGGGCGGTACTATGTTACAATGCTGAAGCGGTTGCCTTAAATGCGGCCGCAGCCGAGCGCGGAATTGCTGCTCTGCCTTCAGGCAAAAGATTAGCGCTGCCGGGATCGCACCAGCCACGCAATCCGCCGAGCCTTCGCCCCACGGAATTCAGTCCTTCACCGGCTCAATGTTACGAAGTCTTTTTCGGAGCCCGCGTCGCCATACAGCCGCAGACCACAAGTGCGATCATGACGGCAAGAAAGATTCCAAGTTCCGCCATGCTGTTTCTCCGTCGCCCTGCATGGGGTGGCATCAAGTCTTGCGTAGTAACTCGGGCAGTTTAGCAGTATTTGCAGCCACGAGTCTCTGCCTCGTGGCGCGTAAACAGCTGCCTTACCGGCCCGCATTTGCGGGGGGCAGACGGAAGCCTCTATTGTGGACGAGTTCATTGAACAAATCCGGCTGGCTGCTGCTGCGCTCGCAGATTTCAGCAGCCATCTGTTCGATCCGACGATCAGGCTCGGGGTCACCGGGCTTTCGAACGCCGGCAAGACCGTCTTCATCACCGCGCTGGTGCATGGCCTGCTGCGCGGCGGACGTTTCCCGGTGTTCGAAGCGATGGCCACCGGCCGCGTGGCGCGCGCCTACCTTGCACCGCAGCCGGATTATGCGGTGCCGCGGTTCGATTATGAGAGCCATCTGGACGCGCTGGTCAACAAACGGGAGTGGCCGGCCTCGACGCGACAAATCAGCGAGTTGCGCCTCGTCATCGAGTATCAGTCGCAGCGCGGCTATCGGCGCGCGCTGACGCTCGATATCGTCGACTATCCGGGCGAGTGGCTTCTCGACCTGCCGATGCTCGACAAAAGCTATGAGGCATGGGCGGCCGAGAGCGTAAAACTCTCCCGGCTCGGGCCGCGTGCCGGCCTTGCCAAGGATTGGAATTCCTATCTGGCGACCCTTGACCCGCAAGGCGCCGAGGACGAGCAGGCAGCGCTGACCGCGGCAAAACTCTTCACCGCGTACCTGAAGGCCTGCCGCGACAAGAACTATGCGATGAGTCTTTTGCCGCCGGGGCGGTTTCTCATGCCGGGCGACCTCGACAATACGCCGGCGTTGACGTTTGCGCCGCTCGATGTCGCGGGCGATGGCGCGCCTCCGAAAGGTTCGCTCTGGGCGATGATGCGTCGCCGCTATGACGCCTATCGGGAGATCGTAGTCCGGCCTTTTTTCCGCGATCACTTTGCCCGGCTCGATCGCCAGATCGTGCTGGTGGATACATTGGCCGCGATCAACGCCGGCCCCGATGCGGTTCTTGATCTTGAACGCGCGCTGGCCCAGGTCCTCGACTGCTTTCAAACCGGGCGCAAAACGATTTTGAGCACGATGCTGCGTCCCCGCATCGACCGCATTTTGCTGGCTGCCACCAAGGCCGATCATCTGCATCACACCAGTCACGATCGGCTCGAAGCCGTGCTGAAGCGCTTGACGCAAGACGCAACGGCGAAAGCCGAGCTCGCCGGCGCGCAGGTCGACGTCGTTGCGCTCGCCGCCGTGCGCGCCACCCGCGAGGCAACGGTGCGGCGGGCGCGCCAAGAACTGCCCTGCATTCTCGGCGTGCCTGTGGCCGGCGAGGTGCTGGCGGGAGAAACGTTCGACGGGGAAACCGAGGCGGCCATGTTTCCAGGCGACCTGCCCGACGACCCCAACGAACTATTCCGCAGCGGCGCAAGCGCGTTTCGCGGCATTTCCACCACCTCGCCGCAGAACGCCGACTTTCGCTTCTTGCGCGTACGGCCGCCGCTCCTGGAGATGACTGAAAGCGGCATACCCGCCCTGCCTCACATTCGCCTCGACCGCGCGCTGCAATTCCTGATCGGAGACCGGCTGCAATGAGCAAAAACTGGCCGCATCGGCCACCCGCCGTCTTTCGCCTCGACGACGACCACGTGATGGTCGGTCTGGCCAAAGACGAAGCAGCCAGACGCGCCGTGCAAGTGATACCGGAACTCGACGCCGAGACGTCGGTCATTGCCGTCGACGACTCCCTGCGATGGCCGCGACGGGGTTTCCGTTGGGGCGCGGTGTTTTGGGGCGCCGTGGGCGGCTTGATCTTGCTCGCTGCCGGTCTGGCGATGGTTCGCCTGATCGAGGATCTGTTCGCGCGCAACCAGGAATTCGGTTTTCTCGGTTTGGCGCTCGCCATCCTGGCTGCGGTCTCGTTTTTGGTCGTTGTCATTCGCGAGACGATGGGTCTGGCGCGGCTTGCGACCATCGAGAAGCTTAATCGGCGCGCCTCGGATACGCTTCTGAGCGACGATCGCCAGGAAGGCCTGGTGGTTGCGCGCGACCTCCTTGCACTCACCCGCCGCATGCCGCGGCTCGCTCGCAGCCGCGCGACAATGGAAAGCCATCTTGGCGATATCATCGACGGCGCCGACATGGTGCGGCTCGCCGAGCGGGAGGTCATGACTCCGCTGGATCAGCAGGCGCGCCGCATCGTCACCGCGGCGGCAACGCGCGTGTCGGCATTCACCGCGCTCAGTCCGCGCGCCGCCATCGATGTGTTGTTCGTGTTCGGCTCGGCGCTGGTCTTGGTGCGCCGGTTGTCTTTTCTATACGGAGCAAGGCCGGGAGCGCTTGGCTTGATCCGGCTTATGCGCCTTGTGGTCTTGCATCTGGCGATGACCGGGGGAATGGCGACGACCGACGGCCTGATTCAACAGATGCTCGGCCACGGCATCGCCGGCAAACTGTCGGCGCGGCTCGGCGAGGGCCTGCTGAACGGCTTCCTGACCGCACGCTTGGGCCTCGCCGCCATCGACGTCATTCGGCCGCTGCCGTTCACCGCCTTGCCGCGCCCCACGCTGCGCAATCTCATGAGCGACGTGCTGCGTGGCTTTGGCGAGAAGGAAGAAACGCCGCCGTCGAGAGACCCCGATTTATCGCGATCCTCGGGCGGCTAGACCTGGCGCTTATTGCAACGACAGCGTCATGCCGCCGAGACCGAGCGAGACCTGAAAGCCGGCCTGAACGCCCCGCAACTGGAGAACGACGCCGTTGCCGTTCTGCAGCGTTGCCACTTGGCCGCCGCCGACGAAAGAGCCGCCGGCGCCTGCACCCGCATAAGTGCCGGCGATGGCGCCCGGGCTTGTCAGATTGCTGGCAGTGCCGACCAGGTCCACCGCCGCGACGCCGAGGCTGCCGAGGCCGATGCCGCTGACGGACAGCCGATATCTCTGGCCATGGTAGATCAAGACGCCGTTGCCGCCGCCGACGCCGATGATGAATCCCACCTTGACGATGTGCAGACGGACGTGGCCCGTGGTCTGCGCCTGCGAGGGCGTGGCAGCGCCCAGCAGCATGACCGCCAACGACACCGCGGCCGCAGCCATTTTCATTGCACGCGTGAAGACAAGCATTGACGCCTCCCGATTGATTTTGCCGTTCCGTTCGGCCCGTTCGGAGCCGTAACACAATTCTCGATCGGCTGACATATTGGACCACGGTCCAATAGCACCCCGAGCCCCAAGGAAAAGCATCGCCGTCGGGGTTCAATGCTCATAGATCAAGCACGTCGTCGTGCCGTGAGCGAGAACGCGGCCGTCTTTGTCCGTCAACTTTCCCTCGGCGGTACCGACGCGGCGCCCGCAACTGATGACTTTGCCTTCCGCCTTCACCGGGCCGGTCTGCGGGGTGATAGGCCGAACCAGCGAAATCTTGAACTCGAGCGTCGTTTGCGCAAAGCCCTTGTCCAGCATCGACTGGACAGCGAGCCCCATGGCGCTGTCGAGCAACGTTGCGGCTAGGCCGCCGTGGACCGTGCCCGCCGGATTGCGGTGCCCCGCGTGCGGCGTTGCGGCGGCAACCACGCGGCCCTTGGCAACTTCGACAATGTCATAGCCGAGCGTTTCCGCCATGGTGTTCAGAGGCAGCGTGCCGTCGACCAGCCCCTGAACGAATTCGAGGCCGCTCATGGCGCGTTGTTGGTCGTCGTCGATGACGCCGAAACGTTTGCCGGCCGAGGATTCCGTCATGAATTGCACCCCCAGCCAATTGGCAACGCCGCGCCTACAGCGCCGACGGTACGATAAACCTTCCCCATGTTGTGAGGATCACCCGGCGGCAGCTCGGAAACCACCCGGTTTCTGCGGCACCTAAAAAGTTTGTCCGCTTGGTCCCGCGTCAGCTTGGCCAAAGGACCGGTATCCAAGCGTGTGCCCACGTCTCGACGAAGCGCCGCATCTCATCGGCCGGGTGCTCGCTTTTGACCGCATCCATGCGGATCTGGAAGAACTTTCCTCTGGCGCCGGCGAGACAAAGATAGCTGTCGAGATCGACCGCTCGCCGCTTGTGAAAGTAATTGTACTCCACGCAGATGAACCGGCCGCGCCCTGCGGTATCAGCTATCGTGAACACGTCCTTCATCATTAGACCGACATAGTCACCCCGTTTCTCAGTGTTCACGATCTCGCCCTTGGCCTCCTCGAGCGCTGCCTGAACCGCCGTCGACGCTGGATCGTCAGGAATTGATTTCATTTTTAGGTCATAGATGTAGATGTCGATCGTCCAGCCTGGGCGCGGGAACCGCACGCCGTAGCCCATTCCCGGTTGATCGATTTCGAAATCCGTCGGCGCCTCGTGTGGCAGACCTGAGACCCGATCCGGAACGGGCACACCCAGTAGAGTGGTCGTCGTCTGCGCCAGGGCGCCAGGGGTCGCGAGAAGGAGACTCGCGGCGAGCATCAATACCGTGGTGGCGGCCCAAGCAGTGGCCCATCTTGCAAGCATCGTCCGGGATCTCCTCCAAGGCTTACAGCATTAAGTCAAATACAAAGCATAGGGAGTCTGTAGGGGCCGCTTCTTGCTTCACGCCTTGCGCGCCTGATGCTTGTCGATCGCCGCCTGCACCGCGGCGCGCGACTGATCGCCGGCGCTGGCGTATTTCGCCTTGGCGTCGTCGTAGCTCCATTGGCGCAGCTCATTGGCGTTGCGCTGGAAGTGCGGGTGGACGTAGCGCGCCATCAGCTCGTAGCTTTTTTTGGTCGCCGGCCAGTCGGCCCAATTGTGCGCCAGCAGCAGCACGCCGCCGAAGCCGCCGTTGGAGCCGCGCCACAGCCGCTCGAAATGGCGGATGCAGTCGTCCGGTGTGCCGATGCACGCGATGCCCGAAGCCACCAGATATTCGGCCGGGTCGGCGGTGATGTCGGGCGGCACGATGGGGAAGGTCGCCACTTCGGCGAAATAGCGCTTGAAATCTTCGAGGCCGAATT
This sequence comes from uncultured Alphaproteobacteria bacterium, assembly GCA_963798095.1. Taxonomy (GTDB): domain Bacteria; phylum Pseudomonadota; class Alphaproteobacteria; order Rhizobiales; family Xanthobacteraceae; genus BOG-931. The sequence goes on along the minus strand of CAWCSD010000018.1, from coordinate 173,646 downwards.
TCATGTCGGCGCGCGCCTGCTCGCGTGTCTCCGCAACGTGGGCGAAGGTGACGATGCGCCACTTGCGGCGGTCCGCGGTCTTGCCGTGCGCTTTCGCGCTCTCCTCGTAGACGCCCCAGTTGCTGGCATGGGCTTTGAGCGCGTCGTCCGAGGTGCCGCCGATCGACAGCATGCCGATGCCGTGCTTGCCGGCCGACAGCGCGCCGGTCGGAGAGCGCGCCGACGCCACCGCCATCTCCATCATCGGCTGCGAATAGCTTTTGAATTGCAGCCGCGCCTCGTTGCAGATCGAACCAGTCGGTCTTTTTGGTCACCACGCCGCCCTGCATCAGCTCCATGATGACGTCGAGCGATTCGTCGAGCTTGCGCCGCTGGTCCTCGGCCTTGAGCCCCATCTTGATCGCGTCATACACGAGCGAGCCCGGCCCGACGCCGAACATGGCGCGGCCGCGCGTCATGTAGTCGAGCTGCATCATGCGGCCGGCGACAGTGAACGGATTATGATAGGGCAGCGAGACCACGCCGGTGCCGAGCCGGATGTGACGCGTGCGCTCGGCCGCGGCGGCGATGAACATTTCGGGGCAGGCGATGATCTCGTAGCCGCCCGAATGGTGCTCGCCGATCCAGGCCTCGTGATAGTTCAGCCGGTCGAGATGGACCAGAAGCTCCATGTCGCGATCGAGCGCCAGCAGCGGGTTTTCGGTCAGCGCGTGGAACGGCGCGAGGAAAATGCCGGTCTTCAAGAACCTGTCTTGCATGGGTGGTCTTCTTCGCGAGGGCTTGGCTACTCCAATCGTAGCACATCCGATCGGCGCGGCTATTTGGGCAAAGCGGTCTCGATTGAAGTGCCGCCCTTGTTCTGCCGCCGTCTTCGCGTCACTTTGGCGTGCACCCCCCCGCTGCACAGGGGACGCCGACGGAGATCGAGTTGGATAGGGTTACCACAGTGCCGGCCGCGACCGGAGTGAACGCCTCATCTCCAGCGTTTCGTGCCGTCATCTACATCGCCGCTTTCGTCACCGGCGCGATCGTGATGAGTTTTGAAATGCTCGGATCGCGCTATCTCAATCCCTATTTCGGCAGCGGCATCTATACCTGGGCGGCGCTGATTTCGACCGTGCTGGCGGCGCTCACCGCCGGCTATTTCCTCGGCGGCTTCATCGCCGATCGCACGGTGTCGGCATCCGTGCTTGGCGCGATCGTCAGTGTCGCGTCGCTGTATCTCCTGGCGTTGCCGAGCTTTGCCGACGTCATACTGGTATTCGTGTCCAACACCGTGGACGACGTGCGGCTCGGCAGCCTCTGCGCCGCGCTCGCCATCATGGTCCTGCCGGTCGCGCTGCTCGGCGTCTATTCGCCGTTTGCGATCAGGCTGGTGTTGCGCGCTGCCCAGCATTCCGGAACGATCTCCGGCGCCGTCTATGGCGTTTCCACCGCGGGCTCGATCGCCGGCACGCTTGGCACGACATTCTTTCTCATTCCGACGATCGGGACGCGCGCCATTACGCTTTTGCTGGGCGCTGCCGGCCTATGCTGCGGGCTCTTGCTGTTTGCGCTCGGCCGGCTGCATCGGTCGGCAAAAAGCGCTGCGGTACTTGCCGCATTCGCGGTGCTTGTGCTCGGCAGCGGTCGCGCCTGGTCGGATGATGTGTTCGACGCCAACGTGCGGGCGCAGATGCTCAAGCACGGCGACGGCCGGGTCGCGCATCTGGAAACCGAGTACAACAATCTGTTCATCGACAAGCACGGATCGATGCTTGGGTTGAGCAGCATGTACACCGGCCGGCCCAACTACATCGAATCGATCGTCGATCTCAAAGACCCCGACGCCATGCCGGTGCCCTACGACCAGACCATGACGGCGGCGCTCGCTTATCCCAAGGCGCCGAAGCGCATCCTGATGATCGGGCTCGGCGCCGGATCGATATCGACCTATCTGGGGCGGGCCATGCCGGACGCCCAGATCGATGTCGTGGAGCTCGACCCCGGCGTCATCAGCGCGGGAAAGGATTATTTCGGTCTGCGCGAGACCGACCGGGTTCACCTTATTGCCGGCGACGGCCGCGTCTATCTCAACCGCCATAAGGACCTTTATGACCTGATCCTCTTGGATGCATTTCGCGAGCTCGGCATTCCATTCCATCTGCTGACGCGGGAGTTTTATGGGCTCGTCAAGGAGCATCTCGCTCCCGGCGGCGCCATGGCATCGAACGTCGCCGCCAACACCAAACTTTATCTCTCGACCTTGGTCACCTTGGGCGCGGTATTTCCGACCGTCGATGCTTATCCCGATTGGCTCGACCGCAGCGAGGCGCAAGTGATTGCGGTAGCCATGCCGGCGCCGCGACCGACCGCGGACGCGTTGCAGCAATCCGCCACCGCGCTGCAGCAGCAATATCATTTCCGCTATCCTTTGCCGGCGCTCGCCGGCAAGCGGGTCACCGAGCCGGATTCGGCAGGCGGCGAGTTGCTGACGGACGATTTCGCGCCGGCCGATCTTTATCGGGTCACTCCGGTCAAGTTGCCGAAGCGTCAATAAAGCGCTCGCGACCGCCGATGAGGTGATCGCGTGATGGTTTTTGCTGCGGCGCGTCAAATCTCGCTAATCCAGTCCCCTGTGACACGCGTCACACCGCCCGCTCGAGGAATTGCGTATAGAAGTTGTGCGGCGCCAATGGGGACGGGAACAATGGCAGCCTATTTTATCTCCGATGCTTCGGTGAAGAATCCTGAAGCTCTGGAAGTCTTTCGCTCGCGAGCGCTTTCGTCGATCACCCGATACGGCGGTCGTTATTTGGCGCGTGCCGGGTTGGTTGAACCGGTGGAAGGAACCTGGAAGCCAAGCGCAATCATCATCATCGAGTTTCCCGACGTCGAGCGCGCGAGGACCTGGTATCGATCCGCCGAATACGCCGCGGCGCTCGCGGTCCGCGACGACGCGATCAGCCGCGACATGATTCTTGTCGAGGGAATGCCTTAAGCGAAAAGCGTAAGTTGGCTTTGCGGCGTCTTCGGCGTAGCTTTGGCTTTGAGGCAGCTCATTCAATAGGGGTCGTCATGGCCAAGCTCAGACATATTGCCGTTCAGGTTCCCGACCTGGAAAAGGCCGCAACCTTCTATGAGAGCGTCTTCGGCCTCAAGCGGCTGAAAAAGGTAGAGGCGCCGATCGGCAACGCCATCTCGCTATCGGACGGGGTGATGAATCTTACGCTGCTGCATTTCCCGGAAGGGACCAAAGGAGGCAAGGGCGGTCCGGATTGGGCGGGATTGCATCACTTTGGATTTGTCGTCGAAAACGAGAGTGAGGCCGAACAGAAGATCAAGCAACACGGCGGCGAATTCTTCATGCAGCTGCCGAAATATCCGGGTGTCGATGCCGAGAAGAAATTCAAGGACACCGACGGCATAGTCTTCGACATAACCGAACACGGCTGGGGTTAGCCGCCGCGCAGACGCCGTCTCACGTTTTCGAGCTCACTGACACAAGAACTGCTCGCCCGAGCGGCCGAAGCAGAATTTCTTGCCGACATTGACGAGCTGAACGCGCCGGTTGACGCCCGAGGTCGGGTGCGCCGGATCGCGCAATTGCTCCTCGCCCATGCCGACCGCTTCCAGCACGGCGGGATTGACCCCGAAGGGTTCGACCAAGGCCTCGCGGATGGCTTCGGCGCGCCGCTGGCTCAAGACCACATTGGACTGGCGGCCGCCGACCGAATCGGTATGGCCGATTACCAGAAAGCCATAGCCGAGCAGCATCGGATGATGCAGTGCGTCGGCGATGGCGCCCACGGTGCGATAGGACGACGGCCGGATGACCGCCGAACCGAAGTCGAAATCCACCTCGACGACGAATTGCGTGAGGCCTTCGAGCTGCGGGAAACTCATCGGCCGCGGCGGCAGCGCGCCGGGATTGTCGCGGATGTAATCCAGCACGGCCTGGCGCATCTGGGCGCCGGTCATTGCCAGTCTGTTATTGCCGCTGACGTTGGCCAGGCTGGTGGCCATCTGCGATGAATTGATCGATTGTTGCGCCAGAGCGGCGGTGACGACGGCGGCGCAGAGCAGCGCGCCGATGGCGAGCGTGTGATGGAGCTTCATGGCCGTGCCTTTTCGGTAGCCCAACCGGTATCGACGAAGGTCTGGTAGCAGCGCGGGCTCATCGCTTGCGGCGCCAGGCCGGCCATGCATGTCACCAGATTGGCATCGGCAAACGACGTGCCGCACAATCTCATGATATCCGCACTGCAAATGTCGCCAATATCGCGCTGCGCCGTCGCGCGTCGCGTGATCGATGCATAGACCACGCCGGTGGTCTGCTGGCATTGCGGCGACATCCTCGGCGCATTGGCGTCGAAGCACGCCCGCAGACGCGGACCGAGCGGGACGCCCTTGCAGAATCTGGCAATGTCGTTTTTGCACACCGTGGCGATCTGCGAAATTGCTTCGGCGTAGCTCATCGTTTGCGCCGCCGCCGCGCCGATGCCCCCGATCAGAATCAGCAACGCCAGGCCGAACGAGGTTCGCTTCATTGCCATGCCCTCCTACCCAAATACCTTACTTATTTTCTGTGCCTCCCCTAAACTGTCGCTCAGGGGCCGATCAGGATCAAGACAAGCTTTTCCTACAGCAGAGGTGATCGCTCTTTCGCATTGACGTCGAGCACAGGGAGGCGAAGCCATGGCCGCAATTTTGGATCATTTCGACAAGGTATCCGTTTTCGGTCCCTCTGTCGTCGCGCTCTTCCTCATCCTGGGCTTCGACTGGGTGTTTACGGGCATCCACACCTACCAGGAATGGCGCGGTGAAGCAGCGCCGCTGTGGCGCGTTTTCGGTGCGGTCGTTGGCCTTCGGCTGCCCAATTGGCTCGGGTTCTTGTTATTCACGGTGACGCTGACGCTCGTTCTATGGGGCGTGGGGCTGGCGGGCATAGCCGGCTGGCTGCCTTGTGTCGGCCATTTGTCGCCGCAAAAAGCGGTTGGCGCGCTAGGGATTTTGATCGGAGCGCGGATAGCCGACACCTTGATCTCGCATTGGGGCCTCTATGCTCTCGGCTACCGCCCCAATCCGGGCCTCAAATCGACGCCGCTTTACGTCCTCGAAGCCGTTTTCATTCTGCTGACGTTTTGGAACGGCTTGGCGCATGACCCGCATGCGGCACTTCGCGGGTTTGCCATCGGCGCCGGCTTCTTCATCCTGGTGTTGCCGGTGCTGCGGGCGGTGCGGGTGATCGCACCTCCGTGGCGGCGTGAGCCATGGATGCGATGGCAACCGCTCCCGGCCTGGGCAGGGGACTAGCGGCGTCGGTCGCTCCACCTCTATAGAATTTCAACGCTGCAACAGTCGCCGCTCGCGAGCGGCGGCGAAGATTGGGACGGGGAAAATGCCGACACGACGTCATCTGTTGAAAGTTCTCGGCGGCGCATGCGCGGCAACAAGCTTTCCGGCGCACGCCGCAGAATTTCCGTCCGGCCCGATCACCTTCATCGTGTCGTTCCCGGCGGGCGGCAGCATCGACGTCGTCGTGCGGTCGATGGCGGGACGGCTGCAGGAGCAGCTCGGCAAAGCGATCGTCGTCGAGAATCGCGCCGGCGCCGGCGGCGTCTTGGCCGCGGGCGACGTCGCCAAGGCAGCCCCTGACGGACAGACGCTGCTGGCCGCGGCGAGCTCGCTTGCCGCCAATCCGACGCTGGTCAAAGCGCTGCCGTACGACACGCTCAAGGACCTGCAGGCGGTGGCGCTGATCTTTCGCACGCCGCTGGTGCTGGTGGTCGATCCGAAATTGCCGGTTCATTCGGTGGCGGAGCTGGTGGCGCTGTTGAAAGCAGAAGCCCGGCCAGATCAATTTCGGCCACGGCGGCCCCGGATCGGCGATCCATCTGGCCGGCGAACTGTTCCAGGTCATGACCGGCACGGACAATGACCGGCGTGTCCTATCGCGGCGCGCCGCTTGCGCTCAACGACGTCATGGCCGGTCACGTTGCGCTGATGTTCGCCGATGCCGGCAGCGTGATGGGGCAGATCAATGCCGGCACGGTGCGGCCGCTCGGGGTGTCCTCGACGATCCGCGTTCCGGCACTGCCCGATGTTCCCACGATCGACGAAGCCGGCGTGCCGGGCTTCGACGCGGTCGGCTGGACCCTGATCTGCGCACCGGCGGCGACGCCGAAGCCGATCGTCGAGCGGCTGAACGCGGAGCTCAAGAAGGCCGCCGCCGCGCCCGAGGTGCAATCGCTCATGATCAAGCTCGGCACCGTTCCGGTTCAAACTCCCGCGCCGGCCGAGCTGCAAAAATTTCTGGCGTCCGAAATCGGCCGCTGGGGCGATCTCATCAAACGGGCCGGCGTCGCCAATACGCTTTAGGCGCGACCATACGGCTATCATGAACCGACAATGAGGGTGGAATGAGCGAAGAAGACGTGTTGCGTGCAAAGACCGCCACGCTGACGCGCATGTTGAACCTGCAAGGCACGATCGGGATGTTCGGCCACGTCTCGATCCGCGTGCCGGGCACCGACACATGCTTCATCAGTCCCGGCGCCAGCACCGAGAAAACCACGGTCCGCCCGGAGCAGATTTTCACTTACAATATCGACGGCACCATCATCGAGCATCCCGGCGGCCTCATTCCGCTGGAATGGCGCATTCATACGCAAATCCATCGCGACCGGCCCGATGCCATGTGCGTCTGCCATCTGCACGCGCCGCATGCGCGCGCGCTCGGCATCGCCGGCAAGCCCTTGAAGCCGGTGTTTCTGCACGGCTCGTTTCTCTGCACCGGCGTGCCGACCTGGGACAATCCGCGGCTTGTGGTGTTGGACAGCCAGGCCGCGGACCTTTCGCGCGCGCTCGGCAATCACCGCGTGGCGCAAATGCGCGGCCACGGCAGCGTCGTCGTCGGCGCGACCGCGGAAGAGGCATTTTTCGCCTGCACGTTTCTGGAAGAGAACGCGCAAATCCAGCTGCAGGCGGAGATCATGGGCGGCGCCATTCCCTTGAGTGAAGACGAGGCGCGGGACTGCGCCGCGGGCACCTTCAATCCGCGGCTGTTTGCGCTGTTGTGGACGTTCTACGAGAACAAGGTGAGGCTAGACTAGGCAAGCCCTACCGATTGAAGAGCACGGCTGCTATCGTGCGCGGGCCGGGGGACGCACGATGAAACTCCCACGCCGGAAATTTCTGTCATTGGCTGGCGCCGTTGCCGCCGCACCCGCGCTGTTACGCGGCGCTTTCGCGCTCGATTATCCGACGCGGCCGATCACGATCATCGTGCCGTTTCCCGGCCGGCGGGCCGGTCGATACGCTGGCGCGACTTTTGGCCGAGCCGATGCGCATTGCGCTCGGCCAGCCGCTGGTGGTCGAGAATGTCGGCGGCGCCGGCGGCAGCATCGCCGTGGCCCGCGTCGCGCGCGCCGAGCCCGACGGCTACACCATGATCCTCGGCAACTGGACGAGCCTGGTCGGCACGCCGGCGGTCTATCCGGTGCCGTTCGACGTGAAGAACGATTTCGCGCCGGTTGCGCTGTTGGCGTTTTCGCCGCTGATGCTGGTCGGCCGAAAGTCGCTACCGGCGAACAACGTGCGGGAGCTGATCGTCTGGCTCAAGGCCAATCCGGGCAAGGCGACGGCAGGCACCATCGGCGTCGGCAGCCCAAGCCAGGTCGGCGCCATTTATTTTCAGAAACTAACCGGCACGCAAATCCAGCTGGTGCCCTATCGCGGCGCGGCGCCGGCATTGACCGATCTGCTCGCCGGCCAGATCGACCTGCGCATGGCAGCGGAAGCTTCGCAGATGCTGCCCTATCTCAAGAGCGATACGGTCAAGGCGTTCGCCATCATGGGCAAGACGCGCTGGCCGTCGGCGCCCGACATCCCGACCATCGAAGAGGCCGGCGTGCCCGAGCTGGCGCTGTCGTTCTGGCAGGCGTTCTGGGTGCCGAAATCGACGCCCGATGCCATCGTCGCCAAGCTCAATGCCGCCGCGGTCGCCGCCCTGGCCGACGCCGCGGTGCGCCGACGGTTGGACGATCTCGGCCAGGAGATTCCGCCGCGCGAGCAGCAGACGCCGCAGGCGCTCGGTGCCTTTCACCAAGCCGAAATCGACAAGTGGTGGCCGATCATCAAGGCGGCGGGCATCAAGCCGGAATGAGGACGATCAAAAATACCCGCAGCGTCGAGAAAGCGGCCTTGATCACTTAGACGATCTGACCCGGCTTTGACGGCGCGGACGCCGGCGCGCCACAATGGCGACGCATCATTCGGGACCAATCGTTCGGTCAAAGGATTTTCATGCCGCCGCTCAGCAATCTTGCCACCCGCGACGTCGAGACCTTGGTGCATCCCTACACCAATCTGTCCGGCTTTCGCGACACCGGGCCGCTCATCGTCGAGCGCGGCCAGGGCGTCTATGTCTACGACACCGACGGCAAGCCTTACATCGAAGGCATGGCGGGGCTGTGGTGCACGGCGCTCGGCTACGGCAACGAGGAGCTGGTCGAGGCCGCGGCCGCGCAGATGCGCAAGCTCTCCTTCGCCCATCTGTTCACCGGCAAGAGCCACGACCCGGCGATCGAGCTTGCGGAGAAACTGAAAGAGATCGCGCCGGTGCCGATCTCAAAGGTGTTCTTCTGCAATTCCGGATCGGAGGCCAACGACACCCAGGTCAAGCTGGTCTGGTATCTCAACAACGCGCTCGGCCGGCCGAGCAAAAAGAAAATCATCAGCCGCGTGAAGGGCTATCACGGCGTCACCATCGTGGCGGCGTCGCTGACCGGGCTGCCGGCGAACCACCGCGACTTCGACCTGCCGCTGCCGGGCTTTTTGCACACCAGCTGCCCGCATCATTATCGTTTCGCGCAAGACGGCGAGAGCGAGGAGCAATTCGCCACCCGCCTTGCCGAAGAGCTCGAAGCGCTGATCGTCAAGGAAGGCCCCGACACGGTGGCGGCATTCATCGCCGAGCCGGTGATGGGCGCCGGCGGCGTGATCGTGCCGCCGAAAACCTATTTCGAAAAGATCATGGCGGTCTGTGCAAAGTACGACGTGTTCACGATCTCCGACGAAGTGATCTGCGGCTTCGGCCGGCTCGGCACGGCGTTCGGCTGCGAGAAGCTGAACTTCAAGCCGCATTCGATCTCGGTCGCCAAGGCGCTGTCGTCGGCCTACCTGCCGATCGCCGGCGTGATGATTCAGGAGGCGATGTATCAGGCGCTGCTCGCCGAGAGCAAAAAGATCGGCGTGTTCGGCCACGGTTTTACCTATGGCGGCCATCCGGTAGCCGCCGCGGTGGCGCTCAAGGCGCTCGAAATCTACGCCCGCGACCGCATCTTCGAGACCGCAGCCGCGCGCGCGCCGCAATTCCAGGCCCGGCTCGCCGCGCTCAATCAACATCCGCTGGTCGGCGAAGCGCGCGGCCTTGGCCTGATCGGCGGCGTGGAACTCGTCGCCGACAAGCGCGACAAGCGCGCCTTTGCCCCGCAACATGGCGTCGGCGCCAAAGCGGTGCAATTCGCCGAAGCCGAAGGCTTGATCGTGCGCGCGGTGCTGGGCGACGTCGTGACGCTATGCCCGCCGCTCGTCATCAGCGCGGCCGAGATCGACGAATTGTTCGACCGGCTCACCCGCGCGCTCGACAAGACGATGGATTGGGTTAACGGCGCGCGCCTCGCGCAGACGTGAAGGCGCGGTAACACACTTTCATCACTTGCACGCTATAAGCCGCCCATGAAAGCCGACATTCCGCCGGGAACCGCACGACGACCTACGCCCGCTGCCAAGCCGCGCGTCACGCGCCGCCGCGTGCTTACCGGCGCGGCGGGATTGTTGGGACTGTCGGCGGGGACCGCGGTCTATGCCGCCGCCATCGAACCTGACGGCCTCGTCGTCACGCGCTATGCGCCGGCTTTGCCGGGCTGGCCCGCCGGCCGCAAGCTCTCCATCACGGTGATCGCCGATCTCCATGCCGGCGGTCCCGACATGCAGCTCGAACATGTCCGCCGGATTGTCGATCGGGCGAGTGCGCTGCAATCCGACATCGTGCTGCTGCTCGGTGACTTCATCGCCTCGTACCGCTTCGCCATCACGAAAGTGCCCGATCCGGTCTGGGCGGCGGAGCTGGCACGGCTCCAGGCGCCGCTCGGCACCTGGGCGATCCTCGGCAATCACGATTGGTGGCACGACCTGCGCGGCGTGCGCGACGCGCTCGCCGGCGTGAAGATACCGGTGCTGGAAAACGATGCCGTTCTGCTCGGCCCGGCGGGGCAGCGCTTCTGGCTCGCCGGCATCGGCGACCAATTGGCCATTCCGCTCGGCCACGGCAACTATCGCGGCGTCGACGATCTGCCGCTGACGCTGTCGCGCATCAAGACCGACGATCCGGTGCTGCTCATGGTGCACGAGCCGGACATTTTCCCGCGCGTGCCGGAGCGCGTCGCGCTGACTCTCGCCGGCCATACCCATGGCGGACAGATCCGCGTGCCGTTCCTCTGGCAGCACTTCGTGCCGTCGCGCTACGGCGCGCGCTTCGCCTACGGCCACGTCGTCGAGGACGAGCGGCATCTGATCGTCTCCGGCGGGCTCGGCACCAGCATCATCCCGGCGCGGCTGGGCGTGCCGCCGGAGATTTTGCATATCGAGCTTGGCGCTTAGAGGGCTGTTACCGCGCGGCGGGTGGTAGACGGCACAGTTGCGATCGAGCGCCGATCACCCTCGATCGTGTTTTCGGCGCGATGCGGATTTCTGCAGGTGCAATAGTTTTATGTTGAGGGCCGTTAGCCAGGTGAGATCCCAGGCATCGGCGACGTTTCGCGCGTCACGAACTTTGGTCGTCGTATAAGCGGCGTCGATGCCGGCATGATACACATCGTCGGAAATCACCTCGAGCGCCTTGACGATCTGAAGTCCGGTCAACGTCTTGGCGTTGACCGCGAGCGTCTTCCATAGGCTGGCGCGGAAATCCGCCAAATCCAGCAAATGACTTTTGGGCTGTTTTTTTCGACGTGGCATCAAAGGCCCGTGGCTTTGAACCTTAATAAGGCTCGGACCTTGATAACGCGCCAATCTCGATTTGGTGCCACCCATGGCGCCTTGGCGTAGCGCAGCTCGCATTTTTCGGCTTCGCCAAAAAAGAAACGGCGCCGACCGAAGTCGGCGCCGTTAGCATCCCCCGACGCTAAAACTTTGTTGGCCTAGTTTGGCCTCGCCGCTGAATCCAGGCCGCTGGCGATGCGCGCCGGCGACATCGGCTGGCTTTGCGGCGCCAGCACCACGACGATGGTGCCCATTTTGACGTGGCTATAAAGGTCGATGACGTCTTCGTTGGTCATGCGGATGCAGCCCGACGAGATCGCTTGACCGATATATTCCGGCTGATTGGTGCCGTGGATGCGATACAGCGTGTCCTTGTTGCCGGAGAACAGATACATGCCGCGCGCGCCCATCGGATTATGCGGTCCGCCGGTGACGAAAGCCGGCAATGGGCCGAGCCGCTGCTGCTCGCCGGGTGTCGGCGTCCAGCCCGGCCATTCTTCCATGCGGCCGACCTTGGCGATGCCGCTCCACACCTGGGCGTCTTCGCCGACGGCGATGCCGTAGCGGATCGCCTGATGGTTCGGCAGTACGTAGAAGAGGAACTTGTTGTCGCTATCGACGACGATCGAGCCCGGCGCTTCCTTGCGGTCAAAGCTGACGATGTGCCGGCGATAGGGCTCAGGGATGGTCGCCTGCGCGTAGGGCAGGTTCGACATCAATTCCTTGTCGCGCGGCTTCCAGGATACTTGAGTCGAAGGCTCAAGCGTCTCCTGCATGCAGCCGCCGAGCATCAGGCCCATAATCAGAAATGCTATTGTACGCATGGTCATGGTCGCCTACTTCCCACCACCCCCGCTCACGCCCGCCCGCCGAAATGCCTCGATTCCAATAACCAAATCGTGCTGCTGTTTCCAGCCGATAAGGCATCTGTCCCGCATAGATGGCGCCGGGTGTTGCAGGAATGCCGCACTATCCTCGTGATCCTTTGGATAATCGGCTCATTAGCCCGCTAAAGCCGTCAGTCGCGCCAGTATGCGCTGCACCCCTTAAGCAAGGGTTTACCATGGCCGGTATCTGGTGCCGCCGTGGGTCCGGTCGAAATGTCACGACAGCGCACGATTTGTCGCCCATTTCCGCCGCACTCGCCGCCTATGAACAGAGCATCACTCAACGGAATGGGAATGGGGTTTCATAATGCAAGACGCGTTCGCCGACTTGGCCAAAAAAACCGATCCAATGAAGGGCAATGACCGCAAGATCCATGGCGAAGGCACGGCGCTCGCCGGCTGCTACGGGCAGATCGGCATTTCCGCAGTAGTGGCTGCGGTCCGCTATCAGGGCAGCGCCAAGAACCCGGCCTATGCGCCGGCTTCGATCAAATGGCGCGACCGCATCGCCGAAGCGGCGGCCTAGTTCGCGAACGCCTATCGGGCTTCGGTTGGAGAAAAGGGGACGCGATGTCCCCTTTTTGCTTTTTCAGTGGGCCGTTGTAGGCGATACGATGCCCGGTGCCGTCGCGCGGCCGCTGGCGACGGCTCCATGACATGAGCATCGCGGGCGAACGTAGAGCCAATACCATGGCCGACTTTTCCGCTGCCGAGATCGAGGCCGGACGGCTGTTGTTCGCCGGCGCGTGGGACTTCATCTCCGCAGCGGGCGGACTCGATTCGGTGCCGCCGATGAGCGCGCCGGAGATAGCGTTTGCCGGCCGCTCCAATGTCGGCAAGTCGAGCCTGATCAATGCGCTGACCGGCCGCCGCGCGCTGGCGCGCACCTCGAATACGCCAGGCCGCACCCAGGAACTCATTTTCTTCGGCGGCCCGGACCGGCTCGTGCTGGTCGACATGCCGGGTTACGGTTATGCGGCGGCGGCCAAGAGCAAGGTCGCCGCCTGGACCGATCTCATCCATGACTATCTGCGCGGCCGTGCCACGCTGGCGCGCGTCTATGTGCTGATCGACGCGCGGCACGGGCTGAAAGACGTCGACGACGCCATTCTCGATACGCTGAGCAAAGCCGCCGTCAGCCACGAGATCGTGCTGACCAAATGCGACCAGATCGAGGAAGCGGCGCTCGCCGAGCGCACCGAAGCGGTCAAAGCGGCGGTGCGAAAGCGGCCGGCAGCGTTTCCCGACCTGATCGCCACCTCGGCGCGGACCGGCGCCGGCATCGATCTGCTGCGCGCCGCCATCGCGCGGCTCCTCGCCGAGCGCGGCGCACGAACCAACGACATCCGGGGGCACCGGTCATGAACGATGGGCTGGAAGGCGTGATCGCTGCGGAAACGGTGTTGAGCCATGCCGATGGCGAAACTGGCGCGGTTTGGGTGCGCGGTCACACCATCGAGCGTCTCGCCGCCGAGCTCGGTTATGAAGGCGCGGTGGCGGTGATGTGGGAGGGCTTTGCCGGCAACGGTCTCACCCGCGCCGGTATGCGTAAAGCGCTTGCCGACGCACGCGCCGCCGCCTTCGCGCGAAGCGGCGAATGGCTTGCCTGCGCGGCGCCGCGGCCGCTGGCCGAAGGTTTGCGCATCGCGCTTGCGGCGTTGCCGGACGATGCCGAGCCCACGGCGATTCTCGCGACCTTGCCGGTGGCGATCGCAGTCCTCGTGCGCAGCCAAGCCGGCAAGCCGCCGATCGCGCCCGATCCGTCGCTCACCACCGCGGCCGATCTTTTGCACATGATCGCCGGCGCGCCGGTCGCGCCGCAACGCGCCGCGGCGCTCGATACCTATCTCGCGACCGTCATCGACAACGGCCTTGGCAATTCCACCTTCGCGGCGCGCGTCGTCGTCTCGTCGCGCGCCTCGCTCGCCGCGGCGGCGCTGGGCGGCTATTGCGCGTTTTGCGGCCCGCTGCACGGCGGCGCGCCAGGGCTGGCGCTCGATATGCTCGACGAGCTCGAGGCGAGCGGCGACATCGACGGCTGGATCGACCAAAAGCTCGCCTCCGGTGGCCGCCTCATGGGCTTCGGTCATCGCATCTTCCGCCATCGCGATCCGCGCGCCGACCTTTTGCGCGCCGCGCTCAAGCGCCTCGATCCAAACTCCACCCGGCTCGGCTTTGTCATCGACGTCGAGCGCCGCGCGGTCGCGGCGCTGCAGCGCCGCAAGCCCGGCCGCCGCGTCGAGGCCAATATCGAGATGGACGCTGGCCTCTTGCTCGACGCCATCGGCCTGCCGCGCCAGGCCTTCACGCCGGTCTTTGCCGTTGCGCGCTGCGCCGCCTGGCTGGCGCATGCCATGGAGCAGCGGCAAACCGGCCGCATGATCCGCCCAGCCTCGATCTATATCGGGCCAATTCCTGTCGAGACAGCTCCTGCCGAATAAGTTGTCGCGCCCCGTGCGCACCGCTACATAAGCTTCGCCATAAGATTGCCGGGAAGACCAATCCGATGAGCGTGAGCGACCCCGTAAGCCCCGAGGTGCAGGCCCGCATCCTGTCCGAAGCGCTGCCCTATATGCAGCGCTACGACGAGGAGATCATCGTCGTAAAATACGGCGGCCACGCCATGGGCGATGAGTATCTCGCCCGCGACTTCGCCCGCGACATCGTGCTGCTGGAGCAGGCCGCAATCAATCCGATCGTGGTGCACGGCGGCGGGCCGCAGATCGAGGCGATGCTGAAAAAGGTCGGCGTGCAGTCGCAATACGCCGCCGGATTGCGCATCACCGACGCCAAGACGCTGGAAATCGTCGAAATGGTGCTGGCCGGCTCGATCAATAAGCAGATCGTCGGCTACATCAACGAGGCCGGCGGCAAGGCGGTCGGCTTGTGCGGCAAGGACGGCAACATGGTGGTGGCGCGCAAGCTCACCCGCACCGTGATCGATCCTGACTCCGCGATCGAGAAAGTCATCGATCTCGGCTATGTCGGCGTGCCGGACAAGGTCGATACCACGATGCTGACGCAGATTCTCGGCCGCGAGCTCATTCCTGTGCTGGCGCCGGTCGCCGCCGCGGCCAATGGCGGCACTTTCAACGTCAATGCCGACACCTTTGCGGGGGCGATTGCCGGCGCGCTCAAGGCCAAGCGTCTGTTGCTGCTCACCGACGTGCCCGGTGTGCTCGACAAGTCGAAGAGCCTGATCAAGGAGCTGTCGGTCGACGACGCGCGCCGCCTGATCGCCGACGGCACCATTTCGGGCGGCATGATTCCGAAAGTGGAAACCTGCATCGAGGCGCTCGATCACGGCGTCGAAGGTGTCGTCATCCTCGACGGCAAGGTGCCGCATGCGGTGCTGCTCGAATTGTTCACCGAGCTCGGCTCCGGCACGCTCATTCACCACTGACGCCGATGGGATCAGGCAGCGTACGCGAGCGGCTTTACGCGCTTGGGCCGGGCCTCATCGCCGCGGCGTCATTTGGCGTCGGTGACACTTTCGCCAAGGTGGCTCTCGCCGCCGGTGCCGACGTGCTGACGCTGGCGCTGGCCCGCGGCGTCGCCGGTGTGGGCATTTTATTTTTGTATCTGCGTATCGGCATGCCGCCGCTGCCGGCGACGCCGCGCATGCGGGCCATCGCGCTCGGCCTCGGCGTGTTGTTCGCGGCAATCGTCTATGGCCTGTTCAAGGCGATCGATCTCATCACCGTGCCGATCGCCGTTCTCACCTATTTTATCTATCCGCTGTTGACCGGAATCGGCGCCGCGATATTCGGCGTGGAGCGGCTTGGCTGGCAGGGCATGCTCGCCGCCCTGGTGGCGTTCTTCGGCCTGGCGCTGACGATTGGCGCGTATCCGCACCACTTGTCGCTCGCGGGATTGGGATTTGCCATCGGCGCCGCGCTGTGCCGCACGGTGTTTCTCTTGGTCGCGCGCACCGAGCTGCAAAAACTCGATCCCCGATTGACGACGTGGTATTCGCTGATTTCCTCGACCGCGATTTTCGCCGCTGCCGCCGCCGCGACCATGAACTGGCAAGCGCCGCGGACCGCCTACGGCTGGATGGCGGTTGCCGTCGTCAGCGTCTGCACGGCGGTTGCGGTTTTGACGCTGTATATTTCGACGACCCGCATCGGGCCGTTCCGCAGCGCGCTGATCATGAATCTGGAGCCGCTCGTGGCAACGGTGCTCAGCGCGCTCATTCTTGGTGAGGTGATCACGCCGCTCCAGGGGCTCGGCAGCGCCATCATGCTGGCGGCGCTGGTCGCATTCCAGTTATGGCGCTGATGGTGTAAGATCGCTCGCGAAAAAAACGGGAGGGACATATGACCACGCCAAGGAACGCGACAAGGAACGCGCATCGATTCTCGGCAACGTGCAGTTGCTGCGTTTCACGCCGGACATTTCTCGCAAGCGCCGCGGCTGTCGGCGCGACGACGCTGCTGCCCGCCGGCGACGCTGCCGCTCAAGGCGCGCCCGCAAAGCTGATCGACACCCATCACCATTTTTATCCGCCGGCCTATCAGAAAGCCTGGGCCGATTGGGAAGACCAGCGCAAGATTCCGCATCTCGGTGTGCAATTGTCGTGGACGCCCGCGCAGGACATCGAGGCCATGGACAAGAACGGCATCACCACCGCGGTGCTGTCGCTGCCGTCGACGCCCGGCGTGTGGTTCGACGGCGCCGCCGGCTCGCCTCACGACATCGCGCGGATGTGCAGTGATTTTGCCGCCGAGATGGTGCGCGACCATCCGGGCCGCTACGGCCTGTTCGCGCCGCTGTCGATGATCGATATCGACGCGACCTTGAAAGAGATCGAATACGTTTTCGATACGCTGCACGCCGACGGCGTCAACCTGCAAACCAATTACGGCGACAAGTGGCTCGGCGATGCGGCCTACAAGCCGGTGCTTGAAGAGCTCAATCGCCGCAAGGCGGTGGCCTATGTGCATCCGCTGGTGGCGAGTTGCTGCGGCCGGCTCAGCGTCGGCGCCTTTCCGGCGGTGATCGAGGTGCCGCACGACACCACGCGCACGGTCACCAGCCTCTTGCTCAGCGGCAGTTTCGCCAAGCAGCGCGACATCAAATGGCTGTTCTCGCACGGCGGCGGCACCATCCCGTACCTCGCCGGCCGCATCGAAGCGTTCTACGAGCAGCGCGCGCGCAGCGCGTCAGGCTTTGCGCCTGACGGCATCGAAGCCGAATTCCGCCGCCTCTATTACGACACCGCGAACGCAACCCATCCCGCCGCGATGGCGGCCTTGATGAAGCTCGTGCCGGTGTCGCAGATCACTTACGGCACCGACTATCCGTATTTCCCGCTCAACCAGATCGACAATTTGCGGCAGCTCAATCTGCCGGCGGGCGATCTCACCGCCATCGCCAGCGGCAATGCCACGCGCCTGGTGCCGCGGCTGAGCGCGTGAACTGGAAAATATTGTGGGCGGCCGTTGCGCTGGCCGCCTTTTGCACTCCGGTGCCGGCACAAACCCCGGCACCGCCGGCCGAGCAGAAAAACGAGGTCGCGCTTGCGTTGGTGCTCGCGGTCGATGCCTCCGGCAGCGTCGACAACCGGCGCTTCGAATTGCAGAAGCAGGGCTACGCGGCGGCCTTCCGTAGCCCAAAGGTTCTCAACTCGATCCGCTCGCTGATGACGCAATCGATCGCCGTCACCATGGTGCAATGGACCGGGCCGCGGCTGCATGTGGTGGTGGTCGATTGGATGCTGGTCAAGGACGAGGCGAGCGTGAATGCACTTGCCGAGCGCCATCGAAGCAGCGCCGCGCCAATTGTTCGGCGGCGGCACCTCGATCTCCGGCGCGATCGACTATGCGCGGCTCCTGCTGGCGCAATGTCCGTGCAACGCCGCGCGGCGGGTGATCGACATTTCCGGCGACGGTTCCAACAATTCCGGCCGCCCGGTGACGCAGGCGCGCGACGAAGCGGTCCATGACGGCGTCGGCATCAACGGCCTGCCGATCCTCTCCATCGAACCCTTTCTCGACCGCTATTATTACGACAATGTCATCGGCGGCCCCGGCGCATTCATGATTCCGGCAGAGAATTATGACACTTTCGCCGACGCGATCTTGAAGAAGCTGATCACCGAGATTGCGATGAACGGCCCCATCCGATCAATTCCAATTGATCCAAATTCTCATCATAGGTCACAAACTCGGCCAAGTTCCCGCGCAAGCTTGACGAATTCCGTAAAGTTCGTATCTGAAGTGCCGCGGTGAGGGCGGTTGATGCGCGGGTTCCATAACAATTCCTTCGATCCCCAGACGCTGGTCGTCCTGGAAGCCGCGTTCGACGAGGCGTGGCTGACCTTGAAGGCGATCGGCAATACCACGGTGAAGGCCGACGAGCTGGCGCGCTCGGTGCTGGCGCTGGCCATGGAGGGCGAGCGCGATCCGGTGCGGCTGCACGACGGCGCGCTCAAAGGTCTGGTGCCGGCGGCGTCGTGGCGCGAGGCCGGGTAGAGGTAAAATCATCGTTTGCGATGGACGTGCGACTTGTCGACTTCGCGGGCTGTGTCGATGAATAGCCGTGCGCCGGGGCCCGGCACGCAATATTATGGGGTTATCACAGCATCAACTATCGTCCCGGCTGGGCTCGCCGAATTGCCTGCGCCCCAAAACTCTGCGACTTACTACGGATCAAGATCGAAGGACGAAGCTATGAAACTTCCCCGTCGCAAATTTCTGCATCTGGCCGGGGCTGGCGCCGCACTTCCGGCTCTTGCGCGTATTGCTTGGGCGCAATCCTATCCCACACGGCCGGTGCGCATCATCGTCGGGTTTCCAGCCGGCACTTCATCCGACATCACCGCGCGGCTGATCGGCCAATGGCTGGCCGAGCGGTACGGTCAGCAATTTATCGTGGAAAATCGGACGGGCGCGGGCACCAATATCGCCGCTGAGTCGGTCGCGCATGCATCTCCCGACGGCTACACGCTGCTCTGGGTCACTCAGACAAATGCGATCAATACGACCCTTTACAACACGCTCAACTTCAACTTCGGCAGCGATATCCAGCCCGTCGCGGGCATTCTTCACGTTCCGGCGGTCGTGATGGTCAATCCATCGGTGCCGGCCAAGACCATTCCGGAGTTCATTGCCTACGCCAAGGCCAATCCCGGCAAGGTCAACATGTCCTCGCCAGGCATCGGCAGCATCAACCACGTCGCCGGCGAGATGTTCAAGATGATGGCCGGTGTTGACCTGGTCCATGTCCCTTACCGCAGCAGCCAGTTTCCCGACTTGCTCGGTGGACAGGTGCAGGTGACATTTAATCCGCTGCCGTCGTCGCTGGAATTCATCAGGTCCGGAAAGTTGCGCGGCCTTGCGGTGACCAGCGCGACGCGCTCGGATGCGTTGCCGGACGTCCCCACCGTGGGTGAATTTTTGCCGGGCTATGAGGCCACGGCGTGGTTCGGCATCGGCGCACCGAAGAACACGTCTGCCGAGATCGTCGAGAACCTCAACAAGACGATCAATGCCGGGCTAGCCGATCCCCAGTTCAAAGCTCGCCTCATCGATCTCGGAGGTGTGCCGACGCCCATGACGCCCGCCGAGTTTGGCAAGTTCATCGCCAGCGAGACCGAGAAGTGGGCCAAGGTGATCAAATTTGCGAATATCAAGCCGGAGTGATCGGATAGGCTGATACTCCGTAATTCCCGCCGAAAGCCTGCGTCACATCGTAGGCCAACTGAGGTCGGCTGAGTTGCCGTCAGGGATGCGCGGCCAGGATCGCTATACTGGCGACCAGAACGCCGGCGATCATGCCGAAAAATATCGCCAGCAAGAACGGAATTGATCGCCGCAACCGCCGCCGCATCCATGGCTCCTTGCGCGCCGGCTGATCGAACTGATTCGTAAGGCGCGGCGCTTGGTCGCCGGCAAGTGTGGCAATAACGAGTTGGCGATTAGGTGAATTCCGCTGTGCATATGGCGGCCTTGATCGCTTGGATGCTAGTTGTTCGCGTTGGCGATCTTGTCAAGGACGGCGCCATCAGCGCGGTTACGCGCGTCTTCGACGCGCTACGGCGCCGCCGCCTCCGGCGGTCTACGATCCTTGACAAGATCGCCAACGCGAACACAGTGCTGTCCAAGCGATCAAGGCCGCTTTCTGGGCCTCTTAAGGTATCTGATTTCAATTATGACTGGGTCGTCGATGACACAGCGCCCCGCGCGCGGCTTTGCCAACGTCGAGACCTGGGTCTTCGATCTCGACAACACGCTCTATCCGCATCACCTCAACCTGTGGCAGCAGGTCGACGTGCGCATCCGCGACTACATCGTCGATTTCTTGAAGATCACCCACGACGAGGCGTTCCGGCTGCAGAAGGATTATTACAAGCGCTATGGCACCACCATGCGCGGGCTGATGGCGGAGCACGGCCTGCAACCGGATGAATTTTTGGAGATGGTGCACCAGATCGATCACTCGCCGCTGACGCCAAACCCCGTCCTCGGTGCGGCGATCGCGCAACTCTCCGGCCGCAAGCTCATCCTGACCAACGGCACCCGCGAGCATGCCGACGCGGTATTGCGCCGGCTCGAAATCGAACATCATTTCGACGACGTGTTCGACATCAGAGCGGCCGAACTCGAACCGAAGCCGCAGCCGGTGGTGTACGAGCGCTTCCTCGCCCGCCACGACGTCGATCCGAAGAAGGCAGCGATCTTCGAGGATCTCGCGCGCAATCTCGAAGTGCCGCACGCGCTCGGCATGACCACGGTGCTGGTGGTGCCGCAAGGCGCCGGCGTGGTGCTGCGCGAGGACTGGGAGCTCGCCGGCCGCGACGCGCCCCATGTCGATCACGTCACCGACGATCTGGCCAGCTTTTTGCGCGGCATCGCGGGCTACGGTCGGAGATAACCGCCAAGCCCGCCGATATGCTTGACATCGCGTCGGCACGCTCCGACAAACCGCGCAGCGGGGAGTCGATTTCATGTCAGCCGGGACCAACGAAAATCTCGCCAAGACCATCGACGCCGCCTTCGAGCAGCGCGACACGATCGGGCCATCGACCAAGGGCGCCGTGCGCGAGGCGGTCGAGCAGGCGCTCGACTTGCTCGATCGCGGGGCGGCACGCGTCGCTGAGAAAGCCGCGGATGGCTCCTGGCACGTCAATCAGTGGCTGAAGAAGGCGGTGCTGCTGTCGTTCCGGCTCAACGACATGAGCGAAATCCCCGGCGGTCCCGGCCACGCCGCGTGGTGGGACAAGGTGCCGTCGAAGTTCGACAATTGGCACGACAAGAATTTCCGCGCCGCCGGTTTCCGCGCGGTGCCGGGCTGCGTGGTGCGCCGCTCCGCCTATATCGCGCCCGGCGTGGTGCTGATGCCGTCGTTCGTCAATCTCGGCGCCTATGTGGATTCCGGCACCATGATCGACACCTGGTCGACGGTCGGCTCCTGCGCGCAGATCGGCAAGAACTGTCACATCTCCGGCGGCGTCGGCATCGGCGGCGTGCTCGAGCCGCTGCAGGCCGGGCCGGTGATCGTCGAGGACAATTGCTTCATTGGCGCGCGCTCGGAAGTCGCCGAAGGCGTCATCGTGCGCGAAGGCGCGGTGCTGTCCATGGGCGTGTTCATCGGCGCCTCGACCAAGATCGTCGATCGCGACAGCGGCGAGATATTTCAGGGCGAAGTGCCGGCTTATTCCGTGGTGGTGCCGGGCACGACGGCGGGCAAGCCGGGCAAGAACGGCGAGGCGAGCCCGAGCCTTTACTGTGCGGTCATCGTCAAGCGCGTCGACGAAAAGACCCGCGCCAAGACCTCGATCAACGAATTGCTGCGCGATTGACGCTGCCAGAATTTGAGCGAAGCACGTCCTTGAATAAAATCCTGCCGATGGATTGGGCCTATCTCCTCAACAGCTTTGACGGCCGCATCGGCCGGCAGACGTTCTGGATCGCGTTCGGCGTGGTGATGGTCGCCGAGATTTTCGGCCACTTCATCGCCGAACAGATCCAGGGCGACCGTCTGAGCGCCATCGTCGATCTCGCTTTCACCTATCCGGAATTCGCCATCGCCGCCAAGCGTGGCCAGGACCGCAACATGCCGCTGTGGCTGATCGGCGCCTTTTTCGCCGCCGGCGTGCTGCTCGACCTGCTCACCGTGGTGGGCCTCGCCGGCACCGATGACGAGCCGAGCTTGATCTCGCTGATCATCGCGGTGCCGTTCACGCTGTTCGGGCTCGCGCTTCTGGTCGAGCTCGGTTTGCGCAAGGGCACGACCGGCCCGAACCGCTACGGGCCGGACCCGCTGGAGCCACAAACCCTGCCGCCGCGCGGTTGACTATCAGGCAATTGACCCGCGGGGTGGCGTACACGATGTTCATGTCATGAGCCATTCGATCACCATCGATGCCCGTTGGGACCCCGAAGCGAGCGTTTGGATCGCCACCAGCAATGATGTACCGGGTCTCGTGGTCGAGGCCGATACTTGGCCGGCTATGATCGAGGAGGTGCCGCTCGTGCTGCCCGACCTCCTCGAATTGTCGGGTGAAGGAACCGCATGACTGCCGATCCCGTCGCCATTGCCCGCGATCTTGTCCGCTGCCGTTCGGTGACGCCGGAGGATGGCGGCGCGCTGGCCTATTTGCAAAACGTGCTGGCGAAAGCCGGCTTCAGCGTGCATCGCATGACGTTCGCCGAGCCCGGCACCGCGCCGATCGAGAATCTCTACGCCCGCATCGGCGGCGAAAAACCCAATCTGGTGTTTGCCGGCCATACCGACGTGGTGCCGCCCGGCGATGAAGCGGCGTGGCGGCATCCGCCGTTTGCCGGCGAGATCGCGGGCGACAAGCTCTACGGCCGTGGCGCCGTCGACATGAAGGGCGGCATTGCCTGCTTCGTCGCCGCGGCGACCGATTATCTGGCGGCGAACGGCGGCAAGCCGAAGCGCGGCTCGATCTCGCTGCTCATCACCGGCGACGAAGAGAGCGTCGCGGTCAACGGCACCATCAAGCTGTTGCAATGGGCGGCCGAGCGCGGCGAAAAATTCGACCACTGCATCCTCGGCGAGCCGAGCAATGTTCGAAGTGCTCGGCGACACCATCAAGGCCGGCCGGCGCGGCTCGCTCAACGGCACGCTGATCGTCACCGGGCGGCAGGGCCATGTCGCCTATCCGGACCGCGCCGACAATCCGATTCGCGGGCTGGTCACCTTGATCGCCGCGCTGCAGGCGCCGCTCGACGACGGCAGTGCGCAATTCGCGCCGTCGAATTTGGAATTCACCTCGATCGACGTCGGCAATCCGACCGTCAATCTCATTCCCGGCGAGGCGCGCGCCCGCTTCAACATCCGCTATAACGACCATCACAGCCAGACCGCGCTGAAGATGCTGCTCGATCGCCGCGCCCGCGACGCCGCGGCCGGCCGCGTGCATTATGCGTTCGACTGGCAGCAGTCGAACGCCGACGTCTTCGTCACCAAACCCGGCCCGTTCACCGATCTCGCCGCCGCGGCCATCGCCGAAGTGACCGGGCGTCAGCCGAAACTCTCGACCACCGGCGGCACCTCGGACGCGCGCTTCATCAAGGATTATTGCCCGGTGCTGGAATTCGGCCTGGTCGGCCAGACCATGCACAGCGTCGACGAATGCACGCCGGTCGCCGACCTGGTCACGCTCACCGCGAGTGTATCGGCGGATCATCGAGAAGTATTTTGGGTGACGAGCGTCAATACTCCACCCTGACCAGATAAAGCCCATGCGGCGGCGCGACCTGGCCGCAGGCCGTGCGGTCGCGGGCGGCGAGGGCCGCGGCGAGATCGTCGGCGCTCCATTTGCCTTCGCCGACATGGACCAGCGAGCCGACCATCGAGCGCACCTGGTGTTGCAGGAACGAGCGCGCCGACGCGGTGACGCGCACGTCGTCGCCGTCGCGTGCGACGTCGAGACGGTCGAGCGTCTTCACCGGCGATTTGGCCTGGCATTCGGTGGAACGGAACGTGGTGAAATCGTGCTTGCCGATCAGCCGTTGCGCGGCAATGTGCATCGCCGCGCAGTCGAGCGGGCGCGGCACGCGCCAGGCGCGGTTTTGCTCGAGCGCGAGATCGGCGCGGCGGTTGCTGATGCGGTAGAGATAATGCCGTTTGGTCGCCGAGAAGCGCGCATCGAAGGTTTCCGCGACCCGTTCCGCCACCAGCACCGCGATCGGCCGCGGACGCAGATGGAAATTGATGGCGTCGCGCACATTGTCGCTGTCCCAGTCCCTGGCGAGATCGACATGGGCGACTTGCCCCAGCGCATGGACCCCGGCATCGGTGCGGCCGGCGCCATAGACGACAGGCCGCGCTCCGGTGAAGGCCGCGATCGCATCCGTCAGCGCGCCCTGAATCGTCGCGCCGTTGTCCCTGCATCTGCCAGCCGACGTAAGGCGTGCCGTCGTATTCGATGGTGAGCTTGTAGCGCGGCATATCAATGCAGCACGGTTGCTGGCGCGACGGGCGTCCCGCGCAAAAACTCTTCCGCGCCCATCGGCTGCTTGCCGGCGCGCTGCAATTGCAGAAGCCGTACGGCGCCGCTGCCGCACGCAATTGTCAGCTTGTCGTCGAGCACGCGCCCCGGCGGCCCGTTGCCGTCACCTTTCGTCGTGCGCAAAATCTTGACGCGCCCGGCGCCGGGAAATTCGCACCAGGCGCCGGGAAACGGCGACAGCCCGCGGCAATGGTTGTGGACTTCGTCCCACGGCTTGCTCCAATCGATGCGCGTCTCGCTCTTGGCGATCTTGTTGGCGTAGGTCACGCCGCTCGTCGCTTGCGGCGTCAATTGCAGTTGGCCTTTTTCCAGCGCGGCGAGCGCGCGCAGCATCAGGTCGGCGCCAAGCCGGGCCAGTTCGTCGTGCAGTTCGCCGGTGGTCGCATCGGCGCCGATCGGCACGCGCTCGGCCATGGCGATGGCGCCGGTGTCGAGGCCTTCATCCATCTTCATCACCATCACGCCGGTTTCTTGGTCGCCGGCCATGATGGCGCGATGGATCGGCGCCGCGCCGCGCCAGCGCGGCAGCAGCGAGGCGTGGAGATTGAAACAGCCGAGCGGAAAAATTTCGAGGATCGATTTCGGCAGGATCAGTCCGTAGGCGACGACGACGGCGGCATCGGCACCGAGCGCGCGCATGGCTTCTGCGGCGTCGCTCTCCTTAAGCGTTTTTGGCGTGAAGATCGGCAGGCCGAAGCGTTCGGCCTCGCGTGCGATCGGGCTGGGCCTCGGCGCTAGTCCGCGTCCCGCCGGCTGCGGCGCCCGCGTATAGACCGCCGCGATGTCATGGCCGCTGCCGACAATCTCGACAAGCGTCGGCACGGCGAAATCCGGCGTGCCCATGAACACCAGGCGGAGCGCCAATCACGCCTCCACCTTCTTTGCCGCCTTGGTGAACTTCTTGATGATGAGGCTGCGTTTGAGCCTGGACAGATGGTCGATGAACAGCACGCCGTTGATGTGGTCGATCTCGTGCTGCAGGCAAGTCGCCAGCAAACCTTTCGCCTCGGTCTCGTGCGCCTTGCCGTCGAGATCGAGATATTTGACTTTCACCTTGGCCGGCCGTTCGACCTCCTCGTAATATTCCGGGATCGACAGGCAGCCTTCCTCGTATTTGGACTTTTCCTCGGACGTCCAGGTCACCTCGGCATTGATGAAGACCAGCGGCTTGTGATCGTCCTCCTTCTTCGACAGGTCGAGAATGACGACGCGCTTGGGCACGGCGATCTGGATCGCCGCGAGCCCGATGCCCGGCGCCTTGTACATGGTGTCGAACATGTCATCGACCAGCTTGCGGATGCCGTCGTCGATGCGCTTGACCGGCTCGGAAACGAGCCGCAGCCGCTTGTCCGGGAGTTTTATGATGTCGCGCACAGCCATGGTGCGCGATGTAAGCGGTGCATAAAGCGGGGTCAATCGGCGATGTTTTGCCGGCCTTGCCGTTGATCCTGCGGCCGCGAACGGCTATCACCGTTCGCTCTTCGTTCACGCCGCCTGCGAATCGCATAGAGTCACCCGATGACCGAGATGCTGCCGCTCCTTGCGATTGTGGCCGTGGTCGTGGCTTTGGCCGCGGTTGCGGCGCTCGTTGTCGTGCTCTGGCGCGGCCGCAGCCCGGCGGAGCCGCAGGCCGCCGTCATGGCCGAGCTGGCGCAGGCGCAGAGCGCCACCGGGCAGCGGCTCGAAGCCATGATCCGGATGCTGGGCGACCGGCAGTCGCAGCTGCAGACCGCGGTCAACGAGCGGCTCGAGTCGGTGTCGCACCGGCTCGGCGATTCGCTGCAGAAGACCACGGCGCACACCAGCGAGCACCTGCAAAAGCTGCACGAGCGGCTCGCCGTCATCGACACCGCGCAGAAGAACATCACCAATCTCGCCACCCAGGTCACGTCGCTGCAAAGCGTGCTGGCCAACAAGCAGGAGCGCGGCGCGTTCGGCCAAGCGCGCATGGAAATCATCGTCCAGGACGGCCTGCCGAAGAGCTGTTACGAATTCCAATACACGCTCTCCAACAAGATGCGGCCCGATTGCGTGGTGTTCCTGCCCGGGCAGCGGCCCGCTGGTCATCGACGCCAAATTCCCGCTCGAA
Organism: uncultured Alphaproteobacteria bacterium; assembly: GCA_963798095.1. Taxonomy (GTDB): domain Bacteria; phylum Pseudomonadota; class Alphaproteobacteria; order Rhizobiales; family Xanthobacteraceae; genus BOG-931. The sequence goes on along the minus strand of CAWCSD010000018.1, from coordinate 147,161 downwards.
GCCGTCACCGCCTATAAGGAAGCCAAGACCGACGACGAGCGCCGGCAGGCGGCCGCGCGGGTGCGCGCCGACATGGCCAAGCACCTGGGCGACATCGCGGGCAAATATCTGATCCCCGGCGAAACCCAGGACATCGCGCTGATGTTCGTGCCGTCGGAATCGCTCTACGCCGATTTGCAGGAAACTTTCGACGACGTCGTACAAAAGGCGTTCCGCGCCAAGGTCGTCATCGTCTCGCCGTCGCTGCTCATGGTCTGCATCCACCTCGTGCAGCAGATGCAGAAAGAGGAGCGCATGCGCGAGGCCGCCGGCCAGATTCAGGCCGAGGTCGGCCGGCTGATCGACGACGTGTCGCGCATGCACGACCGCGTGCTCAAGCTGCAAGGCCACTTCAATCAGGCCAACGAGGACGTCCGCCAGATCGTGATCTCGGCGGAGAAGGTGGAAAAGCGCGGCGCGCGCATCGCCGAAGTCGAGTTCGACGAGGACGGCGCCGAAATCATTCCGGCGCCGATGACGCGCAAGCTCGAAGCGGGCGAGTAGCGGCGCATGGCCGCGACGCCAGATGCCACTGGTACCGTCGCAAAATCCCGCCGGTCGTTGACCGACGCGCTCGCCGTCTATCTCAAGCGGCGGGTCCTCATCATCCTGTTCCTCGGCTTCTCGTCGGGCCTGCCGCTCGCTTTATCTGGCACGACCTTGCTGGTCTGGATGCGGGAGTCCGGCGTCAATCTCGGCACCATCGGCCTGTTCGCGCTGGTCGGTACGCCCTACACGATCAAATTTCTCTGGGCGCCGCTGATCGATGCGCTCGACGTGCCGTTGCTGTCGCGGCTCTTCGGCCGCCGCCGCGGCTGGCTGCTGCTGTCGCAATTCCTGCTCATCGCCGCGATTGTCTTCCTCGGATATTGCGATCCATCGGTATCGCCGTTTGTCGTCGCCTTCGGCGCGCTTCTGGTCGCGACCGCTTCGGCGACGCAGGACATCATCGTCGACGCGTTCCGGGTGGAGAGCCTGGACGAGAGCGAGCAGGCGGCCGGAATGGCCTCCTACGTCGCTGCCTATCGCATCGGCATGCTGGTCTCGACCGCAGGCGCGTTGTTCCTGGTCAGCGGATTCCAGAGCTACGGCCTCGACCATCACGCCGCGTGGCGCGCGGGATACGTGGTGATGGCGGCGTTCGTGCTGATCGGCATCGTCACGACGTTGTGCGCGGCGGAGCCGGAAAAATCGGTTGCGGCCAATGCCGTCCACGCGCGCGAGACTTCGCTTCAGCGCGTGATCGATGCCGCGGTCGGCGCCTTTTCCGAATTTCTGTCGCGCGATCTCGCCTTCCTCGCCCTCATCTTTGTCGTGCTGTTCAAGTTCACCGATGCGCTGTCGGGCGCGATGACGGCGCCGTTCGTGATCGATCTCGGCTTTTCGCGCAACGAATATGCCGCCATCATCAAGGGCGTCGGCTTGGCCGCAACGCTGATCGGCGGTTTCGCCGGCGGCTTCGTGGCGCGCGCCTATTCGCTGCCGAAGAGTCTGTGGATCGGCGGCGTGCTGCAGGCGCTCGCCAATCTGGCGTTCTCCTGGCAGGCCGTCGTCGGGCTGAACGCGGCGTGGCTCACTTTCGCCATCGTCGCCGAGAATTTCACCAGCGCCATCGGCACCGTCATCTTCGTCGCCTATCTGTCGGCGCTGTGCCGCAATCCACTGCACACCGCGACCCAATACGCGCTGCTCACCGCGCTGGCGGCGTTCGGGCGCACGTATCTTTCCTCGACCGCCGGCTACATCGCCTCAGCGACCGGCTGGGTGTGGTTTTTCGCGATCTGCGCGCTGGCCAGCTTGCCGGCGCTCATGCTGCTGGCCTGGCTCCAGCACCGCGGGCATTTTGACGGCCTATTGCCCGCCAATCGGTAACGCGCCCGGCGCATCCGGCTCGGGTTGCTCGCACAAACCCTCGCAGCAATGGGCGATGGCCTGGCCGCCACAATCGGGGCAGGGGATGAAATCGGCCGCATCGTCGGGGGCCGCCGCGGGGCCGGGATCGGGCTTGGCCGGGCGGCGGATAAAGCCGGGCCGCTCAGTCCAGCGGCAGGTCTCGCAAAGCATGGCGCTTGCCCCCAGGTGCTTGCCTCAATGTCGGCGACAATTCATCGCGGTGTCATCGCCAGATCGTCCGATTCTCGCATCTTTCGCAATGCCTACGGCGCCGCCCGCAAAAAAGTCTTTTTGTAAGGATCGGATCGCTATAATCGCCGTTGTCTCTAAGTTTTGCGTCCCTCGAACCGAGTGCCTGCAGTCCCCAGCATGGACATGATTCTCGTCAAGCTCTTCGCGACGGCGCTGGCGCTCAGCGAGGTCATGACCCAGCCGCAGGCGGTGAAGACGCAGTTCGATCCGGCTAAGGACCAGGACGCGGTGGTGCAGATCCTGCGCGACGGCTGCGCCCATATGCGCCAAGCCTTCGACATCGAGTCGATCAATGTCGACGACCTGATCACCACCGCGCTCGACGATCCGGCGGCGGTCGGTGGCAACATCAAGGCGTTCCACGGGCTGAATTTCGCGGACCTCAATACCGCCTACAAACAATTCTGCAAGAACGAGACCGTCGCCAATCCGGTGGTCGACATCGGCCAGGTGATCACGTTCTACAACAACGCCGCCGCCGATCTGCCCGACCCGGCGCGCCTCAAGGGCAAGCAATTGCCCGGCATGAGCACGGTGCTCGACGGCAAGGGCGATCACTATGCCGACGTGTTCCAGCCCGGCAACCGGCGCGTCTGGGTGCCGCTCGCCGACGTTCCCGATTTCGTGCAGAAGGCGTTCATCGCCGCCGAGGACCGGCGCTTTTATCAGCATCACGGCATCGACGAGCACGGCATCATCCGCGCCTTCATCGGCAATCTTGCGGAATCCGGGCGCCCGCAGGGCGGCTCGACCATCACCCAGCAGGTGGTGAAGAACCTCCTGGTCGGCGACGACGTTACTTACGAGCGAAAAATCCGCGAGATGATCGTGGCGTCGCGGCTGGAAAGCACGGTCAGCAAGAACGACATTCTCGAGCTCTATATCAATTCCGTCTATCTCGGCCGCGGTTCCTGGGGCATCGAGATGGCGGCGCGCAGCTATTTCGGCAAATCGGCGAAGGATCTCACGCTGCCCGAAGGCGCCATGCTCGCCGGCCTGCTCAAGGGGCCGAGCTTTTACAATCCCGACCGCCATCCCGATCGCGCCAAGGAGCGCCTGACCTATGTGCTCGGCCGCATGCAGGAGGACGGCGTCATCAGCGCCGAGCAGAAGAGTACGGCGACAGCGGCGCTGCCGAAGCGTGTCGTATACGCGTTTCCACATCGCGACTCCGGTTTCAACTTCGTCGACTATCTCGGCCGCGAGGCCAAGACCGACGGCGTCGACAGCCTGACCGCGCAAACCTACACGGTGCGCTCCACCATCAATGCGCAATTGCAGCGCGACGCCGAAGCGGCGCTGCAGGAAGGCTTGGCGCAGTACGAAATGTCCTCCGGCCGGGTACAGTTCCGCGGGCCTGAGGCCAACATCGCCGACGCCATCAAGAAGATCGGCTCCAGCCCGGCCGGCATGCCGGCGTGGCAGCAGGCGTTGCAGGCGGTGCATCTGCCGCTCTATGACGTGCACTGGACGCCCGCGGTGATCGTGCAAAAGGGCGACGGCAAGAGGGACGACGGCGCGATCCGCGTCGGTCTGCCCGACGGCCGCATCATGCCGCTGACCGGCCTGTCCTATGTCAGCCGGCGCGGCCTCGGCCTCTACGACGTGGTCTATGTCAACGTGGTCGAGAGCCGGCGCAGCGAGGTTCGCCCAGCCGCGGTCAACGCCCGAGGCAATCCCGTCAAGCCGAAACCCCAAGTGACGGTTTCGAGCGGCCAGGCGCAATTGCGGGCGCGGCCGACGGTGCAGGGCGCCGCATTGGTGCTGGAGAACAAGACCGGCCGCATCCTCGCCATGGCCGGCAGCTTTTCCTATCCGCTGAGCCAGCTCAATCGCACCTGGCAGACCCAGCGCCAGCCCGGCTCCGCCATCAAGCCGATCACCTATCTCACCGCGCTGCAGAAGGGGCTGCAACCGAACACGCTGGTGCCGAACGATCCGCTCACGCTGCCGCCGATCGGCAGTTCGAGCTATGGCAGCATCATCCGCGACAACGGCGCCCCCGACCGGCCCGAAGATTACTGGTCGCCGCGCAACGCCGACTATGCGTCGGGCGGCGTCTTCACCATGCGGCGCGGCCTGGAAAATTCGATCAATGTCGTGACCGCGCATCTGCTTGACGGCGGCATCGACGCCGATCCGGTGGCGAGCCTCGACGAGGTTTGCGCCACCGCCAAGGCTGCGAAAATCTACACCGACTGCGTGCGCTATTATCCGTTCGTGCTCGGCGCGCAGCCGGTGCATATGATCGATCTTGCCGCCTTTTACGCCGCAGTCGCCAACGAGGGCGCGCGGCCGCAGCCCCATGCCATCGATGCGATCGAGGCCAACGGCCGCACGGTTTACGAATATCCGAAGGTGCCGCTGTTCTCGCCGATCAGCGCCGCCGACGGCGTCAGCTTCTATCAGCTCAAGACCATGCTGCAGGGCGTGGTGGCGCGCGGCACCGCGCGCGCGATCGGCGGCCTGTCGCCCTATGTCGCCGGCAAGACCGGCACCACCGAGGACGCGGTCGACGGCTGGTTCATCGGCTTCACCAACGACGTGACGGTGGCGGTCTGGGTCGGCTACGACAACGGCGACGGCAAGCGCCGCTCGCTCGGCTCCAACGCGACCGGGGCGCGGGTGGCGCTGCCGATCTTCAAGCCCATTATCGAGGCCATCTGGGCCGAGCATATCGCGCCGAAGGCGCCGCTCGCCGGACCGTCGCGCGAGGTGCAGCGGCTGCTCATCGACGTGCCGATCGACTATGCCAGCGGCGTTCCTTTGAATGCCCCGCGCGGCGAACAACAATTCCGGCCTCGGCGGTCTGTTCGGCGCATTCGCCGGCAACAGCCAGCCGCCCGCGCCGCCGCCCGGCGGCGGTTTCATCGAGCATTTCCGGCGCGATGCCGAGGGCAAAGCCGAAGATACGCAATATCAGATCGTCTCGCGCGAGGACGCTTACGCCGTGCGTTCCGACCCGAACACCGATCAAGGTTCATATTATAACGGCCAGGGCGGCTATGGCAGCGACGGCCGTTGGACCACCGGGCGGACCTATTATCCCAATCAGGGCTGGGGGCCGGCGGCGCCGCCACCGCCGCCACCGCAGCCGGTGGCGCGCGGGCTATTCCAGCCTTGGGGCAGCCAAAATGGCGCACCACAGCCCGTGCCGCAACGAGGCCCGTATTCTTTCTGGGGCGGACGCTACAACTGATCCCGCGCCAAAACCGATTCGCGAGAAGATTTTCAATGACAACGCGGCACGCGATCGTGCTTCTCGGCTTGCTTGGTTTTACTCCGGCGGCCGCAGCGCAGGATTTCCGCATCGAAGACGCCGGCGCGGCGCGGCTTGCCGATGTGGCGCAGCTCAAGCCCGGTGTCATCGCGTTTAGCGATCACTGGGGCGGCGATGCCGTCGACGCCGGCGGCGCACTGATCCGCTTCGAGGACTGGGCGAACAAGCACCCGGTGCAGAAAAAATTCCTGGCGCTGTTTCCCGCCTATGTCGAGCCGACCATCGCCAAGCCGGCGAACGGCAGCGGGCCGATGGTCGAGAAGCTCTACATGTACGTGGCGCAAGCCCGCTTCATGCTCGACCGCGCGCCGGCCACCATCGATCTGTCGCGGTACGTGACCTTGCCCATCCTCGAGCGCATCGATCCGGCGATCAAGCACAAGCTGATCACGGCAGCCGACGTGGTGCCGTTCAACGACGATCCCGGCGCCGGCAACGACAATCCCGACCGTAAATGGTGCACCGGGCGCCCGACGTTGATCTGCATCCAGTCGAGCTACAAGCTCGAAGGCAAGATTCCGATCGGCGTGCTGCTGGTCAACAAGCTGCGCGACAGCGTCAAGAAGGTCGCCGATACCATCGATTTCCAGAGCGAGCTGTCGGCGCAAGCCGCCGCCGACGTCGATCAGGCCGCATTGCAGGAATTGACCGCGCTCGACACGCCGGTCTCAGGCGTGATCGAGCAGGACATTTTCTACGTCAACCAGATCATGAAGTTCGGCAAGCTTTTGGCGGTGTTCCAAGACCACCCGAGCGACGCGAGCAAGACGGTGGTCACCGCGTTCATGGCGCTCGCGATCAAGGCCCGCGTGCTCGACGAGAAGCGCGATTACGAAAACGTCCCGGTGCTGCGCAACCTGGTGCCGGCGCAGGTGCTGATGGGCCAATCGTCGTTCAATTCCGGCACTTCGATCAGCGCCGGCCTGCCGAAATACGCCCGCAATGAGATTTCGATGATTGCGGGGATTTTGCAGAAGGATGCGGGGAAGTAGCGCCTTTTCCGTCAGGGTGACGGGATACAGAGCTCATATTCCATTCGCCCCCGGCAACGGCACGAACAGCTCTTCGATCGGCATCGGCTCCGCGATGAAATGCTGCTCGACCATGTATTGCACCAGCGCCTGCAACGTCGGCCGGTTCGGCTCGACGCCGTAGGGGAACGGATCGCCGCCGAACACTTCGTCGATTTCCTCGATCTCGTCCTGCAGCCACGGCAGCATGGCGGCGAGCGAGCCGGCGTAGCGCAGACGCGCCCGCGCGACGCGCTTGGCTTCGACGAAGGCCGCGTAGAGGCTCGAGGCGATCCAGGGATTTTTCTCGTAGACCGCGCGCCGCATGTGCGACGAGATGCATGATCGGAAAAATCTTCTCGCGCTGATAAAGCTCGCGCTCCAGGGCGTGATGATTGGGCAACAGCCGCACCACGTCGGGATCGCTGCCGAAGGCCGGCGGCTTGCGCGAGCCCAGATAGGCGTCGATCTCGCCGCGGGCCAAAAGCTCGCTCAGCGGTCGGCCGCTGCGATTCTGCTCGATGGCGACGGGGCGGAGAAGCGGCAGCGTGTGCGGGTTGCCGTGGCTGCCGCCGCTTTCGACCGCGCCCTGCACCCAATGGATCGTACTCAGGTCGACGCCGAACTGATGCTGCAGATGCCCGCGCAGCCAGATCGAGGCGGTCTGGGTGTAGAGCGGCAGCCCGACCCTGCGGCCTTCGAGGTCTTTCGGCGTGCGGATGCCTGAGCGCCGGTTGACGAAGATATAGCCGTGGCGGAACACCCGCGACGGAAACACCGGAATGGCGACGAACGGGCTATTGCCGCGGCCGGCATGGGCAATGAACTCGGACGCCGACAGTTCCGACGCATCGAATTCCTCGCCGCCGATCATGCGGTCGAAGATCTGCCGGCCCGACGGGAACACGATGACGTTGAGGTCGATGCCTTCGACCTGCACCTCGCCCGAGCGCAACGCCTCGATGCGATCGTATTTGCAACTCGCATAGCTGAGCTTGAGAGGGGCCATCGGTCATGCATTGATCATCGGCGGGGCGCCGGGCATTGTGCGGCACTCTATGCCATCGCGTGCGGCGGTGGTCGGAATTTTACGCCCCATGCACGAGAGCGATTTTTCCCACGAGCACGTCGAGACACCGGCCGAGCGCGCCGCGATCGTGCGCACCATCTGGGATCAGGACAACGTTTCGTTCAAGACGGTCGGCATCGATATCGGCAGCTCGACGTCGCATCTGCTGTTCGCCAAGGTCGCCCTGCAGCGGCAGTCGCAAGGGCTGTCGAGCCGCTTTGTCGTGGTCGGCCGCGAGATCGTGTGGCGCTCGCCGATCCTGCTGACGCCGTTTTTGCCCGACGGCACCATCGATGCCGAAGAACTCGGTGCCTTCATCCGCCGCTGCTATGGCGACGCCGGCTTCGACGCAAGATGAGATCGATTCCGGCGCCGTCATCCTCACCGGCGAGGCGATCAAGCGCAGCAATGCCCGCGCCATCGACGAGCTGTTCGCCGAGCGAAGCCGGCAAGTTCGTCTGCGCCACCGCCGGCCACAAGCTCGAAAGCCGGCTCGCCGCCCACGGTTCGGGCGCGGTGGCGCTGTCGAAGGCGCGCGACACCTGCCTGCTGCATGTCGACGTCGGCGGCGGCACCACCAAGCTGGCGCTGATCGACCGCGGCGTGATTGTCGGCCTCTGCGCCTTCGCGGTCGGCGGCCGGCTGATTGCGGCCGATGCCGACGGCGCCTGGACGCGGATCGATCAATCGGCGCAGCTCGTCGCCGACGATCTCGGCCTGAAGATTTCGCCGCAAGTGCTCGCCGATGAATCCGTCCGCCGCCGCATCGCGCAGCGCCTCGCCGTGGTCGCGGCCGACGTGATCGGCGGTGCTACTCTCGACCGCCTCGGCCAATCGCTGCTGCTGACCGAGCCGCTGCCGCGCGCGGCCGTGCCGACCGCGTTGACGTTCTCCGGCGGTGTCGCCGAATACATTTTCGGCCACGAGCACCAGGAGTACGGCGATATCGCAAAGCCGCTCGCGGCGGCGCTGGCGGGCGAGCTGAGCCGGCGGACCGGCCTGCCGCTGATCGATCCCGGCCAGCGCATCCGCGCCACCGTCATCGGCGCCTCGCAGTTCACCGTCCAGGTCAGCGGCAAGACCATCTACCTGCCCGATCCTTACGTGCTGCCGGTGCACAACGTGCCGGTGGTGCGGGTCGCGCTTGCCGCGGCGGGCGATATCGATCCCGGCCGGCTCGCCGCCGCCATCCGCTCAGGCCTCGAGGAAATCGAGCTCGACCGCAACGGCCGCCTGGCGATTTCGTTCCCCTGGCATGGCGATCCGGAGCACTCGCGCCTGAAGGCCGCGGGGCAGGGGATCGTCAGCGCGCTCGCGCCGCTCCAGGACCAGATCAAGCTCCTGCTGCTGATGATCGACGGCGACGTCGGCAAGACCTTCGGCCGGCTCATGCACCGCGAGCTCAACTGGCCGGGGAAAATCGTCTCCATCGACGGCGTGGAGTTGCAGGAGCTCGATTATGTCGATGTCGGCGCCCTGATCGCCCCGCCGGGTGTGGTGCCGGTGGTGATCAAGTCGCTGCTCTTCGCATAGCTCCCCGGCGGCTGGCAGTGTAGTCTCCGCGCAAAGCACGCCTGGAGGAACACATGAACATCCGCGAAGTGCCGCAACAGCAGGCGCGCTACGGCGTCGATCCGTATCTCGATTGGCTCAAGGGCGAGGGCATTCCGGTCGTCGAGGATTACGGCGTCTACCTGTTCGACGTCGAGACCGCGCCGTGGCCGCGCTACGGGGTGAACGGCGCGGCGGTGCATCTCAAGGGCCGCGGCGACTTCGCCAACATGTTCGTGCTCGACATCGCGCCCGGCCGCTCGACGGCGCCGCAGCGGCATCTCTACGAAGAAGTCGTCTACGTCCTCGAAGGCCACGGCTCGACCCAGGTCGAAATGGCCGACGGCACCAAGCGCAGCTTCGAATGGGGCGCCAAGAGCCTGTTCGCCATTCCGCTCAATGCAAAACACCGGCACTTCAACGCCAGCGGCACCGAGCGCGCGCTGCTCGTCACCACGACGAACCTGCCGATGATGATGAATGTCTTTCACAACGAGGCCTTCGTGTTCGGAGCCGATTTCGATTTCAGCGATCGCGCCGGCAAGAAGGAGTATTTCTCCGGCGAGGGCGATCTCATCACCGTGCGGCCGGGCAACCACATGTGGGAGACGAATTTCATTCCCGACCTGACCGCGATCGAGCTGAAGACCTGGGGCGATCGCGGCGCCGGCGGCACCAACATCATGTTCGTGCTCGCCGACGGCACCATGCACGCGCATATCTCGGAAATGCCGGTCGGCACCTACAAGAAAGGCCACCGCCACGGCCCGAGCTTCCACGTCATGTGCGTGATGGGGCAGGGCTTTTCGCTGATGTGGTTCGAGCACGACAAGGATTTCCGCCGCATCGACTGGAAGCACGGCATGGTGCTGGTGCCGTCGGACCGGCAGTTCCATCAGCATTTCAACACCGGGCCGCAGCCGGCGCGCTATCTCGCCACCGCGGTCGGCGGCTTGCGCTATCCGACCACGCAGGCGAACCGCATCTCGCTGCTCGGCGCCGGCGGCGACGACCTGCCGGCGGTGTCGAAAAGCGTCAAGGACGGCGGCGACCAGATCGAATACGAGGATCAGGACCCGCGCATCCACCGCATCTGGCTCGAAGACATGCGCAAGAACGGCGCCCCGCCGAAGATGGAAAAATTCGTTCCGACGCCCGAGGACATGAAGACGACCGTAAAGGCGTGACCATGACGCGTGTCCGGTTGCTTGGCGTTGCGCTTGCCGTCGTCGTTGCGTTGGCTGCGCGGAGCGCGTCGGCGGCCGATGCGGCGCTGATCGAGGCGGCCAAGAAAGAAGGTCAGGTCGTCTGGTACACGACGCTGGTCGTCAACCAGATCGTCCGCCCGCTCAAAGACGCGTTCGAGAAGAAATATCCCGGCATCACGCTGCAATATACCCGCGCCGACGACCTGGTGACGGCGGCGAAAATTCTGGCCGAAGGCCATGCCGGCCGCATGCAGGCCGACATCCTCGACAGCATATCCGGCATGTTCGCGCTGCAGGAGGCCGGCCTGTTGGCGCCGTTCACGGTGCCGAACAGCGCCGATTATCCGGCCGAACTGAAAGCCAAGGACGGCTATTGGACGGCGGTGATCATGTATGTGTTCACGCCGGGCATCAACACGACGCTGTTGCCGAAGGATCAGGCGCCGAAGACGTTCGCCGACCTGCTCGATCCGAAACTCAAGGGCAAGATGGCGTGGAACGGCAGCTCCATGGCCGGCGCCTTCGGCTTCGTCGCCAATATCCTGACCACCATGGGCGAAGACAAGGGCATGGAATACCTGCGCGCGCTCGCCAAGCAGCAGGTCGTCAATGTCGACGCCTCCTCGCGCGCCGTGCTCGATCAGGTCATCGCCGGCGAATATTGGATCAACCTGATGGCGTTCAACCATCACACCGTGATCTCGGCGCGCAAGGGCGCGCCGTGCGACTGGCTCAAGATCGAGCCGGCGCCGGTCACGCTCGATGCCGTGGGCCTGGTCAAGGACGCGCCGCATCCGAACGCGGCGCGGCTGCTGCTGGAATTTTTGTTGTCCGAGGACGGGCAGAAAGTGTTTCAGCAGAACGACTATCTGCCGGCGCTGCCGAGCGTCCCCGCCATGGTCGCCGGCTTGCGGCCGAACGACGGCGGCTTCCAGGCGGACTTTTTGCGGCCGGAAGAAATTCACCGGCAACTGCCGCATTGGCAAAAAGTCACGCAGGATTTGTTTCGATGAGCGGCATCGCGGTCGAGGTCTCATCGCGCGGCATCGCCACGATCACGCTCGATCGTCCGGAGCGCTCCAACGCCTTCGATCAGGCCATGCTCAACGCGCTGGCGCAGCAATTCGCCGAGCGCGCGGCGGATGCGGCAACGCGCGTCGTCGTCATCCGCGGCAGCGGCAAGCATTTTTGCGGCGGCGCCGATTTGGTGGCGCGCGGCATGGAGCCGGCGCCGGCGGCCGGGCAGGTTTCGCTGGTGGACGCGCTCGCGGCGCTCGACCGGCTGCCGAAGCCGACCATCGCGGTGGTGCACGGCGCCGCGGTCGGCGGCGGCGCGGCGCTGGCGGCCTGCTGTGACATGGTGCTGGCCGCGGACAGCGCGTTCTTTTCCATCCCCGAAGTGCGGGTCGGCATGGCGCCAATCGGTGTTGCGCCGTTCCTGATCCGCGCCATGGGCCATCGCAGCTTCCGTCGCTATGGCTTGTCCGGCGAGCGCTTCGGCGCCGCCGAGGCGTTACGTATCGGTCTCGCCCATGAGGTCGTGAGCGCCGACAGGCTCGAGGCGAAGCTCATCGAAATAACCGATGCCCTGCTCCATGCGGCGCCGGGCGCGGTGCGCGAGATGAAGGCCGCCATGGAGCACGACGTGACGCCGTCCGTCGCGGCGATCCTCGCCCGCCGCGCCGCCCACGGCCCGCCGCGATCGGAGGAGGCCAAAGAAGGCGTCGCGGCGTTCAAGGAAAAACGCAAGCCGAGCTGGTATCCGCAATGACGCGCCGTGCCGTTGCATCCGTCTTCTTGATCGCGGCAGCGCTGCTCGCCGGTCCACGCGCGCAGGCTGACGACGCGCTCTATGAAGCCGCCAAGAAGGAAGGCCAGGTCGTCTGGTACACCTCGTTGATCGTCAATCAGGCGGTGCGGCCGCTGGTCGAGGCGTTCAACAGGAAATATCCCGGTGTCGAGGTCAAATATGCCCGCGGCGACTCTGGGCCGAATGCCATCAAGGTCATCAACGAAGCGCGCGCCGGCAGGGTCGAAGGCGATGTATTCGACGGCATCGCCACGACGGCGCCGCTGCTCAAGGCCGGCCTGGTCGAGTCATTCACGCCGTCGGCAGCGAACAAATATCCGCCGGCGCTGCGCGATCCCGACGGCCGCTGGAATGCTCTGGTGCTGTATTTCCTGACCCCGGGCATCAACACGCAGCTCGTCGGCGCCGACGAGATCAAGACGGCGCAGGACCTGCTCAATCCGAAATGGCAGGGCAAGATCGCCTGGAGCACCGAACCGTCGTCCGGCGCGCCGGTCTATGTCGGCTCGGTGCTGCAGACCATGGGCGAAGACAAGGGCATGGCGTTCTTGCGCGCGCTCGCCAAGCAGGACATCGTCAATGTCGACGCCACCAACCGCGCCATCCTCGATCAGGTGATTCTCGGGCAGTACGCCATTGCGCTCAGCATCTTCAATCACCACGCCGTGCTCAGCGCCAAGAAGGGCGCGCCGGTGGCCTGGCTCAAGGTCGAGCCGATCCCGGCGCCGTTTCATTCCATCGGCCTGGTCAAGAACGCGCCGCACCCGAACGCCGGCAAGCTGCTGATCGATTTCCTGCTGTCCGAGGAGGGCCAGCGCGCCTTCGCCGACGTCGACTATCTTCCGGCGATGCCGTCAGTGCCGGCGAAGACGCCCGAGGTGAAGCCCGAAGCCGGCGGTTTCTCGGCCAACTTCATCTCGCCCGCCACGGCTTCGGACAACATCGATCGCTGGGTGAAGATCAAGAAGGAGCTGTTCAACTAGCTCCAGCACGAAACAGTGAAATGTCCGTCGCCCGTTCCAGCACATTCGCGTTTTCCACAGCCGCGCCCGATCCGACGCGGACGCTGGTCGTGGTGTTGGCACTCGTGCTGCTGCTCTTGGTCGTGCCGCCGCTGATTTTTCTGCTCAACGGCAGCCTGCACACCACGACGGTGACCGGTGCGCCTGGCGATTTCACCTTCGCCTATTACCGGCAGCTCCTGTCCGACCGGCAATTCTTCGGCAGCCTCCTAAATTCGCTGGTCTTCAGCTTCGGCAGCATGGCGATCGCGCTCGCCTTCGGCGGGCTGGTGGCCTGGCTGGTCGAGCGCACCAATTCGCCGTTCAAGGCCTTCGCCTATCTCACCGCGATCATCTCGCTCGGCACGCCGTTCGTGCTCTATGTCATCGCCTGGCTGTTTCTGTTCGGCCGCAACGGGCCGCTCAACGATCTCATCACCGCGATCGGGCTGCCGCGCTTCAACGTCTATTCCATGCCCGGCATGATCCTGGTCGAAGGGTTTTTATGGTCGCCGCTCGCCTTCCTGCTTGCTGTCGTCGGTGTTCGCCCAGGCCAATGCCGAATACGAGGAAGCCGCGCGTATGAGCGGCGCCGGCATTTTGCGCACGGTGACGCGCATCTCGATGCGGCTCGCGCTGCCGGCGTTTCTCGCCGTCGCGCTTCTGATCGTGGTGCGCTCGATCGAGGCCTTCGAAGTGCCGGCGCTGGTCGGCTTGCCCGGCAAGATCAAGGTTTTGACCACCGACATCTATCTCGACATGAAGGAGAACGTGCCGCCCGACCTCGGCTATTCCAGCGCGTTCTCCATCGTGCTGTTGTTGCTCGCCGGCATGTTGATCGGCCTCTATTCGCGCATCTCGCGTCACGCCTCGCGCTATCACAGCGTCACCGGACGCAGTTTTCGCGCGCGGCTGTTCGATCTCGGCCCGGCGCGCTATCTCGGCGGCGGCATCATCCTGTTCAACTTTTTGCTGATCCTGCTGACGCCGACCATGGGCCTGGTCTGGCTCGCCTTGATGCCGTTCACCCAAGGGGTCAGCCGGCGCGGCTTTGCGCTCGTCACCCTGGATAATTTCCGCACCGTGCTGCACTCGACCTTCTATCTCGATCTGGTGTGGCAGACGCTGTTGATGAGCGCGGGCGCGGCGACCTGCGTCATGGCGCTGACGGTGGTCGCCGGCTGGCTCGCGGTGCGGCGGCGGCCGGGCGCGTGGCTGCTCGATCAGCTCGCCACCGCGCCGCTGATCTTTCCCGGCATCGTGCTCGGCGTCGCCATGATCCAGATCTATCTCAGCGTTCCGGTCGCGATCTACGGCACGCTGTGGGCCTTCATCCTCGCTTTCACCATCCGCTTCCTGCCCTACGGCATGCGCTACGCCGCGTCGGGCATTCTGCAAATCCATCCTGAGCTGGAGGAAGCCGCGGCCATCGCCGGCAGCCCGCTGCGCACGGCATTGCGGCGCATCGTCGTGCCGCTGGCGACGCCGGCGCTGCTGGCCGGCTGGCTGTTCATCTTCCTGGTCGCCGCGCGCGATCTTTCGCTCGCCGTGATTCTCGCCTCGCCGTCGGCGCAGCCGGTGTCGGTGGCGATGTTCGACCTGTGGGCCAACGGTCAGGGCACCGAGCTTGCGGCGTTCGGCCTGGTCTGGACGGCGATCATGACGGTGATCGCCGCGGGCTTTTATCTCATTGGGCGGCGAACCATCGCGTTCGCCGTCCGTGCGTAAGTGGAGAATGCTGCGTGGACCTCGAAGCCTCGAAGAAAAAAGTCGCAAGCGCTGACCGAACCGCGCAACGCGGTGCTGGTCGGCGCCAACGACCGGCCGGGAAGCTGGGCGTGGCGCGTCCTGCGTAATTTGAAGCAATACGAATTTCCGCAGCCGCTCTATCTGGTCAATCCGCGCCGCACCGAAATCGGCGGCGACCGCTGTTATCCCGACTTCAAGTCGCTGCCGGAACCGCCCGACCATCTCGTCGTGCTGGTGCCGGCGCCGGGCGTGCCGGAGGTGTTGCGCAGCGGCGCCGCGGCGGGGGCGCGCAGCGCCACGGTGTTTTCCTCAGGCTTCGGCGAGGCCTACAACTCCGACGCCGCGCCGCTTGGCCGCGAGCTCAAGGCGGTGATCGCCGAGACCGGGCTGGCGGTGTCCGGTCCCAATTGCATGGGCAATATCTGCGCCAAGACCCGCTTGGTCACGCTGAGCGAGGACCGCCCGCTGCTGCTGCGCGAAGGGCCCATCGCGCTGGTCGGCCAGAGCGGCGGCATGATGATTTTCTTGAATGCCGCGCTCGAAGAGCGCGGCATGAATGCCGAATACCTCATCACCAGCGGCAACGAAGCCGGGCTTAGGCATTCCCGACTACATCGCGTTCTTCTCCGATCAGCCCGAGCTGAAAGTCATCATCGTCTATATCGAGGCGATCGCCGATATCGAGAAATTCAAGGCAGCGTGCCGCATGGCGCGCGCCGCCGGCAAGGCGATCGTCGCCGTAAAGCTCGGCCAGTCGGAAAGCGGCCGCAACGCCGCGATGGCGCATACCGCCTCGCTGGCCGGCTCCATCGAAGCTTTCGACGCGGTTGCCGCCGATCTCGGCATCGTGCGCGCCGACACGCTCGACGACGCCGTCGAGATCAGCGAGTTGTTGGTCCATACCGGCGCGCCGGGCGGCCGCCGCCTCGGCGCCATCACGCTGTCGGGCGCGTTCCGCGGGCTGCTTTACGACGCCGCCGAGCGCAACGGGCTGCAATTTCCAAAACTTGCCGACGCGACGCTTGAGAAGCTGAACGCCATTCTCGGCGTCGGCTCGCTGGTCTCGAATCCGATCGACGGCGGCTTCGGCGTGCTGAGCAGCGACGACAATTACAAAGCCTCGATCGCGGCGCTGCAGGCCGATCCGAACATCGACATGATTCTGATCCAGGAGAACCTGCCGCGCGAGCCGGGGTCCGACCGCGCCGAGCGTTACATTCACACGGTGGAAGCCATCGTCGCCGGCGGCGCGCCGAAGCCGATCGCCATCATCACGCCGGTATCGCACAGCCAAAGCGATTACAGCCGGGCGCTGCGGGCGAAAGTGCCGCACGTCTCGTTCCTGCTGGAAGTCAACAAGTCGCTGCGCGCCATCGCCAGCGTGGCCCGGCGCGACGAGCTTGAACGCCTGGCAGGTTCGTCGGCAAAGGCCGCATCGACGCCCGCCGAGACTGCCGCAGCGGCGCGCGTGCGGATGCTGGCAAAAAACGGCGCGGCCGCGCTCGACGAGGTCGAGTCGAAAGCGCTGATCCGCGCCTATGGCATCCCGACGCCGGCGGAAATCGCGGTGCAGTCGCCGGACGACGCCGTGAAGGCGGCGCGGCAGATCGGCTATCCGGTGGTGCTGAAGGCGGTCGCGGCGAAGCTGCTGCACAAGTCCGACGCCGGCGCGGTCGCGTTGCATCTTGCCGACGACGACGCGGTACGCGCGGCTTACGGCGCGTATCGTCGACAATGTCCGGCGCGCCGGCATTGAATCGCTCGACGCCATGCTGGTCTGCCAACAGATCAGCGGCGGCTTAGAGCTTGTGCTCGGGCTCAATCGCGATCCGGAAATGGGCCTCGTCGTCATGGCCGGCTCAGGCGGCGTGCTGCTCGAACTGACCAAGGACGTGGCGTTCGCGGCGCCGCCGATCACGCGCGAGAAGGCGCGCGCCATGATCGAGCGTACTCATGCCGCGCGACTGATGCGCGGCTATCGCTCATCGCCGGTGCTCGATACCGATGCGGTGGTCGACGCATTGGTCGCGCTCGGCCGCATCGCCGAAGATCTGGCGCGACGTCGTGCAATCGATCGACATCAATCCCTTTGTCGTGCTGCCGCGCGGCGGCTTTGCGCTCGATGCGCTGTTTGTGCCGCGCGCTCACGACAGCAAACTGAGCTAACTGGAGAACGGCGATGACCGATACATGGCGCACGCTCAAAGCTTGGCCGGAACTGATCCTGGAACAGCTCGTCGACGCCGGCGTGGCGCGCGTCATTCTCAACCGGCCGGACAAGCGCAATTGCCTGAACGAGGCGCTGGTCGCGGCGTGGTTCGAGGCGCTCGACATCGTGCGCGCCGACCGCGACATCAAGGCTGTCATCACCAAAGGAGCCGGGGTTTGCTTCAGCTCCGGGCTCGACCTGCATTTCCTGCGCAAGGTCAGCGAAGAGCCGCGCGACTGGGATCGTCCCACTCCGACGGTGCAGATGGCGGAAGCGCTGCGCGGCTTTCCGCGCATCGTCATCGCCCAGGTGCACGGCTATTGCCTCGGCGGCGCGCTCGGCATCATGAATTGCCACGATCTGGTGTTCGCCGCCGACGACGCGCAGCTCGGCATGCCGGAAATTTTACGCGGCAGTTTTGGCCAGCTCGTCACCTCGACGCTGGTGCACGGCGGCATCCCGATCAAGAAGGTCGCGCTGATGCAGCTTGTCGGCCGCAATATTTCCGGCGCCGAGGCCGACCGCTGGGGCATCGTCTCGCAGGCGGTGCCGGCGGCGGAACTGGAATCGACGGTGACGGGCATCGCCCGCGAAATCTCCGAGCGCCACCTGGCGCCGCTGGAGCATTCCAAGATCACCGTGCAGATGGGCCGCGACCTGTCGCTGTCGCAGGCGATCCAGCTCGATCAGCTGGTCTCCGCGCGCATGCGCCGCGTCATGGACCCGACCCAGCACGTCGAGTCGTATCTGAAGTCGCAGAAGGGCGGGCCGAATTTGGAATACAAGCGGCCGGACGTTTAGACGTGGCTAACGCGGCGGCTTTCTTCTTATCGCCGCGCTCCAGCGATTGCACCAACTCGTCCACCGACTGCACGTCGCCGAACTGGCCGTAGAACGCCGACAGCGTCGCGTTGTGCTCGTCGTCGGTGTGCGTCGCGAGCCCATCCGACACCATGACGACCTTGAAATTGAGCATCATGGCGTCGCGCGCCGAGCTTTCGCAGCAGACATTGGTGGCGGTGCCGGTGATCAGCAGCGTGTCGATGCCGCGGTCGCGCAAATGGCGCTCGACATCGGACGAGCCTTGGATGAAGGCGCTGTAGCGCTTCTTGGTGATCTGCGCGTCCTCGGGGCGGATGTCGTTGAGGTGCCAGTATTCGTAGCCGTCTTCGCCGATATCCATGGCTTTCAGCCGCCGCTCGGCGCGCTCCGGCTTTTGCAGGTAGCCGTGGTAGTTCGACCAGCTCTCGCGGGTGTCCGTGGTGCCGTTGCGGATCCAGACCACATGGCCGCCGCGGCGGCGCAACTCGGCGGCGAGCCGGTTGATGTTGGGCACGATCTCGCGCGCCAACGGCACCTCGCCCTGATGGCCCGGCTTGACGAAGTAGTTCTGCATGTCGACCACGAGCAGCGCGGTGGCGCGCGGGTCGATGGTGTCGAACGGGTGCAGCTTGCCCATCCGCGTGTTCATGCGGTCGAGGGAGGCTTGCGAGATCGCGATCTTGTGCATCGGTGCGTCCTCAACTAGTCGTTTGAGCCGAGAGTGGCACAAAAGCGGGTTGGGATCGAGGGCAGGTTGGTGAGCATGTCCGGCAGTTGGGAATTCTGGATCGATCGCGGCGGCACCTTTACCGACGTGATCGGCAGGCGGCCGGACGGCGCGCTTCTCACTCACAAGTTGCTCTCGGAAAATCCCGAAGCCTATCGGGACGCCGCGGTGCACGGCATCCGCCACCTGCTCGGGCTCAAGCCCGGCGAAGCGATTCCGAGCGAGCGTATCGCCGCGGTCAAGATGGGCACCACGGTCGCCACCAATGCGCTGCTCGAGCGCAAGGGCGACCGCACCTTGCTGCTCATCACCAAGGGCTTTCGCGACGCGCTGCGCATCGGCTACCAGGCACGGCCGAAAATCTTCGCCAAGCACATCATCAAGCCCGACATGCTGTACGAGCGCGTCGTCGAAGTCGACGAGCGGGTGCGCGCCGACGGCACAGTGGAACGCGCGCTCGATCTCGATGCGGTGCGCACCGAACTTGCGCGCGCGAAGCTTGACGGCATCGACGCCGTCGCCGTCGTCCTGATGCACGCCTACCGCTACAGCGACCACGAACAGCGGGTTGCGGCGTTGGCGCGCGAGCTCGGCTTCGAGCAGGTCTCCGCCAGCCACGAAGTCTCGCCGCTGATCAAGCTCGTCGGCCGCGGCGACACCACGGTCGTCGACAGCTATCTGTCGCCGATCCTGCGCCGCTACGTGTCGCAAGTCGCGGGCGACCTCAATCCACCCTCCCCTGCAGGGGGGAGGGTCGGGGCGCGCGCGAGAGTGGACGGACGTGAGCGCAGCTGCGCTCGCGACACCGCCCACCGACTCCACGAGGGAACTCGCCTGATGTTCATGATGTCCTCCGGCGGCCTCACCGCGGCCGAATTGTTCCGCGGCAAGGATGCGATCCTGTCGGGCCCGGCGGCCGGTGTCGTCGGCATGGCGGAGACCGGCCGCGCCGCGGGTTTCTCCCGGCTCATCGGCTTCGACATGGGCGGCACCTCGACCGACGTGTCGCATTATCGCCGGCGCGTACGAGCGCGCGTTCGAGACCGAAGTCGCCGGCGTGCGCATGCGCGCGCCGATGATGCTGATTCACACGGTGGCGGCCGGCGGCGGCTCGATCCTGCATTTCGACGGTGCGCGGTTTCGCGTCGGCCCGGATTCGGCCGGCGCCAATCCCGGCCCGAAATGCTATCGCCGCGGCGGCCCGCTGGCGGTGACCGACGCCAATGTCATGGTCGGCAAGCTCATCCCGGATTTCTTTCCGAAGATTTTCGGCCCGCGGCAGAACCAGCCGCTCGATGCCGACGCGGTGCGCCGAGCCTTCGCGGCGATGGCGAAGGAGATCGGCGACGGCCGCAGCAGCGAACAAGTCGCCGACGGTTTTATCAAGATCGCCGTCGAGAACATGGCCAACGCGATCAAGAAGATTTCGGTGCAGCGCGGCTACGACGTGACGCGCTATGCGCTCAACTGCTTCGGCGGCGCCGGCGGCCAGCACGCCTGCCTGGTGGCCGACGCGCTCGGCATGGAGAGCGTGCTGATCCATCCGCTGTCGTCGCTGCTGTCGGCTTACGGCATGGGGCTCGCCGATATCCGCAGCGTGCGCCAGCAGGCGATCGAGGAGCCGTTCGGCGACAAGGCGCGCAAGACGCTCGAGAGCGTGGCGCGCCGGCTGGCGCGCGCGACCATCGACGAGGTTGCCGGCCAAGGCGTCGCGGCGAACAAAATCACGGTGCATGTGCGCGCGCATATTCGTTACGCCGGCACCGACACGCCGCTGATCGTCGATGCCGGCAAGGATGCCAAGCTCGCATCGCTGCAAAGCATGAAATCCGCCTTCGAGCGTGCGCATAAAGCGCAATTTGGCTTCATCGATCGCGCCAAGGCGCTGGTGATCGAAGCAGTTTCGGTCGAGGCCATTGGCGGCGGCGCGACGTTTCGGGAAAAGACCCGCAAGACCACGCGGGCCAAGCTGCCGGCGCCGGCGCGGCGCACGCGGTTTTTCTCCAACGGCAAATGGCAGCGCGCGCTGGTCTATACGCGCGACACGCTGGCGCCGGGTCACAAAGTGAAAGGCCCGGCCATCATCATCGAGCCGCACCAGACCGTTGTCGTCGAGCACGGCTGGCAGGCCGAGCTGACCGCCAAGGATCACCTGGTGCTGCGGCGGGTGCAAAAACTCAAACGCACGCGGGCCATCGGCACCCACGCCGATCCGGTGATGCTCGAAGTGTTCAACAACCTGTTCATGTCGATCGCCGAGCAGATGGGCGTGGCGCTGCAGAACACCGCCTATTCGGTGAACATCAAGGAGCGGCTCGATTTCTCCTGCGCGGTGTTCGACGGCACCGGCTCGCTGGTCGCGAACGCGCCGCACATGCCGGTGCATCTCGGCTCCATGGATCGCGCCGTCGAGACCATCATTCGCGAGAACAAGGGCAAAATACGCCCCGGCAACGTTTACGCCATCAACGCGCCGTATAACGGCGGCACTCATTTGCCCGATATCACCGTGTGCACGCCGGTGTTCGACGGCGGCAAGATCTTGTTCTGGGTCGCCTCGCGCGGCCACCATGCCGACGTCGGCGGCATTTCGCCGGGCTCGATGTCGCCGAACGCCACGACCATCGAGCAGGAAGGCGTCTATATCGACAATTTCAAATTGGTCGAACGCGGCCGCTTCCGCGAGAAAGAAACCTATCAGCTGTTGCAGGGCGCCAAATATCCGGCGCGCAATCCGCTGCAGAACGTCAACGACATCAAGGCGCAGATCGCCGCCAACGAGATGGGCGTGCGCGAACTGCGCAAGATGGTGCGCTATTTCACGCTGCCGGTGGTGCGCGCCTATATGCGCCACGTGCAGGATAATGCGGCGGAGAGCGTGCGCCGCGTCATCGACCGGTTGCACGATTCAAGCTTCAGCATCGAGACCGATCAGGGCTCGACGATCAAAGTGAGCATCGCGGTCGACAAGAAAAAGCGCGAAGCCACCGTCGATTTCACCGGCACGAGCCCGCAGCAGCCGTCGAACTTCAACGCGCCAGAGCCGGTGACCCGCGCCGCGGTGCTCTACGTGTTTCGCGTCATGGTCGACGACGATATTCCGATGAACGCCGGCTGCCTGCGGCCGATCCGCATCATCATTCCGAAAAAGTCGATGCTGACGCCGGAATTTCCCGCAGCCGTCGTCGCCGGCAATGTCGAGACCTCGCAAGAGGTGACCAATTGCCTGTTCGGCGCACTCGGCGCCATGGCGGCGGCGCAGGGCACCATGAACAATCTCAATTTCGGCAATGCGCGCTATCAATATTACGAGACCATCTGCTCCGGCTCGCCGGCCGGCCCCGGTTTTCCCGGCACCGACGCGGTGCACACCCACA
This sequence comes from uncultured Alphaproteobacteria bacterium, assembly GCA_963798095.1. Lineage (GTDB taxonomy): Bacteria > Pseudomonadota > Alphaproteobacteria > Rhizobiales > Xanthobacteraceae > BOG-931. The sequence goes on along the minus strand of CAWCSD010000018.1, from coordinate 125,164 downwards.
TGACCAATACCCGGCTGACCGATCCGGAAATCCTGGAATTTCGCTATCCGGTGCTGCTGGAAGACTTCCACATCCGGAAAAACTCCGGCGGCCGCGGCCAATGGAACGCCGGCGACGGCATCCGCCGCACCATCCGGTTCCTGGAAAAGATGGAATGCACGATTTTGTCCGGCCATCGCCGCGTGCCGCCGTTCGGGCTGGCCGGCGGTGGCGACGGCCAGGTCGGCGAGAACAGCGTGCGGCGCAAAGACGGTTCGATCGAAAAGCTGCAAGGCTGCGATGCCACCGTGATCGATGCCGGCGAGGCGGTCATCATCCAGACGCCGACGGCGGGCGGCTACGGGAAGCCGCGATGACGCTCAGCGCAACGGCGGCGTAATCGACGAGTTATCGGTTGCTTTGCGCGCCACCGAATATTTCATGGTGGCCTTGTCGCCCTGCCAATAGAACGTGAAATCGGCGGCGACACTTGAGCCATCGGGCAGCGGCAGCACGGCGCTGCACACGACCTGGTCCTTGGTGGCGGAGACGGTCTTGATCGGCTCGTATTTCGTCGGCTCGTACTTGAACTGTTGGAGAACTTCCGCCAACGATTTTTTGGCGCGATCCGAATCGCAATCCGGCAGCACGAGGCGGTCGCGGATGCCGCTGTAGATGAACACGCCGGCGACGGCGAGGATCGGAATGCCGAGGAGGCGAAGCACAAAGCGATAGGATTTACGTGGCGACGATCGTACTTCGGCAGAGGGCGGCGGCGTCCACCGGCGCGCGCGCAGAGGCGGCGGATTGTCATCGGCCATGCGCGCCCTCACACCGACTTGACGATCTCCTCGGTCATCTTCTTGGCGTCGCCGAGCAGCATCATGGTGTTGTCGCGGTAGAACAGCGGATTGTCGATGCCCGCGTAACCGGAGGCCAGCGAGCGTTTGTTGAACATCACCGTGCCGGCCTTCCACACCTGCAGCACCGGCATGCCGTAAATCGGCGATTTCGGATCGTCCTCGGCGGCCGGATTGGTGACGTCGTTGGCGCCGATCACGTAGGCGACGTCGGCCTGGGCGAATTCCGAATTGATGTTCTCGAGCTCGAACACGTCGTCATAGGGCACGTTGGCTTCGGCGAGCAGCACGTTCATGTGGCCCGGCATGCGGCCGGCCACCGGATGGATGGCGTATTTGACCTCGACGCCTTCGCGCTTGAGCTTGTCGCCCATCTCCCGCAACGCATGCTGCGCCTGCGCCACCGCCATGCCGTAGCCCGGCACGATGATCACCTTGCCGGCGTTCTTGAGGATGAAGGCCGCATCCTCGGCCGAGCCGATCTTGACCGGCCGGTCGCCGGCGGCCGCCGCCGGTCCCGCCACCTCGCCGCCAAAGCCGCCGAGGATCACCGAGATGAACGAGCGATTCATGCCCTTGCACATGATGTAGGACAGGATCGCGCCCGAAGAGCCGACCAGCGCGCCGGTGATGATCAGCGCCGAATTGCCCAGCGTGAAGCCGATGCCGGCGGCCGCCCATCCCGAATAGGAATTGAGCATCGAGATCACGACCGGCATGTCGGCGCCGCCGATCGGGATGATGATGAGCACACCGAGCAGGAACGACGCCACGGCGATCAGCCAGAACGCGATGTGCAGCTGCGCCAGGTAGAACCACACAATCAGCGCGATGAGGGCAACAGCCAGCGCGATATTGATGACGTGGCGGCCCGGCAGCGTGATCGGCGCGCCGCTCATGCGGCCGGAGAGTTTCAGGAACGCGATCACCGACCCCGTGAAAGTAACGGCACCGATGGCGACGCCAAGCGACATTTCGATCAGGCTCTGGCCGTGGATGGCGCCTTCGACGCCGATGCCGAAGGCCGCGGGCGCGTACAGCGCGCCGGCCGCGACCAAGCACCGCTGCCATGCCGACCAGCGAGTGGAACGCGGCGACCAGTTCCGGCATCGAGGTCATCGGCACGCGCCGCGCGATCACCGCGCCAAGGCCGCCGCCGAGCGCCATGCCGAGCACGACCAGGGCCCAGGCGGCAAACGATGCCGGCGGATGCGCCGCCAGCGTCGTCAGTATGGCGATCGCCATGCCGATCATGCCGAGCGTGTTGCCGCGCCGGCTGGTTTCCGGGCTGGACAGGCCGCGCAGCGCCATGATGAACAAGGCGCCGGCGATCAGATAAAGCAGCGCAGCGAGATTGGCCGACATCATGGACCTCTATGGGGCGTTGCCGCGACCGCGCTTCATTTCTTTTTCTTCTGATACATCGCCAGCATGCGCTGGGTGACAAGGAAGCCGCCGAATATGTTCACAGAGGCGAAAGTCAGCGCGACGAAGCCGAGCGCGCGCGCCCACAGCGGGCCGTCGTCATTGGCGACCAGCGCGACGCCGACCGCGAGCAGCGCGCCGACCACGATCACCGAGGAGATCGCATTGGTCACCGACATCAGCGGCGTGTGCAGCGCCGGCGTCACCGACCAGACCACGTAATAGCCGACAAAGACCGCGAGCACGAAAATCGACAGCCGGAATACGAACGGATCGACGATGTCGCTCGCCGCGTGCGCGGCGCCGCTGCCTATGGTGGCGAGATCGAGCTGGGCCAGGATCGAGAGAGTGATCATCAGCAGTCTCCATCTTTCCCCACAAGGGGGAGGGAGCAGAAATTACGCCGCGCTCTTCGGCTGGAAATTCGGATGCACGATGGCGCCGTCGCGGGTCAGCGCCGTCGCCTTGACGATGTCGTCGTCCCAGTTGACCGCAAGCGCCTTGGTCTTCTTGTCGATCAAAATTTCCAGAAACGCGTAGAGGTTCTTGGCGTAGAGGTTCGAGGCCGTGGCGGCGATCCGGCCCGGCACGTTGCGGTAGCCGACGACTTTGACGCCGTTCTGCTCGCTCACCGCATCGGCGCTGACGCCTTCGACATTGCCGCCGCGCTCGACGGCGAGATCGACCACCACCGAGCCCGGCCGCATCGACGTCACCATGGCCGACGAGATCAGCCGCGGCGCCGGCCGGCCGGGAATGAGCGCCGTGGTGATGACGATGTCCTGCTTCTTGATGTGCTCGGCGACCAGCGCGGCCTGCTTGGCCTGATACTCTTTCGACATTTCCTTGGCATAGCCGCCGGCGGTCTCGGCCGCCTTGAATTCCTCGTCCTCGACGGCGATGAATTTGGCGCCGAGGCTCTCGACCTGCTCCTTGGCCGCCGGCCGCACGTCGGTGGCGGTGACGATGGCGCCGAGCCGGCGCGCGGTGGCGATCGCCTGCAGGCCGGCGACGCCGGCGCCCATGACAAAGACCCTGGTGGCCGGCACGGTGCCGGCAGCCGTCATCATCATCGGCAGCGCGCGGCCGAACTCGGCGGCGGCATCGATCACGGCGCGGTAGCCGGCGAGATTGGCCTGGCTCGACAGCACGTCCATCACCTGGGCGCGGGTGATGCGCGGCAAAAGCTCCATGGCAAAGCTGGTGATGCCGGCATCGGCCATGGCGCGCAGCGCCGCGTCGTTGCCGTAAGGATCCATGATAGCGATGACGATGGCGCCCTTCTTGACCCGCGAAAGCTCGGCGCCTTGCGGGCGGCGCACCTGGAGCACGACGTCGGCGCCGCTCAGGGCGTCGGCGGAAACGGTAGCGCCGGCCGCCGTGTAATCCGCATCGAGAACGCCGGATTTGATCCCGGCGCCCGGTTCGACCGCGACTTCGGCGCCGAGCCCAATCATCTTCTTGACGGTTTCGGGAACCGCGGCCACCCGCGGCTCGCCCGCGTCGGTTTCGGCTACGACCGCAACCTTCATGATTTCCTCCGAGGGCCGCCGCGCAAGCGCGGCTAGCTGCGCATCGATGAAGTGACGGAAACGCTACTAGGTCAGGAAATACGCCATCAGGACGACGATCGTGATCACGATCGCCATGACGACTTTCACCAATGTGATGAAATTCTCGTACGTCTGTTCGTGAGCGGGGTAATCGTTGCCCGTCGCCGTCGCGTATTCGACCTCGCCGTGATCGGCCATACCATCGTCTCCAAACATCGCACCCGGTGCGGGCGGACTTAGCGTAATTGCCCGCCCAGGGCAACGGGATGGCGCAGTTGCGACCGCATTTTTGCGTAGCCGTCATGACGCCGCGCGCGGCGCGCCGCCATGCGTGTTCCGCGGCTGCCGTTGCGGGCGCTCGGCTTGCCGGGGAGGGGCCGAATCCCTACTGTTAAAGGTAACAGCCGCGCCATTGGCCACGGACAGCACCGATGCTCAGAAAAGAACAAAATGAATTATTGACCCAGACCGGCCCCGGCACGCCCATGGGCCAGCTTTTCCGCTCTTATTGGATGCCGGTGCTGCTTGCCGAAGAGCTGCCGGAGGACGAGTGCCCGCCGGTGCGGGTCAAAATCTTGTCGGAGCGGCTGCTCGCCTTCCGGGACTCCAACGGCAAATACGGCCTGATCGACGAATTCTGCGCCCACCGCGGCGTCTCGCTGTGGTTCGGCCGCAACGAGGAGGGCGGGCTGCGCTGCCCCTATCACGGCTGGAAATACGACGTGAACGGCCAGTGCATGGAGGTTCCCTCGGAGCCCGCCGAAAGCGGCTTCTGCAAGAAGGTCAAGCTCACCTCGTACCCGCTGGTGAAGCGCGGCGAGGTGCTGTGGGCCTATATGGGTCCCGCCGACAAACGGCCGCCGCTGCCGGAATGGGAATTCGCCATGGTGCGGCCGGAGCAGACCTTCGTCTCCAAGCGGCTGCAGGAATCCAATTGGCTGCAGGCCATGGAAGGCGGCATCGATTCCAGCCACGTCTCGTTCCTGCACCGCGGCGATCTCGGCACCGATCCGCTGTTCAAGGGCGCCAAGGGCAATCAGTACAATCTCTCCGACATGCAGCCGCATTTCGAAGTGGTCGAGCAGCCCGGCGGGCTGTTCATCGGCGCGCGGCGCAATGCCGAGGACGGCAAATATTACTGGCGCATCACGCCGTGGGTGATGCCGTGCTTCACCATGATCCCGCCGCGCGGCGACCATCCGATCCACGGCCATTTCTGGGTGCCGATCGACGACGAGAATTGCTGGGCCTGGTCCTACGACTTCCATCCGGTGCGGGCGCTGAGCAAGATCGAAGTCGACGCCATGAAGGACGGCGCCGGCGTGCATTGCAAAGTCGATGCCGCGTTCCGGCCGCTCGCCAACAAGGACAACGATTATCTGATCGACCGCGCCGCGCAGAAAGCCGGGCGGACCTATAGCGGCGTCGCCGGCTTCGCCATGCAGGACGCCTCGCTGCAGGAAAGCATGGGCCCGGTCTGCGACCGCACCAAGGAAAACCTGGTCTCGACCGACAACGGCATCATCATGGCGCGGCACCGCCTGATGCGCGCCGCCAAGGCGCTCCTCGACAAAGGCGTGACGCCGCCCGGCATCGACGTCGAGCACCAGAAAGTCCGCTCCTGCTCGGTGGTGCTGCCGCCCGACGTGGCGTTCAAGGACGGCGCCAAGGAAGCGCTCTACGGCAAGCCGGGCATGGCGCAGACGACGGTGTAGTCCAGGCGTGATACTCTTAGCACGCAGGCAACGTCTGCTATCGCGACATCTCCCGGCATCAGCCGGCAGCTTTATTCAGTTTGGCCCTACCGCGAGAGATGTGTTGCTGCTTGAGGACCGTCGCCATCTTCGCCGTGGTGTCACACGCGCATGAGCGACGGTAGCCGGCCAGGAATGCATCGTGCCAAGTCTCGAAACATCCATTCTGCTGTTTGTCGCAGGATGTGCCAGTTGGACAATCAGCACCTTCTCCGGCGGAGCAGGCAGTATCGTCCTGCTTGCCGCAGTCACTCACGTCATTCGCGTGAAGACGATCGCGCCCGTCATCACCATCGCCAGCCTGATGGCGAGCCCCGCACGAATCCTGGTCTCGTGGAGGCTTATCGAGTGGCCGGTGGTTCGCTGGTATCTGCCCGGCGCGATTAGCGGTGCAATCGTCGGAAGCTGGATCTTCACCTGGGCCAATGCGGCTTGGCTCAGCGTGATTGTCGGTCTTTTCCTTGTCTCGACGCCCATCCAATATCACCTCGGTGGTCGCGCCCGCTCGTTTCCCATGCGGCTCCCTTGGTTCATACCCGTGTCGCTCGCCGTCGGTATCATCTCCGGGGTCATTGGTGCGAGCAGCCTTGTTTCCGTACCGTTCTTTCTGAATTACGGATTGACAAAGGAGCGCATGATCGCGACCGGCGCGGTACATTCGCTCTTCATTCAGCTCACGAAGATTGCGACCTATGGGTCACTCGGCGTGCTGTCTGCCGGGTCGGTTCTCGAAGGCGCATCTGCGGGACTTGGCGGCATCGTTGCAATTTGGGTGACACGGCGGTGGCTCGATAGCTTCAAGGAGATATGGTTTCGTCGGCTCGCCATTTTGCTGATGCTGTTGAGCGGACTGTCGATGTTGTGGCGGAGCCGCGGACTCCTGTTTTGATGCTGGCGCCGCTTAGCTGACTTGGTCGCGATAGGACCGGACTTGCCGTGCCGGCCCCAAGTCGCGAGCATCTTACTGGGTTACGCCTTATGCAGGGCGTTCCAAACCAATGCAAATACCGATCCAATCACAAATCCTACGCCAGCGGTCGCTGACTAATAGAATCGCTGCCTTTGCAATTGCAAACGGCTCGATCACGTAGATGGGCTTGATGAAGTGCATCCAGAAAACAAAATCAATAACGGGCTGCGCCCACCCCAATGCAACCAATATCGACCAGCAAAGATGGAATCCGCCTAATACGAACCCGAGCACGAGCCCTGCCTTGCAGACATTCATTCGCGCGCTCATGTTTCATCTCCACTATTCGATAGTTTATTTTCATGTCTCATTGAGGTTGCCGTTATTGTCATTGGGTCTCATGCGGCATTCGCGAATGCGTATCCATGTGTTCTGCGGGGTAGGGCCTGGGTTCCACGACTGCTCCAGCAAGGCGGCGATATAGATCTCGCCTGCGTGCAATCGGCCACCAATCGTACAGGAAAATTTCCAGAGGGCGCCAGTTTGCGACCCAGCCCAGAAGCAGGAAGCTTTCCTCGACCAGGCGCCTGACCGGGGCTTCATTCAAATATCCACCGACAAGATGCGCGGCGATCAGACAGGCCACGAGCACGAGGACACCGATGCCCAGCGAACGGCGGCCGACCCGGAACAGCTCATTGAGATCGCGCTGCAGAGTGTCGGCGCGATAGGAGAAATATCTGCTGAACGCTTCGCCGAGTTCGCGTGACGCCGTTTTCTGAATATCGCTGTCGGGGAAATGAACGACGATCCTGATCTTTTGATCGGCGGGCAATTCGCGCGCCCAGCCGACGATATAATCCTCGGCCTCGCGGTCGAGATCGCGCTCGCGAAATGGGAATGGGTCGAGCGTATGAAACAGCTGCGCGATCTTGTCGACCCGCAGTTCTATCGATTCCTCTTTGCTTTCAGCTGTCATGTCGCCGCTCATTCGTCCTACCGCGCCCTTCCAGCCACTTGAAACGACCCTCCGTGAACACCGCGTGCCAATCGAGCCGCGTGAAGCCGTAGATGACGGGGACGAACAGCAGCTGAGAGACGAGGAAGTAGCCGATAAAATAGGACGCGGATTCAAACCAATCAATATCCACGTCCAGCCAATCGCCAACTGTCGACGCTGTCCTGATCCAGAATGCGTAGCTCACTAGTCGTCCGACAAAGAAGGGTATGGCCAGAAATGCGATCGGCAGTGTGGTCAGGCCGTAGGCAATGAACAAGTAGTTTGATGGCAGCGGACTAAGCGCGAAGCCGAGAAATGTACCAAACGCCACTGCTGGCCTGCTCTCGATACCTAGCTTGATGGTATCGACATTGCGCTGTGTCTCCTCACTTAACAATCTCCGCCGCACAAGTGCGCGGGACAATTTCGCCAACACAATGCGTCCGGACGTGGCTGCAATCGCGGCGACGACAGCGAGCAAAACAAAATCAACATTCGGGATTGCGAAGCCAATGAACGACATGGTCGTCCAGGTTGGAGGAGCAAAGGCAGGCAGGACATTAAGCACAAACACAACGAAAAACAGCATGACCGAAATCTTGGTCAGGTCGGTGAACTCAGTCACGGCGAAAATTTCGGTCGTGAACGTTCATGATCTGCCGCATGGTCCACTTTCTGCGATTCACTGTGCTCCGTCTGGCACGCGAGCGGTGGGTTTCTTGATCGCGATTGTGAAGCAGGGCCTGTAACGGGCCTAGTCCCGCCTCTTCCGTCCAGTGATCATAGCAAGCACTAAGTTTTCTCGATGTGCAAAGCTTGCCAATAGAACGCCGCATACATGCAGGACCACCAGTGCTAGTGTAATATTGGCTGCCGTCTCGTGCACCTCTCGAATGAACAGCTGAGGATGCCGCTGCCCAGGCTGTGGCTCAACTTTGGCGATGACGCTCGCTAGCGGACCCTCTCCTTGTTCCGCGGCAAGATTCGCGATGCCGGTGCCAGTCGTTACGACGATCATGACCAGAAGCGCGATGATCATTGCCCCGCCCGCCGGACTGTGCCCGAGATATCGGCGCGAGGAAAAGCGGATCAAGCCGGCGAGATAGCCAATTACGACGCGCGGCCCGCGCACAAAGTTGACGAACCGGGCATGTTCGGGTCCGATAAGGCCCCAAAGGATGCGCACAATAACAAGCATCGCCGCAGTGTAGCCAAGCCATGTGTGCATCCAGAGCGGTTCATCGAACATCCAGGCGATAAGCACGGTTGCTGCCAATGCCCAATGAACAATTCGAACGATCGGATCCCATACGCGTACTTCGATCGTTTGCATAAAACAGCTCTCCCGATCCGCGACATCGCTCAGATCCTAGTCTGCTGCAGGCTTGCAGCGGTTGATCTAAATCAATGAGCGTCGGGTCCTGTCGCGCGAATATTGTCATTCAATCCTCAGGAGGTTCTTTCGATGAAAAGATGGGGTCTAACGCTGACAGCGATCGTATCGCTCGTTGCGCAACTGCTCGCAGGGGCTGCTCTCGCCGAAGAGCAGAGCGCTCCTGCGTCAGTGAACTTGGTCATGTTACCCGGCGCCATAACAGGGGTCGGCTCATATGGACCCGTCGGTTATTGGCGACTCTGCTCTCCGCTTTCAGTGGGTCTGAATGAGTGGCACGTCAGCTTTATAGAACGCCTGCTTAAGCCGAGCGACGCCCAAAGGGAGCTGTTGAAAAAGCTTCTGGTCGCCTCGTTCAGATGCAAAGAAAGCAATAGCTTCGTCTTGCCCAGAGGAAACGATAGCAACCGGTACAATTCACCTGGCAGCCATGGAAAAGCGGGTGGCCGGACTGCTCAATGCGCTTAAGACCATTCGAGAGCCATACGAAGCCTTCTATGCGTCGCTCGACAAACACCAGAAGGCGCTTCTGGATGGGCTGGGACCAAGCCGTCGCGGCTGGCGATGGTGACGGCACGCTCTGAGCCGCCAGTTATTATCCGGCCGCGCGCAAACTGTGCTGCATCTCGCCGAGAAAAGGAAATCAAACATGACACTTGCGGCCATCATGGTATGCGTCGATTTCGACGAGGGGACCGAAGACCGCATTAGCGTCGCAGCGGGCATTGCAGGACGATTCAACTCGCTGCTGATTGGCGTTGCCGGCTGGCCGCTCCGAAAGCATCAAGCATCGGAGCAGCCCGCAGGGGAGTCGCCGCCGATCGAACAAGGGCAACTCGATAAGATATTGGAACGACTGCAACGCCTTGGGGAAAAGTTCCGGCGATCTGCCGGCGCGAACCCGGGTGGGGTGGAGTGGCGGTCGTCCACCCATTTTCCGAGTGAATTTATTGCCGCAGAGGCGCGCGCAGCAGACCTCGTCGTCATCGGCCGAGAAGCTTTGTCAGGCGATGTCTATCACACATATGATCCCGGGACGGTCGTTCTGGCAGCCGGCCGGCCGGTGCTGGTGGTGCCGCGCGGAATACGTCGTTTCCAGCCTTCGCGGGTCCTGATCGCCTGGAAAGATACGCGCGAGGCGCGCCGTGCGGTTCGCGACGCATTGCCGTTCCTGAAAGAGGCCCAGAGCGTCAGCATTGCGGCCGTGAAACCTCAGGGCGCGGAGAACGTGGACAGGCAGGTTGCCGACGTGGCGCAATACCTCGTGCGTCACCACGTATCGGTTGGTCAACAGATTGAGACCGTCGCCGCCGGGGACGAAGGCCCCATCCTGCTTCAGCTAGCCAAAGAACATGCAGCCGATCTGATTGTCGCCGGCGGTTACGGGCATAGCCGGTTGCGCGAATGGATCTTCGGCGGAGTGACCCGACATCTTCTGATGACCAGCCCAGTACCCTGTTTGTTTTCCAGTTGAAGCAGGCGACTATATGCAAGATCAGGGCTCACCGAGGACCTATTCATCATCGATCCTGTCATTCTGAAACTCGCAGTGGCGCTTGGAGTCGGCCTATTAATAGGCGCCGAACGAGAGCGTCGCAAAGGCGTAGGCCCCTCGCGTTCACCTGCGGGTATACGAACATTTGCGGTTACGTCGCTTGCTGGTGCCGTCAGTTTCCTCGTTGGCGGTGGGACGTTGCTCGCAATTATGACTGTAGGCGTCGTCATATTGACAGCGGTCGCCTATTGGCGTGGGCACGATGTCGATCCTGGCCTGACGACCGAAATTGCGTTGATCCTGACTGCTTTGCTCGGTGGTCTTTCAATGCAACAGCCCATGCTGGCAGCTGGCCTTGGGGTTATCGTCGCTGTTCTGCTCGCCGCCCGGTCTCGGCTCCACCACTTCGTTCGCTCGGTGCTCACGGAAGACGAGCTGAATGATGCTTTGGTCTTCGCTGGCGCGACACTTGTCATCCTACCCCTGGTTCCGGATCGTCCCATGGGACCATTTGGCGCGATAAACCCCCACTCCATTTGGATCCTCGTGATTCTCGTTATGGCTATCAGCGGCACGGGCTACATCGCAGTCCGCTTGCTTGGCATGAAGTTCGGGCTCCCCATCTCAGGTCTCGCATCAGGCTTCATCTCGAGTACCGCGACTATTGGCGCAATGGGTGCGCGGGCTGCAAAAGCGACAGACGTTCTCGCGGCTGCGGTCGCAGGCGCGGTATTGTCAACGATTGCGACGATCGTGCAGTTAGCACTTGTTCTCGCCGCGACTAATATCGCAACTTTTCAAGCCCTGTCGGTACCCTTGATTTGCGCCGGCTTGGTTGCCGTCGTCTATGGAATTGTTTTCACGGTACGGGCTCTGCAACAAAAGACTGCGAGCGAAGCGCAGGGTGGCCGAGCTTTCAGCCTTTCGACGGCTTTGGCATTTGGCTTGACGCTTTGCAGCATCCTCGTCGCTTCGGCAGCGCTCCGGGAATGGTTCGGTGAGACAGGTATTATTGTAGCGGCCGCCCTCGCTGGCTTCGTCGATACACATTCAGCGGCAATCTCTGCTGCTTCACTCGTCGCATCGGGAAAGATGAGTGCAACTGACGCCGTTTTCCCCATTCTGGCGGGGTTTTCTACCAACACGATCAGCAAGATGATTCTTGCCGGTATCAGTGGTGGGTTTTCGTTTGCTCTTCGAGTGATACCGGGATTGATAGTCGTCGCGTTGGCGGCTTGGGCTGGTGCGCTGAGCATTCTAAGTTTCGGCTGAGATGAATGGCGCTTTTTCACACAGCCTAGGGAGGCTCCACAGTGTGATGGCCAAAAAATCGATCTTGGGAGCGCTAACACCTACATCTCGACTTCACGAAACTTTTGATGAGGCTACACCGGCTCGTTGGCCAGCGGCGTGGTTAGCCCCGCCGGTGGGAGGAGACTAACATGGAGTGGGCGAGCCATACGCAAATCTGGGCAGCGCTGCTGACGCTGATCGCAATCGAGATAGTCCTCGGTGTCGACAACGTTATCCTGATTTCGGTTCTGGCGAGCCGACTGCCGCAGCATCGTCAAGCGCGAGCGCGCCAGGTTGGCCTTGTGCTTGCTCTGGCAACGCGGCTGGCGCTGCTGGCCGGCATTGTTTGGGTCGCAAAGTTTACCGCGGCCATGTTCGAGATGTTCGGCCGGGAGTTCTCGCCGCGCGACATCGTCCTCATCGCCGGCGGACTGTTCCTGGTCTATAGCGGCACCCGCGAGATTCACAGGAGCATCGAAGAACCCGAACCGAGCGAGGTGCGGCGCACGATATCGAGCAGCTTCGCCGGCATCATTGTCCAGATGGTGCTGCTCGACATGGTGTTTTCCCTCGACAGCATCATCACGGCGGTGGGGATGGTGAACGAATTCTGGATAATGGCGTTGGCGATCTTCATCGCGGTTGCTGTGATGCTTGTCGCAGCAACGCCGGTGGCAAACTTCATCGACCGGCATCCTACAATCAAGATACTGGTGCTTAGCTTCCTTCTGCTGGTAGGAACCGCGCTTGTCGCCGACGGATTCGGTTTCCACGTTCCGAGAAGCTACATCTATGCTGCCATAAGCTTCTCGATCGGCGTTGAAGCGCTCAACCAGATGGCGGCGAGGCGTCGGCGGAGATGACCACCAAAGGGCGCTTTCTTCGTCTTTTTACACGCGAAACCTACCGCGCCACGACGGCGTCATAGATATCCTCTTCCTGCGCCGTATGGATGCGCACCAGCGCCTCGATCGCCTCGATCACGCGCTGGGCGTCGCGAATGAGATAACGGTCGATCTTCTCCGACGGCAGGTCGGCGACGATGCGGGCGAGCAGTCGCGCCAGGTGCAGGATCTCGCGGTGCGCCCGGCTCATGGCGGAGAGACCATGGCCGTCCATGAGAATCTTCGCCAGGCGCGGATAGACGTTGCCTTCGTCGTCACGCTCGTGCTCGACCACCTGCTCCTGGGCGATGGTGTTGGCTTCTGCGATCAGCGCTGCGGCGTCCTCGGGCGCGACATCGTCGAGCGCGTCGGCGATTGTCTGCAGGCGGTCGAGACCGCGAATGAGGGCAACGTGGTCGTGGTGCATTTCGCGTCCCACCGCCGCCGGGATGGTGCGCCGGACGTGGCTGTGGGCCGGGTTCAAGGCGCGCAGCGCATTGAGAATCACCGCCACGTCGATCACTTCCTGCACGATCGCCGCCGGCACCGGCAATAGCCAACCCGCCGTCGCCGCCAGCATGGCGAGCACCGACAGGCTCATGCCGACGAAGATGCTCTCCACGGCGATCCGGCGCGCCCGTTGCGCGATCACGATCGCGTCGCCGACCCGATCGAGGCGATCCGCCAGGATCACCACGTCGGCTGCTTCCGACGACGCGGTGGCGCCGCGCGCGCCGAGCGCGATGCCGACGTCGGCCGCGGCGAGCGCCGGCGCGTCGTTGATGCCGTCACCGACCATGACGGTCGGGTTGAGCCGCTGCTCGGAACGCACCGCGTCGACCTTGTCGGAGGGCACGCGATCCGCCAGCACGGCATCGAGATCGAGCGCCGCGCCGATCGCCTGGGCGGCTGCGGCGCGGTCGCCGGTGACCATGACGATGCGGGCAACGCCGGCCTCGCGCAGCATGCGGATGGCGTGCGGCGTGTCGGCGCGCAGCTCGTCGGCGAGCAACAGCGCGCCGATCGGTCGTCCCTCGACGGCGATGAACACGATCAGCGCCGATCGCCATGAGGCTCGCCGTATCGCCCGCCTGGCCCATTCGCTGGTGCGCTGGCCGGCAAAGATCATGTCGGGAGAACCGGCGCTCACCGGCTTGCCGGCGATGATGCCGTGCAGGCCCGAGCCCATGGCTTCGTGGACTTTCTCCGGCAGCTTCAGGACGATGCCGCGCTCGGTCGCCGCCTGCACGATGGCGCCGGCGAGCACGTTGTGCGAGGCCTGTTCGAGCGAGGCGCCGAGCATCAATACTTCATCGGCGCTCTCTCCCGGCGCGGCTTCGATGGAGAGAAGGCGTGCGCCGCCGACGGTGAGCGTCCCGGTCTTGTCGAACAACACGGTGTGGGCGCGCGCCAGCGCTTCGAGCGGGCCGCCGCCCTTGACCAGGATGCCGCGCCGGGCCGATTGGGCGACGCCGGCAATGAAGGCAACCGGCGCTGCCAAGATAAGCGGGCAGGGCGTGGCGGCGACGAGCACGGCGAGGCTGCGAATAAGGTCGCCGGAGATCAGCCAGGCGACGAAGGCGACCGCAAGCGTGACGGGCAGGAACACCAGCGCATAGCGGTCGGCAAGCCGCACGAACGGCGCCTTGGCGGTCTGCGCCGCCGTCACCAGGCGCACGATGCCCGCATAGGTGCTTTCGCCGGCCACGGCCGACGCGGTCATGTCGAAGGTCGCGCCGGCGTTCAACGCGCCGCTGAAGGCGGCCGTGCCTCTGGCCTTGACCACCGGGATCGGTTCGCCGGTCAGCGCCGATTCATCGATCGTCGCGGTGTCCGACGTGACGACGCCGTCGACCGGAACGACTTCGCCGGCACGCACCAGGAGCCGGTCGCCGACCGCAATGTCACCGACCGGCACGTCCTCGATGCCATCGTTGACGCGGCGATGCGCGATGCGCGGCGCCCGATCGAGCAGCGCGCGCAGGCCATGCTCGGCGCGCGCCACGGCGATGTCCTCGAGCACGTTGCCGCCGGAATACATCAGCGCCACGACGGCGCCGGCCAGCGGCTGGCCGAGCGCCAGCGCGGCGCTCATCGACACCAGCGCAATCGCGTCGACGCCGAGCCGCCCGGCCAAGAGGTCGCGCAGCATCGAGACTGCGAGGCCGGCGATGACCGGCGCGGTCGCCAGCGTCCAGCAAAGATCGGCAAGGTCCGGCCGGTTCGCGAAATGCGCGGCAATTCCCGCGGCCAATCCCGCAATGGCAATGGTGACGAGCGCCCAGCGCAAGATGCGCTCAAGGGCCATCGACTTGCTCCACATTCGCGGGCACCGCGGCCATTCGTAGTCGCACTTTCAGGCGCGGCAGTTGAGGGAGATCAAATCCCCGACCGGCCGCCGGCCGGCTCGCCGCCGCGATAAAGTCAGTGCGGCGCCGGCGCCGTCATCTTGATGCCGGTCAGCGCCGCCAATTCGCCCTGGCGCTTGGTTTCGCGGCGCATGTAATCGGCGAGGCCTTCGGGTGTGTTCTCGGCCGGCACGGTCATGCCGAGCGCCGCCATGCGGCTCTTGAAGTCTTGCGATTGCACCACGTCGTTCAGCGCTTTGTTGAGGTAGGCGATGATCGGCGCCGGCGTCTTGGCGGGCGCGGCGAGGCCGACGAAGCCGCCATAGTCGAAATTGGGGAATCCCAGTTCCTGCATGGTCGGCACTTCGGGCCAGGTCGCGATCCGCTGCGGCCTCGCGATCGCCAGCGCCCGCACCTTGCCGCTGTCGGCGAGCGGCTTGGCCTGGGCGTAGAACGCAAACGCGCCTTGCACGCCGCTGGCCGTGACGTTGCGCGCGGCCTCGCCGGAGCCGTTGAAGGGCACGCCGGCGATTGCGGTCTTGGCCAGCGCGTTCAGCTGCGCCAGCGCCATGGCCGGCGACGTTGCCGGCCCGGAGGTGCCGAAGCTGATCTTGTTCGGATTGGCTCTGGCGTCGGCGAGCAATTCGTCGAGCGTCTTGTAAGGCAGCGCAGCATCGATGATCAGCACCAGCGGCGGCCCGTCGACGATCAACCCGATCATCGCGAAGTCGTCGATGGCGTTATAGGGGACGGGGAGGAAATACAGGTTCTGCGCATCGGCGATCGAATTGGCGAACAGCGTGTAGCCGTCGGGCGCGGCCCGCACCGCATAGGCGCCGCCAAGCGTGCCCGAGCCGCCCGGCTTGTTCTCGACGATGATGTTCTGGCCGATCCGCTCCTGCAGCATCGCGGCAAGGACGCGCGCCGGCACGTCGGTCAAGCCGCCGACCGCGAACGGCACGATCATGGTGATCGGCCGCGACGGGTAGTTTTGCGCCGGCGCCTGTGCCGGCCAGAGCGCACCGAGCACGATCGCGCCGAGTAACGGTAGGCCAAGTCTAAAAGGATTGATCATCTGTCGCTCCCGCGCGCGCGACCTTGAGGCGGTCGCGCCGCAATGCCAAAGTCAAAACCCCGCCCGGCACGGGCCACCATATCAGCATGAGACGGACCCGATGACCAAGAGCGTAGAGCCGCTGCTCCCGGTCGAGCTCGGCGCGGGCAAGATCAAGTTCGCGCAAGGGATGAAAGCCGGGCGCTGGGTCTTCGCCACCGGCCTGATGGCGCAGGATTTTATCAACGGCATCGCGCCTGAGGTGCTGGCCGAGCGCGCGCCGCACGCGGGCCTACCCAAGCGCGAGAAGGAAGCGCTCCGCATCTTCGAGAATCTCGACGCCGTGCTGCGCTCGGCCGGCACCGACCGCGGCAACCTGGTGCGCACCGATCAGTACTACACGACGGTGAAAGCAGTGCCGCCCTATCAGCAGGTGCGGCGCGAATTTCTCGATGGCCGTATTCCGCCCTCGACCTCGATCGCCCAGCAGGCGCTGTTGCTGCCCGGTGCCGACATGAACATCCAGGCCATGGCGGCGATCCCAGAGACGGGTTTCGCGGTCGAGCATCTCAAGCACGCGCAATTGGCCGGCCGTCCGACCTCCGGCTACTCACCCGCGCTCACCGTCGGCGATTTCATATTCCTGCCCGGCATCACCTCGCTCGCCATCGGCGACGAACCGCGGCGCAACGGCGTTGCCGCGGCGGCGCTGATGGCCGAGGGCGCGCAATGGGGTGGCCAGCCGATCAAGCTCGAAACCGAATTCATCATCACCAAGCGGATGACCGCTTCGCTGGCGCTGACCGGCGCGACGCTCGAGGACGTGGTGCACGCGCAAGTCTATCTCACCGACCGCGACGACTACTCGGCCTTCAACGCGGCGTGGACCAAGCATTTCGGCGACGGCCGGCCCGACCGTGTCGATCATCCCGTGCATCGACCACGGGCTTGCGCCCTATGACGGCAAGATCGAAATCAACGTGATCGCGGCGAAGCCCGGCAGCGCCGGCGAGCAAGCGGCACATCGATGCCGGCATCGCGACCGCATTCCGTCATCAGCCGCAGGCGGTGAAGGCGGGCGATCTGCTCTTCATCCCGGCCTTGATGGCGGCCGACCGCGACGGGCTTTTGCCCGCAGCCGCCGTTGATCCGCGGCAGCCGTATTTTTCGTCATCGCCCGAGATGCAGGCCGAAGCGATCGTCGACAACATCGCGCGGCTGTGCGCGGCCGCCGGAACGTCGCTCGCCAACGTGGTCCGGGTGCTGCTGTTCCTCACCGACATCGGCGAGTTCTACCCGGTCTACAAAGCCTGGGAGCGCCGGCTCGGCGGCCGCCCGCTGCCGTTTTCCGCGGTCGAAGTGCCGGGGCCGCTGCCGGTCCCGGGAGCGACGGTAATGATGGAAGCGTGGGTCTATGCGCCGTGAGTTCGTATTGGTGCGTTACGACGCATCATTTTGTTCGGCGGCATTTTTCCCGGCGATAAATCCCTGACACACCGCCCGCGGCAGGCCGTGCATGGAAAAGCCGCCGGCCGATTCGCCGCCGCAATAAAGCCCGGGGATCACCTCGCCGTTCATGTCGATCACCTGGCAGCGCGCATTGATGCGCAGGCCGGCGCGGGTGTCGTGGATGACCGGCGTCGCCCAGGCGGCGTAGAACGGCGGCTTCAAGATCTTGTAGAGCGGTTTCGGCTTGCCGAAGTCGGCATCCTTGCCGGCGTCGACGAAGGAATTGTAGCGCGCCACGGTGGCGGCGAGGTTTTGCGGCGGCATCGGCACGCGCTGGTATTTCATTTTGATTTTTGCCGCGAGCGCCTCGATGCTGTCGGCCTCGAAGAAAAATCCCGCGCCGACATCGACATGCGGCGGCTTCGGCTGCCACTTTTCGCGCGCCACGGCGTCGGCATCGAAGATCGCCCAGATCGGGCCGCCGCCGTTATGGCCGTCGCCGATGCCGGCCAGCGCCGCGTTGATGAAATTGCTCGGATTGTATTTTTGGTTCTTGGCGTTGAGATAGGAATGCGGCTCGTAAGGATTGGTGCTCTGATAGGTGTTGTAATTGAAGTGGCCGCCGGTCTCGTCGTAGAAGCGCCGGCCCAGCATGTTGACCAGGATGACGTCCTGCCAGTCCTTGACCGGCAGCCCGATGGCGCGCGCCTTGTCGAACACTTCGCTGCCCGGATGCCAGCGCACATTGACGTAGCCATATTGGCAGCCGATGGCGCCCGGCTTGGTGATGCCGGAGCCGAACTCGCCGGTATAGTTGAACAGCCCCCACAGCGCGGCGCCGGCCGCCATGGCGGCGATTTCGCCGCTGGCGTCCTGATCGGACCACGGCATGCCGGCGAGCCCGCAATATTCCTCGGTGAGGCGCGGATCGAACATGCGGCGGAAGTTGACATTGCCGGTCGAGCCGCCGGTGGCGACGATCACCGCCTTGCGGGCGCGGATGTTGAGCGTTGGCGCCGTTGTGATCGACGGCGATGCCGGTGACGCGGCCGTCGCGCGGCGTCTCGCGATGGATCGCGGTCATGCGATGCTCGAGCAAAATCTCGACGCCGGCCTCGAGCGCCGCGGCCTCGAGCGGCCGGATCAATCCGGCGCCGGCTCTGATTTCGTCATCGTCCGGATCGGCCGGTCCGCCGGTATGGACCATCGGCCAGTCCTCGACCGAGATTTGCATGGTGCGCAGCACCGAGACGCCGATCTCGTGCCCGACCTTGTTGGGCGGCCGATCGATGACCTTCACGCCGTGAGCCAGCAGGAATTCGAAAGCCGCCACGCTGTTGTCGGCGAAGGCGCGAATGATCTCGCGGTCGTTGTAGCGGTAAGGCGGAAAGCCGTTGGTTTCGACCACCGACCAGTCGGTCAAATCCTGGAAGAACAGATCGGGTGAATCCGCGATGCCGTACTTCTTCTGGTAGCTGGTGCCGCCGCCGAGCGGCAGGTTGCCGCCTGAGGTGATGGCATGGCCGCCGACGTGGTTCTCGGCTTCGACCACGATCACCGACGCGCCGGCCTCGCGCGCCACGATCGCGGCCGGCAAGCCGGTCGCGCCCGAGCCGATGACGACAATGTCGGCCTCGCGATCCCACTTCACTGCATTTGCCATTTCGGGGTATTCCGTCTCGATTGCGGCCGGGACACTAACAGCATTGCCGATTTTGTGTCATTGGGGATGATCGTTGCGATCGGGGAC
This sequence comes from uncultured Alphaproteobacteria bacterium, assembly GCA_963798095.1. Classification (GTDB taxonomy): domain Bacteria; phylum Pseudomonadota; class Alphaproteobacteria; order Rhizobiales; family Xanthobacteraceae; genus BOG-931. Next base: position 106,017 of record CAWCSD010000018.1, on the reverse strand, counting down.
TGCGCGCCATGGCGGATTTTGTGCCTACCCACCGGCTCACCCACGAGGCGAGCCATGAAAATGATTTACGCCGGCGTTGCCAAGGCGAACGAACTCGGCTGCAAGGTGTCGCTTGCCGTCGTCGATCAGAGCTGCCGGCTGATCGCCTTCCTGATGATGGACGGCGCGCGGCATTTCTCGATCATCACCACGCAACGCAAGGCCATCACCGCCGCCTCGCAACGGCTGCCGACCGGCTACGCGCCCGAGGAGAATGCGCTCAGCATGACGGTGCGCATGGGCGACTTCACCAATGTGCCGGGCGGCTTTCCGATCGAGGTCGATGGCGAGGTCATCGGCGCCGTCGCCGCCGGCGGGGCGAAGATCGAGCAGGATGTGGAGGTCGCGAAAGCGGCGTTGGCGGCGCTTACCCAGCCATAACCTTCGCGCCGCGCATCTGATCGCGCGCCGCGCGCACCGCCTTGATGATGTTCTGATAGCCGGTGCAGCGGCACAGGTTCGAGGCCAGCATGTCGGTCAGGTCCTCGTCGCCGATCTGCGGATACTTCTCCAGCACATTGGTGGCGAGCATCAAAAAGCCGGGCGTGCAGTAGCCGCATTGCAGGCCGTGATTGTCGATGAAGGCCTGCTGCAGCACGCTGAGCTTGTCGCCGTCGGCGAGGCCTTCCACGGTGCGGATCTTCTTGCCGGCGGCCTGCACCGCGAACATCAGGCAGGAGCGCACCGCCTCGTCGTCGACGATGACGGTGCAGGTGCCGCAGACGCCGTGCTCGCAGCCGATATGGGTGCCGGTCTGGCCGCAGTCATCGCGGATGGCGTCGACCAGCGTTTTGCGCGCCTCGACCCGGATCGGATAATCGCGGCCGTTGATATTGAGCGTGATGTCGGTTTTTTCGTTCATGCGGGAAGCTTAGAGCATTTTTCTCCGGCGCCGAACCCCCTCACCCCGCCCTCTCCCCTCTGGGGAGAGGGAGCAGCCAGCCGCCAACTCGTCGTCAGTATTCTCACGCAGTGCGTGCCGCTCGCTCCTCCCTCTCCCCAGAGGGGAGAGGGATGGGGTGAGGGGGCTCCGACCTCTCGGTAAATTCTCCAATCAGCCGCGCGGCAAGACATCAGAGAATTTCCCGCGCACGTGGTCCTCGACCTCTTTGCTGGCGCGCACCACGATGGGGAACGTGTCGCGGCGCCGGAACGGCCGGCAGGCGTCGATCACCACGCGGGCATTGCGCGGATCGTCGCTGCCGTAGGCCATCGGATCGAGCGCGGTCGACCAGCAGCCGCGCAAGGTCTCCATGCCCTCGCGCGGATCGAACCGCGTGCACATCGCCCACACCACCTTGTCCATGTCGGCCGGATCGATGTCGTCGTCGACCACGACGACGAAGCGGTTGGCGTAGGCGCCGGCATGGCATTGCGAGGCGATCAGGCCGGCCTGCTTGGCGTGGCCGGCATATTGCTGCTTGATGGCGACCGTGAGCCACAGCCGGCTGCCGCCCGCGGCGTGAGCCCACACGCCCTTCACCTCGGGGACGCCGGCGGCTTCGAGCTGATTCCACACCGCTCCCGAACGATAGGTGCCGCGATAGAACGAATCGTCGTCGGGCGGGATGCCGGGGATGGCGCCGAGCAGGATCGGATCGTCGCGGTGCATGAAGGTCTCGATGCGGATCGCCGGCTCCTTCTTCAGGCCGCCGGCGTAGTAGCCGGTCCATTCGCCGAGCGGGCCTTCGTCGAGCAGATCGTTCGGATGAATGAAGCCCTCGAAGGCGATTTCGGCATGCGCCGGGATCGGCAGGCCGGTGCGCGGCCCGGCGATGACTTCGACCGGCTCGCCGATCAGGCCGCCGGCGGCGTCGTATTCGTTGCGGCCATAGGGGATTTCGAGGCCGGCGATCATGAACAGTGCCGGATGCATGCCGCACACCACCGCGATCGGGCAGGGCTCGCCGCGCTCGTGATAGCGGCGCTTGATGATGTCGCCGTGCTTGCCTTTGGAGAACATCACGGTGGCGACGTTGCGGTCGTGGGCCTGTACCCGATAGGCGCCGTAATTGATCCAACCGGAGTCCGGATCGCGCATGATCACCATGTCGCCGGTGCCGATGTAATAGCCGCCGTCGTGCTCGTGCCAGCGCGGCACCGGGATTTTGAAAATGTCGATGTCCTTGCCGGTGTGCACATTCTCCATCACCGGGCCGGTCTTCACCGTAGCGGGTGCATGGACCTTCGCCTCTTTCATGTAGCGCCGCCAGTAATGCACCAGATCGATGGCGCTGGCGTCGGGATCGAGCCCGAGCGTGATGTTGATGCGGCGCACCGAGGTCAAAATATTGGCGAGGATGCGATGGCCGCGCGGATAGCCCGGCACGTCGTCGAACAGCACCGCCTTGTTGCCGATGTTGCGCTGATAGATGTCGACGATGCCGCCGATTTCCTTCTCGCGCTCGGCGCCGGCGATGTCCTGCAGCTCGCCTGCGGCGCGCAATTGCGCGATCCAGGCGCGCAGGTCCTGGCGCTCGTTGATGGTGTTTTGTTTCGCGGGGCGGGTTTTGACGGGGGCGTCCATTCTTCGTCATCACCGGGCTTGACCCGGTGATCCATGCTGAAGCGCGGCTTCTTTAGACCAACCGCAACGATCTCACCATACTTTAGCGCAGCATGGATTGCCGGCATAGACTAGCGAAGCGACGTCGTCCTTCGGACGACTATGCCCGGCAATGACGATTCAGGAATTACATATCAAGGACCAGCCGCTCGGTCTTGCAGCCGCAGCAGCAGATCATGACCTTTTCGTTGGTGGCCTGCTCTTCCTCGCTGAGCACCGAATCGTGGTGCACCGGGATGCCGGAAATCACCTTGGTCTCGCAGGCGCCGCAGATGCCGAGCTCGCAGGAATAATCGACGTCGACGCCGGCGTCGAACAGCACTTCGAGCACTTTCTTGCCCGGCGGGATGAAATATTCCTCGCCCGACTTGGCGAGCTCGACCCAGAAGCCGCCGAGACCGCCTTCCGCCGCGGCATCTCTTCCTTCGGCGTGAAATATTCGACGTGGACGTTGGCGCTGCGGCCGGCTCGCGGCCGCGGCCTCGAAGGCTTTGAGCATCGGATTGGGGCCACAGCAGTAAAAATGCGCGTCGCCGGGCGCCTCGGCGATGGCGGATGCAAGGTCCATGACCTTGCCGCCGGCCTCGTCGTCGAAATGCAGATGCACGAATTTCGGATCAAGCTTTTTCAGTTCGTTCAAGAACGCCATGTCGGCTTGCGACCGGCAGGCGTAGTGGATTTTCCACGACCGGCCCTGCGCCGCGAGTTCTTGCGCCATGCACCAGATCGGCGTGATGCCGATGCCGCCGGCGAAGAGCACGACGTGCGCGGCGTTTTCAACCAGCGGAAAATTGTTGCGCGGCGCGCTGATCTTGATCTGGTCGCCGACTTTCATCTGCTCGATGATGTAACGCGAGCCGCCGCGGCTGTTCTCGTCGCGCTTGACCCCGACAGTGTAGCTGTCGGGATTTTCGGCAGGCACCGTCAGCGAGAATTGGCGCAATAGCCCGTTCGGCAGATGCAGGTCGATATGGGCGCCGGGCTTGTAACCCGGCAGCTTGCCGCCATCGATGCGCTCGAACGTGTACAGCCTGGTGTCGCGGGCGACGTCGTCGATCCTGCTCAGCCGAGCGTCGATAAGGCTGTGTGCGGCCGTCGGCCCGGCGGCGGTGGCTGGTGCGGTTGCGGTGTCCATCTGCGGCATAGATAGGCAGCCGGGGTGGGATTGCGCAACCGTTCTTTGGCCGGGACGTTTTTGCTATGCGCCGCCGTGTCCGGGGGCGGGCGGCAGCGGAAATTGCTTGAGATAGGGCAGATATTCTTCCTCGACGTCGATCTGCAGCGTCGCCAACACGCGCACCACGGCGCAGTAGAAGGCAATGGTCAGGACCAGGTCGGTGAGGCGCTCGGTGTCGAGTTTTTCGCGCAAGTGCGCGAAGGTGGCGTCGGAAATGGCCAGTTCCGTCGACATTTCACGGGCCGCCTTGAGCACGGTTTTGGCCAGCGGCTCCAGATCGGTGTCGCGGCCTTGCGTCTCGGCGGCGATGGCGCGGATGTCATCGTCGCTGACGCCGAAATCGTGGCCGATCTTGATGTGATGGGAATACTCGTAGGGCGATCGAGCAACATAGCCGACCTGAAGAATGGCGAGCTCGCGCAGCCGCGGATCGAGCTTGGAGCCGTGGCGGATGTAGTGGCCGATCCCGCTCCAGCCGCGCGCGGCGCCCGGACTGTTGACCAGAGCCCGAAACAGATTGATCGGCCGGTTGAGCAGATCCTGATGCTCGGGCGGTAAATCCGCGCGATCGAAATAGGGAACGCGTGCCATCTGTCCTTCGCCCCGTTTCCGCTTACTCGCTCGGCTTCTCCACCGCCCGCACCGAGGTTTCCGGCATCACGCCGCCGCGCTGGCGGGCGAGCGTCTCGATGCCGGACAGTTCCCAATCGCCGGCGGCGGCGCGCTTGGCGAATTTCTCCCAGGTCTCGGTCCAGTCGCCGAGATGGTAGCCATGCCACGGCGACGTCACGGTGAGCGGGTGCAGGCCGAGCCGTTCCCACAGCGCGCGCGCGTGCTCCATGTGCTCGCGGGTCGGCAAAGCCAGCGGCGCCATCGGGCGCTTGCGGGTGGCATCCACGAGCATGCTGGAATCCGATTGCTCGGGGCCGTATTGCGCGCCCTGCACGCCGCCGCGATAGGGCACGAGCTGCACGTCCTCGATCGGGTTCGAGCGATAGGCGAGCGACCACAGCACCGCGTCGACGCTTTGCGGATCGATGTCGTCCGACACCGCGACGACGATCTTGCCGCAGTTCGACATCAGCGTCGAAGCGCCGTGGAGCGCCCGCCACACCTCGGTGCGCGGCGTCTCGGCCTTGATCTGCACGAAGATCACCGGCCGCAAGTTCGTCAGCCGCTCGTGCATGGCGACGCGCAGCACGCCCTTGATCGCCAGCTGGTCGCGCAGATGGGCGAGGAACAACGGCTCGTAGGCGACCTTCTTGATGACGCTCGATTCGCTCGGCGTCACCTGGCTGATGATCGAGCAGAACACCGGCTTGTTCTTGCGGGTGATGGCGGTGACCTGCATCGGCATGTTGAAGGCTTCGAGCGCCACGTAACCGTTGCTCTCGCCGAACGGCGCCTCGGGCTCGAGTTTTTGGCAATCGATCAGGCCCTCGATGACGATCTCGGCGTCGGCCGGCACGTCGAGGTCGACGGTCTTTGCCTTGACGACGCGGATCGGTTCGCCGGCCAGCCCGCCGGCGACGCCGAGCTCGTCGAGATCGATGGCGAGCTTTTGCGGCCCGGTGAACACCACCACGGGCGCGGCGCCGATGACAATGGCGATCGGCATCTTCTCGCCGCGGTCGCGGTATTTGAGCCAGTGCCGGAAGCCGCCGGCGCCGGTCGCTTCGCGCGCCACCATGCGCACAGCGAGGCGATCCGCTGCTTTCAGCGCTGCGCGATAAGTGCCCATATTCTGCACGCCGCTATCGGGATCGCGGGTGACGCACAAAGTCGCCGTCAGATACGGCGCGGAATCGAAGCCCGGCGTCGAGACCGGCACCGGCAGCGCGTTGAGCCCGCCCGGCGCTTTCAAATCGTTGCCGGTGATGACCACCTCTTGGCATGGCGCCGAGGTGACGGCGACCGGCGCGATCGGATGATTGATCGCCTGTAGCCAGGCTTCGCCGATTTCCTCGACTTTGCGGCCCATGCCGATGGCATAGATCTCCGGCGACGCCGACAGCGCGCCGACCACGACCGGGATGTCGTATTTGCGGCCCTTGGCATCGGTGACGTTGGTGAAGACAAAGGCGCGGCGCTTGTCCTCGGGCACGCCGCCGACGAATTGCCAGCGCACCAGCGGATGCAGCTCGGTATCCTTGTTGATCGGGGTGTCGATGCGCGTGACTAGGCCGGCGGCTTCGAGATCGGCGAGATGGTCCTGGAAATCGAGGCGCGGGCCTTTGCGGGCCGAACGTACGCGGCGAGCTTCATCGGCTTGATCGAGCATGACGGAGCGGTATTCCTATTGGCGATACCGTGACCGTATCACACTGGCTGCACGGCGGACAAAGCGCCCAATCCCTTGATGAGTTCAGAGTCAGGGACTACGACAGCGGCCGGAGGCCGCCATGTACGTTCCGGCACATTTCAAAGAAGACCGCGTTGCCGTTCTGCACGACGCCATCAGGAAATATGGCTTCGGTACCTTGGTGACGTCGAGCGAACAGGAGCTGGAGGCGAGCCATCTGCCGCTGCTGCTCGATGCCGAGCCGGCGCCGCTTGGCACGGTGCTCGGACATCTGGCGCGCGCCAATCCGCAATGGCAGCGCGTGAAGCCGGGCTTCCAGGCGCTGGCGATTTTTCTCGGGCCGAACACCTACATCACGCCGTCGTGGTATCCGACCAAACAACAGACCGGCAAAGTCGTGCCGACGTGGAATTATCTCGCCATTCACGCCTATGGCACGCTCAGCTTCTTCGACGATCCCGAGGAATTGCGCGCTCACGTCGGCAGAATGACCGACACCCACGAGACGCCGCGGGCCGCGCCCTGGGCCGTCAGCGACGCGCCGGCGAATTTCGTCGACCAAATGCTCAAGGCCATCGTCGGCTTCAAGCTGCGCATTACAAAACTCGAAGGCAAATGGAAGATGAGCCAGAACCGCCCGGCGCAGGATGTCGCCGGCGTGCTTGAAGGGCTGGCTCACGAGGACGGCGAAAGCCTAGAGGCGATCGCGGACATTATCGCGGCGCGTCAGGCACGGAGCTGACGGCTCTCCGGCTCGCCGCGGGCGGCTGCTGCGACGTAATCGGCAAGCGCACGCCCGATCATCACGACGACCGGGCCCGACGGCGCCTCGGCCGCAAGCCGCGCCGGCAGATCGGCGATCGTCGCGGCGATCACGCGCTCGTCGGCCCGCGTGGCGCGTTCGACGGCCACCGCGGGTGTCGCCGGATCGAGGCCGGCCTGCACGGCATTGGCGACGAGTTCGGGCAGCGTTTTGGTCGGCATATAGACCACGGTGGTCACTGCCGGATCGGCCACGCTCGCCCAGTCGATGTCGGCGGGGAGTTTTCCATCGCGGCAATGGCCGGTGAGGTATTGCACGCGGCGGGCTTTGCCGCGGTGTGTCAGCGAGACCAGAAGCCGGCTTGCGGCGCCCTGCGCCGTGGTGATGCCGGGCACGACTTCGACTGCGATTGCGGCCGCGCGGCAGGCGGCGATCTCTTCGTCGGCCCGGCCGAAAATCATCGGGTCGCCGCCCTTGAGCCGCACCACGCGGCGACCGGCTTTGGCGAGCGCGATCATCAGCGCGTTGATGTCGTCCTGCTTGCACGACGGCGCGTGGCCGGTTTTGCCGACCAGCATTTTCTTGGCTTCGCGGCGGGCGAAATCGAGGATGTCCGGCGCGACCAGATCGTCGAACAGGATCACGTCGGCGGATTGCAGCGCGCGCACGGCGCGCAACGTCAAAAGCTCCGGATCGCCGGGGCCGGCGCCGACCAGAATAACCGAGCCGATGTTCTGCGCCGTGGCCGGCTTGAGCAGCGCATCGAGTTCCGCGTCCGTAGGCGCTGCGTTGGGGGCTGCGACCGCGCGCTCGGTGAATCTTTCCCAGAAATTGCGCCGGCCGCGAAACGGCAGCGCCAGCGCTTGCACCCGCGGGCGCCAGGCGCGCGCGGCGTCGGCCCAGCGGGCAAAGCCTTTCGGGATCAGTGCTTCGATCTTGGCGCGGATCGCCTGGCCGAACACCGGCGAAGCGCCGTCGGTCGAAATGCCGATGACCAGCGGCGAGCGATTGACGATGGCGCCGAACGAGAAATCGCAGAACGCCGGCCGGTCGATGACATTGACCGGCACGCCCGCGGCGCGCGCCGCCGCGGCGAACGCTTCGGCTTCGTTATCGTCCGCACAATCGGCGACGGCGATTGCGGCGCTGTTGAAATCGCCCGCAGCCCAAGCTCGCTCGTACACGATGACCGCGCCACGCGGCGGCGCGGCGGTGAGCGCCAGCATCTCCTCGCTGGGTGCCGCGGCAAAAACCTCGACACGCGCGCCGGCGGCCGAGAGCAGTTCGGCTTTCCACGTCGCGGCTGGACTGCCGCCGGCAACGACCGTGCGCTTGTCTTCCAGCGCGAAGAACGCCGGTAGCCGCGCCAGGGCGCCGATGCGGGTCGAGCGAATCTCAGCGGGCGTGCGGGTCATAAGGGCAGCCTCGACATGCCCCAGCAGATAGAATTTTCTACCTCAAACGGCAATTGTGGCGCCGCATTTTGCAATAATCGGATTGATTCAGGCGTCTTCATAGAAAATTACTCCGCATGGCGCCTCGGAACGGCAAGTTCGCACCTCACCGTCTTCGCCGCTTTTCATTCAAATGGCGTGCCAACCGGGCGCCAAAAAATTGGCGGGCGCCCGGCGGGGTTTCCGCCGGGCGCCCTTAGTCACACGTCAGCCGGCCTATAAGCCGGGTTCTGGATGGCATGCAGGCGTACCCGCATACGTGACGGCCATTCCTCTGGGACGCCGGTTACCCGGCGCCTCCAGCAACCTACCCGAACGGCCAGATCTAGACACGATCCCGAAGCTCTTCGCGCTTGCGCGCAAAGACTTCGCACCGTTCCTATTCGGTCTTGCTCCCGGTGGGGTTTGCCGTGCCGCCGGCGTTACCGCCGGCGCGGTGCGCTCTTACCGCACCGTTTCACCCTTACCGTCTCCACCCGTTGCCGGATGGAGCAGGCGGTCTGTTCTCTGTGGCACTTTCCCTGGGCTCGCACCCGCCGGACGTTATCCGGCACCGTTTGTCCATGGAGCCCGGACTTTCCCTCCCCAACAACCTTTCGGTTTCGCTGGAGCGGCCGTCCGGCCGACTGACAGGGAGAGGGATGGGGTCGTTGGCCGCCGCCGTCAAGAGGCCGACCTTCAGGAGGCGACCACGAGGCGATCGAAGTTAATGACCCGCGCCGCCACGGTGCGAGGCCGGTTCCGGTAGGCGATCAAATCCTGCAAGGTGGCTCGGGTCGATGCGTCCCAAACGCCATCGATGCGCTCGGGACGGAAATGCCGCTGGAACGCCGTCACGACTTCATGGGTGGTGGAATCGTAAGTGCCGTTGTCCGGGATCCCATAGCCGTATTCGGCGAGCGACCGTTGCATCGCCACGACGGCATCGCCGCGGTCGCCCAGCGCCAGCAGCGGGCCGTCGGTGATCTTGGCCGGCTTGACCCAGTGGCCGACGCCGGAATCGTGCAGGATGCGCCAGGGAAACTTTTCGCCCGGGTCCTGCTTGCGTGCCGGCGCCACGTCGGAATGACCGAGCACGCGCGCCGGCGGAATCGTATTGCGGGTGAGGATGCCGCGGCACAGCGCCGTGACCGCCGCGATCTGGCGCTTGGGAAAATCGCGATAGCCGAACTCATGGCCAGGATTGGCGATCTCGATGCCGATCGAGCAGGAATTGATGTCGGTCTCGCCGGCCCATGACGCAATACCGGCATGCCAGGCGCGCTTGCTCTCCTGCACCAGCTGGATAACGCGGCCGTCTTCGAACACGAAATAATGGGAAGAGACTTGGCTCGCCGGCGTGCGCAGACGCTCAAGCGCTTCCGCGGCATCCATCATGCCGGTGTAGTGCAGCACAATCATATCCGGCCGCCGGCCGTCCTTGCGCTCGCCGAAATTCGGCGACGGCATGACGTCGGCAACAACGCACGACTCGGACGGAAACACACGACGTGACATTGGATGACATTAGGTCAGCGTGTGCGGCTCACAAGCCGATTTCCACTTGTGCACAGGCCATGGCGAAGATTGCCGAGAGTCGTTGCAAGCGTGCAACGTGCCGCGTTCGGCAGCCGGCGTTCGCATTGAAGCAAAGCGCAGCGCTCGATCGACGGCTCGGCTAGCGGCCGGTTTGCTCGGCCGAGCGTGTCAGCGGCTGAGTGAGCGTCGCAACGAGGCTCCGGCCCGCGGCGAAATCCGCCGCAATCTCTCAACCATTCCTTAAGCTTACACCTTGTTAATCGGTATCGAGCGGAGCTGCGGCTTGAGTCGGGGCAGGTCTGTTGACGCCCATATAATCCCATGATAGCCCATTACCTCCCACCTTTGGTTGCGACCCTGAAATCCGGCCTGGGCCGCGCCATGAGTGGCGAGGGTGCACAGGGCGTAAGCCCGTTGGGGCGGCAGAGGGGTCGGCCGCTCGACGAGGGGCGAGATGGATCGGTTTGTGTCCCATTACATGCTGCGTCTCGATGCCAAGGGTCGCGTTTCGGTGCCGGCGCCGTTTCGCGCCGTGCTGGCGCGCGACGGTTTCAACGGTTTGTACTGCTATCCGGCCCCGGACCGGCCGGCGCTCGACGCCGGCGGCAATGCGCTGCTGACGGAGATCGAGGCGCTGATCGCGGGCTTGTCGCCCTATTCGGACCAGCGCGAGCAGTTTTCGCTGGCGCTCTATGGCACCAGCGAGACGCTGAAGATCGACGGCGAGGGCCGCGTTCAGCTCACCGAGACATTGAAAGCCCATGCGGCGATCGCCGATACGGTGTCGTTCGTGGGACTCGGCCACAAATTTCAGATCTGGGAGCCCGGCCGCTTTCGCAGCGAGTTCGCGGAGGCCACCGCGAAAGTCCGCGCCTTCAAGCATGCGCCGGGCACCCAGGTGGCGGCGGAAAACCCGCTCGGAGCGCGGGAAGAATGACGGGCAGCGACAGCCACGCTGTCGCTGGCGGATCGGCTCGTCATATTCCCGTGCTCGGCCGCCGCATCGTCGAATGGCTTGGCGTTCGCGACGGCGGACTTTACGTCGATGCGACCTTCGGTGCCGGCGGCTACACGCAAGCGATCCTGGCGACGCCCGGCACCCGCGTCATCGGCATCGACCGCGATCAGAGCGCGATCGCCCAAGGCGCCGACCTGGTCGAGCAGGCCCAAGGCCGGCTCGATCTGGTCGAGGACCGCTTCTCCAATCTGGAAACAATCGTCGGCGGCACGTCCGCGGTCGACGGTATCGTGTTCGACGTCGGCGTCTCGTCGATGCAGATCGACGATGCCGCGCGCGGCTTTTCGTTTCGTCTCGATGGGCCGCTCGACATGCGCATGGGCCGTGACGGCCCAAGCGCGGCCGACATCGTTGCGCGCGCCAGTGAGCGCGACCTTGGACTCATCATCGCAATCTTGGGCGAAGAGCGTCACGCCCGCGCCGTCGCACGCGCGATCGTCAAGGCGCGCGGCGAACGCGCCATCGTCTCGACGCGGGCGCTGGCCGAGATCGTCGCGCGTGTCGTGCATTCGCGCGACAACGCCATTCATCCGGCGACGCGCACGTTCCAGGCGCTGCGGATTTTCGTCAACGACGAACTCGGCGAATTGGCGCGCGGCCTCGCCGCGGCCGAGCGGGTGCTCAAACCGTCCGGACGCCTGGTCGTGGTCGCCTTCCACTCGCTCGAAGATCGCATCGTCAAAATCTTTCTCACCGAGCGCAGCCGCGCGCCGGCCGGCTCGCGGCATCGGCCGGAACTGGTATCCGCCGCACCGAGCTTCCGGGTGTTGACGCGGCGTCCGGAAACGCCGGACGAGGCCGAGATTGCCGCCAATCCGCGCGCCCGCTCGGCGAAGCTTCGGGCCGCCGAGCGCACCGATGCGCCGCCGCATTCGGCAGCAATCGACCATCTGTTGCCACGCCTGCCTTCGCCCACGGACATCATGCGGGGGCGGCCATGATTTTCCGCGTCATCAATATCGTGGTGATCGGCGCGCTCGTGCTCGCCGCCGCCTATGTCTACCGCATCAAGTTCGATTCGACCGTGCAAGCCGAGCATCTGGCAAAACTGCGCAGCGAGGTGCGGCGCGAGCGCGACCGCATCGCCGCGTTGCGCGCCGAATGGGGCGAGCTCGACAGTCCCGCCCGTATCGAAACCTTGGCCAAGCGCTTCCTCAAGCTCAAGTCGATCGCGCCGACCCAATTCGACAGCCTCGATCGTCTGCCGGAACGTCCGCCCGATGACGCCCGCGCCGCCAACGACGATCCGATCGGCGGCATGATCGGCAATCTGGATCCGCCCGAGATGGTGACGGGAACCATCCCGGCGCCGGCCGCAACGTCGCCTGACCAGCCGAGCGGAGCGCCGAGCCCGCCAAGCGGAGCGCTAAACCAATGAGCGCGACCGCGGAAACGTTGCCGACTGCACCGGCCGAGCCCTGGCGGCGCCGGCTTCTGCGCAGCCTGCTTTACGGGCGCAACAGCAATCGCGCCGCCAAGGCGCGGGCGCGGGTGGGATTGGCGATCATCGCCTTCGCCGTCCGTCTATTGCATCATCGCCGTGCGGCTTGTGATGTTCGCCGCGGTCTCCGACGGCCGCGTCGCCCATCGCGTGGTCTCCGGCGATGCCATCGCCACGGCGCGGCCCGATATCCTCGACCGCAACGGCGAGGTTTTGGCGACCGACGTGCGCGTGCCGTCGCTCTACGCCGAGCCGCGCCGCCTCATCGACGTCGACGAGGCGGTCGAACTGCTCACGGCAGACTTGCCCGATCTCGACGCCACCGAGCTGCGCGAGCGGCTGTCGTCGCGGCGCGGTTTTGTCTGGCTCAAGCGCGACATCACATCGGAACAGCAGCGCGAGATCTATCATCAGGGCCTGCCGGGCATCGGCTTCCTCAACGAGAACAAGCGCGATTATCCGAACGGCCCCGAGGTCTCGCATCTGCTCGGCCACGTCAATATCGACAATCAGGGCATCGCCGGCATCGAGAAATGGCTCGATAACCAGGGCCTCGCCGCGTTGCACATGGCCGGCCTCGCCACCGACCGCCTGCAGACGCCGGTGCAGCTTGCGGTCGATCTGCGCGTGCAGCATGCGCTGCGCGACGAGCTGGTCAAAGCGCGCGACAAGTTCAAGGCCATTGCGGCTGCCGGCGTCGTGCTCAATGTCCGCACCGGCGAGATCGTCGCCATGGTGTCGGAGCCGGACTACGACCCGAACAATCCGCACCAAGCGCTCGATCCGACGCGCATCAACCGGCTGACCACCGGCGTCTACGAGATGGGCTCGACCTTCAAGGCGTTCACCGTCGCCATGGCGCTCGATTCCGGCAAGGTGACGTTGAAGTCGTCGTTCGACGCGCACAATCCGCTGCACTACGGCAAGTTCGATATCCACGATTTCGAGCCGATGCAGCGATCGCTCAGCGTGCCGGAAATCTTCACCTATTCGTCGAACATCGGCGCTGCGCGCATTGCGATGGCGATGGGCGTCGACGCGCACAAGGCGTTCTTGAAAAAGATGGGCCAGCTCGACCGCCTACGCACCGAATTGCCGGAAAGCGCCGAGCCGATCGTGCCCAAACGCTGGAGTGAGCTGAACACCATCACCATCGCCTTCGGCCATGGCCTGTCGGTCGCGCCGCTGCAGGCGGTGATGGGCGTTGCCGCCTTGATGAACGGCGGCATCCTGATCCCGCCGACCTTCTTGAAGCGCACCGAGGCCGAGGCCCAGGCGCTCGGCCATCGCGTCATCAAGCCCGAGACCAGCGCCATGATGCGCTACCTGATGCGGCTCAATGTCGAGAAGGGCACGGCGTCGAAAGCCGACGTCGTTGGCTATTACATCGGCGGCAAGACCGGCACCGCCGACAAGGTCGTGTTCGGGCGCTATTCCAAGACCAGGGTACTCACCGACTTCATGGCGGTGCTGCCGGCCGACCAGCCGCGCTATGTGCTCCTGATCATGCTCGACGAGCCGAAGGCGCTGCCGGAAACCCACGGCTTCACCACGTCGGGCTGGAACGCGGTGCCGACCGGCGGCGCCGTGGTCGCGCGTATCGCGCCGCTGCTTGGGCATCGAGCCGCGCCTCGATCTGCCGCCGGCCGATCAGCAGATACTGGCCTCGATGAAGGAAAGCAGGTAAGGCCTTGGCCGCATTGTCGACCGAGCCACCAAGAAGCTTGAGATGAAGCTTCGCGAGATTTTGCCTCCTGATGCGGACCTCGACCCACGCCATGCCGATCTCGACGTTGGCGGGGTGACGGCGGACAGCCGTGCCGTCAAGCGCGGCGACGTTTTCGTCGCCATTGCGGGCAACAAGGCCGACGGCGCGCGCTTCATTGCGCCAGCGATCGCTGCCGGTGCCGTCGCGATCGTCGCGGAACATCAACCGGCCACGCCGCTGAACGCTGCATTCGTGCGTGTTGCGAACGCACGGCGCGCGCTGGCGCTGGCCGCGGCGAAATTTTATCTGCGCCAGCCCGAAACCATCGCCGCCGTCACCGGCACCAGCGGCAAAACGTCGGTCGCGGCCTTCACGCGGCAGATTTGGAGCGCGCTGGGTTTTAGCGCCGCCAGCATCGGCACCGTCGGCGTCGTCTCACCGCGCGGCGAGACTTACGGCTCGCTGACGACGCCGGATCCGGTCGAACTGCACCGTTCGATCGATGCGCTCGCCGGCGACGGCGTCACCCATCTTGCCATCGAAGCATCGTCGCACGGCCTCGATCAATTCCGGCTCGACGGCCTGCGCATCGCGGCGGGCGGCTTCACCAACATCACCCGCGATCATCTCGACTATCATCAAACTTTCGAGGCCTATCTCGCCGCCAAGCTGCGGCTGTTCGAGGCGCTGTTGGATCGCGGTGCCGCCGCCGTCGTCGATGTCGACCATGATCATGCGGACGCGGTGCTCCGCGCCGCGACGGCGCGCGGCTTGTCGATCCTCAGCGTCGGCCGCAGCGGAACCGGCATTCGCCTCGTCGAAGCCAAGATCGACGGCTTCGCGCAGATGCTGCGGCTCGAACACGATGGAAGAAGCTTTCACGTGCGCTTGCCGTTGGTCGGCGAATTTCAGGTTGAGAACGCATTGGTTGCCGCAGGCCTCGCTATCGCCACCGGCAGCGATGCGGCTGCGGTATTTCCGGCGCTGGAAAATCTCAAAGGCGCCAAGGGCCGGCTTGAACTCGTCGGCTCAAGCCGCGACGCGCCGATCTTCGTCGACTATGCGCATAAGCCCGATGCGCTCGCCAAGGCGCTGGAAGCGTTGCGGCCTTATGTGACCGGCCGGCTCGCGGTGGTATTTGGTGCCGGCGGCGACCGCGATCGCGGCAAGCGGCCGTTGATGGGCGCCATCGCCGCGGAAAAAGCCGACCGCGTCGTTGTCACCGACGACAATCCGCGCAGCGAAGACGCCGCCGCCATCCGCGCCGCGATCTTGGCGCAAGCCCGACGGCGCCGTCGAGATCGGCGATCGGCGCGAGGCCATCCGCTCGGCCATCGCCGAGCTGCGCCACGGCGACGTGCTGTTGATTGCCGGCAAGGGTCATGAAACCGGCCAAATTATCGGCGACCGGATTGTGGAGTTCAGTGATCATGAGGCCGTCGCCGCGGCGCTCAAGGAGCTTGCCGCATGACGGCGCTGTGGACCATCGAGGCAATGGTGACTGCGATGGCGGCCGAGCGGCACGGCGCGCTGCCGCAATCGGTTTCCGGAATTTCCATCGACACGCGCACGATCGCGCCCGGCGACGCCTTTTTCGCCATTCAAGGCGACAACCGCGACGGCCATCAGTTCGTCGCCGCGGCGCTTAAGGCCAAGGCCGGCCTCGCCGTTGTCGCCGCCGACCGGCGCGGGCAATTTCCGAACGATGCGCCGCTTCTCGTCGTGCCCGACGTGCTCGCCGCGTTGCGCGATCTCGCCGCCGCCGCGCGGCTGCGCACTAGCGCCAAGGTGATCGGCGTCACCGGTTCCGTCGGCAAGACCAGCACCAAGGAAGCGTTGCGGCTGGCGCTGTCGAAAGACGGCAAGACCCACGCCTCGGCCGCGTCCTACAACAACCATTGGGGCGTGCCGCTGTCGCTGGCGCGCTTGCCCGCGGACGCGCGCTACGCCGTGCTCGAAATGGGCATGAATCATGCCGGCGAGATCGAACCGCTGTCGCGGCTTGCCCGCCCGCATGTGGCGCTGATCACCACGATCGCGCCGGTGCATCTGGAATTCTTCGGCTCGCTCACCAAGATCGCCGACGCCAAGGCGGAGATTTTTCTGGGGCTTGAGCCGGGCGGCGTCGCTGTCCTCAACCGCGACATTGCGCAATTCACCCATCTGGCGCGCCGTGCCAACGAAGCCAAAGTCGCGCGCATCGTGTCGTTCGGCGAGCACGCCAAGGCCGATGCCCGCCTGATCAAATGCGTGCTGCATCCGCGCTGCTCGACCGTACAAGCGGACATTCTCGGCACCGAGCTCACCTATAAGATCGGCGCGCCGGGCCGCCATCAGGTAATGAATTCGCTCGCCGTGTTGGCGGTCGCGGAATTGGTCGGCGCCGATCTAGCGCTGGCGGCGCTGGCGCTTGGCGAGCTCAAGGCCATCTCCGGCCGCGGTGCGCCGATCGAGCTCGATCTGCCCGGCGGCTCGGCGCTCCTCATCGACGAGAGCTATAACGCCAATCCGGTCTCGGTCGATGCCGCGCTCGCTTTGCTCGGCCAGGCGCCGATCGGGCCGCAGGGCCGGCGCATTGCCGTGCTCGGCGACATGCTCGAATTGGGGCCGAAGGGCAAGGCGCTGCATCGCGGCCTCGCCGCGCCGGTCGAGGCCAATGCCATCGATCTGGTATTCTGCTGCGGCCCGCTAATGCATTCGCTATGGCAGGCTCTTCCCGCCGGCCAACGCGGCGGCTATGCAGAGGACTCCGCCGCGCTCGAAGCGCAAGTGGTGCCTGCGATCCGTGCCGGCGACGTCGTCATGGTCAAGGGCTCGCTCGGTTCGCGCATGGCACCCATCGTCAAGGCGCTGCAACGGGTGTATCCGCACCACGACACTCTGGAAGAAGCGTCCGCATAAGGTTGAGGGTATGCTTTATTGGCTGGTCGATCTGTCGGACAAGCTCTCCGTCCTCAATGTGTTCCGCTACATCACGTTCCGCACCGGTGGCGCGGTCATCACCGCGCTGCTTTTTGTTTTCATGTTCGGACCGACGATCATCGACCGGCTGCGGCTATTCCAGGGCAAGGGCCAGCCGATCCGCAGCGACGGGCCGAAATCGCACATCATCGCCAAGGCCGGCACGCCGACCATGGGCGGGCTGATGATCCTGTCCGGGATGCTGGTTTCGACCTTGCTGTGGGCCAATCCCGCCAACCCCTATGTCTGGGTCGTGCTCGCCGTCACGCTCAGCTTTGGCTTTGTCGGCTTCTATGACGATTATCTGAAGGTCAAAAAGCAGAGATCTGACGGCTTTTCCGCGCGCACGCGGCTCGGCATCGAAGCCTTGATCGCGGCGCTCGCCAGCATCGCGTTGGTGCACCTCGGCCAGAGCCAGATTGCGATGACGCTGGTGTTTCCGTTTTTCAAGGAAGTGGTGCTCAACCTCGGTTGGTTCTTCGTGTTTTTTGCCGCCTTCATCATCGTCGGCGCCGGCAACGCAGTGAACCTGACCGACGGTCTCGACGGCCTTGCCATCGTTCCGGTGATGATCGCGGCGGCGAGCTTCGGCATGATCGCCTACCTCTCCGGCAACGCCGTGTTCGCCGACTATCTGCAAATTCACTATGTCGCCGGCACCGGCGAGCTTGCGGTGCTGTGCGGCGCGGTGCTCGGCGCCGGTTTGGGCTTTCTCTGGTTCAACGCGCCGCCGGCCTCGATCTTCATGGGCGACACCGGCTCGCTGGCGCTCGGCGGCATGATCGGCGCCGTTGCGGTCGCCACCAAGCACGAAATCGTTCTCGCCGTCATCGGCGGCCTGTTCGTGCTCGAGGCGGTGTCGGTGATCGTCCAGGTGGTGTCGTTCAAGCTCACCGGCAAGCGCATTTTCAAGATGGCGCCGATCCACCATCATTTCGAGCAGCTCGGCTGGACCGAGCCGCAGATCGTCATTCGCTTTTGGATCGTCTCGGTCGTTCTCGCGCTGGTGGGGCTGTCGACCCTGAAGCTGAGGTAGACGTGATTCCGGTTACGGCCTTCGCGGGGAAAAAGGTCGCGGTGTTCGGTCTGGGCGGCTCGGGGCTGGTGAGCGCCAGTGCGCTCCTTGCCGGCGGCGCCGACGTCGTCGCCTACGACGACAATGTGCAAAGCGTCGCCAAGGCCAACGCCGCCGGTATTCCCACCGCCGATTTGCGACAAGCCGACTGGTCCAAGATCGCAGCCCTGGTGCTGGCGCCCGGCGTGCCGCTCACCCATCCGGAGCCGCATTGGATCGTCGCGCTCGCCCACAAGGCCGGCGTCCCGGTGATCGGCGATATCGAATTATTCTGCCGCGAACGGGCGACGCTTGCGCCGGACGCGCCCTTCGTCGCCATCACCGGCACCAACGGCAAATCGACCACCACGGCACTGATCGCGCACCTCGCCGCATCGGCCGGCATGGACGCGCAACTCGGCGGCAATATCGGCACCGCGATCCTGTCGCTGCGGCCGCCGCTGCAAAATGGTTCCGAATCTCGCCGCGTCCACGTCATCGAATGCTCGTCCTATCAGATCGATCTTGCGCCCTCGCTCGATCCTTCGGTCGGCATTTTGATCAATCTCAGCGAAGACCACCTCGATCGTCACGGCACCATGGCGCATTACGCCGAGGTGAAAGAACGCCTCGTTGCCGGCGTGCCGGGCAACGGCACGGCAATCGTCGGTGTCGATGACGACTGGTGCCGCGCGATTGCCGATCGGCTCGAACAAGCCGGAAAACGCGTCGTCCGAATTTCCGTTCGGGATGAATTGAACAACGGCATCTATGTCGCGAACGGACGCGTCATGCGTGCCACGCGCGCCGGCGTTACGCCGATCGCCGAACTCGGCGGCATCGGCTCATTGCGCGGGCAGCACAATGCCCAGAACGCCGCCTGCGCCGCCGCCGCGGCACTGGCGCTCGGCCTCGAACCGCCGGCGATTCAGGCCGGGCTGCGCTCGTTCCCGGGGCTCGCCCACCGGATGGAGGAACTCGGCCGCCGCGGCGCCGTTCTCTATGTCAACGATTCCAAAGCCACCAATGCCGACTCGGCGGCCCAGGCGCTGGCCTGCTTCAGCGATATTTTCTGGATTGCCGGTGGCAAGCCGAAGACCGGCGGCATCGAATCGCTGCGCGGCTTCTTCCCCCGCATCCGCAAGGCCTACCTGATCGGCGAGGCGGCCGACGAATTCGCCGCGACGCTGTCGCCCGGCGTGCCGCTATGAGATCGACGGCACCCTCGACAAGGCGCTGGCTGCCGCCACCCGCGATGCCGAAGCCTCAGCGGCGGCCGAGCCGGTGGTGCTGCTGTCGCCGGCCTGCGCTTCGTTCGACCAGTACCGCAATTTCGAGGTACGGGGCGACGCCTTCCGCGACTTGGTGCGCCGCCTGCCCGGCCTCATTGCGAAATAGCCAGCCGCTTTCAGCGTCTCATCGGCTATTTGAAAATCGAAGACAGTTGATTGAACGCATATGGCAGGAACATCGCTGATCCGGCCAGAAAGTAGTATTTGAGGTCGCCGATTTTTGTCAGATCGCCTCCGTTGTTGAGAAACAGATCAAAGATGATCCAATAGCCGATGCCGACGAAGGTCGCCGCGATCCCTATAGCGCCGATCGTGCCTGCGAGGCGGCTGAAGCTGCCTGGCTGATCTTGTGCCGTCCCTGGTGCTGCGCCGGGTGCTCCGCCGGTGGCGCTTTGAACATTCTTCTCGCTAAGTGCTGCGGCGAGTAGCGACTTGCCTGGGGCATTCGGGTTGCCGGGGGCATTCGAGGCCGGTTTTTTCAGCTCCTGTGAAAGGAGCTTTAGCCCCCAAATGAGCACGCCGCTCAAAGCGACGATCGCCAGTATGTAGGTTAGGTATTCCATGGTGTCGTAATTCATGATCCGCCCCTTGTTGTTTCTCACAGGCTATTGCACTGCCCATGGCAGTAACGCCCTGATTGCTTGCCCCACCGGAGTCAATTTAAAGCTGCTTTTTAGATCGTCAACAGCCGTAAATTTTATCCTGGCGAAATAGGCGTCTTAATCCCCTGGAAACCATCGCAATGTCACCACTAAGGGGGGACCTTTCTCGGGGAGGGCCATGGCCTCGCGGGCGCAACCGACGCCGTTTTCCGAATGGTGGTGGACGGTCGACCGGCTGACATTGGCGGCGCTCGGCGCGCTGATGTTGGGTGGTATCGTGCTGTGCCTGGCGGCGAGCCCGCCGGTCGCTACCCGCATCGGGCTCGACCCGTTTCACTTCGTCAATCGGCAGGTGCTGTTCCTCATTCCCGCCGCCGGGGTCCTGATCGCGACGTCGTTTTTGTCGCCGCGCGAAATCCGGCAAGTCTCGATCATCGTCTTTGCCGTCAGTCTCGCCCTGGTCGCCATCACCCCTTATTTCGGCGCCGAGATCAAAGGCGCGCGGCGCTGGCTGGTGATCCTAGGCATGAACATCCAGCCCTCGGAGTTTTTGAAACCCGCTTTCGTGGTTCTGATCGCCTGGCTGTTCGGTGAATCGGCGAAACGTCCGGAGATGCCGGCCAACACGTTCGCCTTGATGCTGCTCATCACCGTGGTGGCGCTGTTGGTGATGCAGCCCGACTTCGGCCAGACCATGCTGATCGCGCTGGTGTGGGGCGCGCTGTTCTACATGGCGGGGATGCGCTTCATCTGGGTGATCGGGCTCGCCGCCACCGCGGGCCTCGGCTTGACGGCGGCGTTCTTCACCGTGCCGCACGTCGCCCAGCGCATCAATCGCTTCATCGATCCGGCGTCCGGCGACACCTTCAATATCGATATCGCCACCGAATCCTTCATCCGCGGCGGCTGGTTCGGCCGCGGGCCGGGCGAAGGCACGATCAAGCGCATCCTGCCCGAGGGCCATACCGATTTCGTCTTCGCGGTCGCGGCGGAAGAATTCGGCGTCGTGCTCTGCCTCATTCTGGTCGCGCTGTTCGCGTTCATTGTCATCCGCGCGCTGACCAAGGCGATGCGCGCGGAAGATCCGTTCATCCGTTTCGGCGCGGCAGGGCTGGCGATTTTGTTCGGCATGCAATCGACCATCAACATGGCGGTCAATCTGCATCTCATTCCGGCCAAGGGCATGACGTTGCCGTTCATCTCCTATGGCGGCTCGTCGTTGATCTCGCTGGCCTACGGCATGGGCATGCTGGTGGCGCTGACGCGGGAACGGCCGCGCGCGCAACTGCCCGGCGAAATCGTGGTTGGCGGGCTTGGCGGGAGCACGGCCTGATGCTGGCGCCGGGCCGGGCGCCGGTACTGGTGGCGGCGGGCGGTACGGGCGGTCATTTGTTTCCGGCCGAAGCGCTTGCGGCAGCGCTGGCACAACGCGGCATCCCGGTTCACCTCGTCACCGACCGGCGCGCCGAGCGCTATGGCGGCGCCTTTTCCGAACAAACCATCCATGTGGTCTCGAGCGCCACAGTCGCGTCGCGCAATCCGATTGCGCTCGGCCGCACCGCCGCCATGCTCGGCCTCGGATATTTCCAGGCCCGCGCGCTGCTTGCCCGGCTAAAACCTGCGGCGGTGGTCGGCTTCGGCGGCTATCCGACGGTGCCGCCGCTGCTGGCAGCGGCCTGGGGCGGCGTGCCGAGCCTGATCCACGACGCCAATGCGGTGATCGGGCGTGCCAACCGGTTTCTGGCGCCGCGGGTCGCCGCGATCGCCACCTCGTTTCCCGACATGTTCGGGCAAAGGCCGGACCTGGCTGCCAAGGCGACGCTGACCGGCAATCCGGTGCGGCCGGCGGTCGTTGCGGCCGCGGCGACACCCTATCCGGCGCCGGGCGATCCGCTGCGGCTCCTGGTTTTCGGCGGCAGCCAGGGCGCACGCGTCATGGCCGATATCGTGCCCGCCGCGATCGGCCTCCTCGACCCGGCCTTGCGCGCGCGGCTGGCGATCGTGCAGCAAGCCCGCGACGAGGATTTGGCCCGTGTGCGCGGCGTCTATGCCAAGCTCGCCGTTGCCGCTGAAATAGCGCCGTTTTTCACCGATTTGCCGGCGCGCCTGGCGGCGAGCCACCTGATCGTGTCGCGGTCGGGGGCCTCGACCGTGGCCGAACTGGCCGCGATCGGCCGGCCGTCGATCCTGGTGCCGCTGCCGCACGCGCTCGACCAGGATCAATTCGCCAATGCCGGCGTCCTCGAAGCGGCCGGCGGCGCCATCCGGCTCACCCAGGACGCTTTCACGCCGCGGCGGCTGGCTGCCGAGCTCGCAGGCTTGGCCGCGGCGCCGCAGCGGCTCACCACCATGGCGGCGGCGGCCCGCTCCGTGGGCCGGCTCGATGCCGCGGATCGACTTGCTGACCTGGTGCTGAAGGTGGCGGCGGCGGGCGCAAACCAGTAGGTTTAGCGGCTGTATCTGCGAGCCTGGGACACCACATGAAACTACCGCGCGACATTGGGCCGGTGCATTTCGTCGGCATCGGCGGCATCGGCATGAGCGGCATCGCCGAGGTGATGTTGAATCTCGGCTATATGGTGCAGGGCTCCGATCAGTCCGAGAGCGCCAACGTCAAGCGCTTGCGCGACAAGGGCGTGAAAATCTCGATCGGACATTCGGCCGAGAACTTGACCGGCGTTCGCGTCGTCGTCGTGTCCTCGGCGATAAAACCCGACAATCCGGAGCTGGTCGCGGCGCGTGCCGAGCGGCTGCCGGTGGTGCGCCGCGCCGAGATGCTGGCCGAGCTGATGCGGCTGAAAAGCTGCGTCGCCATCGCCGGCACCCACGGCAAGACCACGACCACGTCGATGGTGGCGGCGCTGCTCGACGCCGACGGTTTCGATCCGACCGTGATCAACGGCGGCATCATCAACGCCTACGGCACCAATGCGCGGCTCGGCACCGGCGAGTGGATGGTGGTCGAGGCCGACGAGTTCGACGGCACCTTCCTCAAGCTGCCGGCCGACGTCGCCATCGTCACCAATATCGACCCCGAGCATCTCGATCACTTCAAGACCTTCGAGGCGGTGCAGGATGCGTTCCGCGCCTTCGTCGAGAACGTGCCGTTCTACGGCTTCTCGGTGATGTGCACCGATCATCCGGTGGTGCAGAGCCTGGTCGGCCGCATCGAGGATCACCGCATGGTCACCTACGGCGAGAACCCGCAGGCCGACGTGCGGCTGGTCGATGTCTCCCATGCCGGCGGCACCTCGCTGTTCACCATCGTGTTCCGCGATCGCACCGGGAGCTTCTTGCACGAGATCAAGAACGTCGCGCTGCCGATGCCGGGGCGGCACAACGCGCTCAATGCCACGGCGGCGATCGCGGTGGCGCACGAGCTCGGCATCGGCGACGACGTGATCCGCAACGCGCTGGCCAATTTCGGCGGCGTGCGCCGGCGCTTCACCCGCACCGGCATGTGGAACGGCGTCACCATCGTCGACGACTATGGCCACCATCCGGTCGAGATCGCGTCGGTGCTGCGGGCGGCGCGCGAATCCACCAAGGGCCATGTCATCGCCGTGGTGCAGCCGCATCGCTATACGCGGCTACAGGCTTTGTTCGAGCAGTTCTGCACCTGCTTCAACGACGCCGACGCGGTGATCGTCGCGCCAGTCTATTCGGCCGGCGAAGCACCGATCGAAGGCGTGGACCGTGACTCGTTGGTGCAAGGCCTGCGCAAAAACGGACACCGGCAGGTCTTTGCGCTGGACAGCCCGGACAGGCTGCATCTGCTGGTCTCCAGCATGGCAAAGCCGGGCGACTATGTGGTGTGCCTCGGCGCCGGTTCGATCACCCAATGGGCTTATGCACTGCCCGGCGAGTTGGCGGCGGCAACTTGATAATGCCATGGCCAAAGCCTGCCTTGCGGTTCGTCACGTCGCCTTCGAGGATCTCGGACTTTTAGGTCCGCTTGTCGCCGCCCGCGGCTACGAGGTCCGCTATCACGACGCCGGCATCGATCGCTTCGACAGCGACACGCTGATCGCGCCCGATCTGGTGATCGTGCTCGGCGGTCCGATCGGCGTCTATGAGGCCGACGCTTATCCGTTCATCACCGACGAAATCGCCGCCATTGCCGCGCGCCTCGCCGCCAACAAGCCGATGCTGGGCATCTGCCTCGGCGCGCAGCTGATGGCGGCGGCGCTCGGCGCGCGCGTGGCGCCGGGACCGGTGAAGGAGATCGGCTGGGCGCCGTTGACGCTGACGGCGGCCGGCGAAACCTCGGTGCTGGCGCCGCTCGGGACCAGTCCGGTGCTGCAT
Organism: uncultured Alphaproteobacteria bacterium; assembly: GCA_963798095.1. GTDB lineage: Bacteria > Pseudomonadota > Alphaproteobacteria > Rhizobiales > Xanthobacteraceae > BOG-931. The sequence goes on along the minus strand of CAWCSD010000018.1, from coordinate 81,817 downwards.
TGGCACGGCGATAATTGTGAGCTGCCGGCGGGCTGCGAGCGGCTCGCATCGACGCCCATTGTCCGGTGCAGGCGTTTTTCCGCACGCCATCACAGCTCGCGCTGCAATTTCATCTGGAGACCGAGCCGGCGCGGTTCGAAGCCTGGCTGGTCGGCCATACCGTCGAGCTCGGCAAGGCCGGCATCGATCCGCGCGAGATCCGCCGGCAGGCGCAAACGCTCGGGCCGGCGACGCGTGAGCTTGGCGGCAAGGTGCTGGCGGCCTGGCTCGACACAGTGGTAGGCGCAGCCGCATGAGCTTTCCCGACATCGTCGCCGATCTGAAAGCCAAAATGCCGGCGCTGCGCGGCCGGCTGTTGGCGAACCAATCGCTGGCGGAGCTGACCTGGTTTCGCGTCGGCGGTCCGGCGCAGGTTCTGTTCATGCCGGAAGACGAGCAGGACCTTGCTTATGCGCTGGCCAATCTGCCGGCGGACATTCCGGTGACCGTCATCGGGCTTGGCTCCAATCTCATCGTGCGCGACGGCGGCGTGCCGGGCGTGGTGATCAGGCTCGGCCGCGGTTTTGGCAATGTCGCCGTCGAAGACACGCGCATCCGCGCCGGCGCCGCGGTGCCGGACGTCAAAGTCGCGCGCGCGGCGCAAGAGGCCGGCATTGCCGGATTGTCGTTCATGCGCGGCATTCCCGGCGGCGTCGGCGGCGCGCTGCGCATGAACGGCGGCGCCTATGGCCGCGAGACCAAGGACGCGCTCATCGAAGCGCGCGCGGTCGATCGGCAGGGCCGCATCCACGTGCTGCGCAACGCCGACATGGGCTACACCTACCGGCACTGCGGCGTGCCGGCCGACTACATCTTCACGGAAGCTCTGTACCAAGGCGAGCGCGGCGATCCCGCCGTCATCGCCGCCGAGATGGACAAGATCACCGAGTCGCGCGAGGCGACGCAGCCGATCAAGAGCCGCACCGGCGGCTCGACGTTCAAAAATCCGCCCGACCGCAAGGCGTGGCAACTGATCGACGCCGCCGGCTGCCGTGGGCTGAAAGTCGGCGGGGCGCAGGTCTCGGAGATGCACTGCAATTTTCTGATCAATCGCGGCGGCGCGACGGCGGCCGACATCGAAGCGCTCGGCGAAAACGTGCGCCGCCGCGTCAAGGAAACCTCCGGCGTCGCGCTGGAATGGGAGATCGAGCGCATCGGCGTGCCTGCGGCGCGAGATTGACTCAAGGCGTCGGCAGCGAATCCTTGCCGATCAGATTGCGTTCCTTCAGCCAAGGATTGATCGCCAGCGCGCGCTTGAGCGGCGCCTGCGCTTCCTCGACTTTGCCCGCGTAGTACAAAATAATGCCTTTGCCGGCCAGCGCCGCGTAATGCATCGGCTCGAGTGCGAGCACGTGTTCGATCGCGTCCAGTGAGGCGTCGTATTGTCCCGCCAGAAAATAAACGTAGCCGAGCTGGTTCCAGCCTTCGGCGAATTGCGGCGCGTGCTTGACCACGGCTTTGTTGTAAATGAGCGCTTCGGCGTAATCGAAACGCAGCTGCGCCTCGCGCGACTGCTCCAGCAATTGCCGCGATTCGTCGTCGGCAAAGCTGCGCCAGAAGGTCCACAGCCGCTCTTCGATCTCGCGCGCCTCGGCGTCGCTTTTCGCCGCGGCGAGCGCGGCAAAAAGCGCCGCTCTTTCCTTGGCCGCGCTCTCGCTCAAACCCACCGCCGGCGGCAGCGGCGCCGGCTCGGCGGCCCGCAAGGTCGCGCTCGCCAGCACGAGCAGCAGTGCGGCTGCCAAGATGCGCAATGTCATATGACGATCATGCCGGCCGGCGCGCGGCGGCGCGGCTCACGACTCGTCAACGAGCGAGCGGGGCAGGTTGAAACTTTGATGTTCGTTCGGGCGGGGGTCGAACATCGTCTGAGCGCCGGAGCCGACACACTTCATCTTGGCTGCGTAGTGCTCGCGAAATCGGCTGCCCTCGTACAATCCGCGGGCATGGGCGAAGACGTGGCGGCGGCCGGCTTTATTGACGTGGAGGCGGACCATCTGCTGGCAGATCGGGCATTGGGTGGCGATCGGGTGAAGCCGCTGTCCGCCCAGCAGCTTGATGAACTCGACGACCCATACCGAGATGTGCCGCATGTCGTATCCTCCCGAAGCCCGAACCAGGAAACGCCTGCATCTGAACAAAATTATGACGGCGCTTCTGGGCCGGCGCAGCGTTCGGCAGGGCGCCCGGCTTCGCCCTGTCCTCTGATACGCCCGATCAATTGACCCGTGGCGCGCCTGCGCTCATCGTGGTTAAGCCAAACCGAGGTCCCCGCCATGTCCTTCGCCACCTTGAGCATCGACCGGCCGCGCCAGCACGTCATGCTCGTCACGCTCAATCGCCCCGACGTCGCCAACGCGATGAATTCGCAATGCGGCACCGACATCATGACGCTGTTCGAGGGTCTCAACCTCGACGGCGGCGATACCCGCTGCGTCATCCTCACCGGCGCGGGGGAGCGGGCCTTTTGCGCCGGCGCCGATCTCAAGGAGCGCAAGGGCATGACCGACGAGGCCTGGACCCGCCAGCACCTGATCTACGAGCGCATGGTGCGCGCTATGTTGGCGTGCCCGATCCCGATCATCGCGGCGGTCAACGGCGCGGCCTATGCGGGCGGCTGCGAATTGGCGCTGGCCTGCGACTTCATCTATGCGGCGGAACAGGCCCGCTTCGCGCTGACCGAGGTCACGCTCGGCATCATGCCGGGCGCCGGTGGAACGCAGACCTTGGCGCGCGCCGTCGGCGAGCGGCGGGCGAAGGAAATCATCCTCACCGGAAAACCCTTTACCGCCGCGCAAGCGCAAGCGTGGGGCATGGTCAGCAAGGTGCTGCCGGCGTCGCAGCTCATCGCCGAAGCGTTGGCGACTGCAGAAACCATCGCCCGCAATGCGCCGATCTCGGTGCGGCAAGCCAAGCTTGCCATCAGCCGCGGCGTGAACATGTCGCTTTGGGATGGCCTCGCGCTCGAGACCGAAGCGTATTACCGGATGGTCCCGACCGAAGATCGCCGCGAAGGCATTTTGGCCTTCAACGAGAAACGCGCGGCGAATTTCAAAGGCAAATAGTTCAAAGGCGAGTAGCATGTCATCTCCGCAAAGACCCGACGTTGCCGAACTCCTCGCGCGGGCCCGCGAGATCGCCGGCATTGCGCGCGAACGGGCGCGCGAAACGGAAGCCGCGCGCCGCGTCAGCGACGACATGATCGCGCGCATGCGGCAAGCCGACTTGTTCCGCATCATGCAGCCGCGCGCTTACGGCGGTTTCGAGTACGGCTTCGACGTGTTCGTGCAGGTCCAGATGACGATCGCGGGCGGTTGCGGCTCGACCGGCTGGGTCTACGGCCTGCTCGCCTCGCAACAATGGCTGATCGCTTGCCTTTCGCCACAGGCGCAGGACGAGATCTGGCACGACCGCGCGGCGCTTTCGGCCGGTACCTATACGCCGATCGCGCAAGCCGTCGCGGTCGACGGCGGCTACAAGGTCTCGGGCTCGGGCTTCTTCTGCAGCGGCTGCGACAATGCGCAGTGGCAATTCTTCGGCGGCATGATTCCGCAATCCGGCGGTCCGCCATTGCCGGGATTCTTCGTGCTGCGCACCGCCGACATCACCATCGACGACAACTGGCACACGATGGGGCTCGCCGGCACCGGCAGCAAAACCATCGTCGCCGACAATGCGTTCGTCCCTGCCCACCGCGCGGTGACGTTCGCCGAGCTTCGTAACGCCACCGCGCCCGGAATGCGCGCGCAAACCAATCCGCTTTACAAGCAATCGTTCCTGGCGGTGCTGCCGATCGCGATCGTGGCGCCCGTCGTCGGCATGGCGGAAGGGGCGCTGGCGGCGTTTCTCGACATGGCGAAGGTCCGCACCTCGCGCGGCGCGCTCTACGGCGGCAATCGCAAGCTGGCCGAGCTGACCACGGTGCAACTGCGCGCCGCCGAGGCGTCCGCTTGCATCGACGCCGCCAGGGTCTTGATGTTTCGCGATCTTGCCGAGGCTTACGAGGCGGCCGCGCGCGGCGAAGCCGTCAGCATGGACGTGCGGTTGCGCAATCGCCGCGACCAGGCGTTCTGCGCGCGGCTGGCGGTCCAGGCGATCGATGCGCTGGTCGTCACCGGCGGCGGTCAAGGCCTTTATCTCGACCATCCCTTGCAGCGTTTTTGGCGCGACGCTCATGCCGCGACCTCGCATATCAGCCTGAACTGGGATTCCAGCGGCAGCATGTTCGGGCAATATATGCTCGGGCTGGAGCCGAATGGGCAGTATTAGCGTATACGCGTTGAAGCGATGGCGCGTGAACCGATTCTCATCGTCGGCGGCGGGCTTGGCGGGCTGACCGCGGCGCTCGCCTTGGCGCGCCGCGGCCGACCGACCCGCGTGCTCGAAGGCGCCACCGAATTCGGCGCCATCGGCTACGGCATTCAGTTCGGGCCGAATGTTTTTCATGTGTTCGATCGTATCGGCCTGACCGAGCAGGTGATGGCGGTCGCCGATTCACCACCTGCGGTGCTGATGCTGGATGCTTTGAGCGGCAAGGAACTGGTGCGCATTCCCACCGGCGGCGCCGCGTTCCGTGCCCGTTTCAAACATCCCTACATCATCGTCCATCGCATCGACGTGCATAACGTGCTGCTCGATGCCTGCCGGCTGCAGCGACGCCATCGAGCTCGTCGCCGATGCGATGGTGACCGGCTACGAGGAACGCGGCGAAACCGTCGCGGTGACGACGGCGGACGGCCGCACCTTCTCCGGTGCCGCGCTCGTGGCCGCGGACGGCGTCCGCTCGCTGTTCCGGGCGAAATTGATCGGCGACGGCGAGCCGCGACCGATCGGCTATGTGGCGCTGCGCACCATCGTGCCGATTGCGGAGCTCAAGGCCGACGTGCCGCGCGATTGCGTGGTGCTGTGGAGCGGACCGGGCCTGCATATCGTGCATTATCCGCTGCGCCACGGCAGCGAGTTCAACGTCGTCAACGTGTTCCGCACCGCGGCCCATGCCGAGAGACTGGACGCGGCGTCTGCGCGCGCCGAACTCGAGCACGCCTACCGCGATACGCATCCGTCGATGCGCGCGCTGATCGGCATGATGGACCTGCGCTGGCGCCGCTCGATCGGCGACCGCGATCCGGTGCGGCATTGGCACCAGGGCCGCATCGTGCTGCTCGGCGACGCCGCGCACGCGCCGTTGCAGTCGCTGGCCCAAGGCGCCGGCATGGCGATCGAGGACGGCCTCTGCCTTGCCGAAGCGATCCACGCCGCGGACGGCGACTATCAGGCCGCATTCCGCCGTTTCGAGGCGGCGCGGCTCTTGCGCACCGCGCGGGTGCAGCTCGAATCCCGGTCGCTGTGGGATTTTTATCACCTCGACGAAGGCATCGCCCGGGACGTGCGCAATGCCACCGTGGCCGATTGGGACGAGGCGCACCTGTTCGACTGCCTGTCTTGGCTCTACGACGGCTTTGCCGTCCCGGCTCTGTGACGGCTTCGCGGTGCCGGGGGCCGCTGGCCACTAAATCTCTCGATTTTTCGCCAATTGTGGATTCTATTCGTGAGCCATGCGAATCAGCGAAACCGGCTGAGCATGGCAAAGCACGTGGCCGTCCTGATGGGTGGCTGGTCGGCGGAGCGCGACGTCTCGCTGCGCTCCGGCAAGGCTTGCGCCGATGCTCTCATCCGGCTCGGCTATCGCGTCACTCCGATCGATGTGACCCCCGATATTGCTACGGTTTTGGCCGCCGCCAAGCCCGATATCGCGCTCAATGTGCTGCACGGCCGGCCAGGCGAGGACGGCACGCTGCAAGGCGTCCTGGAGATTCTCGGCATTCCCTACAGCCATTCCGGCGTCATGGCCTCGGCCGTCGCCATGCAGAAGGACTTTGCCAAAATACTGTTCCGTGCCGCCGGCGTGCCGGTCGCCGACGACCGGGTGGTGTCGCGGTTCGAAGCGGCCAAAGGCCATCTCATGGCGCGGCCCTATGTGATCAAACCGATCGCGGAGGGCTCCAGCGTCGGCGTTTTCATCGTCACCGAGGCGCATCCGCACCCGCCCCAGGAGCTTTATCGCGAGGATTGGGCGTTCGGCGAGCGGGTGATGGTCGAGCGCTACATCCCCGGCAAGGAACTGACCTGCGCCGTGCTCGGCGACCGGGTGCTCGACGTCATCGAGATCGTGCCGGCGACGCGGTTCTACGACTACGAGGCAAAATACGCCGCAGGAGGCTCTAAACACCTGCTGCCGGCGCAAATTTTACCAAATGTTTACCAGGAAGTCCGCAGACTCAGTCTGGCTGCCCATAACGCGCTTGGCTGCCGCGGCGTGAGCCGCGCGGACTTTCGCTACGACGATCGGGGAACGGGTGAGCTTGTCTGTCTTGAGGTCAATACACAACCGGGCATGACCGAGACGTCGCTCGTGCCCGAGCTAGCCGCATATGCGGGCATCACGTTCGAAGAGCTGGTGCGATGGATGGTGGAGGACGCCTCGACCAATCGATGATGGGGTCGGGGTTATCAGAGGTGGGGGAGGCCGGCACGTCGATGGATGAGCCGGCTGTTGCGCGCGTTGGTGCAACACCTCGTCGCCGTTTCTTCTGGATGGCTTATCGCGGCCTCGCCGGACGCTGGCGTTCGCGGCTCAAGCGGTTGCCGTCCGGCATAGGTATTGCGGGTTCGGTGCTGCTGTTGGCCAGCGCACTCGGCTATGGCGTCGTCAAGGGCCAGCACGTCGCCGACCTCGTCGCCTGGTTCAAGGACGCGCGCGACATCGCTGCGAATTCCGTCGGTTTCCGCATCGCTGCGATTTCGCTGACCGGCTCGAAGGAAGTCAGCCGCGAGGAAATCCTGACCACCGCCGGCGTCACCGGCCGCGCTTCGCTGTTGTTCCTCGACGCCGACGCCGCACGCGCCCGGCTGATGGCCAATCCGTGGATTGGCGATGCCGCGGTGCTGAAACTTTATCCCGATCGCTTGCAGATCACGGTGACCGAACGGCAGGCCTTCGCCATCTGGCAGAAGGATGGCCGCGTCAGCGTCATCGCCGCCGACGGCACGGTGCTCGAACCGTTCATCGAACGCCGCTATGTCGGGTTGCCGCTCGTGGTCGGCAAAGGTGCCGAACGCGTTGCCAAGGATTTTCTCGCCGTCATCGATCGCTATCCGGATATCCGCTCTCAGCTGCGCGCCTCGATCCTGGTGGCGGAGCGGCGCTGGAATTTGCGGCTCGCCAACGGCATCGACGTGCGGCTGCCGGAAACCGATGTCGTGGCTGCGCTCGATCGGCTGGTCGCGCTCGATCATGACAAGAAACTTTTGTCGCGCGACATCACCATGGTCGATCTGCGGTTGCCCGACCGCGTGAGCGTGCGGCTGTCGGACGCCGCGGCGCAGGCCCGCGACGAGGCTTTGCAAGCCAACAAGAAGAAGAAAAAGGGGGGTGACGCATGAACACCCTCCATTACGGCCTCACTCCGAAGATGAAGCCGATCTCGCCGCATCGCAGCGCCGTCGTCGCCGCGCTCGACATCGGCTCGAGCAAGGTCGCCTGCCTGATCGCGCGGTTGCGGCCGCATGGGCCGCAGCAAGTGTTGACCCGAAGGAGCCACGCCGTCGAGGTGATCGGCTTCGGCCACACCGCTGCGCGCGGCATGAAAGCCGGCGGTGTCGTCAATCTGGCGCAAGTCGAGGAAGGTATCCGCCAAGCCGTCGATGCCGCCGAACGCATGGCGGCGGTCGAGATCGAGTCGGTCATCCTGCCGATCTCATCCGGGCGCCTGTCCGGCGAATTGTTCGCCGCCGACGTCGACATCGTCGGCTCCGGCGTGTCCGAGGGCGATATCGCCCGCGTGCTCGGCGCCGGCAGCCGGCATTCGCAGCGTGACGGCCGCGCCGTGCTGCATTCGCTGCCGGTCGGCTATTCGATCGACGGCACCGACGGCATCCGCGATCCGCGCGGCATGCTCGGCGGCCGGTTCGGCGTCGACATGCATGTGGCGACGACCGATATCGCGGCGGCGCGCAATCTGATGCTGGCGGTCGAGCGCTGCCATCTCAGCGTCGAGGCCATGGTGGCGAGCCCCTATGTCGCCGGCCTTTCTTCGCTCGCCGACGACGAAGCGGATCTTGGTGCAGCGGTGGTCGATATGGGCGCCGGCACCACCACGATGGCGGTCTTCATCGGCGGCCGGTTCGTTCATCTGGACGGTTTTGCGCTCGGCGGCCAGCACGTCACCACCGACATCGCCCGCGGCCTGAACGCCCGCATCGTCGATGCCGAGCGGATCAAGACGCTTTACGGCAGCGTGCTCGCCGGCGGCTCGGACGAGCGCGACATGATCACGGTGCCGCCGATCAACGACGACGAGCGCGAACAGACCCAATTCGTCTCCCGCGCCACGCTGGTGCAGATCATCAAGCCGCGCGTCGAAGAGATTCTGGAAATGGTGCGCGACCGGCTCGCGGCCTCCGTGTTCGCCGCGGAAGCGCGCGGCCGCGTGGTGCTGACCGGCGGCGCCAGCCAATTGACGGGCTTGGCCGATCTTGCCGGCCGCATTCTCGACCGGCCGGTGCGCGTCGGGCGCCCGCTCGGTATCGCCGGTCTGCCGGACTCGGCCAAAGGCGCGGCCTTTGCCGTGGCCGCTGGCCTCCTGGTCTACCCGCAGGCGGCACATCTCGAACACTTCGAACCGCGACGTCGGCGGTATCCGAAGACAGGTACGGGCGGCTACTTCGCCCGCGTCGGACAATGGCTTCGCGAGAGTTTCTGATGGCCCCCAGAGACGAAGTCACTCCATCACAACGGCCGGTGGCGGACCGGTCGGGGCAGGGCGTCGGTAGCGCCCGCGCAAGGAAGAAGAGGCAACCATGGCAATCAATCTGAACATCCCTGATATCCGAGAGCTCAAACCCCGCATCACCGTGTTCGGGGTCGGCGGCGCGGGCGGCAATGCCGTCAACAACATGATCACCGCCGGCCTGCAGGGCGTCGATTTTGTCGTGGCCAATACCGACGCCCAGGCGCTCACCATGTCGAAGGCCGAGCGCATCGTGCAGATGGGCGTGCAGGTGACCGAGGGTCTCGGTGCCGGCTCGCAACCCGACGTCGGTCGCGCCGCCGCCGAAGAAGTGATCGACGAGATCCGCGATCATCTCGCCGGCGTGCATATGGTGTTCGTCACCGCCGGCATGGGCGGCGGCACCGGCACCGGCGCCGCTCCGGTCATCGCCAAAGTGTCCCGCGAGCTCGGCATCCTCACCGTCGGCGTCGTCACCAAGCCGTTCCACTTCGAAGGCCAGCGCCGCATGCGCACCGCCGACGGCGGCATCGGCGAATTGCAGAAATGCGTCGACACGCTGCTCATCATCCCGAACCAGAATCTGTTCCGGGTGGCGAACGAGAAGACGACGTTTGCCGATGCCTTCGCCATGGCCGACCAGGTGCTCTATTCCGGCGTCGCCTGCATCACCGATCTGATGGTGAAAGAAGGCCTCATCAACCTCGACTTCGCCGACGTGCGCGCCGTGATGCGCGAAATGGGCAAGGCGATGATGGGCACCGGCGAGGCCGAGGGCGACAAGCGCGCGCTCACCGCCGCCGAGGCCGCGATCTCCAATCCGCTGATCGACGATGCGTCGATGAAGGGCGCGCGTGGCCTGCTCATCTCCATCACCGGCGGCCGCGATCTGAAACTCTACGAGGTCGATGAAGCAGCGACCCGGATCCGCGAAGAGGTCGATTCTGACGCCAACATCATCGTCGGCGCCACCTTCGACGAGAGCCTCGACGGCATCATCCGCGTCTCCGTCGTCGCCACCGGCATCGATCAGGCGCAGGCGCAGAAGCAGACCTTGCCGCAAGCCGAACAGCGCATCGCCGAGGTGGCGCACCGGCTGCGTGGGGACAACCTGCGCATTTCGGAGCGTCCCGAGCGTACCGAGCCGATGCAGCAACCGTTGCGGCCCGCCGCCGCGGCACCGGCTGCGCCGCCCGCCTCCGTCAACGCTTCGATCGCATCGGTGGCAAAGGCGGCCATCGCGGCGGCGATCATGCCGCAGGGTGGTAGCGACGATGTCGCGATCCGTCCGCTGGCGCCAAAGCCCTCGCTGTTCATCGATCCGCCGGCAAGCAATCCGGACGCCCACGAGCCGGAGGCTTTCATTCCACCGCAGCCGGAGCGGGCGGCGGTGCGCACACCGCGCATGCCGCGCATCGACGAGCTGCCGGTGCCGGCGCAGAACGAGATCCGCGCCCGCCGCGGCGAGCTGCCGCCGGCCGAGCATCCTGAAGGGCAGCGCAAGTCGCTGTTGCAGCGGCTGGCATCGGTCGGTCTCGGCCGCCGCCAGCACGAGGAGGAAGACGCCGAGGCGAGCCCGCGCAGCGCGCCGCCAAGCCCGCCGCAGGCCTCTGAGCGCCTGGCCGGACGGCCGATGCCGCGGGCACCGGAGCCGCGTCCAGAGCCGGTGTCCGAATATGCCAAGCGCCCGGCGCCCCAAGGGACGTCACATGGAGCGCCGCAAGGGCTCGACCAGCACGGTCGGCAGGCTCCTGTGCATAACCAGTCCGAAGAGGACCAGCTCGACATCCCGGCTTTCCTGCGTCGGCAAGCGAACTAAAACCAATCCGGCGCCGCCAAAAAGCGGCGTCGACGCCGTCTGCGCCTGGCCGAAGGCAACCTACCCTTGGGCCTTTCGCGGCGGCCTAACTCATTGAGCTTTTGACGGTATTATGTGTGGCGCTGCCGTGCCCAGGCGGCCGCGTGGTGCGGTGCAGCGGCAATAAAAAATCTCAAGCCCTGGGAACGCGCACCGGTTCGCCAAATTTCGCGGCTATGCCGGCAAGAGTGCGGCCAGAACATGGTAACAGTCGGTAAGAAAGCGTGAGTTGGCCTGTGGACGGCCTGCCGGTACATTAAGGCCGTCGGAGGGGTAGTGTTTTGGGGGTCGAGTTTGGTCAGCCCAGGTCTGGCTGACCGATGGGGGACCACCCTGGACTGCAGGTCAAGCTGCATACCTCTTGAGTTGGGGTGGGTCATAACTGGTCGCGTGGTTTCGTGCTCGCGCAGTTGGGCCATAAGTTGTGGGACGACCGCATGACGCGGGGCATGCTAGCCGGTAGTCAGACGACGTTGCGTAGTGACGCGACCGTCGCAGGTATCGGCGTCCATTCCGGTTCACCCGTCACCCTGACGCTGCATCCAGCCGAAGCCAATACCGGCGTCGTTTTCCTGCGGTCCGGACCGAACGGCCAGCGCGACCGCGAGCTGGTTGCCGATTACCGCTCGGTGACGGCGACCGAATTCGCAACCGTGCTCGGCGATCAGGCCGGCCCGGCCATCTCGACCACCGAACATGTGCTTGCCGCTCTGCACGGTCTCGGCGTCGACAATGTCGTCGTCGAGGTCGACGGTCCCGAAGTCCCGATCATGGACGGCAGCGCCGAGCCTTTCGTCGCGGCCATCGATCAAGCCGGCATTGCGACGCTTACGGAGCCGCGGCGCTACATCAAAGTGCTGAAATCCGTACAGGTCGGCAAGAACGGCTGCTCCGGCGAGTTGCGGCCCTATGCGCGCGGGCTTCGCATCGAAACCGAAATCGAATTCGATTCTCCGCTGATCGGCCGCCAGACCTTCTCCATGGACGTAGAGCCGGACAATTTCCGCCGCGAGCTTTCGCGGGCGCGGACGTTCGGCTTCATGCGCGACGTGGCGAAACTGTGGAGTGCGGGCTATGCGCTCGGCGCCTCGCTCGAGAATACCGTCGTGGTCGCCGAAAACCGGGTGCTCAACGCCGAGGGCGTGCGGTTCCCCGACGAATTCGTGCGCCACAAGGCGGTCGATGCCATCGGCGACCTGGCGCTGGCCGGCGCCCCGCTCATCGGCGCCTATCGTTCGGTGCGCGGCGGCCACAAGCTCAATCACGCCGTCCTCACCGCCCTGATGGCGGACCAGAGTGCGTGGACATACGTCGAGATGCCGGAGACGGTCCGTCGCCTCCGCGGCCATGCCGATCTCGCCACCGGCGTCGGCGTCCCCGCTTACGGGCCTGACGTCTCTTGAAATGCTTAACTTTTTCGCCTTAATCCCGGCCGATTGCCGGGCTTAATTGCGCTATTATCGTCGGACCTCAGGGGATGCTCCCCTTGGACGCGCGTGCGGCGCGGAATAAGGTGGGGCTATCGGCGGGACGGGATACTGACCATCTCATGACGCTGCGGTTACGAGGATCGGGCAAGTCCGGTCGCAGGCTGCGTGCGCTGGCGGGTTGGCTGGCGTTGGCGCTTGTCGTCGCGCCGGTCACTGCGCCGCTCATGGGCTGCAGCTATTTCAACAAAGACGACGATCTCATCGCCGATACGCCAGCCGACAAGCTCTATAACGAGGGCCTTTTCCTGCTCAACAACAAGCAGGACTACAAGGAGGCGGCAAAAAAATTCGACGAAGTGGACCGTCAGAATCCGTATTCGGACTGGGCGCGCAAGGCGCTGTTGATGTCGGCCTATTCCTACTATCAGGCCAAGGAATACACCGACTGCATCAATTCGGCGCAGCGCTATGTGACACTGCATCCCGGCAGTCCCGACGCGGCCTACGCCCAATACCTGATCGGCTCGTCCTATTACGATCAGATCCTCGACGTCAGCCGCGACCAGGCGCGCGCCGACAAGGCGATCAGCTCGCTCGAAGAAGTGTCGCGCAAATATCCGGATTCCGAATATGCCACCGCCGCCAAGAAAAAAATCGACATGGCGCGCGACCAGCTCGCCGGCAAGGAGATGGAGACCGGCCGCTACTACTTGGACAAGCGCGACTTCATCGGCGCCATCAACCGCTTCAAGGTCGTGGTGACGCAATACCAGACCACGCGCCACGTCGAGGAAGCCCTGGAGCGGCTGACCGAAGCCTATCTCTCGCTCGGCATCATCGACGAAGCGCAGACCGCCGCCGCGGTGCTGGGCCACAATTTCCCGGACAGCACTTGGTACAAGGACGCCTATAAGCTGGTGAAGAACGCCGGCGGCGAGCCGAACGAGAACAAGGAATCCTGGATGAGCAAGGCGTTCAAGAAGGTGGGGTTGGGTTAGGCCGGACGACAGAGGACAGAAGGCAGAATCAAGAATAGAGTTCGTCATCCGTCATCCGTCCTCTGACATCTGATATCCGTTCCCCGATGCTGGCTCGCCTTTCCATCCGCGACATCGTCCTGATCGATCGCCTGGACATCGATTTCGGGTCCGGCCTCGCCACGCTGACCGGCGAGACCGGCGCCGGCAAATCGATCCTGCTCGATGCTTTCGCGCTGGCGCTCGGCGCGCGCGGCGACACCGCGATGGTGCGCGAGGGCGCCGAGCAAGGCCAGGTGATTGCCGCGTTCGATCTCGGCAAAGACCATCCGGCGCGCCGCTTGCTTTCTGAGAATGATCTCGGCGGTGAGGACGAGCTGATCGTGCGCCGCGTGCAATTCGCCGACGGCCGTACCCGCGCCTTCGTCAACGACCAGCCGGTCAGCGTCCAGGTGCTGCGCGCGCTTGGCGCGGCGCTGGTGGAAATCCACGGCCAGCACGACGAGCGCGCCTTCGTCGACGCCGCGACCCATCGTGCTTTGCTCGACGCCTATGGCGGCATCGAAGGCGACGCTGCCGAAGTAACGCGGCTATGGGACGAGCGGCGCGCGCGCGAGGAGGCCGTCGCCCATCATCGCGCCGAGGTCGAACGGCTCGGGCCGCGAGGCGGAATGGCTGCGCCACGCCGTCGAGGAGCTCGGCCGTCTCGCGCCCGAAACCGGCGAGGAGACGGCGCTCGCGGACCGGCGCGCCGCCATGATGCAGGCGGAAAAGGTCGCCGAGGATTTGCGCTCGACCCTCGACAGCGTCACCGGCCCGCAATCGCCGGTGCCGCCGCTGTCGACCGCGGTGCGCCGCCTCGAACGCCGCGCCGTGCAGGCGCCGGCGCTGGTGGAGCCGGTGGTCAAGGCGATCGACGCCGCGCTCAACGCGCTCGACGAGGCGCGCACCCATCTCGAACAGGCGCTGCGCGTGGCCGACTTCGACCCGCGGGAGCTCGAACGCATCGAGGAGCGCCTGTTCGCGCTGCGCGCCGCCGGGCGCAAATACAATGTGCCGGTCGATAATCTGGCCGCGCTCGGGCAACGCTATCAGGGCGATCTGGCGTTGATCGACGCCGGCGCCGAGCGCCTCACCGCGCTGGAGCGAGAAGCGAAAGCGGCCACGGCGCGTTATCGCGAGGCGGCGCAGGCGCTCTCCGCCGGCCGGCGCCGCGCCGCGCAGAAGCTCGACAAGGCGGTCAATGCCGAGCTGAAACCGCTCAAGCTCGAGCGCGCGCAATTTTCCACTCAGATCGAGAGCGAGAGCGAAGGCCCCAACGGCCTCGACCGGGTCGAGTTCTGGGTGCGCACCAATCCCGGCACCCGGCCGGGACCGCTGATGAAGATCGCGTCCGGCGGCGAGTTGGCGCGCTTTCTGCTGGCGCTCAAAGTGGTGCTGGCCGACCGCGGCTCGGCGCCGACCTTGGTGTTCGACGAAATCGACACTGGTGTCGGTGGCGCCGTCGCCGACGCTATCGGCGTGCGGCTCGCCCGGCTTGCTTCCGGCGTCCAGGTCATCGCGGTGACGCACGCGCCGCAGGTCGCCGCGCGCGCCGACCGGCACTACCTCATCACCAAGGACGCGCTCGCCAAAGGCAAGCGGGTGGCGACCCGTGTTGTCGAGCTTGAAGCCGAGCGGCGCCGGGAAGAGATCGCGCGCATGCTGGCCGGCGCCGAAATCACCGCCGAAGCCCGCGCCGCCGCCGAGCGGTTGATCCGCGCCGCGAGCTGATCGCCGTCGCGCGCCGACACATCGTCTGCTAGATTGCGCAAAATAGTTTTGCGATAGACGATCGCAAAATAATCGTTTGGGAGGGATGCATGTCCGTTCGCTTCGTCGTTGCCGCCACGACGTTCGCGCTGGCGAGCACCTCGCTGGTGCCCGCCGCCGGCACGCTCGACTACGACTTCTACAAGGCCAAGGTGCAGCCGATCTTCCTCGCCAAGAGGCCGGGACACGCGCCCTGCGTGATGTGTCACGCCGAAGCCAACAACATGCTGCGCCTGGAAAAGCTTCCCGCCGGCCAATCGACATGGACCGAGGAACAGACGCGCAAGAATTTCGACACGGTTACGAAGATCGTCCAGGCGGTGGACGATCCGCTGACCGCCAAAATCCTGCTGCATCCGCTGGCGCCCGAGGCCGGCGGCGACGCCTTCCACTCCGGCGGCCGGCAATTCGCCAGCAAGAACGATCCCAATTGGAAGACCATCGCCCAATGGGCGCAAGGCGCGACGCTGACTAAGAAATAACTCTGCACCGTCATCCTGAGGTGCCCGCGCGTAGCGCGGGCCTCGAAGGATGCTGCTCAGGCGCCGGGGCCGTACCCTTCGAGGCTCGCTTCGCTCGCACCTCAGGGTGACGGAGCGCCAATTGAGCATTACTGCGCCGAAGCCTGCTTGCTCGGTCCGCGCTTGGTGGCGTGGCCGCCTTCGTCTGGTATCACCAAAGTGCCGTTACGCTTCGGCACTTCGCCGACCGGAATGACCTTGGTGACTTTCATCGCCGCGGTATCGACCACCGTCACCGAGCGCATCCCGGAATTGGAAATAAACATCTCCTTGCCGTCCGGCGTGAACGTGAGCCAATTGGCCACCGCCGACAGCGGCGCCGCGTGGCCGGCGATGGTCTCGCTGGGCAGGTCGACCTTGCCGATCAGCTTGAGGTCGGCGAGCGAATATTCGTACACGGCGTTGTTGGGAATGCTGGTGACCCACAGCGTCTTGTTGTCCGGCGCGATGCCGATGCCGTGCGACGGCTCGTTGGTGCGGTAGCCGCCGTGGTCGAAGTCCTGCGGCACCTTCGGCAAGGTCACTCGCGCGGCTTCCTTTTGCTCGGCGAAATCGATCACCGAGAAGCCATTGAGGCCCGACATCTGGGCGAACACGCGCTTGGTCGAGCCGTCCGGATTGGTCTCAATCGCCATGCAGCGGACGCCGGCATCCATCGGCATCGCCCAGGCCAACTGCTCCTTGTCGAGATCGAAGACGTAAAAAGTCTTCGACGGGATCGAGCCGCCGACCACGTATTTGCTGTCCGGCGTGACATAGACGTTGTGGAGGCGGCCGCCATTGGTGGAGATCGTCGTCTTCAACGTCAGCGTCGCGGCGTCGACGATATCCAGCCCGCCACGGCCGCGGGCGATGGCGACGACGATGCGGTCGCCGGTCTTGGTCACCGAAATATTGTTCGGATGATCCGACAGCGCCACCTTCTTGATCAGCTTGCCGCTCTTGCGGTCATAGACGTCGAGCGTCGAGGTCTCCTCGTTGCTGACATAGACCCGCGCGGCGTCCGGCGAAAACGCGATGCCATGGGCGCCGACTACGTCCTTGATCTCCTGCACCACCTTGTTGGTGACCGGATCGATGACATGGATGCTGTCGCCGGCCGAGTTGGTGACGTAGATGCGCACCGTGGTGGCGGAGGCCGGCAGCGATGCAGACGTGAGCGCCAATGCCGGTACGACATCAGAGCGACGACTGTTTCCAATATGGTCCGCATCCGCTGGCCGCCATTCGACGTGCGCGCCAATCCTATGCGTCCGAACGCGGTCTGACGCTAAATAACATCGCGCAATCCGCGCGGCGATAGTTAGCTAACGCGAGGCGTAGTGGCGGCCAAGCTAGATCACGCGCCATGCAGACCACTAGAAACCGCCGCAGTGGACATAATCGCGTCGCTGGGCCTGCTGTGTGTAATTCCGGAGCACTTGCAAAGCGTACGCTTCAGTTGCGGCGCTATCGGTAATTGCGATGAAACACGTTGGTGGTATCGTCGATTTTCGATTTCTCCTCCGTGATAGTCCAATCGGATTTCGGCGATGAAGTAGTCACAGAAGACTTTTTGAATATCAGGTCAAAGCACTCAAGTCGCTTAGAATCCTGTGCAATCGCCGCGCACGCTTTAGGATCGTCCTGAGCTTCAGCGTTATTCGTGAGAATTGACAGGACGACGATTATGATCCCGGCGCAACGCATCCTGGCCCTCTAAAGCGCGGCACGATGCCCTGCCTGGGTATTTTTCATTTGTGCCGTCTGCGATCACAAATAAGGACGGGTTTTCCGATTTCGTCAATCGCGTAACGTGTACAGATTGCGATCTGCTATCAAATGGGCGTAGTACACAACCCCCTCGGCGGTTGTTATGGGTTTCTAGGTTTTGGTTAGAAGCCTGCCATCGGGCTAGCCGGAGGCCGGACCCGGTGGGCCGCCCCCCGGAATGACGGATTTGCAAATGGCCGCCAAAGACAGCGCAAAACTTCCCGTCGACGATCTCACTGAAAAGCAGGCCGAGCGCGAGCACAATCGTCTCGAGGTCGAGATCAAGCCGGCATTCTGAGAACTATTACCAGAAGGACGCGCCGACGATCTCAGATGCTGAGTATGACTCCCTGCGACGGCGCTATGACGCGATTGAAACTCGTTTCCCGCGATTTGCGCACGTTCGAAAGCTTGACAAGTCGGTGCGCGCGCCGACCGGCAAGTTCAAGAAGGTTCGGCACGCGGTGCCGATGCTGTCGCTCGACAATGCGTTCGCGGAAGAGGATGTCGTCGATTTTGTCGGCCGTATCCGCCGCTTCCTGCGCCTGCCGGACGACGAGGAGATCGCGTTCAGCGCCGAGCCGAAGATCGACGGCCTGTCGATGTCGCTGCGCTACGAAGACGGCGAGCTCGTCACCGGCGCCACGCGCGGCGACGGCAGCTGAGGGCGAGGACGTCACCGCCAATATCAAGACGCTTGAGGACGTGCCGCACCGGCTCAAGGGCAGGGGCGTGCCGACGGTCTGCGAGGTGCGCGGCGAGGTCTACATGACCAAGGCGACGTTCCTCGAGCTCAACGCAAGCAGAAAGAGGCCGGCGAGCACCTCTTCGTCAATCCGCGTAACACCGCGGCCGGCTCGTTGCGTCAGAACGACCCGAGCAATCACGGCGTCGCGGCCGCTCGGTTTTTTCGCCTATGCCTGGGGCGAGATGAGCGAGATGCCCGCCGATACGCCAATCCGGCATGATCAAATGGTTCGAGATCTTGCGGCTTCAAGACCAATCCGCTGACCAAGATGTGCCGTCGGTCGAGGCGCTGCTCGCGTTCCACCGCGACATCGAAACGCGAGCGCTCGCACCTCGATTACGACATCGACGGCGTGGTCTACAAAGTCGATCGCCTCGACTGGCAGGAGCGGCTCGGCTTCGTCTCGCGCTCGCCGCGCTGGGCGATCGCGCACAAATTTCCGGCCGAGAACGCGCCATCGACCGTCCTCAAGGACATCGAAATCCAGGTCGGCCGCACCGGCGCGCTGACGCCGGTCGCCAAGCTCGAGCCGGTACGGTGTCGGCGGCGTCGTGGTGCAGAACGTCACGCTGCACAATGAGGACGAGATCAAGGGCATCGGCGCGACGGCGGAATTGCGCGACGGCCGCGATATCCGCATCGGTGACCGTCATCCAGCGCGCCGGCGACGTCATCCCGCAAGTGCTCGGCGTCGTCCTCGACAAGCGCCCGGCGGCGCCAAGATCGTATCAGTTTCCGAAAAAGTGTCCGTGTCCGCTGCACACCGACGTGGTGCGCGAGAGACCGCCGGCGGTGCCGAGGAGGGCGCGGGCCCATTGCACCGGCGAGTTCGCCTGTCCGTATCAGACGATCGAGCACCTCAAGCACTTCGTGTCGCGCCGCGCCTTCGACATCGACGGGCTGGGTGAGAAGCAGATCGAGCTGTTCTACGAGCAGGAGTGGGTCAAGGAGCCGGCGGATATTTTCACGCTGGAGGAGCGCAACAAGAAAATCCATCTCGAAGAGCGTCGAAGGTTTTGGCGAGACCTCGGTGCGCAACCTGTTCGACGCCATCGCGGCGCGACGCGAGATTGCGCTGGAGCGCTTCGTCTATCGCGCTCGGCATCCGCCATGTCGGCGAGACCACCGCGGTGGCGCTGGCGCGCGGCTACGGCAGTTGGGAAGCGTTCCACGAAGCCTGCCTCAAGCTCGCCAAGGACGATGAGGAAACGAAAGAAGAAATGGACGCGCTCGATCAGATCGGCGATACGGTGATCGAAAGCTCTGGGCGAATATTTCAGCGAGGCGCACAATGTCCGGCGCATCGACCGGCTTGTCGAAGCAAGTGAAAATCCGCGACGCCGAGAAGCCGCGCGCCGACTCCGCCGTCGCCGGTAAGACCGTGGTGTTCACCGGCACGCTAGAGAAAATGACCCGCGACGAGGCCAAGGCGTCGGCGGAACGGCTCGGCGCCAAAGTGTCCGGCTCGGTGTCGAAGAAGACCGACTACGTGGTTGCCGGTCCGGGCGCCGGCTCCAAGCTTACCGAGGCGAAGAAGCTCGGTGTCACAGTGCTGACGGAAGACGAGTGGGCGAAGCTCATCCGGTGAGACGCCCGTCATTGCGAACGTCGCGTTGCCGCTCGCAATGACGGTGAAAGCAAATCGTCCCGCGTCAGATTCTGCCTGATAGCGCCAGAATCACCACGATGATCAGGATCAGGCCGAGCCCGCCGCCGGGGTAGTAGCCCCAGCCTGAGCTGTACGGCCATGTCGGCAACGCGCCGACCAGCAACAGAATCAAGACGACGATGAGAATGGTTGAGAGCATGACGGTTCCTCGCTTTGAGCATGATCCGGAAAAGTGGATACCGGTTTTCCGAAATGATCATGCTTCATTAAAAAGCCAACCCGCGAGGAAAAACGTCATGTGGGCGCAAAAGTTCCACGCCGCAAAACCGGCATTACCGCGGCCCGAGCGGCGCCGTCGCGGTGATCAGCCAGGCGCGCGTGGCGGCGTCGAGCGACGATGCCAGCGTGTCGCGCACGCGGGCGTGATAGGCGTTGAGCCAGGCGATCTCGTCGGCGGTCGAGCAGCGCCGGCTCGACCAGCCGGGTGTCGATCGGCGCCAAGGTCAGCGTCTCGAAGGCGTTGAGCGGCTTTTCCGCGCCGATGACGAGGGGTGCTTCCGTCACCAGGATCATGTTCTCGATGCGGATGCCGTAGGCGCCGGTGCGGTAATAGCCCGGCTCGTTGGACAGGATCATGCCGCGCTTGAGCGCCGCGGCGCCGAGCTTTGCGATCCGCGCCGGTCCCTCGTGCACCGAGAGATAGCTGCCGACGCCGTGGCCGGTGCCGTGGTCGAAATCGACGCCGGCCTGCCACAGATATTGCCGCGCCAAGGTGTCGAGCTGCGCGCCGGAAGTGCCGTCGGGAAACACGGCGCGGGCCAGCGCGATGTGGCCCTTGAGCACGAGGGTGAATTTTTGCCGCATGTCGGGGGTCGGCTGCCCGACCGCGATGGTGCGGGTGATGTCGGTGGTGCCGTCCTCGTATTGGCCGCCGGAATCGATCAGAAACAGCTCGCCCGGCGCGATGCGGCGATTGCTCTTGCGGGTGACGCGGTAATGCACGATGGCGCCGTCCGGCCCGGCGCCGGCGATGGTCGGAAACGAAACGTCCTTCAGGAGCCCGCTGTCGCGGCGGAAACTCTCCAACGCCTCGACGGCGTCGATCTCGGTCAAGCCACGAGGCGCCTCGCGGTCGAACCAGGCCAAAAATTTCGTCACCGCGGCGCCGTCGCGCAGTTGCGCCGCGCGGGCGCCGGCGATCTCGGTGGCGTTCTTCACCGCCTTCATCGGCGCGATCGGATCGCTGCCGCGCACGATCTCGCCGCCGTTCTCGACGACGAGGCGCGCGATCGCCTCGGCGCAGGTCGCGGGATCGAGCCGCACGGCGCGATGCTCCTTGCCGAGCTCCGCCAGATCGCGCTCGAAGGCGGCGTTGGCGCGCACCTCGGCAATCTCCTCGAGGCGGGAGCGCATGTCGTTGCCGAGCTTGCGCAGGTCGACATAGAGCGCCGGCCGCCCGTTCTTCGGCACCATGGCGAAGGCCAGCACCACCGGCGTGTGCGGCACGTCGCTGCCGCGGATGTTGAACAGCCACGACACATTCTGCGGGTCGGAGACCACCAGCGCGTCGGCGGAGATCTTTTCCATCTCGGCATGCAGGCGCTTGAGCTTGTCCTTGGTGTCTTCGCCGGCATAGCGCAGATCGTGCGGCACCACGGCGCCGAGCGGCGGCTGCGGCCGGTCGGTCCAGATGGCGTCGATCGGATTGTCTTCGACCGGCACCAGCATGGCGCGCGCCGCGGCGCAGGCCTTGGCGAGCCGCTCGGCGCCTTCGACCGTATGCAGCCACGGCGAATAGCCGAGTTTGGCTCTGCGCCGGCAGATTGTTTTCGATCCACAGCGTCGGCGGGTTTTCGACCACGTGCGCGACGGAAAAAATCGTGCCGTCGATTTCTTCTTGCACCTGCACCTGATAGCGGCCGTCGACGAAGATCACCGCGCGGTCGGCGAGCACGATGGCGATGCCGGCCGAGCCGGTGAAGCCGGTGAGCCAGGCCAGCTGCTCGGCGCAGGGCGGCACATATTCGTTCTGGAAGCGGTCGGCGCGCGGCACGATGAAACCGTCAAGGCCGCGTTTGGCCAGCTCCGCCCGCAGCGCCGCCACGCGCGGCGCGCTTTCGGCGCGCTCGCTGCGATCCTCGAACGACTGGAAGTGGGCCTCGAACATGAGGGCAATCTATGAGGTCGACGCGGCGTCCGGCAACGCTGGCGCCGAGGCCGCTGGCGGCGGACCAAGACCAGCGTGGTCCAGCCGTCGAGATCGATCCGCCGTTCGAGCGCAAGGCCGCGATAGGCCGCGATAGCGGCGTTGGCCTGGGACGCCAGCAGGCCGGACAGCACGACACGCGCACCGGGCGCGGTGAGCCGCGTGAGCGGCGCGGCGAGGCGTTGCAGCGGCCGCAGCAGGATATTGGCGAGGATGAGATCGTAGGGCGCGCGTTCGTGGAGTTTTGGTCCGGTGACGCCGTCGGCTTTTACCACCTCGACGAAACTGCCGGCGCGATTGAGCGCGGCATTGGCGCGGGCCGCGCGCACGGCGCTGCCGTCGATGTCGGTTGCGAGCACGGGCCGCCGCAAGGCGCGGGCCGCCGCGATGGCGAGCACGCCCGAGCCGGTGCCGAGATCGAGAATGCGTGGAACCATGTCCGTCACCCTGAGGTGCGAGCGAAGCGAGCCTCGAAGGGCGACGGCCGGCCGACATCCTTCGAGGCGTGCCTTTGGCACGCACCTCAGGATGACGGTGAACAGGGTGTCGCCTGCTCATTGTCTTGCAGATGCGATCAAGCGCCAGCAGGCAGCCGCGCGTGGTGCCGTGATGGCCGGTGCCGAAAGCCAGCGCCGCTTCGATCTCGATGCCGATGCGATTGAACGGGATGCGGGCGCGGTCATGGGCGCCGTGCACGATGAAGCGGCCGGCGGTGACGGGAGCCAATCCGGCGAGGCTTTCGCGCACCCAATCCTTCGCCGCCACGCGCTCGAAGCGCAGCGCCTTGGCGGCAGCGTCGCCCGCGGCCGCCGCGGTCAGCGCGCGTATTACTTCTTCATCGGGTGCGGCACGAAAATACATCGCCACCCGCCAGCGGCCGGCGCCGATATCCACAAGGGCCACGGCAATGTCGTCGGCAGGAAGAGTCTCGGCGACCAGATCGGCGACCCGGTGCGCCGATTGTTCATCGGTTTCGAGTAGCGCCAACGACCGTCGGTTTACCGCCAGAAGGCGTATCCGAACGCATTGTTCTGTCGGGAGCTTTCAAAGTTTTGCCCGGATTTCACAGGGCCTGAGCACCGGCAAATCGCCGCGCTGTTCGGTCCAAATTTTCCACCGCGAAATACACTTTTATCCGCATGGTTATGCCGAACCATTCCCCAGGCTTTTCCACAGCGGGCCGACCCTTTAGGTCGTTTTTGCCGGGCAAATGTCATATGAAATGGGAGCCGTGGAAAGGGGAGGATCGAGCCGGATGATGAAGTGTAATCGGAGGGCCGTCGCCGTCGGACTGGCTGGCGTCGCGTTGGCATTCTCCTGCATCGCTGCCGCAGCCGACGAGTGGCCGGAACGGCCGGTGCGCATCGTGGTGCCGTTTTCCGCGGGCGGCGCGGCGGACACGTTCGGCCGGTTCTATGCCGACGCGCTGAGCAACGCGTTCGGCAAGCAGTTCTACGTCGAGAACAAGGTCGGCGCCGGCGGCATGATCGCCAGTGAGGAGGTCGCGCGCGCAAAACCAGACGGCTACACCCTGATGGTCACCGGTATGCCGACCCACGTGCTCGGGCCGGCGATGAACAAGAATATCAGCTTCGATCCGATGCGCGATTTCACCCATATCGCATATTTCGGCGGCGCACCGAACGCCTTCGTGGTGCATCCGGACTTCGGCGCGCGCTCGTTCGCCGATTTCATGGCGCGGGCGAAGAGCGAAAGCGGCGGCATCGAATATGTCTCGGCCGGCGTCGGCACGGTCGGCAACTGGGTCGCCGAATATCTCGCCGCCAAGACCGGCATCAAGCTCACACACGTCGCCTATAAGGGCGGCGCCAATGCGGTGCTCGATCTCATTGCCGGCCACGTCAAAGTGGGCATGCTGACCTATTCGAGCGTCAGCGAGCATGTTCGCTCAGGCGCGCTGTTGCCGCTGGTGGTCAGTGCCTCGGCGCGGCTGCCGCAACTGCCCAACGTGCCGACGTTCCGCGAGCTCGGATATCCCGAACTGGTCGCGACCACGTGGTTCGCGCTGTCGGGTCCGGCCGGGCTGCCGCCGGATATCGTCGCGCGCATCAATCACGAAGTCGTCAACGCCATGGACCGGCCGCAAATGCGCAAGCTGATGGAGCAGGACGCCATCGAGACCAAGGCGATGAGTCCCGCCGAGGTCACGCAATATTTTCAGAGCGAGATCGACAAGTGGCAGCCGATCATCGCGCGCATCATGCGTGCCAAGTAGGAATTGGGCGCCGGGCAGGATGCAGCCGGAATAACGTGCGGTGCCCTGGTGTAACTGTCGTAACGGGTTCATGCTCGCCACCCATCATGCCAGTGCCGGGAGAATGAGATGTTTGCAGATCGCGCGTCAGCGCTTGCCTTGAGTTTTGCCGTTGTTCTCGGAATCGCCGCCGGCGCGCGCGAGGCGCGGGCGCAAGCCACGCCCGATTACGCCGCGCTGCTCGCCGCGCCCGATCGCAGCGATGCCGACCGCGAAGCCGACAAGCGCCGCGATCCGCTGCCGCTGCTCAAATTCGCCGCCCCGCGCCCCGGCATGAAGGTGCTCGATATGGGCGCCGGCGGCGGCTACTCGACCGAATTGATGGCGCGCGCGGTGGCGCCGAACGGCAAGGTGTACGGCCAATTCCCCGCCGACGGATTCCAGAAGGCGATCGACAACTTCAATGCGCGGCTGAAAACGCCGGCCATGAGCGACGCCGCCGCCGACTTCCGGCCGTTCGACGATCCGATTCCGCCGGACGTGAGCAATCTCGATCTGATCACGTTCCTGTTCTACTACCACGACACGACCTACATGAAGGTCGATCGCGAGCAGATGGACCGCAAGATGTTCGCAGCGCTCAAGCCCGGCGGCATTCTGGTGCTGGCCGATCATTCGGCGGCGGCCGGCGCCGACATTTCGGTCGGCAAGTCGCTGCATCGCATCGACGAGGCCATCGTGCGCAAGGAGCTCGAAGCGGCGGGCTTCAAATTCGTCGCCGCAGGCGATTTCTGGCGCGTGCCCGGCGACACCCGCGACTTCTCCTCGAACCGGCCGCCGTCGCCGGTCGATTCCTTCGTGCTGAAATTTCAGAAGCCGATGTGACGTCATTCCGGACCCGTTGCGGCGCGCCCCGGAATGACGCGTATTACTGCAATTGGTCTTTGATCTTTTCGATACCGGCGTTGACGCACTCGAGTCGATGCCCGGCGAACCGGACAGCCCGGCTGCGCCGATCACGTCGTTGCCGACTTTGATCGGCACGCCGCCGTCGATGGCGATGATGCTCGGCAGCGTCACCTGCTGGTGCGCGACCGAACCGGGATCCAGAAGCTTCTTGGCGTATTCCGCCGTCGGTTGCTTGAAGGTATTGGCGGTGTAGGCCTTGCGCCGTGCATTCTCGACGGTGTGCGGACCGGCGCCGTCGCCGCGCATCGCAACCAGGGTTTCGCCATCGCGATCGACGACCACGGCCGAGGTGGCATAGCCCTTGGCCAGGCAGGCCTGCATCGCGCCCTCGGCGACGGCCAATGCCATCTCGTGCGACAAATCCTTGTGCATGATGAGCGCGGCGCCGGCGGGAAGCGGCGCGGCGAGCAGGCAAGCAACGGCGGCGAAGCCGAGACGATGAGCAAGCGACATTGTTGTGTTTCCTCCAACGGAATTGCATCCGCTTGCATTTCAGTGGCGCATGATCTTTGCGGAAAACCGGTGACCATCCCCGGATCAAGTCCGGGGACAGGCATTTTCCGGATCATGCGCTAACAGCGGACGCGGGAGCCTATTCCATTTTTGGCGGCGGAAAGACGACGGCTGGACCGTGCCCGCTCAATACGGCGTGAACTAGCGGCCGTAATACGGCTGGCCGTAGTAGGGCTGCGGCTGCCCATAAGAGGGCTGAGCGTAATAACCCTGCCCGTAAACCCGTTGCCCGTAATACGGCTGCTGGCCGTAACCGACAGGCGGCGGCTGGGGCGGTAGCTCTTGGGCATAGCCCGGCTGCTGCTGCTGGCTGTAACCGGGCGGTGGCGGCGGGCTGTAGCTTGGCGGTGGCTGCTGACCGTAACCCTGCGGCGGTTGCTGACCGTAACCGGGCGGCGGCGCGATCGGCAGCGGCTGCGGCGAATAGACGGTTTCGTTGTCGGGCAGACGGGTCCGCGCCACCGGGCCGGTATCGCCGCCCGGCGTGCGGCCGCTGATGGTGACGCTGGTATTGGCCATGCCTTCCGCCTTCACCAGGTTGAACAGCACGGTGGCATTGGCCGGCGCCAGCCGCACGCAGCCGTGCGAGACCGCCAAGCCCAGATGCTTGACGTCGAAAAAGCCATGGATGGCGTGGCCGCGCAGGTCGAAGAACATGGTGTGCGGCATCGGCGCATTGTCCCACTCCTGGGAGAAGTGATCGGCGTCCATGCGGTTCACCTTGAAGGTGCCGTTCGGCGTGTCGTAGCCGGGCCGGCCGGTCGACACCGGCCACGTGTAGCGCTGCGCGCCGTCGACCGCGACCGACATCTGCTGCGTGTTCTTGTCGATGGCGATGTCGATATTGGCGAACGCGGCCGAGGCGCATGGCAGCGCCAGCGCCGCGGCCAGAAGCGAGGCGGGGAGGAGAGTGACGGAACGCATCGTTGACACCTGATGGAGCGGAAGGGGCTCGGTTGTTAGAAGTGTCTCGCGGGCAAATGGTTCAGATCAAGAGGATAAAGCCGCTGCCCGGCGAAATGGTGAACGGATTGCGGCGGGATTGTTGAGCAGACGACTACTGACGCCGTCACAATCGCGCGTCCCCTTCCGTCACGCTGAGGTGCGCAGCGAAGCGAGCCTCGAAGGATCGACGAGCCCCGAGCGCTTCGGCCGCGATCCTGGTCGAGCGGCACGCTTCGCGGCGCACCTCAGGCATGACGGAAAACGAGGTGCTTAGTGCCGTTTGAAATACTGCACCGCGCGCTCGTGCTTCTCGGCCGCGGCGCGGCTGGAGAAGGTGCCGAGATTGCGGCGGCGCCCGGTCTTCGGGTTTTTCTTGCGCGAATAGAGCCGGTATTTGCCGGACGGCAGCTTGCGGATCATGGCGATTTCACTCTCAGCGAAGGCATTCTTGCCGAATATCAAACATCCCGCCAGCGCCTGGTTCCGCCGCAGCCGGCTAACCGGCCGCCTGCCCGAACCCGGCGCGCTTGAGCCGCACGATGGCCTGATCCAGCGCCGCGAGAAAGCTCGAGCGGTCGCGCGGCGAAAACGGCTTTGGGCCGCCGGTGATCTCGCCGGCGCTGCGCAACGAATCCATCAGGTTGCGCGTCGCCAAGGTCATGCCGATCGAATCCGCGGTGAAGGCCCGGCCGTTCGGCGCAATCGACCTCGGCGCCCGCCTTCACGGCCCGGCTCGCCAGCGGCACGTCCGCCGTGATCACGATAGCGCCGGCGCCCGCGCGCTCCGCGATCCAATTGTCCGCCTCATCCATGCCGGCGCCGACGACCACGCGCTCGATCATCGCATCGCGCGGCACGGCGATGGGGCTGTTGGTGACGACGAAGACCTTGAGGGCGGTGCCCTTGAGCGCGTGGCGCTCGGCGACGCGATAAATCTCCTGCTTCACCGGGCAGGCGTCGGCGTCGATGAAGAGGGCGATCATCTTATTCTGCTACCATATGTCATTATGTCATTTGCCGACTCGAACCGGATCGGGCCTGCATGCGACACAAACCACTAGGCGCTGGTTGCTTTCAGCAAGCCGTAAGAATGGCTAACTTATGTTAAGACTTCGGGGTCAGCCTTTGGGCACCGTCCGGGATTCCCGCTTCAACCGAGGAATGGAATGACCAATCGAGTAATGCCGGCGCGATCCACTCGCGTTCGCGCCGCGGGTTTACGCGCATCTGCCGCCATTGTGGCGCTTTCGGCTATGGCCGCGCTAACGGCATTGGCCGCGCCGCCGGCCGCCGCCAGGCAGGCGGCCGCCGCACACCCGACCCAGATGACGGCCCCGCGCCCGGCGGCAGATCCGATCATGGCCATCGTGTCGATCAAGAGCCAGCAGGTGACCTTCTACGACGCCGACGGCTGGATCCTGCGGGCGCCGGTCTCGACCGGCACCACCGGACGCGAGACGCCGGCCGGCGTGTTCGCCGTCCTCGAGAAGAACAAGGAGCACCACTCGAGCCTCTATGACGACGCTTCGATGCCGAACATGCTGCGCATCACCTGGAACGGCATCGCGCTGCACGGCGGCCCGCTGCCCGGCTACGCCGCCTCGCATGGCTGCATTCGCATGCCGTTCGATTTCGCCGCCAAGGTGTTCGACAAGGCGCCGATGGGGATGCGGGTGATTATTTCGCCGATTGACGCCGAGCCGGTGGCGTTTTCCGATCCGGCCCTGTTCGTGCCGAAGCAGGATGCGATCGACGCGGCGCCGGCGCTCGCCGCAGCGGCTGCCCGCGACGCGGACGATGCCGCCAAGGCGGCAGTCGCGGCGAAGGCCGCTGTCGCGCCGGCCAAGCGTGCGGCTGCCGCGGCGCCTGCGGCGGTGCGCAATCTGACGTCGCTCAAGGCCCGCGCCGATGCCGAGCTCGCCCATGCCGAGAAGGCGCTCGCTGCCGCCAACGCCAACCCGAAAATGACCGATCAGGCCAAAGCCGCGCGCAGACCGCAGCGCAGGACGCGCAGCAGAAGGCCGCCGCCAAAGCGCAGGCGCTGGGTGCACAGCTCGACGCCGCCAAGGCCGACCTGAAAGCGAAGCAGGATGCCGCCGCAGCCGCGGAAGCCGCCGCCAAGGCCACCGAGGCGAAGCGGGCCGAGACCGCCAGCGCCGCAACGGCCGCGAAGCTCGCCGGCGTCCCGGTGTCGATCTACATCAGCCGTGCGACGCAGAAGCTTTACGTGCGGCGCGCCACGCACAAGAAATGGTCGGACGGCGGCGAGCTGTACGACTTCAGCCAGGAGTTCCCGGTCACCATCAAGGACCCGGACAAGCCGATCGGCACGCACATCTTCACCGCGGTGGCGCGCGACGGCGGCGGTCTGCGCTGGACCGAGGTTTCGATCGACAACGGCGACAACGCCAAGGACGCGCTCGACCGCATCACCTTCCCGCAGGAGGTGCTCGACAAGATCGCGCCGACGGCAGTGCCGCTGTCCTCGATCATCATCTCGGACGAGCCGCTGTCGAGCGAGACCAACTATCGCACCGAATTCGTCGCGGTATTGAACAACCAGCCGCAGGGTGGCTTCATCACCCGCGCGCCGTCGCCCAAGGTGAACATCGCGCGCGATGACGGTGGGTTCTTTGGGCACTTCGGCGGCTGGTTCGGCTCATCCGGTTATAATCAGCTCCGCCGCCGCCGCCCGGCAGACAGCCGGCCCGCGGCGTGTCGTATTATCCGCGGTAGCGACGCTGACGGAGCTATTGGCGAACGTGTAGCTTTCGAAATTGGCGACCCTTCATCCTTTGAATATTTTATCGCGAGTAGAGTGGAGGTGGAGGTGGATTGCGATCGCTTCGGCCTTGTTGGAACGGAAATTTTGCGATCTTGGCGAAGCAGCCGCGTAACAGCGTCAGGCAAACGAGCGGTAGCTACCAATATTGATAGGTCGTCATCGACCGATACGAGGCCGCGATCAAACATCCAATGGATGGTTCCGGATAGTGCGAGTCCGTTACGCACGGAATCTGATCCGCCCGCTGCCACAGGTCGGATATGCGCAGCCTGTACTTCGGCGCGCCCACCGCCGTTGATGATTTGCAACCCAGTCATCGCGCACGTGTTCACATACGCGGCTTTGACCGACACGGCGAATGCCGCCTCGCGGAAAGGCCGCGCTACCACCATTTCAACGACCGGCCGCTCAAACTCCTTAGCCTCTTCCTCAATATGCAAATTCGGTGTCAATTTTTGCGAACGTTGGAAATCTGTCTCAATAATCGTTTGAACGAAACCAGCTTTAACAATTAGATCATATTCCGAATCCGATATGCTCCGCACTGCGCGGCCAAATGCCCCTTTGCTGGTGGCCCCGTCATTCCGCCGCAGGCCACCTTCATAGTAAAAGGTGCCGTCTTTGAATGGCACGACCCGATCAAATTCAAGATAATCAGAGACATAGGCGTAGAAATGGTCCTCGCGCTCAGGGTCTCTCCCAATCCTCTCCACGCGCGCAGTCGCGAAATATGATTGTCGTCCGCCGCGACTTGAGAGATCAGATGAAGCTCGGCGCGGTTCGTAATAAACGATCCAGTCGCCGACGGCGGCTTCGACTTGCCTTAGATAAGTGCGGGGGAAGTGGTAGCGTTCCTCTGGAAGGTCATCGTAGCTTGGTTCAATCTTTGAGGTAAAAACCGCCTTCGTCACGGGTTTTCTTCCGCAGAATGGTTCGAAGCAAGTTACGGCTTACGTCAAATATGACGGAACGGGACGTCGCCTAAATCTTCTACGTCCCTATCGTCGAAAGAATTGCAAATTGAGCGGGATCCTCGTCCAACAGTTATATGGACACCGTTCCCTTGATAATCTCCAAAGTCGCAAGAGCATCAATCGTGCCTCGGTACCAGGGGGATGCGCGATCTCTTCATCGTCAGCCGTCGCGCCTTTAGTTTCAATGAGCATTACAATGCGTTCGCCGCTCGCAAATCCGCGCCAATTTTGCAATGTTGTTTGTCTGCTCATTTATGAGCCACCTTGTTCATCTTATAATACTGCACCCGCATTTGCATAGCGTTTTCGCTTGGTAATGAGCAGCTAGTGGTGCCGAAATTTGAAAAGGCGATCTCCTCACACCCGCTCCACAAAACTATCCACCACCCGCTTCTCCCCGGCCCGATCGAACTGAATCGTCAGCTTATTGCCATCGATCGCCGTCACATTCCCGTTGCCGAATTTCTGGTGAAACACCCGGTCGCCGAGCGTGAAGGCGGAGACGGTGCCGGTGGATTTGGCCACCAGCTCGCCTTCGATGGTGAGCGGCAGGCGGCGCGGGCTTTCCTCGCGGGCGCGCCAGGGCGAGGGGGATGAGGTGTCGTCGAAGCCGTCGCTGTCGTCGTGTGCGGCGTAGCGCGAGCCGGTCTCGGAAAAGCCGCCGCCTTTTTTCGCCTGCGCGCGCTGCCAGCCCGGCGTCGTGTAGTTGGAGCCGAACGCGGTGGTGGCGTCGAAGCGCGAGGCGCCGTAGCCGCCATAGCCGCCGAAGCCGCCTTGGGACTCGGTCACTTCGACATGGGCTTCGGGCAATTCGTCCAGAAAACGCGACGGGATGTTGGTCTGCCACAGGCCGTGCATGCGGCGGTTGGTGGCGAAATAGATCTTTGCCCGCTTGCGCGCGCGCGTGAGGCCGACATGGGCGAGGCGGCGCTCTTCTTCCAGCCCGGCGCGGCCCTGGTCGTCGAGCGTGCGCTGGTGCGGGAACAGGCCTTCCTCCCAGCCGGGCAGGAACACGGTGTTGAATTCGAGGCCCTTGGCCGAGTGCAGCGTCATGATGTTGACGGCGTCGGCGTCGGCGCTCTTGTCTTTGTCCATCACCAGCGAGATGTGCTCCAGAAAACCTTGCAGGTTCTCGAACTCCTCCATGGAGCGGACCAGCTCCTTGAGGTTTTCCAGGCGGCCGGCGGCGTCGGCGGAGCGGTCCTTCTGCCACATCTCGGTGTAGCCGGATTCATCGAGGATGATCTCGGCCAGCTCGTTGTGCGGCAGGGCATCGCGCTGCTTGCGCCAGCGCTCGAACGCTTCGAGCACGCCGCGCAGCGCGCCGCGCGGTTTCGGTTTCAGCTCGTCGGTCTCGACGATGGCGCGCGCGGCTTCGGTGAGCGGCACGCGGCGCTTGCGGGCGTGGTCGTGCAGCACCTGCACCGTTGCATCGCCCAGCCCGCGCTTGGGCACGTTGACGATGCGCTCGAAGGCGAGATCGTCGGCCGGAGAATTGACCACGCGCAGATAGGCCAGCGCGTCGCGGATTTCGGCGCGCTCATAGAAACGAGGCCCGCCGATCACCCGGTAGGGCAGGCCGAGCGTGACGAAGCGGTCTTCGAATTCGCGCATCTGGAACGAGGCGCGCACCAGGATGGCGATCTCGTTGAGGCGATGGCCGCCGCGCTGCAGCTGCTCGATCTCCTCGCCGATGGTGCGGGCTTCTTCTTCGGAATCCCACGAGCCGGTGACGGTGACCTTCTCGCCCAGCTCGTCGTCGGTGCGCAGCGTCTTGCCGAGCCGGCCTTCGTTGTGGGCGATGATGTGCGAGGCGGCGGCGAGGATGTGGCCGGTCGAGCGGTAATTGCGCTCCAGCCGGATCACTTTGGCGCCGGGAAAATCGTGCTCGAAGCGCAAGATGTTGTCGACCTCGGCGCCGCGCCAGCCGTAGATCGACTGATCGTCGTCGCCGACGCAGCAGATGTTTTTGGCGCGACGGGGAGCGCTCATGCTTTCCGGCGCGCCAGCACGCGCTCCCTCTCCCCGAGGGGGAGAGGGTTGGGGTGAGGGGGCTACGGCCGTGTCGTTCGGCACCGCCGGAGCCCCCTCACCCGTCGCTTCGCGTCGACCTCTCCCCGCTGGGGAGAGGTGAAGGTGGTGCTCGCTGCGACGCTGCGCTGCGCCAACAGCCGCAGCCACAGATACTGCGCCACGTTGGTGTCCTGGTATTCGTCGACCAGAATGAATTTGAAGCGGCCCTGATATTGCCGCAGCACTTCGGGCTGCTCGCGGAACAGCCGGATGCATTCGAGCAGCAGATCGCCGAAGTCGGCGGCGTTGAGGATTTTCAGCCGCTCCTGAAACGCCTTGTAGAGCTTCAGCCCTTTGCCGTTGGCGAACACGGCGGCTTCGCCGGGCGGCACCTGCTCGGGGGTGAGGCCGCGGTTCTTCCAGCCGTCGATCAGCATCGCCAGCACGCGCGCCGGCCAGCGCTTCTCGTCGATGTTCTCGGCTTCGAGCAACTGCTTGAGCAGCCGGATCTGGTCGTCGACGTCGAGAATGGTGAAGTCGGATTTCAGCCCGACCATCTCGGCGTGGCGGCGCAGGATCTTTACGCCGATCGAATGGAACGTGCCGAGCCACGGCATGCCCTCGACCACACCGCCGACGATGTCGCCGACGCGGGTCTTCATCTCGCGCGCCGCCTTGTTGGTGAAGGTGACGGCCAAAATCTCGCCGGGCCGGGCGCGGCCGGTGGCGAGAATGTGGGCGATGCGCACGGTGAGCACGCGGGTCTTGCCGGTGCCGGCGCCGGCCAGCACCAGCACCGGGCCGTCGAGCGTCTCGACCGCGAGCCGCTGTTCCGGATTGAGCCCGGCCAGATACGGCGCGCCCGGCGGCCGCTTGCGCGCGCGCGGCAATGCCGCCGGGGGCGGGCCCCGACGGTGCTGTCGGCTCGATATTGCGCTTCAAAGGGTCAGCCAAGGTGACCGATATCGCTGATTCTCACGCGCCTAAGATGGCACCTGGGCGCGGCTTTTACGAGGCTTGGCTTCGTCATTCCGGGGCGCGGGCGTTTGCCCGCGAACCCGGAATCCATATTCGCTGACCTGTGGTTATGGATTCCGGACTTGCCGCTGCGCGCGCAATCCGGAATGACGCCACTTCGTGCCGTCACTTCATATACTTGTCGACCAGCACCGCGGCGTCCTGGCGGTCCTTCTTGAGGAACGCGGCAAAGTCCTCGGTCGAGCCGGCGGCCAGATCGAGGAAGTTCTGGTTGGCGAATTCGGTGAACTTTGGCCCGCGGAAAATCGCCAGCAGCTCGTCGTGCAGGCGCTTGACGATCGGCGCCGGCGTGCCGGTCGGTACCACCGCGCCCCAGAAGATCGGTCCGCCGGGGAACGCGCCGAAGCCGGCTTCGTCGAAGGTCGGGACGTCGGGAAGCTGCGGCGAGCGATGCGAGGCGCGCAGCGCCAGCACCTTGATCTTGCCCTCCTTCAACTGGCTGGTCATGTTGCCGACGCCGATTTTGGTGACGTCGATGGTGTTGCCGAGCAACGCGGCGATGATCTCGGCGCCGCCCTTGTAGGGGATGGCGACGAAATTGGTTTTCCAATGCTCGCCGAGCCATTGCCGGAACGCGTCGGTGGTGGTGCGCTCGCCGAGCGTGCCGTAATTGAGCTTGCCCGGCTCCGCCACCGCCTTGGCGCGCAGCGCGTCGATGGAATTGATGCCTGACGCCGCCGGCACCATCAGCCCCTCGATCACGTGATACATGTCGATGACGGGCGTGAAATCCTTTTCCGGATTGTACGGCAGGTTCGGAATGGTCAGCGGATTGAACGACATGGTGTCGGGGCTGACCACGCACAGCGTGTAGCCGTCGGGATCCGACTTGGCGCATTCGCTGCCGCCGAGCACCATGGCGGCGCCTGGCTTGTTGATGACGATGACCGATTGGCCGAGCCGCGCCTGCAGCTCCTGCGCGGTCAAACGCGCAGCGACGTCGGTGATCGAGCCGACGGAGATCGGCACGATCATCTTGATCGGTCGGTTCGGATAGTCCTGCGCGTTGCCGGTGGCGGGCCACCATGCCGCGAGGCAGGCAATGAGGAGCGGCGCGAGTTTTTTCATGACGTTTCTCTCCCGGATCTTGTGATTAGCGCAAGACGACTTCGCCGATCAGGCCGGCGTCGTATTGGGTGAAGAACAATCGGCCGTCGGCCAGAGCGGCGATGCAGCGCGCGCCGCTGTTCGGCGTCGGAATATCGTATTCGCCGCGCACGCTGCCATCCGGCGCCATGCGGCCGATCTTGTTGGCGAAGTTCGCGGTGTACCAGAGATCGCCGTCGACGCCGACGGTGACGCCGCGCAGCGACGCGTTCGGCGTCGGCACCGGATGCTCGGTGATGCGGCCGTCGCGATCGATGCGGCCGAGCGCATTGGTCGAGGTCTCGACGAACCAGATGCTGCCGTCGGGATGGGTGACGGTGGCGCGCGGCTGGCTGTCGTGGCTCGGAATCGGAAATTCCGTGACCTTGCCGTCCATGGTCATGCGGCCGATGCGGTTGCCGGCGGCTTCGCTGAACCACAGCGCGCCGTCGCGCACCGAGATCGACAGCGGCTTCGCGCCCGGCGTGATGCCGTCGGCGAATTCGGTGATGCGCCCGTCGGGCGTGATCCGGCCGATGCGGCTCACCTCGCTCTCGGAGAACCAGACGGCGCCGTCCGGACCGAGGATGATGCCGTCAGGCCCGGCATTCGGCGTCGGCAGCGCGAATTCGGTGATCTCGCCGCGCGGCGTGATGCGGCCGATCTTGTTGGCGGCCTTTTCGGCGAACCACAGATTGCCGTCGGCTGCCGGTGGTGATGCCGATCGGCGTCGCGGTCTTGTCCGGCAAGCGCGAACTCGGTGAACGTGCCGCGATCGGGATCGAGGCGGCCGATCTTTGCGGCGCCGCTTTCGCAGAACCAGAGGCAGCGATCCGGCCCCTCGACGGCGATATAGGGCTTGCTGTCGGCGCTCGGAATTTTGTGCTCGCGGATCGTCACCATGGCTGGACCTGTCACTTTGCGCCCGGCATGGCGATGCGCCGTCCGGCGCCATCCGGGATCGGCAGGCTGGCATGCGCCGCCTTCATGCGCTCGAGGCGCGCGGCGATGTCCGCCGGAAAGGCAGCGGTCTTCCGCGCATCCATATCGACGTGCAGCGCCATGTTCTCGGACGTGGCCGACAGCCAGTTTTCCTCGGCGTGATGCAGCTCTTCGAAATAATGCAGCCGCTTGGCGTCGTAGCCGAGCAGCTGGAACGTCACGCGCACCGGATCGCCCGAATGCAGCTCGCGCAGATAGCGCACATGCACCTCGGCGGTGAAGGTCGAGTGCCGGCTGACTTCGACATAGGCCAGGCCGAGGCCCAACAGCTCGTAGACCTCGTCGACGGCGCGGTCGAACAGCACATTGTAATAGGCCATGTTGAGATGGCCGTTGTAGTCGATCCAGCCGGGCTCGACGCGCATCACCGAGGATACGAAAGGCGTGGGGACTGCGGGTTCGGGGCGTTCGAGCATGGTCATGTCCGGCGATCGGGCGTGCAATGCAGCCGACCGAGGCGGCTTTGGCAAGGCTCAATTTCATGGCGGCTGCAAGTGATGTGCTAACGTCGAGCGGCTCGCCAGCCTCTCGCAGCGCCATCCTGGGATCGTCGCGCACCGTGTCGAAAAAAGCCAAGAACATCCTCTTCATCATGTGCGACCAGCTGCGCTGGGACTATCTGTCCTGCTACGGCCATCCGCGGCTCAAAACCCCGAACATCGATGCGCTGGCGGCGCGCGGCGTGCGTTTCACCCGCGCCTATGTGCAGTCGCCGATCTGCGGCGCCTCGCGCATGAGCACCTATACGGGCCGCTATGTGCAGTCCCACGGCGCGGCGTGGAACGGATTCCCGCTCAAGGTCGGCGAGATGACCATGGGCGATTATCTGCGCCCGCTCGGCATGCGCACCGCGCTGGTCGGCAAGACCCACATGGAGGCCGACGTCGAGGGCATGCAACGGCTCGGCATCGATCCGGATTCGATCATCGGCGTGCGCGTCGCCGAATGCGGCTTTGAGCCCTACGAGCGCGACGACGGCCTGCACGGCATGGGCCCGGACGGCATGCGCTATTCGCCGCGGCGGCCGCGCTACAACAGCTATCTCAACGACAAGGGCTATGACGGCGAGAACCCGTGGCACGATTGGGCCAACGCCGCCGACGGCGAGGGCAACGCGCTGGCCTCGGGCTGGGCGATGCGCCATGCGCGGAAGCCGGCGCGGGTGCGCGAGGAGGATTCCGAGACGCCGTACATGACCCGGCGCGGCATCGATTTCATCCGCGAGGCCGGCGACGAGCCGTGGTGCCTGCATCTGTCCTACATCAAGCCGCATTGGCCCTACATCGCGCCGGCGCCCTACAACACCATGTACGGGCCGGACGATGTCATCCCGGCGGTGCGTTCGGAGAGCGAACGCCGCGATCCGCATCCGGTCTATCGCGCCTTCATGGAGCACGACGTCAGCAAGACGTTTTCGCGCGACGAGGTGCGCGCCGAAGTCATTCCCGTCTACATGGGCCTGATCAAACAGATCGACGACCAGATGGGCGTGCTGTTCGGCTACATGGAAGAGCACGGCCTGTTCGACAACACCATGATCGTCTTCACCGCCGATCACGGCGATTATCTCGGCGACCATTGGCTCGGCGACAAGGATTTCTTCCACGATGCCTCGGTGAAGGTGCCGCTGATCATCTACGATCCGTCGCCCGCCGCCGACAAAGCGCGCGGCAGCGTGTGCGACGAGATGGTCGAGGCCATCGATCTGGCGCCGACATTCCTGGAAATTGCCGGCGGCGATCCGGCGCAGCAATCGCACCGGCTCGAAGGCCGCTCGCTGCTGCCGTTGCTGCATGGCGAACGGCCGGCGGCATGGCGGCCGTTCACCATCAGCGAATACGATTACGGGATGATGCCGGCGTCGGCGAAGCTTGGGCTAAAGCCGCGCGACGCGCGTCTGTTCATGATCGCCGACAAGCGCTGGAAGCTGATCCATGCCATCGGCTTCCGGCCGATGCTGTTCGATCGCGTCAACGATCCCGACGAGCTGCGCGACCTCGCCACCGATCCGGCCTATGCGGGCGAGTGCGAGCGGCTCGTCGGCGGCGTTGGCGCAATGGGGGCTTCGCGTTTCGCAACGCACCACGCGCTCGGAGCAGTGGATCGACAATGCGCGCGGCAAGGCGGCGCGCCGCGGTATTTTGATCGGCGTTTGGGACGAAGCCGACATTCCCGCGGAGCTGTGGAGCGGCTATCTTCGGGACAAGCGATGACTGCAAGCAGACACGAGAAAACATGATGGCATTGGCCGAGGCAAAGACCGAGCAAAAACGCGACCGCAAGGCGGTCGACGGCGTCATCGCCGCGCTCGCCGCGCAATTCGGCAACCGCCTCGTCACCTCGCAGGCGGTGCGCGAGCAGCACGGCAATACGGTGACCTGGATTGCGAACCAGCCGCCGGATGCGGTGGTGTTCCCGCAGACGACCGAAGACGTGCAGTGGGTGGTGCGATTGTGCGCCGCGGCGCGCGTGCCGGTGATCCCGTTCGGCGTCGGCACGTCGCTCGAAGGCCAGGTCAACGCGCCGCGCGGCGGCATCTCGCTCGATTTCCGCGACATGAACCGCGTGCTCGCGGTTCACGCCGAGGATCTCGACTGCGTCATCGAGCCCGGCATCACGCGCAAGGCGCTCAACGAGCAGCTTCGCGATCAGGGCGTGTTCTTTCCGATCGATCCCGGCGCCGATGCGTCGCTCGGCGGCATGGCGGCGACGCGTGCCTCGGGCACCAATGCGGTGCGCTACGGCACCATGAAGGACAATGTGCTGTCGTTGAAAGCCGTGCTCGCCGACGGCGAGGTGATGACGACGGCGAGCCGGGCCAAGAAATCCAGCTCCGGTTACGATCTCACGCGGCTGATCGTCGGCTCGGAGGGCACGCTCGGCATCATCACCGAGCTGACGCTCAAGCTCGCCGGCATTCCGGAGGCGATATCGGGAGGCGTGTGTCCGTTTCCTTCGGTCGAGGCCTGCTGCCGGGCGACCATCCTGACCATCCAGTCCGGCATTCCGGTGGCGCGCATCGAATTGCTTGACGCGCTCCAGGTGCGCGCGGTCAATCTTCATTCCAAGCTGGCGCTGCCCGAGACGCCGATGTTGTTCTTGGAGTTTCACGGCACCGAGGCGGGAGTAGCCGAGCAGTCGGAGCGCTTCGGCGACATCGCGCGCGAGTTCGGCGGCGGGCCGTTCGACTGGGCGACGCGCCAGGAGGATCGCACCCGTCTGTGGGAGGCTCGCCATAACGCCGCGCTGTCGTGCAAGGCGCTGCGGCCGGGCGCGCAGATTGTCGCCACCGATGTCTGCGTGCCGATATCGCGGCTCGCCGAATGCGTCGTGGAGACCCAGCGCGACATCGCCGCAAGCCGGCTGTTGGCGCCGATCGTCGGCCATGTCGGCGACGGCAACTTCCATCTGACGCTGCTGGTGGACATGGACGACGCCGACGAAGTCGCCCGCGCGCAAGCGCTGTCGCAGCGCCTGGTCGAGCGCGCGCTGGCCATGGACGGCACCTGCACCGGCGAGCACGGCGTCGGCCAGGGCAAGATGAAATATCTGTTGGCCGAGCACGGCGAGCCGGCGCTCGCGGCGATGCGCGCGATCAAGCGCACGCTCGATCCGCTCGACATCTTAAATCCCGGCAAGATCGTTAACCTTTGATCGCGGGGCGCGCGGGCGACATACTATCGCCCCGAATGCGGCCCAAACGCCGGCCGTGAAGCGTGCAATCGGTGCCGGCCTCATTTAGGTTTGGGCGAAGACGCGCAAGATTCGCGTATTTTAGTAAAAGCTCGGAGGCGCCGTGCAGACGACGCTGCTCGGATTGGCGATCGCGGTCATTCTGGCGCTGGTTGCGGCGCTGGTGGCGCCGCTCGTCGTCGATTGGAACCATTTCCGCACGACCTTCGAGAACGAGGCGAGCCGCCTCACCGGATTGAGCGTGCGTGTGACCGGAACGATCGACGCGCGCATCCTGCCGACCCCGCGCATCAAGCTGCGCAATGTCGAGTTTGGCGTAGCGGGCCGGGAGCCGCTGCTGCGCGCCGGCGCGCTCGATCTTGAAGTGCGGCTTGGTCCGCTCGTCCGCGGTGAGATCCAGGCCACCGAGGCGCGCCTGGTCGCGCCACAGATCAATCTCGCGCTCGACCGTTCCGGCGCCATCGACTGGCCGGCCGCCACGCGCACTTGGCGTGCGGAGGATCTGTCCGTCTCCCGGCTGCGTGTCGAAGACGGCAGCATCGTTCTCGCCGATGCCGCGTCGGGCTCGCGTCTGACGTTGCAGAAGCTCTCGTTCGACGGCGACATCCGCTCGCTGCTTGGACCGTTCAGGGGGGAAGGAACGTTCGTCGTCGGCGACGAGCCTTACGGCTACCGAATTTCGGGTGGCCGCGGCGATGCCGACACCGGATTCAAGATCAGGCTCGGCGTCAATCCGTCCAATCACCCGCTGACCACAGACGTCGACGGCACGCTCACCCTCGATCGCGGCGTGCCGCAATTCGACGGCACCATCGCATTGGCGCGGCCGGTCGGCGCCGCGCTGTCGAGCGGCCAGCGGGTGATGAACGATCCATGGCATGCCGGCGGCACCATCCGGGCAACGCCGGCTGCGGCGTCGCTGCACGACGTCACTTTCCAATACGGGCCGGACGAACGCGCGGTGGTCTTCACCGGGAAAGCCGATCTGACATTCGGCGAGCACCCGCATTTCGACGGCGAGATTGCGGCGCTCGAGGTCGATGTCGATCGCGCGCTCGCCGCGCCCGACCTGACGCACCAGCCGCCGCTCCTTGTGGTCAAGAGTTTCGTCGATGCGTTCGTGGCGTCGGTCAAGCCGCCGCTGCCGGGTAAGATCGCCGTCGGCATTGCCGGCCTGACGGTCGGCGGCACCAATGTCCAGTCGCTGCACGGCGTCGCGCGTTTTGACGCGACGGGATGGAGCGTGGACGGCGTCGAATTACACGCGCCGGGGCTGACCCAAGTGAGCTTGAGCGGTCACGTCGAGCAGTCCGGCCACGGTCTCGCATTCACCGGCCCCGGCACCTTGGACTCTGCCGACGCCGATACGCTGCTCGCCTGGCTCAGCGGACGTGGCGACGCATCTTCGGCCGGGGTGCGGACATTGCGCGCGCGTGGCGACGTCACCATCGCCGGCGATCGTTTGGCGGTCGATGGGCTCGACGCCACGCTGGATCAGGACAATGTCCAGGGGCGCTTCGCCTATACCTGGCCGGCATCCGATCGCCCGGCCATTGTCGAAGCCGATCTTCACGCCACAAAACTCGATCTCGATGCGTTGGCGGCGTTCGCCAAGTCCGCCGTGGACGAGAACGGTTTTGCACCGCCGCGCCAGGGCTCGCTGGCGCTCGATATCGGCAAGGCGACCTTGGCCGGCGTCGACGCGCGAGCGGTCAAGGCGCAAATCAAGTTCGACGCCGGCGCGTTGCAGATCGAGCATCTGTCGGTCGGCGAACTGGGCGGCGCCGCGCTCGACATTTCAGGACGCATCGACGAGTTGTCGTCGCA
The DNA here is from genome assembly GCA_963798095.1 of uncultured Alphaproteobacteria bacterium. Lineage (GTDB taxonomy): Bacteria > Pseudomonadota > Alphaproteobacteria > Rhizobiales > Xanthobacteraceae > BOG-931. The sequence continues at coordinate 41,019 of CAWCSD010000018.1, read as the reverse complement.
GCCGCGCGGCCGTGTCTCGATCGATCTCAATGCCGGCACGCTTGCCGATCTGTCGCGCGTCCTGGAGCCGTTTGCGCCGCAGACGGCGGATGTCCTGCGCCGCGCCGCCGATCGCCTGGCGCCGGCAAAACTGCACGGCACGTTGACCGTCGAGCGGGCGGCGACGGCCGGCAGCACCGCCAAGCTCGATCTCAATGGGCAGTTGGGCTTGATGCGCGTTGCGCTCAACGGCGCTGCGACCGGTGAGCCGTCCAAGCTCGGCGAGGCGAATGTGCGCATCGACAGCCGGCTCGATGCCGATGACGGCACCGCGCTGGCGGCGCTGTTTGGCCTCGATCGCATCGTCGCCGTCGATCAGCTTCCTGGCCGCGTGACGCTATCGGCTGCCGGAGCGCTGAACGGCGAGCTCCGCGTCGATGGCGAGGCGTCGGCCAGCGGCTTCACTGCCGCGGTGCGTGGTGCGGCGCGACTGAACGGCAAGGAAGCGCCCGCAGGCTCGTTCCAAGGCACGTTCCAAGTCCTGGCGACCGCCGCCGACCTGCGGCCGCTGCAGCAAGCGATGACCGGCCAGCCGGGCAACGCGGTCCCGGTCTCCGCGCGCGCCGTCGTTGCCGTTGCCGGCAGCGCACTGTCGTTCACGCAAATCGCCATCGCTGCCGGCAAGGCGTCGGCGCACGGGCGTCTTGCCGTCAATCTGGCAAGTCCGATCGCCATCGACGGTGACGTCGGCGCTGACAATGTCGATGGCGCATGGCTTGCGAGCATGCTGTTGGGGTTGCCGCGCCAAGCGCAAAACGCCGCTACGCCGTGGTCGAGCCAACCGCTCGGCGGCGGCGCGTTCGCCGCGATGAACGGCGCCGTGACTTTCACGCTTGATCATGCGGCGTTCGCGCCGGCGCTGGTCGCCAGCAATCTCAAGGGTGTCGCGCAGTTTCGCCCGGCCGAAATCGCGTTGCAGAATATCGACGGCGGTCTCGCCGGTGGCCGCGTCACCGGCGAATTGGCGTTCCGCCGCAACGCCGACGGGCTGGTCAGCCACGGCCATATCGCGCTGGCCGATGCCGACGCGGCGACAGTCCTTCAAACCGACAAGAAAATCATCGATGCGCGGCTGACGCTCAAGGCCGACTTCGACAGCTTCGGCGCCAATCCCGCTGCACTTGTGCGCGCGGCGCACGGCAGCGGCGCGATCGCGCTGGCCGATGCCCATATCGCGGGGCTCGATCCGGTGGCATTCGTCGCCGCCATGCACGCGGCCGATCAGGGCACGGCAATCGAGCTTGCGAAAATTCAGCCTGCCGTGAATGCGGCGCTCGCAAGCGGCCATCTGTCCGCGCCGCAAGGCGATGCCGCCATGATGATTACCGACGGCAAAGTCAGCGTCGCCAATGTCATGGTACCGGCGCAAGACGGTGCCGCGCTGGCGCTCGCCGGCGCGCTCGATCTCAACACCGGTGCCGTCGATGCGCGCATGACGCTTACGGCGCCGCCGCCGGCCCACGCCTTGATCCGCATGCGGCCCGAGCTCGCCGTCACGCTCAAGGGGCCGCTCGCGGCGCCGGTGCGCAGCCTCGACGTTTCCGCGTTGACCGGTTGGCTGACGCTGCGCGCCGCCGAATTGCAAAGCCGGCGTCTGGAATCGATCGAAGCGAATGGACGGCAGGACGTCATCGGCCGCGCGGTTCGTCCGGACTTTCCGGTTGTCCGGCCGGTCCCTGCGGGGGGTATCATTGAATTCGCGGGACTGGCGAGCGCGTCGCCTCCCGGAGTTCGAGGATTGGATCTATTGCAGACCGAAGCGCCGGCTGCCGGCGCCACCGGATCGACAGCGGCAAACAAACCGCGGCCCGCACCGCAGCCGGCGGCGACCCAGCCGGCAGCGCCGCAAACAGCGGGGCCGCCGCTCGATTTGTTATTCCGGCCGCAGAACTGACGTCGCTACTGTGGGTATGACCATCAGCGGCGTTTGGTCGCTGGTCTCGGCGTGGCCGTTGGTTTTCGCCCGGTAGTGGTCGAGCACGAACAGCCGGATAGCCGACGACAGATTACCGTGCGGGCGACCGGTATCGATCTCGGCGACGAGGTCCGACAGCGTCTTGTCGCGGCCGATGGCGATCTCCTTGAGCCCTCTCCAGAAGGCGTCTTCAAGGCTGACGCTGGTCTTATGACCGGCGATAACGATCGAGCGCTTGATGACTGGCGATTTCATTGCCCTTCTCCCGTTTCGACCCGGTGTAGGTCGAGGCTTCGCTGGGCTTTGTCGTTGCGTGACCGTGTCGCGGTTCGATCCGCCTTGGTCTGACCATGGACCAAGCGGTTCGCCGCGGCCTTTTGCTCGGCTTCGACGCCGTTTGGCCTGCTTTCGCGCGGTTCGGAGATTGACAATGTCGCCCATCAGGTAGCTCGGCGGTAACCGGATAACGTGACCAGGGCCATCCTGGCTCGCTTCGGCTGCAAAGTTATACGCTGGTACCCTGGCACTGGATCACGACAACGGAGAGTCTCCAGAGCCTTAACGCGGGACTAACGGTCGTGACGAAAGCCTATTCCTTTTGTCTGGAAGCGAAATCACATTTCGGTCCAAGTGTTTCGGCCGCAATGGCTCACCTGATACTGAATGAATATTCGAAATGGTCGGACATTTTTGCGGCGATGCTCAAAGTAGACGTGAAAGTGATGTGAAATACCAGATGATGTACTCAAAAATATTTTACGAATATTGCTGCGTTATGCTGCGGATATTGACGGAATTCATTACCCTGATGGGTAATCCGGTACGGCCGCCTCCGCACACAAATTCGTGATTACCGGGTCGGTGACCGGGCGGCGACTGCCCATGGTCCAACGTTCTTACTTCTTCCGGAAACGATCCAGCCGCACGACTTCGGCGCCGCCGCTCTTTTCATTGGGTGCCGGCTCTGCCGATGCCGCATGGACGGGCAACGCATCGGTCTTTTCGATCGCTGCCGGGCGTGGCGCGGGAGTGGGGCCTCGGCCGCGGTGCTTGGCTCCTCGGCCGCTTGCTTGTCGAGGGACTCGAACTGGAAGCCGAATTGCACCGCCGGATCGAAGAACGCCGTCACCGCGTCGAACGGCACCGCGAGGCGCTCCGGAATGCCGCCGAACGACAAGCCGACCTCGAAGCCGTCGTCGTCGACTGCCAGATCCCAGAACTGGTGCTGCAACACGATCGTCATCGCGTCGGGATATTGCCCGCGCATCCGCTCCGACAGCCGTACCCCCGGCGCCGCGGTGGCAAACGTGATCTTGAAATGATGCTCGCCCGGCAGGCCCTTCTTGGCGACGTCCGCCAATACCGTGCGCACGACCCCGCGCAAGGCCGCTTGGGCGAGAATGTCGTAGCGGATGTAGTCGGTGGCCATGGCGAATGCCGGACGATGGATGACAGACGACAGATAAGAGACGGATGGTAGAGGTCCAGAGTGATTCTGTCCTGTCTCGTCTGATCGTCTGTCCTCTGAAAGAAAGTGGAGGCTTCTGTTGCCAGGTGCCTCCGAACCCCGCCTGACGGAGCTTAACCCGCCAGGGCTTTAAGTCGGTCTTTCAGACTGCGTTACGCAGCCAGAGCAACCGGAGCATAGTTGTCATTGGCAACTATGGATTTGGCCCGATAACGCCGGAACCATCCCGGGCAAAAGCGCGCCTTTTACGCCCTCGTCGATCCTATTTCGACCCCGTAAGCGGAGGACACTTCGTCCTCCGGAAATTGGTGGAGTCGCCGGGTACCGCCCCCGGGTCCGAAAGGTTTATTACGACGCCCGTTTATCGCCATAGCCGGCTTGCGCCAGCACCAGGGAATATAGGCGCAAATGGTTGCCGAAAAAAGAGCGGGGTCAGGCCCCAAGAAACTCATGAAACGCCCATGAAACTCCTCTCCGGCGGACAATCCGGCGTCGACCGCGCGGTGCTCGATGTGGCGATGGAGCGCGGCATCGATTATGGCGGCTGGTGTCCCAAGGACGGCTGGGCCGAGGATTTGCCCAAGCCGCCCGGGCTATTGGCAAAATATCCCAAGCTCAAGGAGACGCCGCTGCCCGATCCGGCGCAGCGCACGGAGTGGAATGTGCGCGATGCCGATGCCTGCATGATCGTGATCGCAGCCGGCGGTTTGGCAGTCTCCAAGGGCACGGTGCTCGCCGAGGAATTGGCGCATCGCCACCGCAAGCCGCTCATTATCGTGGATCTCGCCGAGCCGGAGCCCGTTGAGCACGCGGCGCTCTGGTTGCGCGTGCAGCAGCGCAGGGTCGGCGCCGATCTGGTGCTCGCCGTCGGCGGGCCGCGTGAGAGCGAAGCGCCGGGCATCTATGCGAGCGCGACGGCGTTCATCCACGCGTTGTTGGATATGGCTGATCGCAGTTAGCGCGCGGCCAACGATCGCGCATCGCCCGCTTGCGCTAAAACGTCTGGCTGCGCATGAGGAGCAGCGCTAAACGAATTGCATGAACGACGCATCGCCGGCGCCGCGTGCGACCGAACCTTTTGCCGCCGCCGCGCCGCCGCGCCCAGGCCTGTCCGAATTGTTCATCGCCTACGCGCTGATCTCGCTCTACGGCTTTGGCGGCGTGCTGGCGTGGTCGCGCCGCATGATGGTCGAGGAGCGCCGCTGGCTGACGCCGGAGCAGTTCAACGAAGCCTACGCGCTGTGCTCGTTCCTGCCGGGGCCCAACATCGTCAATTTCTCGGTGATTTTCGGCTCCCGGGTGCGCGGGCCGCTCGGCGGCTTGGTCGCGCTGGTCGGGTTGCTCGGTCCGCCGATGCTGCTGATCGTCATCATCGGCGCGTTGTATGCCCATTACGGCGATCTGCCGGCGCTGCGGCGCGCGCTGATCGGCGTTACGGCGGCGGCAGCCGGCCTGATCATGTCGACGGTGGCGAAGATGGCGCTGCCGTTGTTCCGTAACCGCGCCGTCGGCGGCCCGGTCGTCGCGCTCGCGACCTTCGGCGCCATCGGCATCGCGCAGTGGCCGCTGCCGATCGTGCTCGCCGTGGTGCTGCCGATCAGTCTCGCGCTCGCCTGGGTGCGGCGATGAAGGATTTGGGCACGCTCGGGACGCTGGCGTGGTTTTTCGCGCTGATGTCGCTGTTCGCCATCGGCGGCGCCAATTCTGCGGTGCCGGAAATCCACCGCTTTGCCGTCGACGTGCAGCACTGGATGACCGACCCGCAATTCAGCGACATTTTCGGACTGGCGCAGCTGACGCCGGGGCCGAACGTCATCGTCGTCACCTTGATCGGCTATCACGTCGCCGGGCTTGCCGGCGCGCTGGTGGCGACGCTGGCGATGTGCGGGCCGACGTGCCTGTTGGCGTTCTATGTCGGCCGCACCTTCGACCGCTTCCGCGGCGCATCCTGGCAGGTGGCGCTGGCCGGCGGCCTGGTGCCGGTGACGCTTGGCCTGACCGCGGCGAGTGCCGTCGTCGTGGCGAGGGCGGCGGATGATACCTGGGTGGCGGTCGGAATTACCGCCGTCACCGCGCTGGTCACTTATTGGGTCCGGGTGAACCCGCTTTGGATATTTGCCGTGGCCGCGCTGCTCGGATTGAGCGGGATGGTTTGAGGCGGTCCACAGCGCTCTTGCGCGCGTTTCGTTCGCCCCTCATTTGACGTTAGACTCCCCCGAGTCGGCCGGATCACACCGCTCATGCGCCAATACCTCGACCTCATGGAACGCGTGCTCGCCGAGGGCGTGGAAAAGCGCGACCGCACCGGTGTCGGCACGCGCTCGGTCTTCGGCCATCAGATGCGCTTCGATCTCGCCGCCGGCTTCCCGCTGGTCACCACCAAGAAGCTGCACGTCAAATCCATCATCTACGAACTGCTCTGGTTCCTGCGCGGCGACACCAACGTCAAATATCTCAACGAGCATGGCGTCACCATCTGGGACGAATGGGCCGATGCCAACGGCGATCTCGGTCCGGTCTACGGCAAGCAGTGGCGCTCCTGGCCGGCGCCGGACGGGTCCACCATCGATCAATTCGCCAACGTGCTTGCGGAAATTCGCCGCAATCCCAACTCGCGCCGGCTGATCGTCACCGCCTGGAATCCGGCGGAAGTCGACAGCATGGCGCTGCCGCCGTGCCACTGCCTGTTTCAGTTCAACGTCGCCGACGGTGCGCTGTCGTGCCAGCTCTATCAGCGCTCGGCCGACGTCTTTCTCGGCGTGCCGTTCAACATCGCCTCCTACGCGCTGTTGACGCTCGCCGTGGCGCAGGTGAGCGGGCTCAAACCCGGCACCTTCATCCACAGCCTCGGCGACGCACACCTTTATCTCAACCACCTCGAACAGGCGCGGCTTGCAGCTTTCGCGCATCCCGCGGCCGCTGCCGACGCTGCGGCTCAATCCCGCGGCGAAGGATTTGTTCGCGCTGCGCTACGAGGATTTTGTGCTCGAAGGCTACGATCCGCACCCGCACATCAAGGCCGCGATCGCGGTGTGAGGATGAACATCCTTCTCGTCGCCGCGATTGCGCAGAACGGCGTCATCGGCCGCGGCAATGCGCTGCCGTGGCGGCTCAAATCGGACATGCAGCATTTCCGCGCGCTGACCATGGGCAAGCCGGTGGTGATGGGGCGCAAAACTTATCTGTCGATCGGCCGGCCGCTGAAGGGCCGCACCACGATCGTGGTGAGCCGCGACAGAACTTTGCCGCGCCGGGCATCGTGGTGGCGCCAAGTCTTGACGCCGCGCTGACGACGGCGCGCGGCGACGCGTTGCGGCGAAACGCAGATACCATCGTCGTTGCTGGTGGCGCCGAGATCTACGTCCAAGCCATGCCGCTCGCGACGCAACTTGCCATCACCCACGTTCATAAACATGTCGATGGCGATGCCTACTTTCCGGCCATTGATCCAAATGAATGGCATGAAAGCGCGCGCAGCGAGCATGAGGCGGCGGCCGAGGACGAAGCCGCGTTCGCATTTGTGATCTACGAACGTGAAATTAATGCCAAATTGCGGCCGGTCAGCGCGTCATAACTGCGCGTTGTAAGGGGCTCTGCACTCCCCTATAACCCCCCACAACGCGTGCCGGCGCAGCGCCGGCGTTCGAGGAGACAATTGATGCCGTGGAACAACCAATCCGGCGGCCCGTGGGGTTCCGGGTCGCGGGGACCGTGGGGCTCGGGGCCGCAATCGCCCGGCGGGCCGAGGCCGCCCGACCTCGAAGACTTCCTGCGCCGCGGCCAGGACAAGCTGCGCGCCCTGATGCCGGGCAATCTCGGCGGCCGCGGCATCGCGCTCATTGCGCTCGTTGCCGTCGCGCTGTGGGGGTTTTCCGGCTTCTTCCGCGTCGAGCCCGATGAGCTCGGCGTGGTGCTGCGCTTCGGCCAGTTCGTGCGCGAAGTGCAGCCGGGACTGAACTATCACCTGCCCTATCCGATCGAGACCGCGCTGACGCCGCAGGCGTTGCGCGTCAACAAGATCGATATCGGCATGCGCGAAACCGAAGACATGCGCCGCGGCACCACCATACGCGACGTGCCGGAGGAAGCCTGATGCTCACCGGCGACGAGAACATCGTCGACGTCGAATTCTCGGTGCTGTGGAAGGTCAAGCCGAACGCAGTCGGCGATTATCTGTTCAACGTGCAGAATCCGGAAAGCACCGTGAAGGCGGTGAGCGAAAGCGCCATGCGGCAGACGATCGGGCGCAACAACATCCAGTCGATCCTCACCAGCGAGCGGCAGACCGATCGAGACCGCGGTTCAGGAGCTGATGCAGAACACGCTCGACAATTATGGCGCCGGCATCGTGGTGCAGCAGGTGCAGCTGCAGAAGATCGATCCGCCGACCCAGGTAATCGACGCGTTCCGCGACGTGCAGGCGGCGCGCTCCGATCTCGAGCGCGCGCAGAACGAAGCGCAGACCTACGCCAATCGGATCGTGCCGGAGGCGCGCGGCCGCGCCGCCAAGATCATCCAGGACGCCGAAGCCTACCGCGAGCAAACCGTCGCCGAGGCCACGGGCCAAGCCTCGCGCTTCTCGCAGGTCTACGATCAATACAAGAAGGCGCCCGACGTCACCCGCCAGCGCATCTATCTCGAGACCATGGAGCACGTTCTCGGCGGCACCGACAAGACGATCATCGATACCGGGCCGCAGGGCCCGGGCGTCGTGCCGTATCTGCCGCTCAACGACCTGTCGCGGCAACCGCAACCAGCGCAGAAGACGGGAGGCACGCCATGAGAATGGGCCTCGCGGGCGGCGCAGCCGCCATTCTGCTGCTGGCCGCGATCATCGTCGGCTACAGCACCTTCTTCACGGTGTATCAGACCCGGCAGGCGCTGGTGGTCCGCCTCGGCCAACCGGTGCGCGTCATTACCGAGCCCGGTCTGAACGCAAAGATTCCGTTCATCGACAGTGTCATCTATATCGACAAGCGCATCCTCAACATCGAGACGCCGGCGCAGGAGGTGATCGCTTCGAGCGGCGACCGGGCCAATGCCGGCGTCGCCCAGGCCGGCGAGCGCCTCGTCGTCGACGCCTTCGCGCGCTACCGCATCACCGATCCGCTCAAATTCTATCAGACGGTCGGGCCTGAGGGCGCCAGCTCCCAGCTTGCGATCCTGCTCAACTCGGCGCTGCGGCGCGTGTTGGGCGCGGCCACGCTCGCCGACGCGGTGCGCAATAAGCGCGAGGAGTTGATGGGGCAGATGCGCGATCAGCTCGATCGCGATGCGCAGCCGTTCGGCATTCACATCATCGACGTACGCATCCGCCGCGTCGACCTGCCGGAGCAGAACAGCCAGGCGGTCTACCAGCGCATGCAGACCGAGCGGCAGCGCGAAGCGGCCGAGTTCCGCGCCCAGGGCAGCCAGAAGACCCAGGAGATCAGGGCCAGGGCCGATCGCGACGTCACGGTGCTGGTGGCGGAAGCCACGTCCCAGTCCGAGCAGGTCCGCGGCCAAGGCGACGCCGAGCGCAATCGCATCTACGCCGAGGCCTATGGCCAGGATCCGGGGTTCTTCGCCTTCTACCGCTCGATGCAGGCCTACGAACGCAGCATGCAGCACGGCGACACGCATTTGGTGCTACGGCCGGATTCGGATTTCTTCCGCTATTTCGGCGATCCGACGGGCAAGTCGCTGCCGGAAGGCACCAGCACCCGGGTGACAGCGCCGGCGCCTGGAACTGCTGCGGCGCCCAATCCACCGAGCGCGAGCAGCACGACGAAATAGAGCGTAGCGGGTTGCCGGGTTCATGTCCGATTTCCTCGCCGCGCTCGGCTTGTTCTTCGCGATCGAGGGCATCTTTCTTGCCGCGTTCCCGGTCAGCGCCAAGCGCGCCATGGCGACCGTGCTGGAAATGGCCGATGGTCCGTTGCGTATCGCCGGCATCGTTTCGGCGCTGGTCGGCGTGCTGATCGTTTACTTGGTGCGTGGTTGAACGACCGGTGCGTGGTTGAACGGCCGGTTCGCGGGCCGCTTTTCCGCCCCAATCGGGTTCCTAATGGCCGGGCCGGCAGCGGATGGCCTTGCGCCGGGGGCACGTCGGGGGCACTTTTCCATTAAATTGAGTCCCCTTGCAGGAGCGCTGACATCCATGTCTCGCCACTTCACCTCTCGCCATTTCTCGCAATTCGTGCGGCACGGCGCGGCAGTCGCGGCGCTGACGGCGGCCGTTATCATCCTGCCGGCGCAACCTGCGGCGGCGCGCGGACCGGAGAACATCGCCGACGTCGCCGAGCAGGTGATCGACGCCGTCGTCAACATTTCGACGTCGCAGAAGGTCGATGCGCGCGTCACCGGCTTGCCCGACCTGCCGCCCGGCTCGCCGATGGAGGAATTCTTCGACGAGTTCTTCAAGAACCGGCGCGGGCAGGGCGGCGGCGACAACCCTGACCGCGCACCGCACCGCGTCAACTCGCTCGGCTCCGGCTTCATCATCGACCCGTCCGGCCTGGTGGTGACCAACAATCACGTCATCGCCGACGCCGACGAGATCAACGTCATCCTCAACGACGGCACCAAGCTTCCCGCGCAACTGGTCGGCAAGGACACCAAGAGCGATCTCGCTCTTCTGCGCGTGCATGCCGACAAGCCGCTCAAGGCGGTGGCGTTCGGCGATTCCGACAAGCTGCGGCTCGGCGAATGGGTCATCGCCATCGGCAACCCGTTCAGCCTCGGCGGCACGGTGACCGCCGGCATCGTCTCGGCGCGCAACCGCGACATCCAGTCGGGCCCCTACGACAATTACATTCAGACCGACGCCGCCATCAATCGCGGCAATTCCGGCGGCCCGTTGTTCAACCTCAACGGCGAGGTCATCGGCATCAACACCGCGATCATCTCGCCGTCCGGCGGCTCGATCGGCATCGGCTTTGCCGTGCCGTCGGACACCGCAAAGCCGGTCATCGATCAGCTGCGGGAATTCGGCGAGACGCGCCGCGGCTGGCTCGGCGTGCGCATCCAGCAGGTCACCGACGATATCGCCGAGAGCTTGAGCATCAAGCCGCCGCGCGGCGCGCTGGTTGCCGGCGTCGACGACAAGGGGCCGGCCAAGCCCGGCGGCATCGAGCCGGGCGACGTCGTCGTCAAGTTCGACGGCCACGACATCAAGGAAATGCGCGACCTGCCGCGCGTCGTCGCCGACACGCCGGTCGGCAAGCAGGTCGACGTCGTCGTCATCCGCAAGGGCAAGGAAGAGACCCACCAGGTCAAGATCGGCCGGCTGCAGGACACCGACAAGGTCGCGTCCAACGACACCAAGCCGGATGCGGTGCCGGAGCAGAAGTCCACGGTGCAGAAAACTCTCGGGCTCGAGCTGTCTGCGATGTCCGACGATCTGCGTAAGAAATTCAAGATCAGGGACACCATCAAGGGCGTCGTCGTCACCGGCGTCGACTCCGAGCGTGGATGTTTCGCAGCCCGACAAGCGGCTGTCGCCCGGCGACGTCATCGTCGAGGTGCAATACGAAGCCGTCGGCAACCCGGCTGCGGTTGCAGGCGCGAATCGATGCGCTCAAGGGCCAGGGCAAGAAGGTCGCGGTGCTGCTGGTCTCCAACGGCAACGGCGAGACGCGGTTCGTGGCGTTGAATTTGCAGTAGCGAAGAGTCGCGTTCGCTCAATCCAGCATGTGGCTGACGGCGCCGTCGGCGAGCTTCGGCTCGAACCACGTCGATTTCGGCGGCATGATCGCGCCGGCGTCGGCGACCGCCATCAGGTCGCTCATCTGCGTCGGATAGAGCGCAAAGGCGACCGCAAAAGCGCCCGACGATACCAGCCGCTCCAGTTCGCCAAGCCCGCGGCCGCCGCCGACGAAGTCGATACGCTTGTCGGTGCGTGGATCGGTGATGCCGAAAATCGGCTCGATGATGTTGCGCGTTAACAGCGTGATCGGCAGCCGTTCGACCGGGTCGGCGGATTTTTGCGCCTTGGCGGCGATCTCCGGTTTCAGCGTCAGCCGGTGCCAGCGCCCGGCCAAATACATACCGACTTCGCCGGCGCAGTCGGACGCACCGGCTGATCGCTCGCCGCGACCGCGTACGCTTCGCGCAACCGCGTCATAAGCTGGTCCGGGCTGCGCCCGTTCAAATCGCGCAGCACGCGGTTGTAGTCGAGGATCGTCATCTCGTTCTGCGGAAACATCACCGTGAGGAAATAACCCTGCGCGCCGTCGCCGCGGGATTTTGCCACGCGCTCCGCCGCGGCCGAGCGATGATGGCCGTCGGCGATATAGAGCGCCGGCAAGGCATCGACGGCGCCGGTCAGCGCCGCGACGGTTTCGTCGTCGCTGATCACCCAGAGCTGGTGTCGCACGCCGTCGTCGGCGGTGACGTCGAATGCCGGCATCGCCGGACGCGGCGCGCGCCAGCATGGCGTCGATCTGCGGCGCCGTCGGGTAGCCGAGCATGACCGGGCCGGTCTGCGCGTTCACCGCTTCGATCTGGCGCACCCTGTCGTCTTCCTTGGCCGGCGTGGTGTGCTCGTGGCGGCGGATGCGATTGCTGGCGTAGTCGGCAAGCGACGCGACCGCCGCGAGCCCGGTCGAAACGTGGCCGCGCCAGGTCGTCCGGTAGACGTAATAGCTCGGCTTGGCGTCGCGGATCAGCACGCCGGCGGCGATCATGGCTTTGAGGTTCTCGGCGGCCTTGGCGTAGACCGCGCGATCGTAAGGATCGGTCGCCGGATCGAGATCGATCTCCGCCTTGGAGACGTGCAGAAAGCTCCACGCCTTGCCCTTGGCGCGCTCGCGCGCCTCCGCGCTCGAGAGCACGTCATAGGGCGGGGCCAAAACTTCGGCGGCGCGTCCCGGCGCCGGCCGCAGCGCGCGAAAGGGTTTTATGAGGGTCAATTGGTTTCTCGGTAATCTGTTGGCTTCTCGGTGGATCTTGCTCGCTTGCGGGATTTTAATTCGCGCAAAAAACCACTACGTCAACCCCGTGAGCAAACCAAAGATCATCCTCATCGCCGGCCCCACCGCGAGCGGCAAGTCGGCGCTGGCGTTGGCGCTGGCCGAAAAGCTCGGCGGCGCGATCATCAATGCCAATTCCATGCAGGTCTACCGCGACCTGCGCATCATCACCGCGCGCCCGACGCCGGCGGAGGAGGCGCGGGTGCCGCATCGCCTCTACGGCCATGTCGACGCGGCGGAGAATTTTTCGGTCGGCCGCTGGTGCACCGAGGTCGCCGACGTGCTCGCGGCGACGAAACGCGACGCGGGTGCGGCCATCGTCGTCGGCGGCACCGGGCTCTACTTCAGTGCGCTTACCCAAGGGCTTGCCGCGGTGCCGCCGATCCCGGCGCAAATCCGCAATGAGGTGCGCACGCGGCTCGCAAGCGAGGGCGTCGAGGCATTGCATGCCGAACTGACGCGGCGCGATCCTGCTGCCGCGGCGCGTCTGATGCCCGGTGACCGCGCCCGCGTCACCCGCGCGCTTGAAGTGATTCTGGCGACCGGGCGATCGATTTTGCAATGGCACGAAGCGAACATGCCGGCGCGCGTCGATGCGGCGTTCGCCGCAAAAGTCTTTCTCATGCCCGATCGCGACGCGCTGTTGCGGCGCATCGACGCCCGCTTCGACGCCATGATGGCGGCGGGCGCCCTGGACGAGGTGCGCGCGCTCGCTGCAGCGCCATCTCGATCCCAATCTGCCGGCGATGAAGGCGCACGGCGTGCCGTGGCTCATTCGCCACCTCAACGGTGAGATTGCCCTTGCCGAGGCTGTCGAGGGCGGCAAGCGCGACACCCGCCAGTACACCAAGCGGCAGGCGACCTGGTTTCGCAATCAGCTTGCCCGACTTCGCCTGGGTCGAGCCGGAATGTGCGCTCGCCGCAGTCGAAGGGCAGCTGCTGGCCCTGTCGAACTGACGGTACGTGCCTTATTCTGGATCGCGCGGCTGGCGGCAGCGCCGCGCAGTGCAAGTAATGCCGCTACACCATGGCTCGGGCGGCGCTGCACGCTCCTAACATACGGAGTGATAATGGGATTTCGCTGCCATGACGGCGGCCGATAGCTGCTAGACGTAAAATCAGCCTCGCCTGCGACCTGCCAACCAGCCACTTCCACTGGGCCAGCTCGAACTCGCTACGATGGCTGTCTTGAGCCTCGGGGGAGGCAATGCGACGGCACTCCAAAGCAGGGGACGGCCCGCGACGCCGCAAAACGGCGCCGAAGCGCAATCATGCGCTCAAGTCGGCGCGCCGTCGCCGCTCCTCTGCGCCCAGCGCGGCAGCAAAAATCGCGCGGCTGAAGAGCGAGCTCAACGAGGCGTCGGAGCTGCAGAAAGCAACCTCGGAGGTGCTTCGCGTCATCGCCAGTTCCACCGCCGACATCGAAAGCGTTTTCACGACCATATTGGCGAATGCCGTTCGGGTCTGCGATGCCGCCAACGGCGCCATCAACCGGTGGGATGGCGAGACCCTGCAGCTGATTGCGACCCATAACATGCCGCCGGCTTTTGCTGAATTGCGCAAACTTGCGCCGTACCGGCCCGACGAGAATTCCGCGAGCGGCCGCCTGCTGATGAGCAAATCGCTGGTTCACATCCCCGACTTGGCCGCGGATCGGGCTTATGTCGCGCGCAGCCCGACGACGGTTACCGCCGTCGAGCTGGCCGGCGTGCGCACGACCTTGGCGGTCCCGATGTTGAAGGACAACGAACTGGTCGGCTCGTTCACGGTCGGCCGCCGGGAAGTCCGTCCCTTCACCGATAAGCAGATCGACATCGTTCAGAATTTTGCCGCCCAAGCCGTCATCGCCGTTGAAAATGCCCGGCTGCTGATCGAGCTGCGCCAGCGCACCGATGAACTCGGCCGCTCGGTGGCGGATTTGCAGCGCGAGCGGGACAACAAGCTCATGAATCTCGAGGCGATGGCGGCGTCGATCGGACATGAGGTGCGACAGCCGCTGGCCGGTATCTCCTCGAACGGCGGTGCGGCGCTGCGATTTCTTGGCCATACGCCGCCCAATCTCGACGAGGCGCGGCTGGCTTTGCAGCGGATGGTCAAAGACAGTCACCGCGCCAGCCAAGTCTTCGACAATATCCGTACATTGTTCGGCAAAGCCGATCAGGGTCACGAGCCGATCGACGTGAACGAGCTGACGCTCGGCGTGTTACAAGCGCTGCGCGAAGACCTGAAGGATCACCGCATCACTACGCAGGCCGAGCTGACGTCGCAGTTGCCTTTCGTCATGGGACATCGCGGTCAATTGCAGGAGGTCTTCATCAACCTGGTGCACAACGCGATCGAAGCCATGGATGCGGTCGACGGCGATGATCGAATCCTGCGCGTGCGCGCGGAGCGGCACGGCGGCAATGCCATCATTGTGGCGGTGGAAGATTCCGGGCCGGGCATCGATCCGCAGCAGCTCAAGACCATATTCGACGCCTTCATCACGACGAAGCCGAACGGTTTGGGATTGGGCTTGGCCATTTGCCGCCTGATCATCGAGCGCCACAAAGGCAGCCTTTCGGTCGCGCCGGCCGAGCCGCGCGGCTCGGCTTTTCGCATCGTCCTGCCTGCCGGAATGCCGGGTGTGGCATGAACGCCGAAGCGCAACCGATCGTGCTTGTGATCGACGACGATGCGCCGTTGCGGGAGGCGCTCTCGAGCCTGTTCCGTTCGGTCGGCTTGCAGGTCAAGACGTTCGGCTCGGCCCAGGAATTTTTGCAAAGCGGCGCGCCGGACGGCCCGAGTTGCCTGGTGCTCGACGTCCGATTGCCGGGCCTGAGCGGGCTCGATTTCCAGGCGGAACTCGCCAAGGCCAATATCCATATTCCGATCGTGTTCATGACCGGCCACGGCGACATTCCGATGACCGTGCGGGCGATGAAAGCGGGCGCGGTGGAGTTCCTGCCCAAGCCGTTTCGCGATCAGGACATGCTGGATGCCGTGCAGATCGGCCTGGAGCAGGACCGCAACCGGCGCAAAAGCGCGGGCGACATCTCCAAGCTGAAGGCAGCCTTCGACGCGCTCACCCCGCGCGAGCAGGAGATCATGGGCTACGTCACCGCCGGCCTGATGAACAAGCAGATTGCCGGCGAGCTCAAGGTCAGCGAGATCACCGTGAAAGTTCACCGCGGCAATGTCATGCGCAAGATGAACGCGAAATCGCTGGCCGAATTGGTGCGGATGGCCGACGCGCTGGGCGTTCGCCGCGGCAAATGACAACCTATACACAAGTATAGTTCAACGCCGCGAACGGATACACGAACCTTTCCCATGTACAGTGGCTGACGCCGCGCGAGTTCGGTATCCAGTCGGGTAGGGCATAACAATTGGCAAAAGCACCCGTGATATCGATAATCGACGACGATGAATCCGTCCGTGAGGCTACGAAAAGCCTCATAAAGTCGCTAGGTTACAGCGCCACCACGTTTTCCTCTGCCGAAGAGTATTTGCGTTCCGGCGACATTTGGGAATCGTCGTGCGTGATCACCGATCTGCACATGCCGGGCATGAGCGGGGCCGATCTGCAGGCCCGCTTGATCGCCAATGGCCATTCTACGCCGGTCATTTTCATGACCGCCTATTTCGACGAAAGGGTCCGCGACCGGGTCTTGGATGCGGGCGCTTTCGGTTTTCTGCGCAAGCCGTTCAGTGAGGATAGCCTGATCGAATGCCTCGATAAGGCCCTCGGCAGTTCAGTTGCTGGATCAGCGTAGCGGCGGTTGGCCGGCCTCGGCCGTGTAGATTCCGCATTCGCCACTTCCCAAGATGTCTGCCGCCGCGCGCGGGCCGCTTAGGCCCCGCGGGACCGCGATTCTATACGGACGTATAGGATGGCTCCTCACTTCAGCTAGCCCAAATTTACAAATGTAGAATGGTGAACCAATCGTTAAGAATTCTACGGTCCCCCCATAAGAAATAAGCGGTAACGGGGGACTAAAATGAATACGATCACGGCAAGTCTAGGTCATGAATTCGCGGTCGGAGCGGTGGCAAACGCCGTTCAGGGGCGCGGTCTCACTCAACCAAAAGTGCTCGGCATCAATCCGGCCGTCGCGGCGAAGCAACGCGACGACGCGGATTTGCTCGAGCGCATCGCCGCCGGCGACAAGCTGGCGATGAAGGTGCTGTACGCCCGGCACCACGTGCAAACCTACCGGTTCCTGATCCGCCTGGTCGGTGACGAGGCGCACGCCGAAGACCTGGTCAGCGAAGTGTTCTTCGACGTGTGGCGCAATGCCCACCAGTTCCAGGGCAACAGCCGGGTGTCGACGTGGATCCTGGCGATCGCGCGCTTCAAGGCGCTCTCCGCGCTGCGCCGCCGCAAGGACGACGAGCTCGACGAAGATCAGGCTGCCGCCATTGCGGATACGGCCGACGATCCCGAGATCGCCGTCCAGAAGAAGGATCGGGTCGCCATCATGCGCCAGTGTCTGAGCCATCTGTCGCTGGTGCACCGGGAAATCATCGATCTCGCCTACTACCAGGACAAGCCGATCAACGAAGTCGCCGAGATCCTGGGCGTGCCGGAGAACACCGTGAAGACGCGCATGTTTCATGCCCGCCGGCGGTTGTCGGAGCTCCTGGCGCAGGCCGGCATCGATCGCACCTATCAGTGAACGGCAGAACAGCCGCGCTTCGGCGCGGCTGTCACCGCTGGTCGATATTTGCCGCTCGTCAGTGCGAGATGTACTGCATGCCCGCCGAATAGGCGGCGCCGCCGATCACGCACGGTATGCCCAGTTCGATCTGCCCGGTGGCCGCCGCCACGACGCAGCCCATCGACAGCGCGCCGGCGCCGACCTGGCTCCAGCCGCTCAGCTCGCGCTTTGAGTTCGGGCCTTTCTGCTTGAGCTCGTCGATCGCGGCGAGCGATTCCTTGCGCATCCGCGTGGTGTCGACGGTGTCGGCGGTCTCGATCACGTCGTTGAGCACGACATTGACCTCCTTGGGCTGGCGCTTGGCCGCCCATTTCAGCATGTTGAGCAGGTTGAGATCGCGCACGGCGTTACTGGCCAGCGTGAATTTCGCGGCGCTGCCGGCGGTCAGGTTGTCGACATTGTCCTTGTCGTTGGCGAGCGGCAACAGCTTGATGATGCGCCCGACCGAGGTGTAGGTGCCGGTGGCGAGATAGGAGCCCCACAGCACGTCGATCAGCTCCGGGCTCGGCTCCAGCATCACCGGCTTCTCGCGCCCGTCGGTGAGCTGCAGGACGACTTTCACCTTGTCCATCATGCCGGGCTTCTTCGATTCGTAGTCGATCTGGTCGAGCGTCGGCAGCGTGCCGTCGAGATATTTGTCGATCATGGCGCGGCGCATCGGCATGCGATCGGCAAAGGTGCTCAGCAAGTCCTTCCAGTTCGGCAAGCCGGAATAGGCGATGGCGCGCACCAGCACCCAGTGGTCGGCCGGGTCGATCGCCAGCATCTTGGCGATCAGTTTCTCGGCGCGGCCAGGATTCGCGCCCAGCACGCCGGCGATGAAGCCGACATAGGCGCCCGAGGTTTCGGCATCCTTGAACGCCTGCAGCGCGCCGAGCGTGCGAACGACGACAGGAAGGCCGTCAGGATCGGGTTTGTCGCGATAGGCGTTGATCCACCGCAGTATGCCTTCGGTCGAATTGAGCGCTGCGCTTGGCGGCCGCGCTGCAGCCGCCGGCGCGACGAGTGCGAGCGCGACAGCGAGCACGGCGAAAAGACCAGTGACGGTGCGATGCAAATGTCCTGTGACCATGTCCCCTCCGGCGGAGAAGGTTGGCGGCGCGTGTTTGGAGATTTCAGAACGCGTGGGCATCCCCTAGCGCGGCAATTGAGCAACGCGCCGGGGAAATTTGAAGGCCGCGGCGGCGCGAAATCGCGGCTGCCGTAAGGCACTTAATAATAGTTAACGATTGCGGTTTTGCCCGTCCTGCCGATTTCAAACGATGCGTTTGAAGTATGCCGCGGCCTGCCGCGCCGGATTCCCGCCGCATTTTGCTTGACCGGCGCTGCCGCAATGCATATAAATTGCCAGCCTCAGAACGAAGGGCACATCCGTGCGTACTTTTGTTGCGATCTCGCTGATCCTCGTATCGAAGCGCACCGCCGGGGGTGGATAATCCACCTGCGAGACGTGGCGGTGCGCGACCCAGGGGCCCTTCGAGGCCCTTTTTTGTTACCTGAAATCCTAACTGACCGAATGTCCGAGCGAAAGAACGAGAGAGTGGAGCGGACCATGACAGAGATGACCGGCGCCGAAATGGTGATCGAGGCGCTCGCCGATCAGGGCGTGGAGCACATCTTCGGCTATCCCGGCGGCGCGGTGCTGCCGATCTACGACGCGCTGTTCCAGTCGCAGGACCGGGTCCGCCACATCCTGGTGCGCCACGAGCAGGGCGCGGTGCACGCCGCCGAAGGCTATGCGCGCTCGACCGGCAAGGTCGGCTGCGTGCTGGTGACGTCGGGCCCGGGCGCGACCAATGCGGTCACCGGCCTGACCGATGCGCTGTGCGACTCGATCCCGCTGGTCGTCATCACCGGGCAGGTGCCGACCCATCTGATCGGCAACGACGCGTTCCAGGAATGCGACACCGTCGGCATCACGCGGCCGTGCACCAAGTACAATTACCTGGTGAAAAACATCGACGACCTGCCGCGCGCGCTGCACGAGGCGTTTCACATCGCGTCGAGCGGCCGGCCGGGGCCGGTCGTGGTCGATATCCCCAAAGACATCCAGTTCGCCAAGGGCACCTACTCGAAGCCGAAGGAGTTTCAGCACAAGGGCTACAAGCCGAGACTCAAGGGCGATCCCGACAAGATCAGGCAGGCGGTCGAGATGATGGCGGCGGCCAAGCGGCCACTGTTCTACACCGGCGGCGGCGTGATCAATTCCGGCCCCATCGCGTCCGAGCATCTGCGCGAGCTGGTCAAGCTCACCGGCTTTCCCATCACCTCGACCCTGATGGGGCTCGGCGCTTTCCCGGCCGCCGATCCGCAATGGCTCGGCATGCTCGGCATGCACGGCACCTGGGAGGCGAACTGGTCGATGCACGATTGCGACCTGATGATCTGCATCGGCGCGCGCTTCGACGACCGCATCACCGGGCGGCTCGACGCCTTCTCGCCCGGCTCGAAGAAAATCCATGTCGATATCGATCCGTCGTCGATCAACAAGAACGTCAAGGTCGACCTGCCGATCGTCGGCGATTGCGCGCACGTGCTCGAGGAAATGCTGCGCGCCTGGCGCGCGAATGCGCATAAGCCCGACAACAAGAAGGCGCTCGAAGCCTGGTGGGACCAGATCGCGAAGTGGCGGGCGAAAAAGTCGCTCGCCTATCGCGGCTCGAACGACATCATCAAGCCGCAATACGCCATCCAGCGGCTGTTCGAGCTGACCAAGGACCGCGACACCTACATCACCACCGAGGTCGGCCAGCACCAGATGTGGGCGGCGCAGTTCTATCAGTTCCAGGAGCCGAACCGCTGGATGACCTCGGGCGGGCTCGGCACCATGGGCTATGGCCTGCCGGCCTCGGTCGGCGTGCAGCTGGCGCATCCGGATTCGCTGGTCATCGACATCGCCGGCGAGGCCTCGGTGATGATGACCATGCAGGAGATTTCGACGGCGGTGCAGTACGACCTGCCGGTGAAGATCTTCATCATCAACAACAAGTATATGGGCATGGTGCGGCAGTGGCAGGAATTGCTGCACGGCGGGCGCTATTCCCACTCCTACAGCGAGGCGCTGCCCGATTTCGTGAAGCTCGCCGAGGCCTATCACGCCCACGGCATCCGCTGCGAACGGCCGGCCGATCTCGACGCCAAGATCCTCGAAATGATCGAGGTGAAGAGGCCGGTGATCTTCGACTGCGTGGTCGATCCGGCGGAAAACTGCTTCCCGATGATCCCGTCGGGCCGCGCCCACAACGAGATGCTGCTCGGCGACGCCACTGTCAGCGTCGAGGACGCCGTCACCGAAGCAGGCAAGATGCTGGTCTAGGAGAGTGCCGTGAACACGTCGACGTCGCATTACCCGTCTGCCTCAGTCAGCGAGCGCATCGAGACCCGTACCTTGTGCGTGCTGGTCGACAACGAGCCCGGCGTGCTCGCGCGCGTCATCGGGCTGTTCGCCGGCCGCGGCTACAATATCGATTCGCTCACTGTCTCGGAGACCGAGCACGAGAAGCATCTGTCCCGCATCACCATCGTCACCCGCGGCACGCCGATGGTGCTGGAGCAGATCAAGAATCAGCTCGACCGCCTGGTGCCGGTGCATCGCGTCGTCGACGTGACCACGGCAGGGCCGGCGATCCAGCGCGAACTCGCCATGGTCAAGGTGCGCGGCAAGGACGAGCACCGCATGGAGGCGCTGCGCCTCGCCGACGCGTTCCGTGCCCGGGTGATCGACGCCACCACCGAGAGCTTCGTGTTCGAGATCACCGGCGCGTCGGAGAAGATCGAAAGCTTCATCGCGCTGATGCTGCCGGTCGGCCTGGTCGAAGTCTCGCGCACCGGCATCGTCGCCATCGCGCGCGGGCCGGAGGCGATGCTGGACCGCTCCTGAGACGAGCGGTTACGCCTTGCCCGAGACTTTGCCGACCAGCGTGGCAAAACGGTCGACAAAGCCCTGCAAAAACTTCTGCGTGGTCTCGTCGCCGATATTGCCCTGATCGTCGAACAGATTCGGCTTGAAGTTGACGTAGGCCTCGCCGCCGAGCAGCGTCATGCCAAGTCCGAGCATCACCGAGCGCAGGTGCGCCTGCATCAGCGCTGTGCCGATGACGCCCGGTGTGGTGCCGGTGATGAAGCCCACCTTGCCGGGCCAGACGCTCTTGCCGAACGGCCGCGCGCCCCAATGAACCGCGTTGTTCAGCGCCGCCGGCATCGAACGGTCGTGCTCCGGCGTGACGATCAAAACGCCGTCGGCCTTGCTGATCTCGTCCTTGAAGCGCAGCACCTCGGGACCGGGATTGGCTTCGTTGTCCTGGTTGTACATCGGCAGGTCGTCGATGCGCACGAAATGGGCGTCGAACTTGTCGGCGCCGAGCTTGACCAGCGCCTGGGCATATTTGCGATTGATCGATTCCTTGCGGTTCGAGCCGACGATGACCGCGATGGTGGGCTTGGGCATGGTTGAAAACCTCGGTTATGATACGTAACTAGGGCTAGATAGGTGACCGCAGGCAAGGAGCACAAGAGGGCACAGCGATGAAACCTAGATACACGCATTTGCCCGCCGACTGCCGCGCCATCAGCGACGTGCTGGCCCGGGTCGGCGACAAGTGGTCGGTCCTGGTGGTCACGCGGCTCGGCGCGGGCTCGATGCGCTTCAATGAGCTGCGGCGCTCGATCGGCGGCATTTCCCAGCGCATGCTGACGCTGACCCTGCGCGGGCTGGAGCGCGACGGCCTGGTCACCCGCACGGTGTTCCCGACCATCCCGCCGCGGGTCGATTATGCGCTCACCCCGCTCGGCCGCGATCTGTTGGAGCCGGTTTCGGCGCTCGGGGAATGGGCCACGCGCAATCAGGCGAAAATCGCCCGCGCCCGGGAGAAGTTCGACGGCGCAGCGGCTTAGAACGGTGCCGCCGCGATAGACGCTTTCCGGGCTTGTCGTAGCGCCCCACAGAACCTAGAAGCTTCCCGACAACAAGCGGCCGGGCCTCAAATCCCTGGCCCCAGTAGGGGTGAGACCAATGCGTGTTTATTACGATCGCGATGCCGACCTGAACCTGATCAAGGGCAAGAAGGTCGCCATCATCGGCTATGGCAGCCAGGGCCATGCCCATGCGCTCAATCTGCGCGACTCCGGCGTCAAGG
Organism: uncultured Alphaproteobacteria bacterium; assembly: GCA_963798095.1. GTDB lineage: Bacteria > Pseudomonadota > Alphaproteobacteria > Rhizobiales > Xanthobacteraceae > BOG-931. The sequence continues at coordinate 18,811 of CAWCSD010000018.1, read as the reverse complement.
AGGTCACCGTGGCGCTGCGCAAGGGCTCGCAAGGCGTCAAGAAGGCCGAAGGCGAAAAGCTCCCCGTCAAGGAGGTCGCCGAGGCCGCCAAATGGGCCGACGTCATGATGATGCTGACGCCCGACGAATTGCAGGGCGATATCTATCGCGATCATCTCGCCGCCAACATGAAGGAAGGCGCGGCCATCATGTTCGCGCACGGCCTCAACGTGCACTTCAACCTGATCGAGCCGCGCAGCGACCTCGACGTCATGATGATCGCGCCGAAGGGGCCGGGCCACACCGTGCGCTCGGAGTATCAGCGCGGCGCCGGCGTGCCGTGCCTCTTGGCGGTGCATCGGGACGTCTCCGGCAATGCCCACGATCTCGGGCTGTCCTACGGCGCCGCGATCGGCGGCGGCCGGGCCGGCATCATCGAGACGAGCTTCAAGGAGGAATGCGAGACCGATCTGTTCGGCGAGCAGACCGTGCTGTGCGGCGGCCTCGTCGAGCTGATGAAGGCCGGCTACGAGACCCTGGTGGAAGCCGGCTACGCCCCCGAGATGGCCTATTTCGAATGCGTCCACGAGGTGAAGCTGATCGTCGACCTGATCTACGAGGGCGGCATCGCCAATATGAACTACTCGGTGTCGAACACGGCCGAATACGGCGAATACGTCTCCGGCCCCCGCGTCATCACCGACCAGACGCGCGCCGAGATGAAGAAAGTCCTGGCCGACATCCAGTCCGGCCGCTTCACCAGGGATTGGATGCTTGAGAACAAGGTCAACCAGACCTCGTTCAAGGCGACGCGGGCCAAGCTCGCTGAGCACCCGATCGAGCAGGTGGGCGCCAAGCTGCGTGAAATGATGCCTTGGATCAAGCAAAGGGCCTTGGTGGACCGCAGCAGAAACTAACTCCTCTTTTGCTGCATCCATATGCCGTTTCGGACTTCGCGGCCGCCCCTTGGGGCGGCCGCGACGCTATGTGACGCCACCATGCTCTTGTCATGACTGATTAAATACAGTTTTATGACAATGCGCCGTGTGCCGGCGAGGGTGGATCATTTCCGGGCACGCGCGCGTCAGTCATGCGTGCCGTCATTTCATCGCTGATTCATCGGCTTGGTGCCGCGGACATTGTGGCCCGGCATGGCTATGGGCGGCTGGCTCTGATCGCCGCCCCGCACATCATCGCGCTCGCCATCATGCTCGCGACCGAAGCGCGGCCGGTCGAAATCGCGGCATTTCTGTTGGCCTGGGGCATCCTGAATTTCTTCTGGCTCGCGCTCACCCGCCGGCCGGCTGTCGCCGGCGCGCTGTCGCTGGTGCTGATGACGGTGTTGGTGCTGCTCTCGGACCTCAAGTACCACGTGCTGATGATGACGGCGAACTTCGTCGACCTGATGATCATCGACACCGACACCGTCAGCTTCCTGTTCACGATCTATCCGGCGTTGCGCTGGATCGTGGCGCTGTGCGTCATCGCGCTGGTGCCGCTCGTGGTGCTCACTTGGCGGTTCGATCCGTTCCGCGTCCGCCGGCTGACCGCGGTAGCGGCGGTGCTGGCTTGCGTCGGCGGGCTCACGGCGCTGGAGACGGATCGGCCGATGCAGCCGTTCGAGGCGTTCTACGGCGGCAGCCAGGTGTCGTCCTTCGCGCGTTCCGGCGTGGACGCTATTTCCGAACTGCTCACGCACGGCCTCATGGAATCCGACGCCGTCGCCGCCGATCGCCTGCAACCGGGTAGCGAAGAGACCTGCGCACCGGCAAAGAAGCCGCCGCACATTATTCTCATCCACGACGAGTTGAGCTTCGACATCCGCATGGCGCCGGGCATCAAGGTGCCGGATGGCTACGGCGCGCATTTCAAGTCGTTCGACGGCAAGGAGCGCAATTTCCTGGTCGAAGGCAACGGCGGGCCGAGCTGGTTCACCGAATACAACGTGCTGGAAGGCCTCTCGGCGCGAACCTTCGGCCGCTTCTCGTATTTCGTCACCCGCATTGCCGCCGGCCGCGTCAAGCGCGGACTGCCGGCGGCGCTGCGCCGCTGCGGCTATCGCACGTTTTCGCTCTATCCGGCGCTCGGCGCCTTCATGAGCGCGAGGAGTTTCCAGACCACGACCGGCGTGCAGCATTTCTTCGATCAGCACGATCTGGGGACGAAAGATATCGAGCCCGACAGTTTCTTCTTCGACGCTGCCACGCGGATGATCGGCAAGGAACACGAGCGCAGCCCGATGTTCGTCTTCGTCTATCTCGCCGCCAATCACTTTCCCTGGGACGATCGCTATCGGCCCGACCTGATGCCGCAGTGGAAGGATTTGGGCAACGTGCCGCCTGTCGACGAATATCTGCGCCGGCAGGCGATTAGCGCGCAGAACTATTCGGATTTTGTGGCGCGGCTGAAGCACGAGTTCCCCAACGAACAGTTCCTCCTGGTGCGGTTCGGCGATCATCAGCCGGATTTCGCCGCGCACCTGATCGAGCCCGGTCTCGATGACCCGTCTATCGAGCGCCGCCTGATGGCTTGGGATCAGCGTTATTTCACCACCTATTACGCGATCGACGCCATCAACTTCAAACCGGTCGACATCTCTTCGGCGCTCGATACCTTGGAAGGGCCCTATCTGCCGCTGGTCGTGCAGGAGGCTGCGGGCCTGCCGCTCGATCCGTCGTTTGCCGAGCAGAAAAAAATCCTCATGCGTTGCAACGGACTATTCTATGGCTGCGATAACGGTGCCGAGGCGCGCCATTTCAACCGCATGCTGATCGACGCCGGCCTCATAAAAAATCTCTGAGCGAAATAGGTTTGGTTCAACGTCTTTCGGCGCACATTGGAACCAAGAAATTTTGGAACCGAGGAATTTTTTCGCGGCGTCGGGGTTGTTGTGCCCGTACCCGCCTTGATCTCGCATCCCCGGCCGTTACACTCTGGGCATCGTTATAACCGAAAAAAGGGAGGAATATTCATGCTTACAAAGCGACATCATCTATTCACGGCTGCCGCCGCGACGCTGGCATTGGGCCTGTTCGGCACGGCAGCGAACGCGGCCGATATTTTCTCGCTGACCTCGACGACGTTTCAGGACGGCAAAATAATGCCGAAGAAGGTCGCCAACAGCCAAGCCAATGCGCCGACGAATCCGAATTGCGTCGGCGACAATGTCTCGCCGCAGTTCTCCTGGAGCGGCGTACCGGAGGGCACCAAGAGCTTCGCGCTGACGATGTTCGATCCCGAGGGGCGCGCGCCGTCCGGCGTCAGCCACTGGGTCGCTTACGGAATTCCCGCCAGCGTCACCGGCTTTGCCGAGGGCGAAGTCAGCAAAGAGTCGGATAAGTATGTCGGCGGCAAGAGCTTGTTCGGCGTCGGCACCTACCGCGGTCCGTGCACGCCGCCCAACACCACGCCGCACCACTATACGTTCGTTCTCATCGCCACCGATTTCGACCCGAAGGAACTGCCGCCCGGCCTGACCCGCGACGAGCTGATCGCGAAGTTCGGCCCGCCGCCCGCCCACGTCAAGGGCTCGACGGGAATGGTCGGCCTGTTCGTCAATCCGTGGAAGATGTGAGCACGCGCATTCATCGGCGCATCGCTCTGATGCCATCCGGGTGCGTCATCGCCATAATCGATCGGCGATGACGCACCCGTACCAAATTCCCGAAATCTTCGAGATCGACCGCGCCGAGATCGCGCTGGAAACCTGGTCGTGGCCGTTTGCCACCGACCGCAGCGCGGACATCGATCGATATTTTACCGAGCTGCAAAGCCAGCGGCCGGGCGTATGGAATGGCCGCGTACTGCTCCTCAATCGCTACGCCATTGCCGATCGCACGCTGCGCGGCGCCTGCTTCGAGACCGATTACTCAAGCTTCATCACCTGGCGCGACCGGGAGTTTCCCGATCCCAATGTCTATAACTTTTTTGCCGCCGCGGTGTTGCGCGCAGCCGACGGCGGCTATCTGCTCGGCGAGATGGCGTCTTATACGGCGGGAGCGGGGCGCACCTATTTTCCCTGCGGCACGCCGGAGCCGGGCGACGTCGGCAGCCGGCGGTTTGCTCGACCTTCACGGCAATCTATGCCGCGAACTCTTGGAGGAGACCGGCATTGCCATTGCGGAGCTCGATGCCGAACCGGGATGGACCGTGGTGCGCGACCGGTGTTTTCTTGGGCTGATGAAGCGGCTTACGGCACGGCAGAGCGCCGAAGAGGTTCGCGCCCGGATCATGCGCCATATCGCCGGCGACAAGCACCCGGAACTCGCCGATATCCGCATTGTGCGCGGGCCGGCCGACATCGATTCAAGCATGCCGCCCTCGGTGGTCGCTTATCTGCAACGGGAATGGAGGCGGTGAAATGGCCAGGCAGCGCAACGAGGCGCCGATGAAGCTCGCCAAGATCGTCAAGCATTGCCGCATCGACAAGTCTGCGGCATTTCAAGCTCGCCGATCACGATCCGGCGGAACGCTTTGGCCTCTCCACCGACATCGAGGACGTCAAGCATATCCTTGCCGACGGCGTTGCCCGGATGGAGGAATTGCAGCAGCGCCTTTACGCCCAGGGTCAATGGGGCGTGCTGATGGTGTTCCAGGGCATGGACGCGGCCGGCAAGGACGGCGTGATCAAGCACGTCATCTCCGGCATCAATCCGCAGGGCTGCGAGGTGCATTCGTTCAAGGCGCCCAGCGCCGACGAGCTGGCGCACGACTTCTTGTGGCGGACCGGCAAGGATGTTCCGGCGCGCGGCCGCATCGGCATATTCAACCGCTCCCATTACGAGGAAGTACTGGCGGTGCGGGTGCATCCGGAACTGCTGGAGCGGCAGAACCTGCCGCCCAGCGCTACCGGCAAGAATATCTGGCAGCACCGTTTCAAGTCGATTCGCGCCTTCGAGCATCACCTTGCGCGCAACGGCACCGTGGTGCTCAAATTCCATCTGCACATTTCCAAGGACGAACAGCGCAAACGCTTCCTGGCGCGGCTCGATGAGCCGTTCAAGCGCTGGAAGTTTTCCGTCAACGACATCACCGAGCGCGCACGCTGGGACGATTACATGGCGGCTTACCAGGACATGATCCGCGAAACCTCGACCGACTATGCGCCATGGTACGTTGTGCCGGCCGACCACAAGCATGTGGCATGGCTGGTCGTATCCGCGGCAATCATCGAGGCGCTGGAAGGCCTCAAGCTCCAATACCCGAAGGTCACCGGCAAGGCGCTAGAGAGACTGAAAAAAGTGGAACGCGCGCTCAAGGCGGAGTAGCGGCGCCATTGCGGGTGCTTGCGCCGGCGCCGGCTTTTCCGCTACAACAATGCCGGTACCGATGAGGTTAACGCGGAATTCATCTTGATCCGCGACCTTTGGACCGTAACGAGGGTTTGGCAATGTCGACGCGCCGCGATTTCCGCGCGATGACCCGGGAGGCCTTGCAGGCCTCGGCCGGCGCTGCCCTCATTCTCGGCGGGCTCCTGCTGCTTAGCGCCCCCTGAGGGCCGGCTGGGCGTTTGCGCCTGGGCACTCAGGGGATGACCGAAGCCACGGAACCCACGAGCGCCCTGACCCGAAAGCGGCGGGCGCAAACGAGAAGGACCTAAATCATGACCCCGCCAGCCAAATCTGAGCCGGCCAAACCCGCGCCTGCAAAGTCCGCAAAGGACCGCGTCGTCATCTTCGACACCACCTTGCGCGACGGCGAGCAATGCCCCGGCGCCACCATGACGCACGAGGAGAAGCTCGAAGTCGCCGAGCTCCTCGACACCATGGGCGTCGACATCATCGAGGCCGGCTTTCCGATCGCCTCCGAAGGCGATTTCGCCGCGGTGAACGAGATCGCCAAGCGCACCAAGAACGCTGTCGTGTGCGGTCTGGCACGCGCCGGCTTCAAGGACATCGACCGCGCCGGCGAAGCGGTCAAGCCGGCCAAACAATCGCGCATCCACACCTTCATCTCCACCTCGCCGGTGCACATGAAGTGGAAGCTGCAGCTCGAGCCGGAGAAAGTTTTCGAGATGGTGGTCGGCTCGGTGACGCGGGCGCGCAGCTACACCGACAATGTCGAATGGTCGTGCGAGGACGGCACCCGCACCGAGCACGATTTCCTCTGCCGCTGCGTCGAGGCCGCGATCAAGGCCGGCGCCACCACCATCAATATTCCCGACACCGTCGGCTACACGGTGCCGGAGGAATATTTCGCGCTGATCAAGATGGTGCGCGAGCGGGTGCCGAATTCCGACCAGGCGCGTCTTCTCGGTGCATTGCCACGACGACCTCGGCATGGCGGTGGCGAATTCGCTCGCCGGCGTGCGCGCCGGCGCCCGCCAGATCGAGTGCACCATCAACGGCATCGGCGAGCGCGCCGGCAATGCCTCGCTGGAAGAGGCGGTGATGGCGATGCGGGTGCGCAACGACGTGATGCCGTTCTGGACCAATGTCGATGCCACCATGCTGACGCGGGCGTCGAAGCTCGTTGCGGCCGTGACCTCGTTCCCGGTGCAATACAACAAGGCGATCGTCGGGCGGAACGCCTTCGCGCACGAGAGCGGCATCCACCAGGACGGCATGCTCAAGCATACCCAGACCTACGAGATCATGATGCCCGCGGACGTCGGCGTGAAGCAGACCTCGCTGGTCATGGGCAAGCATTCCGGACGGCATGCCTTCGTGCACAAGCTGGAGGAACTGGGCTACAAGCTCGCCGGCAACCAGCTCGAAGACGCCTTCGTGCGCTTCAAGGCGCTGGCCGACCGCAAGAAACACGTCTACGACGAGGACATCGAGGCGCTGGTCGACGAGGAGATCGCGACCTTCCAGGATCACATCAAGCTCGTCTCGCTGTCGGTGATCGCCGGCACCCGCGGGCCGCAGCGCGCCACCATGAAGCTCGACGTCAACGGCAAGACGATGCTCGAAGAGTGCGAGGGCAACGGCCCGGTCGACGCCGTGTTCAATTGCATCAAGGCGATGGTGCCGCACGAGGCGGTGCTGGAGCTTTACCAGGTGCACGCGGTGACGGCGGGTACCGACGCGCAAGCCGAAGTCTCGGTGCGCCTGTCGGAGAACGGCCGGTCGGTGACCGCGAAGGGCGCCGATCCCGACACCTTGGTCGCCTCGGCGAGGGCCTATCTCGCGGCGCTGAACAAGCTGATGGCCCGGCAGCTCCGCGGCCAATCGGACGAGCGCCGCCTCCACTCGACGGATGTGGGGTGAGAGCTTTCTCTGCCGTCAAATAAAAAGGGCCGCTCGCGAGAGCGGCCCTTTGTCGTAGCGGAATGTTTTTAGTGGAAGTGGAGGTTGACGCCGGCCCGCAGGACGTTGTCGGTCACGTGCGAGCTGATCCCCAGCACGGCGAGGGTGCCGACGCCGGTGAAGCCATCATTGATGTGACCGTAGTCCATGTAGAGATATTCGAATTTGGCGCTCCACTGCTTGGCGAACATCCACTCCGCGCCAACGCCCGCCGTCCATCCGGCGCGGTCGTTATTGACGGTCGAGGACGTCGCAAATGTCGCCGTGCCGCCCGGCGCGGCAACGGTGGCCATGATAGCGGCGGTGCTCTTGATCTGCGCATAGGCCAGACCGCCGGTCACGTAGAGCAGCCAATGTTCGCTAGGCTCAACGCCGAGCCGTCCGCGCAACGTGCCGAACCACGGCATCTTTTGCGCCAAGGTTCCTGAGGTCGTTATGCTGGTGCAGGCCGCGCCGCAAATCAGCTCGTTGACGGGCGGGAACGTTGCGGTGCCACGCTGGCCGGTGCCCTGGAAATCGGCCTCGAGGCCGGCGAGCCAAGTCTTATTGAACTGCACATTGTAGCCGATCTGGGCGCCGCCGAGCACGCCGTCCATGTGCTGCGACGTGGAGAACGGCACAAAGGCGGGGTCAGGATCGTTATAAGACGTCCTCGACCGTCCCCAGCTGCCGCCAAGATTCAAGCCGATATACGGACCGGTCCACTCGTCCACCACCAGCGGAGGCGGCGGCGCCTTGAGCGCCAGGTCGGCCGCGCTGGCTGCGTTGATCGCGGCAAAGCCGATAAGAGCCGTCGCTGCCAAAAGAAGTTTATTCATGGGTGCCTCCCGGTCCGGGGCGTCTGCCGACAGTCAGCAGAGATTCGACGCTACCAAACCGGCGAACAGATTCCTGTGATACTTCTGCAACATTCCAGAAAAAAACGCACATCGGCTAGATGGCTCGACCGCTGGCGCTCGGCGGAGAGTTCGCAACATTCGCGGTGAGTTAAGGCCGCGGCCGTCAAACTAAAAGGGCCGCTCCGAGGAGCGGCCCTTTGTCTTCAGCGGAAAGCTTTTCGTTCAGTGGAAGTGGTAGTTCACGCCGGCGCGCACAACGTTGTCGGTTACGTGCGTGCTCAGATTGATCGGGGTGAATAACGGAGCCACTCCCGCAAAAGTGTTATTGATCGTACCGTAGTCCATATAGAGATATTCGAGCTTTGCCGTCCAATTGCCGCTTATGACACCTTCGACGCCACCGCCAGCGGTCCAGCCGGCCCTGGTGGTGTTGAAGTTATTGGCGAAGGCGCCGCCGGCGAAGGGACCGCCAGCAACGGTGAGGGTCTCGCTGCTCTTGATTTCGCCATAGGCGAGACCGCCGGTGGCATAGAACAGCCAAGTGGGACTTGCCAGGACGCCGATCCGTCCGCGGACCGTGCCGAACCAGGGCAGCTTTTCCTGGTCGACAAGGGTACCGGTGGTCGTGCATGGAAAGACGAGCAATGACGCCGCACAAGCCGGCGACACCGGCGGTGCTCGTCGCTGTGCCTCGCTCGCTGCTGCCCTGGATGTCAGCCTCAAGCCCCAACAGCCAGTTGCTGCTGGCCTGCCAGTTGTAGCCGATCTGACCACCGCCAATCACGCCGTCGAGACGGGACGACGTCGAGGAGAGTACTGTCGGGCCAGCGCCAAAAGTGGCTGTATCAGCGGCCCTGCCGAAGCTGCCGCCGAGGTTCAAGCCGACATACCAACCGGTCCAACTGTAAACCGGCGCCGGCGGAGGTGGAGGCGCCTTAAGCGCCAAGTCGGCCGCGCTGGCCGATTGGATCGCGGCCAAGGATGCGAGCATCGCACCTGCAAAGAGCAGCTTTTTCATCGGATCGTCCCCCCGGTTCGTGGCCATCGCACCAGCGAAAGGAAATTGCACAGTAGCAAACCGGCAACCCGATTCCTGTGATACTTAGGCAACATTCCAGAAAAAAAGCGCGGACCTGGCGGGAAACCTCGATGTTCGGGATCGGTGAGAATCCGCGAACATCCATCGTGGGTTAGCGGCGCCGGCCGGGTCGATGGCACAATGTTCCGGACCGCCAATTCGGCATCGGTCCGGATATTTGTCCGGCGAGGACAATCGGCATGTTGCGAGATGACATCGGCGCGTGTTCCGCGCGATTTGTCAGCCAGCGGCCAGCGCGCTTGCCCCTTCCCAACCCCCTCGCTATATCTGCGCTAGGGTGCCGCTCCCCGTTGGGGCGGCTTCTTTGTCTGAGCGCCGAATTCGGCGCCGCGACAACATGGTGGAAGTGCCTAACCACGTACCGTTCTCCGGTTAGGGCGCATAGCTCAGTTGGTAGAGCAGCTGACTCTTAATCAGCGGGTCCAAGGTTCGAATCCTTGTGCGCCCACCACATCAATCAAGCACTTAACCGCGGTCGCCGTTTTCATTCCGGCAAGGCGGTCACCTGTCATTCCGACAAAATGGCTGCTTTTGTTCTTCGCCTTCTCTTCAGAACGGTCTGATTACGTGGAAGGGCCCGTTAGGCTCGGACGCGAGCGCGGGACACGCTGTGAGATCATCAATTCATAGCAAGTTGCCGCGTCACAATCTGGCAGTCGCTTCGCATAATGCCCAATATGTATTCGTTCGCATAAAGCCCTGAATTGGGAACAAATTCGCGGTCAACGCTTGACACGGCGACGCCGTGTGGCGCGCGACCGCGGAACACATTCGCCGTGGCGGCAGCTCATTGAAAAGCGTCCCCTCGACGGTTGCACAAATCCGTCGCAGAATGTCGCGGACGTGGGAAGATAAAGTCAGCCTACATTGGGTTCCTTGAGTGGCACGTGGCGTATTGCTCTACCGCCGGCCGCTCGTGGATACGTCCAGCGAGGGGTAGCCTGTGAAGCTCGTTCTGTTCCAACAAAGTGATGCCGACCCGCAGCTACCCGGCCTGCTCACCGATCGCGGCGTAGTCGACATCTCTGGCGTGGTCAGGTCGAGCTATACGCCACAGCTGGTGATGGAAGGCATCATCGACGATTTCGAGAGGCTGCGTCCTACGCTCGATAAGCTCGCCCAGACCGCAACTGCGCTGCCGCTGTCGTCGGTGCGCTTGCGGGCGCCCTTGCCGCGCCCGCACAAGATTCTTTGTGCGCTCGCCAACTATTGGGAGCACGCGCAGCGGGCGCCGCGCCCGCTCAATATGTTCATGAAGAACCCTGACGCCGTCATCGGGCCTGGCGACACAATTCAGCTGCCAGGATATACCGACCCATGGATCTTCATGCACGAGGCCGAGCTTGCACTGGTCATCAAGGGTCCATCCAAGATGATCAAGCGCGAGAGCTGGCGCGATGCGGTGTTTGGCTACACTTGCTTCATCGATGTCACGGCGCGCGGCGAGGGTCGGCGCACTTGGCCCGCCAGCCAGCCCATGAGCTGGCTCGGCAAGTCGTTCGATACCTTTGCGCCGCTCGGTCCTTGTATCGTCACCGCCGACGAGATCGCAAATCCCAACGATCTCATCGTGCACTTCTGGAATGATGGACAGCTGCGACACAACTACAATACTGACGATATGGAGCATCACGTACCCGAATTGGTCGAGTTTGCGACCACCGTGATGACCATGTTGTCTGGCGACATCATTGCCTGCGGCACTAATCACGAGGGATTGGGGGCGCTCCAGGATGGCGAGACGGTCGAAATCGAGATCCAGGGCATCGGGAGGATGTCGCTCAAGGTCGCGGACCCACTCAAGCGCTCCTGGGACCGCGGCGTCTACATGGGTACCGATTCAACGCACCCCGAGGCGGTCAAGCGCCACCGTCCCCGTGACGCGGCCATTTCCGGCTCGCGACCGGAGACGCCGTCATCCTGAATTGCGCTGGGTGATGGTGATAATGCGATTGGGATTAGCCTCCGCGTCGCGAAATGCGGGCGCGGCCGAGCCGGTAGACCATTTAGGCGCCGCCGAAGGCGGGTGCGATGTCGTCCATGAAGCGGTGCATCTGCTCGCGCACAAAGGCGTCGGAGCGGTTGCCGAAGTTGAAGTATAGGATGACCTCGTCGATGCCAATCGCCTCGACCCGCTTTAAGGTGTCAATGATCTGCTGGGGCGAGCCATAAAGCAGCGAGTTGTCGTCGAAGTCGGAAGCTTTGGCGTCATTGAGCCGCTCGCCGATCTTCTTGAAGTACTCCATGGTTGGCGGTAGCCCGCCCTTGCCGCCCTGGCTCATCGTCTTGCGCAAGCCAGCCATCGTAATGTAGCCGACCATCCGCTCCAGTGCCCGCTGGCGCTCGTCCTCACCCTCGCCGATGTGGATGAAGTAGCTGCACTTGACTTTCTGAGCCGGCTTTTCCGCCTTTTCGCAGATCTCGCGATAGGCGGTCACAGCATTGCCCAAGCCGCCGAACAGAACGGTTGCCGCGAAAGGCGCCAGCAGCAGATTCCAGTTCCACCTCGCGGCCAACTCCATTGAGAAGCGCGAGAACGAGCCCATGTAGGGTCTGAAGTCCTTCTGCAAAGGTTTGGGAAAGACCTCGACGTCTTCAAAATTGTAGAATCGTCCCTTGAAGTTGAACGGCCGGGTTTCGGACCAACATCGCATCAAGAGTTCGATGCCTTCGCTGAACTGCTCAGCGGACGACTGGAAATCGGCATTGAATGGCGTGAACTCGTGACTGTCGTAGCCGCGCCCTGCTGCGAAATCGACGCGTCCACCGGACAGTTGGTCAAGTGTCGCCCATTCCTCCGCGACGTGGATCGGGTGGTGGATCGGCAGCACGACGACGGCCGGTCCCAGCCGCAGGCGCGTCGTGGCAGCGGCAATATTGGCCAGCACGACCGCAGGCACCGACACGCAGCCGCGCCGGTTGAAGTGGTGTTCGCCGATCCAGGCCGAGTTTAGTCCAAGCTTCTCCGCCAACACCGCCTGGTCGCGTATCTCCATAAGGAATTGCTCGGGCGAACGCGGATTATTGGGGTAGCGGTTGTCGCTCAGTGTGAAATAGCCGAATTTCATGGCGGCGGTTGGCTCCATCGGACGAGATTGACCTAGAACGACATTATGCTCGGCCCGTCCTGCCCACAAACGATTGGGCCCAGACGCACGCAACGCCTCGGGAGTGAGACGGCGGAAGAAAGCCGCTTGGCTATCGCGGCTATTGGAACGGCTCTGCCCGCGCCTGTCGCTGAATCGGCGGCTGCGCGCTCCATTGAGTGCGCTCTCGATGAGTTAGGCTACTGCGCTCGTTGCGCCGCGGCAGTCACTAGCTCATAAGCTGCCTGAACATTGGGTTTCGTCTTCGCTACGTCAGCGCCAACGCTTGCAAGAATTTTAAACATCTCTGTTTGTTCATCGGTGGGCAGGTCGATAAGTTCGCCGCCGTTATTCGACCAGGTTTTAATTGCCTGTTTTTCCAGCTCATCCAATTGCGGATTGATCGCCGTTGCTACACTGGCGGCGGTTCGGTTGACGATTTCCTGCAAATCCGCCGGCAGCGAATCGTACCACTTCCGGCTGACTTCGACGACTAGGAAGATCGCCGCGTGGTGGGTCGTCGTGATGTATTTGGCTGTATCGTAGAAATGTAGACCGGCGAAGGCCTCGATGCCGCCCGTCGCACCGTCAATGGCGCCTTGCTGGATCGCCGGTAAGACATCGCCAAGCGACATCGCTACCGGTGTAGCTCCAAGCCGTTTAAAGGTCGTGGACTGAAAATCAGAGGCAAAGATCCGGATCTTCTTGCCCTTGATGTCGTCGAGGTGGCGGATGGCAGTTTTGGCGATGATTTGGTTTGGTTCGCCCATTAATAGCCCGACACCGCGTAGCCCTTTGTCGGCGCCAAGCCCGAGCATAAACTTCTGCACCTGCGGGTCGGTCGCCATACGTTGTGCCTGCACCACGGAGCTGACGAGGCCGGGAGCGGCCAGCACCTCAAAGCGCTCGTCGACCCCGACGAAAAACTCCGGCGGAATGACCGCGCATTGAATGGCGCCAAACTGCGTTCCTTCGATCTGTCGCGGGATAGAGCCGAGTTGGCTTGCCGGATAGACCTCAGCTTTGATGCGGCCCCCGGACGCCTTTTCGACCGCGGCCGCGTAATTCCTCGCATAGGTGTCTGGGGAGGCATTTTGGGTGGGCGCGGTTATCTTCATCACGTAGGTCTTGTCTTGCGCCCGTGCCGTGCCAATCGTCATCGTCAGCGCTAGCGCCAACAACAGTCGGCTTGCGTATGACTTGCTGGTCAGGGTTCTGAATGCATTGAAATTCATGGCAGACTCCTATGCTAGCGGTAAGGTCAGATTACCCCAGTTCTCGCGGATGCGATGGCTTTAAGAACGCGCTCGGGAGTGAAAGGCTGGTCCGCGATTGTCGCGCCCAGGCCTCTCAAAGCGTCATTGGTGGCAACCCAAAGCGCCCCCATCGCGCCGGTGAGGCCGAGCTCTCCGACGCCTTTGGCGCCAAGCTCGGTCGAACGTTCTGGCGTCTCAATTTGCTCTACGTAAATATCGGGCATTTCATAAGCCATGGGGGCGAGATAATCTGCCAGGGTGCCATTAACGAGTGAACCATGCTCGTCGTAGATGCACTCTTCATAGAGTACCGAGCCAATTCCCTGCACGATCGCACCGCGCACCTGATCGTCGACGATCAATGGATTGATTACGCGTCCGCAGTCCGTAATTGCCCAATAGTTAAGGAGCTTGATGAGGCCGGTACTGGGGTCGACATCCAGATAGACCCCATGGGCACCATGTCCCATGTAGTAGCTCGCGTTATTGGCAACGTGGCTTCGCGTCACAGTGAACTGGACGTCGAGATCGGGCGGCAGTGTATCCTGGCGGAAATATCCGATCTTCGCGACCTCAGCGACTGTGATAACCGGCGCGTTGGAATGTTTGTTGTAAATTTGTCCGCGGGCGATCCGAAGATTCTCGGGCTGAGTCTGGGTAATGGCCGCCGCAACGCGCAGAATATTTTGCGCCAAGATCGCGCGCCGCCTTGAGTGCGGCTTCGCCGCCGATGGCGATGCCGCGAGAGGCCCAGGCACCGCCGCCATAGGTCGAGATCGCACTGTCACCGCCGATCATGGCAACGTCGTCAATATCGACGCCAAGCGTGTCGGCAATGATTTGCGCCAATGAATGGATCGTCCCTTGGCCTTGGTCGGTGATACTTGTCACGCATCGTAGCAACCCGGTCGGCTCAAGTCGGATTGTGCAGCCGTCTTGCACCGAGATTGAAGCGCCGGTGGGGCCGTAAAAGACCGGTCCATATGCCGTCGGCTCGACGAAGGTCGCGATGCCAATGCCGCGGTGGATTCCCGCCTTGCGCAGATCAGCCTGTTCTTGCCGCAGCCGGTCATAGTCCATGACCTGAACGAGCCGATCCATGCATGCATCGAATGAAATATTGTCGAGCTTGCTGCCAGCAGCCGTCACGCATGGCATCGCGTCCGTTTTCCGATAGTTGAGGCGCTTGAAAGCAACCGGATCCATCGCCACCTTGGCTGCGGCCATATCGGTCAGCACTTCGCTGACAATGGTCGATAATGGAATGCCGACGCCGCGATACATTCCGATCAGCGGCTTGTTAACGAAGGCGTTGCGCGTGCGCGCCCGGTAATTCGGAAAGTCGTACGCCGCACCGGTGTTAGTGACTAACATCATGCTTTCGGTAATATTGAACCGCATTGGCATGCCGTAGGCGCCGATTGCGGAAACGTCGTCGACGCTCATTGCAGTGATCTTGCCGTCGGCCTTAAACGACATACGAGCTTTAATGATGTGATCGCGCACGTGATTGTCGGACACGAATGATTCCAGACGATCAGCGCAATATTTGACCGGCCGGCCGATCATCATGCTGATGACAGCGACGGCAACTTCCTCGGCATACACGTTGATTTTGATGCCGAAGCCACCACCAACGTCTGGTGCGATCACGCGGACTTTGTGCTCGGGGACGCCCAGCTGTCGGCTGAAAACACCCTGCATCTGATAGGGTGACTGGTGTGAGTGGTAAACCGTGAGCGTTTCGCCGCCGGGATCGAAATCCGCGATCAGGCCGCGTGGTTCGAGCGAAAGCCCAGTTTGGCGGTGAAAATTGAAGGTCTTTTCGATGACGTGATCGGCGGTCGCAAACGCACTATCCGGGTCGCCAGCCTTGATATTGTGCTCATAGGCGAGGTTATCATTTAGTGCCTTGTGGATTGGGCTGGATTGGAGCGAAGTCTCTCCATCGAGCAAGGCCGGCAATTCCTCCCATTTGATATCGAGAAGCTCGACGGCGTCTTCAGCCTCGGCGCGAGACTCCGCAACCACGGCGACGACCGGCTGCCCCTGAAAGTGAGCGACGTCGATGGCAATCAGTTCCTGAGGAGGTACCTTATGACCCGGCCGATTGTGCGCGACCCCGTCGGACTCAAATCCCTTGCCGTGTGTCAGAAGATCCCGCCCAGTGAAAACGAATGCAACGCCCGGGGACTGCCTCGCAAGCTCGATGTCAATGGAGACAATTCGCGCATGCGCGTGCGGGCTCCTAGCAAAAGCAAGGTGCAGCATCCGCGGCAATTTCATATCGCCGACGTAGCGACCTCGCCCGCGCAGGAAGCGCACCGTTTCGCGACGCGGAATCCGCTTCCCGATCAGCCCTTCAGGTTTTTCGGATTCCCGCAAAGGCTCAGCTCGTTTGGGAGAAAGATGTTCGCTAATTTGGTTGCGCTTGCGAAGTACGGTCTCGATCGCATCTACGATGGACTCATAACCGGTGCATCGGCAAAGATTTCCGGAAATAAATTCGCGAATGTCAGCGCGGGTGAATGCATGTCCTGTACCGAGCAATTCGTGCGCCGTCAGCAGCATGCCGGACGAGCAGAACCCGCACTGCGCTGCGTTACGTTCGGCGAAGGCAGACTGCAACTCTACAAGTGCCCCGCTATCCGACATTCCCTCAATTGTATCGATCCGCTTGCCGTCGGCCTGTACCGCAAACATCAAGCAGCCGCGCGTGATTATGCCATCGACCAACACCGAACATGCGCCGCAAACGCCATGCTCGCATCCAAGATGGGTCCCTGTGAGTTCAAGCTCCTCGCGGAGGAAATCAGCCAGATGTTGGCGGGGGTTGACCAGTCGGCGCAGTTGCTTGCCGTTGATCACCGTGTCGATTTCGAGTTCGTACTGCATCCGCCGATAACCCCGGAAGACACGTCCAGACCATCTCGATGTCCGCGTTGCGCCACGAGCAGGCTTCTGCGAAATCTTCGACTGTCCGGTTCGCTTCCTACTTTTGCACGCCCGCGTCGATTGCGGCGAGCACTTTCGGCGGCGACATCGGCAGTTCGGTCAGCCGCCGGCCAGTTGCGCGCTCGATCGCGTTGGCGATAGCCGCCATCGGCGGGCAAATGTTGACTTCGGCGGCACCCTTGGCGCCGTAAGGATGACCGGGGTTCGGCACCTCGACCATGACCGGCTCGATCATCGGCAGGTCGGATGCCACCGGAATCCGATAGTCAAGGAAGCCCGGATTTTCCATGTGCCCGCGCGAGTTGTAGATGTACTCCTCATTGAGCGCCCAGCCGATGCCTTGCGTAACGCCGCCTTGGATCTGCCCCTCGACATAGCTCGGGTGGATAGCGCGTCCGACGTCCTGAGCGGCGACGAAACGCAATATCTTCACCTTGCCGGTCTCCGGATCGACCTCGACGTCACAGAACTGGGTGGCGAAGCCGGGTGCCACCACGCTGGGATTTACCGCCGCCTCGGCGACGATCGGCCCGCCGGTCTGCGCCCGCTTCGCGGCAATCTCACTAAGCGACAGCGGCTTGAAGTCGCCGACATTGCTGCTCGCCGGCTTTGCGCAGCCGTCCTCCCAGACCACGCCCTCCGGGTCGACGTCCCACATCTTGGCCGCCCGTACGCACAGCTCCTGGATTATCTTCTTGGTGGTGTCGACCACGGCCATGCCGGTGGCGAAAGTGACGCGCGAGCCGCCAGTGACATGTGTATAGCCGACCGATGCGGTGTCGGCGACGATCGCACGCACCCGGTCATAGTCGATCCCCAGCGTCTCGGCCGCCATGATCGCCATCGAGGCGCGCGAGCCACCGATATCGGGACTGCCGGTCGCGACGACGACCGTACCGTCCTCGTTGACGTGCACGGTGGCGCTCGATTCGCCGCCGCCGTTGAACCAATAGCCCGAGGCGACACCGCGCCCCTGGTTCTTGCCGAGCGGCGTCTTATAGCCCGGATGGTTGAGTAGCGCCTCGATGGTCTCGGCATATCCGTTGTGCGAGAGCTTGGCGCCGGAGAGCATCTGGGTCCCTTTCTTGGCGGCGTTCTTAAGCCGCAGCTTCAGCGGGTCCATGCCGATCTTCTGCGCAAGAACATCGAGCACGCTCTCCACCGCGAAGGCGCCGATCGGCGAGCCGGGCGCGCGATAGGCCGCGACCTTCGGGCGGTTGCTAATCACGTCGTAGCCGATCGCGCGTGCATTCGGGATGTCGTAAGGAGCAAACGCGCACATGCACGTGCTCATGAACGGCGAGCCCGGAAATGCGCCGGCCTGCAACTTGAAGAGCCCGTCGGCGGCGACAATCGTGCCGTCGCGCCTGACGCCGATCTTCACGGTCATCGACGCACCCGACGCCGGGCCGGTCGCCCTGAACACGTCCTCCCGGCTCATCACGATCTTCACCGGATGGCCGGATTTGCGCGCGAGCATGACGGCCACCGGCTCGACGTAGATCACGGTCTTGCCGCCGAACGCGCCGCCGATCTCCGCCGGATAGACACGCAGGTCGCCGAGCTTCATGCCGAGCAGCTGCGCGGTATAGGCGCGGACGACGAAGTGCCCCTGGCTCGAGCTCCAGAGCTCGCCTTGTCCGTCGGCGTCGCAGCGGGCCACGCAACCTTGTGGCTCGATATAGCCCTGATGCACAGGCGCGGTCTTGAACGACATCTCGACGATCTCGTCGGCCGCCGCAAAACCAGCCGCAAGATCGCCCAGCTTGTATTCGATCCGCTTCGAAATATTGGAGGGCTTCGGCGGCGGTGGCTCGACTCCTCGGGTGATCAAGTCGGTAAACAAGAGCGGCGCATCTGGCTTCATCGCCTCATCGACGTCGATGACATGCGGCAGCACCTCGTAGTCCACCGCGATCAGCGACAGCGCCTCGTCAGCGATCGCCTTGCTGGTCGCCGCCACTGCGGCCACGGCATGGCCCTCATAGAGCGCCTTCTCGCGCGCCATGATGTTGCGCGTCATATGCCAAAAATTCTGCGCGACGCGTTCCGGGCCGACATACTCGAACTTCTGCTCTGGGAAGTCCGCGGAGGTCACCACGACTTTGACGCCGGGCAGCGCGGCCGCCCTCGAGGTATCGATCGAACGAATGCGCGCATGGGCGTGGGGCGAGCGCAGGATATGGCCGACCAGCATACCCGGCATCGCCAGGTCCGAGCCGTACTGCGCGAGCCCCGTCACCTTCGGCACGCCGTCCGGACGAACTGGCCGGGTCCCGACCCATTTAAATTGCTTTACCGCTTCGTGCGAAGTGATGTCGTCCACAGCTACCTCGCCTGATTGCCG
>CAWCSD010000017.1:0-75291 GCA_963798095.1 uncultured Alphaproteobacteria bacterium | reverse complement strand
GAATTTTAAACGTGATGCCCGGCGCTAGGCCGGGCATCCGATCAATCTTCGATCTGGGGTCCGCCGGGCGTCGTCGGCGCGTCGCTCTCGTTGGACATGGAATGATCGCGCGGCCCGCGATGACGCCGGCGCCGGCGATGCAATGGGAAGCGGTCCGCCGAACCGTCGTAGCCATTCTGGCCGGGTTGATTGTTCTGCCCATTCGGACCGTTTGGTCCATTGGGCCCTTGCTCCTGTTGCGGTGACGGCTGCGGCTGGCCGCCGGTGATGAAGGACGGCAGCCGTTCGACGTCTTCGTCATTGGTCGGCTGAAAGTGTTGTTGCCGGGGCTGGTAGTGCTGCTGCGGCTGCTGATGCGGTTGCGAGTATTGCTGCGGCTGTTGGTGGTGCTGCGGCTGCTGATTGTGAGACGGTTGGTGCTGCTGCGGCTGCTGTTGCTCGCGCGGATAGTAGGACTGCTGCTGTGGCGCGAACGGCTCGCCGCTGATCGGCGGCTGGTCATTGTCGCCGTCGTCAAACGAGTTGTCAGAGTCATTACCGCCTTGCTGCGGTTGCTGCTGATAGAAGGAAGGCTGGGTCTGCCGCAAATGTTCCTGTGCGGCGGCGATCAGGCGGAAATAATGCTCGGCGTGCTGGTAGTAGTTTTCGGCCGCGATCGGATCGCCTGAACTTTGCGCATCGCGGGCCAGCTGCAGGTATTTCTCGGCAATGTGAGATGCATTGCCCCTGATCTTCAGGTCCGGTCCGTTGGACTCGTACATGCGCGACAATGGATTTTGGTGATGGTGATGATGGTGACCACCACCGCCACCTTTACCGCGGTTGCGACCCCGCATGCGCTTGTTCTGACCGTTTCTCATGACTTGCTGTTCCGCCAACCCCCGTTTGCGGCGGCGCTGATGCCGCCGTTTCTTTTCATAGGCTTACTGTTTCTCACCGTGCGTCACTCATGCTGCCAGCTCACAGCAGTGAACTGCCAGCAAATGCATTCGCCTGACCCTCAACGTATCCTCAGCAATTGCTGCCCTCACCCTCGGCTTGACCGCGGTGTTGCAAACCCCCGTTACGCGCGCGACTGCTCCGTACAAATGCGCGCCAACCGATGAACGTCTCGGTATGAATGGTGGCGATCCCGTCTGCCGTCTGTTCCGGCTTTCGCTTTCCGGCTTTCGCTCTTTGCTGGGCCTGCGCTGCCAACCTCTGGGAGCCGTACTCTTAATAAAGCCTGCTCCGGGCATTCGAGGCGGCGCGGCACCAACGTCTCGGGCCGATTCCGTGGCCGCAAGCTAGTAGGTTCCGGCCGATATTCCAAGTGCTTTTTTGCCGGGGCCCCAAGTGCTTTTTGCGGGGCCCCAAGTGCTTTTTGCGGGGCCCCAAGCGCTTTTTTGCCGGGGTCTAATGCTTCGCGCTCATGCCCATTTTCTTGCAACGAGGGCGCGTAGCGTACCGTTAAGGTCGGGGTGCGGCGGTGACGGCGCAAGCCCCACCGCAGCAAATAAATGAGCGACCGGTTCCGCCTGGCCGATGCCAAGCTCGACGACCAAGGCCCCGCCGGGCGCCAGCAATTTGGGCGCAGCCGCGGCGATGGCGCGATAGAAGTCAAGTCCGTCAGTGCCGCCGTCGAGCGCCAGATGCGGATCGAAGTCGCGTACGTCCGGGGCGAGCGTGGCGATGTCACCGGAGGCGATGTAAGGCGGATTGGACACGATCGCATCGAACGGTCCGCGCAGCGCCGCGGCCATGTTGCAGGCGACGAACCTTGCCCGTGTCTGGGCGAGACGGCGGGCATTGTCGCGTGCCACCACAAGCGCCTTCGTACTCGTGTCGGTACCGACGCCGAAGGCGTTGGGCAGTTCGGACAGCAGTGCCAGAACGAGCGCGCCGCTGCCGGTGCCGAGGTCGGCGATACGCAGTTTTCGCGAGCGCGGGCCGCCCGCATCGACCGCCGCGAGTGCAGCCTCGACGACAGTTTCGGTTTCTGGTCTTGGCACCAGCGTCGCGGCATCGACGCGCAGCGGCAAGCTCCAGAATTCCTTGTATCCGAGAATGCGCGCAACTGGTTCGCCGGCGAGGCGGCGGTTTGCCAAAGCCGCGATGGCGCTTTCCTCGTCCGCGCCAAGCCCGCGCGTGGCGGCCGCAGCAAGCGCCGCATGATCGAGGCTAAGCGCGTGGCCGACGAGGATACGGGCGTCGAGCTCGGGCGTGTCGAGCCCGGCGGCGTGGAATTTTGCCGCCAGCGCGCGGCGCGCCTCGGCAATAGTGCGAGTATCCGCGCCGCCATGTTTTGCAAGAGCGGCGGCATCGGCGCGCGGCAGCATCAATTCATCTCCTCGGCCGCAAGCAGTGCCGCCTGGTTCTCGGCGACAAGCGCGTTGATGATCTCGCCCAGCGCTTCGCCTTCGAGAATCTGCGGCAGCTTGTAGAGCGTGAGATTGATGCGGTGGTCCGACACGCGGGCTTGCGGATAATTGTAGGTGCGGATGCGCTCAGAGCGATCGCCAGTGCCGACCTGGCCGCGCCGTTCGGCGGCGCGCGCGGCATCCTGCTTCTGGCGTTCGAAATCGTAGAGCCGCGTCCGCAGCACGGCCATGGCCTTGGCGCGGTTGCGATGCTGCGAGCGGTCCTCTTGCATCGTCACCACGATGCCTGACGGAATATGCGTCACCCGCACCGCCGACTCGGTCTTGTTGACATGCTGCCCGCCGGCGCCGCTCGAGCGCAGCGTGTCGATCTTAAGATCGACATCGTTGATGGCGATGTCGAGGTCCTCCGCCTCAGGCAACACGGCGACGGTCGCGGTCGAGGTATGGATGCGGCCGGATGCTTCCGTGTCGGGAACGCGCTGCACCCGGTGTACGCCGGATTCATATTTGAGCTTGGCAAACGCACCGCGGCCGCGGATCTCGGCGATGATTTCCTTATAGCCGCCCATCGAGCCTTCGCTCGCGGTTACGATTTCGACTTTCCAGCCTTGGCTGGTGGCGTAGCGCTCATACATGCGGAACAGATTGCCGGCAAACAGCGCCGCCTCGTCGCCGCCGGTGCCGGCGCGGATTTCGAGAATGACGTTGCGCTCGTCCATCGCATCTTTGGGAATGAGCGCGACGCGCAGTTCCTCCTCGAGAGCCGTGCGCCGTGCTTCAAGCTCGGGCCGTTCCGATTCAGCGATGGAGCGCATCTCGGCGTCGGTCGACGGATCGTCGATCAGGCTTGCCAGTCCGTCGAGCTCGCGCTGCGCGTCGCGATAGGCTTTCACCGCCTCGACCACCGGGGCAAGCTCGGCGAACTCGCGCGATAGCTTCACATAGGTCTCTGGCGGCAGCGGCGCCGTGAGGTCGCGTTCGAGCGCGGCATGGCGGGTGACGAGCGCAGTGAGTTTCTGATCGGGCAACATTGCGTGAGTTAAATCTGCAGCGCTTCGTGGGCGGCGAACTGTTTGAGCTGCTCGCGAATCGGCGCGCCGCCGTTGCGCTTGTCGATGAGGGGCCGAAGAAACGCCGCCGCCTTGCGGCAGTCAAGATCGAGCAGCATCGCCTTGACCGGGCCCACCGCGGACGGTGTCAGCGAAAACGAGCGATAGCCGATGGCCGCCAGCGCCAGCGCGCCGATCGGCTGCGAGGCGAGTTCGCCGCACAGGGTCACGGGCTTTTTGTATTCGTGGCACTTGTCGGCGATGTCTTTGAGCGCGCGCAGCACCGGCGCCGACAGCGGGTCGAATCGGCTGGAAACCCGCGGATTGCCGCGGTCGACGGCATAGAGGAATTGCACCAGATCGTTCGAGCCGACCGAGAGGAAGTCGACGCGTTCGAGCAATTCGTCGAGCTGATAGAGCAGCGACGGCACCTCGACCATGCTGCCGACCTCAACCTCGTCGGGCAGCTTGTGGCCGTGACGGCGCAGATGCGTAAGCTCGCGCTCGACCAGTTCCTTGGCTTGGTCGAATTCATCGACGGTGGCAATCATCGGGAACATGATTTTCAGCGCGCGGCTGCCGGCGGCGCGCAGTAGCGCGCGAAGCTGCGTGCGCAGCAGCCCCGGGCGGTCGAGCCCGAGCCGGATGGCGCGCCAGCCGAGCGCCGGATTCTCTTCCTCGACGTTGCGCATATAAGGCAGCACCTTGTCGCCGCCGATGTCGAGGGTGCGGAACGTCACCGGCTTGTCGCCGGCGGCATCGAGCACGGCGCGATACAGCGTGTACTGCTCGCTGGTGCGCGGAAAATTCGGCGCCACCATGAATTGCAGCTCGGTGCGGAACAGGCCGATGCCGGCGGCGCCGGTGTCGGCGATATGCGGCAGGTCGACGCTCAGTCCGGCGTTGAGCAGCAATGTGAACGCCTGGCCGTCCTTGGTGACGCAAGGCTTGTCGCGCAGCGCGAGATATTGCTGCTGGCGCCGCGCGCCGAGCTTTACCCGTTCGGCATAGGCCGCCTCCATGTCCGGCAGCGGCCGCACATGCAGGTCGCCGGCCGAGCCATCGACGATGATGGCGTCGCCCGGATCGACGACGCCGGTGGCGTTATCGATCTCGCCGACCGCCGGAATGCCGAGCGCGCGCGCGACGATCGCGACGTGGGAATGCGGCCCGCCTTCCTCAAGCACCAGGCCGCGAAGCCGTTTCCGGTCGTAGTCGAGCAGCGCCGCCGGGCCCATGGAGCGGGCCACCAGGATCGCGTTCTCCGGCAGGCTTTCGCGCGACGGCGCGTGATCGCGGCCGGTGAGCTGACGCATCAGCCGGTTGGCGAGGTCGTCGAGGTCGTGCAGGCGCTCGCGCAAAAATGGATCAGTCTGCCGCAGCATGCGCGCGCGGGTGTCGGACTGCACGCGCTCGACCGCGGCCTCCGCGGTCAGACCGGTCATCACCGCTTCTTCGAGCTTGTGAATCCAGCCGCGGTCATAGGCGAACATGCGATAGGCTTCGAGAATGTCGCGGTGCTCGCCGCCTTCGACCACGTCGCCGTGTTCGAGCAATTCGTCGAGATTGGCACGCAGCGTCTCGACCGCCGCTCCGAGATGTTTCAATTCCTTCGGGATGTCGTCGGCGATGAAATTGGTGACGACGACGCGCGGCTCGTGCAGCACGACGTGGCCCAGCGCGATGCCATCGCTCAGAGCAGAGCCTTTGATGTGGACCGTGCGCCGCGCTGCCGGCTCGGCGCCGGGCAGCGCCATCGCCGACAGCTCGCCGGAGGCGATCATCTCGGCCAGCACCATGGCGGTGGTCTGCAGCGCTTCGACTTCTTCTTCCGAATAGGTGCGCCGCGCCCGGTTCTGCACCACCAGCACGCCGAGCGTATTGCCGGCGCGCAGGATCGGGACGCCGAGGAAGGAGTGATAGATTTCTTCACCCGTTTCCGGCCGGTAGGAGAAGGCCGGATGCGCCTGCGCGTTCGACAGATTGATGGCGCTGGCCTGGCTCGCGACCAGGCCGACCAGGCCCTCGTCCGAACGCAGCACCGTCTGATGCACGGCGTCGCGCTTCAGGCCTTCGGTGGCGTACAGCTCGAGCGTGGAATCGACGCGCAGCACATAGACGGAGCACACCTCCGCAACCATGTTGGCGGCGATCAGCACCACGATCTTGTCAAGGCGTTCCTGCGCGCTGACCGGCTCCGCCATCACTTCGCGAAGCCGGCGCAACAGCACGCGCGGACCGCCGAGTGCGCCACGCATGGGTCCCTCGGGTTATGCTTCGACCGAGCGCAGCCGGTGTCGCGCCGGTCCTATTCAAAGAGAAGTCCGCCCGGGTCCCAGTCCCGAGGCGACCATCCTCCCGCCTATATCGAATGCGGTATGCAAACCGCAAGCCAAAGACAGCGATATGACGGCGGCTAAATTTGTGCGCTGCAACGAAAAACCACGAAAAACGCTGTTTACGGCGCCGTTTTATCGAGGCCGTAGAGCGAATGCAGCGTGCGCACCGCGAGCTCCGTAAACGCCGCGTCAATCAGCAGCGAAAACTTGATCTCGGAGGTGGTGATGGCGCGGATATTGATCGAACGCTCGGCCAAGGCGCTGAAGGCCTGCGCGGCGACGCCGGCGTGGCTGCGCATGCCGATGCCGATGACGGAGATTTTGGCCACGTCGGTGGCGCCGTCGAGCCGCGTATAGCCGATTTTCTCTTTGGCCTTGGCGATGGTGTCGAGTGAGCGCTGATAGTCAGCCGCCGGCACGGTGAACGTCAGGTCGGTGGTCTTGCCGTCGGCCGAGACGTTCTGGACGATCATGTCGACGTTGATGTTGGCTTCCGACAGTGGACCGAAAATCGCCGCTGCCACGCCCGGCTTGTCCTGGACCTGACGGATGGAAATTTGCGCCTCATCGCGCGAGAAGGCGATGCCGGTGACGATTTGCTGTTCCACGATCTCGTCCTCTTCGCAGATGAGGGTTCCGGGCGGATTCTTGTGCGGGTCGATATCCTCGGGCCGGTCGAAGCTCGAACGCACGAAGATGCGCACGTTATGCACCATGCCGAGCTCGACCGAGCGCACTTGCATGACCTTGGCGCCGAGTGAAGCGAGTTCCAGCATTTCCTCGTACGCGATCTTGTCGAGCCGCTGCGCCCGCGGCACCACCCGCGGGTCTGTGGTGTAGACGCCGTCGACGTCGGTGTAGATATCGCAGCGGTCGGCGCGGATCGCGGCCGCAATCGCAACAGCCGAAGTATCCGATCCGCCGCGGCCGAGCGTGGTGATGCGGCCGGTCTCCTTGTGCAGGCCCTGGAAGCCGGCGATCACCGCGACTTCCTTGCGTTCCTTGAATCGCCTGATCAGCTCGGCGCCTTCGATGCCGACAATGCGCGCCGAGCCGTGCACGTTCGAGGTCAGGATCGGAATCTGCCAGCCCTGCCATGAGCGCGCGTTAACGCCAATTCCCTCCAGCGCGATAGCCAGCAAGCCGGCGGTGACCTGTTCGCCGGAAGCGACGACCGCGTCATACTCACGCGTATCGTGCAGGGCCGAGGCCTCGCGACACCATTCGATAAGCCTGTTGGTGGTGCCGGACATCGCCGAGACCACGACCGCGACTTCGTGGCCGGCGTCGACCTCGCGCTTGACGTGGCGCGCGACGTTGCGGATGCGGTCGATATCGGCGACCGACGTTCCGCCGAATTTCATCACCAGACGGGCCATAACTTCAGTTCGCAGCCTTCAAAGACAGACGCGCCGGCGGCGCCGGCGCATACATACCGGCGGGGTCAGGCGGCTGCAACCTGACCCCGCTTTGCGCCGTGCGCGTAGCGGGCGCGGTTAATTCTTGACGTATTCCTTGACGTCGGTGTTGGCGGTGAAGCCGCCGAACACATGGCCGTCCTTGTCGACGGTGACGCCTTCCGGCATTTCCATCTTGGGATCCGGCGCGGCGATGAAGGCCGTCACCTTGCCGTCCTTGACGCTGCCGATGCGGATGCCTTGATGGAACGGCGCGTTCACTTTGTCGCTCGATTGTGAGTCGGCGACATAGAGGATGTCGTCGCGGATATAGACGCCGCTCGGCCGGCCGAATTGCTTCCACTCGGCGACGAATTTTCCATCCTGATCGAAGATCTGGACGCGATTGTTCGACCGGTCGGCGACATAAAGCCGGCCAGCCGAATCCATGGCCAGGCCATGGGTGACGTTGAACTCGCCCTGTCCCGACCCGTGGTGGCCCCAGGTCTTGATGAATTTACCGTCGCGCGAATATTTGACGATGCGGTCGTTGGTCTTGTCGCCGTGGCCGTCGGCGATGAAGATGTCGCCGTTCGGCGCGACCACGACGTCGGACGGGCCGTTGAGCTCGTTATCGCCATTGCCGGCGACGCCCGGCTTGCCGATCGTCATCAACAGGCGGCCATCGGGACTGAATTTCAGCGCTGTTTGGCCCCTGCCATTTTCGCCTTTTCCATCGGTGACCCAGACATTGCCGTCGCTGTCGGTGCCGAGGCCATGCGGCCAATTGATCAGTTGCGAGCCGAAGCTCACCACCTGCCGGCCGGTCGCATCGAATTTCTGGATCGGCGCAATGCTCGAACCGACGCAGGTTTTGCCGCCGCAGCGGTCGTAAACCCAGAGGCTGGTGCCATCGCGGTCGATGTCGACGCCGATCGCCTGGCCCCACGTCCGGCCTTCCGGCAGCTTCGCCCAGTGCTCGACGACGTGATACGGATTTGGCGCGCTGTTTGGATCGTCGGCTTGAACCTGGCTGACGGACAGTGTCATGGCGCCAAAAACAGCCGCGCCGACGAGGCCGACACAAATCATGACTCCCACGCGTTCACGCATGGCAATTCCTCCCCTTCGATCAGAGCGCTGTACTGCGACAGCTCAACGCAAGCGTGCGCTTTTTCGCGCATCGTCGCAAGCGTCCGGCGACGCTGGTGCCGGAATTGTCACGTCATATTGGACCGTGATACAGACAGCCGAAATTACGATACCAATTAACGATCAACAGACGCCGCGTCGTTGCGTTGTGTGAGGGTGTGAAATGCCGGCCGTGATTGATCCCGTGAGCGGGCTCGAGCTTTACGAGCTCAGCCATCGCTGGGGAATGTATACGCCGATCTTCCCGGGCTACGAGGAGATCAAGCTCGAACGCATTACCCATCACGCCAAGCAAGGCGTGATGACGCACAAGATCACCACGATCTTCCACACCTCGACGCATCTGAACGCGCCGATCCATCTCGTGCCCGGCGCGCCGGCAGTCGGCGATCTCGAGCTGCAAAAGTTCTTCGGCACCGGCGTCGTCGTCTCGATTCCCAAACGAAAATGGGGATTGATCGAGCCGTCCGATCTGGAGCGCGCAAAACCGCAGATCAAGGCCGGCGACATCGTCCTCATCAACACCGGCTGGCATCGCAAATACGCCGACAGCAAGGAATATTTCGGCTACGCGCCGGGCCTGAGCAAGCACGCCGCGGAGTGGCTGGTCAAAAAGCGCGTCAAGCTTGTCGGCGTCGACACCGCTTGCGTCGATCATCCGCTGGCGACGTCGCTTGGGCCGCATCGCAACGGCCCGCAGATCAAATATCTGCTCGCCGCGAATACAAGGAAGCCACCGGCCGCGAGGCGATCAAGGATTTCCCGGAATGGAATGCGGCGCATCGCACGCTGCTCGAAGCCGGCATTCCGACCATCGAGAATGTCGGCGGCGATCTCGATGAGCTCAGCGGCAAGCGCTGCACCTTCCAGGGCTTTCCGTGGAAATGGCATGAGGGCGATGCCTGCGTGATCCGGCTGGTCGCCTTGCTCGATCCCAGCGGCAAGCTACCGGCTGGAGCGCGGAGCGGGGCGAAAGACAGCGGCTGCGAAATCGCCAGCGATCAAATCGTCGCGCGGCGCCGGCAGCTTGCAATTCTTCGACCTCAGCCATCCCTGGGGCCACGGCATGCCGCAATGGCCGTCGCGCGCCAATCTCAATGTCCGGGTCGTGGAGTTTCACGCCAAGGACGGCCTCCTGGTGCAGCAGTTCGAAGGCATCATGCATCGCGGCACGCACATGGATGCGCCGATCCATGTGGCGGAGAACCAGCCGACCCTGACCGGCTATCCGCTGTGGCGCTTCTTCGGCACCGGCGTCGTCGTTTCGATCCCGAAAGGCAAATGGGGCGTCGTCACGCCGAAGGATCTGGAACGCGCCGAGCCGAAAATCCAGAAGAACGACATCGTGATGATCAACACCGGCAGCCACAGGAACTACGGCGACAATCCCGACTACTTCGCCTATTCGCCCGGGCTCTACAAGGAAGCAGCGGAATGGCTGGTGGAACGCGGCGTCAAACTCGTCGGCATCGACGTGCAGGCGCTCGATCATCCGCTCGGCACGTTCCTCGGCCCGCACGGTCCGGGCCCGGCGCAGCCGCATCTCGACGTCGAGTACAAGGCCGAGACCGGCCGGCACATCATCGAGGATTTCCCGTACTGGGAGCCGGCGCACAAGATCATGATGACCAACGGCATTCCCGGCATCGAGAATATCGGCGGCGATATCGACGCCATCACCGGCCGCCGCTGCACGTTCTTCGCGTTTCCGTGGCGCTGGCCGGAAGGCGAGGGCTGCGCGCTGCGCGTCGTCGCCGTGCTCGATCCGAAGCAGGCGTTTCGTTTCGAAACCGGGCGGTAGGCAAAATGATCTCCGAGCCGCTGCGCAATCCGCTGTCGCTGTTCGACGTCAAGGACAAGGTCGCCATCGTCACCGGCGCGTCGGGCACGTTCGGCCGCGCCACCGCGCTGGCGCTGACCGCGCTCGGCGGCAAGGTGCTGCTCGCTTCCGGCAGCAAAGGCGAGCTCGACGAGGTTGCCGCCGAGGTCCGCGAGCTGGGCGGCGATCCGGCCGTGATGGTCCGCCGCCCCGATAGCCTCGCGGACGCGCAGGCGATGCTCGACGCGGCGCTGCAAAAATTCGGGCGTGTCGACCAGCTCGTCGTCGCCTCGGGCTTCAACAAGCCGGGCTTCATTCACGAATTGGAATACGAGGACTGGCAGGCGGTGATGGATGCCAATGTGCGCGGCATCTGGTTCATGGCCAAGGCGGTCGGCACCTATTGGATCGAGAAGAAAGTCAAAGGCAAGGTGCTGACGATGTCGTCGGTGCGCGGCCGGCACGGCAATGTTTCCGGCTATACCGGCTACTGCACGTCGAAGGGCGCCACCGATTCATTGACACGCGTGCTGGCGACCGAATGGGCCAAGCACGGCATCACGGTGAATGCGATCGCGCCGACGGTTTTCCGCTCCAAGCTGACGGCCTGGATGTATGGCGACAACGAGCTCGGCCAGCAGACGCGCGCGCGCTCGCTGTCGCGCATTCCGCTCGGCCGGCTTGGCGAGGTGGAGGATCTGGTCGGGATGGCGATCTATCTGCTGTCGCCGGCGTCCGACTTCTGCACCGGACAGATCATGTATGTCGATGGCGGCTACACCGCGGGTTAGCCGCCGCGCGAGACAAACATGCCTGAACCTAAGAAACAAAAAATCGGCGTGATCGGCGGTGGCCTGATGGGCCACGGCATCGCCTATCTGTTCGCCGCGGCCGGGCATCCGGTCGGTCTGTTTGAGCCGATGGCGGAAATCCGCAATTCCTTGCCGAAGCGCCTGCAAGCCATCGTCGCGCTTTTCGGTGACGACTCGGCATTGCTGCAACGAATCGAAACGCACGAGCAGCTTGCGCCCGCGGTTAAGGGCGCGGCGTTCGTGTTCGAAGCGGCGCCGGAAAAGCTGCCGCTGAAGCAGAAGATTTTCGCCGAGCTTGAAAGCGCGGTCACGCCGGAGACGATTCTCGCCAGCAACAGCTCGGCTATTCCGATCGACCGAAATCGGCCGCGATCTCAAACATCGCGAGCGCGTCGTCGGCACGCATTTCTGGAATCCGCCTCACTTGGTGCCTTTGGTCGAGGTCATCCAGAACGAAAAGACCAGCGACGCCGTGGTGCGCGCGACGATGGACTTGTTGCGCAGTGCCGGAAAAATCCCGGTCCACGTGCGCCGCGATATTCCGGGCTTCGTCGGCAATCGCCTGCAGCACGCCATGAAGCGCGAGGCGATCGCGCTGGTCGCCGCCGGCGTCTGCGATGCCGAGACCATCGACACCGTCGTCAAGGAAGGATTCGGCGCGCGCACGGCAGTGCTTGGGCCGATGGAGCAATCCGATCTGGTCGGGCTGAACCTCACTCTCGATATCGCGGAAGTGCTTATTCACGACCTTGATCGTACACCGGGCCCGCATCCGTTCCTCCGCGAAAAAGTCGCGGCCGGCAAACTCGGCATGAAGACCGGCGAGGGTTTGCGCAAATGGGGACCGGGCGAGGCCGATGCAGTACGTGAGCGGCTGTCGCGCTTTTTGGTCGAGCAGGCGAAGGCGAGAAAGAAAAGTCCGGCTTAAAACGGCAGTCCGACATATTGCTCGGCCAGCGACGCCTGGGCGTGCTCGGAGGCCAGCAGATAGTCGAACTGATTGAGCCGCATCTGTTGCTCGAACGGCGTCTCGTCGGGGAAGCGGTGCAGCAGCATGGTCAGCCACCACGACATGCGCGCGGCGCCCCAGACGCGGCGCAACGCCGTGTCGGAATAGCTGTCGAGGTAATCGGTCTTGTTGTGGCGATAGGCTTCGGTCAGCGCGCGCGACAGATAGAAAACATCCGAGACCGCGAGGTTGAGGCCCTTGGCGCCGGTCGGCGGCACGATATGGGCGGCATCGCCGGCCAGGAACAGCGCGCCGTAACGCATCGGCTCGGAGACAAAACTGCGCAGCGGCGCGATGGATTTTTCGATCGACGGGCCGGTGACGATGCTGTCCGCCATGTCTTTGGGACAGCGTGCCTTGAATTCTTCCCAGAAGCGGTCGTCCGGCCAGTCTTCGAGCCTGGTGTCGAGGTCGCACTGGATGTAGTAGCGGCTGAGCATCGGATTGCGCTGCGAGGCGAGCGCAAAGCCGCGGCTGTGATAGCAATAGCAAATCTCCGGATAGGGCGGCGTCTCCGACATGATGCCGAGCCAGCCGAACGGATAGCTCTTCTCGTAGGTCTTCGCCAAAGCCGCCGGGATCGATGCGCGGCTGATGCCGTGCGAGCCGTCGCAGCCGGCGATGTAGTCGCAGTCGATCCGTTGCGTCGTGCCCGACTTTTCGAAGGTCACGTAGGGCTTGCCCGACGTCAGGTCGTGCAGCTGCACATTGGCGGCTTCATCGATCACTTGACCGCCGGCGGCGTCGCGGGCCGCATAAAGGTCTTCGGTGATATTGGTCTGGCCGTAAGCCATCATCGGCTTGCCGGTGTATTTCTTGGTGTCGATGAGAAAGTGCGGCCGGTCTTCCCAGACGATGCTCGAGCCGTCATGGGGCTGGCCTTCGCGATCCATGCGCTCGCCAAGCCCAACTTCGCGCAACAGCGCAACGGTGCCGGCCTCCAGCACGCCGGCGCGAATCCGTTCCAGCACGTATGTGCGGGTCTGGCGCTCCAGCACGATGCTATCGATACCGTTGCGGTCGAGAATATGGGAGAGCAGCAAGCCTGCCGGCCCGCCGCCGATGATGGCGACTTGTGTACGCATCAACCCGAAATTCCCATCGCCTCGACGAACGCGCGCCGCACCTCGGCCGGCTGGCCGTAATGGTGGCGGAATTCCTTCAGCCGCTGGCGCAGGATCGGGTCCTTGTCGAACTCCGCAAGCGTGAGGCCGTCGGTGTTGAGCTCGCGCGCCATGTTGGGCAGCGCGATGCACTGCGCCTCATTGGCGCTGCGGATGATGCCGCCGGGCTCCTTGCCGGCCGCCATGGCCTCGAGCTCCTCGAAGAAACGGCCGCGCATCATGGTGATGCCGATGTCGCTCGAACGCAGATGCTCCTTGGTGCGGTCGGCGATGCGGCCCTGGCCGGCCCAGGCGACGATGTCCTGGTTGATGACGTGGCTGGTGATGAAGCGGCCGGTTTCGTCCTGCAGCGGGCTGACCCAGGTCGGCACGCGCTCCTGCACGTAAGGCTCGCGGCCTTTCGGCACCCGCATGAAGAACCACGCGACGCTGAGCGTATTCTCGTCGTCGACCGGCACGCGCCACTCGAAATGGCTGCCGAGATAAAAACCGTTCGGCCACAGCGCGACGCGCCCGACAGTCCAGTAGCGATCCTCCTCGCTCTGGCCCTCGCGCACCCGCTTGTAGACGAAGCCGTGGTCGAAGGCCTCGAACTTGAGCTTCAGATGTTTCGGCGCGACGTTGGCATCGGCGCCGCGCATGCGGGCGCCCCAATTGTCGTGCATCCACTCGAAATGCACCGGGTCGATGGAGTTTTCCTGGCACTGAAACCAGTTGCACGGCACGTCGGCGAGCACGATCTCGCGAAAGCCGTTGCGCCAGGTGAATGGTTCCCACACCGGTAGTTCCGGCGCCGGCAGCGGGCCGAGATAGGCGAACAGCAGGCCGGCGCATTCCTTGACCGGATAGGCCTTGGTCTCGCAGCCGGCCTTCGACGGCTTTGGACTGGTGGTGTCCTCATAAGGCTGCTCGAGGCAGCGGCCGGTCTGGTCCACCAGCCAGCCGTGATAGCTGCAGCGGATGCCGGTCTCCTCGACCCAGCCATAGGCCATGTCGGCGCGGCGGTGCGGACAGTGGCGGTCGATCAGGCCGTAACGGCCGCCGCGGTCGCGGTAGAGGACGAGGTCCTCGCCCATCAGGCGCACGGTCTTGATCGGGTTGCCATCGAGCTCGCTGGCGCCGGCGATCGGCTGCCAATAGCGGCGCAGCAATTCGCCCATCGGCGTGCCGGGTCCGACGCGGGTGAGCATCTCGTTGCGGGCGGCGGTGAGCAAGCGTTCCTCGCTGATGACCGGTTGGCCGATATCCCGCGGTGATTATTTCACCACTCGGCGCGGATCGGGAAGGGGATAGCGTTAACAGCGCCGATGACGGCGGAATTGCAACCGAATCAGCCATTTCGCCGCGGGGCGCAGAATTTCGATTCAAATCTAAAATGTTTTTTTATCGGCGATTCAACGGGTTTCGTGTTCCATGCCGGCATGAACGCAGCCGAGAAAGTGAGCCCGGACGCTGGCGCATGGTTCGTCGAGGCGGATCATGTCAGCGTCACCGCGCTGGCGCGGCGGCGCTCGCGCGCCCGCATGGACGAGGAACGCGCGAAGTCGGGGCGTGTCGTCATCGTTTCCACCTTATTTCTCGTGCTTTTTACCGCGGCCTTGCTGATCGGCGGCCATGCCGCGATCGACCCGATCTTGCAGTCGGCAGTGGACGCGCGGGAGACCAAGGGCACAGGCGATGTCGTCGTCACGATGCCCGATGGGATATTTTGCCGGCACATGTCCTTTGACAACGTGACGGCGGAAATCATCGAGGGCGGCATTGAGCGTTGCGCCAAAGACATTGCCGGAAACCGCCCGCACACAGGCCGGGGTTTTGCCTGGGCCACCCATTGAACCGGCCGCCAAAGGCCGGCCATTTAGCCAAAATTCTTCGCCTAGACCGTCGACGGCGGGTCCGCTACGTTCGCCCCGGAATGAGAGCTCTTTTCAAGACCGGGATAGGACAGATGCGGACCACGCTTTTCGTTTGCCGGCTGGCATTGCCGGTTTGCGCGTTGCTCTTTTGTAGCCTCCACCAAGCCGGTGCCCAGGGCGCGGCCCCTGTCAACGTTGAGCAAATTTGCACGCCCGATGCGATGCGGCTGTGTTCCGATGTCATCCCGGATAGGGCGAAAGTCACCGCCTGCATGAAAGCAAAGCACGCGCAGATCAGCAAAGAGTGCCGCGTGGCCATGGCCGGCGGGGGTGGCGGCGGCGGCGGGCGCAGGGTGCACCACTATTACCACCATCGCCACGCGCATTAATTAAGCAAAAATCGCGACTGATCGTTTTTCACGCTGAAATCGTCGACGCGACCTGAGCTGCGGCGCGGCGTCGCGTGGGCCGCGCCTTGAGCGCTGTCGCCTGAAAATGCCATGGTCGGCCGCTAATGGTTCGCCGCTAACGGTCCGTGGCGACCGGCACGGCGTCGGGGCGGAGTTTTCCAGGAGGGGTGATGCGCAGCGCCACGCAGCGATGGTGGCTCGGCATAATTGTCGCCATCGCGCTGATCGCGGTGCTCGTCGAACTGCGGGCGCAAACAGCGCCAAGCGAAGACGCCTTGGTACTCGAAGCCGATCAAGCGCTCGGCGCGGCCATGCGTGCCGACGACAAATCGATCGCCCGCAAGCTCCTTTCGCTGCAATTCACCTTCGTCGATGCCAACGGCAAGATTCACGAGCGCAAGGATTTCCTTGCCGTCCTGAAAGCCGCGGCCGCCGCTGCGCCAAGCGATCCGGTGGTGAAGATTTACGGCCGCATCGGCATGGTCACCGGCCACCGCAAATCCGCCGACGGCCGCGACGTATTCTTTCTCGACATCTGGGCCAAGCAGAAACGCGCCTGGCGCGCGCTGGTGAGCCAGGAGGTGGTGCTGGCCGCGACGGATACGCCAGCGGCCGGTACGCCGACCCGGAAGCCCAGCGTGAGATGGCCAAGTTCTTACGATTGCAAGAATCCCGTGCGAGACGATTCCCTATCGTGTGCGCTCGCCGGCCGAGCAGGACATCGTCAATATCGTTCCAGGCGATCGAGAAGGCCACCGTCGCGTCACGATGCCGCCGAATAGGTCGAAGCACATCGCCGACGAGTTCGTGCATCTACGGCAGTCGGCCGCCGCCGATCTCCAAATCAGAACGCATCGCCGCGATCAATCGCCAGAAGGAGAACAACACCGCGGTGACGGTCGGCGAGTCCAAGCCATGCGGCTTTCGGGTCTACGGACGACGGCGCGGCCATGATCGCAACCCACGGCGTTGCCGGACAATTCGCGGCCGCCGTATCAAGCTCGCGCGCGTGTGGGTGAAGCGCAACGGTCAGTGGCAGATGGCGATCAGCGTGCAGACCGATGTCAAATAACGGCCTTGTGCTCCGATGCAGAGATCCTCGGCGAAGGCCTAGCTTTCCAACCCCGTCGGCACGTTTTTATTCTCGCTCTCGAGCTTCATGCCGGCGGCGAGCGCCATGGTTTCGGCCAGCGCCGCGAAATCCTTCTCCAGATATTCCTTCGGATTCTTCTGCAGCATGGCGGCGCCGAAATGGCCTTGCAGCACCTCGCGCGTTGCCGCCGTCACCGGCATCGGCACGTCCATTTCGCGGGCGAGCTCGAGGCCGAGGTCGAGATCCTTGCGCAACAACTCCGGCGTGAACGTGGTGGTCCAGTCGAGATTGACCAAAGCCGGTGATTTATAGGCGGTGAACATCGAACCCATCACGCCGTTGTTGAGGAAGGCGAGGAAAGCGTGGCGCGGCACGCCCATCTTGTTGGTCAGGAGCGTGATCTCGATCAGATTCTCGATAACGACGCCGAGCATGACATTGTGGGCGATCTTGCAGACGCGGGCGAGCTCGCCGTCGCCGACATAGGACACGCCGCGCGGCGCGAACACTTCGATCAGCGGCGTTGCGGTCTTGCAGGCGGCTTCCGGGCCGGAGACGACCGCGGACAGCTTGCCGGCCTTGATCACCTTGGCGTTGCCGCTCACGGGCGCAGCGACGAAATCGGCGCCGAGCTGCTTGAGCTTGTCGCGGATGGCGGCGGATTCCTCGACCGCGATGGTCGAGCAGTCGACCACGATCGGCGGCATCTTGCCGCCTTGGCTGCACACGCCGTTCTTGCCGTACAGCACGTCCTGCACGTCCTTGCCGGTGGCGACGATCGAGAACAGCACGTCGACGTCTTTCAGCTCGGACAGATGATCGACCACCTTGCCGCCGATCGCAGCAAGCGGCTCGGCCTTGGCGCGGGTGCGATTCCAGATCGTGACGTCATGGCCCGCCTTGATGAGCCGCTCGGCCATGGGGAAACCCATGCGGCCCATGCCGATCCAGCCGATTTTCTGCGTGTTTTTCGTGGCCATGCCAAACTCCTGTGCTGTCGGCCGCTGTCCTATCACAGGGCGCGGACACTGCAACGGCTTGGCAACGACTTGTCCGGCCATGCGCGGGCGCACTATCCTTGCTACGGCGCAGCGGTTGCGTCACACCTTTGCGACTGTCTATGGCACACGACCTCGCTCAAGTTTCCGAAATCGCGGCGGCAGGCGCGCCACGCGAAGATAGTCTCCTGCGACGCGTTGCGCGTAACGCTTTTCCTTTCGTCGTGGTCGGCGCGATCTGGGAGGTGGTGGCGCATGCCGGTCTTTTCCCGCCGCGGTTCTTCCCGCCGTTGGAAGCCATCGCGGCGGTGTTCGCGCGGCTGACGATCAGCGGCGTGCTGCCGCATCACGCATTCGACACGCTGGCGCGGCTGACGGCCGGCTTCGCGCTCGCGGCCTTGATTGGCGTGACCATCGGCATCCTGATGGGCCGCTCGCGGCGCGCCGAAGATATCTTGCTGCCGCTGGTCAGCATCGGCGCGCCGATTCCGGGGCTGGCTTATGCGCCGCTGTTTCTGTTGTGGTTCGGGCCCGGCAATGTCTCCGCTGTCGCCCTGGTCGCATTCGTTTCGACGTTTCCGATCATCTACAACTCCTGGACCGGCGTGAAAGCGGTCAAGGATATTTGGGTGCGTTCGGCGCAGGCGATGGGCGCCAACGATCATCGCCTGTTTCGCCATGTCATCCTGCCCGGCGCGTTGCCCTACATCATGACCGGACTGCGCCTCGGCCTGGCGCAGGCTTGGCGCATCCTGGTCGGCATCGAAATGCTGGCCGCGGTGTCGTGGGGCCTGGGTTGGCTCATCTTCGGCGCCCAGGAATTCCTCAATACCGACGTGATGCTCGCCGGCATCGTCGTGATCGCGCTGATCGGGCTAACGCTGGAGAAACTGGTATTCGAGCGGCTCGAGAAATTCACCGTGGTGCGCTGGGGGATGCTGACGTCATGACGGCCGATCGGGTGCGCTCGCTGCGCCGTGGCACGATCACCATCATCGTGGTGCTGGCGTTCTACCAAGCTGTCGCGCGCAGCGGCCACTTTGCGCCGGCCTTGATGCCGCCGCTCGGCGCGGTGGCGCACACGCTTTGGGATTCGCTGCTCGACGGCACGATGGTCGAGCACGCGGCCTTCACGCTCTATCGCGTGCTGTGCGGCTTCGGTCTCGCGGTGTTCATCGGCTTGCCGCTCGGCGTGCTGATGGGCCGGTTCCGGCCGGTCGAGAATTTCGTGCTGCCGCTTGCCAGCGCGCTGATGCCGATCCCATCGCTCGCCTGGATTCCAATCCTGATTCTCTGGTTCGGGCTCGGCAATCCGGTGACGATCCTCGTCGTGTTCTACGCCGCGCTGTTTCCCATGTTGCTCAACACCTGGTCCGGCGTGCGCGCGGTCAATCCGCTCTGGCTGCGCGCCGCCGGCGCCATGGGCGCCAACGAACATGCGCTGTTCTGGAAGGTGATCATTCCCGGCGCCTCGCCGTTCATCATCGCGGGTTTAAGGCAATCCTTCCTGCGCTCTTGGGTGGCGGTGATCGGCGCCGAAATGCTGGCGGCGTCGGATTGGGGATTGGGCTGGGTGATCTTCGACGCCAAGGAATTCCTCAACACCGACGTCATGCTGTCCTCGCTCGTCGTCATCGGCTTCATCGGCTTCGTCAGCGAGCGGCTGGTGTTCGGCTCGATCGAGCGCGCCACCATCTATCGCTGGGGCATGGCGCGCGCGGCCAAAACCTGAGCGCCCAAACCCTGAGCGCCGGCGCCGCACCCGCTGAGCGACAAGGCCTGCCGTTTATGCTTGAAAGAGCCGGGAAACGTCCCTTGGCAGTGCCGCAAGAAAAATCGATGCCCCATATCGAGGCGCGCGATATCACGCTGATTTACGATACGCCGAGCGGCACCGTGCCGGGGGTCCGCGGCGTCAGCTTCGCGATGGAGGCGTCGGAATTCGTCTGTATCGTCGGGCCGAGCGGCTGCGGCAAATCAACGCTGCTCAATATCATCGCCGGATTCATCACGCCGAACTCGGGCGAGATCCGCATCGCCGGCCAGCCGGTCAAAGGCTACGGCATGGACCGCGGCATCGTGTTCCAGGATTTCGCCCAGCTGTTTCCGTGGCGCACCGCGCTGGGCAATGTCGCCTTCGGCCTCGAAATGAAGGGCATGCCGAAAGCGGAGCGCGAAACCATCGCGCTCGAACAGCTTCGCCTGGTGAAGCTGGAAAATTTCGCCCGCTCCTATCCGCACCATCTGTCGGGCGGCATGCAGCAGCGGGTCGCGATCGCACGCGCGCTGGCCTACAATCCGGCGGTGCTGTTGATGGACGAGCCGTTCGCGGCGCTCGACGCCTTGACCCGCGACGACATGCAGCGGCTTCTCGCCGATGTGTGGCGGACGACGCGCAAGACGGTGATCTACGTGACGCATAATGTTGCCGAGGCGGTTTATCTCGCCGATCGCGTGGTGGTGATGACGCCGCACCCGGGCACGGTGAAGACCGAAGTGCCGATCCGGCTGCCGCGGCCGCGCGATCCGCTCAGCGTCGAATTCCTCGACCATCAGAAGGAGCTGTTGCGCCTTCTCGGTCAGGACGCGCGAGGCAATTGATATGACGCGCCACATTTCAGTCAGGCGATGGATGCTCGCGTTGCCGCTGGTCGCGCTGGTGGGTGCGCTGCCGGCGCAGGCCGCGGACACTTATCCGAGCCGGCCCATTCGCCTCGTCGTCGGCTTCGGCGCCGGCGGCCCGACCGACATTCCGGCCCGCTTCATCGCCGACAGGCTCGGCACGGCGCTGGGCCAGCCGGTCGTGGTCGAGAACAAGCCGGCCGCGGGCGGCATCGTGGCGACGCGCGATGTGCTGGCGCAGCCGCGCGACGGCTATACGCTGCTGTTGTGCACGCATTTCGACGCGACCAATGTCGCGGTGTATCGCAATGCCGGTTATCAGCTCGGCGACATCGCGCCGATTTCGCTGATCGCCAAATACTATTATGGCCTGGCGCTGGCCAATGCCGTGCCGGCGGACAATTTCGAATCGTTCGTCGCCTACGCCAAAGCGCATCCGGGCGAAGTCACCTATGCCACGGTCGGCGCCGGCTCGGCGCAGGAGATCATGGCGCGCCAACTGGAAAAGCTCACCGGCGTGACCTGAACCGCATTCCGTTTCGCGGCGGCATCGGCGTGGTGCAGGAACTGATCGCCGGACGCGTTGATCTTTATCCCTCGCCGACCTTGGCCATCATGTCGCAATACCGGGCCAAGCAGCTGAAAATTCTCGCCACCACCAGCCCGGAACGCCTGAACAACCTGCCGGAAATTCCGACGCTCAAGGAAAAGGGTTTTGATTTCGTCCGCTTCGGCTGGCTTGGCGTTTGCGCGGGCAGCGGTACGCCGGAACCGATCATCAAGATGCTGAACGAGCATATCGTGCGGATCGTGGCGATGCCGGATTATCGGGCGCTGATCGAGAATGCCGGCTCGATCGCGATTTCGACGACGCCGCAGGACTTCGCGCGCGGTCATCCAGAAGACGCTGGACGACGTGGCGCCGGCCGTTCAAGAATTCGGCCTGCAACAGGACCAATAAGCGCGAGGCTTGGAGGACAACACGATGATCAAGCAGCCATCACTGACGCGACGGCAATATCTCGCAGCCTCCGGCGCCGGCATCTTGGCGCTCGGCCTTACCCCGACGCGCGGCGTCGCGGCGCCCGAGACCATCAAACAAGGCTACCAGACCAACATCTGGGGCATGCCGACCTATTATCTGATGAAGTCCGGCTATCTCGAAAAGCACAACCTTGCGGTCGAGGAATTTGCCGTGCCGTCCGGCAATCTCACCATGCAGCAGATGGTGGCGCGCCAGGTCGATCTCGGCACCTATGCCGGGCCGTCCTTCATCATCGGCAACGCCAAGGGCGGGCTGGTGGCGATCGCCGTCATCGAGCATGTCGGCAAGACGGCGCGCATCACCACGCGCAAGGATTTGAACATCACCAAGGTCGAACAGCTGCGTGGGCTCAAGATCGCCAACCAGACCGGCTCTTCGGTCGGCAACGACTTTGTCGACATCATCATGCCGCAGCACGGCCTGAACAAGGGCGACTACCAGGAAGTCCGCATGGACGTGAACAACATGGTGGCGGCGCTGGCCGCCAAGACGGTCGACGCCATGGTGAACGTCGAGCCCTACAACGTCATCGCTGTCGCCGACGGCATCGGCTCCGACCTCATGGATTTTTCCAGCGTCGACCCGATGCCGGTGTTCATGGCCGCCACGCCGGATTTCGTCGAGAAGCGTCCGGATACCGTCATCGCCTATCTCAAAGCCTGGCTCGACGCGGCGCACGATTTCAAGGACAATCCGAAGAAAGTCGCCGACGTGATCTATTCCTTCTACGCCGACAAAGGGTACAAGATGTCGCAAGAGACATTTGCGACCGCGCTGTCGCGGGTTGAAGTCAATCCCGGCTTTCCCGGCGACCTCAAGCCCTACATGCAGCAGCAGGCGGAGATCCTGCTGAAGAACAAGACCATCAACGCCATCCCGGACTGGACCAAGGCGCTGCGGCCCGATCTCATGGAACGCGCCCGCTCGGGCGCGTAATATCGCCGACCGCTCTCGCCGACACTGACATCATTTCCCAACAGGAGACTTGTGAATGGCTGCCTCTGACCAAAGCCCGATTACCAAGAGCTACCAACCGATTACCTGGAACTTCAAGCTATTGGCCAATGACATGCTCGGCGGCTTCGGTGGCATGGGCGAGGGCATGTCGGTGCAGATCGCGCCCGACGGACGGCGCATCATCTGGCTGGCGCACGAGAGCGCGCCGAAGAATTTCACCGCCGTCGACGTGTCCGATCCGCGCAAGCCGAAGGTGGTGTGCCAGACCGATCTGCCGCACGCCAACATGCGCTCGAACTCGCTGGAGACCTGCGGCAACATGATGGCGGTGGCCTATCAGACCTCGAAGAAGGATCTGCAGCCGGCCGGCTTCGAGCTGTTCGATATTTCCAAACCGGAAAATCCGAAATCGATTTCGTTCTTCGATTGCTCGGGGCCGCATTCGCGCGGCGTGCACCAGCTGTGGTTCTGCGACGGCGAATACGTGCACTGCGCGTCGGGCTCGCGCGATTTCGCGCCGACCAATCCGCAGCGACGACCAGTTCTATCGCTGCGTCGACGTGCGCAATCCGTCGAAG
The DNA here is from genome assembly GCA_963798095.1 of uncultured Alphaproteobacteria bacterium. GTDB lineage: Bacteria > Pseudomonadota > Alphaproteobacteria > Rhizobiales > Xanthobacteraceae > BOG-931. The sequence goes on along the minus strand of CAWCSD010000017.1, from coordinate 52,668 downwards.
CCGGTCGAGGTCGGCCGCTGGTGGATGCCCGGCACGCGGCAGGGCGACAATGTCAGGCCGCCGACGCGGCATCCGATCGACAAGGGCTTTCGCGCCCACAACACCAACGTCTATCCGCAACGGCCGGACCGCTGCTATCTCGCCTATATCGACGGCGGCATGTTCGTGCTCGATATTTCCGACAAGGCGAATCCGAAGAAGGTTTCGCAGTGGACCAATTCGCCGCCCTATACCGGCTTCATGCACACCATCGTGCCGCTGTTCGATCGCGGCCTGATGCTGGTGACCGACGAGTCGACCGAGAACAACGCCAAGGACTGGCCGAAGCTGATCTGGGTATTGGACGCGCGCGACGAATCCAATCTGGTGCCGATCTCGACCTGTCCGTTGCCCGATCACACCATCTACGCCCAGGCCGGCCGGTTCGGCGCGCATAACATCCACGAGAACGTGCCGCTGCCGACGGCGTGGCAGTCCGATCAGATCGTGCTCGGCACGTTCTTCAACGGCGGCTTGCGCGCCTACGACATTTCCAATCCGTACCAGCCGAAGGAAGTCGGCGTTTTCCAGCCGCCGGCGCCTCCCGGCGCACCGACCGGCACCATCCAGATGAACGACGTGTTCGTCGACGAGCGCGCCATCGTCTACGCGGTCGATCGCCACATCGGCGGGTTGTACACGCTGGAAATGGATTTCTAGCCGCGCTCCATGCTCGACCTCTTCCCCTCGCGCGAGGCCGGCCTGTTCGGGCGCCGGCTCAAGCGCGAGCGCGGCGCGCGGATTCCGGTGACGGTCGTCACCGGATTTCTCGGCAGCGGCAAGACCACGCTGCTGCAGCGATTTCTGGCTTCGCCGGAAGGGCAGGGCACCGCCGTCATCATCAACGAGTTCGGCGCCGTCGGCATCGACGACGCGCTGGTGCGCGACAGCGCCGAGGAGACCGTGCTGCTCGGCAACGGCTGCGTCTGCTGCATCACGCGCACCGATCTGCAGGCGGCGCTGCGCCGCCTGGTGTTCGATCGCGAGCACGGTGCGGTGCCGCCGTTCCGCCGCATCGTGATCGAGACCTCGCGGTCTCGCCGATCCCGGCGCCGATCCTGCAGACCTTCTCCACCGATCGCGCGCTCGGCGGCGAATTTCATATCGACCTGGTGCTGACCGTGGTCGATGCGGTCAACGGCGAAACCGCGCTCGACAGCGCCGCCGAGGCGCGCAAGCAGGTGATCCTCGCCGATCGCCTCGTGATCTCGAAGACCGATCTCGCCGATGCCGGCCACCGTCGAGCGGCTGACGCGGCGCCTGCAACAGCCTCAACCCGCGCGCCACGATCGACATCGCGGTCAAGGGCGCGCTCGATCCGCAGCGCGTCATCGAGCCGGCCGCGGGCGAGCGCTCCGGCTTCGTCGCCGAGGCCGCGCACAGCGACGGCATTGCGAGTTTCGTCATCGAGCAGGACAAGCCGATCGAATGGCTCGCCTTCGCGCGCGCCATGGAGACCTTGATCGGCCTGCGCGGCGCCGACCTGTTGCGCGTGAAGGGCATTCTCAATGTCGCCGGCTGCCGCGGTCCGGTCGTGGTGCAATATGTCCAGCACCTCGCCCATCCGCCGGTCGAGCTCGAATCCTGGCCGGATCAGCAACCGCAACAGCCGCGTCGTGTTCATCACGCGGAATATTGCGGAGCGCGACGTGCGAACTTTGTTCGCGACCGTGCAGGCGCTGGCAAAGAACTAATTCTCGTCGCGGAAGTTCCACGCCCGCGGACCGTGTTCCCATGCCGCAGTTTTGGGAATAATCTTCGCGCCAGCGGATGCAGCGGCATGGGGACTCAACCGGCACATGGCCGGCCCCGATAAAAACGCCGCTGCGCATATGGAGGACGCCGGGTGATGACCCAAAAGTTTTCCCTCAACGTCAATGGCAAGGTGCAAACCGTGGAGGCGGACGAGGACATGCCGCTGCTCTACGCGCTGCGCAACGATCTCGGCCTGAACAATCCGCATTTCGGCTGCGGGCTCGCCCAATGCGGCGCCTGCACCGTGCATCTCGACGGCCAGCCGATCCGCTCCTGCATCACGCCGGTCTCCGCGGTCGGCGACAGCAAGATCGTCACGCTCGCCGGCCTCGGCACGCCGGACAAGCCGCATCCGCTGCAAACCGCCTATGTCGAGGAAGAAGTGCCGCAATGCGGCTACTGCATCAACGGCTGGATCATGACGGCGGCAGCGTTCCTGCGCGACAAGAAGAAGCCGACCGATGCCGAGATCCGCGAGGCGCTGACCGGGCTGAAGTGCCGCTGCGGCACGCACATGGCCATCCTGCGCGCCGTCAAGCGCGCCGCCGCGATGATGGGTTGAGGGAGGCCGTCATGACCAGACACGAAAAATCCGCAACCTTTTCGCGCCGCGCTTTGCTGCAAGCCGGCGGCGCGCTCGTGGTCTCGATCGGCGCCCCGATCACGTTCGAGGCCGTCCGCGCGGCCGACGACGCCATGGCGGTGGCGACCAAGCCGCCGCTGACGCCGGATCAACTGTCGTCCTACGTCGCGGTCAACGCCGACGGCACCGTCGCGGCCTACTTCGGCAAGATGGACATGGGCCAGGGCGTCTTCGTCGCCATCGGCCAGATGGTCGCCGAGGAGCTCGACGTGCCGTTCAAGGCGGTCAAGGTGTTCATGGGCGACACCGCGATCACCGTGAACCAGGGTGGCGCCTCCGGCTCGACCGGCATCCAGGAGGGCGGCAGGCAGATGCGCGTCGCCGCCGCCGAAGCGCGACGCGTACTGGTCGACATGGCGGCGAACAAGCTGGGACTTGCCGCCGATCAGTTGACGGTGACGGACGGCGTCGTCCATGCCACGAGCGACGCCGCGAAGAAGGTCAGCTATGCCGATCTGATCGGCGGTCGCTACTTCAACGTCCAGCTCGACTGGAACAAGAAAATCGGCAATCCGCTTTACGCGCCCGGCAAAGCCAAGCCGAAGGATCCGAAAGATCACAAGATCGTCGGCCAGCCGATCAAGCGCGAGGACATCGCGCCAAAAGTCTTCGCCCAGGAGAACTTCGTCACCGACGTGAAAGTGCCCGGCATGGTGCACGGCCGCATGATCCGGCCGCCGATCGCCGGCGCGGTGCCGGTCAAGGTCGACGACAGCTCGATCAAGGACATTCCCGGCGCCAAGGTGGTCTGGGACAAGGGCTTCCTCGGCGTCGTCGCCGACAAGGAATGGGATGCGATCAAGGCGATGCGGCAGCTCAAGGTCGAGTGGTCGGATGCCGCGCCGCCGTTCCCGAATCAAGCTGCGATCTACGACCACATCCGCAACGCGCCGGTGCGCAAGACGGAAACCGCCGGCAAGAGCGTCGGCAACGTCGAGGATGCCTTCAAGTCGGCGGCGCGCGTCATCGAAGCGGAATACGAGTGGCCGTTCCAATCTCATGCCAGCATGGGGCCGGCCTGCGCCGTGGTCGACATCAAGGACGGCAAGGTCACGCTGTGGACCGGATCGCAGAAGCCGCATTTCACCCGCGACGGCGTCGCGCGAATTCTCGGCCTATCTGCCGACGACGTGCACGCGATGTGGGTGCCCGGTCCCGGCAGCTACGGCCGCAACGACGCCGGCGACGCGGCGATGGACGCGGCCTTGCTGGCGAAGGCGGTCGGCAAGCCGGTGCGCCTGCAATATATGCGCGATCAAGGCACCGGCTGGGATCCGAAGGGGCCGGCCTCGATCCATCGCGCCCGCGCCGCCATCGATGCCTCCGGCGCTGTCATTGCCTACGAGTTCATGAGCAAGGGTCTGCCGCGCGTCGACGTGAATTCCAACGAGAGCCAACCGTACGACACGCTCGCGGGCCAGCTCACCGGCGTGGCGCTGAAGTCCGGCGACGGCTTCGGCGTGCCGGCGGAATCCTATGGCTTCGCCAACCGGCGCACCTATTGGGAGACCATCGCGCCGCTGCTCGATCGCGGCTCGCCGCTGCGTTCGTCGCATCTGCGCGATCCGGTCGGACCGCAAATCCACTTCGCCAGCGAATCGTTCATGGACGAGCTGGCGCACGCGCTCAACGCCGACCCGGTCGAGTTCCGTTTGCGCTACGTGAAGGACCCGCGCGACATCGCCGTCATCAAGGCGGCGGCGGAGAAGGCGGGCTGGCAGGCGCGGCCGTCGCCGCGCAAGGACCAGACCGGCAACACGGTCAGCGGGCGCGGCATCGCCTATGTGCAGCGCGGCCCGACCCGCGTCGCCATCGTCGCCGAGGTCGACGTCGATCGCTCGACCGGCAAGATCAAAGCGCGCAAGTTCACGGTCGCCCACGATTGCGGCCAGATCATCAATCCGGATGGATTACGGATGGCGATCGAAGGCAATATCCTGCACGGCATGAGCCGCACGCTGTGGGAGGAGGTCAAGTTCGACAACAAGAACGTGACCAGCGTCGATTGGCTGACCTATCCGATCCTCGACATCACCGAGGCGCCGGAACAGATCGACGTGGTGTTGATCAACCATCCGGAGATCGAGCCGTCGGGCGCCGGCGAGCCGTCGACCCGGCCGGTGGCGGCGGCGATCGCCAATGCCATCTTCGACGCCACCGGCGTTCGCATCCGCCGCGTGCCGTTGTCGCCGGCCAACGTGAAATCGGCGCTGTCGTGACAATCCCCTCTCCCCGCTGCGGGGAGAGGGAGTACGTCGCTCATGCCTGATCGCCCGCACGTCTCGACGAGGCGATCGCGCCGATCACCGACGGCTGCATGCTGGCGGTGCCGCGCGAGACTTCGGGCGCGGCCATGGCGGCGACGCGGGCGCTGATCCGGCGCGGCGTCAAGCGCCTGCATCTGGTGGCGCTGCCGACCTCGACCTTGCAGGCGGATCTGCTGATCGGCGCCGGCTGTGTCGAGACGCTGGAGACGTCCGCCGTCAGCCTCGGCGAATTCGGCCCGGCGCCGCGCTTCACCGCCGGCGATCCTTGCCGGCTGCGATCCGCATGATGGACGCCACCTGTCCGGCGCTGCATGCGCAGTTTCAGGCCGCCGAGAAGGGCGTGCCGTTCATGCCGCTGCGCGGGCTGATCGGCTCGGATGTGCTGGCGCACCGGCCGGACTGGAAAGTCATGGACAATCCGTTCGGCAACGACGATCCGATCGTGCTGTTGCCGGCGCTCAAGCCCGATGTCGTCCTGTTCCACGCGCCGATGGCCGATCGCGCCGGCAATGTCTTTGTCGGCACCCAGCGCGAGTTCGTCGCCATGGCGCATGCGGCGCAAAAGACCATCGTCACCGTGGAGAAAATTCACGACGGCGATCTGCTGCGCGATCCGCTGCTCGCCGCCGGCACGCTGCCCGGCTTCTATGTCGAGGCGGTCGCGGTCGAGCCGCGCGGCGCCTGGCCGCTGCCGCTGCCCGATCATTACGGCATCGACGCCGCGCATATGGCCGAATACGCCCGGCTCGCCGCCACGCCCGAAGGTTTTGCCGACTATCTGCAACGGTACGTGCATGAGCGGCGCGCCGCCTGAAAACAACTTTCCGCGACGAGGAATTGCTCGCCGACGTGATCTGCCGGCTGATCGGCGACGTGCGCCACGTCGCGGTCGGCGCCGCGTCGCCGATCCCGGCAACGGCGGCGCTGTTGGCGCGCGAGCGCGGTGGCGGCAAGCCTTACGTCTCGCTGCTCGGCAGCCGCGCCCACACCTTCTTCACCGACGGCGCGCGCGAATTGTTCGACTGCGCCGGCCAGGGCCGCATCGACGTGTTCTTTCTCTCCGGCGGCCAGATCGACGGCGAGGGCAACATCAATCTGGTCAGCGTCGGCGACTACGACAAGCCGAAGGCGCGCTTTCCCGGCTCGTTCGGCTCGGCCTATCTGTATTACGTCGTGCCGAAAGTGATCCTGTTCCGGGTCGAGCATTCGCGCCGCACCCTGGTGCCGAAAGTCGATTTCATCAGCGCGCCGGGCGGCAGCCCCGACAACGTCTTCCGCCCCGGCGGTCCGATCGCGCTGGTCACCAACCGCTGCCTGTTCGATTTCGACCGCGCGCGCCGCCGCTTCCGCCTCGCCAGCGTGCATCCCGGCCACAGCGTCGCCGAAGTGATCGAGAACACCGGCTTCGACTTCGACCGGCCGGCCGAGGTGCCGACCACGCCGGCGCCGTCGCCGGAGACGCTGCAGCTGATGCGCAACGTCGTCGCGCCGCAATTGGCCGAGGTCTATCCGCAATTCGCCGGCGCAAGTTTTTGGCGCCACCGCGCGGCCTTCCTGAGCGCCCGACCGGTGGGCATAGTCTCCCGCCGCGCATTTCAGGCGCCAGGAAGGAAACGCGCGGTGAAGACGGTGGAAGTGGGGGTGATCGGTGTCGGCTGGATCGGCGGCTTGCGCGCGGACACGCTTGTCGCGCACGGCGCTGGTCGACAAATTGCACCTGTGCGACATCAAGCCGGACCGGCTCGCCGAGGTGACGAAACTCTACAAGCCGGCGACCTCGACGCTCGACTATCAGGACATCATCAAGAACGAAAGAATCTCGGTGGTCTATGTCTCGACCACGCCGGAGGCCAACCACTATCCGATCGCGCGCGACTGTCTGCGCGCCGGCAAGAACGTCATGCTGGAAAAGCCGATCGCGCTCGAACTGTGGGAAGCCGACGAGCTGATCCAGCTGGCGAGCCGCAACAATCTGAAATTCACCATCGGCTATTCGCAGCGCTTCAATCCGAAAATCGCCTACGCCAAGAAGAAGATCGTCGACGGCACGCTCGGCAAGGTGGTTTCGGTGCTGGTCAGCCGCCACTTGTCGCGTGAATTGGGCAAGAAGATCGCAAGCCGGGTGCGGCTGTCGCCGGTGGTGATGGAATCGACCCACGATCTCGACTTCGTGTTCTGGCTGTTGGAGCCGGCGAAGCCGGTGCGCGTCTATAGCCAGGGCGCCTACGGCTACATGCAGCCGGTGAACGGCTCGCACGACATCATGTTCACCACCGTGACCATGGACAACGGTGTCGTGGTGATGATCGGCGGCGGCTGGAATTTTCCGCCGAGCTTTCCGAATTACTGCTCGACCTGGATCGAGATCACCGGCACCGACGGCGCGCTCACGCTGGACGACACCCAGCGCGACAACTGGCTCAATACCGAAAAACGCGGCCAGGAATTTCCGATGTCGACCATGCCGGGCGAATGGGTCGATCATGTGTTCGCCGGCGGCATCGGGCCCGAGACCATCCATTTCCTCGAAGCCTGCATCCGCGACACCGCGGTGATGGTGACGCCGGAAAGCGCGCGGCGGGTGATGGAGACCTACAGCGCGGCCGACTTGTCGGCCGACCGCAACGAGCCGATCGATCTGCCGCTCACCAACGAGACCATTTCCGGCATCGCCGAGCTCAAGGCCAAGAACCGCGCGGGGCTGAACGTATGAAGAAGAACGCCAAGGGCATCGGGCTCGCCATCATCGGCGCCGGCCGGGTCGGCCTGTTTCGCGGCGAAGTGGCGGCGCGGCATCCGGCGGTGGAATGGATCGGCATCGCCGAGCTCAACCATAATCGCGGCGGCGACGTCGCCGCCCGCATCGGCGCCGATTTCGTCACCACCAGTCACCGCGAACTACTGGCGCGGCCGGAAGTCAACGCGGTGCTGATCTCGACCGACGAGCATCTGCACGTCGAGCCGATCCTGGCGGCGGTCGAGCGCGGCTTGCCGATGCTGATCGAAAAACCGCTCGCCACCGATCTCGCCCAGTCCGCCCGCGTGCTCAAAGCGATCACCGACGCAAAACTCGACGCCATCGTCGGCTATACCCAGCGCTTCCGCCGCAAATGGCTCGCCGGCAAGGAGAAGGTGCGCAGCGGCGCGCTCGGCGACGTCACCATGGTGACCTCGCGCGCCTTCATGAACCGCCTCGTCGCCATCGACAATTACAAGCGCACCGACGATCCGAGCACGATCTCGCCGATGGTGATCTCCGGCACCCACGCGCTCGACATCGTCATGTGGTATCTCGAAGGCAAGCAGCCGGTCGAATGCTACGCGCGCTCGATCGACAAGGTGCTGGGGCCGCTCTATCAGGGCATCGACGCCACCGCCGGCATGATCATGTGCGCCGACGGCACCATCTATCACCTCAACATTTCCTGGGCGCTGCCGGTCACCTGGCCCGGCGCGGTCTACAGCCTGGAAGTCGGCATCAACGGCACCCACGGCGTGCTCACCATCGACGACACCCATCGCGACATGGTGCTGGCGGTCTCGAAACCGCAGGGCGAAGGCTATGCGCCCGACCAAAGCCGCCTGGTCGATTTCCTCGGCTCCTATCCGCCGGGCGACATGGCGCTCGGCGAATTGCGCGGCCCGATGCGCGAGGAGACCGACTCCTGGCTCAACCGCGTTTCGCTCGGCCTGCCGACCCAGGCCGCCACCGCCGCTGAAGCGCATAACCGGCTGATGCTGACCAAGGCGCTCGACCTCTCGGCCAAGCTCAAGCAGCCGGTCAAGCTGCCGCTCGAGCCGGAACAAGGGCTGGCGGCGGCGTGACTAGGATCCTTCTCGCGCTGCTCGCGTTCCTGCTCTCCGCGCCGGCTCACGCGCAGGAGGATGCGGCAACGTTCTTCAAGGGCAAGACGCTGCGCATCGTCGTCGGCTCCGGTGTCGGCTCCGGCTACGACATCACCGCGCGCACGCTGGCGCGCCACATGGGCGCGCATATTCCCGGCAATCCGACCGTCATCGTGCAGAATCAGCCCGGCGCCGGCGGCGCCATCATGACCAACTCGCTCTACGCGACAGGCCCGTTCGACGGCACGGTGATCGGGGCGCCGTTCAACGGCACGCCGACCATGCCGCTGTTGTCGCCGCAAAGCGCGCGGTTCGACGCCGAGAAACTGATTTACATCGGCAGCACCAATCGCGAGACCCAGGTGATGTATGTCTGGTCCACGGTGCCGGTGCAGACGCTCGACGACGTCAAGACCACCGAGCTGGTGATGGGCGCGCAGGCGCCCGGCTCGACGCAATACGATTATCCGGTGCTGCTCGATCGCCTGCTCGGCTACAAATTCAAGGTCGTCACCGGCTACGAAAGCACGCCGAAGATTCATCTGGCGCTGGAGCGCGGCGAAGTGCAGGGCACCATCGCCAACTGGTCGACGCTGAAAGCGCTCAACTCCAACTGGCTCGCCGACAACAAGATCCGCCTGCTCGCGCAATGGGGGCTGAAGAAGCTGCCGGGCATCGGCAACGTTCCCTCGATCTTCGATTTCATCAAGACCGATGCGGATCGTGCCGCCATCAAGCTCGTGGTGGCGCGGCTCGAATACGGCCGGCCGTTCTTTGTGCCGCCGGGCGTGCCGCCGGACCGCGTCGAGGCGTTGCGGCGCGCCTTCGATGCCACGGTCAAGGATCCGGCCTTTCTCGGCGAGGCGACCATGGCGCGCATCGACATCGATCCGCTCAGCGGCGAAGAGGTGCAGACCTTGGTCGAAGAAGTGTCAAAGACGCCGCCCGACGTCGTCGCCCGGGTCCGCGACGCGCTTGAGAACAAATAATCAGCGCAGCGCAACCAGCAGGACGACGATCTCGCTCACCTGCTCGACCGCGCCGAGCACGTCGCCGGTCTGGCCGTCGATCTGCACGACGCTCAGCCACGCCATCAGCACGATGGCGACGAGCAGCAAGATCAGCGCCGCGATGCCGAGCGTCGGCCCGAGCCCGATCGCGAGAATCAGGATGCCCAGCACGCTCGCGGTGATGACGCGGTCGCCCGACGGCCGGCCGGCGGCGTACGCCAAGCCGTCGCTGCGCGCCGGCGGCACCAGCGCCATGAACACCGGCATCGCCGCCCGCGCCGCCGCCGTGCGCCGCGATCAGGGCCCACAGCACCACGATCGGATTGCCGAGCGACGCGATCGCGCTCACGCGCAACAGGATCGACAGCGTCAAGGCGCAGACGCCGTAGGTGCCGATGCGGCTGTCGCGCATGATCTCGAGCTTGCGCTCGCGCGTATCGCCGCCGCCGAAACCGTCCGCGGTGTCGGCGAGGCCGTCTTCGTGCAAACAGCCGGTCACGGCGAGCGTCGCCGCGACCGCAAGCGCCGCCGCGACCCATGGCGGCGATCCGATCTTGTGGGCGACCGCATAGACCACCGCGGCGATCAGCGCGACGAGGACGCCGGCCAGCGGGAAGGCCCAGGCCGCGCGCGCAATATCGGCGCCGGCTGTCGGTGGCGAGCGCCGCGACCGGCAGCCGCGTCAGAAAGGCGATGCTCGCCTTGAGATCATTGGTGCAATCCGCAAGCCAGCCATCGGGTATCGTCATGGATCGTCCTCGGCCCGTATCGTTATCGCCGCGGCTCTGCGGGTTTGCTAGACATTGACTGCCCTTTCCCGCTTGCCACGGATCCGATCGGCGATGGCGAATTTTACCTCGTTTTCCGCGCTGCGCACCGCCTGTCTTGACCTGCCGGGCGGCCATCCGGCGGCGAGCGCCGCGGTCGCCCAACGGGAATCAAGCTTGACCAAGCCGCCGAAGAGCCTCGGCCGGCTCGAGGATCTGGTCGCCTGGCTCGCCCATTGGCAGGGCCATGTGCCGCCGCGGTTGGAGCGCGTCGATATTCTGGTCTTTGCCGGCAGTCACGGCGTGACCCGACGCGGCGTCTCCGCCTATCCCGCGGAGGTCACGGCGCAAATGGTGGCGAATTTTGCCTCAGGCGGCGCCGCCATCAATCAGCTCGCGCGCACGGCCGGTGCTCAGCTGCGCGTCATTCCGCTTGCGCTCGACCGGCCGACCGCCGACTTCACCGAACGGCCCGCGCTCGGCGAGCAGGAATTCCTCGACGCGGTGAACGGCGGATACGAGGCCGTATCGCCGCAGTGCGATCTGATCTGCCTGGGCGAGATGGGCATCGGCAATACCACGGCGGCGGCGGCGATCGCCGCGGCCCTGTTCGGCGGCGGCGGCGCGCGCTGGGCGGGCCGCGGCACCGGCGTCGATGAAGAAGGCTTGGCGCGCAAGCGCGCCGTCATCGACCGCGGGCTCGAACGCCATGCCGCGTTGCTCGACGATCCGCTGGCGATTGCCGCGGCGCTCGGCGGCCGCGAGCTTGCCGCCATCCTCGGCGCGACCCTGGCGGCGCGGCGACAGCGTATTCCGGTGCTGCTCGACGGTTTTGTTTGCACGGCGGCGGTTGCACCGCTGGCGAAATTGCGCGGCGATACCCTGGCGCATGTGCAGGCCGGCCATGTCTCGGCCGAAGCCGGACACCGCATGCTGCTTGAGGAGCTTTCGCTTTCGCCGCTCGTTAATCTCGACATGCGGCTCGGCGAAGCCTCGGGCGCTGCAGTTGCGCTGCTGCTGTTGCGCGCCGCGCTGGCGTGCCACACCGGCATGGCGACATTCGCCGAAGCGCGTGTGTCCGATAGGCCGGCGGACGACGCTGAACCTAAAGCCGCAAGTTAGGCCGTCGTCGCGATGGCGTGAAAGAACGTGCCGGTGACGTGGCCGCGCCGGCCGCCGGCATTGCCGAGTTCGCGGCCTTCGCCATCGCACAGTTCGGCGAAGGATTCATCGTTGCCGGCTGAGGTCAGCGACGCGTAATGGAATTCGTGGCCGCGCACGATCGCGCCTTGGCGTCCCAGCACGTTGTCGGACAATAGCCGCGCGGTGCGGTAGCCGAGATGCAGCTTGCGCTTGGCGAAGCTGGTGGCGTGGCCGAGCAGGCCGGTCATGGCATGCGGTTGCCCTGCCGCATCCTCCAGGCTTTGGCCCAAAACCATGTAGCCGCCGCACTCGCCATGCACCGGCCGCGTTTGCGCGAAGCGCCGCAGTCCGTCGCCGAAGCGCCGTGCCGCGGCGAGCGCTTCCGCATGAAGCTCCGGATAGCCGCCCGGCAGCCAGCAGCAATCGGCGCTTTCCGGCGGCGGTTCGTCGGCGAGCGGCGAGAACGGCAGGATCTCGGCGCCGGCGTTGCGCCACGCCGCAAGCACATGCGGATAGACGAAGCTGAACGCCCGATCGTGCGCCAGCGCGATCCGCTGCCCGGGCGGCGGGATGGCGGCGTCACCGTGTCGCGGGATTGAGCGTCAATGGCGCGGCGCTCGCCATGATGGCGTCGAGATCGAGATGGCGTTCGGCCATTGCCGCGAGCCGCTCGATCAGCGACGTCAGATCGGGATGTTCGCCGGCTTGCACGAGACCGAGATGGCGCTCGGGCAACGCCAGCGCCGCCTCGCGCGGCACGGCGCCGAGGATTGGCACGCCGAGCGCTGCGATGGCGTCGGCGACGACGGCGCGATGGCGTTCGCTGGCGACGCGATTCAAGATCACGCCGGCGATGCGCACGGCCGGATCGTGCGCGGCAAAACCCCGCACCACGGCCGCCGCCGATTGCGCCTGCCGCGACACATCGAGCACGAGCAACACCGGCAACTTGAAATGCGCGGCGAGATCGGCGGTCGCGCCGCGTTGCCCGGCCGCGCCATTGGTGCCGTCGAACAGCCCCATGACGCCTTCGATCACGAAAATGTCGGCGCCGGTTGCGGCCTGCGCGGCCATGGCATCGAGCAGCGCGCGCGACATCGCCCAGGAATCGAGATTGACGCTCGGCGCAGCCGGTCGCCGCGGCATGGAATGCCGGATCGATATAATCGGGCCCGGCTTTGGCCGCGCGCACGGCGACGCCGCGCCGCGCGCAACGCGGCCAGTATCGCCAGCGTCACGGTGGTCTTGCCGGCGCCGGAATGAGGCGCGGCGATGATGAGGCCGCGCGCCGTCACGGCGAATCCTTTTCGGCGTTCGGCAGTTTCGCCGAGCAACTGCGAGCGCATCTCGACGATCTCGCCGATCACGACGATGGCGGGCGGCTCGAATTTTTGCTCGCGCGCGTCGGCGGCAAGTTTTTCCAGCGTCGAGACCAGAACACGCTGCTTCGGTGTCGTCGCCGAGGCGATCACGGCCGCCGGTGTCTGCGCCGCGAGACCGGCTTTCATCAACTCAGCCGTGATCCGCTCGAGATTGTGCATCACCATGTAGAGCACGATCGGCTGTCCGGTGCGGGCGAGCGGCGCCCAGTCGAAATCCTCGTCGGCGCCGTGGCCGGCGGCGAAAATGACGGCGCGATTGGTGCCGCGCAGCGTCGCCGGGATCGCCGCCGCCGCCAACGCGGCAAGGCCCGCGGTGACGCCGGGAATGATGCGGAACGGCACGCCGGCGGCGGCAAGCGTCATCGCCTCCTCGCCGCCGCGGCCGAACACGAACGGATCGCCGCCCTTGAGCCGCAACACGCGCTTGCCGGCGCGCGCGAGCGCGACCAGGCGCTGGCTGATATCGGATTGCGTCGCCGACGGCTTGCCGCCGCGCTTGCCGGCGAATTCGAGCCGCGCCTGCGGGCCGGCCAGCGCCAGCACCCGTTCATCGACCAGCGCGTCATGCACGACCACGTCGGCCTGGGCGAGGCCGGCGAGCGCGTCGAGCGTCAAGCAGGCCGGGATCGCCCGGCCCGGCGCCGGCGAGCCAGACGGTGCCCGGCGCGAAAACCGGAACGCCGGCGCGGCGCGCGGCCAAAGCGTCCCATGCGGTCATGGTTCGCTCCTTGGCTCTGCCGTGGTGACGATCGCGGCGGCGCGGGACTAAAGGGAAGGGCATGGCCAAGCAGGAACGCCCTCTGCGCCGGGGTTGGACCACCGGCACCTGCGCCGCGGCGGCGGCCAAGGCCGCCTTCACCGCGCTGGTGACCGGCGAGTTCCCCGATCCGGTCGAGGTGACCTTGCCGCGCGGCGAGCGGCCGAGCTTTGCGCTCGCCATGACGCGCAAGGACGACAATGCCGCGACCGCCGGCATCATCAAGGATGCCGGCGACGATCCGGACGTGACCCATGGCGCTTTGATCTGCGCGACCGTGCGCGCGGGCGAGAGCGGCGCCGGCGTGAGCTTTCGCGCCGGCGAGGGCGTCGGCACCGTGACGCGAGCCGGCCTTCCGGTGCCGCCCGGCGAACCCGCCATCAATCCGATGCCGCGCCGCATGATCCGAGACGCCATCGCCGAAGTCGCCGCCGCGGCGTCGTGCGCGGCCGATGCCGAGGTCGAAATCTCGATCCCCGGCGGCGAAGCGCTGGCGGCGAAAACGCTCAACGGCCGCCTCGGCATCGTCGGCGGCCTGTCGATCCTCGGCACCACCGGCATCGTCGTGCCGTATTCGTGCTCGGCGTGGATCCATTCGATCCACAGCGGCATCGATGTCGCCCGCGCCGCCGGCTTGACGCCATATCGCCGGCTCGACCGGCGCCAGCTCGGAGGCCGCGGTGCAAAAGCTCTACGGCCTGCCGGAGATCGCGCTGATCGACATGGGCGATTTCGTCGGCGGCATGCTCAAATATCTGCGCCGCCATCCGGTGCCGCGCGTCACCATCGCCGGCGGCGTCGCCAAGATGACCAAGCTGGCCCAGGGCCTCACCGATCTGCATTCCAGGCGCGGCGAAGTCGATTTCGCGACGCTCGCCGGATTTGCCGAAACCGCCGGCGGCTCGGCCGATCTCTGCACGCGCATCAAGACGGCCAACACCGCGGCGGAAGCCTTTTCGCTCGCGCAATCCGAAAACATCGCGCTGGGCGACACGGTCGCGCGCGCGGCGCGGGAGACGGCGGCGCGCGTCGTTGCCGGCCGCGACATCGCCGTCGAGATCGTGCTGTTCGATCGCGAGCAAAATCTGGTCGGCCGCGCGCCGTTCAGTCTTAGGTTTCGGCTCACGCGGCGCCTCCACGGAACCGGCGGCGATAATCGGCGTCATAGAGCGCGCTGTCGCGAAAATTTTCCGCCGCGAGCGCGCGGCCGACCAGGATCAGCGCCGTGCGCTCGATTTTCTCCGCCGCGACCTTCGCGGCGATATCGGCGAGCGTGCCGCGCAAAATGCGCTGCGTCGGCGAACTCGCCTGCACCACGACGGCCGCCGGGCAGTCGGCGCCGTAGAACGGCGTCAGCTCATCGGCGACGGTTTTGATGGCATGGATTGCCAGATGGATGACGAGCGTCGCGCCGGTCGCCGCGAACGTCGCGAGCTTCTCGGCTTCCGGCATCCGCGAGGCGCGGCCGGAGACGCGCGTCAGCACCACGCTCTGCGCGACTTCGGGGACGGTGAGCTCGCATTCGAGCGCCGCCGCCGCCGCCGCAAACGCCGGCACGCCGGGCGTGAGCGTATAGGGAATGCCGTGCCGCTCGAGCCGGCGCAGCTGCTCGGCGAGCGCGCTATAGAGCGAAAGATCGCCGGAATGCAGCCGCGCCACGTCGAGATTTTTCGCGTGAGCCGCATGTGAACTCGGCCTCGATTTCATCGAGCGACAGCGGCGCGGTATCGACGATACGCGCGCCGGGCGGACAATGGGCGAGCAGTTCGCGCGGCACGATCGAGCCGGCATAGAGGCAGACCGGACAGCGCGCGATCAGATCGCGGCCGCGCACCGTGATCAGGTCGGCCGCGCCCGGCCCGGCGCCGATGAAATGCACGGTCATGGCGCAGCCTCCGACGCGGCGACCGCGCAGGTCGCGTCGCCCATGACGAGGCGAGGGCTGATGAGCCGCGCCGACGGTCCGGCTGCGGCCAGCGCTGCGGCCTCGGCGACCGAATGCACGCCGGTGAGCGCGAGCACGCGCCCGGATCGGGTCGCGGTGCGGTCGTTCGCCGCTTGCAATTCGGCTTCCGGGATCAGAACGAGATCGACGCCGAGCTTTGCCGCGGCGGCTGCGATGCCGGCTTCGCCGTTCTTCGCCGCGGTCGTGGCGATGCAGTCGAGCGCGTGCGGCGCGACGCCGGCGCGGTCGAGCGCGGCGCGGATCGCCGCCTCGATGTCGGGCGCCGGTGCGCCCCGCCTGCAGCCGACGCCGGCGACGATCATGGCTTTGTCCAAATCCATTGCGTCACCGGCATCGCGGCGTGCCAGCCGGTTTTCTCGCCGATCGGATCGGCCCGCGAAATGGCGATGCGGATCAGCTTGCCGCCGAGCGCGGCGTGGCGGGTCAAGAGCAGCGCCTCGCTGTCGAGCGTCACCGCATTGGCCACCAGGCGGCCGGCGGGACGCAGCGCGCGGGTCGCCGCATCGAGCACGCCGGCTTCGCTCACGCCGCCGCCGATGAAAATGGCGTCGGGTGTCGGCAGTCCGCGAGCGCGGTCGGCGCGGCACCTTCCACGATCTCGAGCCCGGAACGCCGAACGCCGCGGCATTGCGGCGGATGCGCGCCGCGCGATCCGCTTGCCGCTCGATGGCGACGGCGCGCATCGACGGATCGGCCAGCATCCATTCGATGGCGACCGAACCTGAGCCGGCGCCAATGTCCCAGAGCAATTCGCCGCGGCGCGGCGCCAGCGACGAGATGGTGACCGCGCGAATTTCGCGCTTGGTAATCTGGCCGTCGTGCTCGAACAAGGCGTCTGAGAGACCGGGCGTGCGCGCCAGCACACGTGCGTCGGCGGCGGCTTCGACTTCGATGGCAACCGTATTGAGCGCGTCGACCGCGCCGAGATCGAACGCGGCGGCGCTCGCCGAACGGACGCGCTCGTACGATCCGCCAAGCGCTTCAAGCACCGTCAGGCGCGAGCCACCGAAGCCCGATTGCGTCAGGAGTTTTGCCAGCGCCGCCGGTCCCTGGCCGTCGGAGGTCAGGGCCAGGATGCGCGTTCCCGGCTGCAAATGCGGGCGCACCAGATCGAGCGAGCGGCCGTGCACCGAAATGAGCGCGGTCTGCGGCAGCGACCAGCCGAGCCGGGCCGCCGCCAGGCTGAAAGCCGACGGCGCCGGGATGACGGTCATCTCGCGGGCGTCGATGCGGCGGGCCAGCGCCGAGCCGACGCCGTAGTGGAACGGATCGCCCGACGCCAGCACGCAGACCTGGCGGCCGCGATGATGCAGCACTTCGTCGGGGGCGCCGTCGAACGGGCTCGGCCACGGCCGCGTCGCGCCGCGAATGAGCGGCGCCGCCAGGCCGAGATGACGCCGGCCGCCGAACACGATTTCGGCGGCGCCGATCAGCCCGCGCGCCACCGGGCTCAAGCCCTCGACGCCGTCCTCGCCGATGCCGACGATGGACAGCCAGCGCGGCGATGCGGCAGTGTCGGGTTCCGTCGCATCGGGGCGCGGCGTTTTAGAACGGCGTTTTAGACACGGACATGGCACGCATCCTTATTCTCGGCGGCACTACGGAAGCGCGGCAATTGGCCGGACGCCTCGCCGGCCGCGCCGGCCTCGACGTCACGCTGTCGCTCGCCGGCCGCACTGCCTCGCCGGTCGCGCAGCCGGTGCCGGTCCGCGTCGGCGGCTTCGGCGGCGCCGCGGGATTGGCGGACTATCTCGCCGCCGAGCGCATCGATGCCCTGATCGACGCCACACATCCCTATGCCAATGTGATTTCGGCAAACGCCGTCGCAGCCGCGCGGCGCAGCGGTGTGCCATTGATCGCACTGCGGCGGCCGCCGTGGATCGCGGTGTCGGGTGACCGATGGATCGAGGTGAGCGATGTCCGCGAAGCGGTGCGGGCGATCGGGCAAACACCGCGCCGCGTCTTTGTCACGCTCGGCCGCAACGAGCTGGCGCCGTTCGGCGAGGCGCCGCAGCACTATTATTTGATCCGCAGCGTCGATCCGGTCGATCCGCCGTTGCCGCTGCCGCATGTCGGCTACGTCACCGGCCGCGGCCCATTCGGCGAAGCCGACGATCATGCGCTGATGACCGAGCATCGCATCGATGTAGTGATCGCCAAGAACAGCGGCGGGACCGCGACCTACGGCAAGATCGCCGCGGCGCGTGCGCTCGGCATCGATGTGATCATGCTGCGCCGGCCGCCGCCGCCCGACGGAGCCGCGGTTGCGACAATCGAAGACGCGATCGCCTGGCTCGATCATGCGCTGACCTCCGCGGCGGCGCGTGGCGTATAGACCAGCGCGTGGCGGCCGGGACGCGCGATGACGCGCGTGTCGCGCGAGCCGACGATCACCAGCGTCGCCATGTCGGCGTTCGCCGCGTCCGCGGCATCGAGCGTCACGACGTTTATTTGTTCATCCACGCGTCCGACGGCGCGGCCGAATATGACAGGCGTTGTCGGCGGCAGGTGCCGGCGCAGGCGCTCGATGGCGTTGCCGAGCTGCCAGGGCCGCGCTCGCGACACCGGATTGTAGAGCGCGATGACGAAGCCCGCGCCGGCCGCCGCATCGAGCCGCTGTTCGATCAACGGCCACGGCTTGAGATTGTCCGACAGCGACATCGCGCAGAAGTCATGACCGAGCGGCGCGCCGATCCGCGCCGCCACGGCGAGCATCGCGGTGATGCCGGGGATGATCGCGACATCGAGCGTGCGCCAGCTGTCCGGCCCGGCTTCGATTTCCTCGCAGACCGCGGCCGCCATGGCGAAGACGCCCGGATCGCCGCCGGACACTACGGCAACGCGCGCGCCCTGCGCCGCATGGCGGAGCGCGGTGGCGGCGCGGGCGCGCTCCTCGCGATTGTCGGAGGCATGGCGGTTTTGGCCGGCGCGCACCGGCACGCGATCGAGATAGGGCCCGTAGCCGTAAAGCGCTTCCGCGGCGGCGAGCGCGTCGGCGGCTTCCGGCGTCAGATAACGCGGATCGCCCGGTCCCAGGCCGACCACGATGAGGCGCCCGCTCATGGCTTTTCTCCCGGCCGTCCCGCCCAGCCCGGCACCAGGACGACGGCGAAATAGGGCGCGTCGTCATCGGGCTTGGCAGTCAGCGGAATCATTTTCGCATCCGCCATGGTGCCGCGCTCGACATAGATGGCGCGCGGCAGGCGGCCGCTGCGGTCGAGCGCGCGGCGCAACTTTGGCAGATGCCGGCCGACCTTCATCACCACGGCGGCATCGGCATCGGCGAGGCGGCGCGTCAACTCGCCCTCCGGCAGCGTCGCCGGCAGCACGGTGAAAACGTCGTCGCCCTGCGCGATCGGCATTCCGGCCGCCGACCAGCAGCCCGACATGCCGGTGACGCCGGCGACGATCTCGGCGGAGAACCGCGACGCCAGCCGCGCGTGCAGATGCATGTAGGAGCCGTAGAACAGCGGATCGCCTTCGCAGATCACGGCGACGACTGCGGCCGGCGTCGAGATGCGCGGCGATCGCGGTCGCGGCGTCGTCGTAGAAATCGCCGATCGCGTCGCGGTAGCCGTCGCTGTCTTTCGGCAGTTCGGTGGTGACGGGATAGAGCAGCGGCAGTTCGATGACTTCGGCGCGCAAGTGTTGCGCGGCGATGGCGCGTGAATGACTTTCGTTTCCGGCTTTGGCGAAATGCGCGATCACGTCGGCCTCGCCGAGCGCGCGCATCGCCTTGAACGTCATCAGTTCCGGATCGCCCGGGCCGACGCCGACGCCGATCAGTTTGCCCGGCGCTCATAGGCCGGCCCTCGCCAGCGCATTGACGGCGGCGGCCGTCATGGCGCTGCCGCCCATGCGGCCGCGCACGATGATGAACGGCACGCCGCGCGGATCGGCGGCGAGCGCCGCCTTCGATTCGGCGGCGCCGACGAAGCCGACCGGAATGCCGAGGATCGCCGCCGGCTTCGGCGCGCCGGCGTCGAGCAGATCGAGCAGGCGGAACAAAGCCGTCGGCGCATTGCCGATGGCGACCACGGCGCCGGCGAGGCGATCGAGCCACAGATCGAGCGCCGCCGCCGAGCGCGTCGTGCCGCGCTGCTCGGCGAGTGCCGGGCGTGCGCGGATCGTTGAGCGTGCAGATCACGTCGTTGCGCGCCGGCAGCCGCGCGCGGGTAATGCCGTGCGCCACCATCTCGGCATCGCAAAAGATCGGCGCGCCGGCGGCGAGCGCCTGCCGCGCCGCTGTGACGACGTCGCCGCCGAACACGATGTGCTGCGCCGCTTCGACCTGACCGCAGGCATGAATCATGCGCACCGCGACCTCGGCCTCTGCCGCGGAGAATCGCGACAGATCGGCCTCGGCGCGGATGATGGCGAACGAGCGCTCGTAGATCGCCGTGCCGTCGCGCAGATAGGCGGTGCGCTCAGACATGACCGCCCTCGGATTTGAAGCCGCGCGCGATTTCAGCGACGGCGGCCGGCAGCTCATTCGTCGTAACGGTCGCAAACGGCGCGTCGTGGGTCGAGCCGTTGCTGATGAGCGCGCATCCCGCAGAAGTACCGACGACGGTTAGCGCTGCCGGCGCAGGATGCGCGCAGCCCTTGGCGCAGCCCGAAATATGAATCTTGAACGAGCCGTCGCAATGCGGCGCGGCGGCCGCGGCGATTTGCGGCGCAAGGGCGCGCGCGGCGATGTGTCGCCGAGGCGCAGATCGGCGCGCCAGCGCAGGCAACCACATGCCGCCGCGGATCGTCGGCATGCACGATAAAGCCGAGCGCTTCGGCGGCGGCGGCAAATGACGAGGCTGTCTGTTGCGTAAGGCCGACGATCATGCAGCGCCCGGCCCGGCGCCGCGCGCATCCCACTCGCTCCTGCCGCCTTGGCGGCTTCGGTCAATCGTTGCAGCGACGTTGCATCGGCATGGCCGAAGGCAAGGCCGACGCCATACGCGAACGTCTCGTCGCGCAAGCGGATGCAGGCCGATCGGCATCCGCTGAATTCGCCGTTGCAGATCGGCGCCGGCTCCATCATGCGACGATCAGATCGGCGACAGCGGAGCGGAACGCCGCGACGCCCTCCGCCGCGACAATGTCGCGCGATGCGCGCATCGCGGCCACGTTGCGCTAAAACGTCAAGCAGGCGCACGGCGGCTTCGACGCCGTCTCGAGCGGTAACGCAGCCGAGGTGGGTCGCGCTCCGGCCATCGCCGCCAACGCTGACGCAAAGCGCTGCAACGCCATCATTCGCGTCAGCGCGCAGGCGCACGTCGGCGGCAATGCTATCGAGATCGAGCAGCGCCGCCGCCGTCGATCGCGACCGAAACTTTGGCGGAAAGTCTTGCGGCGAGCGAGCGCCGTGCGAGCGCGAGGCGCAAATCGGCGGCGAGCGCGCCGGCATCGATGATGTCTTCCGCGTCGAGGCCGGCCAGCGGATTGGTCAGAACCGGGATGCCATCCCCGGCCGCGATGCCGAGCGCGGCGACCGCGGTCGCGAAACGCGGCGCCGACGCTGCGCTCAGGCCGCGAACCTGGATGCTGCCGCGCGAGGTGACCTCGATGATGCCGTTGCCATGCTGGCGCGCCGCCGCGCACAGGGCGGCGAAGGCATCGAGCGCGATGGTGCCGATGCGGCAGCAGGCGCACCAATAGGCCGTCGCCGGTCAGCATCGGCGCGGACAGTCCCGGACAGGCGCCGCGACGCTGCGGCAGACGTGAGCGCGGGAGCGGTCATGCCATGACCTCCGCGCGCAGGAGCGAAAGCTCAGCATCGACGTCATTGCGGCGCGGATGCCAGAAGCCGCGCCGCCGCGCCGTGTCGAGCCGCTCGGCAATCGCGGCGGCGGCTTGCGGATTCTCGCGCAGCAGAAATTCGCGCACATCGGCATCGGCGACATAGGCGTCGTGCAGGAGATCGAACAATTCGCCGGCCACCGCGTCGGTGGTTTCGGCAAACGCGACCAGCCGATCGACGGTTTCGGCAAGCTCGGCGGCGCCGCGCGGGCCGTGGCGCATCTGGCCGGCGATGAAGCGCGGATTGATCGCGCGCGCGCGCACGATGCGCGCCAGCGCCGCCGACAGCGCCCGCGCCCGCGGCCGCTGCGGATCGGTGACGTCGAGCATGATGAGATCGGCTGAGCGGCCGAGCATTTTTGCCGCCGCCGCGAAGCCGCCGACGAAGGCCACGTCCTCGGCGCCTTCGAGGAGATCGCGGCCGGGATCGTCGCTCGCATGCACGAGCACATCGGCGTCGGCGACGCGCTGCGCGAATGCGCCGGGCGCTGCGTCACCGTCGCCGTCGGCGCCGCCATAGGCATGCGACGCGGCCGCGAGATAAGCCGCGCCGATCGAATCCGTGTCCGCGCCGCGGCCGAGCAAATCCTCGACGCCGGAGCCATAGACGCCGGGCGCGGTGCCGAAGATGCGATCGAGGCGCGCTGGCCTTGCCGTTGGCGCGCGACGCGCGGCAGCGAGCGGATTTTCGTCGTCGTCCTCGTCGCGCGCCGCGACTGCCTGCACGGCGGCATCGATGAGCGCGATCTGCGCCGGAAAGAGATCGCGGAACAATCCGGAAATGCGCCAGGTGACGTCGACGCGCGGACGGCCGATCGCCGCCGGCGGCAGCACTTCGACGCCGGTGATGCGGCCGCTCGCCGGCTCCCAGATCGGCCGGCAGCCCATCAGCGAAAATCCTTGCGCGATCTCTTCGCCGCCGGTGCGCAGCGTGGCGCTGCCCCATAAATCGATGACCACCGCGCGCACCATCTCGCCATGGGTCTGCAGATGCGCGCGCACGATCTCGTCGGCGGCGAGCCGGCCGAGCTCCATCGCCGTCGGCGTCGGCAAGCGTGCGCGGATCGGCGGTGAAGAGGTTGCGTCCGGTCGGCAGCACGTCGCGCCGCCCGCGCGTCGGCGCGCCGGCCGGTCCCGGCGCGACGCGGCGGCCGTCGAGCGCTTCGATCAACGCCTTGCGCTCCGCTTCGGCGCTTGTTCGCCACAGCGGATCGTCGGTGCCGGCGGGTGCGCGGCCATAGATGTGAAGCCCGTCTTTGATGGCGAGGTCCTTGAGATCGCACAGCCAGGCGTCGATGCGGCGCAGCGCCTCGTCGGGCGCGAAGGCGGTGCCGACGCCGGCCTCGCGCGCCAAACCGGTGCGCTGCGCAGTCTCGACGATCAGCGTCGCCAGCCGCTCGCGCCGCCGCCGGTCGAGGCCGTCGGCCTGCGCATATTCATCGACCAGACGCTCGAGCTCCCGCGCGTCGCCGAAAAGGCCGCCGTCGACAAGCGGTGGCGGCAGATGGCCGATGGTCATCGCCGCGATGCGGCGCTTGGCCTGCGCCGCCTCGCCCGGATTGCTGACGATGAACGGATAGATCACCGGCAGCGGCCCGGTGACGATTTCCGGAAAGCATTCCGCGGTGAGCGCGATCGCCTTGCCCGGCAGCCATTCCAGCGTGCCATGCGCGCCCATGTGGACGAGCGCATCGACCTTCGGCGACGTGCTGCAGCCACAGGCCGAACGCGACCAGCGCGTGGCGCGGCGGCAATAGCGGATCGTGATAATCGGCGCGTCGCGCCGCTGCGCGGCCGCGATCGGGCGGCAGCGCCACCAAAAGCTTGCCGAATTTTTTCGCGCGGAAGCGGAACGCGCCGTCGCGCACGTCGGCATCGTCCGCCGGTTCGCCCCAAGCCTCGCGCAGCCGCGCGACGGCGGCGCTTGGTAAGCGAGCGAGCAGGCGCTGGTATTCTTCGATCGCAAGCGTCGCATCATCGCCGCCCGGCGAAAGCGCATCGAGCAATTCGCGCGGCGTTTTCGGCGCACCGCTCACGGCGTAGCCGGCGACCGACAGATCGTCGAGCAGCGCGATCACGCTCGCCGGCACATCGAGGCCGACCGCGTAACCGGTGCGGCCCGGCGCGCCGGGATAATCCGGCATCAGGATGGCGACCCTGCGTTCGCTCGCGGGCAAGGCCTGCAAGAGAACAAGCGCTGCGATCCGATCCGCCACCATGGCGACGCGATCCGGCTCGGGCCGGCTCGCGAAAGCGCTGAAGGCAAGTCCGGCCTGCGGCGGCAGCGCATCCTTGAACGCGATGGCGCCGGCCAGCACGCGGCCGTCGAGCTCGGGCAACACCACATGCATGGCAAGATCGGCGGCGCCGAGCCCGCGCGGGCTGTCGCGCCACGCGGCGCGCTTGGTGATGGCGCTGACGACCTGGAACACCGGAACGCCCGGCGCGTCGAGCGGCGTCGGCTCGTCGGCGCCGCCGCCGGCGGCAAAGGCCGTCATGGTGACGATCAGCGAGGGTTTGAGCCGCTCCAGCGTCTGGCGCAGAAACGCGCTTGCCTCGCGATCCTTCAAGCTGGTGACGAACAGCGCGGCCGGCGCCAAGCCGCGCGCGGCGAGCGCCGCGCACAGCGCATCGACCGGCGCGGTGTCGTCGGCGAGCAGCAGCGCGCGGTAGAAGATGATCGGCACGACCGGGTGGCCGGCTTGCAGCGACGCCGATCAACCGGTCGACATCCACCGCGCCTTCGCCCGGGAGATAGCCGGCAAGGCGAGGCACCGGCTGCGGCTCGCGCAATGCGAGATCGTGTCCGGCAAGATGCGCCAGCCGGCGCAGCAGCGCCCGCAGATTGTCGCGGCCGCCTTCGCGGAAGAAACGCAGCAATGCGTCGAGTTCCTGCGCCGGCAACGTCGACGCGGCAGCGAGCCGAACATCGTCGCGATCCTCGCCGGGCAGCACCGCGAGCGCGATGCCGCGTTCGCGCGCCAGCGCGGAGAGCCGCTCGATGCCGTATTTCCACCAGTCGAGGCCGCCGAGCAGGCGCACCACGATCACCTTGGCGTGGGCCCCGACGCGCTCGATCCACAGATCGACCGACATGGGATGGCGCAGATCGCGCAAATGCGCCAGCCGCACGCTCGGCAAGTTCGCGCGCTCAGCCTCCCAGGCGGCGGCGAGCGCGGCGAGATCGCTGTCGGCGAACGACAGCACGGCGATATCGCCCGGCGTCTGGCCGAGATCGACCGCTTCGACGATTTCGTCGAGGTTGGTCGAGCTCGTGGTCAATAGATGCATCGTTCAACCTGCAAGCGCCCGCGTCACCGCGGCGCGGTCGAGTCCTTTCAATCCGATCACGACCAGACGGCTCTCGCGCGGCTCGGATGCCGCCCACGGCCGGTCATATTGATGCGTCACCCGCGAGCCCACCGCTTGGACCAAGAGGCGCAGCGGCTTGTTGGCCACCGCCGCAAAGCCTTTGACGCGCAGCACGTCGAATTTTTCCGCAAGCGCCGCCACGCGCGCGGCGAGGTTCGATGGATCGGCGATCTCGCCAAGCGGCACGACGAAACTGTCGAAATCGTCGTGATCGTGGTCCAGCTCGTCATCGTGATGGGTGCGGCGGTTGGCGATGTCGTCCTCGGTGCCGACGCCGAGGCCGAGCAGCAGCGCCGTATCCACCTTGCCGCCGCTGACCGTGACAACCTTTATCTTGCGCGGCAGCGCGCCGGCGATCGCCGCCATTGCCTTGTCGAGGCCGGCCAGATCGAGCAGGTCGCGCTTGTTGAGCACCACGAGATCGGCGCAGGCGATCTGATCCTCGAACACCTCCTCGATCGGGTCGTCGTGATCGAGCGCGGTGTCGGCGGTGCGTTGTTGCGACAGCGCGTCGAGATCGTGCGCGACGCGGCCGTCGGCGAGCGCCGCGCCGTCGACCACGACGACGACGCTGTCGACGGTGACGCGGTTTTTGATCGCCGGCCAGTGGAACGCCTGCACCAGCGGCTTCGGCAGCGCCAGGCCCGAGGTCTCGATCACGATGTGCTCGACGCCGTCCTTGGCCAGGATGGCGTCGAGCGCCGGCACGAATTCGTCGGCAACCGTGCAGCACAGGCAGCCGTTGGCGAGCTCGACGATGTTGTCCTCCGGGCAGGCGGCGTTGCCGCAGCCCTTGAGGATTTCACCGTCGATGCCGACATCGCCGAACTCGTTGACGATGACGGCGAGGCGGCGGCCGTCGGCATTGCCAAGCACATGGCGGATCAGCGTGGTTTTGCCGGCGCCGAGAAAGCCGGTGACGATGGTGCAGGGGACGCGTGCGAGCGAGCCGCTCATTCATCAGTTCCTTCAAAAAAGTCGATGGGGGGAACGCGGGCTATGAGGCCGCGCTTGAGGATTTCGGGCCGGCCGCGCCACGGCAAAATACCATCGGCGGCGCCGGCGAGCAGGCGCGCGCCTTCGATCAGTGCATCCGCGCAAGTCGCATCGAGGCCGCCGAACACATAGGTCCAAGAGCCGTTGCAGCGCATCGCGGCGCTCGGGCCGCGCGTGCAATTGGCCAGGCAGCGCAGCCGCCGCACGTCGACCTCAGTGCCGGCGGCGGCGTGTTCGGTCGCCGCGGCGAGCAGCGCGCCGGGGCGCGGTTCGCTGTCGGGCTCGCCGGCGCGTTTGCAGGTGGTGCACACGTAAACGGTTGGCGCGTCGGTTGTCATGCGCGCTCCGTAATCGGTTGGTCGAGGCGCTGCCAACGGAACAGCAGATAAGAGATCGCCCAGCTGGCGATGAAAATGCCGACGACCAGATATCCGAAACCGGCAAGCCCGCTGTTGAGATCACCGATAAAATTCCAGAAGCGGCCTTCGAGGCCGAGCTTGCCGGAAATGAGACCGAGCGCCTCGATGCCGCCGATCAACAGCGCGACCACGACGGAGATCGCGGTGATGGTGAGATTGTACCAAATCTTGCGGATCGGATTGAGGAACGCCCAGCCGTAGGCGCCGACCATCAACACGCTGTCGCTGGTGTCGACCAGCGTCATGCCGGCGGTGAACAGCGCCGGGAAAATCATGATGGTGCCGATGGTCATGCCGCCGGAAGCCTGGCTGGCGGCAACGGCAAACAGGCTGATCTCGGTCGCGGTGTCAAAACCCAGCCCGAACAGAAATCCGATCGGGAACATCTGCCAGCTACGCGACACCATGCGGAACAACGGCCGGAAGATACGGGCGAGCAGGCCGCGGCCGGACAGCAGCAGGTTCAATTCCTGCTCCTCGACCGGCTCGCCGCGGCGCGCCCGGAGAAAACTTTTCCAGACGCCGCGCAGGATGACGAGATTGATGGCCGCGATGGTGAGCAGAAAAAATGCCGAAGCCGCCGGTGCCGATGATGCTGCCGATCTCCTTGAACTCGGCAAAGCGGCCCTGCAGCGCGAACGCCGCTGCCGCGATCGCCGCGACCGCAAGCGCGATGGACAGCGAATGGCCGAGCGAGAAGAACAGGCCGACCGAATACGGCCGCTTGCCTTCTTGCATAAGCTTGCGCACCACATTGTCGATGGTGGCGATGTGGTCGGCGTCGACGGCGTGGCGCAGGCCGAGCACATAGGCGAGGAACGCGGTGCCGAGCAGCGTCGGCCGTCCGGCCAAGGCAATCAACGCCCAGATCCAGACCAGCGCGCTCGCCGTCAACAGCACGATATAGATCGCGGTAATCTTGGCGCGCTGATTGGCCGAGGCGTCATCGACCGCCGATTTCAGAAAATTGAGCACAAAGAAGTCCTCGCAAGACCTGGCACAGCAAGACCTGGCGCAGCAAGACCGGGCAGAACTTGCCGCCTGTCGCCGGCGCGAGCGAGGACCAAAAGACTTTCGTCTTTTGGATCATCCACCGATACACCCCGACCGATGTTTGTCGCGTCGACACGGCCGACGGCAGGTCTCCTGGCTCGCGGATCGGCGCCTTGCCCTGCCTTCCCGGAGGCACGCGTGCCGCCAGTGGCAATTCCGGACAAGACTACCCGCTCACAGTTGCGGGGGCAGCTGCGGACTTGGCCGGCGCTTGCGCGCAAAACCTCACCGCATTCCCTTTTCGCCCTCAAAGCGAGGGACCGTCGATCCACTAGTGATAGATTTCGCGGGGCCGGCCTGTCAATCTGGCAGGCTTGTAAGAGCGATTCAAAGCGTGATGTCGAGCGTGGCAAAGCTCACTTTCGTCATCGGCGGCGCCCGTTCGGGCAAAAGCCGCTATGGCGAAAGCGTGATCGCCACATTGCCGCCGCCATGGCAGCCGCCCTGGGCCTATGTGGCGACGGCGGAAGCGCTCGACACGGAAATGGCCGAGCGCATCGCTGCCCATCGGGCGCGCCGCGGTCCGCAATGGCGCACCATCGAGGCGCCGCGCGATCTCGCGGCGGCGCTGAGGGAATGCGAGACGACGCCGATCCTGGTCGATTGCCTGACGTTGTGGCTCTCGAACCACCTGCTGGCGGACGCCGATATCGAACTGGAAATGGCCCGGCTTGAAGATGCTTTGACGGCGGCAAAGACGCCGATGGTGCTGATCGCGAACGAGGTCGGTTCCGGGATCGTGCCGGATCATCCGCTCGGCCGAAAATTCCGGGATTTGCAGGGCGTGCTCAATCAGCGCATGGCTGCGCGCGCCGACCGCGTGGTTCTCGTCGTTGCCGGACTGCCGCTCGCCCTGAAAGGCTCGTTGTAAGGAAACGCCATGAGCGAAACCACGGACAATGCCGAAGCCGAGCGCCATCGCGCCAAGATGGCCAAACGCAAGGCCGTGCAGGATGCCGAGGTCGCCGGCAAGACGATCGAGAAGGGACTTCTCATCGTCCATACTGGAACAGGAAAAGGCAAATCGACGGCGGCGTTCGGCCTCGCGCTGCGCATGCTCGGGCGCGGCCATCGTGTCGGCGTCGTGCAGTTCATCAAAGGCGCCTGGCATTCGGCGGAGCGCGACGCGCTCGCGCAATTCGGCGATCAGGTGGTGTGGCACACCATGGGCGAGGGTTTCACCTGGGAGACGCAGGATCGCGCCCGCGATATCGCCGCCGCCGAGCGCGCCTGGTCGAAGGCGCAGGAACTGATGGCCGATACCAGTTTCGGGCTGATCGTGCTCGACGAGCTTAATATCGCGCTGCGTTACGATTATCTGGATCTCGCGACGGTGGTCGCCGCGCTCGCCGCGCGCCGGCCGGGCCTGCATGTCGTGGTCACCGGGCGCAATGCCAAGCCGGAGCTGATCGCCGCCGCCGATCTGGTCACCGAAATGACGCTGGTGAAGCATCACTTCGCCGCCGGCGTGAAGGCGCAAGCGGGCATCGAGTATTGAACGATGCCGGCGCGCGCGCTGATGTTTCAAGGCACCGGCTCCGACGTCGGCAAATCGCTGATCGTTGCCGGACTGGCGCGCGCCTTGACGCTGCGCGGGATGAAGGTCCGCCCGTTCAAGCCGCAGAACATGTCGAACAACGCCGCGGTAACCGCAGACGGCGGCGAGATCGGCCGCGCTCAGGCGCTGCAGGCGCGCGCGGCGCGCGTGGCGGCGAGCGTGCACATGAATCCGGTGCTGCTGAAGCCGCAGAGCGAGGTCGGCGCGCAGATCGTGGTGCAGGGCCGCGTCTACGGCAGCGCCAAGGCCGCGGCCTATCAGAAAATAAAACCTGAGCTGCTGTGGTTCGTGCTCGATAGCTACGCACGCATGAAAGCCGAGGCCGACATCGTGCTGATCGAAGGCGCCGGCAGCGCCGCCGAAATCAATCTGCGCGCCAACGACATCGCCAATATGGGCTTTGCGCGCGCCGCCGACGTGCCGGTGGTGCTCATCGGCGATATCGATCGCGGCGGCGTCATTGCCAGCCTGGTCGGCACCAAGGCCGTGATCGCGCCCGAGGACGCGGCGCTGATCTGCGGCTTCATCGTCAACAAGTTCCGCGGCGATCCGGCGCTGTTTGCCGACGGCATGGCGCGCATCGCGCAACTGACCGGATGGCAAGCGCTCGGCCTGGTGCCGTTCTTTCCCGAGGCGCGGCTATTGCCGGCGGAAGATGCGCTGGCGCTCGATGCCGCGCGGCCGGCAAAGACCGACGCGCGCGTGCGCATCGCCGTGCCGATCCTGCCGCACATCGCCAATTTCGACGATCTCGATCCGCTCGATGCCGAGCCGGCCGTCGAACTCGTTCGCGTGCGGCCGGGAACGGCGCTTCCCGGAGATGCCGATCTGATCCTGCTGCCGGGCTCGAAGGCGACCATCGCCGATCTTGAGGCGTTGCGCGCCGCCGGTTTCCATATCGACATCGCCGCGCACCGGCGGCGTGGCGGAATGGTGCTCGGCCTATGCGGCGGTTATCAAATGCTCGGGCGCACGGTCGCCGATCCCGACGGCATCGAAGGTGCCCCGGCGACGGTCGAAGGTCTCGGTCTTCTCGACGTGGAAACAACGCTGTCGAACGACAAGCGTCTCGAACCGGTGTCTGGAACGACCAGCGATGGCGTTTCGTTTTCCGGCTACGAAATGCACATGGGCGTGACGGACGGAAAAGATCGCGCGCGGCCGTTTGCGCGGCTCGCCGATGGTTCGCCCGAGGGTGCGATCTCCGCCGATGGCCGGGTGATCGGCACTTACGTCCACGGCCTGTTCGCCGACGACCGGCAGCGCGCGGCGTGGCTGCAGCGTTTCGATGCGGGACCAGCCGCCATTGTTTATGAAGACCTGGTCGAGCGGACGCTTGATGCGCTGGCCGCACATCTCGCCGCGCATCTCGATCTCGATTGCCTGCTCAAATTAGCGCGATGACGATGCCGGCGATCGCGGCGACGAGCGCGATCAAAATCGCATCGGCGTATCGGTAAAGCGTAAGCGCGCAGCGGATATCGGCGGCAGTGGCGTCGCGGCGCCCGTCACCCATCGTGGCGTCGTCGATTGTCACCCCGCCATAGACGCGCGGGCCGGCGAGCGAAAGGCCGAGCGCGCCGGCCATCGCCGCTTCCGGATAGCCGGCATTGGGCGAGCGATGGCGTGAAGCGTCGCGCACCACGGTGCGCCAGGCTGCGGCGGCGTTCCTGTTCGACGCTGCCGCGGCAACGAGGAGAAGCGCCGACAGCCGCGATGCCGGCAGGTTGACCAGATCGTCGAGCCTTGCCGCAGCCCAGCCGAAGGCTTCATGGCGCGGCGTGCGATGGCCGATCATACTGTCGGCGGTATTGATTGCTTTGTAGAGTGCCGCTCCAGGGAGACCCGCGATGGCCATCCACAACACCGGCGCGACGACCGCGTCGGAAAAATTCTCGGCGAGGCTCTCGATCGCCGCGCGGGCGACGCCGGCTGCATCGAGTGTCTCCGGATCGCGGCCGACAATCTTGGCGACCGCGGCGCGACCGGCGATGACGCCGCCTTGTTCCAGCGCGGTGGCGACATCGGCTACATGTCGGTGCAGGCTACGCTGCGCGATCAAGGTGCTGGCGATGACGGCGACGGCGATCAATCCAAACGGTAGACGAAGCAGTTCGCTTTGGACCACGAACGCGACCGTACCGACAATGCCAAGGAGAAGCAGGATCGCGACGATACCAGCGCCTCGCCGCCAATGCGGATCGGCCGTGTCGCGATTGAGCGAGCGGTCGAGCGCGGCGATCAGGCGGCCGATCCAGGTCACCGGATGGCCGATCGCGCGTAACAGCGCTTGCGGATAACCGGCGCAGAGCTCGATCACCATGGCCAAAAGGGCGAGCGCGACGGACATTTTCCCCTACAACGATGCGGACGAGCCGCTGCCGCACGGTGGCGACCTCGAGGCGGCGCGGCGACTGTTCCCCGATGCGCCAAAACCTTTCGTCGACCTCTCGACCGGGATCAATCCCAATCCTTATCCTTTGCCGCCGCTGCCGGCCGAACTATTTGCCCGCTTGCCCGATGCCGCCGCAACTGCCCGTCTCGCCGCGGCCGCCGCGATATCATACGGCGCGCCGTCGGCGGCGCATGTCGTGCCGGCGCCCGGCACGCAAATTCTTTTGCCCCTTGTTGCCGGCCTGGTGCGGCCGGGCCGCGCGGCAGTCTCATCGCCGACCTATAACGAGCACGCGCGCGCGGCGCGCCTTGTCGGCCATACCGTCATCGAGGCGCGAGAGCTCGCCGAGCTCGGCGATGCCGATCTTGCGATTGTCACCAATCCCAACAGCCCTGATGGCCGGCTCATCGACCGAGATATCTTGCTCGCTCTTGCCGCAAAGCTGCGTGCTCGCGGCGGCGTTCTCATCGTCGACGAGGCGTTCATGGATGTCGGACCGCCTGGTGCGAGCGTCGTCGGCGACGTGGGCCGCGGCAACCTCGTCGTGTTGCGTTCGTTCGGCAAGTTTTTTGGACTTGCCGGAATACGGCTCGGGTTCGCGCTGCTCGACCAACGATCCGCGGTCCGGCTTGCGGCGATGCTCGGACCATGGGCGGTGTCCGGGCCGGCCTTGGCCATCGGTGCGGCGGCCTTGGCGGACACGGCGTGGATCGAAGCGACGCGGCATCGGTTGGTGGAGGCGTCCGGACGGCTCGATGGCATTTTGATCCGCGCCGGTCTCGGCATCCCGGGCGGAACGGCGTTGTTCAGGTTGGTGCGAACGCCGGCGGCGCCCGGGCTGTTTCATCATCTCGGCCGCGCCGGCATTCTGGTGCGCATTTTTCCCGACAACGCGGCGTGGCTGCGCTTCGGCTTGCCGGCCGGTGAGGAAGATTGGCAACGCCTACAAATTGCGATGGATGCCTTCCGCAACAACGGCTAGGCTTTCGCTCATGAGCGCCAACTCGATTCCGCATATCGAAGGCGCCGGCGCGGCGCCGCGCTCGACCGGCTTCGATCCGGCGTTTCGCGCGCGCTTGCGCGAGCTTCTCATCTGGCGCCGCGACGTCCGGCGCTTCCGGCGCGATCCGTTGCCGAACGGCAGCTTGGAATCGTTGATCGAGCTTGCCTGCCTCGCGCCGTCCGTGGGCTTGAGCCAGCCATGGCGCTTTGTCATCGTCGAGGATGGCTCGACCCGCGCCGCCATCCGGCAAAATTTCGCAACCTGCAATGCGCAAGCGCTCGCCGCGCAAAGTGGCGACCGCGCCGGCCTTTACGCCCAGCTCAAGCTCGCCGGCTTGGACGAGGCGCCCTGTCACTTGGCGGTGTTTGCCGATCGGGCGACGACGCAAGGTCATGGTCTCGGGCGCCATACCATGCCGGAGATGATCGACTATTCGGCGGTGACGGCGGTGCACACGATCTGGCTCGCCGCGCGCGCGCAAGGTATTGGCATGGGCTGGGTATCGATCCTCGATGCCAAGGCCGTTGCCACGCTGCTCGACGTGCCCGCCGATTGGAAATTCATCGGCTATTTCTGTCTCGGCTATCCGCAGGCCGACGACACGACACCGGAGCTCGAGCAAAGCGGATGGGAACGGCGGCGCATGCCGCCGTCCGTTATTCTCCGGCGTTAACCTCAAGCGTTGACCATTTCTCTTCTTTCAACAAAGCGCGTTGATTGACCAAACCGGCGCTGTGCCAAATCAGGCCATCTTCGCTGGCATTGGCCTTGCTCCCTGACGGCTGACGCTTGGTGCGTGTCCCGGAACCGGTCTTCCGCGAACGTGCGCAGGCTTGGTGAAAAACGGCGTCGGCCGATTGCATCGCAGCGGCGGCGCATCAGGGAGAGTGTGGTGTTGATCTTCAGCCGTGCCAGATTGCTTTCGGCATCGTGGCGAGCCGCCTATGCCGGCGCCGCGTTGACGCTGCCGCTCGTGACATTGGCTTACGCCGATACGCTCTATGTCGGCGGTTGCGTCGGGGCGCCGGGAGCAGT
The DNA here is from genome assembly GCA_963798095.1 of uncultured Alphaproteobacteria bacterium. Lineage (GTDB taxonomy): Bacteria > Pseudomonadota > Alphaproteobacteria > Rhizobiales > Xanthobacteraceae > BOG-931. The sequence goes on along the minus strand of CAWCSD010000017.1, from coordinate 19,469 downwards.
GAGCTGTGTGCTGCGCGCCGGCGAAGCCGGCGATCCGTATGTCAGGACAGTGCCGCAGCCTGAAAACGAGGCCGATAAGGCGCGTGCCACCGAGCGCGACCAGAAGTGGCTGCAACGGTGCCGGCCCATCGTCGCGCAGGACCGCTACGGTGTTTTCCGCTATCACTATGCCGCGGCAGGCTGCGCCTTCGGCGTCATCGAATAACGCGAGCGCTGATCACGCGGCGGCGCTTCAAATACGCCGCGGCGTTTCAGCGTGTGATGTTGCTAGATTTTGCGGTGCTTTGATTTTGCTTGCGCTTGATAGAGGCCGTCGTCGTCAGCCCGGGCAGGTATCGCGCGATGATGATGGGATCGAGATCCTTGTACGCGGTTTCCGGCAGCCGGTACCAGGTCTCGTCGCGCCCGAACAAGGCGATGCCGAGATAGCCGCGAACCGTCAGCGTCTGGCCGTCCGGGCTCAGCGTCATCATGGCGTTGTAGATATTGCCGTCGCGCGGATCGAGGATATTGCCGCCTTCGTAGTATAGGCCATTCGCCTTCATATTCCTGATCAAGGGAATGCCGAGCAGCGGCTGGTCCTTGCGATCATCCTTGCAGGCCGCACAGGTTTGGTTCGGCGGGTCGCCTGGACGCAGGAACAACTTGGCGATCATCCCTTGATAGACGCCTTCGCTCTCGGTGAAGAGAAACCAGCCGACCGACTTGCTGGTGGGCTCGTCGATCTTTTGCCATAGCCCGGTCACCAAAGGATCCGCAGCAACCGTGGAATGTGCGGCGGCAAGCGTCAGAAAGAGTGCCGCTATCGCCAGTTTTGCCGATTGCACTGCCAATGCTCTTCTCCATTCGCCATCATCGAAAGAATCAAGTTCCGCGCATTGATGGCCCAGAAATGGTGGCCCGACAATGCGGTGATTTCTGGACCACAGTCTACCCTGCATAGGTCCGTCCCGTCGAGGCAAACTCTTGCAAGTTCCGTGGCTTAGCCGAGCAACTGGGGATTGCATGCCGGCGACAACCGCAATGCGGGGTTCGTCGTTATCCAATCATATGAACCTATCGTGACGGCCAAGATACTTCTGTCTAGATTAGGCTGGCCAATTGCATGATGGCGTTTGCAGTCAATGGATTAGTCCGGCCGGCCTGGATCCGGTCTTATGGCGCGCTAGCTCGATGTCTCCCTCCAGCCTGGCTCTGAGCAATTTGCGGGCGATCGTCATCCTGATCGTCTTAGGCTTTCATTCGATGCTGGCCTATCTCGTATGGGTTCCAACCGCCGCCGCGACTGACTTTGTCAGTCCGCCCTACGCTTGGCGCTCGTTCCCGATCATCGACAGCCACCGCTTTTTTGGATTCGACCTGTTCTGCGCCTGGCAGGATGTCTATTTGATGGCGCTGCTATTCTTTCTGTCCGGTCTGTTCGTGTGGCCAAGTCTGACGCGCAAGAAAGAATGGAGCTTTTTGCGCGACCGCGTGCTCCGGCTCGGGTTGCCCTTCGTGTTCGGCATCCTCGTCCTCATCCCGCTCGCGCTCTATCCGGCGTACCGCGTGATGGCGATCGATCCCAGCGTTGCCGCCTATTGGGATGCGTGGTTTGCGCTGCCGTTCTGGACCGACGGGCCGCTGTGGTTCTTGTGGCAGCTTTTAGCGTTGAACGTCATCGTGGCCGGCCTGCATTGGCTGGCGCCGAATGCCATCGCATCCCTCGGCCGCTGGTCGGCTACGGCGCAGGCGCACTTTGCTCGATATTTTATCGCGCTCTTGGTAGTCTCGGCGTTGGCTTACGTACCCTTGGCCGTCGCATTCACGCCATGGGCGTGGTCCGATTCCGGTTTCCTCACCGTGCAGTTTTGCCGGCCGCTGCTCTATGCCGTCTATTTCTTCGCCGGCGTCGGCATCGGCACGGCGGGCATCGAGCGCAGCGTCGTCAGCGTCGACGGCATTCTTGCGCGGCATTGGGCGCGCTGGCTCGTCGCCGCGCTTGCTTCGCTGTTTCTTTGGATGGGGCTCACCGGCTTGACGATGAACGGTGCCGCGCCCATTGCCGTCGAGGTCGCCGCCGATCTCAGCTTCGTGCTGGCTTGCGCGACCGGCTGCTTTTTCCTGATCGCCGTCAGCTTGCATTTTGCCACCAGACATTCGCGGCTGCTCGATAGCCTGTCCGCCAATGCCTATGGCCTTTATCTGGTGCATTACAATTTCGTCGTGTGGCTGCAATATGCGTTGCTGGGCACGGTGCTGTTCGCCATGATCAAGGCGACGATCGTCTTCGGCGGTACGCTGGTATTGAGTTGGATCGCAGTCCTCGCCGTGCAGCGCATTCCGTTCGGCGCGCAGCTGATCGGCGCCCCGCGGCGAGCGGTCGCAACGTCGTAACCGCCTTGCGGGACGCGCTCGCGCGACCAAGATATCAAGCGTCCATATTGCGCGACCGGGGCCGCCGGCCCGGGAAGATTGCCATGATGCGCCTGCGCGCGGTGACCGTGCGTTTGGCCATGGTGCTTGCAACGCTCGCTATGCCGGCGCGGGGCAGCCGAACGCGCTTTGGTGTTCGATGTCGACGGCGCGATAGGTCCCGCCGTCGCCGACTATGTCGTGCGGGAATTACGCGGCGCGACGTTCATTGGTTCGTGTTTGTCGCCCAGAGCGGATGATTGTGCGCGTCGTAGATCACGACATTGCCGTCGCTTTGCATGATCAGCGAAGCCGCGGGCTTGCCGTTGGTGTTCGATGCCCATAGTGGATGGTTCTGGCTGTTATAGACCACGAGATTGCCGTCGGTCTGAAGGATGACATCCCAGATGTTGCTGTGGCCCTGCGTATTCGAGGCCCATAGCGGCTGGTTGTAGACGTTGTACAAAACCAGATTCCCGTCGGCCTGCATGATGAAGCGGTACCGGCCGTCGGCCGACTTAAGTGAACCGCCCGACATCAGGCCCTGGCCGGGCAAGAGCCGATCGCCTTGGGTCGGTCTGGTCGGCTGCGCAGGCACCACTGTATTCGACGCCCAGAGCGGGCGATTGCTGTTGTCGTAAAGCACCGCATTGCCGTCGTTTTGCACGATCAGCGAAGCCGTTGGCTTGCCGTTGGTACCCGTAGCCCACAGCGGATGATTGTGAGCGTCGTAGACGACAAGATTGCCGTCGGTCTGCAGGATCGCATCCCAGATGTTGCTGTGGCCCGCTGTATTCGATGCCCATAACGGCTGACGTCCGGGACCGTATAGGACAAGATTTCCATCGCCCTGCATTGTGAGCGTGAAGCGGCCGTCGGCGGAGATGATCGAGCGGCCGGCCATCAGTCCCTGGCCGGGCAAAAGCCGATCGCCTTGTCTCGGCGAGGCCGGCGCTGGCGGCACCACCGTGTTCGATGCCCAGAGCGGGTGATTGCCGCGGTCGTAAAGCACCGCATTACCGTCGTTCTGCACGACGAAATACGCAGCGGGCTTGCCGTTGGTGCCCGTAGCCCACAGCGGATGATTGTGAGCGTCGTAGACGACAAGATTGCCGTCGGTCTGCAAGATCGCATCCCAGATGTTGTTATGGTTGGACGTATTCGACGCCCATAGCGGCTGATGGCTGGGTCCATAGAGAACCAGATTTCCATCGCCCTGCATTGTGAGCTTGAAGCGGCCGTCAGCGGAGCTGATCGAGCCGCCGGCCAATAGCCCTTCGCCGGGCAACAGCCGATCGCCGTGTGTCGGCTTGGCTGGTTGTGCCGGCACGACGGTGTTTGACGCCCACAGCGGATGATTGCCGGTGTCGTAGATGACGACATTGCCGTCGTTCTGCACGATGACCGAAGCGGCGGGCTTGCCATTGGTGCCGGAAGCCCACAGCGGCTCGTTCATGCCGTCATAGAGCACAAGGTTGCCGTCGGTCTGGAAGATGACGTCGAAGATGTTGAGGTGTCCCGACGTATTCGTGGCCCACAAGGGTTGATTGTCGGGGCCGTAGAGGACCAGGTTTCCATCCGCCTGCATGGTGAATTTGAATCGTCCGTCGGTCGATGTGATCCGGTTGCCGGGCAAAAGGCCTTGGCCCGGCAAAAGCCGGTCGCCATGAGTCGGTTTGGCCGGCATCACAGGCAGTTGCCTGCCGCCCATTTCCGTCCAAAACTTTGCCAGCTGACTGTAGCTGTAGCCGTTCGGCGCCATGCCGCGGCTATCGAACCAACGCAGCGAGAAAACCACAAACCCGCTCGGATCGCAGTCGGCAACTCCGGCAGGCGTGATCCAGCCGTACGTTCCCCAGGTTTCCAGGTGGTACTGGCCCTGGGCGTTGACGCCGTTCCACCACACGCCATGGCCGTTCTTCGAATTGGCCGTGGCGGGCGCGTCCCACACGGCTCCGGTTGTGAAATTCTTGTACCAATCATCGGGAATGCTGAGCGAAAAGTGGACGCCTCCGAACAGCCAAATCGCGGTCTGCACCAGTTCGGCATCCAGCGTGTTGATGGACAGTGAGTCCAGGATCTTCGCCGCGGGACCGCTGGGCAGGCCGTTCCGCCAGTCCGCAATGACCTGACCGGTATTGAGCCCGTTATCGCCGCCCGACTCTTTCAGATACCATTGCACCGTGGTGTCGACATCAAAGCTGCTTTCGGTGCCGGCGTTGCCGGTAAACGTGTTGTCGCCATGCTGTGCGGCGACGATCATGCAGTCGCCGTAGACGTCGTTACCCAGCAGCGGGAAGGCGAGCGACTTGGCCCAATCGATCGGCAATGTCGGCTTGGGAAGCGGCGTGGGCGGCTTGTGCATTCGCTCTACCGGATGGCCGACTTTCATCGCCTGCCGGTCGAGCAAAAAGGCGCTGTGATTTCGTAGCGGCAGCCAGACCTTCTTGGTCGTCACATTGATCTTGGTCGGCAGATTGGTGCTTGGCATGGGATCACCCTTGGCTTGGAGCGGTGTTCAACAGGTGCTGGCGAACAATTCCCTATCGGGATAATACCCCTATGGTACGTTAGAGAAAGATGAGGCAACGTTTGGTTGTGATGCGCGTCACACCTCAGACCATCCTTCGCACGCCGTGATGTCGCGCTGCGGTGGAGCACGAAAAAATTTGGGTGCGGTACGGAGAATTATTTGAATGACGCGGCGGCGATGTTATGGGATGACCGAACCTCGCGGCCGGCGGCTCTGTCGCGGCTGCATTCGCGCGACAATTCTGTGACAGCCGGGCTCAAGACATGCGAGTGTTCGTCCCCATTTCGGTCGGCGGCTGGGACCGATTGTTCAGCCGGTGGGATATTCTCGCGGTTCTGCTGATCCTCGGGCTCTTGGTTTTCCTCGGCGAAGCAAGCCGCCACCTGTTCGAGCCGCTGGCCGACCTGCAGCGCACGCCGCCGTCGCTCGATCCGGCCAATCTGCCCGAATATGCCGCACGCACGACGCTGCGCATGCTTGTCGCCATGGCGCTGTCGCTTCTGTTCACCTTCACCTATGCGACGCTGGCGGCGAAGAATAAGCAGGCCGAACGCATCCTCGTTCCGCTGCTGGATATACTCCAGTCGGTGCCGATCCTCGGCTTTATCTCGGTTACCGTCGTGTTCTTCATGGCGCTGGCTCCCGGGCGGGTCCTGGGCGCCGAATTCGCGGCGATCTTCGCGATTTTCACCAGCCAAGCCTGGAACATGTCGTTCAGCTTCTATCAGTCGTTGCGCACGGTGCCGACCGAGCTGGTCGAGGCGTCGCGCAATTTCCGGCTGACGCCGTGGATGTCGTTCTGGCGTGTCGACGTGCCGTTCGCCATGCCGCAGCTGATCTGGAACATGATGATGTCGATGTCCGGCAGCTGGTTCTTCGTCGTGGCCTCGGAGGCGATCAGCGTCGGCAATACCACGGTGACGCTGCCCGGCGTCGGCTCCTATATCGCGCTCGCCATCGAGCAGCAGAACTTGAAGGCGGTCGGCTGGGCGATCGGAACCATGCTGGTGGTGATCCTGGTTTACGACCAGATCCTGTTCCGGCCGCTGGTCGCCTGGGCCGACCGGTTCCGCTTCGAGCAGGAACCCGGCATCGTGGCGCCGCACTCCTGGGTGCTCGATATCCTGCGCCGGTCCCGCATCGTCGATCGGACTATGCGGCCGTTCGCGGTGCTGTGGCGGCGCTTGTTGCTGCCGCGACATCCGGACAATGTCGAAGCCGTCAAGCGCGCGCCGCGCACGCGGCCGGGTTGGATCACGTTCCAGTTGGGCTTGATCGTCTTCGCGCTGACCGCGTTCGCGTTGTGGCAGGCGCTGCGCTTCTTTATCGAAGGCATCGGGCTCGCCGACGTCGGTACGGCGATGCTGCTCGGGCTGGCGACGCTGATCCGCGTCATCGTTCTCATCGCGCTCGCCACCGTCGTCTGGGTCCCGATCGGGGTATGGGTCGGCACGCGGCCCTTTGCCACCATCGTCGTTCAGCCGATTGCGCAGTTCCTCGCCGCCTTTCCGGCCAACGTGCTGTTTCCGATCGTGGTCTCGGGGATCGTCGTCTGGCAGCTCAATCCGAATATCTGGCTCAGCCCGCTGATGATCCTCGGCACGCAATGGTACATTTTGTTCAATGTCATCGCCGGCGCGTCGGCGATCCCCGCGGAGCTGCGCGCCGTCGGCGCCAGTTTCCACGTGCGCGGCTGGCTGTGGTGGCGGCGCATCGCGCTTCCTGCCGTGCTGCCCTATTACGTGACCGGCGCGATCACCGCGTCCGGCGGCTCGTGGAACGCCAGCATCGTCGCCGAGGTCGCCTCATGGGGCAATAAGCACCTCGAAGCCAAAGGCCTCGGCGCCTATATTGCGCAGCAGACCGATGCCGGTGATTTCCACCGCATCGTGCTGGGTATTGCCGTGATGAGCCTTTACGTCGTCGTCATCAATCGCGTGTTCTGGCGTCCGCTGTATCTCTACGCCGAACGCAAATTCCGGCTCGGCTGAGGCGTTGCCAAGAGTACCATTGCCATGAGTACTGCTGACATGAGCACCACTGCCATGAGTACCACCGCCATGAGCACTGCTCTCCTCGACATCCACGGTCTGTGTCACACCTTCCCCAAGGCGGACGGCGGCGAGCTTGTGGTGCTCGACGGCATCGAGCTTCAGGTCGTGCAAGGCCAGATCGTCGGCCTGTTGGGCCGCACCGGATCCGGCAAGTCGACCTTGCTGCGGCTCATCGCCGGCTTGGCGCAACCGTCGGGCGGCTCCGTCACCTATCTCGGTCAGCCGGTGCTGGGCCCGGCGCCGGGCATCGCCATGGTGTTCCAGGGTTTTGCCTTGTTTCCCTGGCTGACGGTGCTGGAGAACGTGCAGCTCGGCCTCGAGGCGCTCGGCCTGCCGGAGTCCGAGATCCGCAAACGCGCGCTGGCGGCGATCGACCTGATCGGCCTCGACGGCTATGAATCGGCTTATCCGCGCGAGCTGTCCGGCGGCATGCGCCAGCGCGTCGGCTTTGCCCGGGCGCTGGTCGTGCACCCGAACATTCTGCTGATGGACGAGCCGTTCTCCGCGCTCGACGTGCTCACCGCGGAGACGCTGCGCACCGACTTCCTCGATTTGTGGGGCGACGGCAAGCTGCCGATCAAGGGCGTCATCCTGGTCACCCACAATATCGAGGAAGCGGTGCTGATGTGCGACCGCATCCTGTTGTTCTCCAACAATCCGGGCCGCATCATCCGCGAGATCGGCGTCGACCTGCCGCAACCGCGCAATCGGCTCGATACGCGGTTCCGCGATCTGGTCGAGAAAATCTACGTGGCGATGACCGCGCGCACGGCGGCCGCGCAGGCCGGTCTCGAGCGGCAGATCACCATCAACACCGTGCTGCCGCGCGTCTCGGCCAATCTGTTTTCCGGGCTGATCGAGACGCTCGCCGCGGAGCCCTACCACGGCAAGGCCGACTTGCCGGTGCTGGCCGACGAGTTGCACATGGAAGTAGATGAATTGTTTCCCGTGGCCGAGGCGATGCAGATGTTTCATTTCGCCGAGGTCGGGGGTGGCGACATAAAGCTGACCGATATCGGCAAGCAATTCGCCGAACTCGGCACCGACGACCGCAAGAAGCTGTTCCAGAAGCAGCTCTTGGCCTACATTCCGCTCGCCACCCATATCCGCCGCGTGCTGCAGGAGCGTGCCAATCACGTGGCGCCGAAAAGCCGCTTTTTGGACGAATTGGAAGATCACATGAGCACGGAAGACGCCGAGCATACCTTGCGCGCCGTGACTGCGTGGGGCCGCTATGCCGAGGCTTTCGCTTATGACGACGATACCGGCATGTTCAGCTTGGAAAATCCGTCCTAGGCCATGATCAAATTCAATTGAATTGTTCCCATCCTCGGACCAATCCGAGCATAGGCTTTCCGAGATCATCGCGGCTTGAACTTACGAATATTGCGCGTGTAAAATTAGGTGTTGCCGGCGCGACTGCGGTTTCGCTGCCGCCGAAGTTGCCGGCTGAAGTGGGGTGACCATGTCTCTTTTGCCGAAGCTTGACGGCGCCGGCCGTGTGCGCTGGCTATTCGTCACATCGCTGGCACTGAACGTGTTCTTTGTCGGCGCGGCCGGTGCGGTGGCTTTTCGCTATAGCGGAGCCGGCACGGTGCCATTGTCCAATGTCGCGCAGATCAATCGCGACGTGGCCAATCGCCTCAATGAGATCGCCGCATCGCTGCCGGCGGCCGACGCCGAGGTGATGCGGTCCGAGCTGCGCGCCAATGCCGAAAAGGTGGCGAGCGCGCAGGCCGATCTGCGCCTGTCGCGCGAGGAATTGCGCGACAACCTGCGGGCGGAGCCGTTCGATGCCAACGCGCTGCGCGTCGCCATGGCGGCGAACCGCACGGCGCGGGAAAACTTCGAACTGGTCCTTAACGGCGTGCTCGTCACCGCCGCCGCCAAGATGTCGGTGGTTGGCCGCAACAAGCTCGCGGACTGGTCGACGACGCGCGGCCGCGCCTTGGCGCAATAAGGCTTGGCGCAATAAGGCTTGGCACAATAAGGCTTGGCGCAGTCGGCAGACCGACGGCTGTTACGCCGCGTTGCGCCGCACATTGGCGGCGATCGCGAGCAGCGCACGCTCGGCGATGGTGTCGGCCAGATCGGCGTTGCGCCGCGATTGCAACACCGCGTCCGCCAGCTCGCTCATGGCGACGAGAAGTCTGGCCGCGCTCCACAGCCTGAGCGCCGCCGCGATCGCATCCTTGCGGCGAAAATTGACCGGCGGCTGCACGGCATCGAGCGAGAATCCCGCGCCGGCTTCGATCGCGGTGCGCCATTTATGCAGTTGTGCGACCTGGCGCTGCACGGCGAACAGGATCGATCCGGCCGAAGTGCCGGCGAGCCGCGCCTTGCCGAGCTGCGTTTCCAGCTCCGCCGGGCGGCCGGCAAATGTCGCATCGACGATATCGTCGAGCGCCAGCGCCGAGGCGTCGGACACGACCGCGGCAATATCATCGACGCCGACCTGATCGCGGCCGCGGGCATAGAGCGCGAGCTTGGCGATCTCGTTGCGGGACGCCTGGCGGTCGCCGCCGAGCAGCGGGACCAGCATGGCGCGCGCGTCCGGCGTGAGCTTGAGGCCGGCTTCACGCATCTCGTCGTCGATCAGCCGCGTTCGCGTCGCGTTCGTCGTCGGCGTAGCACGGCAATGCCGCGGCGTTCTTCGCCTTTTCGCATAAGGAACGTAGCGGCGCGTTGCGGCGCAGATCGCCGGCTTCGATCACGACGCGGCATTCGATTGTCCGCAACGCCAACAGCGCCTCGACCGCCGGCGCGATATTGCGGCTGCCGGCTTTCACCCACACCGCGCGGCGGCCGCCGAACAGCGGAATGGTCTGCGCCTCCTCGACCAGCCGCGACGGCTCGGCGCTCAAATCCTCGGCCTCGAGCCGCGCCAGCGCGAACGGATCGTTGACATCGTCGACCGACGATTTGACCAAAGCGTTGACGCGCTCGCTGACCAGGCCGGCATCGGGACCGAACACCAGCAACGACCGGCCGCGCCGGATCGGGGCGCGCCACGAAGGCGTCGACGTCGGCGGCCTTGATCGCAACCATCAGCAATATTCAGGTGCCGGCGACGAAGTATGACGCCAAGCGGTTCTTGATGGCATCGGAGACGACCTCGGTGGCGCGGTCTTCGGCATCGCGCTGCGCGCGCTGCTTGGCGAAGCGTTGCGCCGCGCCGGGAATATCGTAATCGACATGGGCAAAGGTCTGGTCGGCCAAGACCGTCTTGCCGGTTGCGATTTCGATGAGCTGGTAATTGGCAATGACGGAATCGACCTGCGCGTCCGGCCGGCCGCTGGTGATGTCGACGACGACCGAGAGCGTCGTCGTGGCGACGTTGACCTTGAGCGTATAGGTCGGCGCGTTGGCGCCGGCGCCGCCGTTCAAGCCGTATTGCAGGGAATTGCGCAGCGCCACCGCGACGCGCGCCACCGGCTGGCCTTTCGGCACGACGATCACCGGCACGTCGATCTGCTCGAGCTTGTCGCGAACCGAATCGGTAGCGACCGACGGCTGCGTGCCGTACAGCGGCTGGAAACAGCCGGCGGTGAGTCCCGCCGCGGCGAGCACGACGGCGAGGCGGGCCAGGCGGCCCCCGGCGGCGTTGCGCTTAAACCACCACATTGACGATCCGTCCCGGCACCACGATCACCTTCTTCGGCGGCTTGCCGTCGAGCGCCTTTTTTACCGCATCGAGCGCCAGGACGGCAGCCTCAATTTCGGCCGGCTTGGCGTCGCGCGGCGCCGTCACTTCGGCGCGCTTCTTGCCGTTGATCTGGACCGGCAGCGTGATCGTGTTCTCGATCAGCAAATCCGGCTCGAGCTGCGGCCACGGCGCCTGCGCCACCAGCGTCCGGTGGCCGAGCGAAGCCCAGCATTCCTCGGCAAGATGCGGCATCATGGGTGCGAACAATTGCACAAGAACGTTAACCGCTTCGCGCATGGCCCAGCGGAAATCGGGCGTCGCAATGGCACCCGTTTCCGCCCCCAAATCGGCCCCATCTTCCGACCCCATATCGCCGATTACCGCATTGAGCGTATTGGCGAATTCGTAGATGTGGGCGACACAAACATTGAAGTGTAGCTTTTCGATGTCGGCGGTCACGGCGGCCAGCGCCCGATGGGTGGCCTTGCGCAGCTTCAGCGCCGCCGGCGTGAACGCGGCCGGCCGCTCGGCCGGCGCCGATTGCGCGATTTCGCCGGCCTCGCCGACGAGCCGCCACAGCCGCTGCGCAAAGCGCCAGGCGCCCTGGACGCCGCGCTCGGTCCATTCCACGTCGCGCTCGGGCGGCGAGTCCGACAGCATGAACCAGCGCGCCACGTCGGCGCCGTAAGTGGCGATGATCTCGTCGGGGTCGATGGTGTTGCGCTTCGACTTCGACATTTTCTCGATGGCGCCGATCGCGAGCTCTTCGCCGGTCGCGATCAGGCTGGCGCGGCGCGCGTCGCCGTCGCTCTCGATCTTGATTTCCGCCGGCGCCGCCCATTCGCCGCTCTTGGTGCGATAGGTCTCGTGCACCACCATGCCTTGGGTGAACAGGCCGGCGAACGGCTCGTCGAGGCCGACGTGGCCGGTCTCTTTCATGGCGCGGGTGAAGAAGCGGCTATAGAGCAGATGCAAGATCGCGTGCTCGATGCCGCCGATATATTGATCGACCGGCATCCACTTATTGACGATCGGCACGTCGGTCGGCGCGGTCTTGATCCACGGATCGGTGAAGCGCTCGAAATACCACGACGAGTCGACGAACGTGTCCATCGTGTCGGTCTCGCGCCGCGCCGGCCCGCCGCATTGCGGGCAGGTGACGTTCTTCCAGGTCGGATGATGATCGAGCGGATTGCCCGGCCGGTCGAAGCTGACGTCGTCGGGCAAGGTCACCGGCAGATCTTTTTCCGGCACCGGCACCACGCCGCATTTGGCGCAATGGATGACCGGGATCGGACAGCCCCAATAACGCTGCCGCGAAATGCCCCAATCGCGCAGCCGGTAATTCACCTGGCGCTGCGCCACCGGGCGATTGCCGTGGCTCTCTTTCTCCAGCCGTCGCGCGACTTCCTCTTTCGCTTGCGCGATCGTCATGCCGTCCAAAAACCGCGAATTGATCATGCGGCCGTCGCCGTCATAGGCGGTGTCGGTGATGACGAAAGTTTTCGGATCGACGTCCGGCGGACAGACCACCGGCACATTGCCGAGCCCGTATTTGTTGACGAAGTCGAGGTCGCGCTGGTCGTGCGCCGGGCAGCCGAAAATGGCGCCGGTGCCGTAATCCATCAGGATGAAGTTCGCGACATAGACCGGAATCTGCCACGACGCATCGAACGGATGCACCGCCTTCATGCCGGTGTCGAAGCCGAGCTTTTCGGCGGTGTCGATCTCGGCCTGCGCGGTGCCGCGATGCCGGCACTCCTCGATGAATTTGGCCAGCGCCGGATTCTTCGCCGCCGCCGCCGCGGCCAGCGGATGATCCGGCGCCAGCGCCATGAATTTGGCGCCGAACAACGTGTCCGGCCGCGTGGTGAAGACTTCGAGCTCGCTCTCGCCGTTCGGCGTGGTTGTCGGATCGAGCGCGAAGCGGACCAGCAAGCCTTCCGAGCGGCCGATCCAGTTCTTCTGCATCAGCCGCACTTTTTCCGGCCAGCGGTCGAGCGTGTCGAGCGCGTCGAGCAGAGGCGCGGCGAATTTGGTGATGGCGAAGAACCACTGCGTCAGCTCGCGCTGCTCGACCAGCGCGCCGGAGCGCCAGCCGCGGCCGTCGATCACCTGCTCGTTGGCCAGCACCGTGTTGTCGACCGGATCCCAGTTCACCTTCGATTGCTTGCGCTCGACCAGGCCGGCGCGCAGGAAATCGAGAAACATCTTCTGCTGGTGCTTGTAATAGGCCGGATCGCAGGTCGCGATCTCGCGGCTCCAGTCGAGCGACAGCCCCATCGACTTGAGCTGCTTCTTCATCGCGTCGATGTTCTGGTAGGTCCACGTCTTGGGATGGACCTTGCGCTCCATGGCGGCGTTCTCGGCCGGCATGCCGAAGGCGTCCCAGCCCATCGGATGCAGCACGTCGAACCCCATCGCCCGCTTCACCCGCGCCACCACGTCGCCCATGGTGTAGTTGCGCACGTGGCCCATATGGATGCGGCCGGACGGGTAGGGGAACATCTCCAGCACGTAGTACTTGTTGCGCACGTCCTCGTTGCGCGTCGCGAAGATGCCGCGCTCGTCCCAGATTTTCTGCCACTGGGCCTCGGCCTCGGCGGCGTTGTAGCGGTCGGTAGTCATTGATTTGCAGTCGTTTCCGGCGGTTATTTAAGGCCGCGCGACGTGACACGAAAGGCGCGCGGCGGGTCAACGGGTTGAGACGCCGTACGCAAAATGCAAGGTGTCGGGGCCAACCCGAAATTTCTCCTTCAAGCTGATCCCCATAGGAAGCCACACATGCACTACACCACCCTCGGCCGCACCGGCCTGCGCGTCAGCGTTGCCGGGCTCGGCACTGGCGGCTTTTCCCGGATGGGGCTGAAATCCGGCAAGACCGAGGATGAGGCCGCGCGGCTCGTGCGCGAGGCGGTCGAGCTCGGCGTCAATTTCATCGACACCGCGCCGCCCTACGGCACCGAGGGCGTGGTCGGCCGGGCGCTGAAATCGATCCCGCGCGACAAGGTGGTGGTCGCGACCAAGAGCACCGTTCACCGCAACAACGAATGGTGGACGCCGGAACGCGTGGTCGCGAGCCTCGACAATTCGCTCCGCCTCATGGGCACCGACTATGTCGACGTGTTCAATCTGCATGCGGTCGATCCGTTCATGTACGACTACGCGCGCGACACGCTGGCGCCGGCGCTTCGTCGAACAGAAGGCGAAGGGCAAGATCCGGCATATCGGGCTCACCGAGAATCCAATCCTCGATCACACCAACGAGACGCTCAAGCGCGCGGTGAACGATCCGGTCTGGGAAGTGTTCATGGTGGGCTTCCACATGATGCACGGAGGTGATGCACGTTGCAGAGGGCGTGCGTGAGCTGGGTGTAGTCGCGGTAGGGCTTGAAGCCGTCGTGGACCGCGACCCCGGTAAAGCTCGGCAGCACGCCGGCGTGGTTGAGCCCGTCGTAGCCGCGCTTGTCGTGCAACGAGAAGAACGTCGCCCGCTCGGTGCTGGCCGAGAACAACCACCGCAGCCTGCTCTGGGCACGGGCGCCGGTCTCATCGAAGTGCGCGACCGGCGCGTCGGTGATCTGGGCGTGGACCTCGTCCAAGAACGGCCCGAGATCCTCAGCGCCTCGGGCAATGAACCCCGCAAGCGTCCCGGTCGAGACCGGCGCGCCGATCCAGTCTGAGAGCAGCCGCGCCGCCCGCGCATAGGGAAGGTGCTGATAGGCGACCAGATACAACCCCAGCGCCCGGACCCTGGGCCCGTACTGCGTCGGCGCACCGACCTCCTGCGGGAACACGGCCGTGGTCTCACGTCCACATCCGCAGCGCCGTCGGTGCGCCCGGTGCTCGGTGACCTGCAACCGAATCTCTGGCAGATCGAACACCTGCCGAACCAGATGCCCGACATCCTCAGCCCCGGACAGATCCCCCTGGCAGTCCGCGCACGCCCGCGGGACGTGCTCCACGACATGATGCGGCGCCGCGATCTGCTCCAGATGCCCGCCCGGATGCCCGGGCTGGCCGCCCGGCTTGCGCCCCGACGGACGCCGCAGACTCCGCGGCGGCGGCTTCGAGAGCCCATCCGAGGACGGCGGCCGCGAGGAGTTCCGCGAGTTCTGCGCCAACCGCCGCTTGAGCTCGGCCACCTCCACCCTCAACTCAGCAACCTGCCCCTCCAGCCGCTGGATCGTCGCGGCCTGCTCAACCACCAACCCGGCAAGCTGCTCATACGAAGGCCGAGCCAAAGGCACATAACAACCTTCGCGACCGACCCATCTCCCCCCTGCCCAGAACGATCGCGCTCAACCTCAAAAACCCTGCACGCCGACCACCTGAACAGTCACGATTGCGCGAGCAAAAACATCGGAGGAACCGAGATAGCTCGCGATCGCGATCGCGTCGCCGGAGTGCGCGTGCCCCGCGCGCGGGCGTCCACGCGCACAACCACTGAGACCAACTGAGCTCGACCAGCCGGTCCGAGCTTCGCCCTATGGTGCTGAACCACGGGCCCTCCTGTTCTGGCGTCTTGGCGGACACCAGAGGCCATCGGATGGGTCCGGACGTCTCCTCAACCCTTCACGAGGTCCCCGGACTGCTCAACTAGCGCAGCCGGCGTGACGGCGCTAGGAGTCCGAGCTGCCGGGCGCGGGCGACCGCCTCGGCGCGACCGTGGGCGTCGAGCTTCGCGTAGATGTGGCGCAGGTGCGTCCTGACCGTGTTCGTCGACACGAACAGCTCGGCGGCGATCTCCGGTGCCTTCAAGTTGGTGGGCAGGTAGCGGGCGACGCGGAGCTCGGCCTCACTGAGCTCTTCGGGGATCCCGGCCGGCGCTCCGGCGGGTGGCGCTGAACCGGCCAGCACGTCGAGGATGGCGCGCCGGAGCGCGGGATGTGCGGTGCGCCCCCCGGGCAGGCGTTCGAGCAGCGGCTGTACGGGAACGAGGATGAACGGCAGGAGGACGCCCTCCGGCTCGGCGAGGTCGAGCGCGCGCTCGAGAGAGGCCTCCGACACGCGTCGTTCGCCGAGTTGCTCGCGGGCCACCGCGTCGAGCAGCTGCGCCTCCGTGATCGTGGATGGCCGGTGAAGCACCGGAACGGAACCATCGAGCACCCGGGCGAGCACGTCGATCGCATGGTCGGGCTCACCTTCTGCGAGACGAATGACGGCGGCGGCCACGCGCATGTCGCCGCCGCCGCGCTCCTGCTCGCTGATGTCGTCGAGCGCCGCACGAGCGGCAGCCAACTCCCCCAGGCGCGCTTGCGTTTGCAGCACACGCGCCCGCACCACCGGCGCGAATGCGTGCTCGCCGGCCAGCAGACCCTCCATCCGCGTCGCGGCACGGAGCGCCGCCAGCGCCTGCCTGAGCGAGCCGCGCGCGAGGCAGAGAAGACCTCTTGCATAGTCCAAGATCAGCTCGGTGCCGGGCTCACCGCCCGGACGCAACGCGCGCCCCGCCCGCCCGAGGCATTGCTCGGCCTCATCCAAGCGCCCCAGCCAGAGCAGGGCCATCGCTCCCGTGGCCAGGGCGGTGACAATCACCGGATCCTCGGCCCAGCCGTGCGCATCGACAATCCTCACCGCCTCCTCGCTGAGCTCGAGCCCCGCGGAGAGCGAGAGACCGGTCAACGGGCCGGCGATCCCCAGGTGAGCGAGACACGGGATCTCGAGCCACGGTCGTCCCGCGCGACGCGCGAGCGCCAGCCCGTGCTCGAGGTCGCGCCGGGCATCATCCAGCCGCCACGACCACAGCTCCGCAACGCCGAGATTCTGCAGCGCGACAGATCTCATCTCGTCACTGAGGGCACGCTCACCCGCCGGCTGCGCCGCGAGCGCCGCCTCGACCAACGGTCGCGTCTGGAGCGCCGTCTCGAGATCACCGCGCCAGCGCGCGAGCACGAGTCTCAGCTCGGCCAGGAGCACCGCAAATCCCGGTCTACGCCCCGCGGGAACCATATCCGCGCGCTGGCCGGCGACATCCACGTAGGCCGCGCTCTTCTCGAGCGCACCGTGCAACAGGCGCGCGGTGGCGAACACGAGCGCGAGCTCGGCGTCCGCGGCCACGATGTCGTGCGGAAAAACGCCCAACAGCTGCGAAATCGATCCGGTACGGCCATCGAAGGTCAGATCAATGTGGTGATCAGCCAGCAGGCGCGACGCCAGAGTCCAGTCACGTGCCGCCTGCGCGTGGCGGATCGCTTCAACGATGTACCCCTCCTGTTCGTGCCATTGCGCTGCCGCGCGGTGCAACGAGCCGACGACGGCGGGCGCGGCTCGGCGCAGCTCCAGCTGCAGCAGGTCGGCGAAGAGATGGTGGTAGCGGAACCATGATCGGCTCGCGTCGAGGGAAGTCACGAACGCGTTAGCGTCCTCGAGCTCCTGCAGCATCCGCTCGGCGCCCGAGCCGCCCGTGAGGAAATCGGCCAACGGGCCGCACACCCGGTCGAGCACGGAGGTGCGCAGCAGCATCTCGCGCACCTCGGGCGGCTGGCGCTCCAGCACCTCCGCCAGCAGGTATCCCGCCACGTTGCGCTCACTGCCTGAGAACTCGGTGACCAGGCGCTCCGGGTCCGGATGGTGCGCGAGCGAGATCGCCGCGAGGCGCAAGCCGGCCGCCCACCCCTCCGTCCGCTCATAGAGCAGCCCCATGCCCCCGTCGGAGAGGGTGATGCCCTCCGACCGGAGCAGCTCGATCATCTCCTCCATCGAGAAACGCAGGTCGGGAGCGCGGAGCTCGGTGAGCTGACCGGCCAGACGCAGGCGGTGAAGGCCCAGCCCAGGGTCCTCCCGCGTCGCCAGCACAACTCGCAGCTTCGGCGGTGACCGGCCCAGAAACACCTCAAGCCAGCTCAGCGCATCGGCCGAACCCAGCTCATGCAGATCGTCGATCACCAGCACCGCCGGCTCCTCGAGGCATTCAAGGTCCGACAGAAGCTGATCGATGACGGCCCGGCCGCCGAACGTCGGGGCCGGGGCGACCGGCTGCACGAGGGTGACCGCGCCGGCGAGCGCGTCGATCACCGCGAGCCAGAACCGCTGAGCGTCCTGCTCACCGCGGTCGACCGACACCCATCCCACCCGGTCCTGCAGGCCCGCCGCCTCGATCCAGGAGCGCAGCAACATTGTTTTGCCGCTCCCGGCCGGCGCGCACACCAGCACCACCCCGCCGCCTTCCGGCGCCGACAGGCGCTCACACAGTGCATCCCGCAGGACCAGCCTCTGCGCTGCCGCCAGCGGCTGCGGAGTCGCCCGCCGGGTTTCGAGACCTCGGTCTATGGGGCTTGCCATGTCACATCGCGTTCGAGCGCCACGCGAAGCCTCTCACAAACGCGGCGCCGTGGCGGTCCGTAGAAATCCACGAACGGAACCGCCCACCCGAGTCATCCCCGGAGGGGCGCGAGCGGAGATGACGCGGCACGCCGTCGAGCCCCAGCATATCCCGCCGTGCGCGGCGCCCAGCGGCGCTTCCAGAGGGCTACGCCCGTTGCCGGATTAAGGGTCGTCGGGCCCGCCGCTCGGTCAGGCGTTCGACAAGCGGTGCGCAGGCAAGATCTCACTTCTGGTGCCATGCGCCGCGTCCGATTATGCGCTCTGGCTGCCCGTGACCATGCGTTTTCCTAGATGAGACGCACTACATAATCGACCGCCTCCGCAGGGCGCTCCCGGTCGCCCTCATCTGAGATAGCGACGGTAACCAACGGCGATCCAGGCGGTTGGTCATATCAGCCACCCCGCCGACGGCCGGTGACCATCCGCTCCGCGCTGGTTCCCCGCGCAAGTTGTGAAGCCAGGACGACGACATGGCTTCCGGAGGGGCTGCCGTCGACGCCCACCCCGATCCGGAACGGGGGCGACGGACGAGACCCGTCGACCCCAGACCGGCTCGGCCTGAGGGCGGAAGGAAGCGCGAGAGGATCATGCCCAACATCCTCCGGTTCCGTCAGGGTCAATGGTCATCATCCGTCTTGCGTGATTCGTGCGACGCGCCGGGCCAAATCACGCAAAACGGATGACGACGGGTCACCCTGCGCGCGAGGATGCTGCGCCCCGTGTTCTGGCAAACCGATACGGGGCTCGATGCTCGTGATACGCGTGCCTCCCTGGGATTCGCAAGCGATGGGAGCGAATGCAGCGGCATCACCGGGATCGATTTCGATGTCGATTCGATCCCGTCACGCAGCGGTGGACAGGATGCGGTCACGTACATGTAGGACAACATTCCTCGAAGGAGGGTTGACATGGCACTTTCGGATCAACTCACCGAGCTCGCCGCTCGCGCCAAGGAGGCGGAGGACCGCGCGGGAGCGGTGCAGGGCAAGGCCAAGGCCGACGTGCAGGCAGACGTCGAGCAGGCGCGAGCGTCTGCTCAGGACCGGGCCAAAAAGCTGCGCGAGTCGGCTGACGCGAACAAGAACAAACTTTCGGTCTGGTGGTACGACCTGCAGCGGACGTGGAACGAGCACGTCGCGAAGATTCGCGACGACATCGACGCCAAGCGGGCTGAGCACGACGTGGATCGCGCCGAGCGGCGCGCCGAGCACAGAGCAGACGACGCGGCGTTCGCGGTTGAGTTCGCGTACGCGGCGATCGAGGAGGCCGAGTACGCCGTGCTCGACGCTGAACTGGCAAGGATGGAGGCGGACGAGCTGTCGGCGGCCTGATCACTGGCTTGAGTGGCACGCGGCGGCCGAGCTCGAGTCCCGCGTGTCATTCAGTATGACCAACAGGAGTTAGCGATGTCACATGTCGAAGATGTCACATGTCGAAGAGGTGAGACAGGCGGTCAGCGCAGTGAACGGCCCGCCTGGCAGCCAGTCCCTGGACGACAGCAGCCTGCGCCCGCTGT
>CAWCSD010000016.1:0-173488 GCA_963798095.1 uncultured Alphaproteobacteria bacterium | reverse complement strand
CAGGCGGACGGCGCGGCCGGCCAGGGCCGGGTGCCGCGGCGAGCTCGGCGCCGAGCTTTATCACGACTATCTCGATCAGATGGAGTTCGCCGATCAGCTCGGCTTCGACGGCGTCTGTCTCAACGAACATCATCAGACCGCCTATGGCATGATGCCCGTCCCCGGCGTGCTGGCCGGCGCTTTGGCGCGCAGCGTCAAGCGCGCCAAGCTCGCGATCCTCGGCCGTGCCCTGCCGCTGGTGAACAATCCGCTGACCATCGCCGAAGATACTCGCTGCTCGACAATCTGACGCGCGGCCGGCTGATCGCCGGCTTCGTGCGCGGCATCGGCGCCGAATATCACGCGATGGGCATCAATCCGGCCAATTCGCAGGAGCGCTTCGCCGAGGCGCACGATCTCATCGTGCGCGCCTGGACCGAGCCGGGACCGTTCGCCTATGCGGGCAAGCATTATCAGTTCCGCTACGTCAATCCGTGGCCGCGGCCCTATCAGACGCCGCATCCGCCGATCTGGATTCCATCGCAGGGCTCCGGCTCGACGATCCGCTGGGCGGCGCGCATGCGCTACACCTATTGCCAGACGTTGAGCCCGATCGCGGCGGTGGCGAAGTTTTTCCAGCTCTATCGCGACGAGGCCGAGAAGGCCGGCTATCAGGCCTCGCCCGATCAGCTCGCCTGGTCGAACACCATCTATGTCGGCGAAACCGACAAGAAGGCGGTGAACGAAGCGCGGCCGCATCTCGAAGCGCTGGTCAATTATTTCTTGAAGATGCCGACCGAGATGCTGCTGCCGCCCGGCTATACCGACACCGCCTCGATGAAGCGCGTGCGCGGCGTCAAGGTCACCGGCAAGACGCACTCGATCGAAGACCTGATCGCGTCCGGCGTGGTGATCGTCGGCGGCCCGGAGACGGTGCGGGAAAAGCTCGCCGAATATCAGGACCTCGCCGGCTTCAACACCTCGCTGACCAAGACCCAGTTCGGCACGATGCCGAACGAAATGGCGCGCGCCAACATGACGGCGATCGCCGAGGAAATCCTGCCGCACTTCCGCGACCGGGTGCCGCAACCCGCGCGAAGGCCGCGGCGGAATAATCCTTGTTCCTGCCCTGCGCGGCGGGGAAGGATGACGTGATCGCCTTCAAAGACTTCATGGGCGCGCTCGCCGTCGCCATCGCGCTCGTCGCCTACGGCATCTACGTCTGGCAGACACTTCCGGCGAGACGCGCCCGCATCCGCTGTCGTGGCTGATCTTCGGCATCCTCACCGGCACCGCCTATCTGGTGCAGCGCGACGAGCCGGCCGGCCCCGGCAGCTGGGTCATGGGCGTCACCGCGGTCGTTTGTCTGCTGCTGTGCCTGATGAGCTTCTGGCGCGGCGAGCGGGTGTTTCCGTGGTACGAGTGGGCGTTCCTCCTCGCCGCCGCCATGATTTTCATGTTTTATCCGCTGTCGCGGCAGCCGACCATCGCGGCGGTGCTGGCGGCCACTGTCAACGTGCTCGGCTTCGGCCCGACGCTGACCAAAGCCTGGCGGCGCCCGCACTCCGACAGCGTCACCACGTTTGCGCTCAACAGCTTGAAATACGTGCCGTCGTTCTTCGCGATCGACTGGCTCGCGTCGCGACCTGCGTGTTGCCGGCGACCCTGGTGGTCGGCAACCTCGTGGTCGCGCTGTGATCTCTATCGGCGGCTTCAGGCCGACATCGGTTCCTTCCCCGTGACGCGGATCGCAATAATCAAAGTCAGCACCTCGCGTTCTCGCGGCGCCCGTGCGTCCGAGTTTTGCCAAAGCCACGATCACGAAAAGCCACGCGCACGAAAAGCCACGCGCACGAAAAGCCACGCGCGTCCGAGTGAGCGCCGGGAGGCGCCGGGTCGTGGGCCACGCCACGCAGACGACATTGCCACCCGCCCACGCTTCGGGCGTGGCGCGCGCCACAGAACGATCCGCTTGCGCGAACCGCCTGCTTCGGGCGCGCTGCGCCTCCCGGCGCTCCACCACCATCGCGGTTCTCCGCCGCGGCTGTCGACCGCCGCCGCGCGAGCTCCGCTCCCGCTCTGCCGGCCGGCATCGTCAACCGGCGTGTTTGCGGCGAGCGGGAAGATTGGCTTTCTTACTGGGAATATAGGCCTGTTGTCAAGTATAAATTCCTAGCGCGCTGAAACGCCGACCCGTTTGAACCTCTGCCCGCGCCGGCTGTCCCACCCATCGGTCCACCGTTCGGACCCCATCGCATGCCGCTGGAGAGTGTCATGAAATACGCCAACCCCACCTGTAATCACAGCGTCGGCCTCGTCTCCCACCGCCGCGGCTTTTTCGGCAAGCGGCCCTGTTGCTCGAAACAGTGCCGCGACCGTTTCTTCGGTCGCGCCGCAGCCGGCGTGCGAACGCGCCACCACTTATTTCGAATGGCTGTTCATGCAGCCGGCGAATCTCCGGCCGAAATGGCGGTCGCGGCGGTTCGCGTCAGGGCGCGCTGAGGCGTGTGGCGAGCGTGGGCCCGTCACCAGCCATCCGGGTGCGTGCGGCAAGGCGGGCCGACCGGCTGACACGCGTCGCTGATGATCGCGGGGGCGGCGTCGTAGATCGGCGGATGAGCACGCGTGACGCGACGATGATCGGTCGCGGCCGACGCCGTCAGCGTGGCGCTGAGAACGATTGCGGCGGAGAGCGCAATTTTTGTAATGCTCGGCATCTTGGTTCTCCTGGTTGAGCCGTGTCGCCCGCCCGGCCGTCCCATGCCGAGAGATAAGAACGCAGATCGATGACGCCAATGGCCGGCCGCAGGCAGCCTGCCGAGCCAACGGGTGCCGGGTGACCTCGCTGTCAAATCGATCCGCAAGGACCATCTATATGCAATGACCGTCTACGGCTCGCTGTTCGCCGCGCTCTGGCTGATATTCGTCGCGTACTGGGCCGTCATGGCCGTCGGCGCGAAGAAGAATATCGGCGCGCGCTTCTGGTCGAGGCAAGTCGGATTGCGCGTGGGCGTGATCGTGCTCATCCTGCTGGCGCTGCGTCTTCCGGTCTTCCATAAGGCATTGCGGAACGCGCTAGCCTATGCGGCCAGCACCAGCGTGCTCATGGGCGCTATCGGCGTCGTGCTCTGTGCGCTCGGCATTGGGCTCGCCATCTGGGCCCGCGCCTATCTCGGACGGAACTGGGGCATGCCGATGTCGCGGAAGGAGAATCCGGAGCTCGTCACGACCGGTCCATACGCCTACGTGCGCCATCCGATCTATACCGGCATGCTGATCGCCATGCTCGGCTCCGCGATCGGCGAAAGCCCGTTCTGGTCGCTGCCGCTCGTTCTTTTCGGTATCTATTTCGTGTACAGCGCCCGCAGCGAAGAGAAGCTCATGATCGAGCAATTCCCGGAACAGTATCGCGCCTACATGAAGCGAACGAATATGCTGGTGCCGTTCATCCTGTGAGCAAGCGAACGCGTGGCGCCGCGCTCACACTGCGCGGCGCCATTCGCTTGCTACTCGGCGGCGTCCTTGCGCCCTGGCCGGCGCGGCTCGCGCACCGGCACTTTATGGGTTTCGTCCCAGAACCATTCGCCTTGTTGGCCATGAAGGCAGAACGGCGCATCGCTGCGCCAGGCGCCATCCGCTTGCTTGCGGGCGGTGCGCCGCGCCTCGGCCTTTTGGGCCTTGGTCGTGGGGTTGAGATGGGATGACCGCTCTTCGCCTCCGGACGCGAAATTGTGCCCGGCGCAACGCCTCGCTTCGGCGGGGGTACGGCGAAAGCCGGTCAACTCTGTCCGTCACACCCATGCGGGGGTTTAGGTGGGCGAAACCTCACCCGAAACCGGAACGCGTCGCACAATCAGAAGCCGGTGCGTCGACAGAGACAAATATGCGCAACGGCGTCGACCTCGGCGCGACCCGTCGATCAAGTCACGAAAAATCGACGAATCAAAATAGCGATCAGATCGGGTGCTGGCGAACCGAAAACTGACCAGCGGGCAAGCTGAGAGCGGTTGCCCGCAAGACCCAATTCCAAAGGCGGACCTCCGCGCTTGTTTGCTCTTGCGCGAAGCTTCCGGAAGCGGCGTTCTTTCTGCCAAGCGCTCCCTTCATCCGCCCCCGCGCTCAGCGGGGCAGATTTTCCGCGGCGGCTTGGCGGCGAATTCCGAGCCGCGCACGCACAGCCGGCCGCGCGGGTCCTGCCAGAGCTTTTCGGTGGCGTGCAGATGGCCGATGGCGCGGGCGATGGTGACGAAATCGTAGCGCGCGAATTTTTCGGCGATGTCGGTGAAGTAGAGCGGCTCCTTGCCGATGACCTGCAATATCTCGCGCGCCGAGCGCCGCCACCGCCGCCTCGTCGCCGGCCTCGCCCGCCGCGTCCTTCTTGCCGCCGACATAGTCGTCGATCTTGGCGCGGTCGGCATAGGCGTAGGTGATGCGCTCGTAATATTCGCGCGGAATGTTTTCCGGAATGGTGGCGTCGATGCCGACCTTGGCGCCGGTCGGCACCACGCCGTAGCCCTGCGGCAGGCTCGGATCGAGCGGCTTGGCGCGCGCGTTCGAGACGATCATCACGTCGCGGTCGCCCTGCACGCGGGTGGCGATGGCCCATTCCACCTCGGCCGGATCGTTGACGTCGATATCGTCGTCGACCACGACGACGTGCTTGAGATCCATCACCGACAACGCGGCGAGCAGCGCGTTCTTGCCCTCGCCCGGCTGCTTCTTGATCGAGATCACCGCGTGCCAGAAGGCGCAGCCGCCGAGCGTGACATTGATGTCCTTGACCTGCACGCCGGCGGTGCGCAGCGCCGCGCGGATCGTGGCGTAGCGCGTCGGCGCGGCGAGCCAGGTGTTCTCCCACGGCATGTGCAGATTGTAGTAGATCGCGTCCTTGCGCATCGAGATCGCCTTGATGCGCACCTGCGGATTCCAGTGCAGCCCGCCCATCAGCCGGGTGAACTCGCCGAAGCGGCCTTCGGGAAAAGTCCAGCCGGTCGGCAACACTTCGGCCTCGAGCACGATCTCGGCGTCGGCGATGTACGGCACGTCGACGGTCTGGCACGGCGCCAGCGCCACCGGCTCGCCGCGGATGCCGCCGGCGATCGCCATCTCGTCGACGCCGAGCGGGGCGCGATAGCCGGAGCCGGTGATCTCGACCGGATGGGTGCCGATGGAGATCGAGATCGGCAGCGGCTCGCCGCGCTCCAGCGCGCGCTGCACGAACAGCCGCATATTGTTCGGCGTCACCAGGTCGATGCCGGTGAGCGCCTTTTCCTTGACCATGAAGCGATAGATGCCGGAATTGAAGCCGAGCTCCGGATCGCGCGCGATGACGACGCCCGCGGTGATCATCGGCCCGCCGTCATAGATCGACGACATCGGGATCGGCAGCTTGTAGAGATCGACGTCGTCGCCGACCAGCGTCACTTCGCGGGCCGGCGAGGTTTTGACGTATTTCGGCGGGATCGGCTTGGCGATCGCCTGCGCGAGCTTGTCCTCGATCTCGCGATAGGTCTCGGCGCCGAGCGCCATCATGGCGCGCTCGCGCGAGCGGATGATGCCGGAGACCACCGGCATGTCGTAGCCGATGACGTTGTGGAAATAGAGCGCGGTCTTGGCCTGGTCGACGAGCGTCGCGATATGGCGGATATCGACCGGCTGGTGCAGGTCGACGAGCTCGCCGGTCTGCCGCAGGCGGTCGAGGAACTGGCGGAAATTCTCCTGCATAAAACTGGCCTTCCGTTGATCTGGCCCGGCAAGCTAATGAGCCTGCCGCGCGAAGCGCAATCAGGCCGCAGGCTCGAGCGGTCAGGAGCCCGCGGCGCTCGGCGCCAATGTCGCCGGCAACGGCCGGGCGGCCTGGCCGAATTTCTTCGACAGCAGCGTCGACGGCCGTTCGATCAGCCACCAGAACACCGTCGCGAGCGCGAGCGTCGCGGCAATCTGCACGAACAGCTCCAAGGTCGGCGGAAATTCTGCGATGCGGCTCAGGATATTATCGACGCTGAAGCCGATAGCGCCGTGCAGCAGATAGACCGAATATGAGATGGTGCCCAGAAACAACAGCGGCGCACATCGCGCCGGCCACGGCGCGTTCAAGGCGACCAGCGCGATGACGGCCCCGATCATCCAGGTGCCGTCTTGCGTGTACGTGACGGCCGCGAATGCCGCCGCCCAGCTCGCGCATTCCCACAGCGCCATGCCGCGCCGCATGAACAGGAATTGCAGAAAGCCGAAGCCGAACACCGGCAAATACATAAAGACGAGGCGGCTTTCGCCGCTGCCGTAACCGGCCGCCATGACGACGAGAAAAAACGCGCGCTGCGGCCAGAGATTTTTCCGGTAGAGCAAAACCGGCGCGGCCGCGAGCACGAGGAAATAATACTGAAACTCGATCGCCAGGCTCCAATAGACGGCGCTGAACCACTCTTCCCCGGCCCACGGCACGAGATAAAACAGATGCAGCGCGGCGCGGTAGGCGTCGTGCGCGGTGATGCCGCCGTCGAACCACGGCGTCAGCCCGGCCAGATACGGCACGCAAAGTATCAGCAAGACCGACATCACATAGGGCGGCTCCAGCCGGATGATGCGGCGGCCGATGAATGTCCAGCTGTCCCTGCCGAGCCGGTAATGGCGCAGGTCCATGGAATACGGGATGATGAATCCGGAAATGACGAAGAAGGCTTCGACGCCGAGATAGCCGTACAGGCCCGAGACTCGCAGCACGCCATCCGGCAGGAGATAGGTGAAGTGAAACCACATCACCATGAAGGCGGCCACGCCTCGGGTATATTCGACCGCCTGCAGCCGCCCGCCGCCGTCATTCATTGCTTTGTCGCCCGCGGAGCGTCGTTTCCGCCGTTATGCCGGGCATTCTAGCCGAGCCGATTACAAACCGCAGCCATACCTTTATAAAGACAGTCCGCTCTCGCGGAACTTCGGAGAACCAAGCGGTGCAAGGGACAATGAAGGCACTGGTGCTGCGAAAGCACGGCGGCCTGGACGACCTCGAAGTCGTGCACGACTACCCGATGCCGCAGGCCGGCGACGGCCACGTCGTCATCCGCGTGCGCGCGGCCTCGTTCAACTACCACGACGTGTTCACGGTGCGCGGCATGCCGGGCATCAAGGTGCCGCTGCCGGTGATCATCGGCCTCGATATGGCGGGCGAGATCGCCGAGGTCGGCGCCGGCGTCAGCGGCTGGAAGGCCGGCGACCGCGTGCTGGTCAATCCGGTCAACAAGAAGAAAGGCCTGATGGGCGAGATGCTCGACGGCGGCATGGCGGAATATTGCCCCGTCGCCGCCGACCAGCTCGTCGCCATGCCGGCGGGCGTGAGCTTCGAGGAGGCGGCCTCGCTGCCGGTCGCCTACGGCACCGCGCACCGCATGCTGATCACCCACGACACCGTCAAAGCCGGCGACCGGGTGCTGGTGCTCGGCGCCTCGGGCGGCGTCGGCACCGGCTGCGTGCTGCTGGCCAAAATGCTCGGCGCCGAGGTCATCGCCTGCGCGTCGAGCGCCGAGAAGCTTGCGCGGCTCAAGGCGATGGGCGCCGACGAGGTGATCGACTACACCAAGACCGACTGGTCGAAATGGGCGGTCGAGAAATACGGCAAGCCGCAGCGCCGCACCTACGACGGCGGCGTCGACGTGGTGATCAATTTCACCGGCGGCGACACCTGGGTGCCGTCGCTGCGCTGCCTCAAGCGCGGCGGCAAGCTGTTGGTCTGCGGCGCCACCGCGGGCTACGACCCGAAGGAAGATCTGCGCTATGTCTGGAGCTTTGAGCTGCAGATCATCGGCTCCAACAGTTTCTACGACGACAATCTCGCCGCGCTGATGGAGCTGATCGGCGCCGGCAAGATCAAGCCGGTGATCGACAAGGTGCTGCCGCTCGAACAGGCCCGCGAAGGCCTGCGCCTGATCCAGGACCGCGAGGTCATCGGCAAAGTGGTGGTGACGCCGTGAGCCGACATCACGCTCGAACAAGTGCAGGCGCTGGTCACCCGCGCGCCGTTTCATCAGTGGCTCGGGCTCACGGTTGCTCGCGGTCGGCGACGACAGCATCGAGATCAAGGCGAAGTGGCGCGAGGAATGGGTCGTCAACCCAGAGCGCGGCTACACCCACGGCGGCATTCTCGCGGCGCTGATCGATCTCGCCGCCGATTGGGCGATGGTGAAACAGACCGGGCGCGGCGTGCCGACCATCGATCTGCGCGTCGATTATCACCGCGCCGCCATGCCGGGCGATCTCATCGCGCGCGGCAAGGTCATCCGCGGCGGCTCGCAGTTCGCCACCGCCGAGGCGCAGATCTTCGACACGGACGGCAAGCTGATCGCCAGCGGCCGCGGCACCTATTTCACGGCGCCGCCGAAGCCGGCGTGAGCGCATGTCGGGCTTTACCAATCTCGGCGATCTGATCCGGCGCGATCGCGATCTCGACAAAAATCGCGATCATCGATCTCGGCGGCGAACAGGGCCCGCGCGAGTTCACGTTTGCGCAGCTCGATGCCATGGCGAACGGCGTCGCCCGCGCGCTCGCCAAGCGCGGGCTACAAGCGCGGCGACCGGGTCGCACTGCTTTCCGCCAACCGCGCCGAATATATCGCGGCCTATTACGGCATCATGCGCGCGGGCTTGCGTCGCGGTGCCGGTGAATTTCAAATTCCCGCGCGAGACCATTCATTTCATCATCCGCGACTCCGGCGCGAAACTCGTGTTCTGCGATGCGCCGCGCGCGGCGGACTGCCCCGCCGACATTCCGAGCGTGACCTTCGGCGCGGCGTTCGATGCATTCCTCGATCCCGGCCCGTTCGACGCCGTGACTCCGGCGCAAGACGAGCCGGCGATGTTCCTCTACACCTCCGGATCGACCGGCACGCCGAAGGGCGTCGTGCTCTCGCACCAGAGCCACATCTGGGTGGTGGAGACGCGGCTGGCGCCGGGGCTCGATCGCCATCGCTATCTGATCGCCGCGCCGCTCTACCACATGAACGCGCTGGCGCTGGCAAAGCTCGCCTGCGCGGCGCACGCCACCATCGTGCTGCTGCCGCAATTTTCCGCGCCCGCCTATATCGAGGCGATCGGAAACTACCGCTGCACCTGGCTCACCGCGGTGCCGCCGATGATCGCCATGATGCTGCGCGAAAGCGCGGCTCTTGGCGGCGACCGATCTTTCCAGCGTCGAATTCGTGCGCATGGGCTCGGCGCCGGTCAGCGCCAGCCTGATGGCGGCGCTGCGCGAGGCGCTGCCGCACGCCGCGGTGACCAATGCCTACGGCACCACCGAGGCCGGCCCGGTGGTGTTCGGGCCGCATCCGGAGGTCTGCCGCAGCCCGAGCTGTCGGTCGGCTATCCGCATCCTTTAGTTTCGCTGCGCCTCGTCGACGGCGCCAACCGCGATGCCGCGCAAGGCGTGCTGGAAATGAAATGCCCGGCCCTGATGCTCGGCTATCACAACCGCCCCGACGTCGCGCCGCCGCTCACGCCGGACGGCTTCTACATCACCGGCGACGTGTTCCGCCGCGACGCCGACGGCTTTCATTATTTCGTCGGCCGCACCGACGACATGTTCGTCTCCGGCGGCGAGAACATCTATCCGGCCGACGTCGAGCGCATGCTGGAGCGCCATCCCGACATCGCGCAGGCCGCGGTGGTGCCGATCGACGACGACATCAAGGGCCAAAAGCCGGTCGCCTTCGTCATCAAGAAACCCGGCCGCGCGCTCGACGGCGAGGCGGTCAAGCGTTTCGCGCTCGCCAACGCGCCGGCCTACCAGCATCCGCGCTTCGTCTGGTTCGTCGATGAGCTGCCGCTCGCCTCGACCAACAAGCTCGACCGCGCGGCGTTGCACGCGATGGCGGAAGAGAGAATGGCCAAGGTATGAAAGAGCGCGCGCTCCTTCTTCTCCCTCTCCCCGAGGGGGAGAGGGAGGGGTGAGGGGGTACAGCCTCTCGGTCGGAGCCCCCTCACCCCAACCCTCTCCCCGCTGGGGAGAGGGAGTTCGCACGCGCAAGCCTGAGGCAGGATACTTTCTCAAGCAGGTGGCGCATTCACTGTCTTCCCCGGCCACTTGCACAGATCGGCGATGATGCATTTCTCGCACAGCGGCCGGCGCGCGATGCAGGTGTAGCGGCCGTGCAGGATCAGCCAGTGATGGGCGTGCAGCCGGTAGCGTTCCGGCACCACCTCCATCAGTTTCATCTCGACGTCGAGCGGTGTCTTGCCGACCGCCAGTCCGGTACGGTTGCCGACGCGGAAAATATGCGTATCGACGGCGATGGTCGGCTCGCCGAAGGCGATGTTGAGCACCACATTTGCAGTCTTGCGGCCGACGCCCGGCAAGGCTTCCAGCGCCTCGCGATCGTGCGGAACTTTGCCGCCGTGTTTTTCAATGAGCTGCTGCGACAGCCCGATCACATTCTTCGCCTTGGTGCGAAAAAGCCCGATGGTCTTGATCAGATCGCGCACCTTGCGCTTCGCCGAGCTTTGCCATCTGCTCCGGCGTATCGGCGAGCGCGAACAGCGCCGGCGTCGCCTTGTTGACGCCGGCATCGGTCGCCTGCGCCGACAGCACGACGGCGACCAAAAGCGTAAATGGATTCATGTGCTGCAGTTCGCTGGCCGGCGCCGGGTTGGCGGCGGCGAAGCGGCGGAACGCTTCCTCGATCTCGGCTTTGGTCCATTGCGGCAGTTCGCCGTGGGCGGCTTTGGCGTCGGCCTTGGCTTGCGCCTTGCGGCCCTTGAGCCGCGCCGCCTTGCCCTTGCGGGCGGCCTTCAAACTTTGCTGAGACTTCTTTTGCTTGGGTGTTTTGCGCGCCATCTTGCCGGTATAATAGCCGCCATGGCCGACGACACCAGCAGCAACGCCCTGCCAGCCGAGCCGGCGATCTTTTCCGCGATCATCACGCCGCATCGCTCGTTGAGCTCGACCGGCTTTCTGATCTTCATGCTGTGCATCGGCGGCATCAGTTTCGCGGCCGGCATGGTGTTCCTGATGCTCGGCGCCTGGCCGGTGTTCGGCTTTTTCGGCCTCGACGTGGCGCTGGTGTACTGGGCGTTCCGCGCCAATTATCGCGCGGCCCGCGCCTACGAAGAGGTGACGGTGACCGCCACGGAACTCACCGTGCGCAAGATCAGCCAGCGCGGCGACGTGCGCGAATGGACGCTCAATCCGGTATGGGTGCGGCTCGACCGCATCGTGCACGAGGAATTCGGCATCGAGCGATTGTTCCTGGTCTCGCACGGCCGGCGGCTGTCGATCGCTAACTTTTTGGGCGCCGACGAGAAGAAAAGTTTCGCCACCGCGCTGTCGGCGGCGCTGGGTGAAGCGCGGCGCGGGCCGACGCGGACGGTCATCTAAACCTCCCCCTGAAAGGGCGAGGAAAGTGCACAGAAATCGGGTGGTTTGCACCATGGTCACGGCCTAGATCAGGAGCAACCAATGGAGGCATCCATGTTGTCACCCGATCGCATCCAAAACCCGATGCCGCTGGCCGCGGCGGCCGCCGATTACGACGTCGTGCGCCGCGCCATCGGCCATATCCGCGGCCATTGGCGCGAGCAGCCCGAGATCGAAGCCATCGCCGAAGCCGCCGGCGTCACGCCGACGGAACTGCATCACCTGTTCCGCCGCTGGGCCGGGCTGACGCCGAAGGCGTTCCTGCAGGCGCTCACGCTCGACGGCGCGCGGCAATTGCTGCGCGATTCCGCGAGCGTGCTCGACGCCACCTATGAGGTCGGCCTGTCCGGCCCCGGCCGGCTGCATGATTTGTTCGTGACCCACGAAGCGATGTCGCCGGGCGAATGGAAAACGGGCGGCGAAGGCCTGACGATCCGCTTCGGCTTTCATCCCTCGCCGTTCGGCAGCGCGCTGGTCATGGCGACCGAGCGCGGACTGGCCGGCCTCGCTTTTGCCGATCCCGGCGAGGAGCCGGCCGCGCTCGCCGACATGAAGAGCCGCTGGCCGCGAGCCACCTACGTCGAGGACAGCGCCCGCACCGCGGTCGTCGCCAAGCGCATTTTCGATCCGTCGCAATGGCAGGCAGGATAAGCCGCTGCGCGTGGTGCTGATCGGCACCGATTGGGAAGTGCGGGTGTGGGAAACGCTGCTGCAAATCCCCATGGGCCGCCTCACCACCTATTCGGATATCGCCAGCAAGATCCGCAAGCCTGCCGCCGCGCGCGCCGTCGGCGCCGCCGTCGGCAAGAATCCGGTGTCGTTCGTGGTGCCGTGCCATCGCGTCGTCGGCAAGTCGGGCGATCTCACCGGCTATCACTGGGGCATCACCCGCAAGCGCGCCATGCTCGGCTGGGAGGCCGGGCAGGTCGGGGCGGCGGCGTAAAAAAACTGAAGCCCCCGGACTAATCTCACCCAGGCGCAAGAAATTCGCGGCGGGCACGCTGCGTCCCTTCTCCCCAGAGGGGAGAAGGACAGGATAAGGGGGTATCGGACATCAGAGTATGATCTCGAAGTCCGAACCCCCTCACCCCGACCCTCTCCCCTCCGGGGAGAGGGAGAATTGCGCGCTGATTGACGCTACTGCTCGGCAATCCGCAATACCCCTTTCGGCGTTATCTGACCGAAAGGATATGCGACATGCAGCGGCGGCGGCCTGTCATGCTGGTCATTCTCGACGGCTGGGGTTGGCGCGACGATCCCGCCGACAACGCCATCCGTCAGGCCAAGACGCCGACCTTCGACCGGCTGTGGCGGGACGGACCGCACGGCTTCCTGAATACCTCGGGCAACGACGTCGGCCTGCCCGGCGGCCAGATGGGCAATTCCGAAGTCGGCCATCTCAATATCGGCGCCGGCAGAGTCGTCATGCAGGATCTGCCGCGCATCGGCGGCGCAATCGCCAACGGCGACATCAAGCAGATGCCGGCGCTGGTCGAGCTGATCGCAAAGCTCAAAAACAGCGGCGGCACCTGTCATCTCATCGGCCTGGTTTCGCCCGGCGGCGTGCATTCGCATCAGGATCACGCCGCGGCGCTGGCGAAAATTCTCGCCGATGCCGGCGTGCCGACGCTCGTTCACGCGTTCACCGACGGCCGCGATACGCCGCCGCAATCGGCGGGCGAAGACATCAAGCGCCTCATCGCGGCGCTGCCGAAATCCGTTTCGATCGCCACCGTGTGCGGCCGCTACTACGCCATGGATCGCGACAAGCGCTGGGAGCGCGTGGCGAAAGCCTACAACGCCATCGTCGAAGCCGAAGGGCCGCGCTTCCCGGACGCGCCGGCTGTCGTCGCCGACGCCTATGCCAACAAAAAATTCGACGAGTTCATCATCCCGGCAGTGGTCGGCGACTATCGCGGCATGAAGGACGGCGACGGCGTGCTGTGCTTCAACTTCCGCGCCGACCGGGTGCGGGAAATATTGGGCGCCATGCTCGATCCTGACTTCTCAGGGTTTCCGCGCCCGCGCGTCGTCCGCTTCGCCGCGGCCGTCGGCATGACGCAGTACTCGGAAGAGCTCGACAAATTCATGCAGACGATCTTTCCGCCGCAACCGCTGGCCCACATCCTCGGCGAAGTCGTGGCGGAAGCCGGCCGCACCCAATTGCGCATGGCGGAGACTGAAAAATATGCGCACGTCACTTATTTCCTCAACGGCGGACATGAGGAGCCGTATCGCGGCGAGGACCGCATCATGGTGCCCTCGCCCAAAGTCGCGACCTACGATTTGCAGCCGGAAATGTCGGCGCCGGAACTGACCGACAAGGCGGTCGAGGCGATCAATTCCGGCAAATACGACCTGATCGTTCTCAACTACGCCAATCCCGACATGGTCGGCCACACCGGCAGCCTGCCGGCGGCGATCAAGGCGGTGGAAACGGTCGACGCGGGCCTCGGCCGCATCGCCGACGCGATCCAAAAATCCGGCGGCGCGCTGCTCGTCACCGCCGACCACGGCAATTGCGAGATGATGCGCGACCCGCAAACCGGCGGCCCGCACACGTCGCACACCACCAACCCGGTGCCGCTGCTGCTGCTCGGCGCGCGCAACCGCGCGCTGGTCGGCGGAAGGCCGCCTCGCCGACATCGCGCCGACCTTGCTCGAGCTGATGGAATTGCCGAAGCCGAAGGAAATGACCGGCCACTCGCTGCTGCGCGCCGATTGAGCGGCCGCTATGCCGCAGCCCCGGCAACCCGCAGTCGGTTTGCGATTGCGGTGAAACTCGCTAAACAACCACACCAAAGAACCGACAGGGAGGACGTAATGAGCATTTCGCCGAGGCAATGGCAGGCAGGTCCGGTGGCGGCCGCCGGCGCGCTTGTGGTGGCGCTGACGGTTGGGCCGGCCCAGGCGCAGGACAAGACCTTCACCATGAAGATCACGACGCCGACGCTCAATGCGGCGCTCGATATCTATGCCAAAGCCTACGGCGACGCGGTCGAGAAGGATTCCGGCGGCCGCATCAAGGTCGAGGTTTATCCGGCGAGCCGGCTCGGCGCGATCCCGCGGCAGATCGAAGGCGTGCAGTTCGGCGCGATCCAGTGCGCCGTCATCCCGCCGGAGTTCTTTGTCGGCGTCGACGAGCGTTTCGAGGTGCTGGCGGCGCCGGGCCTCGTGACCTCGGCGGCTCAGGGCCATCGCGTTGCCGCCGATCCGGCGGTGCAGAAGTTCTACCTCGGGCTCGGCGCCGAGAAGGGGCTGCACGGCGTCGCCGTCGCCTATGCCGAGCCTTCGGAGGTGGTCGCCAAGAACGCGATCCGCCATCTGGCCGATTTCAAGGGCAAGAAGATCCGCATTTTTGCCTCCGAGTTCCAGTCGGCGTCGTTCAAGCGGCTCGGCACGACGCCGGTCGCCATGTCGCCCGGCGACGTGGTGGCGGCGCTGCAGCAAGGCTCGCTCGACGCCTCGGTCGCCGGCGTCGAACTGCTCAGCGGCCTGCACTTCTATGACGCCGCCAAATACATCACCATGACGAACCACGCCGCGATCTTCTATCTCGTCGAGCTCAGCAAGAAATGGTTCGATGCGCTGCCGCCCGATCTGCAGCAGATCGTCGAGAAGGACGCCGCCAGCACCGTCACCAGCTTCCAGTCGCGCGCCAACGAGATCGACAGCGCGGCGGCCAAGGTCTGGACCGACAACGGCGGCGAATTGATCAGCTTGCCCGCCGACGAGCAGGCGGAATTACTGAAGACGCTGTCCAGCGTCGGCGCCGATATTTCGAAGGAGAAACCGGCGCTGGCCGAGGCTTATAAGATCGTGAGCGAGGCGGCGCAGCGCAGTCAGTAGGCGCGCGGACGTAGCTAAGCTGTGAGACTGCAGAGATGGCTGCTCTGCAGCCACAATTCCTTAAATCGCACGGCTGACCGCAGCGCAGAGAGAATTTGAAGTCAAGGATTGCCTTCGGCAACCGCCGCAGGCGGCGGCGCTTCGCGCCGTCCTTGAGTTCAAATTCTCTCTGCGCTACTCGTTGACCGTGCGATCTAGGAAAATCCGCGCCTCCGGCGCTCAAATTGCACTGACTGGACGCTGTTTCCCTGGCGATCGAAGTACAATAGACTTCCCAGGAAACACCGCGACCGCGTCAGCGAGGACATCATGGCGAAATACCTGCTCGTAAGCTTCAAGACCTGCCCGTGGGTGCAGCGCGCGGCGATCGTGCTGCGCGAGAAGAACATCCCGTTCGAGTTCCGTCACATCGAGCCGGACAACCGTCCCGACTGGTTCCTCGCCATTTCGCCGCACAAGAAAGTGCCGGTGCTGCGCGTCGACGACACGGTGTCGCTGTTCGAGTCGAATGCGATCGCCGAATATCTCGACGAGACGATCGTGCCGCGGTTGCATCCCGACGATCCGGTGCTGCGCGCCATCAACCGCGCCTGGACCGATTATCTGCCGACCTTTGCCGAGCTCAGTGACGGCGACCGGCTATGCCGAGGACGAGGCCGCCTTCAAGGCCGCGGCCGAGAAAATCCCGTTGCCGTTCGAGCGGCTCGAACGGGCGCTGGAGAAGCAGGGCGCCGGGCCGTTCTTCAACGGCGCCAAATATTCGCTGGTCGACGCCGCCTATGCGCCCTTCCTGCAGCGCTATGTGTTCCTCGATCGCGTCAAGCCGCTCGGTACAATCGAGAAATTCCCGCGGCTCAAGGCCTGGACCGACGTGCTGATGGCGCGGCCCTCGACCCATTCCTTCCCCGAAGCCGAATTCGAGGCGCTCTACCGGGCCAACCTGAAGCGCCGCAAGGTGTGGGCGTCGCAATTCATCGCCGACCCGGCGATCGCGGCGGAGTAGCGCGTTACTGTCATCATCCGCCAACGGGTCCGGCCGGAAGTGGCCGGCCCCGTTGGCGGACATGACAAAGTTCAATCGCCTTTGATGTCGGCTCGGTCGACGTTCATTTTCTTGTTGCTGTTGTCTTCTTGGTCGTCCGACTGCCGCAGTCTTTCCGCGTCCGCGAGCAAGCGTTGCAGGATCACCCGCTGGTTCTCGTCGGTCTCTTTCGCGAGCAGCTCATAGAAGTACTCCACGTCGCGTTGTGCAGTGATTTTATCGACCATGGCCTGCACTCGAATGAGACGCCGCCCCGGCTATTCCCGCGAATTTAACGCGCAGAAGCGGATTTAGTCCAGGCAGCGGAGGGCGGCGGAATACGCTTCGCTATTCCGTCCTACATGCCGACGGCCGACGCAACCACTATCGCGAAGCCCCGCCCTTCATGAGCTTGCGCGCCAAAAGTCCGGCAGCGACGAAACAGAGTGTGCCAGCCGCCGCAAGAATAAACGGCACCGTTATGATCGTCGTATCTTCTTCACTTGACGGCCAGTTTACCGCCACTTCATGCGCGCCGATCAGGCCCGCAAAGCCCAAAGCAATGAGCAGATAGATTATGCGCTGCTTGTTTTTGACGTCTTGCGGCGTCATGGCGGCATTCTCACTTATCGCCAAGCCCTAAAACATCGGCCATCGAATAAAGCCCGGGCTTCTTGCCGCGCGCCCACAGCGCGGCATGCAGCGCGCCGCGGGCGAAAATCAAGCGGTCCTCGGCGCGGTGGGTGAGCTCGACGCGCTCGGCGGGGCCGGCGAAGATCACGCTGTGCTCGCCGACCACGGTGCCGCCGCGCAGCGACGCAAAGCCGATGTCGCCAGCTTTGCGTGCGCCGGTCATGCCGTCGCGGCCGCGCGCCGAGTGCTTTGCCAGATCGATGCCGCGGCCTTCGGCCGCCGCGCGGCCGAGCAGCAGCGCGGTGCCGGACGGCGCGTCGATCTTCTTGTTGTGGTGCATCTCGAAGATTTCGATGTCGTAGTCGTCGTTGAGCGTCGCCGCCACGCGCTTGACCAGAGCGGCCAGCAGATTGACGCCGAGACTCATGTTGCCGGACTTGACGATGGTCGCGCGGCTCGCCGCTTGCGCAATCACCGCTTCCTCTTCGGCGGAATGGCCGGTGGTGCCGATAACGTGCACGAGGCCCGCGGCAGCAGTCAGCTCGGCGAAAGCAAGCGTCGCTCCGGGAATGGTGAACTCGATCAAGCCGTCGGCAGCTTTCAAGAGCGGCGCGACGTCGCTCGCCACCTTGATGCCGTTTTGGCCGAGGCCGGCCAGTTCGCCGGCATCGCGGCCGATCACCGCGGAGCCCGGCGCGTCGACGGCGCCGGCCAGCGCCAAGCCTTTGGTCGCCGCAATGGCATGGATCAGCGTGCGCCCCATGCGCCCGCCGGCGCCGGCAATCACCACCCGCATGTCGGCCATGGCTTTGTCTCCGATTTGGGCGGGTATAGCGGCAGGCCGCCAAGCCAGCAACCGGAGGCCGGAACGGGGACTTCCGGGCCATCAGGAACCACTATCATGCGTTTGGCGTTTTATGCATGCGGCCGGCAAATCCGGTTTCTTGAGACAGGTGAGACAGGAGTGAATCCGATGCGCAGTCGAGCTTGGCTTGCCGCCGTCGCAATCCTGGTGCTGGCGGGAAGCCCCGCCCTGGCCGACGACAAATCCGCGTGCCTCGCCGGCATCAAATCGATAAAGGCCGCAATCGCCCGGCATCCGGCCAAGCCGGTGTTGGATCAACTGCAGCAGGCGCTCGACAGCGCCCAGCAGGAAGAGATCGAGAGCGACTGGGACGAATGCGTCGCCGCGATCCGCAAGGCAAAGCTGCCGAAGAGATGATCGGCCGAACTCGGATGCCGCCGCGCTGCGACCTTTAAAATTTCGGGCCGCCGTAGCCCTCGACGATGGCCATGTCGAGGACGCCCTTACCTTCGCGCAGCTTTTTCGCGGCCTGATATTCGGGCGAGTGGTAGCAGGCGAGCGCGGCGTCGAAACTCGGGAATTCCAGCACCACGATGCGCTCGCGCGCCTTGCCCTCGGGCACTTCGCGCGCGCCGCCGCGCACCAGATAACGGCCGCCGAATGTGCCGAACGGCGCCTGGTTGGCGGCCATGTAGGGCTTGTAGCCTTCCATGTCGGTGACATCGACCTGGCCGATCCAGTAGCCCTTGGCGGCCGCGGCGGCGGGCGGCGTCGTGCCTTGCGGCGGTTGCGGCTGCGGGCCGTCGTAGCCCTCGACGATGATGAAATCGATCTGCGAATGCGGCAGCCGCAGCGGCTTGGCGCGCTGATATTCGTCGGAGCGGTAGCAGGCGAGCGCGGTGGCGTAATCGGGAAATTCGCGCAACACCGCGCGGGACCGCACGCGGCCTTCGACCACTTCCATCTTGCCGCCGCGCACCAGGGCTGTGCCGCGATATTTTTCATGGGCCGGCGGCGTCGCCGCCATGTAGGCCTTGTAGCCTTCCGGATTGCTGACATCGATCTGCGGAATCCAATAGCCCTTGGGCATGGCGTGCTCCGTCAAAAAGCGGCGAAAATTTACGGCTGCGGGCCGTCGTAGCCTTCGATGATGACGATGTCGGCAATCGCATTCGGCTGCCGCACCTTGATGTTGGCCTGGTATTCGGGCGAGCGGTAGCAGGCCAGCGCCGCGGCATAATCGGGAAACTCGATGATGACGTTGCGTGAGCGGCTTGCGCCTTCCGGATTCTCGAATTTGCCGCCGCGGACCACGAAGCGGCCGCCGAATTTCTTGAAGATCGCGGGGTTGGCCGCCGCATAGGCCTTGTAGCCGTCGTCGTTGTGCACGTCGACGTGTGCGATCCAATAGCCTTTCGCCATGTGTCGTCTCCCTTTTTAGCTTTTTGCCTGTGAAATCTCCGCGACGATCGCTTGCGCCGCGGCTTTGGGATCGGGCGCGGCCAGGATCGGCCGGCCGACCACGAGATAATCGGCGCCGGCGGCGATCGCCTTGGCCGGCGTCATGATGCGCTTCTGGTCGCCGGCATCGGTGCCGGCCGGCCGGATGCCCGGCGTCACCAGCGCCAATTTGGTGCCGACGATGGCCCGAATATTCGCCGCCTCCTCGGCCGAGCAGACGACACCGTCGACGCCGATGTCGCGCGCCTGCGCGGCGCGTTCGGCGACCAGCTCCGGCACGGTGCAGCCGTAGCCGGCGGCGGCGAGATCGGCATCGTCGTAGGAGGTGAGCACGGTGACGGCGAGAATGCGCAAATTCCCCTCGCGCGCCTCGACCGCGGCTTTCATGGTCTGCGGATAGGCGTGCACGGTGAGGAAGCTCGCGCCGCTCTTCGCCACGCTCTTGACGCCCTGCTCGACCGTGTTGCCGATGTCGTGAAGTTTCAGATCGAGAAAGACGCGCTTGCCGGCCCCGATCAGCGCCGGCACATAGCCGAGCCCGCCGGCATAAGCGAGCTGGTAGCCGATCTTGTAGAACGACACCGCGTCGCCGAGTTTTGCCACCATGGCCTGCGCCGCTTCGACCGACGAGACAGATCGAGCGCAACGATCAAGCGGTCGCGCGGTTCAAGCTGCATCGATCGATCCCAATCCCTTGGCCAATCCCTTGGCCAATCCCTTGGCGCAGTCACGCCAGCACGCCCGCCAGCTCGACCAGCCGGCGCACCGCCGCTTTGAGAGCGGCGGCCAAAACTTCATCCTTCAGATTGTCCATGTCGTCAAACGCCTGGTCGGCGCGCGGCACGGAGATCTGTTCCGGAATCACCAGCGCGCCGCAGCCGAGCTCGAGGATTTGCCGCAGCGCCATGAGCGAACGCATGCCGCCGCCGGAGCCGCTCGACGCCGCGCCGATGGCGAACACGCGGCCCTTGAACGCCGCATGGTTCGCCTCGCCGCGGTCGCGCCCGCGCGAAATCCAGTCGATGGTGTTCTTCACGAGCGGCGTCACCGAGGCGCTGTATTCCGGGCTGGTGATGAAAACGCCCTGGTGCGCCATCACCATGCGCTTGAGCTGCACCGCCGCGGCAGGCAACCCGGAATCGGCGGCGAGGTCGGCGTCGAACAGCGGCAGCGGATAATCCGCAAGCGAGATGCGCGTCACCTCGGCCTCGGCCAGCGCCAGTTCCTTGGTCGCGAGCGCGGCCAACCGCGCATTGTGCGAGCCGGTGCGCAGCGAGCCGGGAATAACCAGGATTTTCGGGGCGGCCATAATCGGCGGCCATCGTAGGGCGTCGTCAGGCTTTCCGATACACCCACACCCGCGCCGGCGGCAGGTTCATCCAAATCCGTTTGGAGGCTTCCGCCGTGAAACCGCCGAGCCGTTTCGGCAGCGGCGACGCGACCGAGTAGGTGAATTGCACGAACGGCGCGCCGGGAACCATCAGGTCGAAGGCGTCGCGGATGAGCCGCCAGCGTTCCCTGATCGGCTTGGTGACCAGCGGCAGGCCCGAGACGACGGCCGAGGCCGGTTGGATGAGCAGCGATTCGAGCAACCGGCGCAGGCTATAGGCATCGCCCTGCACCAACGTGGCTTCCGGATAGCGCGCGCGCAGGATCCGGCAGAACGCCGGATTGAATTCGACCAGCACCAGCCGCGACGGCGCGACGCCGGCCTCGACCAATGCCTCCGTCACCGGCCCGGTCCCCGGCCCGAGCTCGACCACCGGCCCGGTGCTGTTCGGATCGACATAGCCGGCCATGACGCGGGCGAGAATTTTTCCCGACGGTGTCACCGCGCCGATCGACAGCGGCCGTTCGATCCAGGAGCGGATGAAACGCACCTCGTCGTCGAGCCGAATGCCTTTGTGCTCTTCGAACTGCCGGACCTGGGCTTCGATCTTCTTGCCGATGTTGTTACGCTTTTGCTCGAACAGCCGGATCTGGCGTTCGATTTTGCGCTCGATGATGTTTTTCCTGATCTCCAGGAGACGCATCTGCCGCCCGATCTGCTGCTCAAATTTCTGGAGGGCCGGCAAAGCCATGACATCCCAAGCCACAAAGGCATCCCACACGACAAAATCCTGACGTTTTTAAAACATCCAGGCGCCAAAGACCAGCCGCCCTGGCACCAACGCCCGACCGGGTAAAAGGCTCATTCGGAATTGGCGCGGGAGCCGAGCCCGTCGATGAAGTCCTTGACCTTGCCGAGGAATCCCGTGGATTCCGGCTGCGTCGCGGACGACGATAATTTGTCGAACTCGGCCAAAAGCTCGCGCTGCTTCTTGGTCAGGTTCTGCGGGGTTTCGACCAGGATCTGCACGTACATGTCGCCGCTTTGCCGGGCGCGCAGCACCGGCATGCCCTTGCCCGAAAGCCGGAAGCGCTGGCCGGATTGCGTGCCCCCCGGGACCTTCACCCGGGTCTTGCCGCCGTCGATGGTCGGCACCTCGAACTCGCCGCCCATCGCCGCCGTCACCATGGAGACCGGCACCCGGCAATGCAGGTCGGCGCCTTCGCGCTGAAAGAACGGATGGGAGCCGATCGACAGGAAGATATAGAGATCGCCCGGCGGGCCGCCGCGCACGCCGGCTTCGCCTTCGCTGGCCAACCGGATGCGGGTGCCGTCCTCGACGCCGGCCGGGATGTTGACCGACAAAGTCCGCTCGCGCGTGACCCGGCCGGAGCCCGAGCACGACGCACAAGGACTGTCGATCGATTGGCCGCGGCCCTGGCAGTTCGGGCAGGTGCGCTCGAGCGTGAAGAAGCCCTGGGCGTGGCGGACTTTGCCCTGGCCGCCGCACATCTGGCAGGTTTTGGGCTTGGTGCCGGCCTTGGCGCCGGAGCCGGAGCAGGCCTCGCAGGTGACCGACGTCGGAATGCGGATTTGCGCCGCCTTGCCCGCATAGGCGTCGTTCAGCGAGATTTCCATGTTGTAGCGCAGGTCGGCGCCGCGCTCGCGCCCGCCGCCGCGGCCGCGGCGGCCGCCGCCCATGCCGAACAGGTCGTCGAAAATATCGGAGAAGGTGGTGGCGAACTCGGCGCCGAAGCCGGCCGCCCCGCCGCCCATGCCCTGCTCGAAGGCGGCATGGCCATAGCGATCATAGGCCGCGCGTTTGTCCGGGTCTTTGAGGACCTCGTAGGCCTCGTTGATTTCCTTGAAGCGATGCTCGGCGTTCTGGTCGCCCGGATTGCGATCCGGATGGCACACCATCGCCTGCTTGCGGAAGGCGGCCTTGATATCACCGTCGCTTGCGGTGCGCTCGACTGAGAGCGACTCGTAGTAGCAGCGCTTGGCCATCATTGCGTCCCTGATGATGTCCAATCATTCCTAAACAAAAAATCAGTTAAAAAAAATAAGCACCCCCGACTTGCGGGCGGGGGTGCGGATTTGCAGGCTCGTCGCGGCATCGAACGACCGGGATCAAGCCGATTTCTTGTTCTTCTTGTCGTCGTCGACCTCGGTGAACTCGGCGTCGACGACATCGTCCTTCGGGGCCTCGGCCGAGGCGCCGCCGTCGGGACCGCCGCCGCCGGGCTGCTGCTCGGCGGCTTGCTTGTACATCGCCTCGCCGAGCTTCATTGACGCTTGGGCCAAGGCGTTGGTCTTCGCGGTGATGGCCTCGGCATCATTGCCCTTCAAGGCTTCCTTGAGGTCGGCCAAGGCGGTCTCGATGGCGCGCCGCTCGGCCTCGCCGACCTTGGCGCCATGCTCGGCCAGCGTCTTCTCGGTGGTGTGGACCAGGGCCTCGGCGTGGTTCTTCGCCTCAACCTCGGCCTTGCGTTTCTTGTCGTCCTCGGCGTGAGCCTCGGCGTCCTTCACCATCTTATCGATATCGGTCTCGCTCAAGCCGCCCGAGGCCTGGATGCGGATCTGCTGCTCCTTGCCGGTGCCCTTGTCCTTGGCCGAGACGTTGACGATGCCGTTGGCGTCGATGTCGAACGTGACCTCGATCTGCGGCACGCCGCGCGGCGCCGGCGGAATGCCGATGAGATCGAACTGGCCGAGAATCTTGTTGTCGGCCGCCATCTCGCGCTCGCCCTGGAACACGCGGATCGTCACCGCGGTCTGGCCGTCTTCGGCCGTGGAGAACGTCTGGCTCTTCTTGGTCGGGATCGTGGTGTTGCGGTCGATCAGCCGGGTGAACACGCCGCCCAGTGTCTCGATGCCGAGCGACAGCGGCGTGACGTCGAGCAACAGCACGTCCTTGACGTCGCCTTGCAGCACGCCGGCCTGGATCGCGGCGCCGACCGCGACGACTTCGTCGGGATTGACGCCCTTGTGCGGCTCCTTGCCGAACAATTGCTTCACGACCTCTTGCACTTTCGGCATGCGGGTCATGCCGCCGACCAGGACCACCTCGTTGATCTCGGCTGCGCTGACAGGCCGGCGTCCTTGATCGCCTGCCGGCAAGGCTCGATCGTCTTCTGCACCAGATCATCGACCAGCGCCTCGAACTTGGCGCGGGTGAGCTTCATGGTCAGATGCTTCGGTCCCGAGGCGTCCGCGGTGATGAACGGCAGATTGATCTCGGTCTGGGTCGTCGACGACAGCTCGATCTTGGCCTTTTCCGCGGACTCCTTGAGCCGCTGCAACGCCAGCTTGTCGCGGCGCAGATCGATGCCCTGCTCTTTCTGGAATTCGTCGGCCAGATAGTTGACCAGCCGCATGTCGAAATCTTCGCCGCCGAGGAAGGTGTCGCCGTTGGTCGAC
Source organism: uncultured Alphaproteobacteria bacterium (assembly GCA_963798095.1). Classification (GTDB taxonomy): domain Bacteria; phylum Pseudomonadota; class Alphaproteobacteria; order Rhizobiales; family Xanthobacteraceae; genus BOG-931. The sequence continues at coordinate 149,589 of CAWCSD010000016.1, read as the reverse complement.
TTCACCTCGAACACGCCGTCGCCGATTTCGAGAATGGAAATATCGAAGGTGCCGCCGCCGAGGTCGTAGACCGCGATGGTGCCGGTCTTGCTCTTGTCGAGACCGTAAGCGAGCGCCGCTGCGGTCGGCTCGTTGATGATGCGCAGCACTTCGAGGCCGGCGATCTTGCCGGCGTCCTTGGTGGCCTGGCGCTGCGCGTCGTTGAAGTAAGCCGGGACGGTGATGACCGCCTGGTCGACCTTGGAGCCGAGATAGGCTTCCGCGGTCTCCTTCATCTTCTGCAGGATGAATGCGGAAATCTGCGACGGCGAATAGCTCTTGCCCTCGATCTCGACCCAGGCGTCGCCGTTGGAGGCGCGCGAGATCTTGTAGGGAACGAGCTTCTTGTCCTTCTCCACCATCGGGTCGTCGTAGCGGCGGCCGATCAGGCGTTTGACGGCGAAAATGGTGCGTTCGGGATTGGTGACTGCCTGGCGTTTGGCCGGCTGGCCGACGAGCCGTTCGCCCTCGTCGGTAAAAGCTACGATGGATGGCGTGGTGCGCATCCCCTCCGCGTTCTCGATGACCTTCGGCGTCTTGCCTTCCATGACGGCGACGCAGGAATTCGTGGTCCCGAGATCGATACCGATGACCTTGCCCATGGTCCTAAATCCTCTCTCTTGCGGCAGATCGGGCAGGCCCGAATGGCGCCCTCAGCCCGACCCCCTTATTCAACTCTAAATCGCCCCGAGCGCAGACCAAAACTGCAGACCTGCTGCCTCAAACCGATTTCCCTTGGCTCATATAGGAGGGCGGCATCGGGCCGCAAGACAGCACAACCGATTGGGTTACTGCACGATCGGCCCAAGGATCGGCCAAAGGATTGGACCGGTCGCGGCAACGGCCACCGCATTGGATTGAGGGTCTTTTAACGGTGTCGCGCCGAGCCGCGAATTCACCCCACCGCGCTAGCCCGACATTAAGAAAAGCCTGCCACGGATGATGCAGGCAAGGGGACAACCGGCCAACGGCCAGCCGGAAGCGGCGCCAGAACGGCCGCCCGCTAGCGGGAAGGCGTCATGGGTCGTAGCAATGTCGAGTGCGGCGCGGCGGTGGGCGAAATGCCCTGCCGTGCGAGCCCGGACCATGACCCCGTTCGCCGGTTTTTTGCGGTTTTGCCGCGGCCGGTGCGCTTTCTCGGCGTCGGCGGCCTCGGCCTGATCACCGATCTCGCGGTATTCACCCTCATCATCGCGCAGGCCCCCCACCCGCTGCTGGCGCGGCTGGCATCGCTCGCTATCGCGACGCTGGTGACCTGGCGGCTCAACCGCGCGCTGACCTTCGACCACAGCGGCCGCCGCACCGCCGATGAAGCCATGCGCTATGCCGCCGTCGCCGCTTCGGCCCAGGCGGTGAGCTATGCGGTCTTCGCCGCCCTCGTCGTCACCGTGCTGGCCGCGATGCCGCAGCTCGCCGTGATCGTCGGCGCCGCCTGCGGGGCGCTGGTCTCCTATAGCGGCCAGGCACTGTTCGCCTTCCGCCCGCGCCGGCCGGCCCCGGCGGCAAAATCCCAGCTGAAAGCGCAACCATGACCGTCGATGCCGAAGTGTTCGTGATCGGGGCCGGGCCCGCCGGCCTCACTGCCGCGTATTGCCTGACCAAGGAAGCGCGCTCCGTCATCATCATCGAACGCGACCCGATCTATGTCGGCGGCATCAGCCGCACCGTCCAATACAAGGATTTCCTGTTCGACATCGGCGGCCACCGCTTCTTCTCCAAGTCGAAGGAGATCGTTGCGTTGTGGCAGGAGATCCTGCCCGACGATTTCATCGCCCGGCCGCGCCAGTCGCGCATCTATTACAACGGCAAGTTCTTTTCCTACCCGCTGAAAGCCTTCGAGGCGCTACTCAAGCTCGGCGTCTTTACCTCGACCGCCTGCATGGCGTCCTACGCCTATGCCAAAGCCTTCCCCGTGGCGCCGGCGCGCACCTTCCACGACTGGGTGCGCAACCAGTTCGGCGAACGGCTGTTCCAGATCTTCTTCAAGACCTACACCGAGAAAGTGTGGGGCATGTCGTGCGACGAGATTTCCGCCGATTGGGCGGCGCAGCGCATCAAGGGCCTCGATCTCCTGACCGCCGTCATCAACGGGCTCAAGCGCTCTCTGCATATCGGCCGCAAGCCCAAAGCCAACGGCGACACCGTCAAGAGCCTGATCGAAAGCTTCCAATACCCGCGCAAGGGCCCGGGCATGATGTGGGACGCGGCGGCGCGCAAGATCAGGGCCCAGGGCGGCCGCCTGCTGACGGGGCGCGAGCTTGTCTCGCTCGAATTCGACGCCGCCGCCAATCTCTGGCGCATCGAGGTCGAGACCACCAAGGGCGAGCGCGAGAGCTTTACCGCGCGTCACGTCGTCAGCTCGGCGCCGGTGCGCGAGCTGGTGCCGCGGATCAAGCCGGTCCCGATCTCGCTCCTGCATGCCCGCGCGCTGCGCTATCGCGACTTCCTCACCGTGGCGCTGATGGTGCGCAAGGAGGAGCTGTTCGATGACAACTGGATCTACATCCACGACCCGAGCGTGAAGGTCGGCCGGGTGCAGAACTACCGCTCCTGGTCGCCCGAGATGGTGCCCGCCGGCATGAGCTGCCTCGGTCTCGAATATTTCTGCTTCGAGGGCGACAATCTGTGGGATGCGTCCGACAGCGATCTCATTGCGCTGGCCAAAAAGGAAGTGGCGCAGATCGGCCTCATCGCCGCCGAAGACGTGGTCGACGCCCAAGTGGTGCGCCAGCCCAAGGCCTATCCGGTCTATGACGAAGAGTATCGCGACAACATCGCCGCCATCCGGCTCGACCTCGAGGGCAGCTACCCGACGCTGCACATGGTCGGCCGCAACGGCATGCACAAATACAACAACCAGGACCACGCGATGATGACGGCGATGCTCACCGCGCGCAACATCCTCGCCGGGCAACGGCTCTACGACGTGTGGAACGTCAACGAAGACGCCCAATATCACGAGGCGGGCGAGTCCGGCGTGCAGAGCGCGCTCGACAGCGTGCGGCTGGTGCCGGAGAAAGTGGCCGGCGAGCGCGCGGCCTAGTTGCTGGCAATAACGGAAGCATGCGTTGCGTTCCCTCTGCGCAGTTGGGCTCCGCCAAAAAGGCTTAGCGCAGGCGCATTGATCTGCGACGCAGCGATTTGGTCACTGTCGGGTGCAAAGCTGACATGGCGCGAACACTGCAAATCGGTCGCTCGTGATCCGAAGCGGGCATTCACAGCCTCATACGACCGGCGCTGTTCTCTGTGTGTAATCATACTCGGCTCTGGTCGTACGGGGGTACTAAAGAGCCTAGCGGCCTTGACCGAGCCTCTAATAAGGCTGCGGTTTGGGCCGCTTCTATTTGGAGGCGCTCACACGGGCAGCGCGACCGGATTTCGGGTAGTGTAAAAGTGCCAGACTGCGGCCATGAAAAGAAGGAGCGACGTGGCGGCGGAAATCAGACAATAACTGCACACCTCCCGGATGAAGCTTAGTTGAAGGTATATAAAATAAATTGAAGAAACCGCTCCCATCGCGGCGTAAAGGAGCGCGCGAAATCGCAAACCGCGCGAGAATGGATCGAAAGCCAGACGCGCCGCCAATGCGAACATGTACAAATAATAGATGAAGCCAAAATACGACAGCGGCACCCCGAACACCTGCGAATAGGGGCTGTTTACGACAACATTGCATCCTTCGACAATGGGACACCAGAGCACCTGGCCCGTATACCTTCCGTGGGCAACGTAGACCGCGTCGGCTATGCCGATGAGCGTCAAAGCCAACATAGAATACGGCGCGGTGGCGATTTTAAATTGCTTCATGTTCGTTGCGAATCCATCTCCTTCGACTGCGTCCATTCCCGTTGCGGTTTTTGAAATACGAAGTGGCCGGATTCAAAATAGCCGCGAAAGACATTCGCCAAAAAACAAGCTGCCGAATTTGCATAAGTAGGCCATTGATCCACATCAAGGCACTCAAGGAAAAGTCACGCAAAGGTATCACCTAGCTCAGCGGGGGAAACGCCCGAGAGCGAATGGCCGGCGATCGAACCGAAAGCTCCTAAGCACCTATTCAGCTCTGACCGGCGTTGCACATGACGCACAACCCACACCCGACTTTTCATCGGGTCTTCGACACGCTAAGGTTTGCAGGTGACGCGACGCTCTGTCATTGCATCTCGGAGTGGAGGCTATGGTGCGCTTGGAAGACACATGTGGGACCGAGCTGTCGGCGGCTGTCCGCCGAGATGAAATAGGGGCGATGAACTTCGTCAGACATTTTTGTTTGATCGCAACAGCGGCTTTTATGCTGGCGCTCTGGCCGCCTCTACTGGCACGCGCGCAAACGAGCACAGCGGATCAGCTGGGGCATACGGATACGGTGGAGAGCGCGGCGTTCAGCCCGGACGGCAGCCGCGTCGTCACCGCATCCGACGACCACACCGCGCGCATCTGGGACGCCAAGACCGGCGCGGCGCTCACAACACTCTCGGGGCATACGAATTGGGTGCATAGCGCGGTGTTCAGCCCCGACGGTACACGCATCGTTACCGCATCCGCCGACAAGACCGCGCGCATCTGGGACGCCAAGACCGGTGCGGCGCTCACAACACTCTCGGGGCATACGGGTGGGGTGCAGGGCGCGGCGTTCAGCCCGGACGGCACGCGCGTCGTCACCGCATCCGACGACATGACCGCGCGCATCTGGGACGCCAAGACCGGCGCGGCGCTCACAACACTCTCGGGGCATACGGGTTGGGTAGAGGGCGCGGTGTTCAGCCCCGACGGTACACGCATCGTTACCGCATCCGCCGACAAGACCGCGCGCATCTGGGACGCCAAGACCGGCGCGGCGCTCGCAACGCTCTCGGGGCATACGGGTGGGGTGGAGGGCGCGGCGTTCAGCCCCGACGGCAGCCGCGTCGTCACCGCATCCGACGACCACACCGCGCGCATCTGGGACGCCAAGACCGGCGCGGCGCTCGCAACACTCTCGGGGCATACGGATACGGTGCATAGCGCGGTGTTCAGCCCCGACGGCACACGCATCGTTACCGCATCCGCCGACAAGACCGCGCGCATCTGGGACGCCAAGACCGGCGCGGCGCTCGCAACGCTCTCTGGGCATACGGATGGGGTGCGGAACGCGGCGTTCAGCCCGGACGGCACGCGCGTCGTCACCGCATCCTTCGACACCACCGCGCGCATCTGGGACGCCAAGACCGGCGCGGCGCTCGCAACACTCTCGGGGCATACGGATACGGTGGAGAGCGCGGCGTTCAGCCCGGACGGCAACCGCGTCGTCACCGCATCCGACGACCACACCGCGCGCATCTGGGACGCCAAGACCTGGGCTGCGCTTGCCACACTGGGGCATATGGGTTGCACAAGGAGTGAAAAGCAAACATGCGCATGGCGGTGGTTGACGTGCACTAACGGCTATAAACTCACTTTTCCCAATGACTTGGGGCAGGTTGTATATTGATCTCGGGCTTGGCGAGGAAACTGTAAACCGGATTGTTGAACTCGGCAGCGATGGCCACGGCGTCGGAGCCCGCGAGGGACGCCTGGATAAGATACGGCGTCGGCACATGGGCGAGGTCGGCCGATCCATCGTCCAGCGCAGTCACCAGTCGCTCGCCGCCGCCTGGAACAGCAAGCATGCTGAAATCCAGACCTTCACGCACAAAGTAACCGTTGCGTTCGGCAACAAGGAGCGGCAGCGCAAAGATGGTCTGAAGCGAAGAATAAGCCTGGGCATAGCGGAGATGGATGGCTTGGGCGCCGGCGCTCTGACAGGCGCAAGCGCAAAGCAGAACCGCGACGATAATTCGCATCAATTTTGGCGCCATATCACACGGCGTCGCGGTCGGGCAGGGTGACGAAAATCAGCACGCCGAGCATCACCATAATGATGCGGAATGCGGCCTCCTGCCCGTTCCAGGTCTGAGATTGCCACATGGCAAAATATTCGCCTGCGACCACCAGGAAGCCGAAGAACCAGAGGCCAAAGCCGACCGTCAAGCCGGCCACGGCCCAGACCTTGGCGCGGTTGAAGCGCTCGGCCGGCGCCTTAAGCTGCGTCAGCAATGCCAGCGCGCCGACCGACAGCAGGAGACAGGTCAATGCCTCGATCGCGATGATCGCTGAGTAAGCGATCGTCCAGATACGCTTGTCGGTGATCGCGCGGCCCATCAATGCGTTATTGGGGAACGTCGTGTCCATGCTCAATACATGGCGCACGAATTCGTAGTTCGAGTTGTAATCCACCACATTGTCGTAAGCGACGATGAAGGCAAAAGCCGCGAGCGCGGCGATCATCGCGATCTTGCAAAGCCGCAACAACACCATGAGGCTCACCGTTCAATCGGGCTGAATACCGGCGGCCTTGATCTGCCTCGCCCAATTGCCGAGGTCGTCGCGGATGAATTGGACGAATTGCTCGGGCGTCTTGCGAACCAGCTGGAACGTATTGGTCGCGAACATGCTGCGCGCGTCCGGCGAGACGAGGGCGCTTGCGGCATCGGCTCTGATCTTGTCGACCACCGGCCCGGGCAGACCGGCCGGTCCGAATAGCCCCCACCAGCCGCCGGTCGAAAAACCCGGCACGCCCGACTCGGCAATGGTCGGCAGCTCCGGGCGCATCGGAATTCTTTCTGCGCCGGCGGCGGCAATGATCCGCAGCGTGCCGGCTTTGACGTGGGCGTCGACGCTGCTCATGTTGACGATCAGCACCGCGACTTCGCTGCGCAACAGCGCCGTGATCGCCGGTGTCGCCCCCTTGTATGGGACGTGCAAAATCTGCGTGCCGGTACGCAGCTTGAAGTCTTCCATGGCGACATGGGGGTAGGTGCCGTTGCCGAACGAGCCGTAATTCAGCTCGCCAGGTTTCGCCTTGGCGAGCGCGATGAGCTCCTGCACGGACTTTACCGGCAACGACGCCGGCACGACCATCACCGGCGTGATCTGGCCCAGCATCAAGATCGGCGTCAGGTCCTTTTGCGAATCGTAGGGCATCCGGCTGTGAAGATTCGGCGCGGCGGTGATGGCCGCATTGCTGGCGACGAGCAGCATGTACCCGTCGGCCGGCGCCTTCACGACCGCTTCGGTTCCAATCAGTTCGTCGGCGCCGGGCCTGATTTTCGATGATGACCGGCTGGCCCCATGACTGCGACAGGCCCTGCCCGATGATGCGCGCCAAAAGGTCGGTGATGCCGCCCGGCGTGCTCGGCACGATGATGCGAACGGTGCGCGTCGGATACTGATCCTCTGCGTGCGCGGCAAACGACCACGCAGCCGCTGCGCCGCCGAGCGCGGCTATGAATTGCCGTCTGCCGATGTGGATCACCATTCGACCGTCCCCGGTGGAGTCACGACGTTCGCCATGAACGGACATTATCACGCCTCACATCGGCGGTCTGTGGCGTGCTGCAAGAATGACGGGCGGCCCGAAGAATGTTGGCCGACCGCCCGCACCGGCCTTGATTTTGTGAGTGCGTTCCCAGTCAGGCTGCAGCCGGCATGGCTTGTCCCGACGGCGATTGAACTTCGCGCCTATCGCTTTGTACGAGGCGCCGCAGCAGCCAACACGCGAACGCGATCAGCACGATCGGCGCCAGCGGAATCCCGATCGCACCCGCGAACATCATCGTCACCGGCAGGCTCCACACCGCGAGCAGGAGCCAATGGTCGCGCATCGTGTTGTCGGGGCGATCGCGGAGCAGCGCCACCACGAAGCCGAACATCACCATATCGTAGTTGAGAATGTAGGGCGTGAACAGGAAAGTCGCGGTGACGAACAGAGCGAGCGACAGCGCCGGGTCACGGCGCTTCCAGTAGGTCCAGACCACGGCGGCGAGCGCGAGCGCGGCCGTCGCATATTGGATCCCCCATGCCGCAGCGAGCGGCAGGTGCACCAGGCGGGCGCCATAAAATACCGACGACACCATGGCAAACAGCAGACCGCCGCCGTTCTCGGTGAGCCATTGCTGCTGCGGCACGATCTTCTGCCAGAACTCGATCCAGATGCTCAAACCGAACAGCATCGACGTCGCGGCGACCAGCACGGCCGTCGTCGCCGCGGCCACCGCGATTGTCAGCCAGCGCCGCTCCAGGAGCAAGATCACCGGCAGCAGCATGCCGAGCTGCGGCTTGACGGTGAGAATGCCGAACAGCACGCCGGCGAGCACCGGCCGGCGATCGAGATTGAGCAGGCCGCCAATCAGAAGCGCCGCGGTGTAGAAGCCGTTCTGGCCGAAGAATATGCACACCGCGACGGCGGGCGCGACCGCGAGGAACAGCATGTGCCGGCGCGGGATGGCGGCCGAGCAGGCGAACAGATAAAGCGCGATGCCGACCGCGCACCACGCCACGTAGGCCGGCAGATACGGCATCAGGCCGAGCGGCCAGATGAACAGCATCAAGTGCGGCGGGTACGACCAATAATGCTCCTGGTAGGCCGTGCCCAGCATGTCGCGCAGCGCGTCGTTGTAGACGCGGACGTCGAACCACGCCGCCGGACCGCCGCTGAACGTCGAGCGGCCGCCCATCCAGGTGTTGAGGAAGTCCCGGCCGTAGACGAAATTTGTACCGTCGACCCACGGTTTGCCGATCGGCGGCAGGCCCGCGACAACGAGATATGCGATTTCGAGCACGACGAAGAACACCGCCGCGGCGACCATCCACTTGGCGTAGAATTCTTCGATCGGCGATTGCGCGGTGACGGGCGCTGGCGTCCCAATCCCGGCATATGGCGAAAACACCGACATAGGTCACCGTCCGTCGCGTTTGAAGATGGCGACCCCGTCGGCGTTGCCGACCTCGCGGTAGTCGGCGGCGAGCAGCGCGGAGAGGTCGCGATCGGCGTTCACCCACTCGCTCCACGACGCTCCGTGCTTGTCGACGACAATGTGGTCGGCGCGGTCGTCGATCAGGATGATGTCGGGCTTGCCGTCGCGGATTTCGCCGACCAACTGCTGCCGGCCGGCTTCCATATAGGCGGCGAGGCGCCGGTCTTTGGCCGCGTCGATGCCGCCGGCGAAGCGCTGGATGGCGGCGTCCTCCATGACCCAAAGACTGCCGATGCTCGAAATCCATCGCCCCTGCACGGCGCGGGCCAAGGGATGGCCAAGCGCAACGTCATCCGAGATCAGCATGATCGAGGGATGCGGCGGCGCGATCCGCTCGACCATCGCGGTGGCAGCGCGGTCCTGCACGGCAAGATCGAGCCAGGCAAAGGATCTTATCGCAATGAAGCAGAACGCGAGGACCGCGCAAATATCCTTGAAGCGGTAACCTTCGCCGGTCCGTTCCATCGCTTGGCGCCGGCCGGCGATCGCCAGACCGAGTGCGATCAGCGCCAGCGCCAGCATCGGATAGGATTGATAGGGCCAGCCCTTGCCTTGAATCAAATAGGCGGCGGCAAACCCCGCCGAGGCCGTGAGCATCACCGCGAATACCGGATGAAAGCCGGTGCCGCGCCTGCAGCGCCAGGATCATCAGAATTGTGGCGGTCCACAGCATGACCGGCGTGTCGAGGAGGCTCTGCACGAGCGAAAGCCGCACCGGCAGATACACATCGGCGACCAACGGCATCACGTCGGTCAAGAACGCCGGATAAAAGACGGCGACGCTGATGCCGTAGGCAACCGCAACCGCCGCCGCGATCCAATTCTCCAGGACGAACAGCAGCCGCCATGAGCGCAGATGCAGCGCACTGAGCGCAGCGGCACAGGCAATGGCCAAGGCGAAATGTGGTTTTATGCATACGGTCACGCCGGCGCCGGCCCCAGCGACAAGACAGTGCCACAGCAACGGCCGCACCCCGTCGGCGCGCGCGACCAGAAGCGCCAGCGCCGGCAGCACCGCGATCAGCGCGAAATGCTCACGCTCGCCGAATGTCTGCGCCGGCAGAATTGTCAGCGCCGCAAGTGTCAATGCGGCGGCCGTCCGACTTTGCCGGCCGTCGAGCAGCCGATAGCGGCGCACGATGTCGCCTGAGATCGCGAGGCTGATTAGCGCGCCGATCAGCACCAGGGCATCGACCACGATTTCCGGCGTCAAGCCAAATGCCCGCGCCAAGGCCACAGCGGGCAGATAGAGGAATGTCGAAGCCGGCGGATTGATCTCGATCAGATCGGTGTAGAGACGCTGCCCGTCGAGAATCTTCTCGGACAGCGTGATCTCCCAGCTCACATCGCTGTTGGCACCGACGAAATGGCGGACTGCCATTGCTGCTGCCAGGATGAGCGCGAACGGCAGCCACGTCCTCAAGGCATCGTAAGGCCGGGCCGAAACCGCAAGGTCGTCGTCGCCGGTCTGCGCAGTCGTGACACTCATCGCTTGCTCGCCTTCTCCGCGGCAGTTGGCGCGGCGATGCGATAACGCACGCTGTCGCCGGAATGTGAGAGCAATAAGCCCGCCAAACGAGGACTGAAGCTATAGATTTGGCCTTAACGCCGCCTTTCGGCGGAATATCGAAATGCGCCCACGATTTCGCGGCGCCGCCTTTTTGATCGCCGCCTCCTGCATCGCCACCGCGAGGGCTTCTTAACCATTCGTGAACTGGCGTGGCGACGTTCGGTTGGGTGATAGTGCGACGGCGGCCGACGCCTGCGACATTTGCTACAGCATCGTGGTTCCCGTTTTTAACGAGGAAGTGGTGCTGCCGGCGCTGTTGCGGGCGGGCCAAACGCGGCGACTGCTCGAGGATGCCGGATTGCGCCGGATCGATACGCGATATTTCGTGCTGCTGCCGTGTGCGACGCCTTTCATGTTTCATGCGGCGCATCGAACGCGGCTTGCGCAACCTGTCGTTCGGCGCGCAATACATCGCCTGCGGCGTTGCCTGACGCTTTGCCGCGGTAGCACTCGCGCACGACGCCAATTTCCGGCCAATGTCATGCTATAGCGTGTGCCGTCGCGGAACTATGCGCGGCGGACCGCGAAGGAAATAAGGAATGTCTTTGGCGCGGCTTGCGGCCGGCGGAAATGAACCGGGCAAGACCGGGCTGTTGCTGCGGCCCGGCTATCTCGAGCCGAAGCGGCAACGGGAGCTGCTCGCGGCCATCACGGCGGTGATCCGGGACGCGCCGCTGTTTACGCCGCGCATGCCGCGGTCGGGCCGGCCGTTTACGGTGCGCATGTCGAATTGCGGGCCGCTCGGCTGGGTGTCCGACGAGGACGGCTACCGCTATCAGCCGACCCACCCGGTCACCGGCCGGCCCTGGCCGCCGATGCCCGATGTGCTGATCGCGATGTGGAACGATCTGGCCGCGCTATCCGTCGCCGCCGGAAGCATGTTTGATCAATTTCTATCACCCGACTGCCAAAATGGGCCTGCATCAGGATCGCGACGAGGAGGATTTCGCCGCGCCGGTGGTCTCGCTTTCGCTCGGCGATTCCTGCCTGTTCCGCATCGGCGGATCAAAGCGCAGCGACCCGACCCGGTCGTTCCAGCTCAGTTCCGGCGACGCGGTCGTGCTCGGCGGCGATACCAGGCTGGCGTTTCACGGCGTCGACCGGATCTTGCCGGGCACATCGACCTTGCTCCCGGAAGGCGGACGGATCAATCTGACCATGCGCCGGGTGACGAGCTTCGATGTCGATATCGTGGCCCCGGCCGGCTCCAGCACAGGCTCAGCATGACAAGCGGTAGCAAATTCAATTCCGTCGGGGCCATTCTTGCGGCGGCCCTCGCCTGCTTTGTCTTGTGCCTTCTCATGGCACCGATCTTGGCACCCGCGGCGCAGGCCGCCGATGCGATTTTTCCGGTCGGATCCCGCGTCGGCCTGGTGCCCCCCGCCGGGATGGTGGTGAGCAAAGGCTTCTTGGGCTTCGAAGATGTCGCCAAGGATTCCGCCATCCTGATCGCCGCGCAACCGCCGGCGGCTTTTCCTGAAATCGAGAAGAGTCTCGCGACCGATGTGCTGAAGAAGAACGGCATCATCGTGGACAATCGCGAGGAGATGAAGTTCGACTTCGGCAAAGGCACTTTGGTGATCGGCAAGCAGACCGCCGACAAGACGCGTTATCGCAAGTGGCTTCTCAACGTTCAGACCAAAGAGCTCACCGCTCTGGTCAACGTGCAGATCCCCGAACAGGAGACTGCCTACCCCGACGCTGTCGTGCGCGCGGCGCTGGCGACGCTGGCGGTGCGCGCGACCATCCCGGACGCGGAGAAGCTCAGCCTGCTGCCATTCACGCTCAGCGACCTCGCCGGCTTCCATGTCGAAAACGTTCTTCCCGGCCGCGCCGTGATGTTGGTCGATACGCCCGACGGCGTGCCGACCGACAACTTCGACGCCCGCATGTTTATTGCCGCCTTTGACGGCGGCCCCGGCGAAACAGAAGACCACGGCCAATTTGCGCGCATGACGTTCGGCCAGATCGTCGGCATCAAGGACGTGCAGATCACCATGTCGGAGCCGCTGCGTATCGGCGGCCAGTCGGGCTTTCAGACCACGGCGCAAGCCAAGGACATGAAGACCGGCGACGACATCATGGTGGCGCAGTGGCTGCGCTTCGGCACCGGCGGCTTCATGCAGATGATCGGCATGGCCAAGGCCGGCGTCTGGACCACCGCGCTGACGCGGCTGCGCGCCGTGCGCGACGGCGTCCAGCCGAAATAAACGCGTGGCGCGCGGACAGCGGCGCTAAATTCAGACAAATACGAGAAAAATCCGAGCGCGCGCGTTAGGCCGCGTGCAATTGTTATAGGGCAGATGTTTTGACGAGCGGGCGCTATCGCCAATTGCTGGAAGCTTCGCCGCAACACGGAGCCGGGTCATGCTTGCGCTGCTGCCTCACGAGAGGCGCCGGGAGCCGCGCCGTCCCCTCTACCGTGTGGCGAGGATCCAATTCGGCAACGGCTCGCTGCCGCGCGAGTGTGTTGTCATGGACATTTCCGATGGCGGCGTGCGGCTTCATGTCGACGGATTCGACGTCCCCGATGAATTCGTCCTGCTCCTCTCCGGCCACCGCGTGACCCAGGAGAGCAAATACAAAGTGGTCTGGCGGTTCAACCAAGAACTCGGCGCCAAGTTCATTGGTATCGTCTGGCAGGGCATGGATTGATTCAAGCGCTCAGGTGTCGGCAGCGAGGAGCAGACGTTGCTTGACAAGCGCCTTCACCAGACCGGCATCCATCTGGCTATGGCTGCGCGTTAGCGTGGCCGCGTCCTAGTCAGGAATCCTGCACCGCGGTCGTGTTGTTGTCGTTGCCGGACGCTGAATTCGGCGCGGGTTTTGGGCCGCCCTTCGCCACCGCGACCAACGCCGGCCGCAGCACGCGCTCGCCGATCATGTAGCCGGGCTGCATCACCTGGACGATGCTGCCGGCCGGCACCGACGGATCGGGCACTTCGTACATGGCCTGGTGAACGTTGGGGTCGAATTTCTCGCCGTGCGGCGTGAACTGGCGGACGCCGTTCTTTTCCAGCGCCTTGAGCAGCTCGCGTTCGGTCAATTCGACGCCGTCGACCAGCGCCTTCATGCCGGCATTGGCATGCGCCCGCGCCTCCGGCGGCACGGCGTCGAGCGCGCGGCGGATATTGTCGGCAACGCCGAGCACGTCGCGGGCGAACGACGCGACGCCGTAGAGCCGCGAATCGGTGACTTCGCGCTCGGTCCGTTTGCGCAAATTCTCCATTTCGGCAAGCGTGCGCAGCAGCCGGTCTTTCATCTCGGCATGCTCGCGATCGAGCGCGGTGGACGGTTTGGGGTCGCTCGCTGCCGCAGCCCCAGTAGCCGCAGCCGATGTCTCGGGCTGTTCGGCCGCCTCGTCCTCAGCGCGAGCGGTCTCTCCAGTCATGTCTTTTCCCATAGTCTTGCTTGCCCCGCATATCAGGGCGCTGGCGGCAAAAATCAAGCGGCCGGGGACCGATATCCCCTGCAGTCGGATGGTCCAGATGGCGGCCGGCTTTCGTGAGCGTTTGATCCCGGCAGTTCCCAGGGATCGACCTAGGGCCACCCTCACCCCCCGAGCAGCTTGCTCACGACCTTGGCGGTGTAGTCCACCATGGGGATGACGCGGGCGTAGTTGAGCCGCGTCGGGCCGATCACGCCGAGCACGCCGACGATGCGGCCGGTGGCGTCGTGATAGGGCGCGACGATGGTCGAGGAACCCGACAGCGAGAACAGCTTGTTCTCCGAGCCGATGAAAATCCGCACCCCTTCGGCCTGCTCGGCGCGGCCCAAGAGATCGATCACCTCGCGGCGGGTTTCCAGATCGTCGAACAAGAGCCGCACACGCTCCAGATCGTCGAGCGCCTTGAGGTCTTCGAGCAGATGCGCCTGGCCGCGCACGATCAGCTTGCGCTCGCCGCTCTCGCCGCCCGACCAGCTGGCAAGCCCGGTGGCCACGATCTTTTGTGTCAATTCGTCGAGCTCGGCCTGCCGCGCGTTGAGGGCGCGCTCGAGCTCGTCCCTCGCCTCGGCAATGGTCATGCCGCGGATATGGGCGTTGAGGAAGTTCGAGGCCTCGGTCAGCGCCGAGGTCGGCAAGCCCACCGGGACGTTGAGCACGCGGTTCTCGACCTGGCCGTCCTCGGCGACCAGCACCACCAGCGCCCGTTCCGGCTCGAGCCGCACGAACTCGACATGCTTGAGCCGCACGTTGGATTTCGCCGTCAGCACGACGCCGGCGGCGCGGGTCAGGCCGGACAGTAGCCCTGAGGCTTCGGTCAGCACCGTCTCGACCGATTTGGCCTGGCCGGAGGCAGCGACCTGCGCCTCGATCGCGTTACGATCATTGTCGGTGAGATCGCCGATCTGCATCAGCGCATCGACGAAGAAGCGCAGGCCCTTCTCGGTCGGCAGGCGCCCGGCCGACGTATGCGGCGCATAGACCAGGCCGGCCTGTTCCAGATCCGACATCACATTGCGCACCGAAGCCGGCGACAACGTCATCGGAATGATGCGCGACAGATTGCGCGAGCCGACCGGCTCGCCGGTCGCCAGATAGCTCTCGACCACCTGGCGAAAAATCTCGCGCGAGCGCTCGTTGAGCTGCGCAAGCCCGACCTGACTGGCGCTTATTGGAACGTCGTGGGTGGCCACGGAGAACTCCCCTCTTATGGCGAGAATTGGCCATTCCGGTCCGCCATTCAAGTCGGACCGTCGCCGGCTGATCTTTGCCCATCGAGACTCACGCGTGTTGGCAACGCCCAAAGCCAAGCAGGCCGCCAGGAATGTGGCTTTTCACCCGGCTCTGCCCGGCGACTTCGACCACTGCGAGCGGCTTTATTTCGCCGAAATGGAACGCATTAACCGTGAATTGAAATTGGACGGGAATGTGCAAGTCGCGAGCTTTCGCCGCCAGTGGGAGTCTATGCAGGTTCGGATATGTTCGTATTCTGACGATGCCAGCAGAGAATCTTATTGCGGACGTGTGTAAGAAAGTCCTCCGTGGGGTCAGTACACTGAGCCGAGATGAAATGCGGCTAGCGGGTTATGCCGATGACCTAGCAGAGATTGATGTCTGCCAGGGAGTTGAGTGAAACGCCTTCGCATTCACCAGTACCGTCGTGGAGTTGCCCGGTAGCCTCACACATCCGGAGGCCGGCGATTTTCCAGTACGGTTCACAACTCGTCACGCGTAATCTCTTCTCAAGGAGACCTTCAGCGCGCCGAAGCTCCTTCATTGCTTTGTCGCGGCTCCGGACGCGGAAAGCCAACGCCCAGCCAAGAGGAGAACTGGCAGCTGGTGTGGACATCTCGAACAAGCCTTAGCGTAAAAAACTTGGCTCATCGGTCCGGCCGGCTGCCGTAACGAATGGCGATATCGCCGCCGAGACCTTATACCATGATCGGGACTGAGAGGCGGAAGCTAGATCCACATGACGTTTTCGATTCAATTCGTCGACCGGATGTTGCGTGGCGACGGGACGGTGGCGCTTCTGGGAGATCTCGTACACGACGAAGTCACTGAGCCGTTTACCGCAGTTGTCGATGCCGAAAATGGCTGGACGCAAACCGATTACGAGCGGCAATGGCGCGACGGACTCAAACGGATCGTCGATGGCAAACGAAAATCGTGCCTGGTGACGTCCTTGGCGCATCCGGGCTGGAGCGACGCTTTCTGCCATTGGCCGATGTATCGCGTCGACGAGCAGGTCGTATTTCGGGAACGCATCCTCCCGCCCGATAAGTTGCCGCGCGGTTTCAATCCGGCGAAGCCATATGGAATCGTTCCTGATAAGCCGGCCAAACGAAAAGTCTCCGAATGGCGGATCAGCTTTGCGGACATCGTTGATTTTTACCAGCGCATGACGACAATCCCGAGCGAGAACCTCATCGATACGACGTTCGAGAGGCCCGAATACTTCCACCCCGAGGAACTCACGCGCGCCGCACTTGAGGCTGAATTCGAAAGTGGCGACACGGATCACGCGTACGCTGCGTTTTTAAACGCGGCCTACTATCACGACGCCGACTGGGTACAGGCGAAATGTATCGACGCTCTCACTTCGCCAATCGTGAGGGTGCGGGCCGGTGCGCTTGAGGCATTGCAAATCCTTGCAGCCGTCCGAAAAGAACTAGACCCCTTTGTCGTTGTTCAGGCTGTCCGGCCCCTGGCGGATGATCCTGACAGCTATGTCCGACAGGTAGCGAAAGATGTGCTCGCAGATATCAAGTCTTTCTTTGGGCAATAAACTCGAGTTCTGCGGCCAAAAGGCTTCATCAGCGGCGAATTTTCGCCGCGCTAACCGCACTAGGGTTAGCTGGCTATCTCACTTGGCACTCAAGTCTGGCGGCCAGTGCGCAGGACGGCAGCCCTCTGCGAGGTGAACCTTTTGCGGCAACGTACACTCATTGGTGGGGTGGCTGTTCGGTCAACAAAATAGCCGATATTTCGTGCACTATGCGCGAGGACGCTCGCTCAACATCGGGTGAATTGTTGGGCTTTGTTGTGTTCGGTCAGGAGGAGCAGTCGCGTTTTCTGGTAATTGAGACGCTCCATTCAACGACTGACGCGCCACTCGTTGTCGAAATCGACCATGTTCCGATCTCCGGCAGGCCAATCAGGTGCCATGCCAAAGCCAATTTTTGCTCAGTCTTTATGGCTGTCGACGATAAAATGTTCAGCCGTCTCCTGAATGGCTCAGTGCTGAGCGCCGAGGTTCGAGGCGGAATCCAGCTGCGCTTCCCATTGCAGGATTTTGCGAGGTCGCGCCGGGCGATATTGTGAGAACCGGACATCCAACTCGCTTTCGCGGAAATGTCTCTTCGCTCAGAGCAAGACATTTTGTTGCAGTGCTGTTGGTCTCCTTTTGGCCATCGCGACGTGCGGGCCTGAGACGGGCGTCAGTCGCTTTCGGGACATAGCGGACTCTCGTACGTCGTCCGCTCGAGCGCATTCACGCCGTGTCACTCCGCAGCCGCCATTGCCCGCGGCGCGACGCGCAGCACATCCATCAGCCGGCGCACCGAGCCGAAATCCTCCAGCCGTTCGACCGCACCGATCGCGTCCGCGATGTGGGCGTCAGGCAGAAAGTCTTGCGCATAGGTGCGGAATTTCTGCTCGATCTGGGCGCGCGACACCGGATTTTCGAAGGCGCCGAGCGGGTGCTCGCACCGCGCCGACAGCGTCGCGCCATCGGCCATCACGATGTCGACCACGGCCTGCGAGCCGCCCACCGTCGGCTCGGCGCGGGTCTCGACCTGCTTGGCCGCGAACGTTCGCAGTTTCGGATCGTCGTAACGGCCCGGCTCGAACTGCGCCAAGGTCAGCGTGCGGTCGTGCAAGATGACGGCGGCGGTGTAATGCGCCGACAGCAGCGCCTCGAACTTGGCTTTGTAGGTGTCGAAGCCGCCGTGCATCGCGAATGCCTGCTCGCCCAAGCCGATGCGGACCTTGGCGATGCGGGCCGGATCGATGTTTTGTTTGCCGAGCAGATCGAACAGCGCGGTGTTCATGCCTTGAATGAGCGTTGCCGACGGCCACAGCCGCATGGCGATGCGCTCGAGCTCCCAGCGGGCGCCGAGATCTGCCGTGGCGAGATCCGGTTTGCCGCCGTCCACATAGGTGTTGTAGAGGCCGCCGTCCTTGGCGGTGAGGAACTCGCGCGTGGCGACGAATTTTTGCTGCGCCAACAGCGCCGCCATCAACCCCGACAGGGCGCCGCGGCACTGATGAAATTTCACCGTCGGCGTGCCCCATGCGGCAAACGTGCCGGCGGCCTGGCTGCCGGCGAGCCCAAACGCGCGCGCCATGGTGTCGGCATCGAACTTGAGGAGCGAACCGACGGCGGCTGCCGCGCCGAACGGACCGAAAATGCCGGGGCCGTGCCAGCCGCGGGCGCGGAATTTTGGATAATCGGTGCCGATGCCGACCCGCGTCGTCACCTCGCATCCCGCCGCGATCGCGGTGAGCAGCGCGCGGCCGCTCAGCCCATCGCGCTCGGCAATGGCGAGCGCCGGCGGCATGACCTCGGGCGTGACATGGGTCATGGTCTCGCGATGCACGTCGCACATGGTGACCGCGGTAACGAGATAGGCGTTGAGCAAGGTCGCGCCGGCAAGCGACAGGTGATCGCCGCCGATCACGCTCGATTCGGAGCCCTGCGCCAGGCCCGACGCCAGAGCCGCGATCTGCCCGGTCTCCTCGCCAAGCCGGCCGGCGACCGCGCAAGCCAGCGCATCGAGCAGCAGCGTCTTGCAGTGCTCGCGGACGCGCGGCGGAATGTCTTCGTAGCGTAACGCGGCGGCGAATTGCGCCAGTGCTTGGGTTGCTTCCGCTGCCATCTTGGCCTCCCGGCTGTTGTGGTGGAAGCGTAGCGGGAAGCGTCGGCGGCTGGCAACGTGGTCAGGGATCAATTGAAACTGATCGGGTGGCGGCCGTTAATGATCTCAGGCTCGCAGCCCAAAACCGGGTTTCCCCTTCCCCGCGTCATGCTCTAAAAGCAGCCCCAGCCGGCGCCTGGCCCGGCCGTGAGGAGAGCACATATGCGGCCGAGCCGCCGACAGCCTGACGAACTGCGTCCGGTTTCGCTGGAACGCGGCGTGGTGAAATTCGCCGAAGGTTCGTGTTTCGTGAAATTCGGCGAGACCCATGTGCTGGTCACCGCCACGCTGGAAGATCGCCTGCCGCCGTGGCTCAAAGGCCAGGGCCGCGGCTGGATCACCGCCGAATACGGCATGCTGCCGCGCGCAACGCTGGAGCGCACGCGGCGCGAGGCGTCGGCCGGCAAGCAGAGCGGCCGCACCGTCGAAATCCAACGGCTGATCGGGCGCAGCCTGCGCTCGGTCGTCGACCTCAAGGCGCTCGGCGAGCGCCAGATCACCATCGATTGCGACGTCATCCAGGCCGACGGCGGCACCCGCACCGCTTCGATCACCGGCGCCTGGATCGCGCTCTACGACTGCCTCGCCTGGATGAAAACCCGCGACATGGTGCAGATGGAAGTGTTGCGCGATCATATCGCCGCCATCTCCTGCGGCGTGCACGGCGGGGTGGCCGTGCTCGATCTCGATTACGCCGAGGATTCGCAAGCCGATACCGACGCCAATTTCGTCCTCACCGGCACCGGCAATATCGTGGAAATACAGGCCACGGCCGAGAAGACGCCGTTTTCCGAAGATCAGTTTGCCGCGCTGTTGGCGCTGGCGCGCAAGGGCATCGGCAAGCTGGTCGACTTGCAGAAGATGGCGGTGATGTGAACGAGCATCGCCGCATCGCCGGGCGTCTCGTGATCGCGACGCATAATCCCGGCAAGCTCGCCGAGATGCGCGAATTGCTTGCGCCTTACGGTATCGACGCCATATCGGCGGGTGAACTCGACCTGCAAGAACCGGACGAGACCGGCATGAGCTTTGGCGACAACGCGCGCATCAAGGCCGAGGCCGCAGCGCTTGCGACCGGCCTGCCCGCCTTCGCCGACGATTCCGGCCTGGTGGTCGATGCGCTCGACGGCGCGCCGGGAATCCATTCGGCGCGCTGGGCCGGGCCGGAAAAGAATTTCCGCCGCGCCATGGAGACCATCGAGGTCAAGCTGTACGAACGCGGCGCGAAGGCGCCGGCCCAGCGCAAGGCGCATTTCGTCTCGGCGCTCTGCGTGGCCTGGCCCGACGGCCATGTCGAGGATTTCGAGGCCAAAGTCGACGGCACCCTGGTCTGGCCGCCGCGCGGCGACAAAGGATTCGGCTACGATCCGATGTTCCTGCCCGACGGCCACGCTCGCACCTTCGGCGAAATGCCGAGCGACGAGAAACATGGCCTGCCGCCGCGCGGCAAAGGCCTGTCACATCGGGCGCGCGCCTTCATGAAGCTCGCGGAGGCGTGCCTTGGTTGAGCAAGATTTGCCCGCTGACAATTTGGCCGACAGCGGACAGGCGGCCTTCGGCGTCTACATTCACTGGCCGTTCTGCCTGTCGAAATGCCCCTATTGCGACTTCAACAGCCATGTGCGCCGCGAGCCGATCGACGAGCCGCGCTTCGTGCGCGCGTTTGCCGCCGAAATCGCGGCGACCGCGGCGCGAGTGCCGGATCGCACCGTTTCGACGATCTTCTTCGGCGGCGGCACGCCCTCGCTGATGCAGCCGGCCACGGTTGGTTCGATCCTCGATGCGATCGCAAAACATTGGCGCGTCGCACCCGACGTCGAGGTCAGCCTCGAAGCCAATCCGACCAGCGTCGAAGCCACCCGCTTCCGCGGCTATCGCAGCGCCGGCGTCAACCGCGTCTCGCTCGGCGTCCAGGCGCTCGACGATCGCGTGCTCGCCGAGCTTGGCCGCATGCACACCTCGCGCGAAGCGCTCGATGCGGTCGGCATCGCGCGCAGCATTTTCGATCGCTACTCGTTCGATCTGATCTATGCCCGGCCGCGCCAGGACCCGAAGGATTGGGCGAGCGAGCTCACACGCGCCCTGGCCGAGGCCGGCGACCACCTCTCGCTCTATCAACTGACCATCGAGCAGGACACGCCGTTTGCCGCGCTCCATGCCGCGGGCAAGCTCGTCATTCCCGACGACGATCTCGGCCGCGAGCTTTACGACACCACCCTGGAGATTTGCGCGGCGCACGGCCTGCCGGCCTACGAGATTTCCAATCACGCCCGGCCCGGCGGCGAATGCCGGCATAACCTCGTCTACTGGCGCGCCCAGGAATACGCCGGCATCGGACCTGGCGCTCACGGCCGGCTCGACATCGAGGGCGACCGGCATGCGACGGCGACGGAAAAACGGCCGGAGTCTTGGCTCATGCGCGTCGAGGCCGCCGGTCATGGCCTTACCACCGACGACACGCTGACGCGTGAGGACATGGCCGACGAGTTCCTGCTGATGGGGCTGCGGCTCGCCGAAGGCATCGATATTGCGCGTTTTCAGGCGCTCTCCGGCCGGTCGCTTGACCCGGCGCGCATCGCCATGCTGCACGAGCACGGCCTGGTCGAAACGACGGATGCGGGCCGGCTGCGTGTCACCCTGCCCGGTTTTCCGGTGCTGGACGCGGTTGTTGCCGATCTGGCGGCCTAAAGGCTTTGATTCTGGTTGAGAATTTGAATTTCAAGAGCAATTTATAAGCTACCTTAGTATTTTAACAGGCCACTTTCACGCCTAAGCGCCGCTATCGCAGGTGGCCGATCTTGCAGCGAGATGAATTGAGACCGCCCGAACAACTGCTGCAGCGGCGGCAGGAAATAGCTCCATGCCCGTGGGGAGTAGTGCGGAACTATAGTGCTGTCTCACCGCCAGCCGAAGGCAACTTCACGGTCGGCTCGTCCAATGCCTGCCAGCCATCGTTTACCGCACGCGACGCCTTCGCACTCTCTGATCGGCTTTAAATTTAATAAGCTAGCTTATGTTCCGTTGCCGAAACTGCGCGGCGGCGGGGCAATGATCTGCGAACCCGACGCGGTGACCCGCAGTACTGCAAGCCCGCGCTCGTTGGTGCCGTCGGCGCGGAAGCGGAACAGGCCATCGATGCCGGTAAAGCCCGACGGATTGGTCAGGACCGCCGTGCTGAAGCGCTGCGTTCCTTGCGTCTTGACCAGCGCCGCGATCAGCGCGACCGCGTCGTAGGAGAGCGTCGCGGTGCGCCCCGGTTCCTGCTTGTAGCGAGTGCGGTAGCGCTCGGCGAAGCCGCGGTAGCCGGCGCCGTCCGGGGCCGCATACCAGCCGCCATCGAGCGCCGGATTGGAGCTGATGCGGGGGTCGTCCCATAGCCCGGTGCCGAGCAGCTGGATCTTCTTGAGATTGACGCCGGCCCCGGCAAGAGCCTGGACGATATCCGGCACCGTGTCGCCGCCATCGGGGATGAGCAGCGCATCGATGCGGGCCGCCGTCTGGGCGATATTCCTGACCGGCCCGGCGGCACCGGCCTTGTCGTGGGGATAGCGCTCGATCGCGAGGAGCTGGCCGTTGCGCCGTGCCACCGCCTGCCTGAAGGCGGCTTCGACCACCGTGCCGTACGGATTATCCGGGATCAGGGCGGCGTACGAGCGCTTTCCGGTCGAGGCGGCATACTGCACGATGCGCTCGACATCGGACTCCGGCAGGAAGCTCAGCAGATAGACGCCCGCCGAAGCGACATTGGCATCGGTCGAAAACGCGATGACCGGGATGTTGCGCGCCCGCGCCACTTGCCCGACGACGCTGACCGATTGCGCAAACAGCGGCCCGAGGATGATCTCGGCGCCCTGGTCGAGCGCCTGCTGGGCGGCCAGCCGCGCCGCCTCGGCGGTGCCGCCGTCATCCATCACCAGGAGCTGGATGTTGGGGGCATTGAACTCGGCGATCGCCATTTCGGCGGCGTTGCGCATCGACTGCCCGGCGATGCCGGCATTGCCGCCGGCCGACAGCGGCAGAATGAGGCCGGCCTTGACCTCGCCGGTACCGATCGTGGCGCCGGGCGGCGCCTGCGCGCTCTGCGGCGGCGGCGATGGCGACGTGAATGAATTGAGCAGGCTGGAATTGCCGGAACAGCCGGCCAACAGCGCGCTTGCCGTCGTCAGCAAGCCTTGCAAGGCGCGGCGCCGCGACGACAGGACGACCGACGCATGGCGCGGCATTTCCGCAGACACGGCGGTTCTCCCTCGCGGCAGCCTTCAGCGCGCCCCTAGGCGAATAGAGCAACGCTAATCTGTCATTCTGGGGGCGAATAGTTAACCGAATGGAAAGGATAATGAAATCCGACCGGTCCAAAACACGCTGACCATGACGGCCGCGGGCGGGGGCGCTAGACTTGCCGCAATGAGCGAAACGCTGCGCAAACCGCCCGGCCGGGAACAAACTGCGCCGCGGCACTATGTCCTCGACGGCCACCAGACCGACGTGGCGCGGCTCGCTCCGGGGCTGCACATCGTCGCCACCCCGATCGGCAATCTCGGCGACATCACGCTGCGGGCGCTCGCGGCACTTGGCGGGCGCCGACCTGATCGCCTGCGAGGATACGCGGGTGACGCGAAAACTCCTCGACCGCTACGCCATCGCCACGCCGCTCACGCCCTATCACGACCACAACGCGGCGCAGGCGCGGCCGGCGCTGTTGCGCCGGCTTGCCGATGGCGCGGCGATCGCGCTGGTCTCCGACGCCGGCACGCCGCTGATCTCCGATCCCGGATTCAAGCTGGTGCGCGCCGCCCATGACGCCGGCTATGCGGTCACCACGCTGCCCGGCGCCTCGTCGCTGTTGGCGGCGCTCGCCGTCGCCGGCTTGCCCACCGATCAGTTTTTGTTTGCCGGCTTCCTGCCGCCGAAGGCCACGGCGCGCCGCAGCCGCATCGCCGAGCTCGGCCGCATCCCGGCGACGCTGGTGCTGTTCGAGACCGGGCCGCGGCTTGCCGCGGCGCTGGCCGATCTCGCGGCCGGCCTCGGACCCCGCGAAGCGACGGTTTGCCGCGAGCTGACCAAGCTGCACGAGGAAATCCGGCGCGGCGATCTCGAGACGCTGGCGCAAAACTGCGCCGCAAGCGAATTGCGCGGCGAGATCGTGCTGGTGATCGGGCCGCCGCCGGCGCCGGCGGAAGTGAGCCTAAGCGACGCCGACGCTTTGCTGCGCCAGGCGCTGGCCCGCGTCTCGCTGAAAGATGCCGTCGGCGAAGTGGCCGAAGCCACCGGCCTGCCGCGCCGCGAGCTCTATCAGCGCGCGCTGGCGCTGGCGAAGGACACAGGTAAGGACACGGGTGATGGCGCGCCGCGCTGAGCCGCTCGGTCCAGCCAAATCCGCGCCGCGCCCGGAGCGCGTCGCGGCCTTCCGGCTCGGGCTTTCGGCGGAGAGCCGCGCCGCCATGCTGCTCATCGCCAAGGGCCACCGCATCGCGGCGCGGCGCTTCAAAACTCCGGTCGGCGAAATCGACATCGTGGCGCGGCGGCGCCGCGACCTGGTCTTTGTCGAGGTCAAGGCGCGCGACAATCTCGACGCCGCGGCGGAAGCGGTGACCGAACGTGCCAAGCAACGCATCATCGCCGCCGCCGAATTTTGGCTCTCAAGCCACCCCGATGACGCGCAATGCTTTATCCGCTTCGACGTCATCCTGGTGGCGCCGGGCAAGCTGCCGCGGCACATCGCCAACGCGTTCGATGCCAGCCGTTGAACGTCGCGGGCGGCGGATGGCCTAGGCGGCGCGGAGCTTGCGGAAGAACTGATCGACCTGGGCGCGGATTTGGCCGGCCGCGGCGGCAAGATCGTCGGCAAGCGTCTTGACCGATGTGGCGCTGGCGCGCGTGTTCTCCGTCGCCTCGCCGACGCGCACGACCTCGTCCGCGGTGTCGTTGGTACGGCGTGCCGCCACTTCCACGCTGCGGGCTATTTCCTGGGTCGCGGCACCTTGTTCGGTAACGGCGCTGGCAATCGCGCCGGAAATCTCACCGATCTCGCGGATCGTCCTTTCGATGCCGGCTATGGCCTGGATCGAACGCCCTGTCGCGCTCTGCATCGCCGTGATCTGCGCGCCGATCTCCTCGGTCGCCTTCGCCGTCTGTGACGACAGCGCCTTGACCTCGCCGGCCACCACGGCAAAACCTCGTCCGGCCTCGCCGGCGCGTGCCGCCTCGATCGTGGCGTTGAGAGCGAGCAGGTTGGTCTGTTCGGCGATGGCGGTGATCAGTTTGATCACGTCGCCGATGCGGCGGCCCACTTCGCTAAGCTCCTTGACCGAATTGCTGGTGTGCGCAGCCTCGCCCACCGCTTTGGTGGCGATGGCGTTCGATTGCACGACTTGACGATTGATCTCGGAGACCGCGACGGCGAGTTCCTCGGCTGCGGCGGCGATATCGCGCACGTTGGCCGAGGCCTCACCCGATGCCGTTGCGGCGCTGCCGGTCTTGTCCGAGGCGAGGTCCGCCGCGTCGGTCAGTAGCGCCGACGCCGACAGCATCTGTTTGAATAACCGGTCGAGCTTGGACAGGCTCGCCTCGATGTTGGTGCCGAAGCGCGCCGTTTCGGCCGAAATCTGTTCCTGGCGCTGCACCTTCGCCTCGGCCTCCGCGAGCACCGTTTTGTTCAGCTCGACATTGCGGCGCATCGCGTCCTGGAACACCGCGATGGAACGTGCCAGCGCGCCGATCTCGTCGGGGCGATCGCGAAACGGCACGGCAAGTGTGGCGTCGCCGCCGGCGACCGCCTCGGTAGCGCGGGTGACGGCGGCAAGGGGACGCGCGATCGACCGCTGGATCACCAGTGCGCCGAACATCGCCAGCATCAGCGCGGCCGCGCCGAGCAGCATCATCTCCAGCGCGGAAGTCTCCATGCCGCTTTCGATCCGGCCGTAGATTTCTCGCGACCGATTCGCGTAAAGGCGCCCGAGCACGTCGAGATCGTTGGTCAGCGCCGTGCGGACCGTCCGGTTGGCATCGTTGTTGCCCCATTCGCTGCCGGACGCCGGACTGATTTCGGTGCCGCGGCGCACCAGCTCGCGGCGGAACTCCTGGAATTTCTTCACCCGTGCGGCGAATTGAGCGAAGACATCGGCATCTTCCGGCCGCACCGACCTTTGCCATCCCTCCATCACGCCGCCGATCTGGTCGTTGAAGCGGGTCAGGCCTTCGGCAAACTTCTTCGCGGTGGCGATGTCCGGCGACATGTAGATGCCGCGCGATTCCATGACCACGGCATAGATCAGGCTGTTGATGCGCTCGACATTCTCGGCGCCGACAAAGGCCGATTCGAACTCGTTGGTCAGGGCGACGTGCCGGTTGCTGTTGAAAATCGCCGCAGCCGCCAGCGCCACCGTTGTGGTAGCCAGCAACGTAAAGATGACATAGAGCTTGGCGGCGATCGAAAGCTTCGCCAGTTTCATGTGCTTCCCCGAACTCTTGCGTCCCTGCCCGTAATCTTGGCTATAAGATGCTAGGTCCAGGTTTACCCTCTCTTAACCGCCCGCCTTTTCGCTTAGTGGCTTGGCCATGCGCCTGAACGTCGCCGTGCAAATGGATCCGATCGAGCGGATCAATATCCGCGGCGATTCGACGTTCGCGTTGCTGCTGGAAGCGCAAGCGCGCGCCCACCCGCTGTCCTATTACACGCCCGACCGGCTCAGCCTGCGCGACGGCAAAGTGTCGGCCACGGTGCGGCCGCTGGTGGTGCGCGATGTCGCCGGCGACCATGTCACGCTGGGCGAACCGCGGCACGTCGATCTCGCCACCTTCGACGTGGTGCTGCTGCGCCAGGATCCGCCGTTCGACCTCGCCTATATCTCCTCGACCCACATGCTCGAGCGCATCCATCCGAAGACCCTGGTGGTCAACGATCCGGGCCATGTGCGCAACGCACCGGAAAAGATTTTCGTCACCGAATTTCCCGACCTGATGCCGCCGACCTTGCTGACCCGCGACCTCGACGCCATCAAAGCGTTTCGCGCCGAGCAGGGCGACATCGTCATGAAGCCGCTCTACGGCAAAGGCGGCGAGGCGGTGTTCCGGCTCGAGCGCGAGGACCTCAATTTCGGCTCGCTGTACGATCTGTTCGCCACCATGTTCCGCGAGCCGTGGGTGGTGCAGAAATTCCTGCCCGCGGTGAAGGACGGCGACAAGCGCATCATCCTGGTCGACGGCGAGTTCGCCGGCGCGGTCAACCGCGTGCCGGCGCCCGACGATCTGCGCTCCAACATGGTGCGCGGCGGCGTGCCCAAGGCCACCGATCTCACCGAGCGCGAGCGCGAAATCTGCGCACGGCTCGGACCGGCGCTGCGCGAGCGCGGTCTCATCTTCGTCGGCATCGACGTGATCGACGGCTTCTTGACGGAAATCAACGTCACCTCCCCCACCGGCATCCGCGCGGTGAAGAATCTCGGCGGCCCCGACATCGCGGCGCTGGTCTGGGATGCGATCGAGGCGAAGCGGAGCTACGTGTAGCGGCACGCGGATGAGGATACTGCCCTGCGCGAGCTCTGCGCAACGCCGGTTCATTGCGCAGCTTTTCCGCTGAACGAGGATTGGGAATTTTCTCGCCGTCCGCGCGGCGTCCTCAGCCCATAGCATGACCGCCTTGACCGCCTCGACGGCGTTGCGCAGCGCCGCATCGACGGTCTCGCCACCCGACGTGCATCCTGGCAGATCGGGCACGACGACGCCAAAGGCGCCAGGCCCTCCGTCCACCATTGCGACATAACGCGCCATAAAATCCTCCTTCATTGCTATACCCTTACTTGTCATCGTCCGCGCAGGCGGACGACCCAGTAATCGCCGCAGGACGGGTGACGACACTCTGATGCATTATTCTGCCGTCGATGATTACTGGATGCCCCATCTTCGTGGGCATGACAACGGTTCGATGAAGGGATCACTCATGCTCGCCACCGGCAGCGAAAAGCTCGAACGCATGCGCGACGGCCGCGTCGTCTATATCGGCGCCGAGCGGGTCGACGACGTCACCGCGCATCCCGCCTTCCGCAACGGCGCGCGCACCATCGCGGCGCTCTACGACCTCAAGGCCGATCCGGCCAAGCGCGATCTCTTCACCTTCGAGGACGACGGCGAGCGCATCGGCCTGCAATGGCTGCGCTGCCGCAGCCGCGAGGATCTGGCGCGGCGCATGCGCGCCATGAAGGCGATCGCCGACGCCACTTACGGCCTGATCGGCCGCTCGCCCGACCACGTCGCCGGTCTTATCACCGGGCTGGCGATGCGGCCCGAATTGCTCAACCAACTGACGCCCGGCTTCGGCGACAACCTCATGCGTTTCTATGAGCGCGCCCGCACCAACGATCTCTATCTGTCGTTTGCGGTGACGCCGCCGTCCGGCATCCGCGACCGCGAAATCTATACCGGCGTGGTGCGCGACGATCCGACCTTGCAGGTGGTGAGCGAGGACGATTCCGGCGTCGTCGTGTCGGGCATGAAGATGCTGGCGACCGGCGCGATTTTTGGCGACGAGGTCTATATCGGCAATCTCACGGCCATCGACGACAAGCGCCAGAGCGAGAGCATCACGGCGGCGATCCCCAACAACGCGCCCGGCGTCTCGTTCTGGGCGCGCGAGCCCTATGAGCGTCACGCCCGGCAGGAGGCCGATTATCCGCTCAGCTATCGCTTCGACGAGAACGACGCGGTGCTGGTGTGCGATCGCGTCAAGATTCCGTGGGAGCGGGTTTTTCTGCACAACAACGGCGCCTGGTCGCGCCGCATCTATATCGAGACGCCGGCCAACGTTTATCAGAACCAGCAGTCCAACATCCGCTTCTGGGCCAAGATGGGGCTGATCGTCGGGCTGGCGAGCCGCATGTGCCAGGCCAACGGCGTCGACAAGGTGCCGGCGGTGCGCGAGACGCTGGGCCGCCTCGCCGCGCTTGAAGCCACCATCGGCGGCCTCGTCAACGGCCAGATCGAGGCTTGCGAAAACTGGCCGGAGGGTTTTGTGACGCCGAACCGGCGCATGGTCTACGCCACGCTCAACTGGTGCCAGGAGCACCACACCGAAATCATCGACACGCTGCGCACGCTCGCGGGCGCCGCGCCGCTGCAGATGCCGGCCAGCATCGACCTCGTCGCCGATCCGCAGCTCAAGGATCGCTTCGAGCGCTGGTGGGGCACGGCCAGCATGCAGGCCGGCGCGCGCTACAAGCTCTACAAGCTGGTCTGGGACCTGATCGGCTCGGAATTCGCCGGCCGCCACATGCTCTACGAGAAATTCTACGCCGGCAATTCGATCATCGTGCGCAACCAGAGCGACCGCGAGGCGCCGTGGGAGAAATTCCACGGCATCGTCGATGGGTTGCTGGACGACATAGCGATGCCGGAGAGTTCAGCGCTAGCGCGCCGGCACCGGTGCCGCCATGCCGACCGCCATGCCAGACGATTTGCGCACGGTGAGAATCGCCAGCGCCGCGACGATGCAGAGCGCGCCGGCGACGAAGAACGCCGGCAGATAGGTGTCGAACAGCGTGCGCGTCAGGCCGGCGCCGAACGCCGCGCTGGCGGCGCCGATCTGGTGGCCGGCAAAAACCCAGCCGAACACCATGCCGGCCTTTTCCCGGCCGAAGCGATCGGCGGTGAGTTTGACCGTCGGCGGCACGGTGGCGATCCAGTCGAGGCCGTAGAACACCGCGAACAGCGACAGGCCGTAGAACGTGAAGTCGGTGAACGGCAGATAGAGCAGCGACAGCCCGCGCAGGCCGTAATACCAGAACAGCAGCCAGCGATTATCGAACCGGTCGGACAGCCAGCCGGAACCGATGGTGCCGATGAAATCGAAGATGCCCATCATCGCCAGCACGCTGGCCGCGGTGACCGCCGGCAGCCCGTAATCGTGGCACAGCGTGACGAAATGGGTCTGGATCAGGCCGTTGGTGCTGCAACCGCAGACGAAGAACGTGCCGAACAGCACCCAGAAGATCGGCGTGCGCGCGGCTTCCTTCAGCACCACGAGCGGCGACAGCAACAGCGAGACGAGACCGACGCCCATGGCCGGTGGCGGCGATACGGCCTTCTCGCCGTAGAGCGGCAGGCCGAGATCGCTCGGCCGGTCGCGCATCAGGGTGAAGGCGACGACACCGGCGAACGCCAACATGCAGCAGACGCAGACCAGCGCGATGCGCCAGCCGTAAGCCGTCGTGATTTGCGCGATCAGCGGCAGGAACACCAGTTGCCCGGTGGCGTTGCTGGCCGCGAACAGGCCCATGACCAGGCCGCGGCGGTGATTGAACCAGCGCGTCGCCACCGTCACCGCAAGCACCATGGCGGTGAGGCCGGTGCCGATGCCGACGACGATGCCCCACAGCAGAATGAGCTGCCACACCTGCGTCATCGCCAGCGACGCCAGCATGCCGGCCGAGATCAGGATCACGGCGCAGACCATCACGGCGCGCACGCCGAACCGGTTCATGAAGGCGGCGGCGAACGGGCCGAACAATCCGAACAGCATGAGACGCAGCGCCAGCGCCGACGAAATCTGCTCGGTGTCCCAGCCGAATTCCTTTTCCAGCGGCACGATCAGCACGCCGGGCGTGCTCATCGCCGCGGCGGTGACGATCGTGGTGAGGAAGGTGACGGCGACGATGACCCAGCCGTAGTGGATGTTGCGGCGCTCGAGCGCCGCGGCGAGGGCGGAGGACACCATGTTCCGCGTTCCAATCGTCGGCTTGAGAATGCCGGTCTAGATGACGACCATCATGTAGCGCTTGCCTCTCGATGACGACAGTCCATCCCGGCACGTCCCAGGCGGCTCGCCCTGACCGGGTAGGGAGCAACCAGGCTGCATTTTGTTCTCTAAATGTTCTTGAAGAGGCCGCGAAGTTCCGTTAGGCTCTCGCATAAGGCAGGGGCTGCCATGGTCCAGCGCGTCTCAACGGTTGCGTTCGAGGGCATCGAGGTTCGGCCGGTCGACGTCCAGGTGCAGGTCGCGCCGGGGCTGCCGGCATTCAACGTCGTCGGCCTGCCCGACAAAGCGGTCTCCGAAGCGCGCGAGCGGGTGCGCTCGGCGCTGACGGCCTCAGGGCTGGCGCTGCCGTCGCGCCGCATCACCATCAATCTCGCGCCGGCCGACCTGCCCAAGGAAGGCAGCCACTACGATCTGCCGATCGCGCTCGGCCTGATGGCCGCCATCGGCGCCATCCCGCACGACGCGCTGGCGGGTTTTACCGTGCTCGGCGAGCTCGGCCTCGACGGCTCGATCGCGCCGGTCGCCGGCGTGTTGCCCGCCGCCATCGGCGCCAATGCGCGCAATGAAGGTTTGATGTGCCCGGCCGCCTGCGGACCGGAAGCCGCCTGGGCGAGCCCCGAGATCGAAATCATCGCGGCGTCTTCGCTCATCCAGCTCGCCAACCATTTCAAGGGCACGCAAGTGCTGTCGCGGCCGCAGCCGAAGATCCTCGAAGTGGATGGCCCGGCCGTCGACCTCGCCGATATCAAGGGCCAGGAAAGCGCCAAGCGCGCGCTCGAAGTCGCCGCGGCCGGAGGCCACAATCTGCTTGATGGTCGGACCGCCCGGCGCCGGCAAGTCGATGCTGGCGGCGCGGTTGCCGACCATTCTGCCGCCGCTGGCGCCGTCGGAATTGCTCGAAGTCTCCATGGTCGCCTCCATCGCCGGCGAAATCAAAGGCGGCGCACTGACCAACCGCCGGCCGTTCCGCGCGCCACATCATTCCGCCAGCATGCCGGCGCTGGTCGGCGGCGGCCTGCACGCGCGACCCGGCGAAGTCTCGCTGGCGCACCACGGCGTGCTGTTCCTGGACGAGCTGCCGGAATTCCAACCGCAGGCGCTCGAACTCGCTGCGCCAGCCGCTGGAGACCGGCGAAGTGTCCATTGCGCGCGCCAATCATCGCGTCACCTATCCGGCGCGCTTCATGCTGGTCGCGGCGATGAATCCGTGCCGCTGCGGCCGCGCCAGCGAACCCGGCTTTACCTGCAGCCGCAGGCCCAACGCCCGCTGCGCCGCCGACTATCAGACGCGGATTTCCGGCCCGCTGATCGACCGCATCGACCTGCATATCGAAGTGCCGGCGGTGACCGCCGCCGATCTCATCCTGCCGCCGCCGGCCGAAGGCAGCCGCGAAGTGGCCGAGCGCGTCGCGCTCGCCCGCGAGCGGCAGGTCGCCCGCTATGCCGCGATCGGCCTGCCCCATGTCCGCAGCAATGCGGCGGTGTCGAGCGCGGTGCTGGAAGACGTGGCGCGGCCGGATGCCAGCGGGATGACGCTGTTGCGCGACGCCGCCGACGCCATGCGGCTCTCGGCGCGCGGCTATCATCGCGTGCTGCGGGTGGCGCGCACACTCGCCGATCTCGACGGCGCGGACAAAGTCGGCCGCGTGCATCTCGCCGAGGCGTTGTCGTATCGGGCGCTCGCGGATGAGATTCGGCGCGCGGCGTAACTAAGATATAGCTGAGAGGCCTTAGAAAGCGGCCTCCGCCGCCGGCGCAAAATCTTCGAGATCTGATTGATCGCGTCGGCCATTGACTGCAATTCCGAACCGCCGACTCTGCCAATGATTCGCGACCCTTGTTTGCGCGTCCGGCGTCGCGCGTGCCCGCCATGGCCAACCCGTCCCGCAAGCTTGCCTTCGTCACCGCCTCAACCGATCACGGCACCTTCATCGTGAACCGGTTCGATCAGATGATCGTCGACGGCAATGCAGGCTACGGCGTCGGTCTCCAGCTCCTGGAGAACGCCCACTACGACCCCGACGAAGTCAATTTGTTGCTCCGCGCGCTGGACTTGCGCCGTCAATGCTACGGCGACGGCGTTGTGGCAATCGATTGCGGCGCCAATGTCGGGGTCCACACCATCGAGTGGGCGAAACACATGACCGCCTGGGGCGCCGTGCTGGCGGTCGAAGCCCAGGAGCGCATCTACTATGCGCTAGCCGGCAATATCGCGATCAACAATTGCTTCAACGCCCGCGCTATTAACGCCGCGGTATCGGAGCGCGCCGGCACGATGAAAATCCCGGTGCCGAATTATTTCGCCGCCGCGAGTTTCGGCAGTCTCGAGCTCAAGCAGCGCGACGGCGCCGAGTTCATCGGCCAGGCCATCGATTACTCCGAGAGCAAAATGGTCGAGGTGCCGACGGTCAGTCTCGATTCGCTCAATCTGTCCCGCGTCGACCTGATAAAAATCGATGTCGAAGGAATGGAGATGGATGCCTTGAACGGCGCCGCTCAGTGCATCGGCAAGCTGCGCCCGATCCTGCTGATCGAGACCATCAAGAGCGACAAGAACGCCATCGCCGCCTGGCTGGACAATCTCGGTTACACGGTGCTGGACATCGGCATAAATTTTTTCGCCATCCACGCCGACGACAAATGTCTGCCCCACATCAAAATGGCGAACCCTGCGGCGGCTTAGAGCATGATCCGGAAAAAGCCTGTCCTCGGACTTGATCCGAGGATGGAAACCGATTTTCCGAAAAGATCATGCTCCACTAAAATCCTTATCCGCCGCCGTTGCCGACGCCGCCGCGCATGCCGATCGCCGACAAAAACTCCTGCCGGGTCTCGGCATGATCGCGGAACACGCCGAGCATGCGGCTTGTCACCATGGTGACGCCGGGTTTGTGCACGCCGCGCGTGGTCATGCATTGGTGCGTGCCCTCGGTGACCACGGCGACGCCGTGGGGTTTTAGCACGGCATCCAGACAGGCCGCGATCTCGGCCGTCATCTTCTCCTGGATCTGCAGCCGCCGCGCGTAAACCTCGACCAGCCGCGCCAGCTTGGAAATGCCGACCACGCGATTGCGCGGCAGATAGCCGATATGCACGCGGCCGATGATCGGCGCGATGTGATGCTCGCAATGGGACTCGAAGCGGATATCGCGCAGCACCACGACCTCGTCGTAGCCGCCGGTCTCCTCGAAGGTGCGCTTGAGATATTCGCGCGGATCGTCGTTGTAGCCGGAAAACCATTCCTCGTAGGCGCGCGCCACGCGCGCCGGCGTGGCGCGCAAGCCCTTCGCGGTCGGGATCGTCGCCGGCCCAGCGGATCAGCGTGCGGATCGCGGTCTCGGCCTCGGC
Organism: uncultured Alphaproteobacteria bacterium; assembly: GCA_963798095.1. Classification (GTDB taxonomy): domain Bacteria; phylum Pseudomonadota; class Alphaproteobacteria; order Rhizobiales; family Xanthobacteraceae; genus BOG-931. The sequence goes on along the minus strand of CAWCSD010000016.1, from coordinate 115,685 downwards.
GCGCGACGGCCGGGCCGGCCCGGCAGGTTTCGTGCGCGCGCGTTTGGAACTCGTCACTTTAGCCATTCTGATGTCTCCGGCCGCAATCCATACACGAACCAAGTCAATGGGACCAAGTTGATGGGTCGAAATCGATGGGTCCGAGCCGATGTTAACAAAGCATCAACCCTCACTCCAATCGGTCTGAACCCGCATTGCCGACTGCAAGGGATGCGCAACACTCATGGGCCAAATTGCCGCGTCACATCGATAAACCAGGCATGAGCGCGGCGGCGCCTTTAGCCGCGACCAACAGGCCGAGCGGGGATAGGGACCATGCTCCCGCGCGTCACCCTCCTGAAACCCGCCATCATCACCCGCCGGCTGTTCACCCTCGTCGTCCGCGCCATTGTGGTTACGACGATGTCGTTCGGCATCGCGTTCGGCTTCCTGTCGGGCACCCTGTCGCAGGGAGACGCACTACGATCCGAATGCTTTTGCCATCGGCGTCGCCGCCCTGTTCGGCGCCGCATGCGGGGCCATGGGCCTCCTGATTTCTCGCATCCGCCAGATGAAGACGGAGCTGCGGCGCCTTGAATCCCATCTTGAAGAGGCCTCCGACCGCAATTGGGAGATCAGCGAAGCGCAAGAGCGCGCCAAAAGCTTCTTCGAGGCGCAGGGCGATGTCATCGTGCGCCGCGACGGCGGCGGCACCATCACCTATGCCAACGATGCGTTCTGCGCGCTGGCCGGACGCCCGCGCGAGGAATTGCTCGCCACCCCCTTTGCGCTGCCGGTGGAGATCCAAGGCGACATTTCAAATCTCGCCGACGGCACCCGCGTGCACGACCAGAAGATCGCCGCGCCGGGCGGTGCACGCTGGATCGCCTGGCGCGAGGTCTCGGTGCGCGTCGACGGCGGCAGCGAGGTCCAAAGCGTCGGCCGCGACATGACCGACCGCGTGATGGCGGAGCGCGCGCTGGCCGATGCCCGCGATCAGGCGGAAGCGGCGAGCCGCGCCAAGTCGCGGTTCCTCGCGATGGTCTCGCACGAGATCCGCACGCCGCTCAACGGCATCCTCGGCATGGCCGATCTGCTCGGCGACACGCCGCTGTCGCCGGAGCAGACCACCTATCTGCACGCCATGAAAACCTCCGGCGACACGCTGTTGTCGTTCATCGAGGAAATGCTCGATCTCGCCAAGATCGAAGCCGGCCGGCTCGATCTCGATGTGCGGCCTTTCGCGCTTGCGGCCTTTGTCGAAGAAGCCGTCGAACTGCTCGGTCCGCGTGCGCAAGCCAAGGGTCTCGAAATCTGCTGCTATGTCGACGAGCGCCTGCCGGCGCGCGTGGTCGGCGACGCGGCGCGGCTGCGCCAGGTGCTGTTCAATCTCGCCGGCAACGCCATCAAGTTCACCGAACTCGGCGGCGTCTCGATCATCGTCGAGCCGGACGTGCAGCCGGACGTAATCGCGATCTCGGTGCGCGACAGCGGCATCGGCATTTCGGCGGAAGACCAGGCGCGCATCTTCCTCGAATTCGAGCAGGCCGACGGCAGCTCGACGCGCAAATTCGGCGGCACCGGCCTCGGCCTGACCATTTCGAAACGCATCGTCGAGCGCATGGCAGGCTCCATCGCGGTCGAGAGCGTGCCCGGCGAAGGCTCGACGTTCCGCGTCAGCCTGCCGCTGCCGCGCGTCGGCGACAGTGACGAGCCCCCGGTCGCCATCCCCGACCTTGCCGGCAACGATATTCTCATCGTCGCGCCTGCGGCGATCGAAGCGTCGCTCTTGGCGCGGCGCCTGCAACGCTGGGGCGCGCGGACGACCATCGTCCCCGATGAGAGCGTCGCGGCGGCGATTTTGCCGGAGCAGGCCTGGAGCGCCGTGCTGGTCGATCACGCGCTCGGCACCGTGGCGAGCGAAGCGCTCGCCCGCATGGCTGCCGTCATTCCTCGCCGCATCGTGCTGGTGACGCCGGCCATGCGTACCGAGCTCGCCGGCCTCAAGGACGCGGGATTTACCGGCTATTTGATCAAGCCGGTGCGCGCCGCCTCGCTCGCCGCGCGCTTCGCACCGGACGATGCCTTCGATCCCGGCGCCGCGAGCGAGATCACGGAAACGCCGAGCGAAGCGCGTTCCGGTCGCGGGCTTTCGATCCTTGTCGCCGAGGACAACGAGATCAACGCGCTGCTGGCGCGCGCGCTCTTGGTGAAACTTGGCCACCGCCCGACCATGGCGGAGAGCGGCGCTGCGGCGATCGAGAGCTGGCTTGCCGCGCGGGCAGGCGGCGCGGCCTACGATTGCGTGCTGATGGATCTGCACATGCCGGGCATGGATGGGCTGGAAGCGACCCGCCGCATCCGCGCCATGGAGGCTGAGCACAACGACATGCGCACGCCGATCATCGCGCTCACCGCCAACGTCTCTGCCGAGGACCGCGACGCCTGTCTTGCCGCCGGCATGGATGGTTTTCTGGTCAAGCCGCTCGACCGCGAACGGCTCGCTGCCGTGCTTGCTGCCTCGAGCGCTTCCGCGCTCGCAGCCTGACACCTAGAGCCGCCGCAGCGCCACTTCCTCGACCTGGTGGCTTTCGCCCTTCTTCAAGATCAGGTCGGCGCGCTGCCGCGTCGGCAAAATGTTCTCGTGCAGATTGACGAGATTGATGCGATTCCAGATCGACGTCGCGGTGGCGGCCGCCTCCTTGTCGGAGAGCCGCGCATAGCGGTGGAAATAGGATTTCGGGTCGGCGAACGCGGTGCCGCGCAGGGTCAGGAACCGGCTGACATACCACGACAGCAGCACGTCCTCCTCGGCGTCGAGATAGATCGAGAAATCGAAAAAGTCGGAGACGAACGGCACCGCCTTGCCGTCCCTCGGCAAGCGCCCGGCTTGCAGCACATTGAGACCTTCGACGATCAAAATCTCCGGCCGGTCGATCTCGATCCATTGGTTCGGGATCACGTCGTAGATCAGGTGCGAATAGACCGGCGCGCGCACCGGGCGGCGTCCGGCCTTGATGTCGGAAAGAAAGCGCAGCAACGCCGGCAGGTCGTAGCTTTCCGGAAAGCCCTTTTTCTCCATCAGGCCTTCGCGGTCGAGCACGGCATTGGGATAGAGAAAGCCGTCGGTGGTGATGAGATCGACCTTCGGCACGTTCGGCCAGCGCGCGAGCAAGGCCTGCAGCACGCGCGCCGTGGTCGACTTGCCGACCGCCACCGAGCCGCCGACGCCGATGATGTAGGGCATCTTGGCGTCTTCGGTGCCGAGAAAGCCTTGCTGGGCGCGAAACAGATTTTGCGTCGCCGCCACATAGAGCGACAACAGGCGCGACAGCGGCAGATAGATGTCCTCGACCTCCGACATGTCGAGCCGGTCGTGCATCGAGCGCAGCCGCGCGACTTCCGCCGGCTCGAGCGTCATCGGCGTATCCTGGCGCAGCGTCGCCCATTCGGCGCGCGAGAACACGCGGTAGGGCGAGACGTCCTGCTCGGTGCGCTGCTCCATTGTGCCTCAGCCGCTCTTGCGCGCCGCCTTCTCGTCGAGGCCCGACTGCCGGGTGCGGGCGCCGAGCTCGGCCTCGACTTCCGCGAGCGTGATGCCGCGGGCATGGAGCACGACCAGGAGGTGGTAGAGCACGTCGGCGGCTTCGCCGATCACGCGCTCGCGGTCCTCGCCGACCGCGGCAATCGCCGCCTCGACCGCCTCCTCGCCGAGCTTTTTGGCGCAATGCGCCACGCCGCGGTCGAGGAGCTTGCGCGTGTAGGACACGTCGGCGCTCGCCTGCGCGCGCGCCTGGACGCGCTTTTCGAGGTCGTTGAGGGTGAATGTTTGGGCCATTTGCTTTCCTTGGGCTTCCTTAGCATCTTCACGCCCAAGCGGGGAGAGGCCGATCAGGGATCGAGCCGCACCGGCAGGCCGGCCCGGGCCATATAGTCCTTGGCCTGGCGCACGGAATATTCGCCGAAGTGGAAGATCGATGCCGCCAGCACGGCGCTGGCATGGCCGTCGCGGATGCCCTCGACCAGGTGATCGAGATTGCCGACGCCGCCCGAGGCGATGACCGGCACGGTGACCGCATCGGCAATGGCGCGGGTCAGCGCGATATCGAAGCCCTGCCGGGTGCCGTCGCGATCCATCGAGGTGAGCAAGATCTCGCCGGCGCCGAGCGCGACCACCTCGCGGGCATAAGCGACGGCGTCGATGCCGGTCGGGTTGCGGCCGCCATGGGTGAAGATTTCCCAGCGGCTCGCCTCGCCCGGCTGCGAGACTTTCTTGGCATCGATCGCGACCACGATGCACTGGTCGCCGAATTTCTCCGCCGCTTCCTTGACGAAGGCGCGCCGCGACACCGCCGCGGTATTGATCGACACCTTGTCGGCGCCCGAGGTCAGCAGCGCGCGGATGTCCTCGATGGTGCGCACGCCGCCGCCGACCGTGAGCGGCATGAAACAGGCTTCCGCCGTGCGCCGCACCACGTCGAGCATGATGCCGCGGTTCTCGTGGCTCGCGGTGATGTCGAGAAAGGTGAGCTCGTCGGCGCCGGCCTCGTCATAAGCGATCGAGGCCGCGACCGGATCGCCGGCATCGCGCAGATTGACGAAATTGACGCCCTTGACGACGCGGCCGTCCTTGACGTCGAGGCAGGGGATGACGCGGACCTTGAACATGTCAGACTGTTGCCCGAGCGGTACGCAGCACCGCGAGCGCCTCCGCCGCATCGAGCCTGCCATCATAGAGCGCGCGGCCGGCAATGGCGCCTGCGAGTTTTTGCGCGCGCGGCGCCAGCAACGCCCGTATGTCGTCGATCGAAGCCAGACCGCCCGAGGCGATGACCGGGATCGACACCGCGTCGGCAAGCGCGATGGTGGCGTCGAGATTCAGCCCCTTGAGCATGCCGTCGCGCGCCACGTCCGTATAGACGATCGCGGCGACGCCGGCGTCCTCGAAGCGCCGCGCGATGTCGAGCGCGGACAGCTCCGACGTTGCGGCCCAACCCTCGACTGCGACTTTACCGTCGCGCGCGTCGAGCCCGACGGCGACGCGGCCGGGATACGCGCGTGCGGCTTCCTTCACCAGCGCCGGATCGCGCACCGCCGCGGTGCCGATGATGACGCGGGCCACGCCCTTGCCGAGCCAGCCATCGATGGTGGCGCGGTCGCGAATGCCGCCGCCGAGCTGCAGCGGAATTTTGACGGCGCCGAGAATGCCCTCGACCGCCGAAACATTCATCGGCTTGCCAGCAAACGCGCCGTCGAGATCGACCAAATGCAGATATTCAAAGCCCTGCCGCTCGAACGCTTGCGCCTGCGCCGCCGGATCGCGGTTGAACACAGTCGCGCGCGCCATGTCGCCTTGTTGCAGGCGCACGGCAAGGCCGTCTTTGAGATCGATGGCGGGAAACAGGATCACGGCACGGATATAATCACGGATTCCATTGCAGAAAGTTCGCGATCAGCGCGAGACCGAGCTTTTGGCTCTTCTCGGGATGGAATTGCGTACCGAAAATGTTGTCGCGCGCCACGATCGCGGTGACGGCGCCGCCATACTCGGCATCGGCCACGAGATCGGCGCGCTGCGCGGGATTGAGCTGATACGAGTGCACAAAATAAGCGTGCCGCCCCTGCGGACCGAATGGCAGGCCGTCGAGCACGGGGTGCGGTCGCGCGACATTGAGCGTATTCCAGCCCATGTGCGGGATTTTCAAGTTCGGATCGCTCGGCACGATGCGATCGACCTCGCCGGCGATCCAGCCCAAGCCCTCCGTCACTTCGTATTCGCGGCCGCGCTCGGCCAAGAGTTGCATGCCGACGCAGATGCCGAAGAACGGCCGGCCTTTTTGGCGCACCGCCTCATCGAGCGCACCGACCATGCCGTCCACCGCATCGAGCCCGCGCCGGCAATCGGCGAAGGCGCCGACGCCCGGCAGCACCACGCGGTCGGCGCTCGCCACCACCGCGGGATCGTTGGTCACCACGATGGGCTGGCCGAGGCCGGCCTCATGCGCGGCGCGTTCGAACGCCTTGGCGGCCGAGTGCAAGTTGCCGGAGCCGTAATCGACGATCGCCACGCTCATCGCGGCGCTCCCGGTTCGGGAAAAAGCCCGATCACGTCTGACCCGGGCGGCCCACGCCGGATCGTCGCCGCAGGCGCGGATGGGGGCATTGCCGCGCGCGGTCCACTGGACGGCGAATTCGTCCGCCGCAGCCAGGCGTCGAAAAAGCGCCGCTCGGCGTCCTCGAGATCGTCGCCGCTGACGACACCGAGATTTTTCCAACCGCGGCGGCTCAGCGTGAAGCGTCGCAAGGTGCCGGCCTCGAGCCCGACCAGGACCGAAATCAGGAGGCCGATGAGGCTCACGATCAGCGCGGATGCACCGGACAATTTCACAAGTGTTCCGAGGCCGACCGACACCACAACATAGCCGATCAGCACCAGCCACATCCGGTGCCGCAGCATCCACAGCGGCGCAAACAGGAAAGCCCACCACGAGAACCCGTCGCGCACGAACGCGAAGCGCTCCACGTCGGATGCGGCTGCGCCGGCCCGCAACGGCGGCTCATGGACGGTGTAGACGGACATAGCCGGTTCTCGTTTCTTTCAGCCTCGTCCTTCACGTAATGTGAAGGACGCGACAATCAATTGCCGAGCGTGCCTTTGGTCGAGGGCACCTCGTTCGCGGCGCGCGGATCGATGGCCACCGCCGCCCGCAACGCCCGCGCCAGACCCTTGAAGCAGGATTCGGCGATATGATGGTCGTTGCTGCCGTAAAGCGTGGCGACGTGCAGCGTCACGCCTGCGTTCATCGCGAAGGCCTGAAACCATTCCTGCACCAGCGCGGTGTCGAAAGCGCCGATCTTGGCGCGCACGAACTCGACCTGAAACACCAGGAACGGCCGGCCGGAAATGTCGATCGCCACCCGGGTCAGCGCCTCATCCATCGGCAGGTGGACATCGGCATAACGCGTGATGCCCTTCATGTCGCCCAAGGCCTGCTTCAAGGCCTGGCCGAGCGCGATGCCGACGTCTTCCGTGGTGTGATGCTGGTCGATGTGCAGATCGCCCTTGGCTTTGACAGTGAGGTCGATGCGCGAATGCCGCGCCAGCAGGTCCAGCATGTGGTCGAGGAAGCCGATGCCGGTCGCGATCGACGACGCGCCGGTGCCGTCGAGATCGACCGCGACCTCGACGTCGGTTTCCTTGGTGGTCCGTTTCACGGACGCCTTGCGCATGACGGCCCTCGCAATTTGCGCGCCTTTTATCAGGGCTTGGTCCGCTGCGCCAATGTCCCGTGCAATTGCAATGCTGCCGGCCAACTCCTAAATCATGCCTGGAACGAGGGTTTTCCAGCGCATGCAATCCCCTGAATCCGGCCAATCCGCCCTTTGGCACGGCACCACCATCCTGACCGTCCGCAAGGGCGGCGTGGTGGCGGTCGGCGGCGACGGCCAGGTCACGATCGGCCAGACCATCGTCAAGGCCAATGCCAAGAAAGTGCGCCGGCTCGGCAAGGGCGACGTCATCGGCGGCTTTGCCGGCGCCACCGCCGACGCCTTCACCCTGTTCGAGCGGCTCGAGAGCAAGCTCGAGCAATATCCCGGCCAGCTGACCCGCGCCGCGGTCGAGCTCGCCAAGGATTGGCGCACCGACCGTTATCTGCGCCGGCTCGAAGCCATGATGATCGTCGCCGACAAGGACGTGTCGCTGGTGCTCACCGGAACCGGCGACGTGCTCGAGCCGGAGGCCGGCATCGTCGGCATCGGCTCCGGCGGCAATTATGCGCTGGCTGCGGCCCGCGCGCTTGCCGACGGGCCGCTCGATGCCGAGGCGATCGTGCGCAGGTCGCTCGACATCGCCGCGGAAATTTGCGTCTACACCAATCGCAATGTCACCATTGAAACGTTGCAAGCGTGACCGACTTCTCCCCCCGCGAAATCGTTTCCGAGCTCGACCGCTTCATCGTCGGCCAGGCCGACGCCAAGCGCGCGGTGGCGATCGCGCTGCGCAACCGCTGGCGCCGGCTGCAGCTCGACGAGCGTCTGCGCGAGGAAGTGCAGCCGAAGAATATTTTGATGATCGGGCCGACCGGCGTCGGCAAGACCGAGATATCCCGCCGCCTCGCCAAGCTCGCCGGCGCGCCGTTCCTCAAGGTCGAGGCGACGAAATTCACCGAGGTCGGCTATGTCGGCCGCGACGTCGAGCAGATCGTGCGCGACCTCGTCGAAATCTCCATCACGCTGACGCGCGAGCGCAAACGCAAGGACGTCCAGGCTCGCGCCCAACAGGCGGCCGAAGATCGCGTGCTCGACGCGCTGGTCGGCGCCAATGCCAGCGCCTCGACCAAGGAGGCGTTCCGGAAAAAGCTGCGCTCGGGCGAGCTCAACGACAAGGAGATCGAAATCGAGGTGCAGGCCGCGGGCGGCGGCATGCCGCTGTTCGACATTCCCGGCATGCCCGGCGCGCAGATGGGCGCGGTCTCGATCGGCGACATTTTCGGCAAGCTCGGCGGCGGCCGCACCAAGACGCGCCGCGTTACCGTGCACGAATCCTACGACATCCTGATCAACGAGGAATCCGACAAGCTGCTCGACAACGATCAACTGACCCAGGAAGCGATCAAGACCGTCGAGAACAACGGCATCGTGTTCCTCGACGAGATCGACAAGATCTGCGCGCGCGAAGGCCGCCTCGGCGCCGACGTGTCGCGCGAGGGCGTGCAGCGCGATCTCCTGCCGCTGATCGAGGGCACCACCGTCGCCACCAAGCACGGCTCGGTGAAGACCGACCACATCCTGTTCATCGCCTCGGGCGCCTTCCATATCTCGAAGCCGTCGGACCTGTTGCCCGAGCTGCAAGGCCGGCTGCCGATCCGCGTCGAGCTCAAGCCGCTGACCCGCGACGACATGCGGCGCATTCTCACCGAGCCCGAAGCGTCCCTGATCAAGCAATATATCGCGCTGATGGCGACCGAAGGCGTGACGCTGGAATTTTCCGAGGATGCCATCGACGCGGTCGCCGACGTGGCGGTGGCGGTGAATTCAAGCGTGGAAAATATCGGCGCCCGGCGCCTGCAGACGGTGATGGAACGGGTGCTCGACGAGGTCTCGTTCGCCGCGCCGGACCGCTCCGGGGAGACCATGAAAATCGACGCCGCCTATGTGCACAAACACGTCGGCGACCTGGCCAAGAACGCGGATTTGAGCCGGTTTATCCTCTAGCGCGCGCTGCGCACGACGCCCCGGTCAGCATGACGCAGCCCTACTACGTGGCATGAGCAGCTAATCGCGGCTAATCTTGACGCGAATGGACCGGGGTAAGGCCGTGCTCACACGTCGCCGGGTGGTTGCACTTTCCGCAGCGTCGGTGTTGGCGCCGAACGTGATCACGCGCGCCGCGCGGGCCGAGGCGTGGCCCAATCGTTCGGTCCGCATGATCGTGCCGCTGGCGGCGGGAGGGCCGACGACTCCGTCGCCCGCGTGCTGGCCGAACAGCTGTCGAAGCGATGGGGCCAGCAGGTCGTCATCGAGAACAAATCCGGCGGCGGCACCAATATCGGCAATGCTTACGTCGCCCACGCCGATCCCGACGGCTATACGGTGCTCTACGGCACTTCGTCGCTGGCGGTGAACGCCACGCTCTACCATGCGCTCGACTACGATCCGGTCACCGATCTGGCGCCGGTCTCGCTGGTGGCGAAATTTCCGTTCTTCATGTTCGTGCCGAATTCCTCGCCGGCCAAGACCGTCATGGAGTTCGTCGCCTACGTGAAATCGCGTCCGGGCAAGCTCATCATGGGCTCGCCCGGCACCGGCAGCGCCCCGCATCTCGCCGAAGAGTTTTTTCTGCAGAAGGCCGGAATCCAGATGACGCACGCGCCCTATCGCGGCGCGGCGCCTGCGTTCATCGACCTCATTCCCGGCCGCATCGACTGCTATTTCGGCAGCGGCGAGTTGCTGACCTATTCGCGCTCGGGCCAGGTGCGCGCGCTGGGCACGACAGGCAGCAAAAGGGCGCCGGCGGAGCCGGAACTGCCCACCATCGCCGAGGCCGGCGTTCCCGGTTATGTGGTCAACTCCTGGCAGGGCGTGTTTGCGCCGAAAAACACGCCGCCGGACATCGTCAAGAAAATGAGCGACGATATCGTCGCCGCTCTGGCCGATCCGGCGACCGCCGAACAGCTCGCGCGTTCCGCCTATGCGGCGCGCGGCTCTTCGCCCGAGGAGCTGCGGAATTTTCTGAAAGCCGATGCCGAAAAGTGGAACACCGTCATCAAGACGGCGGGATTGAAGATCAACTAATTCTTCGCCGGCTCGCGGCTGATCTCGCGGATCGTCTCCATCCACTTCTCAACCTGATCGAGGGTGCGCTTATCTTTGGCACTATCGCGTACGGGCTTCGGCTTCGCTTGGACATCGACGGTCTCGGACATGATCTGTCGCACTCCGAATTACTGGCGTTCGACGTACGCCGTTTTTCGCAGACGACATTGACCAATTCTTGCCCGCCTTATGAAATTCCGATGGTTAAGGTTAACGGCGCCGTCTACTTGCCGCGCCGCAGTCGCACATAAAGCGCGCCTTCGCCGCCATGACCGACATGGGCGTCGTCGAAGCCGACGACAAGCAGGCGGAATTCCGGCAAGGCGAGCCACAATGGCACTTGGCGCTTGAGCACGCCGGGCCTGCTGTCGGCATCGTGCTCGGCGCCGCTCGATGATTTGCGCAAGCCCTTTGCCGGTAACGACGAGTGCGGTCCTGGCGCCGCTGGCTTGCGCGCGATGCAGAAAGCGCAACAGCGCCGCGTGCGCCTGTTGCTGCGTCATGCCGTGCAGGTCGAGGTGCGCCTCGATCGGCTCGCGGCCGCGCGCGACACGCTGCTTGAGCCGCCGGCCGAGCGGCGCCAGCGGCGGCGATGGCCGCGGCGTTTCTCGCGGCGTGACGGGATGGCTTCGTGTCTGCGATGGCGCCGGCGTGCTTGCGGCCAGTGGTGTTGCGGAAGACTTCAGGGTCGTTTTGGCCCCCGGCTTCGCCGACTTCAACGGCTTAATCGCGCGTGTGAACCCGGCCCACAATGCCTCCTCTTCATCGCTCAATTGCCGGCGCCGGCTCATGGCTTTGCTCGCGTTTTTCGCTTCGGCCCGGCTGCCGCCGCAGTGGCGGCGGATTTCGGCGCCGATTCAACGGCGGGTTTCGGTTCCGGCAGCGGCACATCCACCGCCGTGGGATCTTCCATAGTGGTGGCGCTCAGACTGAACGAGCTCGGCCGCTCGGGCGGCAACGGCATGTCACGGCCAGCTTCGACCGGATCGAGCGCGCGCGGCAGCAGCATGACGAAATTACCGGCATTCTTGATACGGCCGGCCATGCGCGCCGCCTCGTCGCCGGCGCCGAAATAGATATCGGCGCGCGCCGGTCCGACGATCGCCGAGCCGGTATCCTGCCCCACCATCAGGCGGCGGAATTTCGTCGCCGCCTTTTCGTTGGCGAGCGGCAAATCGGCGGCGATGAAGAACGGCGTACCATAGACGTGTAGAGCATGATCGACCGCAATCGAGCGGCCAGGAACCAGCGGAGCGCCTTCAGCGCCGACTGCTTCGTCCTCGGTGGCGAGGTCGGTGATGCGGAAAAAGACGTAGGATTTGTTCTGGTCCCGCACCTCTTTGGCCTGATCCGGATTGGCGTTCATCCAGTCGCGAATGCGCTGCATGGACATTTCGTCCTTGGGGATCAGCTTGCGGTCGATCAGCACGCGGCCGATCGGCGTATAGGGCCAGCCGTTATGCGAATCGTAATTGACGCGCAGAATGCTGCCGTCCTCCAGCCTGATCCGCGCCGAGCCTTGAATCTGCGCGAACAGGACGTCGACCGGATCGTGCAGCCAGCAGATTTCCAGATGCCAGCCGTCGAGCGCGCCATTCTCGATCTCGCCGCGGTCGTAATACGGCACGATCTTGCGGCGGCCGACACGGCGGCCCACCTTCACGCCCTTAGAGGGGAAAGCGTCGCCGAGCTTGCGCCGCCCGGCAACGACAAGATTGGGCGGCCGGCGATAGAGCGGCGCCGTGAACTGACCGGTCGGGACGCGGGAACCCTCGATAATGGGCTCGTAGTAGCCGGTGAGAAAGCCGGACGTATCGCCGAGCTTGTTGATGCGCAGCGGCCGGAAATTGTCTTCGAAGAATTTTCTCGCGCCATTGTCGTCGAGCGGGACGGCCGCGAGCGCGCGCGTACAGACGTCCCTGAGCGCATCGCCGACCGGGCTTGCGTCGCGGGCCGACCGCTGCCTGGTGATCGTGAGTACGCGGCAGCTGCCGAGAAAGGTCGAAAAGGCGGCCGCGTGATCGTCGTTCGCCCAGCCGTCGACGTCGGTCCATTCGGCCGGTTCGTATTGCGTATCTGGAAATTTGATCGGCTCGGTTTCCGCAGCCCGCGCCGCGAGCGATTTGCCGGCGAGACCGATGAGCAGCACGAACAGACAAAAAACCCGACAATAGGCCGCCATCGGCGTTATTGTCCGGCTTCCGTCGCAACCACTTTCCAATTGGGATCGCGCGAAGAAACGTCGCGCGCGAACGTCCATATATCCGTGACGTCGGTGACCTTCTCGGCATTGCCGTCGATCACGGTGCCGTTGCGGTCACGCGTCGAGGAAACCAGCTTGGAAACGAAGCGGACGGTGATCTGCGCCGTGCTTTTGCGCAGCTCGGCTGCCGTAATGGTCGAACCGTCGATCGAGACAAAGCGCGTCTCGGCGGTCTCGCCGCGGCCTTCCCGTTCGGTGATCGCGGCATCGAAACCGTCGAACACTTCGCGCGACAGCAGATTACGCAACTGACGGCGATCGCCCTCGGCAAAGGTGGTTACGATCATCTCGTAGGCGGCGCGCGCGCCGGCGATGAAATGCTGCCCATCGAAATTTGCATCCGCCGCAGCGATCGCATCGAGCCCGGCCGCGACGGCCGAGCCGGCTTTCAGCGATGCCCTTCCAGCGCTCGCCCGCGGCCGGCGCCGGCTCGGCCGGTCGTGGCGGCGATTCCGCCGGCGGCGTCGGCAGCGCTACGACCTTATCGGTCGCCGGGCTGCGCACCACATCGCGCGCCGAATACGGGTCGTAGGGCGGCCGTTCGCGCCCGGTACGTTGGCCCAAGACGCTGCGAAGCCGCAGGAAAATGAATACTGCGAGCGCCAGAAAGATGATGGTGTAGATGTCGAACACGTTTGACATTCTCTCGGCATCGCAAATGGCGGAACGATGCGTTCCTTAAAGACAGCCCATAGCCACGATTAGCAGGCGGGAACCCGGTTCCCACTTGGTATGTAGGCACGCGCGGGGTGCCATCCAGAGGCCGCTCGACATGACAGCAGCGCGGCCGCGTGAAAGTTTAAACGATTGCCGCCGCCGCGCCAACATTGCAGGCGCCGGTATCTTGAGCACGACCGCCCATGCCCTGGGGCTTGAGGCGATGTTGGCCGTCATTTGGGCAGGCGCGCCGAAATCGGCGGCAATTTCGCCCTAACGGGGAGCCCGCCGGCCGCCATTGTTCGCTCCCCTGCCCTGTGTTAGCCAAGCCCGCAACGCCCGCGCGCGCCGGAGATCCGTATGTCGACGACAAATGGCGGCCCCCAGCCAGAGATGGCGATGCCTCAGATCGCCGTCCTTGGGCAGTATGTGAAGGATTTGTCGTTCGAGAACCCGCACGCGCCACGTTCGCTGGCGCCGAGCACGCAACAGCCGACGATCAACATTCAGGTCAACGTCGAAGCCGCGCCCGTGAGCGAGACCGACTTCGAGGTGACCTTGCGCCTGGAGGGCAAGGCGGAATCCGATGGCCTGGTGCTGTACAGCTTCGAACTGGTCTTCGCCGGCATGTTTCGCGTCGTGAACGTCCCCGCCGATAGTCTGCAGCCGTTCGTACTGATCGAATGCCCGCGCCTGCTGTTTCCGTTCGCGCGCGAAATCGTCGCCACGTCGGTGCGCAACGGCGGCTTTCAGCCGCTGCTGCTCAACCCGATCGATTTCGTCGACCTCTACCGCCAGCGTTTGGCGGCGTCGCCGGCAGCACCGCCGCTCAATCCAACTTGATATAATCGCGCCAGATCGCGCCGTCGCCGAGCGTTGCTATGAAGCGCCGGTGCGCAACACGTTCCTCATCCGTCACGCTTGCCGCAAGCGGCTCTGCGCGCTCGCGCACGACGATCGCCACGCCGGGAACGGCGGTCGGCGCCGCGGTTTGCGAGAGCACGAGCGACGCCTGGCGCGCGCCGATCAATTCGACATAGACCTCGGCCAACAGCTCGGCATCGAGCAGCGCGCCGTGCTTGGTGCGGCGCGAATTGTCGATCGCATAGCGCACGCACAAATCGTCGAGCCGATTCGATCCGCCCGGATGCTTGCGGCGCGCGATGACAAGCGTGTCGACCATGCGCTCGCGGTTCACCGCGGCGCGGCCGATGCGCTCCAGCTCGGCGTTGAGGAAGCCCAGATCGAACATCGCATTGTGCGCAACAAGCTGGGCGTCGCCGAGAAAGACGATGAGTTCGTCCACCTTGTCGGCGAACAGCGATTTGTCCTTGAGGAATTCGCTCGACAGCCCGTGGATCTTGAAAGCCTGTTCCGGCATGTCGCGCTGCGGATTGAAGTAGCAATGGAAGACTTTTCCGGTGGGAAAGCGATTGACCAGCTCGATGCAGCCGATCTCGACCAGCCGATCGCCCTGGAGCGGATCGAGACCGGTGGTCTCGGTATCGAACACGATTTCGCGCATCAAATCTCTCGCCTATGCACCGGCTTGGTCGGCGCGCAGTAACGAATCACCGTTTTCGCGGCATTTTAGCGATCGCCATGAGGATGTCGCACACCTGCGCCCGGGCGTAATCAAAGCCCCGTGAACTATCCACGATAAAATCGGCGCGCCGGCGCTTTTCTTCGTCGGGGACCTGCTTGGCCAGCAGAGTTGCGAATTTCTCGTCGGTCATCCCGGGCCGTTCGAAAGCGCGTGCGCGTTGCATATCGGCCGGCGCCGAGACAACGACCACGGCATCACAGCTCCCCTCGCCGCCGATCTCGAACAGCAGCGGGATATCGAGCACGACCACGGGAGCGCCGCGCGCGTGAGCGTCGGCAAGGAACTTGTCGCGGGCCTTGGCGACCAGCGGATGCACGATGGCTTCAAGCCGCGCCAGCGCCGCTTTGTCGTCGATGACTTTTGCTGCAAGCTTGCTGCGGTCGACCTTGCCGCCGGAGGTCGTGCCGGGAAACGCCGCCGCGATGGCGGCCACCGCCTCGCCTTCGTAAAGCGCGTGCACCACGGCGTCGGAATCGTGCACCGGCACGCCGGCCTCGGCGAAGAATTTTGCCGCCGTCGATTTGCCCATGCCGAGCGAGCCGGTCAGACACAGGACGAAGGGTTTCGTGCCGCTCATTGTGCCAGGCATCCGTGGCGGCGGAGGAAATCCAGCGCCGTTAACAGCGGTAAGCCGAGCACAGTGAAATAGTCGCCGTCGAGCCGTTCGAACAGCTGAATGCCAAAACCTTCGAGCTGATAGGCGCCGACGCTGGCGGTCGCGGCATTGCCGGCGGCGTCGAGATAGTCGTCAAGGAACCGGTCCGAGACTGCCCGCATGGTCAGCCGTGCAACGCCGACATGTTCGAACAGCACAGCACCATCCTGGACAAAGGCGATCGCCGAATAAAGCTCGTGGGTGCGGCCGGAAAGGGCGCGCAGCTGCGCCCGGGCCGCTGCCCGGTCGGCCGGTTTGGTAAATCGCCGGCCGTCGAGCGAGAGGGTCTGATCGGCGCCGAGGATCAAGCGCCCGCGATTGCGCCCCGCTATGACGGATGCTTTTTCACGGGCCAAGAGCGCCGCAATCGCCACCGGCGCCTGCAATGGCGCACCCGCCTCCACTCCGCGTTCGTCGATATCGGCCGGACATATCTCGACCGGAACGCCGGCGGCCTCCAGCAGCGTTCGGCGCACCGCGCTTCTGGAAGCCAGCACCAGCGGCGCCGCGGCGAGCCACAGCGGCATCGGTCACGACGCCTTGTGCCGGCGGCGCTCGCCGAGCAGCGCCAGAACCGCGGCCGCGGTTTCTTCGATCGAGCGCCGGGTGACATCGATCAGCGGCCAATTGTGCTTGGCGCACAGCCGGCGCGAGGCGGCGATTTCCTCAGTGACAGCCTGACGATCGATATACTGATCGTCCTCGCGTTCCACCTTGAGGCCGAGCAGCCGGTTTTGCCGGATTTGCACGATGCGCTCGGGGGTAGCGAACAGGCCTACGACCAGCGGGCGCGACAGCCGTTCGACGTTGGGCGACAAGGATACGCCCGGTACCAGCGGCACGTTCGCGGTCTTCACGCCGCGATTGGCGAGATAGATCGAGGTCGGCGTTTTCGACGTCCGCGATACCCCGACCAGCACGACGTCAGCCCCCTCCAAATCATCCGTCTGCTGGCCGTCGTCGTGCAGCATCGTGTAGTTGAGGGCATCGATACGGCGGAAATAGTCGGCATTGAGCGTATGTTGCGCGCCGACTTTATGGGTGGTTTCGGCGCCCAGATAGGCCTGGAACAGGTGCAACACCGGCCCGAGGATCGACAGGCACGGCAGGCCGAGGTCGCGGCACTTGGTCTCCAGCCGCTCGACCAAATTCTCCTCGAGCAGCGTATAGAGCACGATACCCGGCGATTCCTCGAGATCGGCGAGCGCCCGGTCGAGCTGCTTTTGCGTTCGCACCAACGGGTGCACATGCTCTACCGGCAGGACTTTGGCGTATTGCGCCGCCGCGGCGCGAGCGACGGTGATCAAGGTCTCGCCGGTCGCGTCCGAAATCAGGTGGAGATGAAAGTAACCTGGTGCCTGGGGCATAGCGAAGAATGAATAACCTGTCGACGACTGGGGAGAAGGCCATGGCTTGCCGCAGCGTGCAAGCACAATACGGACGATGTCCGGTATTCCATCCACATTCGCACCGCTGTGATGTCACACAGCGGCGACGAAGCCTATAACTGATAGAATGTGGATGACTGCCTTCCGGCATGCCGAAAATACCCGTACCAGGCCGCTAAACCCACAAACCCAGCGCCACCGCCGCTGTTAAGAGATAACGGGAATATGTGGGTAGAGTGTGGATGACGTGTGCGTGGAAATGTATGAGTCTAATCAACCGTCATATCACTACAACAGATTCTATTAAACTTAGTTTGGATTAGGACTGGAGCGTGCCGGATACCCCTGTGATCAAACCTCTGCTCCATACGCTGGCAGGCGAACGATGTGCCGTTCCGCCGATTTGGCTGATGCGGCAGGCGGGTCGGTATCTTCCGGAATATCGGGCAATCCGTGAGAAGACGAATAGTTTTCTTGACCTGTGTTTCAATCCGAAGCTTGCTGCAGAAGTCACGTTGCAGCCGATTCGCCGCTTTGGCTTCGACGCTGCAATCATGTTTTCCGATATCTTGGTCGTGCCGCATGCGCTCGGTCAGCATGTGACGTTCGAGACGGGCGAGGGACCGCGGCTGGACGCGCTGACAGAGCCGTCGGCGATCATTCGATTACGGGCAGAGATCGATCACACTAAACTGGCGCCGGTCTACGAGACGATTGAACGCGTCAAAACGGAACTGCCGCCTTCCGTTGCGCTTTTGGGCTTCTGCGGAGCGCCATGGACGGTGGCAACCTACATGATCGCCGGCTGTGGCACGGTGGATCAAGCGCCGGCGCGGCTTTTCGCTTATCGGCATCCTGAAGCCTTCGCGAAACTCATCGATCTATTGATCGAGGCCTCGGCAAGCTACTTGGTCCGGCAGTTTGCAGCCGGTGTCGATGCCGTCCAGATCTTCGATACCTGGGCCGGTGTGCTGCCGGCCGACGAATTCCGCAAATGGTGCATCGAACCCACGGCGCGGATCGTGGCCAGCGTGCGTGAACATTTTCCAGCCGCGCGAATCATCGGCTTTCCGCGTGGGGCAGGGACTGAGTTGCAACGCTATCTGGATGCCGTGCCGGTCGACGCGGTGGGGCTCGACTGGATGATGGAATTGAATTTTGCGCGCGACTACATTCAGCCGCTGCGCACCATTCAGGGCAATCTCGATCCATTGGTGTTGCTCGCCGGTGGAGCGGCGCTCGATCGTGCGATCGACGCCATCCTTGAAGCGTTCGGACGACACCCGTTCATTTTCAACCTTGGCCACGGCATCCTGCCGGACACGCCCATCGCCCATGTGGAACGTCTGGTCGCACGGGTTCGCAACCATGTATGAGTGGATCAAGGCGTTCCACATCATTGCCGTCATCGCCTGGATGGCGGGGATGCTCTATCTGCCGCGCCTGTTCGTCTATCACTGCGCCGCCGAGATAGGCTCGGTGCAATCGGAAACCTTCAAGGTGATGGAGCGGCGCCTGTTACGCGCCATCATCAACCCGGCGATGATCGCGACCTGGGTCTTTGGGCTTGCCCTGGCCTGGCTCGGCCCTGATTCTCGCTATGGCTGGTTCGCCTCCGGCTGGCTTTGGGCCAAGATCATCCTCGTTCTTGGGCTCTCGGCGGTACATGGATTGCTGGCCCGGTGGAGAAAAGATTTTGCCCAGGACCGCAACCAGCATTCACAGAAATTCTATAGGATAATCAACGAAGTACCAACCCTGTTGATGGTCCTCATCGTGCTCGTGGTGGTATTGAAACCGTTCTGAAGTTCACGCGTTCTTAGGGCAAAGTCATCTCGCCTCTTGCTAGAACTGCGGTCTTTTCCTATCTTCGCCGCATCCCACCCGACGTAGGCGGATGCACCTGAGTTCTGGCTCCAGTCCACTGGAGCCGATTGGTGCATCGGGGTCCGGGGCCCAAAGCTCCTTACAACCCAAGACCTACGACCTTCCTGCCCGCCGGCGAAGCTGCAATCCAATCCTGCCGCCGGCTCAATTTCCATAGGACCATTCTGAATGCGCGAAATGAAACTCCAAGAGCTCAAGACCAAATCTCCGGCTGAGCTCGTCACATTTGCCGAAGAGCTCGAGGTCGAGAACGCTTCGACCATGCGGAAGCAAGAGCTGATGTTCGGCATCCTCAAGCAACTCTCGGCGCGCGAGACCGATATTGTCGGCGAAGGCGTGGTCGAAGTTCTGCCGGACGGTTTTGGCTTCCTGCGCTCGCCGGAGGCGAACTATCTACCGGGGCCCGACGATATTTACGTCTCGCCCTCGCAGATCCGCCGCTTCGGGCTGCGCACCGGCGACACCATCGACGGCCATATCCGCAGCCCCAAAGAAGGCGAACGCTACTTCGCTCTTGCTCAAGGTCAATTCGCTCAACTTCGAGGACCCTGAGAAAGCCCGCCACAAGGTCAACTTCGACAATCTGACGCCGCTCTATCCCGACGAGTGGCTGAAGATGGAATTCGAGGATCCGACCAAGAAGGATCTCTCCGCCCGCGTCATCGACATCGTCGCGCCGGTCGGCAAAGGCCAGCGCGCGCTGATCGTGTCGCCGCCGCGCACCGGCAAGACCGTGCTGCTCCAGAACATCGCCCACTCGATCACCCACAATCACCCGGAATGCTACCTGATCGTGCTGTTGATCGACGAGCGGCCGGAGGAAGTCACCGACATGCAGCGCTCGGTGAAGGGCGAGGTGGTTTCCTCGACCTTCGACGAGCCGGCGGTGCGCCACGTCCAGGTCGCCGAGATGGTGATCGAGAAGGCCAAGCGCCTGGTCGAGCACGGCCGCGACGTGGTGATTTTGCTGGACTCGATCACCCGGCTCGGCCGCGCCTACAACACCGTGGTGCCGTCCTCGGGCAAGGTGCTGACCGGCGGCGTCGACGCCAACGCGCTGCAGCGGCCGAAGCGCTTCTTCGGCGCCGCGCGCAACATCGAAGAGGGCGGCTCGTTGACCATCATCGCCACCGCCTTGATCGATACCGGCAGCCGCATGGACGAAGTGATCTTCGAAGAGTTCAAGGGCACCGGCAATTCGGAATTGATCCTCGACCGCAAGGTCGCCGACAAGCGCACCTTCCCGGCCATGGACATCACCCGCTCCGGCACCCGCAAGGAAGAGCTTCTGGTGCCGCCGGATCAGCTCAAGAAAATGTACGTCCTGCGTCGGATTCTCAATCCGATGGGCACCATGGACGCCATCGACTTCCTGCTCGACAAGCTGCGCAACACCAAGAACAACGGCGAGTTCTTCGACTCGATGAATACGTAACTCCGGCGGTGCCGCCTGCTCGGTTTCGTGATGCCCGGCCTCGTGCCGGGCATTCGCGTTTAGGGGCTTAACCGTGCCGAGATTAAATCGGTCAACGTGTGGGCGAGAAATTAGCTGGGATTACCGCCGAAGGGCGTTTGGCCTTGAGCGCGTATTCGGGATCGACAAAGCACACACCGCCCTTGCCGACGGCAGTCTCGCATTGGGCGACGCTCGAATAGCCGCATTCGATCGGCGCCTTGTCGCTCGCGGCATAGCCGCACCACTCGTCGTCGGCGCGGGCGCTGGTCGTGGACATCGCGGGCGCCGCTGCGGCCAGGGCAGCCGCCAAGATGAGTCCGTATCGCATCATTGGGTTTCCTTGCTGCGCCCCGGCAGCGCCAATAGAGCACGAATGATTATGGAATGAAGCTCGGCGTCAAGTATGTCGCACCGAATCGATGGCACCATTGAGGCCGGCCGGATCAGTGACCGGCAGCGAGCAGGTTGCGCCGACGCAGACGAAAGCCGCGGGTTCGCCCGCGGCGGCGACCTTCGCCCGCGCCGGGTGTTGGGGCGGCAGCGCCTGCACCGAACCGGCATGAAGCACGATGCGGTTGAGCGGCGGCCAGGCGCGCGCCGCTGCCAGCAGGGCCTGCGCCGGGGGACCCTCCCCGGTCACCACGATCTCGGCCGCGCGCAGCCGTAGATCGACGGCATTGAGCAGCGCCATGTGCATGTAGAGGTTCTCGACCGCCTGCGGCGCGATGGCCGCGATCAGCCGGTCGGCTTGCTCTAGAAAGCGATGCTCGCCGGCGAGCACCGCCAGCCGGATCAAATTCTGGGCAGCGACCGCGTTGTGGTTCGGCGTCGCTTCGTCGGCGGTCGACGCCGGGCGGATGACAAGATCTTCGGCGTCGGCGGCGGTGAGATAATAGGTTGCGGTCGCGGCATCGGGGTAGTCGCGATCGAGCGCACGTTGCCAGACGAGCGCCTGGTCGAGGTAAGGTTTTGCGCCCGTCGCCTCGTAGAGCGCTAGCGCAGCGCGGATCATAGCGGCGAAATCGGACGCGAGCCCTGGAAACTTAAGCTGGCCTTGGCGCCAGGAATGGCCGAGCCGATCGCCGCGCGTCATTGTCCTTGCGATGAAATCGAAAGCGCGCGCCGCCAGGTCCAGCCATGACGGCTCGTCAAACATGAGGCTCGCATTGGCAAGGGATGCGATCATCAAGCCGTTCCAGTCGGCGAGCACTTTGTCGTCGAGGCCTGGACGCACTCGCGTACCGCGTACAGCGAGAAGTTTTGCGCGCAAGCTGCCGAGCCGCGCTTCATCGGCTTCGCTGCGCTCCATCGGCTTGAGGCGATTGAGGATGTTATAGCCTTCGAAATTGCCGCCGACGGTCACGTCATAACGGCGAGCAAAAAATTCGCCGTCTTCACTGCCGAGTTCAGCCATTACATCGGCGAGTGACCAGACATAAAATTTGCCCTCCTCACCTTCAGAATCGGCGTCGAGCGAAGCCGAGAATGCCCCCTCGGGGGTCGTCATTTCGCGCTTGAGCCATTCGACGGTTTCCTGGGCGCGCCAGCGATAGAGCGGCTTGCCGCTACGCCGGTGCGCGATGGCGAGCAGCTCGAGCAGTTGCGCATTGTCGTAGAGCATCTTTTCGAAATGCGGCACTAACCACCTTTCATCCACCGAATAGCGCGAAAAGCCACCGCCGAGATGATCGTAGATGCCGCCCTCGCAAATATGGTCGAGGGTGATTTCGACGGCGGCGAAGTAGCGCGCCTCGCCGTTGCGCAGCCCTGCCCGCCACAACAGCTCGAACAGCGCGGCTTGCGGAAATTTCGGCGCGCCGCGCGTGCCGCCGTTGACCGGGTCGATGATGCCGCCAAGCTGCCGCGCCGCGTTGTCGAGCTCGGCCACGCCGATCGTCAGAGTGCCGGGTTTTCGCGCGGTCGCGGCGAGCTGCTCCATCAGCGCCGCGCGGTTTGTCTCGATCTTCTGCGGCTCCTCGCGGAACAGCCGCGCGATCTCGCGCAGCACGTCGACGAAGGCCGGCTTGCCGTAACGCGACGTTTTGGGAAAGTAGGTGCCGCCCCAGATCGGTTCGCCGGCGGGCGTCAGAAACATGGTCAGCGGCCAGCCGCCATGTTCGCCGAGATGGTGCAGCGCCGCCATGTAGATCTGGTCGATGTCGGGCCGCTCCTCGCGATCGACTTTGATGTTGACGAACAGCTCGTTCATGACGGCCGCGGTGGCGTCGTCCTCAAAGCTCTCGTGCGCCATGACATGGCACCAGTGACAGGCCGCGTAGCCGACCGAGAGCAGGATCGGCTTGCTGCTGCGCTTGGCTTCCGCCAGCGCCTCGGGGCCCCAGGCCCACCAGTCGACCGGATTGTGCTGATGCTGAAGGAGATACGGGCTCGTCTCGTGGGCGAGACGGTTTTGGTGCGAAGCTTGCGGCGACGTTGTCGTGGGTGCAGTAGACATGGCCGCACCGTAGCAATTAGCCCTCGGGTGGCGATAGCACCGAACCGCCAATTGCTTTCAACAGAGCGTTATGCCGGATCGTTCCACCATCTTCGCGCTGTCATCGGGCCGGCCGCCGGCGGCGATTGCCGTGGTGCGCGTTTCTGGGCCGCGTGCAGGTGTCGCGCTTGAAAAACTGATCGGGCGCCTGCCCGAGCCGCGGAATGCGGCGCTGGCGCGTGTGCGCGATCCGGCGGGTGGCGAAGTCATCGACGAAGCGTTGGCGCTGTGGTTCCCGGCGCCGCGCAGCGAGACCGGCGAGGATGTCGCTGAGCTGCAGCTCCACGGCGGCCAGGCGGTCATTGCCGGTGTGCTTGATGCGCTTTCAATGATCGATGGCTGCCGGCCCGCCGAGGCCGGCGAGTTCACCCGGCGCGCTTTCGAGAATGGCCGGCTCGATCTCACCGCGGTCGAGGGCTTGGCCGATCTCATCGCTGCGGAAACGCCTGCACAGCGCCGCCTGGCATTCCGCCAGCTCAAAGGTTTGATCGGCGACCGCGCGGAGGCTTGGCGGCGGCGATTGATCGAGGCGCTGGCCTTGGTCGAGGCGCGGATCGATTTTTCCGATGAAGCCGATGTGCCTGAAGATTTGCTCGGTCCCGCGCTTCATGCTGCGCAGCAATTGCGTGACGAAATCGCCGGTGTCCTTGCCGACGGCCGCCGTGGCGAACGGCTGCGCGACGGTCTTGTGGTCGCCATTGCCGGCCCGCCCAATGCCGGGAAATCGACCCTGCTAAATCGGCTGGCGCGGCGCGAAGCGGCGATCGTGTCGCCCTATGCCGGCACCACGCGCGACGTCATCGAGGTGCATTTGGATCTCGATGGCTATCCGGTGACGCTGCTCGACACCGCCGGCATTCGCGACAGTGAGGAACCGGTGGAGCAGGAGGGCGTCCGGCGGGCGCGGGAGCGCGCCGCGACGGCCGACCTGGTGCTGTGGGTCACTGACCCATCGGCCGGCGGCTTAGCGGCCAATGGATACCCGAAAAATCTTGCAAATGCCGGGATTTGGCTGGTTCGGAACAAGATCGATCAGGTTGGCGGCCGTTCCAGCGCCATTGGGGCCATGTCCGATAATAATGAAGACAGATTCACTTTATCAATTTCAGCACTGATGGGCGCCGGAATGGACGTTTTGACGGCAGCTCTTTCAGCCTATGCCAAAACTTATTTTGCCTCGACCGAATCGGCCGTTATCACGCGTGCCCGGCATCGCCACGCATTGGAGGAGACCGTGGCGGCGCTCGATCGGGCGCTGGCGCGCGATCATTCGACCGATGAGGAGCTAATTGCCGAGGAATTGCGTGCGGCCGCGATAACGCTCGGCCGACTCACTGGCCGAGTCGATGTCGAGGATATTTTGGACGTCATCTTTCGCGATTTTTGTATTGGTAAATGAAACGTTAACGACCACATCGGAGTGTTCCGCGGCACATGTTTCACGTGAAACATCGCCGGGAAACAGCGCAAGGCCTCGTTTTTGACCGTCAACCCGGCGTTGGCTACAAGCCAGCGGATAGGAGAATTTTTGGATGGACGTCCGCTTCGACGTGATCGTTGTCGGTGGCGGCCACGCCGGGTGTGAGGCGGCGGCTGCGGCCGCCCGCATGGGCGCACAGACGGCGCTGATCACCCATCGTTTTGCGACCGTCGGCGCCATGTCCTGCAATCCTTCGATCGGCGGGCTCGGCAAGGGCCATCTGGTGCGTGAAGTCGATGCGCTCGACGGCCTCATGGGCCGCGTCGCCGATACAGGCGGCATCCAGTTCCGGGTGCTCAATCGCCGCAAAGGACCGGCAGTGCGCGGTCCGCGCGCCCAGGCCGACCGCAAGCTCTATGCGGCGGCGATGCAGCAGGCGATCCGCGAGACCGCGAATTTGACCGTGATCGAAGCCGAGGTGGACGATCTCGTCGTCGAGCAGCGCGTTACGGGCGTCCGTTTGGCTGACGGCCGCACGTTTGCGGCCGGCGCTGTCGTGCTGACGACCGGCACGTTCTTGCGCGGCTTGATCCATATCGGCGAGCGGCAAATTCCGGCCGGCCGGGTAGGCGAGGCGCCGGCGGTGGGGCTTTCGCGGACGCTGGAGGACGCCGGCTTTACGCTGGGCCGGCTCAAGACCGGCACGCCGCCGCGGCTCGACGGCACGACGATCGACTGGTCGGCGGTGCAGATGCAGCCTGGCGATGAGCCGCCGGAGCCGTTTTCGGTGCTCACGGAGCGTATCGCCACCCCGCAAATCGAGTGTGGGATCACCCGCACGACGCCGGCCACCCACGACATCATCCGCGCCAATGTGCACCGTTCGCCGATGTATTCCGGCCAAATCAAGAGCCGCGGCCCGCGCTATTGCCCGTCGATCGAGGACAAGATCGTGCGTTTCGGCGAGCGCGACGGGCATCAGATTTTTCTCGAGCCGGAAGGGCTCGACGACACGACCGTTTACCCAAACGGCATCTCGACGTCGCTGCCTGAAGACGTCCAGACGGCACTGGTGGCCTCGATTCCGGGCCTTGAGCGGGCCCTGATCGTTCGGCCAGGCTATGCCATCGAATACGATTACGTCGATCCACGCGAGCTGTCGCCGTCGCTAGAGGCCAAGCGTATCCCGGGGCTGTTCCTGGCCGGCCAGATCAACGGCACCACGGGCTACGAGGAGGCTGCTGCGCAGGGTCTCGTCGCCGGCCTTAATGCCGCTACGCGCGCCCATGGCGGCGCGCCGATCGTGTTCGACCGTGCCGAAGGCTATATGGGCGTCATGATCGACGATCTCGTCACCCGCGGCGTCACCGAGCCCTATCGCATGTTCACGTCGCGCGCCGAATATCGGCTAACCCTGCGGGCGGACAATGCCGACCAGCGCCTGACGGACAAGGGTATTACGCTCGGCTGCGTTGGCCCGGCGCGGGCGAGGGCGCATCGCGCCAAGATGGCCGGGCTCGATGCAGCTCGGGCGATGGCGCGGGAGCTCGTGGTCACGCCAAGCGAAGCCGCGCGCCATGGACTTGCCTTGCGCAAGGACGGTCAGCGCCGTTCGGCGTTCGAGCTGTTGTCCTATCCGGACATCGGCATCGGCGATGTCGCGCGGATCTGGCCGGGGCTTGGAGAACTGCCGGCCAAGATCGCCGAGCAGCTCGAGATCGACGCGAAATACGAGGTCTATCTCAGCCGCCAGGCCGCCGACGTCGAATCCTATCGCCGCGATGAAAGCGTCACTTTGCCTGACGATCTCGACTATGCGGCGCTGCCGGGACTGTCCAACGAGGTCCGCCACAAGCTGGAAATGCACCGGCCGCGCACCATCGGACACGCTGGCCGCATCGATGGCATCACGCCGGCGGCGCTGACGCTCCTGGTCGCGCATTTGCGCCGGCAAGGCAGGAAGCGTGGCGCTGTCGCCTGAACTCGCCGCGGATCGCAGCCGCGCCTTGGCGCTCACGCCTGTTTCACGTGAAACATTGGATCGGCTCGACCGCTTTGTCGCCGTGCTGCTGGAGTGGCAGCAGCGGATGAACTTGATCGCATCGTCCACCGAGCCAAAACTGTGGACCCGCCACATCGCCGATTCGCTTCAACTTTTGGCGCTGGCACCGCAGGCGCGAATCTGGGTCGATCTCGGCTCTGGGGCAGGGTTTCCCGGGATCGTGCTCGCCTGCGCGCTGGCGGACAGGCCGGGAGCGCGCGTGCACCTGGTCGAACGCAGCACCAAGAAGGCGGCCTTCTTGCGCGAAGCAGTCCACGCCACAGGCGCTCCGGCCGAGGTCCACGCGGTCAGGCTTGAAGATTTTGTCGAAAACCTCGCGGTGCCTGTGGACGTTGTGACGGCGCGGGCGCTGGCGCCACTTGCCGCGCTGCTGGCCGGCACGTATCCGTTGTTGAAAACCGGGACGCTCGGTCTGTTTCCCAAGGGTCAAGATGTTGATGCCGAATTGACCGAAGCCGCTAAATGTTGGAGCATCCAGTCGTCTTTGGCGCCGAGTCTGACCGATCCCAGAGCCAAGATCGTTTGCGTAACGGGAATTCGGCCAAAGGCTCAACCAAAACGTGAGACCAAACCAAGCCGTCGTTGAGGCAGTTGCAAAGCGAATTGGAATTACCGGTCATGTCAGACGAGCCGTTATCAGAGCAAACAGTGGTGCCTTTTGCTGCACCCGATCGCGCGCCACAGGTGCAGCTCGCCAAGCCGCCTCGGGTGCTCGCGGTCGCCAACCAGAAGGGCGGCGTCGGCAAGACCACGACGGCGATCAATCTCGGCACCGCGCTCGCCGCGATCGGCGAGGAAGTGCTCATCATCGATCTCGATCCGCAGGGCAATGCCTCGACCGGGCTCGGCATCGACCGCCGCAATCGGCAGCACTCGACCTACGATGTTCTGATTGGCGAAGCGACGCTGCGCGATGCCATCGTCGCGACCGCGGTGCCGCGGCTGCATCTGGCGCCGTCGACACTCGATCTCTCCGGGCTCGAGCTCGAAATCGGCCAGGCGCGCGATCGCGCCTTCCGCTTGCGCAATGCGCTCGCGCCGCTGAGCACGCGTCGCGGCCGGCCAGACCAAATTCACCTACGTGCTGGTCGACTGTCCGCCGTCGCTCAATCTCTTGACCATCAACGCCATGGCGGCGGCCAACGCCATTCTGGTTCCGCTGCAATGCGAGTTCTTCGCGCTCGAAGGCTTGTCGCAATTGCTCAAGACGGTGGAACAGGTGAGGGCGCAACTCAATCCCGATCTCACCATCCACGGCATCGTGCTGACCATGTACGACGCACGCAACAATTTGTCGGGCCAGGTCGTCGCCGACGTGCGCGAATTCATGGGCCGGAAAGTCTACGACACCATCATTCCGCGCAATGTGCGCGTCTCGGAAGCGCCGTCCTATGGCAAGCCGGTGCTGGTCTACGATCTCAAATGCAGCGGCAGCGAAGCCTATCTGCGGCTCGCCACCGAGATCATCCAGCGCGAAAAAGAACTGCTCGCCAGTTGAGGTGATCCGATTACCGGCGGCGACCAAGAAACGTGCAACAGTAAACGCGGAATAGTCTTGTGAGTGAAACTCCAGGGAAGACGGCGATGGCGGAGGACGCAGCGCGATCGCGATTGGGCCGTGGACTTGCCGCGCTGATCGGCGATGTCGGCACCGAAAGTTCGGCCGAGCGTCCGCGCGGCCAGCGGCGAGCACCGACCACGTCGCTGCGGCCGAATGCGCGCAATCCGCGGCGCATGTTCTCCGAGGATGAGCTGGATGAATTGACCGCTTCGCTGCGCGAGCGCGGCATGATTCAGCCGATCGTGGCGCGGCCGGTGCGCGGCGCGCCCGACGCCTACGAGATCATCGCCGGCGAACGGCGCTGGCGCGCGGCGCAACGCGCCGGTCTGCACGAAGTGCCGGTCGTTATCATCGAAGCGACCGACGAGGAGTCGCTGCAGCTTGCGATCATCGAGAACGTACAGCGCTCAGACCTCAATCCGCTCGAAGAGGCCGAAGGCTATCGGGCGCTGATGGAAGATTACAGCCACACCCAGGACGACATCGCCAAAATGGTCGGCAAGAGCCGCAGCCATGTCGCCAACACGCTGCGGCTGTTGAAATTGCCGCCGTCGATTCGCGGCTATATCGTCAAAGGCAAGCTCGACGCCGGCCATGCCCGCATGCTGGTTGGCCAGCCCAATGCCGAAAAACTCGCCGAAGAAATCGTGGCGCGCGGCCTCAATGTTCGTCAGGTCGAGGAGATTGCGCGCCAGGAATCAGGCCGCAACGGCAAGTCTCCTTCCCGCAAGCGATCGGCGGAAAAGAGCGCCGACACGCTGGCGCTGGAAAAGCGTTTGTCCGACGCGCTCGGCCTGGTCGTCAGTATCGATGCGCGCGGCGAAAGCGGCGTCGTCAGTATCCGCTACCGCAATCTCGATCAACTCGACGATCTGGCGCAGCGCTTGGAAAAAAAGCAGCATTAAACCACGCTGCGGTCTTATCGCTTTTTCCTCTTCACCTTCTTCTTCGCAAAGATCGCGTTCCAATTTTCCTTGTAGGCGGCGCTGACCGGTTTCTGGCCTTCGCCTCGGCTGTAGCCTGAAGGGGCAGCGGCAACCGCGTCGCCGCTCTCGGTCTTGGCTTCAGTCTTGGCCTCAGTCTTGGCCTCGGTTTTGGCTTCGGTCTTGGCTGTGGCTTCACCTGAAGTGCTTTTGTCCTTCGCGGCGGTCTCGCTCTTTGGAGCGTGATCGGCTTTGGCTGTTTTGTTGTCGCTGGCCATCGTCCTTCCTAACGCTAAGCTGACGTATTCGTGGTTCTAAGAGTAGGTAGCGGGACATCGCAGGCAAGTTTGTTTCGAGAGTAGCCCTCCTCTCCAAGCTTGATCTGGAAGGCTTGAAATGCCACATCCAGCCCGCCATGAACATGCCCATTCGCGCCCCCGAGGGCACCCCAGCTTTGTCGCCCTTTGCGACCGAGGTCGAGCGGCGACGCACATTTGCGATCATCTCCCACCCCGATGCGGGCAAGACCACGTTGACGGAGAAGCTCCTGTTGTTCGGGGGTGCAATTCAGCTTGCCGGCCAGGTCAAGGCCAAGCGCAACCGGCGCTCCACGCGTTCGGATTGGATGAGCATCGAGCGTGAGCGCGGGATTTCCGTCGTTACCTCGGTGATGACCTTTGAGTACGACGGCCGTGTGTTCAACCTGCTTGACACTCCCGGCCACGAGGATTTCTCCGAAGATACTTATCGGACCCTCACGGCGGTCGATTCTGCCGTGATGGTGATCGATGCCGCCAAGGGCATCGAACCGCGGACGCGCAAGCTATTCGAGGTATGCCGGCTGCGCGACATTCCGATCATTACATTCATCAATAAGATGGACCGCGAGAGCCGCGATCCGTTCGATCTCATCGACGAGATCGAGAAAACACTGGCGCTCGATACCGCGCCGATCACTTGGCCGGTCGGGCGCGGGCGCGATTTTGTCGGCACAATCGACGTGGAGTCCGGTGGCGTGCGCTTGCTGGACGGCGACGCGGGATCTGCCGGCACGCTACGCGCAATGACGATCGCCGAAGTCACCGCTCTGAACCCCGGTCTCGACGCGGCGGCATTTGGCGCGGAATTCGATCTGGTGCGCCATGCCTGCAAGAGGTTCGACCCGCGAGCCTTTGCCGAGGGCCACCTGACACCGGTCTTCTTCGGTAGTGCGCTCAAAAATTTCGGTGTCGGCGATCTGCTCAATGCGCTCGCCGCCATCGCGCCGGCGCCGCGGGCGCAGACCGCTGACAAGCGCGTCGTTGCGGCCACTGAACCCGGAATGTCCGCATTCGTTTTCAAGATTCAGGCGAACATGGATCCAAACCATCGCGACCGTATCGCCTTTGTGCGACTTTGCTCCGGCAAGC
The DNA here is from genome assembly GCA_963798095.1 of uncultured Alphaproteobacteria bacterium. Lineage (GTDB taxonomy): Bacteria > Pseudomonadota > Alphaproteobacteria > Rhizobiales > Xanthobacteraceae > BOG-931. The sequence goes on along the minus strand of CAWCSD010000016.1, from coordinate 85,608 downwards.
TTACCCGCGGCATGAAGGTCAAGCAGGTGCGAACGGGCAAGACCATCAGCCTGCACGCTCCGCAATTTTTCTTTGCTCAAGATCGCGCCCTCGCCGAGGAGGCGTTCGCCGGCGACGTGGTTGGCATACCCAATCACGGCACGCTACGCATCGGCGACACCCTGACGGAAGGCGAGGAGCTTAACTTTGCCGGCGTACCGAACTTCGCGCCGGAGATTTTGCGTCGGGTTCGTTTGACCGATGCCATGAGGGCCAAGAAGCTCAAGCAGGCGCTGCACCAACTGGCCGAAGAAGGCGTCGCACAGGTATTCCAACCGACCGACGGATCCTCGGCTCTGGTCGGTGTTGTTGGCCCATTGCAACTCGATGTCCTGAAGGTAAGGCTCGCGGACGAATATGGACTGGAAATCGGTTGGAGCACGGCGGAGTTTCAGTTCGCGCGCTGGATCGCGGCGGACGACCGCAAGCGGCTCGACCAATTCGTGGCGAGCTACCGCTCGTCCATTGCCGAGGATTTCGACGGCGATCTCGTCTTCCTGGCACGCAACGCCTTTGACCTCGAATATACCGGCGAACACAATCCCGGCATTTCTTTCACCGACGTGAAAGACATTCACCGACGCAAGCCGGCCGGGTGAGGCCGCAGCTGTCAGTTGTTGGCAAGCTCCTCGCGCAGGATTTCGAGTTCCAGCCATTGCTCTTCGGCCGCGGCGATTTTCAGCTGCAGTTCACCGAGTGCGGCAGTGACTTTCTCGAACGCGGCGCGGTCGCGCGCATAGAATTGGGGATCGGCGAGCTTTGCTTGCAACGCGTCGATTTCAGTTTGCAGCTTGGCGATGGTTTTGGGCAGGGTTTCAAGCGCGTGCTTGTCGGTGAACGTCAACCGCCGCTTGGTGGGCCGCGCTCCTGTAACGATCGAAGTGCTTTCTTTGGACATTTTCCGCGGCTGTGGCTTGGAACTCTCTCGCGTCAGATCCGCGCCACGCTGCGCCAGCATGTCGCTATAGCCGCCGGCATATTCGGTCCAGCGGCCGTTTCCCTCCGGCACGATCACTCCGCTCACGAGACGATCGAGAAAATCCCGATCGTGGCTGATGAGCAGAACGGTTCCGGGATATTCGGCCAGCATCTCCTCGAGCACGTCCAATGTTTCCATATCGAGGTCGTTGGTCGGTTCGTCGAGGACCAAAAGGTTCGACGGCTTGGCGAGCACCCGCGCCAGCATGAGGCGGCCGCGTTCGCCGCCCGACAGCTTGCCGAGCGGCGTGCGGGCCTGTTCGCTCGCGAACAGAAAGTCCTTCATGTAGCTGACGACGTGCTTGGCAGTGCCGTTGACCATGACGGTGTCGCCATGACCGTCCGTCAGCGCCTCGGTTACCGTCACATTGGGATCGAGACTGTCCCGATGCTGATCAAGCGTCGCGACAGCGAGCGTCGATCCGAGCCGAACCGAGCCTTTGTCCGGTGGCAAGACTCCGGTCAGCATGTTGATCAGCGTGGTCTTGCCGCTGCCGTTTGGACCGACGATGCCGATACGGTCGCCGCGCTGGATGCGGATCGAGAAATCGCTGACGATCGGACGGCCATCGTAGCTCTTGCCGATGCCGGCGGCCTCGATGACCAGCGCGCCGGACGGCGCCGCCGAGCCGGCGGTGATGACGGCGTTCCCGGCGGTGGCGCGATAGCTGCGGCGCTGTTCCCGAAGCGCCTGCAATTGGCCGACGCGGCGCATATTGCGCTTGCGTCTGCCGGTGACGCCGTAGCGCATCCAGTGTTCCTCGGCGACGATTTTGCGATCGAGCTTGTGCTGATCGCGTTCCTCCTCCGCCAGCACCGCATCGCGCCATTCTTCGAAATGGGCAAATCCACGATCGAGGCGGCGCGTCTGGCCGCGGTCGAGCCAGACCGTGCTGCGCGAGAGCGTCGAAAGGAGGCGCCGATCGTGGCTGATGATCACCAGCGCGGCGCGCCGGGAAGCGAGATCGCGCTCCAGCCATTCGATCGTGGTCAGGTCGAGATGATTGGTCGGCTCGTCGAGAAGCAGGATATCGGGGTTGGCCGCCAGCACGCGCGCGAGCGACGCGCGGCGCGCTTCGCCGCCAGAGAGTTTTGCCGGGTCTTCCTGCCCGGTGAGGCCGAGTTGCTCGAGAAGCCGACGGGCGGCATGGCGGTCGTCGCCAGGCCGAAGGCCTTGCTCGACATAGGCGAGCGTAGACGCGTATCCGGAAAGGTCCGGCTCCTGCGGCAAGTAGCGCACCACGGTTCCGGGCTGAATGAAGACGGAACCACGGTCCGGCTCGACCAGCCCCGCCGCGATCTTCAGCAGGGTCGATTTGCCGGTTCCATTACGCCCGACCAGCGATACGCGCTCACCGGGAGCGACGGACAGCTCCGCGCCGGAGAGAAGCGGCGTGCCGCCGAAGGTCAGGACGATGTCTTTAAGTTGAAGAACTGGTGCGCTACGCCTTGTCATGTCGCCGTGTCGGGCCATCGAATGCCGAGCGCGCCTCGCTTTTGATCGACTATTTGAGCTATTTCACGGCATTTAGCCCAACAAACCTGTGAACATCACTGTCGTTTACGAGTCTCGGGCTGGATTTGCAAATACTGTCCATCAACCCGAATCAGGAGGGATAGACATGTCGAAGCCCATGACGAAGTCGGAACTTATCAACCAAATTGCCGAGCATTCAGAGCTGAAGAAGAGCGACGTCAAAGGCGTCATGGAGACGCTCGCGACCATTGGCTACAAGGAATTGAAGAAGAATGGCACCTTTCTCCTTCCGGGCTTTGCGAAATTTGTCGTCATAAAGAAGCCTGCGACCAAGGAGCGGAAGGGCATTAATCCCTTCACCAAAGAGCCAACTGTATTCAAGGCCAGACCAGCTCGCAAAATCGTCAGAGCGCGTCCAGTCAAGGCAGCCAAGGACGCGGTATAAATTAGGTCCTGCACGCGACCGGCAGATCGAGTGCGAATTGATCCTTCGACGCGTCGGAAAACGGACGCTGCGGACAACTCGTTTTACGAGCCTAGCCTTGCGCCGTGCGCATCTGCCACGCCGCCTTGAACGCGGTGCGCTTGGCCGGATCGTATAAGCTCGCATAGTCGTATTTCAGCGGCTTCGACGGCTCGACGTGGAGCGTGGCGAACACGGGTCCGTCCTGCTCGAGCACGTGCGCGATCTGCTGCTCGAACATGCGCAGGTCGGAAAAGTCGTAGGTCGCCGCATAGCCTGCCGATCGCGCGATGTTGGCGAAATCCACCTTCGGGTTCGGAATCGGATGGCCGCCGTTCGCTTCGTAGGTGTCGTTGTGGGCGACGAAGTGAACGAGATTTTTCGGCGCTGCGGCCGCGATGGTCACCAGGCTGCCGAGATTCATCAAAAGGCTGCCGTCGCCTTGCAGCACCACGACGCGCCGGTCCGGCCGGCCGAGCGCCAGGCCAAGCCCGTGCGATGAATCGAATCCCATGGCGCCGATCGACAGATAGTTGAGCGGACGCGGGCTGACCTCGACCCAATCGACGGCGGAACTGTAGGTCGCGATCACCGCCTCGTCCGTGATGTGGCGGGCCAGGATGCGAAAGCATTCGTCGCGTTTCATCATGATACTTTGGGACTCCGCCCGACCAGGAACGCCACCGGCTGCGATTCGGCATAGGCCTTGTCGATCGCCGGCTTGATCTTGGCGATGTCGGCGTCGAGGCTGATGAGGTGATGCGCGATGCCCATGTCGTCGAGGATCGGCTCGACGATGCGGACGCCGTAGCGCGGCGACTCCTTCGGCGCTTTGTCGGGATCGTGTTGCAACAGCCCGATCATCATGCAGATCGGCTGCTTGTACTCCACCGCGACGCCGCGGATGGCGTTGATCGAATCGAGAAATCCGGTGTGCTGGATCAGCACCAGCGCGCGCTTGTCGCTGTAGGCGAGCCCGGTGGCGATGCCGATGCACTCGTCTTCCTTGCAGACGCGGACGAGGCGAAGATCCTTGTCCTTGGCGATCGGCGCCAACAGCCCGGCGCTGGTCGTGATGTCCGGCACCGAGAGGATATATTCGATCCCGCTCGCCTTGATCGCGGCGATGATGCCGGCGCCGCTGAGCTCTCGCGCCGTAGCGCCGGCACGTGTCGCTGTCGCTTCCATCCGCACTCTCCAAAGCCCGCCGCGAAAGGCCGTCAGCGTAGCTGGGATCGGGGATTGGTCAATCCAGCCCTGCGGTTGCCGCCGGTCTGGATTGACAGGGTTCGTAGACGGCCCGCTTAATCGCGGCCGCCTCACTAGATGGGACGCACCGATGGCCGCTGAACTGCCGCATTATGAAATCCTCGCCGTGCGCTACGGCACTTCGAGCGCCCGCCCGGCGAGCCAGAATTTCATCATGGCCGACGGCCACGACGGGCCGATGCCGATGGATTTTTATATCTGGGTCATTCGCGGCGAGGGTCGCACCATCGTGGTCGATACCGGATTTTCCGCGGGCGCTTCGGAGCGGCGCAACCGGCGCTTCGTGCATGCGCCGGCCGAGGCGCTGGCGCAGGCCGGCGTCGATCCGGCGGCGGTGCAGGACGTGGTGATCACGCACCTGCATTGGGACCATTCCGGCAACATGGATCTGTTTCCCAACGCCACGTTCCACATTCAGGACGCCGAGATGGCGCAGGCCACCGGCCGCTGCATCTGCCACAAATGGTTTCGCCGCCAGTCCGAGGTCGATGACGTGGTGGCGCTGGTCAAGAATCTCTACGCCGGGCGCGTAAAATTCCACGACGGCGAAGGCACCGTCGCGCCCGGCGTCACCGTGCATCTGGTCGGCGGCCATACCGGCGGCTTGCAGATCGTGCGCGTGCACACTTCGCGCGGCGCCGTCGTGCTGGCGAGCGACGCCGTGCATTACTGGCAAGAATCTCGCCGAGCAGAATCCGTTTCCGCCGGCCAACGTCATGGACGCGCTCGAAGCGTTCCGCATCGTCGAAGATTTGGCCGGCGACCGCGACCACATCATTCCCGGCCACGATCCCTTGGTGCTCAGCCGCTTTCCGCCGCTGCGCGGCAATCTCGATATCGTGCGGGTCGATCTGCCGCCGACCGGCTGAACCGGCTATCTTTGCCTCTGTCGCGCCGAATCGATCCGCTCGATCAACTCATCGATGATTGGGCTTGTTGAAAACGGAACGAAACGAAGTGGCGCGCAAAACGTCACTTTATCGCCGAACACGCTCGGGCGTCGCAATGACAAGGTAACGCGCGGTGGATTGATCATCGCTGCGTAGTTGACATTCTTGATGTCGGCTAATGCAATACGCTCCGTTTGATCGCGATTTTTTACCACCAAAGCATCGCCGTCGTCCCAAACCTGGTCGACCAGGTCGAAAACAAACTTCGTCATAATAAAATAGCCGAAGATCATCATGACTATCGGCATGATCAGGAAAGGCAACGTGGCGGTTTGGCTCGACCGCGGGACCACGAACAGCGAAATGCCGAGGAACAGGACGAGGAAGCCGAACCAGAGAACTGGGAAGACGCGCTTATAAAGGAACGTCGACCCCGACGAGATGCGGCGCATGATGCATCGCTGCCTTCGATCGGCCCGCTACTCCGCCGCCGTTCTTCCCGCGCCGTTGCCGAATCGCCGCTCAATGTACTCGATGACGATCTTTTGGAAATCGGCGGAGACCGTCGGGCCGCGCAGCGTCATGGCTTTCTTGCCGTCGATGAAGACGGGCGCGGTCGGGGTCTCACCGGTGCCGGGCAGCGAGATGCCGATATCGGCGTGCTTGGATTCGCCCGGGCCGTTGACGATGCAGCCCATCACCGCGACGTTGAGGCCTTCGACGCCCGGATAGCGCGTCTTCCATTCCGGCATCGAGTCGCGGATGAAGTGTTGGATGCTGGATGCAAGCTCTTGGAACGTGGTCGAAGTCGTACGGCCGCAGCCGGGGCAGGCGGCAACGAGCGGCACGAAGGTGCGTAGCCCCACGGTTTGCAGGAGCTCCTGCGCGACTTTCACTTCGAGGGTGCGATCGCCGTTCGGCTCGGGCGTCAGCGAGATGCGGATCGTGTCGCCAATACCTTGCTGCAGCAGCACGCCCATGGCGGCCGACGACGCGACGATGCCTTTCGAGCCCATGCCGGCCTCGGTGAGGCCGAGATGCAGCGCGTAATCGCAGCGCCGGGCGAGTTCGGCGTAGACACCGATCAGGTCTTGAACGGCTGACACCTTGGCGGACAGGATGATGTGATCCTTCGGCAGGCCGATCTCCTCGGCGCGCTCGGCCGACAGCATCGCCGATTGGATCATGGCCTCGCGCGTCACGTCGCGCGCGTCGACCGGGTGGTTCGACTTGGCGTTCTCGTCCATCAGGTGCGTCAGTAGCTCCTGGTCGAGCGAACCCCAATTGGCGCCGATGCGCACCGGCTTATTGTGCTTGATCGCGGTCTCGACGATGGCGCCGAACTGCCGGTCCTTCTTTTCCTTAAAACCCACGTTGCCGGGATTGATGCGATACTTGTCGAGTGCCTCGGCGCAGGCCGGATGATCGGCCAGGAGCTTGTGGCCGATGTAATGGAAATCGCCGACGATCGGTACGTCGACGTTCATCTTGAGGAGCCGCTCCTTGATGTGCGGTACGGCGGCCGCGGCTTCGTCGCGGTCGACGGTGATGCGGACGATCTCGGAACCGGCCCGTGCCAGCGCCGCCACCTGCTTCGCTGTCCCGTCGACATCGGCGGTGTCGGTATTTGTCATCGACTGCACCACGATGGGTGCGCCACCGCCGACGGTCACATTGCCGACCTTGACGCCGACCGTTTGATGCCTTGCGGCCGGACCGGAAAATTCCATCATAATCAGTACCCTAAGCTAATGCTGCGATCCGTGGCCCCGATCGTGCGGTGGGACCAGGACCCCCTGCATATAGCGTCACTGGGGCCGGTTGACGAGGACGATACCGCCCGCGACCAAGGCGACCGCCAGCGCGAAAGCAGGCGTCAGAGGCTCATTCAATACCAGATGGCCGGCCGCCACGCCAAAGAGCGGCGCCAGGAAGGTGAACACCGACAGGCGGGCGGCCGAATAGCGGACGATGAGCGCAAACCAAACCGCAAAAGTGACGCTCACCACCCAAATCGTCTGATAGGCAAAAGCACCGATGGCGATCGCCGAAGGCACGGCATCCATGCGTTCGCCAAATATCAGGGCGCCCGCGGCCAGCAATGGGGCCGAGACCACGAGCTGGTAGAGCAATGTCTTCTCGGCGCTGATGCGATTGAGCGCGCTTGCTTTGATCACCAGTGTCGTCGCCGCCCAGGCGGCACCGGCGCCGACAAACATGATATCGCCGAGCATCTGGTGCGGATCGGTCGCCGGCGTCGGCAGGCCGAAGGCAATGACGATGCCGACGAACGACAGCAACAAGCCGAGCCATTGCGACAGCGAGAAATGATCGCCCGGAACCAGCCAGCGCGATCCGATCACGACAAAGAACGGCGTAAAGTAAAGAAACAACACGCCGCGCGTTGCGGTCGTCCACACCAGGCCGCGATAGATCAGCACGAATTCGAGCGCGAACAGGACGCCGGCCAAAATTCCCGCGCCCAATGTGCCGTCGCGCTTGAACAGCGCCATGCCGCGGGCTTGCGTCCAGGCAAAGACAATGATCGCGGCAATCGCCGAACGCGCCGACGATTGGATCAGCGGCGGGATATCGTGAATCGCGAGCTTGATCGAAACGTTATTAAAACCCCAGCTCAGGCACAGCCCGATCGTGACGATAATCGCCAGTGCATCGAGCGGGCGGGACGATGGGGACGGGGGCACGGCGGTCAGTTCAATCGCAACACGTCATCGTTCGCGGCAATGCGAGCAGATGCCGGCGATTTCGATCAGCGGGCTTTTCGGCGCAAATCCCGCCGCGCGCGACGATGATTTAAGCGCTTCGGCGACGCCGCCGCCCGGTGCCTCGCCGACCGCGCCGCAACGCTCGCAGATCAGAAACACGACGAGATCCTCACCGGCGTGATTATGTACGCAGGCGACGAAGGCATTGCGGCTCTCGATGCGGTGGACGAGGCCGTTGTCGCGCAGAAAATCGAGCGCGCGATAGACCGTGATCGGCGCCGGGCGCGTGTCGCCCGCCAGGTGATCGATGATTTCGTAAGCGCCGAGCGGCTTGTGACTGGCGAGCAGCGCTTCGAGCACTTGCCGCCGGATCGGCGTCAGCCGTTGCGCGCGCGCCGCGCATAGCGTTTCGGCGTGCGCGATGGCGCTGCTGGCGCAGCGGTCGTGGTCGTGGTCGGGTGCGGGAAAGATCGCGCGCGGCATGTTGGTCATGTCTCGGTCATGGGAGCGGCCGAACCTTCCTCACAAGCAGCGGCCAAAAAACAGCGACCAAGCCCTATTGCGTACTTATTGTAGCGGGTTGAGCCAAAATCGCGAAAACGTGACGGTAGGCCCGATATTTATGTTGCACCGCAACAAAAAGCATCCCACATTCCCGCCAGTTCACGACAGTTCAGGCCCATAAGGCGCCATTTTTAGCACGGCGCCGCATTGAATTGGGGATTGCCATGTTGAAAGGAAAGTCCGCCCTGGTGACCGGGTCGACCTCGGGCATCGGTCTTGCCATTGCGCGCGCACTGGCCGCGCAGGGCGCCAACGTCACCATCAACGGCTTCGGCGACAAGGACGCGATCGAAAAAGAGCGCAGCGGCATCGAGAAGGAATTCGGCGTCAAGGCGGTCTATTCGCCAGCCGACATGACCAAGCCTGCCGAAATCGCCGACATGGTGAAGACGGCGGAGAAGACATTCGGTTCACTCGACGTGCTGGTGAACAATGCCGGCATCCAATTCGTCTCGCCGATCGAAGACTTTCCGATCGACAAGTGGGATCAGATCCTCGCCATCAATTTGTCGGCGGCTTTCCACGCCATCCGCGCCGCGGTGCCGGGGATGAAATCGCGCAAATGGGGCCGCATCATCAGCACTGCCTCGGCCCATTCGCTGGTCGCCTCGCCGTTCAAGGCCGCCTATGTCACCGCAAAGCACGGCCTCGCCGGATTGACCAAGACCGTCGCGCTCGAGCTCGCAACCTTTGGCGTGACCTGCAACTGCATCAGCCCCGGCTATGTGTGGACGCCGCTGGTCGAGAAGCAAATACCGGATACGGCGAAAGCGCGCGGCATAACCGAAGAAGAGGTCAAGCGCGATGTGATTTTGGCGGCGCAGCCGACCAAAGAGTTCATCACCGTCGACGAGATTGCGAGCCTTGCCGTCTACCTCTGCTCCGACGCGGCGAAGTCGATCACCGGCGCCAATCTCTCGATCGACGGCGGCTGGACCGCGGCGTGAGCGGCGTCCAGGTCCCCACCGCATGATAAAAATACTCTCGTCGCTGTTGCCCGGCCGCGCGCCGGAGCAAAGTGCCGCGCCGAAAGTGAAGCGCATCAATCTGGCGCTGCAAGGCGGCGGTGCGCACGGCGCATTCACCTGGGGCGTGCTGGATCAGCTTCTGAGCGACGACCGGCTTGCCGTCGAGGGTATTTCCGGCACGTCGGCAGGCGCGGTGAATGCCGTGATGCTGGCCGACGGCCTGACCCGCGGCGGCCGCGACGAGGCGCAAAAGCGGCTCGCCGAGTTCTGGCGCGCGGCCTCGAGCAGCGGCAGCCTGCCGGCAATGCAGCGCGCCGTGATGGAGCGGCTGTTGTCGTTCACGCCGCTCGAAGGCACGCCGGTGCAGGCCTGGTTCGACGCGATGTCGCGCTATTTCTCGCCGTATGACGTCAATCCGCTCAACATCAATCCGCTCAAGGATTTGTTCGAGCGGTTCGTCGATTTCGCGGCGCTGCGCGCCAATGCGGATCTGCAAATCTTCATCTCGGCGACCAATGTGCAGACCGGCCGTGTGCGCATCTTTCCGCGCGACAAGATCACCGCCGATGCGGTGATGGCCTCGGCCTGCCTGCCGCTGTTGTTCCGCGCCGTGGAGATCGATGGCGTGCCCTATTGGGACGGCGGCTATCTCGGCAATCCGGTCATCTTTCCGTTTTTCCGCACCACCACGACCGAGGACGTGCTGGTGGTCCAGATCAATCCGCTGGTGCGGCAAGAGACGCCGACGTCGTCGAGCGAGATCATGAATCGCATCAACGAGATCACGTTCAACTCCTCGCTCATCGGCGAATACCGTGCCATCGATTTCGTCGCCCGCTTGATCGACCAGGGCAAGCTGCCGCGCGGCACCGGGCCCGGGCAATATCGCCGCATCAATGTCCACCGTATCGTGCTCGACCGCTTCGGCACCCATTTCGACGCCTTCAGCAAGCTCTCGACCGACTACGATTTCTTCGAAATGCTGCACGTCAGCGGCAAGCGCGCCGCCCGGCGTTTCCTGGACGAGCATTTCGACGATATCGGCGTGAAGAGCACGGTGGACTTGCCGGCCGAAGCACAGGCCGAATGGGCGTGATAAACTGGTTTTGATGCCTGAGGCTCCCGCACTGCTCATTGCCGAAGTCGGCGCCGCGCGATTGGAGATTTGCGTTGCCGACATCACGACGCTTGCGGTCGACGCCATCGTCAATGCTGCCAACCGGACCCTGCTCGGCGGCGGTGGCGTCGACGGCGCGATCCATCGCGCCGCCGGACCGGAACTGCTTGCCGAGTGCCGGACGCTTGGCGGCTGCGCGACCGGCGCCGCCAAGATCACGCGAGGACATCGGCTGCCGGCAAAGCACGTCATTCACGCCGTCGGTCCGGTCTGGAACGGCGGTGGCGAGGGCGAGGAGGAGCTGCTGGCGTCCTGTTATCGGACGGCGCTGGACTTGGCCGTGGTGCATCGCCTGACCTCGATTGCGTTCCCCGCGATCTCGACCGGCATCTATCGATTCCCGCCCGACCACGCTGCCCGTATCGCGGTGGGTACGGTGGCTGCCGAATTGGCAGGGTCACCGCGCGGCATCGCGCGTGTCGTGTTCTGCTGCTTCGCTCAAGCCGCGGCCGACCACCACAGCGACGCTTTTGCCGATCTAGGGTTGGCCTGAAGGCCACCGCTGGGCCTCTATCTGAGGTCTTGGCCACCCTCAAAACGGCTGGACAATATCATAAGGTCCCTTATATTGTGCTGACGTTTCTTAAGCACCCCTATTTTCGGCCGGCTCGGAGACCACCATGCTGCCCCGCTCGCTCAACAGAGAATTTGCATTTACTATCAATGATGTAGCTCGCATGTTGCGAACCTATGCAGATTACCGGGGCGCCCAGTTTGGGGTCACCAGGGCGCAGTGGGCGGTGCTGGTGCGACTCGATCGCTTCGAAGGACTGAAGCAATCGGAGCTCGCCGAAATGCTCGACCTGCAGCCGATCACACTGACTCGCCTGCTCGACCGTCTCTGTGAGAGCGGCCTGATCGAGCGCCGCTCGGATCCCAACGACCGCCGCGCCAAGCGGTTGTTTTTGACGGCGGCGGCACGGCCCATGCTCGAACGGCTTGGCGCACTTGGCGAAGACATGATGACGACGGCGCTGGCCGGCGTTTCGCGCGAGAGCGTCGAGCAGATCGTCGCCCAGTTGGCGGTGGTGAAGGAGAATTTGCGCCAGGCGATCCAGCAGCGGCCCGCCCCCGGCGCGGCGGGAGACCGCCGCTATGGCTGAACCCGTCCTTAAACTGGCGCCGAGCCTCAAGCCGCCAAGACCTCGCGCGGCGACGCTCACCGATGCGCTGCGCAAGCGCATGCGCTTCATCCTTCTCGTCATCGTGCCGGTCATCGCCGTGGTCGCCGGATTTTGGTTCTATTTTCTTGGCGGCCGCTACGTTTCGACTGACGACGCCTATGTCCACGCCGCCAAGCTGATGGTGTCGACCGACGTTTCGGGTCTGGTCAGCGAAGTCGATGTGCGTGAAGGCCAAGCGGTCAAGGCCGGCGACGTATTGTTCCGCGTCGACCCGCGGCAGTTCCAGATCGCGCTGGACAATGCCAAGGCCAGTCTGGCGCAGACCGCGTTGTCGCTGCAAGCAATGAAGCAGGACTACATGCGCATGCAGCAAGACATTGCCGCGCAACAGTCGCAGGTCGAACTGGATGAGACCACGTTCGCCCGCGATGCGGCGCTGCTGAAGACCAACGCCGTCGCTCAATCCACCTACGACCAGGCGCACTTCACCCTCGATGGCGACAAGAGCAAGCTCGAATCGCTGCGTCAGCTTGCGCAAGTCCAGCTCGCCCGGCTCGGCGGCAATGCGGATTTCGACGTCACGCAGCATCCGCAATATCTGCAGGTCAAGGCGCAAGTCGAAGAGGCGCAACGCCAGCTCGATCACACCGTGGTGCATGCGCCGTTCGACGGCGTGGTGACCCAGGTCGATGCGTTGCAGCCCGGCACTTATCTGGTCGCCCAGACCGCGGCGCTAACCAATACCGGCGCGGTGGCGCTGGTCGCGACCGGGGATGTCTGGGTCGATGCCAATATGAAAGAAACCGATCTGACCCATGTGAAGACCGGCGACCGGGCGAAAATCTGGGTCGACAGCTACCCCGGCCATGTCTGGTCCGGCACCGTGGCGAGCATTGCTCCCGCGGCCGGCTCGGAATTCTCGATCCTGCCGGCACAGAACTCGAGCGGCAATTGGGTAAAGGTGGGCCAGCGCATTCCGGTGCGGGTCCGCATCGATCCGAAGTCTGAAAAGCTAGAGCTGCGGGCCGGCATGAGCGTCACGGTCGAGATCGACACCGGCCACCGCCGCACGCTTTCCGAGTTGTTCTAAAAGCACGTCGAGGGCGTCCAGCCATGGCGTCAAGCGCAGCAGTCACCCCGCCGGCCGAACCGTCGTATCGCGGTCTCATCACCGCATGCACGGTGCTGGCGACGCTGATGCAGGCGCTCGACACGACGATCGCCAATGTCGCGCTGCCCTATATGCAAGGCACGTTCGGCGCCGCGCCCGATCAGATCACCTGGGTGCTGACGTCGTACATCGTCGCCGCCGCGATCATGACGGCGCCGGTGGGCTGGCTGTCGGCGCGCTATGGACGCAAGACGCTGTTCGTGACGTGCCTCTCAGGCTTCACGGTCGCGTCCATGCTGTGCGGGCTGGCCAATAGCCTCGACCAGATGGTGCTGTTCCGTTTGCTGCAAGGCGCGTTTGGCGCCGGCCTGGTGCCGTTGTCGCAGGCCACCATGCTCGATCTCTATCCGCTGGAAAAACGCGGCCAGGCCATGGCGCTGTGGGGCGTCGGCGTGATGGTCGGGCCGGTGATCGGCCCGACGCTCGGCGGTTATCTCACCGACGTTTACAACTGGCGCTGGGTGTTCTTCATCAACCTGCCGTTCGGCCTGCTCGGCATTGCCGGCTTGGTCATTTTCCTCAAAGATCGCGGGCGCAACGCAACGCTGCGGTTCGATTGGATCGGCTTCGGCGCGCTCAGTCTTGGGCTCGCGGCGCTGCAACTGGTGCTCGACCGCGGCGAGCTGAAGGATTGGTTCAGCTCGACGGAGATCATCGTCGAGGCGGCGCTGGCGGCGCTCGGCTTCTATCTCTTTCTTGTTCAGATCATCTCCGCGAAGCGCCCGTTCATCCCGCCGCGCATCTTCCGCGACCTGAATTTCACCGCCGGTCTTGTGGTGATGTTCTGCATCGGCATGGTGCTGTTGGCGAGCTCCGCCTTGCTGGCGCCTTATCTGCAAACGCTCGGCACCTACTCGGTGGCCCAGGCCGGATTGTTGATGGCGCCGCGCGGCGTGGGAACCATGGTCGCCATGTTGGCCGCAGGCCGCCTGGCCAATCGCATGGATCCGCGGCTCATGATGTTCGTCGGCTTCGTCATGCTGGCGGAATCGGCGCGCGAGATGGTGGGCTGGACGCCGGATATCGATGCCTGGTCGCTGGCTTATACGACCATGCTGCAGGGCGCCGGCCTCGGCCTCGTGTTCACGCCGCTGCAAGTGATCGCGTTTGGAACGCTGCCGGCGGATCTGCGCACCGACGGGACATCGCTGTTTAGCCTGGTGCGCAATGTCGGTTCTTCCATCGGTGTTTCGGTCGCGTCGTTCCTGCTGGCGCAGAACACGCAAATCATGCATGCGCAGATTGCCGAGCGCGTGACGCCGTTCAATCACGCGCTGCAGACCGGCAGCGCCTATTTGTTCTGGAACAGCGCTACGCACGCGGGCTTGAACGCGCTCAATACCGAGATCACCCGGCAGGCCTCGATCATCGCCTATATGGACGATTTCAAGCTGATGCTGCTGGTCGCGCTGCCGCCGGTGTTCTTGCTATTGTTGATGCGCAAACCGCGTACCGCGCCGGCAACGAGCGATCACGTCGCGGTGGTCGACTGACGCAAGGCAAAACGAAACCCGCCCGAGCGGCAAACTCGGGCGGGGCGGGGGACTTGAGGTTCTCAGAAAATCTGTCAGAAGCGCAGTTCAAGCACGTCAGATGCCGTAGTGGTCGTTCTCATACCATTTATAAGGGGGCCGGTTCCTCGCCGAGAATTCTTTGAACCAACGAACGACCCGCGACTGCGTCTTGCTAATCAGCGCTGCCATCTCGACCTCCTCATTTCCGTGCTCGCCACTCACCGATGATGAATTTAACGCACCCGTCGGCAGCCGGCGTGACCTGGGTCACAACTTGTCGCTTTGTGATTAACACATTGATTTTTATTATCATTTGCATCAGCTACGGCCGCCAATAGACGCCGGGCTTACGGCAAACGAAAAGGCGGCCTTGCGGCCGCCTTGCGCTTTATGTCGGAGAGGAGATCGAGCGGGCGTTATTCCGCCGCGCCGCCCGCTGCGGCCTCGCGTTGCGGCTCGCCTTCGGCCTTTTGTTTGGCTTCCAGGTCCTCGCCGGTCTCCTGATCGACGACCTTCATCGACAGCCGCGTCTTGCCGCGTTCGTCGAAGCCGAGCAGTTTCACCTTGACCTTGTCGCCTTCCTTGACGACGTCGGAGGTCTTCTGCACCCGCCGCTGCGCCAGCTGGCTGATATGGACCAGGCCGTCCTTGGCGCCGAAGAAGTTCACGAAGGCGCCGAAGTCCATGACCTTGACGACAGTGCCCTCGTAGATGTGGCCGACTTCCGGCTCCGACGCGATCGACTTGATCCAATTGATCGCCGCCTTGATCGACTCGCCGTCGGCGGAGGCGACCTTCACCGTGCCGTCGTCCTCGATGTTGATCTTGGCGCCGGTCTTTTCGACGATCTCGCGGATCACCTTGCCGCCGGTGCCGATCACTTCGCGGATCTTGTCGGTCGGGATCTTGAACGTCTCGATGCGCGGCGCGTACTCGCCGAGCTCGGCGCGGGCGCTGGTCAAGGCCTTCGACATTTCGCCCAGGATATGCAGGCGGCCGTCTTTGGCTTGGGCCAAAGCGACCTTCATGATCTCCTCGGTGATGCCGGCGATCTTGATGTCCATTTGCAGCGAGGTGACGCCGCCTTCGGTGCCGGCAACCTTGAAGTCCATGTCGCCGAGATGATCCTCGTCGCCGAGGATGTCGGAGAGCACGGCAAAGCGCTTGTCCTCGAGAATGAGGCCCATGGCGATGCCCGCGGTCGGCCGCTTCAGCGGCACGCCGGCATCCATCAGCGCCAGCGAAGAGCCGCACACCGTCGCCATCGACGACGAGCCGTTCGACTCCGTGATCTCGGAGACGATGCGGATGGTGTAGGGGAACTCTTCCTTCGCCGGCAACATCGGGTGGATCGCGCGCCAGGCGAGCTTGCCGTGGCCGATCTCGCGGCGGCCCGGCGCGCCGGTGCGGCCGGTTTCGCCGACCGAATAATGCGGGAAGTTGTAGTGCAGCAGGAACGTCTCTTTATAGGTTCCCTGCAACGCGTCGATGAACTGCTCGTCCTCGGAGGTGCCGAGCGTGGCGACCACCAAGGCCTGGGTCTCGCCGCGGGTGAACAGCGCCGAGCCATGGGTTCGCGGCAGCACGCCGACTTCCGCCACGATCTGCCGGACGGTTTTCACGTCGCGGCCGTCGATGCGCTTGCCGGTGTCGAGGATGTTCCAGCGCACGATCTTGGCTTCGAGTTCCTTGAACACGCCGGCGACCGCCTGCTTGTCGTAGGTCGGTTCGCCGCCTTCCGGGAAGAAATGCGCCATCACCTTCTGTTTGACGGCGGCGACGGCATCCTGGCGATCCTGCTTGCGCACGATCGCGTAGGCCGCGCGTAAATCCTTCTCGGCGATGCCGAGAATTTCCTTTTCCAGCGCCTTGTTGTCGGCGACGACGAGATCGCGCGGTTCTTTCGCGGCTTTCTCGGCGAGCTTGATGATCGCCCCGATCACCGGCTGGAAATGGCGGTGGCCGAACATCACGGCGCCGAGCATGATCTCCTCGGACAGCTCTTTGGCTTCCGATTCCACCATCATCACGGCATCTTGCGTGCCGGCGATGACAAGGTCGAGCTGGCTCTCCTTCATCTCGTCGAGCGTCGGATTGAGCACGTATTCGTTGTTGATGAAGCCGACACGGGCGCCGCCGATCGGGCCCATGAACGGGGCGCCGGACAGCGTCAGCGCCGCAGAAGCCGCCACCATGGCGACGATGTCGGGATCGTTCTCCTGATCGTGCGACAGCACGGTGATGGTCACTTGGGTATCGCAGCGCCAGCCGTCGGCGAACAGCGGACGGATCGGGCGGTCGATCAGGCGCGACGTCAGCGTGTCCTTTTCGGTCGGACCGCGCTCGCGCTTGAAGTAGCCGCCGGGAATCCGGCCGGCCGCGTAATATTTCTCGGTGTAGTTGACGGTCAGCGGAAGGAAATCGATGCCTTCCTTCGGCTGCTTGGCGGCGACGACGGCGGCGAGCACGCTGGTCTCGCCATAAGTGGCGAGCACGGCTCCGTCGGCTTGACGCGCTATCCTGCCGGTTTCCAGCGTTAGGTTGCGGCCACCCCAGTCAAGTTGGACACGGTGCATATCGAACATTGCGATTGTCTTTCATGGTTTTCGGGCCGGCGCGAAAGCCATGAGCAAGACGGCGAGAGGCTGTCGTTCGCAAAGCTTTTGCGAATCGAAACAGCATCCGGCGATCCTGCCATGGCCATCGGGCCTTCCAGTGATGCGGACGGGCATCGGCCCGTCGCTGCTAAATCGGCAGCCCTTGGCTGCCGGGCAAACGGCGGAGGCATTTTGCGATCCGCCACGAAACGCGCAGGAATTCCCGCGCGCAAACTTTTCAGCGGCGAATACCCAGCCGCTCAATCAACTCCTTGTAACGCCCTTCATTGGTACGCCGCAGATAGTCGAGAATCTGGCGCCGCTGCGACACGAGCTTGAGCAAGCCCCGCCGCGAGTGGTTGTCCTTGATGTGCGACTTGAAGTGATCGGTCAGGTTGTTGATCCGCTCCGAAAGCAGCGCAACCTGGACTTCGGGCGAACCGGTGTCATTGGACTTGACGGCGTAAGTCTTAATGACTTCCGCCTTACGCGCGGTCGTAATCGACATCGTCACTAACCTCTTTTTCTTACGGCGCGACCTGTCACGCCGGTTAAATTAAATACGCGTCGGGGAATGATTTCACCGCGATCAACCTCGGCAATGGCCACGAGTTGGCCGCTCGAAGCGACCTGGACCATACCGCGGAAGATGGTGGCATCCCGTCCGCGCAACAAGACGGCTTGGCCTCTTGCGAGCCTTGCCGCGTCTGCCGGGCTTACGGCCAGCGCCGGGATGTCGTCCAGCGCGGTCTCAATCGGCAGGAGCACGTCAGCGAGGTGTCCCTCGCCAGCGGCTGCTCTATGGCACAAAGATTCCAGGGGTTCCAGCGAAATCATGTCGGTTTCGCCGAACGGCCCGACCCGGCCACGGCGCAGCGCCGAGACGTGGCCGAATACGCCCAGCACCCGGCCAAGATCGCGCGCCAGCGAGCGAACATAGGTGCCTTTGCCGCATTCGGCCGAAAACAAGGCATGGTCGGGATCGGGCGTTTCGACGAGTTCCAGCCGGTAAATTGTCACGGCCCGCGGCGCAAGCTCGACGGTCTCGCCGTCGCGAGCCAGGTCGTAGGCCCGCTCGCCATCGATTTTGACCGCCGAAAAGCGCGGCGGCACCTGCTCGATCGTGCCGGTAAAGCGGGGCAGCTCGGCCCTGATCGCGGCGGCATCGGGCCGGCTTTCGCTGGTCGAAACGACGCGGCCTTCGGCATCGTCGGTGTCGCGTTCCTCGCCCCAGCGCACGGTAAACTCATAGGTTTTGCGGCTATCGACCACGAACGGCACCGTCTTGGTCGCTTCCCCGAGCGCGATCGGCAGGCATCCCGACGCCAGCGGATCGAGCGTCCCGGCGTGACCGGCGCGTTTGGCCGAGAACAGGCGCTTGATGACCGCGACAGCGTGCGTCGAGGTCATGCCGACCGGCTTGTCGAGCACGATCCAGCCGTGCACGTCGCGCTTCTTGAATTTTTGTTGCTTCTGCCCTTGCTGCGACGGCTCGCCGTCGTCTGGCGGCGGCGAATCGGAGAGCGGAGTGAACGTCTGGCCGGACATTATTCGTCCTTCTCGCCGTCAAGGTCGCGTTGGACTGCAGGTGTTCGCAAAAGCTTCTCGATCCGTTCTGCTTCGTCGAATCGCTCGTCGGCGCGGAATCGAATTTCAGGTGCAAATTTTAGGTTAACGCGGCGCGCGATCTCGCCGCGCACGTAGCGCTTGTTGCGATCCAGCGCGCCGATCACCTCCTCGACGTCGCGGCCGCCGAGCGGCATCACGTAGATCGTCGCCAGCCGCAGATCGGGGCTCATGCGGACTTCGGGCACCGTGATCAGATGCGCTTGGATCACCGGGTCATGGATGTCGCCGCGCGTGAGCATGTCGGCGAGCTCGTGGCGGATCAGTTCGCCGACGCGAAGCTGGCGCTGCGTGCCGCCTGAAGACTGATCACGATGTTGGTGGCGTGGCATTGCTTTGCTATTTTCGTCGTGAAGCCGGGTTTGAACCGCGCATTCACATTTTGAAATGGTGTTTGCGATCTAGACGTGGATTGGCGGACTAAAGTCCGCCTCGACGGTTACAGCGTCCGCTGCACGCTCTCCACGCGGTAGCACTCGATGATGTCGCCGGCCTTCATGTCCTGATAGTTTTCGAACGCCATGCCGCATTCCTGGCCGGCGACGACCTCGCGCGCGTCATCCTTGAAGCGCTTGAGCTGCGACAGCTTGCCCTGATGCACGACCACGCTGTCGCGGATCAGCCGGACATTGGCGCCGCGCTCGACGACGCCGTCGGTGACGCGGCAGCCGGCGACAGTGCCGACCTTCGAGACCTTGAAGATTTCGAGAATGACGGCGTTGCCGAGCATGGTCTCGCGCAGCGTCGGCGGCAGCAGGCCCGACATCGCCTTCTTAACGTCGTCGACCAGGGCGTAGATGATGTCGTAGTAGCGGATTTCGATGCCGGCTTGCTCGGCGGCTTCGCGCGCTTCCTTGTGGGCGCGAACATTGAAGCCGATCACGGCGGCGCCCGAGGCTTCCGCGAGCGTGATGTCGGATTCGGTAATGCCGCCAACTCCGGAAAAGATCACGCGGGCGAGCACTTCATCGGTGGACATTTTATCCAGCGCGCCGACGATCGCTTCGATCGAGCCCTGGACGTCGCCCTTGATCACCAGCGGGAATTCCTTGCGGCCGGTGGTCTTGAGCTGAACTCATCATCTGCTCGAGCGAACCGCGCATGCCGGTCTGCCGCGCCGCCATTTTTTCGCGCTTTTGCCGGACGCGATAGTCGGTGATCTCGCGGGCGCGGGATTCGGTATCGACAACGGCGAGCCGGTCGCTGGCTTCGGGCGTGCCGTTGAAGCCCAGCACCTCGACCGGCATCGACGGACCGGCGGCGACCACGGAATGGCCGGTATCGGACATCAGCGCGCGCACGCGGCCCCATTCGGAGCCGGCCACGACGATGTCGCCGGGCTTGAGCGTGCCACGTTGCACCAGAACCGTTGCCACCGGGCCGCGGCCGCGATCGAGCCGCGCTTCGATCACCGTGCCCTCGGCCGGGCGGTTCGGATTGGCTCTCAGTTCGAGCACTTCGGCTTGCAGCGCGATCATGTCGAGCAGCTTGTCGAGATTGGTTTTTGCCTTGGCCGAGACTTCGATTTCCAGGGTATCGCCGCCGAGTGACTCGACCTGGATTTCATGCTGCAGCAATTCGGTGCGCACGCGCTCAGGCTTGGCGTCGGGTTTGTCGACCTTGTTGATGGCGACGATGATCGGCACTTTCGCCGCCTTGGCGTGGTGGATCGCTTCCACCGTTTGCGGCATGACGCCGTCGTCGGCCGCGACCACGAGAATGACGATATCGGTGATCTTGGCGCCGCGCGCGCGCATCGCCGTGAACGCGGCGTGGCCTGGCGTATCGATGAAGGTGATGCGGCCGCCTGACGGCGCCGTCACCTGGTAGGCGCCGATATGCTGGGTGATGCCGCCGGCTTCGCCGGCCGCGACTTCGGTCGAGCGGATGGCGTCGAGCAGGGACGTCTTGCCGTGATCGACGTGGCCCATGATGGTGACCACCGGTGCGCGCGGCTGCAGGTTCGCCGCCTCGTCCGGCGTATCGAACATGCCTTCTTCGACGTCGGATTCGGCGACACGGCGTACGGTGTGGCCGAGCTCCTCGGCAATGAGCTGGGCGGTGTCGGCGTCGATCGTATCGGTGATCTTCGCCATGTGACCCTGCTGCATCAGGATGCGCACCACGTCGACGGAGCGCTCGGCCATGCGGTTGGCCAGTTCCTGGATGGTGATCGTTTCCGGGAGCGTCACTTCGCGGGCGATCTTCTCTTTGGGCTCGCTGTCGCGGTGGCCGCTGATGCGCTGGACGCGGCGGCGGAACGAGGCGACCGAGCGCTCGCGCACCTCGTCGGCGGTCAGGGCGGTCACGACGGTGAGGCGGCCGCGGCGCTTTTCGCCGACGCTGCGCGTCGGCTTCGGCGCCGGTGTCGGACGCACCGCCACGCCGCCACGGCGGGGGCGGGGCGCTTCCTCTTCGTCCGCCTCGAGCGCGGGACGCGCGCCGGGCTTTGTTGCCGTGGTCGCATCGGTGCCGAAGCGCTTCTTGGCGACCTCGTCGGCCTTGCGCTTGGTTTCCTCGTCGTGCTTGCGGCGGCTTTCTTCGTTGAGCTTGCGGGCTTCCGAAGCCGCCCGCTCGGCGCGATCGGCTTCCTCCCGGGTGCGGCGAACGAGGGCTTCTTGCTCGGCGCGCGATCGCTCTTCGTGTTCGCGAAGCTGGGCGCCGGCGAGCGCATGGGCGCGCGCGCTGCGCTCCTCCTCGGTGAGCGTGCGCAGCACGACGCCGGAGGTCTTCGGCGCGGCGGCAGCAGCAGCCGGAGATGTCGTCGCCGGAGCTCTTGCGGTCGCGGGCGCGGCGGCTTGTCTCGGTGCAGCGCTACGTTCGGGAGCCACGGGCTCCGCCCTGCCCTCGCCTGGGCCGATGCGGCGTTTGACCTTTTCGACGACGACGGCCTTGCTGCGGCCGTGGCTGAAGCTTTGGCGCACGACGCCTTGCTCGACGCCGCCGCGCTTGAGCGTCAGCGTCTTCGTCGAGCTTACGCTCAGCTTGTCACCGGTATTTTTGGTCGTCTCAGTCATTCGTATCCATTTCTAAACGCGTCAGTTTCCCGGGGCCGGCCTAGTTCGCGAGCGCAGCACCCGCCGCTATAGCCGCCTCACCGGTCCGAAACCGCTCTAGGCGCCGCAAACGCGCCAAAAACGTGTCGCTCGGGGGGCCGGCAAGCAGGGCTGCATGTATCACATTTGGGCGCCCCAATGCCAAATCCAATTGCGCGGAGGTCAGGATGCCGATCGTAACGATCGGGCCGTCCTGCGGCCGGCGCCGCCGCGCCGCATCGAGCTTGCGGACGCCGTCGGCAGCGGCCTCGGCCGCATGGAGGAGGGCGATAACCTCCTCCTGTGCCAAAGCCGCCTCAACCCTGGTGAATCCGGTTGTCGACCAGCCCGGCTTTGCCCGCCATGGCGAGCGCATCGAGGGCGGCGCGTTCGAGCAGCTGCCCGGTGCGGGCGACGAGGTCCGCCGGGAGGCGAACCTCCCGCTTAAAGCCGCGGGCGAGCGCCTTGCGCTTGACTGCGTCGGACAGCGCATCCTGGGTTGCTGTCACCCAGACGCCGCGCCCGGGCAGCTTGCGCTTGAGATCCGGGACGGCCTCGCCTTCGGGCCCGATGACGAAGCGGATCATGTCGGCGACCGGCCTCACCGTGCGTGTTGCCACGCACATCCGTTCGAGCTCTTGCGCTCGCGGTCCGGTGTCGAGCTCGATATCGCGGGATGGAGCGATCATGCGTGCGTGGCGTCCTTACGGCTGCGCCTCGACGGCGGGCACTTCTGCAACGGGCGGCGGCGCGAGGTCGGCCTCGGTGACCCAACCGGCCTTCAGCCGCGCCTGCATGATGATTGCTTCGGCGTCTTCGCGGGACATTTCGAAGCCGTCGAGGATGCCGGGCTCGCGCTTTGACTCGCCGTCCTTGCGTTCGGTCCAGCCGGCAAGGTCGTCGGTGGCGCAGCCGGCAAGGTCCTCCACCGTCTTGATGCCATTCTCGCCGAAGCGGACCAACATGGCGGTGGCGACGCCCGGTATGTCCCTGAGCGCGTCCTCGACGCCAAGCTCGACACGCTTGGCATCGAGCTCGGCCTCGATCTTGGCGAGATATTCGCTCGCGCGATTTTGCAGTTCGGCCGCGGTGTCCTCATCGAAGCCTTCGATGTTGGCGATTTCCTTGACGTCGACCATGGCGAGCTCCTCGACCGAATTAAATCCTTCCGACGCCAGCAATTGGCCGATGACCTCGTCGACGTTGAGCGAGTCGATGAACATGCGCGTGCGGTTCTCGAATTCGGCCTGGCGGCGTTCCGACTCTTCCTGCTCGGTCAGGATGTCGATGTCCCAGCCGGTGAGCTGCGACGCCAGCCGCACGTTCTGGCCGCGCCGGCCGATGGCCAGCGAAAGCTGTTGATCGGGCACCACCACCTCGATGCGCTCGCGCTCTTCGTCGAGCACCACCTTGGCGACTTCGGCGGGCGCCAAGGCGTTGACGACGAAAGTCGCGATGTCAGGCGACCAGGGAATGATGTCGATCTTTTCGCCCTGCAATTCGTTGACCACCGCCTGCACCCGCGAGCCGCGCATACCGACGCAGGCGCCGACCGGATCGACCGATGAATCGCGCGATTGCACGGCGATCTTGGCGCGGGAGCCCGGATCGCGCGCCACCGCCTTGACCTCGACGATGCCATCGTAGATTTCCGGCACCTCTTGGGTGAAAAGCTTCGACATGAATTGCGGATGCGTGCGCGAGAGGAAAATCTGCGGCCCGCGCTGCTCGCGCCGCACGTCGTAGATGTAGGCGCGGATACGGTCGCCATTGCGGAAAACCTCGCGCGGCAGCATTTCGTCGCGCCGCACGATCGCTTCGCCGCGGCCGAGATCGACCACCACGTTGCCGTATTCGACGCGCTTGACGATGCCGTTGACGATGTCGCCGATGCGATCTTTGTATTCGTCGTATTGCCGGTCGCGCTCGGCCTCGCGCACCTTCTGCACGATCACCTGCTTGGCCGATTGCGCGGCGATGCGGCCATATTCGAGCGGCGGCAATGGATCGGCGATGGTATCGCCGATCTGGGCCGCGGGATGGCGCCGGCGCGCGTCTTCGAGGCTGATATGCATCGCCGGATTTTCGACGGTCTCGACCACCAGCATGTGGCGCGACAGATGCAGCTCGCCGCTTTTCGGATCGATCTCGGCGCGCACTTCGGTCTCGCTGCCGTAGCGCGAACGGGCGGCTTTGGCGATCGCGTCCTCCATGGCGCCGAGCACGATCTTGCGATCGATGGCTTTTTCCCGGGCGACCGCGTCGGCGATCTGCAGAAGTTCGAGTTTGTTGGCGCTTACGGTCGCCATAAGTCAGTCTCCCTTGAGTTGGCTTGCAGGCTGGTCTTGGTCCAGCGCGGCATTGCCATGTCTTGTTTGATGTCGGTGTCTGTTTTGGTGTTTGTGTCGTGTTTGATGCGGCGCGTGGTTGCCGTTGTCCGGCGCGCGCGTTTCGCGTTCGCCATGCTTGCTCCGCCGCAGCGATTGCGAAATCAGCGCGTCGGTCAGCACAAGCTTGGCTTCCATCATGTCATCGATCCGCAATAAATCGTCGGCGCCGTCCGGCGGCGCGTCGCTGCGGCGGATGCGGACGGTGTCGCCCTCGGTGCCGAGAAGCTGGCCGCGGAAGCGCCGCCGGCCGTCGACCGGGACGGTCATCTCCACCTGGGCGACATGGCCGGCATAACGGTCGAAATCCGAATGCCGCACCAGCGGCCGGTCGATGCCGGGCGAAGAAATCTCCAGCTGGTACGCGCTCTCGATCGGGTCGGCGTCATCGAGCACCGGCGACAGCGCACGCGATGCGGCCTCGCAATCCTCGATCGCCATGGTGCCGTCCGGCCGCTCGGCCATGATCTGCACCGTACAGCCGGCGGAGCCGGAAATGCGCACCCGCACCAGCCGATAGCCGAGCCCGGCAAGCACCGGCTCGGCGAGCGCGGCGACGCGCGCCGCGCGCCCCGGCTCGGTGATGAGCCGCGGCTCGTCGGCAAAGGTCGTGGGCGCGTCGTTCATGCTCGTTACGGCCGTGAATTCCTGCAACATGCGTCCTGCAAGTGAACCGCCTGGCCTCAGGTAACAAATCGGCTTCAGGTAACAAAAAAGAGCGGGTCCCGGGGGAACCCACTCTCAAAACCGTTCGGTCATGAGGTATCCATAACGGACAGCGCGAATATAGCGCTTTGTCAGGCTAAGGCAAGGGCCTTCAGGGATCGGTAATCAGCCTTTCAGGGATCAGTAATCAGTAATCAGTAATCAAGAACGTGCCGAAAGCGCAGTGTCCTGATCACTGGCTTCTGATGACTGATACCTGACATGGGTGCGATCGTCTCGCTGATCCCCGAGCTTGAAGACGTCGTCCAACGCGGCACGCGCGAGAAGCGCGTCGACGCGCTGCAGCGCATTACCGCTCTCTTCCTTGACGGCGCCAAGAGCTACAGCGACGCGCATGTCGACGTGTTCGACGATGTCTTTGGCCTGCTGATCGAGGAGATCGAGACCAAGGCGCGCGCCGAGCTGTCGCGCCATCTCGCACCGGTCGGCAACGCGCCGGTCAAGGTGCTTCGCACGCTTGCCAATGACGACGATATCGCCGTCGCCGGTCCGGTGCTCAAATATGCGCCGCGGCTTGCCGAAACCGATCTCGTCGGTGTCGCAAAAACCAAAAGCCAGGCCCATCTGCAGGCCATCTCGGCGCGCCCGGCGCTCGGCGAGGCGGTGACGGATGTGCTGGTGCGGCGCGGCGATCGCGAGGTCGCGCGTTGCGTCGCCGACAATCGCGGTGCCCGGATTTCGCAAGACAGCTTTGTCAGCCTCGTCAGGCGCGCCGAAGACGACGGCATCCTGGCCGAGAAGGTCGGCCTGCGGCCGGATATCCCCGAGCCGATGTTCCGCGAATTGCTGATCAAAGCGACCGCGGTGGTGCGCAATCGCCTGCTTGTCGCGGCGACAGCCGGCGGCAAGGCGGAGATTCAACGCGTGCTGGCGAAAGTCTCCAAAGAGGTCGGCGCGCGTGTCGGTCCGCGCGACTACAGTGCCGCGCAGCGCGTCGTGCTCAGTCTCGATCGCGCCGGCAGGCTGAACGAGACGGCGCTGGCGGCGTTCTGCAGCGAGAACAAATTCGAAGAGACGGTGGTCGCGCTGGCAACGCTGGCCAAGGTGCCGGTCAATGTTGCCGACCGGCTCCTGGGCGGCGAACGGCCCGATCCGGTGCTGATCCTGTGCCGGGCCATTGGCCTGAACTGGTCCACCGTGAAGGCGATCATCATGCTGCGGCCCGATGCCAAAAGCGCGTCGCAAGGGCTCGATTCCGCCTTTGCCAACTATGAACGGCTTTCGAATTCGACGGCGCGCCGTGTCGTGCGCTTTTGGCAGGTCCGACAGGCCGGCTAGGTTTGGCCGCTGCGCTCATACTCTGCGGAAAACCAGAAAGCACGACGCGCGCTCTTCGCGCGCGGCCTTGGCGTGGTAGCGCGTATGGATGAAGCCGGGCCAAGGCTTGCGCCAATCGTCGGCACACTGCGCCGTCCATTCGAAATCCGCCGATCGCAACAGGCGCTGCAAGGTCCAGGCGGCATAATCGGCAATATCGGTCACGAAGCGGAATTCGCCGTCCGGCCGCAGGATGCGGGCGAGCCGCGACACCATCGCGTCCTGCACGAAGCGCCGCTTCCAATGTCGCCGTTTCGGCCATGGATCGGGATGAATCAGATCGATGCGCGCCACCGAGTTTTGCGGCAGCCACGCCATCAAGTTCACGGCGTCATCGAAATGCAGCCGGATGTTATGCAGCTCGCCGCTTTCGATGGCCGCGAGCGCTTTGGCCATGCCGTTGACGAAAGGCTCGACGCCGATGAAGCCGGTGCGCGGCCGCTCCTGCGCCTGCGCGATCAAATATTCGCCGCCGCCGAACCCGATCTCGAGCTGAATATCGTCGACCGGAACAGCAAACAGCGTGCTAAGCTCGGCGGGAGCGGGGCTGCTCAGATCGATGGCTAGCCGCGGTAATAACGTATCGATCAGCCGCGCATGGTGTGGGCGCAACTTGTGACCCTTGCGCCGGCCGAAGAAGGCGCGATCCTGGTGCGGTGCGGAGTTCATGGGCCATCAGGGCTGCGCCTGTCGCAGCCATCCAGATCTTTGCACGTATAGCAAAGAGGCGAATGGCAGGCACATAGGCGAGCGAAGCGACGCCGTCCTTCGGACGGCTATGGGCCGGCCATCGCAAACGAAGCAGTGTGAGCGAAATCAGCGCAGCGCGCGCTTGAGCGCGTCGGCGAGATCGGTGCGCTCCCACGAGAAGCCGCCGTCCTTGTCCGGCGCGCGGCCGAAATGGCCGTAAGCCGCCGTGCGCTTATAGATCGGTCGATTGAGCTTGAGCGCGCGCCGGATATGGGTCGGCCGCAGCGGGAAAATCTCTTGCAGCGTCTTGGCGAGCTTCCTTTCGTCGGCTTTGCCGGTGCCGTGGGTGTCGACGTAGAGGGACATCGGATCGGCAACGCCGATCGCATAGGCAACCTGGATGGTGCACTGTTCGGCGAGACCGGCCGCGACCACGTTCTTGGCGAGATAACGCGCCGCGTAGGCTGCCGAACGATCGACCTTGGTCGGATCCTTGCCGGAGAACGCGCCGCCGCCGTGCGGCGCATAGCCGCCATAGGTGTCGACGATGATCTTGCGGCCGGTGAGGCCGCAATCGCCGTCAGGCCCTCCAACCACGAAGTTACCTGTGGGATTCACCAGGAAGTCGGAGTCCTTCTTCGGCATCCAGCCTTTTGGCAGCGCCGAAGCGACGGCGTCACCGATCAAATCCTTGACCATGCCCGGCGTGTATTTCTTGCCATTGCGGTTCTGCGCATTGTGCTGCGTCGAGACCACGACCTTGGTGCAGCCGACCGGCTTGCCGTCGACATATTGCACCGTCACCTGGCTCTTGGCGTCCGGCTGCAGGTCGAACAATTGCTTGGCGCGGCGCTTTTCCGACAGCACTTTGAGAATCTTATGCGCGAAATAGATCGGCGCCGGCATGAACGAGCCCTTCTCGTAGACCTCGCTCTCGGTGCAAGCGTAGCCGAACATCATGCCCTGGTCGCCGGCGCCTTCGTTTTCCTCGCCCTTCTTTTTCTTGGCGTCGACGCCCATGGCGATGTCGGGCGACTGGCCGTGCAGCAGCACTTCGACGTCGGCGCCGTGGTAGGAAAAGCCGCTCTGGTCGTAGCCGATATCCTTCACCACGCCGCGTGCGATTTCAGTGATGAGCTCGCGATCGACGACCGCCGCCCCGGCGATCTTGCGGAACAACTGGCCGCGGCCTTCGCCGGCGACGATGATTTTATTGGTCGTGCACAGCGTCTCACAGCCGAGCCGGGTATTGATCAGGCTGTCATCGGCGATGCCGAGCTTGACGTCCCGCTCGATGAAGGCGTCGAGAATGGCGTCCGAGATTTGGTCGCAGACCTTATCCGGATGGCCTTCCGACACGGACTCGCTGGTGAACAGGTAATTTGCACGTGACACTGCGAAACACTCCCCTCGTAAGGCTGCCCCGATCGCCTTGAACTTTATCTGTTTTGACGGCCCGAGCTGCCGGCGCTGGTGGACTCCCGCGCCGATCCATAGGGGGTTTTTGCAGCGTCGCCCTGCGCGGTCAAGATGTGGGCCGAGAGTGGGCGGCCGTGGGCGCCGCGCTTTGGCGCCGAAACCGGCTTCACTACTTGTCGTCGGCGATTTGCTCGACCAGGTCGACGATGCGCCGTCGCAGCTTGGAATCATTGATGCGCGTGAACGCCTTGGTGAGCGCAAGCCCGTCCGAGGTGGCGAGAAAATCGGAGACATAGGCGGGCGAGGGCGCCTCACCCACGTGGTCGTGGCGCGTTCCCCCCAACTGAACATTCGGCGCGCCCTCGAAGAAGAACGCGACCGGCACCTGAAGGATGTTCGAAATGTGCTGCAGCCGGCTGGCACCGATGCGGTTGGTGCCTTTCTCGTATTTCTGGACTTGTTGAAACGTCAGGCCGAGAGCGTCGCCGAGCTTCTCCTGGCTCATCGACAACATCATCCGGCGCATGCGCACGCGGCTGCCGACATGTTTGTCGATCGGGTTCGGCGCCTTTTTGGCGATCATAATCATCCGCTCCTCTATCACCCCTGTTTATGGGTAATGGCATTCGATAGTAATTCCGTTACAATCGATAGCAACTCCTACGCGATCCATATTCCGATGGTTCGGCATCAGGTCATGCGAAAAATGTGATAATCTTCCCTTCCTGCGTGCTGTGCCGCAGCGGGTTGCGCGTGACAGTTGTGACGAAGATTTGGGCGATGCTGCCCATAACCTTTATTTATGGGTCGCGATAGACCTTCGCCCATCTTTTATTCCGGAATGCCGGATCGGAAGCGGCGGCGCACAACGAGAAAGAGTGCGATCGCGACCATGACAAAGGCCGGAGCATCGCCGACACGGGCATAGAGCGGCGCCCGGATTGAACGCGGCAGCGGCGAGTCGATCACGCCTTCTCGGCCCAGCGGCAATGAATTGACGATCCGGCCAAGCGGATCGACGACCGCGGAAATGCCGGTATTGGCGGCGCGGACCAGCGGCAGGCCTTCTTCGATGGCGCGGATGCGCGCCTGCTGCAAATGCTGATAGGGCCCGGTGCTGTTTCCGAACCAGCCGTCATTGGTGACATTGACGATCCAGCCGGGCCGCTGGCCGCGCGGCACCACGTCGCCCGGAAAAATGATCTCGTAGCAGATCAGCGGCAGCGCAACCGGCGCGCCTGGTATAGCGATCAGCCGGCGCCGATCGCCGGCGAGGAAGCCGCCGCGCTGCTTGGTGAGTTCCTGAAAACCGAGACGCGCAAGAATACGTTCGAACGGCAAATATTCGCCGAACGGCACCAGATGGACTTTGTCGTAGAGCGCGACGATCGAGCCGGAATGGTCGATGGCGTAAATCGAATTATAGACGGCCGGCGCGGTGGGATTGAACGGCTCGGCGACGCGCACCGCGCCGGTGATCAGCACGGCGCTCGGCGGCAAAAGCTGCGTGATCTGGGCGAGCGCATCGGGCTCTCGGGCGAGGAAGAACGGAAACGCCGATTCCGGCCAGATCAGATGCGTCACGTCTTTCATGCCGGGAGAATCCGGACCTGACGCGCGATTGGACAGGGCGATGTAGCGGTTCATCACCTCGTGCCTGGCCGCATAATTGAATTTCACGTCTTGCTGCAGATTCGGCTGCATGATGCGCAAATGCACTTTGTCGACGAGCTGCGTCGGCAGGCGCAAAAGCCGCAGCGCCCCCCAGCCGCCAAGTCCAACGAGCACCGCGATGCCGAGCACGAGCGGCAGCCACGGCCGCGGGTTTTCGGCGCGGTCGTCGGCGAGCGTGGCTGGGCTTGCAAATACGACGATGGCGATGAAGGTGAGGCCCCACAGCCCGATCAACGACGCGCCTTGCGCCAATGGCAGCGGAGCGGCGAGTGCGTAACCGAACGCGTTCCACGGAAATCCCGTGAATGCGTGGCCGCGCAGCCATTCCGTCGCGGTCAGCGTTACGCCCAGAGCCAGGATGCGCAGCATCCCACGCGTCCAAAGAACGCGCGCGAGGGCAATGCCGATAGCCGTATAGACGGCGAGCAGTGCCGGCAGGCCGATCACCGCAAACGGCAATAACCAGCCGAATGTCGGGGCGTCGACCAAAAAGGCGTAGCCGATCCAATAGAGGCCGGCGACGAAATAACCGAAGCCGAAGCACCAGCCGGTCGCGGCCGCCACACCCACGCCGCCCCAGCGGCCGACGCCGGCACCGTCGATCAGCCAGACCAGCGTCGGGAATGTCAGAAACAGTATGGGCCAGAAATTGAACGGCGCCATCGCCAGCGCCGACAGCGCGCCGGCTACGAATGCGATCAAGCCGCGCCGCCAACCCCAGGCCAGCACGATCGAATTGTGCAGTCCCTTGAGTGTCACGGCGTCTGTTGAGCGTTCGTATTCGGCCGATTAGCCTCGTCACGCGGTGAAGGTGGTGACGTCGGACGCGCCGCCGGCGTCTTCACCGCTGAAGGCTGTTCGCGCGCCGCAGCCGGCCGACGGTCCTTGCGGCGGTAAATCCTGGCCCGCTTGACCCGGCGCGGATCGGCATCGAGCACTTCGGCCTCGAACGTTTCCGGTCCAGGCACCAATTCGCCGCGCACCGGAACATGGCCGGCGCGGATGACCAGATAACCGCCGAGCGTGTCGACCTCCTGCGCGGCGTCGCCGACGTCGAATTCGTCGCCGATCACGGCGCGGACGTCGTCGAGGCTGGCGCGGCCGTTGGCGAGGAACGAGCCGTCGCTTTGCTGCGTGACCGCAGGCATCTCGCGCTCGTCATGCTCGTCGGCGATATCGCCGACGATCATTTCGACCAGATCTTCCATCGACACCAGTCCGTCGGTGCCGCCGTATTCGTCGATGATCAGCGCCAGGTGAATGCGCGTCGCCTGCATCTTGGCGAGCAGATCGAGCACCGGCATGGATGGCGGCGCGTAGAGGATTTCGCGAACGATCTTCGCTGCCGACAGCGGCATCGCCAGATCGACATTGCCGAAGTTGAGATCGGCCTGTTGCGTCGTTTCGCCGGCCGGAGCAGCCGCCGGATTTTTGGTGGAGGCCCGCGCCGCCATGAACGCAATCAGGTCGCGGATATGGATCATGCCGGCCGGATCGTCGAGCGTGTCGTTATAGACCACGAGCCGCGAATGTGCGGCGACCTCGAACACGCGAACGAGCTCGCCGAGCGCAATATCCTGCTGCACGGCGACGATGTCGGCGCGCGGCACCATGACACTCTCGACCCGGCATTCGCGCAGCCCCAGAATATTCTTGAGCATGGCCGCTTCTTCCGGCGAGAAACCGGACTGCGGCTGCTCGGCGGTGAGAACGTGTTCGAGATCGGCGCGCGTCGCCGCGGCTTTCCAGCCGAACAGGATGCGCATGACGCGCGTCAGCCAGCCTTCCTGCGGCTCGTCCGGCTGCGCCACGACCATCGGCAGACCGCGATGTTCGCTGTCGGGCGGGTCGCTGCGCGTCGGGGTTTGTGACATGGCTGCGGACTTTGGCTCCAAACGGGGTCGAAATTAGCGTCGGATATTAGCGCCTGCTTCCAGCCTTTTTCACGACCTTGCCCGGATGCCGATAAGGATCCGGGATGTTGAGGCGCCGCAGAATTTTACGCTCGGTTTGCTCCATGGCTTCTGCGTCGGCGTCTTTTTCATGATCGTAACCGATGAGGTGCAAGAAACCATGCGCCGCAAGATGGGCGAGATGATGAGCGAACGGCTTATCCTCGGCACTGGCCTCACGCGCGATGGTCTCGTAGGCCAGAACGATGTCGCCGAGATGTGGCGGCTCGCCCGCGGTTCGCTTGCTCGGAAACGACAACACGTTGGTGGCGGCGTCGATGCCGCGCCAAAGCCGGTTGAGCTGACGGATCGCCGAATCATCGGTCAGAACGATAGCAAGCTCAGTCCCGGTTGTTGACGCCGTTGCGGCAGCCTGGGTGACGGCGCGCCGCACGATCGATCGCGCCTTGGCGGGTTCGTCCCAGCGGTCGGAGTCGACCAGCACGTCGATCTTGAGTTTCGCCCGCGGCGCGGCCGTCATTCCGGCCGCTCGCGCTTGCGCGCTGAGGCGGCGTCATAGGCCTCGACGATGCGCGCAACGAGCTCATGACGGATCACGTCGGCGGACGTGAAGCTGACGTGGCCGATGCCCTCGATGCCGTCGAGGAGCCGCACCGCGTCGGCGAGCCCCGAGGTCTGGCCCGGCGGCAAATCCACTTGCGTTGGATCGCCGGTCACCACCATGCGGCTGTTTTCGCCAAGCCGCGTCAGCAGCATTTTCATCTGCATCGCGGTGGTGTTCTGCGCTTCGTCGAGAATCACGGCGGCGTTCGCCAGCGTGCGGCCGCGCATGAAAGCGAGCGGCGCGATTTCGATCTCGCCGCTTTGCAGCGCGCGCTCAACGATGCGTGCGTCCATCAGGTCATAGAGCGCGTCGTAGATCGGCCGCAGATAAGGATCGACCTTCTCGCGCATGTCGCCGGGCAAAAAGCCGAGCCGCTCGCCGGCCTCGACCGCCGGCCGCGACAGCACGATGCGATCGACGTCCTTGCGCTCGAACAGCTGCACGGCGTGCGCGACCGCAAGCCAGGTCTTGCCGGTGCCGGCCGGGCCGGTGGAGAACACCAACGGATGACGCTTTAGCGCCCGCACATAAGCGTCCTGCGCCTGGGTCCGCGCGCGGACGCGGCGTTTGCGCAGATTGATTTCCTCGAAACTGTCGCGCGCGGCCGCGGGATCGAAATCGAACAGCGAGCCTTGCGACAGCGCCAGCCGGACCGCGCCGTCGACGTCGCCCCGCACCAGCTCATCGCCGCGCTTGAGCCGCTCATAGAGGCTTTCGAGCACGCGCCGCGCCAGCTCGCAGGCCTCGTGGGTGCCTTCCAGCGTGACGTGATTGCCGCGCGAATTGGCGACGACGCCGAGCCGGCGCTCGATCAAAGCGAGGTTCTGGCCGTATTGACCGAACAGGGTGGAGGCGAGGCGATTGTCGTCGAAGGTCAGCGCGATCTGCGTGGCGTTGTTCTGCGCGACGACGACCGATTCGTCCGTTCCGGGTGTTCGCAATTCAGGCTCCTGCGCCGAGCAAGGCTGGTTGTTGCTGTTGTTCAGGCATTTGTACGAGCACGCCGAACAGACTGTTGCTGGACACTTCGGTGACGGCGACCGGGGCAATGCTGCCGATCAGTGATGACGGCGCCGTGACTTGCACCGGCTGGAGATAAGGCGACCGGCCGACCAGCTGACCGGCATGGCGGCCGGGACGCTCGAACAGCACGTCGATGGTGCGGCCCACACAGCCGCGATTGAACGCCGCTTGATTGCGATCGATGGCGTCCTGCAAACGCTGCAGGCGATCGGATTTCACATCTTCCGCCACCTGATCGTCCATGTCGGCGCCGGGCGTGCCGGGCCGCGGCGAGTATTTGAAGGAGAACGCGCCGGCATAGCCTACCTCGTCCACCAGGCTGAGCGTGGCGGCAAAGTCCGCTTCGGTTTCGCCGGGAAAGCCGACGATGAAGTCGGAGGTGAATGCCGAGATCAGGCCGCGCTTCGCGCAGCCGATCAACGATGGCGATGTAATCGGCGCGGCTGTGACGGCGGTTCATCGCGGCGAGCACGCGGTCGGAGCCCGACTGCACCGGCAGATGCAATTGCGGCATCAGCTGCGGCAGATCGCGATGGGCGGCGATGAGATCGTCGTCCATGTCGCGCGGATGACTGGTCGTATAACGCAGCCGGTCGATGCCCGGCAGCGCGGCGACCTGTTCGAGCAGCCGCGCCAATGACCACGGTCGCCCGTCCGGCCCTTCGCCGTGATAGGCGTTGACGTTCTGGCCGATGAGCGTGACTTCGCGCACGCCAGCGTCCGCCAGCCGCTCGATCTCGGCGAGGATTTTGTTGGCCGGTCGCGACGTCTCCATGCCGCGCGTGTAAGGCACGACGCAGAAGGTGCAGAACTTGTCGCAGCCTTCCTGCACCGTGACGAAGGCGGAAGCGCCGCGGCTGCGGATCGTGGCGCGGTCCGGCGCGGCGAGGTGATTGAATTTGTCGTCGACCGGAAACTCGGTATCGATCGCCATGCCGTCGCGCGCGGCGCGCGCCAGCAAGTCGGGCAGACGGTGATAGCTCTGCGGACCTACGACGAGATCAACCGCCGGTGCGCGGCGGATGATTTCCTCGCCTTCGGCCTGCGCGACGCAGCCGGCGACAGCGACCATGACGCGCCGGCCAGCCGCCGCCGCCGCGTCCTTGATCCGGCGGACGCGGCCGAGCTCGGAATAGACTTTCTCCGCCGCTTTTTCGCGGATGTGACAGGTGTTGAGGATGACTAGGTCGGCGTCGTCTGCGGTTGCGGTCTCGACATAGCCTTCCGGCGCCAGAGTGTCCGCCATACGCTGCGAGTCGTAGACGTTCATCTGGCAGCCGAACGATTTGACGTAGAGTTTTTTCGCTCCGTTCATGCCGTGTGGTCGGCCTAAGCCCCTATATCAGCACACAAATTTCGCTCGGTGGCGACGCCGTCCCACTGGTCTAGCCGGATTCCCAACAAAAAGGAATTGGCTAGTCCATCGGCTGGATATTGGCGTCCTTGATCACTTTCGACCACTTGGCGATTTCCGACTTGATATAGGCATCGAGTTCCTCGGGACTACTGCCGCCATTGGTCATGCCGAGGTCGGCGAAGCGCTTTTTGGTGTCGGCGTCGGCCAGCGCTTTAAGCGCTGCGGCGTTGAGCTTCGCCAGAATGGCGCGCGGCGTTCCGGCCGGTGCCACAATGCCCCACCACGTTTCCGCTTCGAATCCAGGCAGCGCCGCTTCCGCCACCGTCGGAATGTCGGGTGCGGACGGTGAACGATGCGCGCCGGTGACCGCGAGCGCGCGCACCGTGCCGGCCTTGAGATTGCCCATCACGGCGGAGAGGTTGGCGAACATCAAAGGAATTTGCCCGGCGAGCAGATCGTTGATGGCCGGCGCTTCGCCGCGATAGGCGACGTGCACCATCTTGATCCCGGCGGTGTACTGGAACAGCTCGGCCGTCATATGCGGCGTGGTGCCGAGCCCGCCGGTGCCGAAATTGATCTTGCCGGGATCGGCCTTGGCCATGGCGATGACGTCCTTGACCGAATGCGCGGCGAACGACGGATTGACCACCAGCACCAGAGGCGAAGCGCCGGTCATTGCCACGCCGGCAAATTCTTTCGCCGCATCGAGCGTCACCTTGCGATAAAGGTTCGGCGCCACCGCATAGGTAGTCTGGCTGCCCATCATCAGCGTGTAGCCGTCGGGCGCCGACTTCGCTTCGTCTTCGGCCGCGATCATGCCGCTGGCGCCGGTGCGGTTCTCGACCACGATCGATTGGCCGAGAATTTCCGACATTTTCTGCGCCATGATCCGGGCGGCGATATCGGTGCCGCCGCCGGCGCCGAAGCCGACCAGCATCTTGATCGGCCGGTTGGGATAGGCCGCGTCCTGCGCGTGGGCAACGATTTGGCTGAAGCTCAATGCGAGCGCGATACCGAATGCGGCGCGCAGCAATCCCTTGGCCTGCATGACATTTCCCCCTACGGCCCGGTTATTTGGTGCATTCACCGCAGTCTAATGCGTTCGCCCGAACGCGTCAGCCAAGATCGCGGCGCAGCACCAGCGCGGATGCGCCGCTCTGATAATAGCCCTGGCGCCGTCCCACGTCGTAGAATCCGGCGCGGCGATACAGCGCACGCGCCGCCGCGTTGCGCTCGTCGACCTCGAGAAACACCGCCCGCGCGCCGAATCCGGCCAGGCGCCGCAGATGCAGATCGAGCAGCGGTCGCGCAAAGCCGCGGCCGCGCTGGCGCTGAGCAATGGCGATCGAGAGGATTTCTGCTTCGCCTGCGGCCAGGCGCGACAGGATGAATCCGATGAGCGTTTTGCCCGCCATCGCGCGATGGGCGACGACGGTTTTTTCGATCAGCAATCGATAGACTTCGTCCTCGCCCCAGCCGCGCTGGAACGAAGTTTTGTGCAGGGCGGCGATCGCGCCGGCATCGTTCGGCCGCGCTTCAGATAAAGTGGGCGCCGACCGGCCGAACAGGCGGGCGATGAAGCGCATCATCGGCGCGGCAGTTGCGCGGCATTTTGCGGCTGCGCATCGGGTGCGCGCAGATATTGCGGTTTTGGCGGCGACTGGCCTTCCGGCAGCGCGGCGCCCATCCGCGCCACCCAGTCGATGTCGGGCGCACCGCTGGCGTCGACGCGTAGCGGCGCTGCGTCGGTGACGGCAAGGCCGATCGGCGACCAGTTGCGCGGCCGAACCGACGATGCGGGCCGGCGCCGCGGCCGCCGCGCGCACTGCTTCGCTCAGCGGCGCCAATCTTGGACCTGTGACCGTGCGGCCACCGGCGGCGAAGACTTGGAGATAGACGTGGGCTGTGCCGCGCATCGATGGCGACGACCACCGGCGCATTGTCGTCGTCGGCAAGATACGGCGCCGCATAAGCGGACAGCGTCGACAGGCCCACTGCCGGCTTGTCGATCGCGAGCGCAATGCCTCGCGCCGCGGCAATGCCGACCCGCAATCCGGTGAAGCTGCCGGGCCCTGTCGTCACCACCACGCGGTCAAGATCGCGAAAGGCCGTGCCCGCTTCGTCCATGACCCGGCGGATGAGCGGCATCAGCGCTTCGGCATGGCCGCGCAGCATCGGCAGGCTCTCGCGTGCGATGATGCCGCCTTGCTGGGTGTCGAGCACGGCCGCCGAGCAGGCCGCTAGCGCCGTATCGATCGCGAGTACGCGCATGGGCGCACTTAATCGTCGCGTGCGGCGACGCCGATCACATCGGCCGGACTTCGGTGACGTCGGGAACGAAATGTTTGCAGCAGATTCTGGATGCCGTGGCGCAACGTCGCCGTCGACGACGGACAACCCGAGCAGGCGCCTTTCATGTTGAGATAGACGACGCCGTCCTTGAAACCTTTGAAGGTGATATCGCCGCCGTCGTTTGCCACCGCCGGCCGCACCCGCGTCTCGATCAGATCCTTGATGGTGGCGACGGTGTCGGCATCGGCCGCGTCGAAAAACTCTTCGCCCTCGCTCGGGGCGGCGCTGCCGGCGTTGAGCAAGGGCGCGCCCGACATGAAATGTTCCATGATGGCGCCGAGGATCATCGGCTTGAGCTGTTGCCACTCGCCGGCGCTCTTGGTCACCGTGATGAAATCGGAACCGAAGAACACGCCGCTGATGCCCGTGATGCCGAACAGCCGTTCGGCGAGCGGCGACTGCGCCGCCTGCTCGGCGTCGCGCAGATCGAGGGTCGAGCCTTCCAGCACCGCCCGTCCGGGCAGGAATTTCAAGGTCGCCGGGTTCGGCGTCGCTTCGGTCTGGATGAACATTGTCGTTTGTCCTTTGGTCACCTGGCAGCGGCCGCGTCCGACCGCGCCGTGACTTAGCGTAAACCTACACCAATACGTGGCGAATTGCCTAGGAAGTTCAAGTGCTGGCGCGGGCGGGCAAGCCGCTTAAGACCGCACGAAACCGACGATATCCTTGACCGCCTTCATGGTTTCGCCGGCGAGCTTTTGCGCCCTGGCCGAGCCGTCCGCGAGGATGGCGTCGATCGCCGCGGGATCGTCCATAAGCCGTTTCATCTCGGTGGCGATCGGGGCGAGCTTGGCGACGGAGAGTTCGGTCAGCGCCGCCTTGAAGGTCGAGAATTGCGCGTTGCCGAATTGCCTGAGTACGCCGGCGCGGGTCGTCCCCTCGAGCGCGGCGTAGATGCCGACCAGATTGTCGGCTTCGGGCCGCGTCTCTAGGCCTTTTTCCTCGCTCGGCAGCGGCTCTGGGTCGGTTTTGGCGCGGCGGATTTTCAGCGCGATGGTGTTGGCGTCGTCGGTGAGATTGATGCGCGACTGGTCGGACGGATCCGACTTCGACATTTTCTTGGTGCCGTCGCGCAGCGACATCACCCGCGTCGCCTCGCCGGTGATCAAAGGTTCCGGCAATGGGAAGAAGGCGTCACCGTAGTCCTTGTCCCTGATCGAATTGGCGAAGTCGTTGTTGAATTTTTGCGCGATGTCGCGCGACAGTTCGAGGTGCTGTTTCTGATCCTCGCCGACCGGCACGTGGGTGGCGCGATAGACCAGAATGTCGGCGGCCATCAGCGTCGGATAGGCGTAGAGGCCGACCGACGCGTTCTCGCGATCCTTGCCGGCTTTTTCCTTGAACTGCGTCATGCGGTTGAGCCAGCCGAGGCGGGCGACGCAGTTGAACACCCAGGCCAGCTCGGCGTGCTCGGCGACCTGGCTTTGGTTGAACACGATGTGCTTCTTGGGATCGATCCCACAGGCGATGAACGCCGCAGTCACTTCGCGAATGGCCTTCGGCAGCTCCGTGGGATCCTGCCACACCGTGATCGCATGCAGATCGACGACGCAATAGATGCAGTCGTAGCGGTCCTGCAGCTCGACGAAGCGCTTGATGGCGCCGAGATAGTTGCCGAGGTGCAGATTGCCGGTGGGCTGCACGCCTGAAAAAACCAGTTCTTTAAACGCCATGGACGGTCTCCGGGACGGACCAGCGTCAATTGCCACGGCGTCGGCTTGCCCCGCAAGGCCCGGCCGCTATAGTGCCGCGTCCCAGCGCGAGATTTCTCATGGTTTCAGCCCGTTACGACGTTCTCGGCATCGGCAATGCGATCGTCGATGTGATCGCTCGCACCGAGGAAGACTTCCTGCTCAAACAGGGCATGAACAAAGGCGCCATGGCGCTGATCGACGAGGCGCGCGCCGCGCTGATTTACGACGCGATGGGTCCGGCGGTCGAAATTTCCGGCGGCTCGGCGGCCAATACCATCGTCGGGCTTTCGAGCCTCGGCGGGCGTGGCGCGTTCGTCGGCAAGGTCAAGGACGATGAACTCGGCCGCGCGTTCAGCCACGATATCCGCGCCGCCGGCGTAGCCTTCGCGACGCCGCCGGCTTCCGACGGCGCCTCGACCGGGCGCTGCTACGTGCTGGTGACGCCGGACGGCGAGCGCACCATGAACACTTTTCTCGGCGCCGCCCAGGATCTGCATCCCGCCGACATCGAAGCCGACATGATCGCGGCGAGCCGCATCATCTATCTCGAAGGCTATTTGTGGGATCCGAAGAACGCCAAGGATGCGTTTCTCAAGGCGGCGAAAATCGCGCACGGGGCGGAGCGCACCGTGGCGCTGTCGCTGTCGGACGCGTTTTGCGTCGACCGTTGGCGCGACGAGTTTTTGGCATTGATGCGCTCGCGCACCGTCGATCTCATCTTCGCCAACGAGGCCGAGCTGCAGAGCCTTTATCAAACCGCGGATTTCGATACCGCGATCAAGGCGCTGCGCGCCGACATCGACACCGCGGTGGTCACGCGCAGCGAGAAGGGCTGCCTGGTGATCGGTCCCGACGGCATCGAGGCGGTGCCGGCTTTTCCGGTCGAGCGTGTCGTCGACACCACCGGCGCCGGCGATCTGTTCGCCGCCGGATTCCTCTCCGGCCTCGCCCGCGGTGCCGACGATCGCACCTGCGGCCGTCTCGGCGCGCTCGCCGCGGGCGAAGTGATTCAGCACATCGGCGCGCGCCCGGAAACCTCGCTCAAAGACCTCGCCAGCGACAACGGCTTGTCGGATTGAAGGCTTGGCGAAGTGAAGCCGTTTATCGCGGCGCGTGGCGGCCCGCGGTAACCAATTGCTAACCATAATTCGTTAACGACGGATCAACCGCAAAGCGGAGGATCCGATATGGGCGAGCGCGCGGACGAACCCGACAAGATCGAAAAGCCCGAGGCGTCGAATTCACCTGCCAGCGAGTCTTCCGCCGGTCCGGGCGGCTCGACCGAGCACAAACTGCCCGTCGTATGGTCGCCAAAACTCGATGCCGGCGGCGGCATCGAGGATGAATTTTTCGATGCCGACCCCGCACCGCCGCCGCCGGACGACGAGGCGGTGTACGGCGAAGCGGCAAAGGAAGAGCCGAGCGCGGCCGCCGCTCCCTCAGCGCAACCGCGCTCATGGCGGTTTGCGATGCTCGCGGCAACCATCGCGCTCGCCGCGGCGGTCGGCTCGTTCGTCGGATCGATGACCGGCGCCGGCGTCGGGCGGCTCGTGCCCGAAGCGGCCCCGAGCGCGACTACGGCGGACGCGGGCAGCATTTTGCGCGCGATGAAATCGGAGCTCGCCGAACTCTCCGCCATGAAATCCAATCTCGACGGCTCGATCCGCAACGCCAACACCCAATTCGTCGCGATCGCCGAGCGGCTCGATAGGGTCGAGCGCGCGGCGACCAATCCTGCCGCGCAACTTGCCCACATCGCCGACGCCGTCGACCGGCTCAACAAGATCAACGCCGCGCCCGAAACCACGGGCTCGATTGCGCCTATGACCACGGCGCCCATGACCACGCCGCCGACCGATCCGAAGATCGTCGACCGCATCGTCGAAGACTGGGTCGTGCAGGACGTGCACGGCGACCGCGCGCTGGTCGAAGGCCGCAACGGCAGCCTGTTCGAAGTCGGTGCCGGCAGCATCCTGCCGGGCATCGGCAGGGTCGAAGCGGTGAAGCGGCAGGACGGCCAATGGGTCGTCGTCACCGCGCGGGGCGTGATCACGTCGGGCCGTTGATCTCCGGCGGCTCCCGCCATCCGTCATAGTTTGACGCCGCATTCCGTGGCAAATTCTCCCTGCTGGCTGCGCTTCCTTTGCGCAGCGGAGGGGAGTTGCTGCAATGATACGATTGCACGGCCGTGTTCTTGCCGGCATCCAGGGTGTCGTTGTTGCGGCGCTCTTCGCTTTTGCGTTTCCCGCCATCGCTTGCGCGCAGACGGCGGAGCAGCCGGCGCCAAAACCGGCGCCGCCGCCGGACGTGGCACAGAATTGTCCCGGCCTGGTCGCGGCCGATCGGCCGCGTGTCATTCCCGCCGCGTTCGATCTCGCCGCGCTCAACGCCGACCAGGTGCGGCTCACTTTCATCGGCCACGCCACGTTCCTGATCGAAAGCCCGCAACTGGTGCGGATCGCGACCGACTACAACGACTATGTGCGGCCGCCGGTGCTGCCCGACATCGTCACCATGAACCACGCCCACGACACGCACTTCACCGACCATCCCGATCCGGCGATCAAATACGTGCTGCGCGGCTGGGGGCCGAGCGAGACCGAGCCGGCGATCTGGGACGTAAAATATCGCGACGTGCGCGTGCGCAACGTGCCGACCAATATCCGCGGTTTTGGCGGCGGCACCGAACGCTACGGCAATTCGATCTTCGTCTTCGAGATCGCCAATCTGTGCATCGCCCATCTCGGCCATCTGCACCACACGCTGACGCAAGCGCAGCTCAACGAGATCGGCCGGGTCGACGTGGTGATGGCGCCGGTCGACGGCAGCTACACGCTCGATCTCGACGGCATGATGGAGGTGCTGACCGCGCTGAAAGCGCAAATCATCATCCCGATGCACTTTTTCAGCCAGTACACGCTGGCGCGCTTCCTCGACCGGGCGCGCCAGCTTTGGCCGGTCGAACAGGCGGATATCCCGTCCGTCGTGGTGTCGAAAACCACGCTGCCGGAGAGCCCGAAGGTCTTGGTGCTGCCGGGGCATTGAAGCTAGGATTGGCGTAGCAACGAGGAAATCGTCGATGCTGAGCGCGGAACAGAACGATCTCATCACCCGCACCGCGTCCGGCACCGCGGCCGGCAATCTGATGCGCCGCTACTGGCAGCCCGCCGCGCTGGTCGATGAGCTTGCCGGCAACCGGCCGGTCAAGCCGGTGCGGCTCCTCGGCGAGGACCTCGTCGCCTTCAAGGACGACAAGGGCCGCTACGGGCTGATCGGCCGGCATTGTCCGCATCGCGGCACCGATCTGGCCTATGGCCGGCTCGAAGACGGCGGCCTGCGCTGCGCCTTTCACGGCTGGCTGTTCGACGTCAACGGCAAATGCCTGCAGACGCCCGCCGAGCCGGACGACAGCAATCTGTGCGCCAACATCAAGCAGAAATCCTATCCGGTCGTGGAGAAGAGCGGCATCCTGTGGGCCTATCTCGGCCCCGGCGAGCCGCCGGCGTTCCCGCACTTCGACTGCTTCGTCGCGCCGTCGACGCATACCTTCGCGTTCAAGGGCATGATCGATTGCAACTGGCTGCAGTCGCTCGAAGTCGGCATCGATCCGGTGCACACCTCGTTCCTGCATCGCTTCTTCGAGGACGAGGATCCGGACAAAGGCTATGGCCGCATGTTCCGCGACACGTCCAAAGATTCCGACATGCCGATGACCAAGATCATGCGCGAGTTTCCGCGGCCGCGCATCGAGATCGAGCCGACCGATTACGGCTTTCGGCTGGCCACGCTGCGCCAGATTTCGGACGACAAGGCCCATGTGCGCGTGACCAATCTGATCTTTCCCAACGCCTTCATCATTCCGATGAGCCGCGAGATGACGATCTCGCAATGGCACGTGCCGATCGACGACGTGCGGCACTATTGGTACGCGATCTTCACCTCGTTCGGCGCGCCGGTGAACAAGGACGAGATGCGCCGCCAGCGCCTCGAGCTCTACGAATTGCCGGATTACGTGCCGCGCAAGAACAAGAGCAACGACTACGGCTTTGACGCCCACGAGCAGGAGCACGCGACCTTTACCGGCATGGGCGCCGACATCAACGTGCACGACCAATGGGCCTGCGAATCCATGGGCGCGATCCAGGACCGCACGGCGGAGCATCTCGGCACCTCCGACAAGGCGATCAGCGCCTATCGGCGCCTGCTGCGCCAGGCGCTCGATCAATCCGGCAACGGCGCCAAGCCGATGATGGTGCTCGATGCCGCGGCGGCGCAAAAAATCACCGGCCCGGCCTGCGTCGACGGCATCGGCCCGGCCGGCGATTGGCAGGGCTATTGGCAGCGCACCGACGCCAGCCGGCAAGAGACCAAAAGCTGGGCCAATGGGCACTGAATGGCTCGGACGTCCCGCGGCGATGAGTTTTGTCGAGCGGCACGGCCTGTGGACCGGCGAGCAAGCGCGCGCCGCCAAGGCGGCGGCGCAGGCGATCAAGAAACACAAGCTCGAACTGGTGCGCTTCTCCTTTGCCGACCAGCACGGCGTGCTGCGCGGCAAGACGGTAGTGGCCGAGGACGCGCCCGGCTTGAT
Organism: uncultured Alphaproteobacteria bacterium; assembly: GCA_963798095.1. Taxonomy (GTDB): domain Bacteria; phylum Pseudomonadota; class Alphaproteobacteria; order Rhizobiales; family Xanthobacteraceae; genus BOG-931. Next base: position 42,246 of record CAWCSD010000016.1, on the reverse strand, counting down.
GCAAGCCGGCGTCACCATGACGACGACGCTCTTGGCCAAGGACACCGCGCACAAGACCGCGTTTCCGGTGTTCACGCCCGGCGGCGGCTTCGACATGGCGGAAATGCAGGGCGCCGGCGATTTCGTCATGATCGCCGACCCGGCGACCTTCCAGATTTTGCCGTGGGCACCGAATACCGGCTGGTTCCTGTGCGATATATTTTTCGCGAACGGCAAGCCGGTGCCGTTCTCGACGCGGCAGATTCTTCGCGACGCGCTGGCGCGGCTCAAGACCGCCGGCTTCGATTACCTCGCCGGCCTGGAAGTCGAATTCCATCTGTTCAAGCTGGAAAATCCGCGGCTGACGCCGGAGGACGCCACGTGGCCGCCGCGCGCGCCCGAGGTGAGCCTGCTCAACCAGGGCTACCAGTATCTCACCGAGAGCCGCTTCGATCAGATCGACGCGGCGCTCGAGCCGATCCGCCGCGGCATCGCCGCGCTCGGCATGCCGCTGCGCTCGGTGGAAGTCGAGCTGGGGCCCAGCCAGTGCGAATTCACCTTCCGCCCGCAACGCGGCCTCGACGCCGCCGACACCATGATCCTGTTCCGCGCCGCCACCAAACAGATCGCGCGGCGCCACGGTTTGCTGGCAAGCTTCATGTGCCGGCCGGCGCAGCCGAATCTTTTCTCCTCAGGCTGGCACCTGCACCAGTCGCTGATCGAGCGCAAACGCGGCACCAACGCCTTTGCAGGCAACGCGCGCGAAGGCCTCTCCGCAACGGGCCTGCATTTCCTCGCCGGCCTCCTGACCCACGCCCACGCCGTCGCCGCGTTCTCCACGCCGACCATCAATGGCTACAAGCGCTACCGCGCCTACACGCTCGCGCCCGACCGCGCGATCTGGGCGCGCGACAATCGCGGCGTCATGGTGCGCGTGCTCGGCCAGCCCGGCGATCCGGCAACGCACCTGGAAAACCGCATCGGCGAGCCGGCGGCGAACCCGTATCTCTACATGGCGTCGCAAATTTACGCCGGCCTCGACGGCATGGCACAAAAGCGCGATCCAGGGCCTTCGGCGGATACGCCGTATGAGACTAAGGCACTGCTGTTGCCGAAGGACCTCGGCGAAGCGCTGGCGGCGTTGCGGGCGAGCGAGATGTTTGGAAAAGCTTTCGGCGAAAGCTTCGTGGACTATTACGCCCACATCAAGGAGGCCGAGCTTGCGCGCTTCAAGGCTGAGGCTGGCGGTGATGCTGAAGTGACGGCGTGGGAGCAGAACGAGTATTTCGATTTGTTTTAGGTGTCGTCATCGGCGAAAGCGGATGATCCAGTATTCAGTGAGGATTTGGTAGTGCGCAGCGTTGCAAAAACCGATCGCGCAGTGATTACTGGATGCCCGCCTTCGCGGGCATGACAGTCCTACACATCCACGCTCGCAACCAGCGCATTCGCCTCGATAAACACCCGGCGCGGCTCGACCTTGTCGCCCATCAGCTCGTCGAAGATCGTATTGGCCTCGTCGATCTCCTTGACGTTGACCTGCAGCATCGTGCGGGCGTTGGTGTCGAGCGTGGTTTCCCACAATTGCTGCGGGTTCATCTCGCCCAGGCCTTTGTAGCGCTGCAGCGCGATGCCTTTGCGGCCGGCCGCCATCACCGCTTCGAACAGGCTGACCGGGCCGTGGATGGCGGTTTCCTCGTCCTTCCTGCGCAGCATGGCGGGCGGGGTCGGGCGCGGGAAGACTTTTTGCAGCGACGGCGCGAATTCGTCGAGCTTGCGCGCATCGGCGGAGCCGAGCAGCGCCTGATCGATCACGGCGACCTCTTTGACGCCGCGCACGGTGCGCTCGAACTGGAAGCCTGAGCCTTCGGTGAATTGGCCTTGCCAGCCGCGTTCGGTTTCCTCCGACAGCGCGTCGAGCCGCTTGGCGATATAGGGCACCGCCGCCATGGCCTTCTGCGGGTCGCCGAAAATGTCGCGATTGAGCACGCTCATGATCGCCGCCTGTTCGACGACCTGGCGATTGTACCGGCTGTGCAGGCCGCGCAGCAGATTGCGGATCACGCGCGCGTCTTCGACGAGCTGGCGCAGATCGTTGCCGGCGCGCACTTCGCCCGACGACAGCCGCAGCGCGGTGTCTTCGAGGCCGGTGTCGATCAGGTAATTCTCGAGCGCGTGCTCGTCCTTCAAATATTGCTCGGACTTGCCGCGCGAGACTTTGTAGAGCGGCGGTTGCGCGATGTAGAGATGGCCGCGGTCGATGATGTCGCGCATCTGCCGGTAGAAGAACGTCAGCAGCAAGGTGCGGATATGGGCGCCGTCGACGTCGGCGTCGGTCATGATGATGATCTTGTGGTAGCGCAGCTTGTCGGCGGTGAATTCGTCGGCGCCGATGCCGGTGCCGAGCGCCGTGATCAGGGTGCCGATCTGCTCGGACGACAGCATCTTGTCCATGCGCGCGCGTTCGACGTTCAAAATCTTGCCGCGCAGCGGCAAGCACCGCCTGGAATTCGCGGTTGCGGCCCTGCTTGGCGCTGCCGCCGGCGCTGTCGCCCTCGACGATGAACAGCTCGGATTTGGCCGGATCGCGCTCCTGGCAGTCGGCGAGTTTTCCAGGCAGCGAGGTAATGCCGAGCGCGCTCTTGCGCGTCATCTCGCGCGCTTTTCGCGCGGCTTCGCGGGCGGCAGCGGCCTGGATGACCTTGCCGACGATGATCTTGGCTTCGCTCGGGTGCTCCTCCAGCCAGGCCTTGAGCATGTCGTTGATGACGCCCTCGACCGCCGGCCGCACTTCGGAAGAGACCAGCTTGTCCTTGGTCTGCGACGAGAATTTCGGGTCCGCGACCTTCACCGAAAGCACGGCAGTCAAGCCTTCCCGGCAATCGTCGCCGGTCAGCGCCACCTTCTCCTTGCGCGCGGCGCCGCCGGATTCGGCATAGCCGGTGATCTGGCGCGTCAGCGCGCCGCGGAAGCCGGCCAAATGCGTGCCGCCGTCGCGCTGCGGAATGTTGTTGGTGAAGCAGAGCACGCTCTCGTGGTAGCCGTCGTTCCACCACATCGCGCAATCGACGCTGACGCCCTCGCGCTCGGCCTTGATGACGATCGGCTGCGGCACCAGCGGCGTCTTGTTGCGATCGAGATATTTGACGAAGGCCTCGACGCCGCCCTCGTAGCGCAGCTCCTCGCGCTTCTCGACGGCGTGGCGCATGTCGGACAGCACGATGGTGACGCCGGAATTGAGGAAGGCGAGCTCGCGCAGCCGGTGCTCCAGCGTGGCGAAGTCGAACTCCGTCATGGTGAAGGTTTTCTTCGACGGCAGAAACGTCACTTCGGTGCCGCGCTTGTCCTGGGCGTCGCCGACCACGGCGAGCGGAGCGACCGCGTCGCCGTCGCGGAACTCCATGAAATGCGCCTTGCCGTCGCGCCAGATCGTGAGCTTGAGCGAGCTCGACAGCGCGTTGACCACCGAAACGCCGACGCCGTGCAGGCCGCCGGAAACCTTGTAGGAGTTCTGGTCGAATTTTCCGCCGGCGTGCAGCTGGGTCATGATGACCTCGGCGGCGGAAATGCCCTCACCCTTGTGGATGTCGACCGGGATGCCGCGGCCGTCGTCGCGCACGGTGCAGGAACCGTCGGGATTGAGCGTGACCACGACGTCCTTGGCGAAGCCGGCCAGCGCCTCGTCGATGGCGTTATCGACGACCTCGTAGACCATGTGATGCAGGCCCGAGCCGTCGTCGGTGTCGCCGATATACATGCCCGGCCGCTTGCGCACGGCATCGAGTCCCTTGAGCACCTTGATCGATTCGGCGTCGTAATCGGAGGGCGCAGAAGCGGTTTTGCGGGCGGGTTCGGCCATGCCTAAAGGGCTTTCAGATGAGCTTTCGAATCGATTGCGAAAAACACGGAAGAATCGCCTTTCGTTGTACACGAAAAACGGGCTTCCGTACAGCACAAAGTGGATGTCAGTAAGATATTGTCAAATCGCCATTTTTCAAGGATTCCGCATGGCGATTCCGAGGCGTGAATCGGGGCTTAAAAATAGCCGTCGCGGCGGTGGCGAAATGGCGGTGCCGGGGTGCCTTTTGGCGGCGATGAATCGGCGCCCCGAAACGGTCTTAAATTGCCGACTACGCGGGCACGTCCCGGCGCTGCGGCCGGCTTGGCAAACGATAACGATCGCCCGATTGATAATCGGGAACCGGACGCTGAAAACAGTCCAGCGCCGCAGTCCAAAGTTCCACGCGATCCAGATCCTCGTGCAGGCGCTCAATGGCCTTGGCGAGATTGCGAACGATCTGGTCTTCCGCCGGTTCCGGCATGGTATTGGGCCTTACGTGCAATCGACACGTTTTTGCTCCCAGTAGTTAAAGAGGCTTCTCGCGCTCTGGTTCCAGTGCTGCCGATGATGCATGGCAGATTGAAGAACAAATCTTCGTGGGAACCACACCTGAATTTTGGGTTCCAATGTCAGTTGTTTGGTCGCCTGGTCTCCAGGCGGCCTGACGCCACCTCGACGATCATCGCGTCATCGCCGATCTCGGCAAACAGCGCCGGATCGGCGCCCGTCATCCAAACCTGCCCGCCAAGTTGCGCGAGCTCGACATGCAGCGCGGCGCGCCGGGCGGGGTCGAGATGGGCGACGATTTCGTCGAGCAGCAGGATCGGAGCAAAACCCGTCATCTCGGCGATCAAGCGCCCGTGGGCGAGGACGAGGCCGATGAGGAGTGCTTTCTGCTCGCCGGTGGAGGCGTCCGCGGCGGCGATGCCCTTGTGGGCGTAGGTCACTTTGAGATCGGTCAGGTGCGGGCCGTCGCTGGTGCGTCCCGCGGCGGCGTCGCGGGCGCGATTGTCGCGCAGCACCGCGCGATAGCGCTCCTCGATCTCGATGGCTGGATGCTCCGGGATCAGTTTTTCCATCCAGCCGTCGAGCGCGATCTCCGCCGGCGGAAATGCCGAGCCCTTGCGGCTTGCCAGCACGCCGTCGAGCCGGTGCACCGTCTCCACGCGCTGTCCGGCGACCGCGACGGCGAGTTCCGCGGTCTCGTGCTCGACGGCGTCCAGCCAATGGGCATCGGGCCGCGCCTCCTCGAGCAGCCGGTTGCGCGAACGCAGCGAGCGTTCGAGCGCGTTGACCCTGCTGCCATGCTCGGCATCGACCGCGAGCGCGAGCCGGTCGAGAAAGCGCCGGCGCTCGGACGGGGCGCCGACGAACAGCGTGTCCATGGCCGGCACCAGCCACACCACGCGCAGATGATCGGCGAAGGCCGCGGCCGAGCCGACCGGCTCGCGGTCGATCCGGCATTTGCGCAAGGTCGTTGCGCCGTCTTCGAGCGGCCGCTCGATGCCGGTGCCGAGCGTGGCGAGGCCGAGCGCGCCTTCGATCTCGGCTGCGGCCGCCCACGAGCCGTCGCCCTCGCTGAACGCCACCTCGTCGAGATTGGCGCGGCGCAGGCCGCGGCCCGGCGCGAAGAAGGAAATGGCCTCGATCAAATTGGTCTTGCCGGCGCCGTTCGGCCCGACCAGCACGATGGTCTTCGCGCCGGTTTCGAGCGAAGCCGCGTGATAGTTGCGGAAATTGTTGAGCGTCAGGCGGCGAACAGGCATCGGGGATCGACAATCAGGGATCAAGACAGCGCTTGATACCTGATGACTGATACCGGATCCCTGTCAAACCCGCATCGGCATCAGCACATAGAGCGCGCCGTGCGGATCCTTGTCCTGGATCAGCGTCGGCGAGCCTGGATCGGCGAGCTTGAGCACCGCGGCCTCGCTCTCGATCTGTGCGGCGATGTCGAGCAGGTAGCGCGAATTGAAGCCGATATCGATCGGGTCGGATGCGTACTCGACCTCGAGCTCCTCGTTGGCGCTGCCGGAATCCGGGTTGGTCACGGACAACAGCAGCTTGCCGCCGGTGATCGACAGCTTGACGGCGCGGCCGCGCTCGCTCGAAACGGTCGAGACGCGATCGACCGCGGCTTCGAATTCCTTCTTGTCGACCACCAGCTCCTTGTCGTTGGCCAGCGGAATGACGCGGGCATAGTCGGGGAACGTGCCGTCGATCAGCTTCGAGGTCAGGATGGCGTCGCCGATGGTGAAGCGAATTTTTCCAGACGACAATTCGATCGCGACCTCGGCTTCGTTGTCTTCCATCAGGCGCAGCACCTCGCTCACGGTCTTGCGCGGCACGATGATGCCGGGCATGCCGGCGGCGCCCTTCGGCAATTCGAGCTCCATCTGCGCCAGCCGATGGCCGTCGGTCGCCACCGCGCGCAAGCGTCTGCGCCTTGGCCGGAGCCGGCGGCGTGCAGATAGATGCCGTTGAGGTAGTAGCGCGTCTCCTCGGTCGAGATGGCGAACTGGGTCTTGTCGATCAGCCGCTTGAGGTCGGCGGCCTTGAGCGTGAACTTGTGCGTCATCTCGCCCGGCGCGAGATCGGGAAAATCGCTTTCCGGCAAGGTCTGCAGCGTGAAGCGCGAGCGGCCGGCGCGGATCGCCAGCGCCGCGCGGTCGCCGGAGGATTCCAGAACGATCTGCGCGCCCTCGGGCAGCTTGCGCACGATGTCGAAGAACATGTGGGCCGGCACCGTGGTCGATCCGCCGGTGCCCACCTCGGCCGCGATCGTGTCGGTCACTTCGACGTCGAGGTCGGTGGCTTTGAGGCTGAGCTTCGAACGGTCGGCGCGCAGCAGCACATTGGCGAGGATCGGAATGGTGTTGCGGCGCTCGACCACGCGGTGGACGTGGCCCAGCGACTTCAGCAATTCGGAACGCTCAACGGTGATCTTCATCGCGAAATCCGTTCACGCGCCGGTTGACGGGCGGATGACAAAAGTGACCCTGCGGACGGCGTTGCGCAAGGCCGGCCCGTCCCCGATCCGGCCTTTTCCCTGCCTTTCACCGTTTTCGTCAGGATTCGCATCAGTCCTGAAGCTGGCGTTTGAGCCCCTCGATCTCTTCGGCGAAGGTGGTGTCGTTGCCGGCCAGCGCCTCGATCTTGCGCACGGCGTGCAGCACCGTGGTGTGGTCGCGGCCGCCGAACCGGCGCCCGATCTCAGGCAGCGACCGCAGCGTCAGGATTTTCGCCAGATACATCGCCACTTGCCGCGGGCGCACCACATTGGCGGTGCGCCGGGACGACAACAGATCGGCGCGGCTGACATTGTATTGGCGGGCGACGACGCGCTGGATGTCCTCGATCCGCACCCGCTTTGGCTCCTGCGGGCGGATCAGGTCGCGCATCTCCCGCTCGGCCATTTCAAGGGTCACCGGCTGGCCGGTGAGCTTGTTGTGGGCGAGCAGCCGATTGACCGCGCCCTCCAGGTCGCGGCCGTTGTGGGTCACCGCCTTGGCGATGTAGGCGAGCACCGGCGCCGGCACTTCGAAGCCGGGATGATAGAGGCGGGCGGCGGCGGTCCGGCTCTTGAGGATTTCGAGCCGCAATTCTTCGCCGAGCGAACCGATCTCCACCACCAGCCCGCCGGCGAGCCGGGAACGGACGCGGTCGTCGAGGCTTTCCAGGTCCGACGGCGGCCGGTCGCTGGCAATCACGACCTGCCTGCCAGCATCGATGAGCGCATTGAGCGTGTGGCAGAACTCGGCCTGGGTCGAGCGGCCTTGCAGGAATTGCACGTCGTCGATCACCAGCACGTCGATGGCGCGCACGGCTTCCTTGAACGCCAGCGTCGTCTGGGTTTTCAGCGCCGAGACAAAGCCGTACATGAAGCGCTCGGCGGTCAGATAGAGCACTTTGCGGTCGGCGCCATTGCCGGCCCAGGTGATCGCCTGCAGCAGGTGGGTTTTGCCCAAGCCCACGGCGGCGTGGATATAGAGCGGATTGAACATCAGCTGTTCGCCGCGACGGCTGGTCGCGACTTGCTTTGCCGCGGCGTGCGCCAGCGTGTTCGAGCGGCCGACGATGAACGTCTCGAAGGTCAGGCGCGGATCGAGCGGCGAGCCGCCGAGCGCTTCGTGCACGCTCATGAACGGCACGCTGGCGCGGGTTTCGGAGCCGTTCATTTCGCGCAGGTCGCGTGACAGCGCCGCCGGCTCTGCCGGCTTGGGCTTCACCACCGGCGGGCGGATTGCCGCCGAGCGAACGCTCAGCTCCAAGCGGCTGATGGTTGAATCTTCGGCCTGCCATTTGGCGAGCACGTGCTCGCTGTAATGCGCCTGGATCCAGGTCCGCAAGAAACGCGTCGGCACCGACAGCCGCACCGTGCCATTGTCCGCGGCGTCGAGCTCCATGCGGCCGAACCAGCTGGTGAAAACGTCCTCGCCGAGTTGATTACGGAGCTGGCCCTTGACCCGCTGCCAGCGCTCCCGGTCCGTGCTCGTCATTTTGGCCTGCTTTTTTCTTCGAAGGTCAGAGTTCAACCGAGCAACTCAGGTGAGGCAGGCCCCACCATGCCGGCACTGGCAAACGCAACTGACATAGCGAAAGGGGTGGCGCGGATGCGGATCAATCGATCGCAGCCGCCGATCGGTGGAAGGGAAGGTTCAGCCGCTGGGCTTGGTGGCGCCGGACCGAAACGTGAAGACTGAAGGCCTACAGATTCTGGGCCAACAGACTCTGGGCAAAGGTGCGCCCGCCGTTATTGCCACTGGCTGGATTGTCGTCATCATGCCCCCACCTCCATCGCTCCCAGTTCGATGGTTGTCACTGACTGCCGCGCCGGAAGTTTTGCGCCACCGTCAGAAGCTTCCTGCGTGCTTCACCTGCTTCACAACGCTCATAAGCAGGTTTTCTCGTTGAGAATTCTCGACTATGGTGACGTCAGAGCCGCAATCAGTTGGACAAAGCTCTCCCGCACCCATTTTTCGATGAGTTTCCCGTCAACCCTTTTGTGATGACCTTCGAAACCGAAGGGAAGAAACTTCGAACCCGAAGGGAAGAAAAACGTAGCACGCAGTTTTCGGCCCGCAATAGGAAAAACCGCGCCAACATTGGACTTCTTACCGAAGCGCGGCCAAGCTGCGTTGCCAATGACCCCCACAAGACATTGACTCAACGGGCTGATTACAGTTCGATGACAGCCGGAAGCCGCTCAAAAATGCGTGCGACCAAACAGCGGACCAAATAAAACTCGACTCGGCGGAATCGGGGATGACTCCAACCCCCGAAATTCATCTTGTGGATAAGCCTTTCATTGCACAACAATTCTCGTTTTCAAATTTCCAGGGTAACCCCCACGGCACGCGCGCGGAGCAAATAAAAATCGACGCGGCAAACGCGCGCAAAAAGCGAACATGGCTTTCGCAGCTATTTTCACGGGCTTAGGTGACAATTCTGCAACAGTTTAAAGGCGATCCACCGCGAATCGGGAATGATCGCCGTCCGTAAATATACGTACTCGGACGCCAGGTGCTGACCGCAAACTTCGAATCGTCGTTGCGCGCTGCGCCTTAAAAGCGCTGCGCGCTGACCCGATCAGTCTAACGGCTATTTGCCGAGCTTGGCAATGCGGTGAGCGAGCCGCGAGACTTTCCGGCGGGCGGCGTTGCGATGGACGATGCCCTTGCGCGCGGCACGGACAAGAGCCGGCTCGGCTTCGGCCATGGCGGCGACGGCCGCAGTGCGGTCACCGGCCGAAATCGCCTCCTCGACTTTGCGCACGGCACTGCGCATGCGGGTGCGCCGCGACTTGTTGATCACGGTGCGGCGGGCAATTTGACGGGCGGCCTTTTTGGCGGACTTTGTATTAGCCATGGCGTATCGGACGAGGACCTTCTGAATCGGCGTGTCTTGAGGAAGCGCAGGCTAAACGCCTGACGCCTTGGGTCGCGCTTATAGGAGGATGGGGCGGCGGCGTCAACGCAGGGCTATTTTCCTCTGCTATGCCACGCGCTTGGCGCGTACCGCCTCGTAGCCGGCAATGACGGCGGCGCGGTCGGCCGCCGGGAAGGCCGCAAGCGGCGGCGCCATGCGCGCCCATTGCGGCTCGTCATGAATATGGGCGACCAGCGCCTTGATGCCGGAAACCAGCGCCTTGCCGTCGAACAGCTTGCGGATCGCGACCGCTTCGGTGAGCGCCGTGGCGTCGCCGGAGCGATAGGCGCGGGCGCAGAGATCGGCGTTGAGATTGGCGGTCGCCGAGATGCAGCCGGCGAACGGGCCGGAACGGGCTTCCGGCAGCGCCGCCTCGGTCGAAGGGAAGACCTTGAAGCGCGGCGAGACGCTCGCCGCCTCGCGGGCATACGCCATGTCGCCGGACGAATCCTTCAAGCCGACGATACGCTCGCCGTGGCGGTCGAGCAGGCGCCGGATCAACGCGACATGCCAGTGCAGGCCCGACTGCGCCGGGAAATGATAGAGGTAGATCGGGATCGGACGCGCCGCGGTGGCGGCGACGATCGCGTCGATATAGGCGACCAGGCCGTCGTCGGGCACGCCCTTGTAATAGAACGGCGGCAGCACCAGCGCGCCAGCAAAGCCCAGCTCGGCCGCATGCCTGGTCAGCGCGACAGCGTCGGCCAGCGCGGCCGCACCGGTGCCGACCATCATCCGATCGAGCGGCAGGCCGCTTGCCGCATAGGCGCTCATGACGCGCTTGCGCTGATCCAGCGAGAACGAGGTTGCTTCGCCGGTGGTGCCCAAGACGTTGAGCCCATCGCAGCCGTTGGCGAGCAGGAAGCGGGCGAGTGCGGTCGAGCGCGCGCTATCGGGCTCGCCCTTGTCGTCGATCGCGGTGGTGATGGCGGCGATCACGCCGCCGAGCGTCTTAGTCGTCGTCATGGTGACCCGATACCGTTCCTTGTTAGCCGCCGCGGCCCGACCGACGGCGGATTATTGGTAGGTTTAGTGTACCACGATCGTGGTGCGGCTCATGCCTTCCCGTTCGACCAGCTCGAACAGGATGGCGGCGTGGTCCGGATCGAGCCGCACGCAGCCGTGCGAGGCCGGTCCGCCCAGCCGCGAGATTTCGTAAGTGCCGTGAATGGCGTAGCCGCCATGGAAGAAAATCGAATACGGCATCGGTGAATTGTAATAGAGCCGCGAGAACCAGCGCCGCGCCATCATTTGCGGGTGATAGGTGCCGGGCGGCGTGATGTAGCCGCGCCGGGCGGTCGACACCCGCCAGTTATAGCGCGGCATGCCGTCGACGCTGACCTCCATGGTCTGGCTGGCGCGGTCGATATTGACGACGACCGCGGCCTCGGCGCGGTCGCAGCAAAGTCCGCAAGCTAAAAACCATACGGCGATGGCAGTCGCGCAAAGCAACCGACGCATAGCAAACCCCCAGCATAGTCCTCGTCGACAGTGCAGATAGCATTGTAGCGCCGCCGGGCCTTGCAAAAAAGCGGGCGCGACAGCGACGGTTAATCATCTGCCATGCGCCGGCAGCCATGAAACTGCCGGCGCTTTTCCGCTAGACTTTCGGCTATGTCGTCCTTCGATCTGTTTAGCATCGGCCATTCGAATATTCCTGCCGAGCGTTTCTTGGCATTGCTGCGAGACGCCGGCGCCGACGCAATCGCCGACGTCCGTTCGACACCTTTCTCGCGCCGCTTTCCGTGGTTCTCGGGCAAGAATTTGGCAGCGACGCTGGCGCAGCACGGCATGGCCTATCTGGCGCATGGCGACGCGCTGGGCGGCCGCCCGCGGGATGCCTCGCTTTATCGCGACGGCGTCGCCGACTATGAGGCGATGGCGCGGTCGCCGGAATTCCAGATCGGCCTCGACCGCCTGCTCGCCGATGCGGCGCGCCGCTCGCGTCTGTTTGATGTGCGCGGAACGCGAGCCGCTCGATTGTCATCGTTGCCTGCTGGTGGCACGCGCGCTCGCCGAACGCGGGCTCACCATCGGGCACATCCTGCACGACGGCACGGTCGAGCCGCATGCGGCGACGGAACAGAGACTTTTGGCGCTGACCGGCGCAAGCGATGACTTGTTCGTAACTGGACAGGACGAACGACTCGCGTCAGCGTATCGTCGCCGCGCCCGTGCGGCGGCGTACCGGGCGACGGCGGGGGCGAAGTCCGTCGCGGAGATGAAATGATGCTCGCTCCGGTACGCACGCTCGCCGTGCTGCTCTTTCTCGGCGCCGGTTCGGCGCTAGCCCAAGATGCCGGCACGCAGAACAGAGCAGCCAGCACCGTCGATACGACACCGCCAGGCACGCTCGAGAAGGTGACGCTGCCGCCGCTCGCCAATCCCGACGCCCCGAACATCCCGGCGAAAGAATTGTTCTCCCGCAAGCTGACACCGCTTGCCGGTCCGGCGCGCGCCATCGGCGGCTACGCCAAGGGTTGCATGGCCGGCGCCGAGGAGCTGCCGATCACGGGCCCGACCTGGCAGGTGATGCGGCTGTCGCGCAATCGCAATTGGGGCAACCCGGAGCTGATCGATTTCATCAAGCGGTTTGGTGAGAACGCCAAGAAGGCCGGATGGAACGGGCTGTTGGTCGGCGATATGGCGCAGCCCCGCGGTGGTCCGATGTATACCGGACACGCCAGCCACCAGATCGGGCTCGATGCCGATATCTGGTTCAGCCCGATGCCCGACCACGTGCTCAGCCGCGAGGAGCGCGAGATGAACGGCGCCGTCAACATGGTGGCGCCGAGCGGTCTCGACGTCGACCACAGCCTCTGGACGCCGGTCCACACCGCGCTGGTGAAGGCCGCCGCCGAGGATCCCGAGATCGCGCGCATTTTCGTCAACGCGGCGATCAAGAAGGAAATGTGCAGCGAGGCCGGTTCGGATCGCGACTGGCTTGCCAAAGTGCGGCCGTGGTGGGGGCACGCCGAGCACTTCCATGTCCGGCTTAACTGCCCACCCGACAGCCCGCAATGCGAGTCGCAGCAGCCGGTGCCGCCGGGCGACGGCTGCGGCCATGCGCTCGATTACTGGTTCACGGCTGGCGTGCTGCATCCGAAGCCGCCGGAAAAGCCGCCCGGACCGCGGACCGGACCGACGCTCGCCGCGTTGCCGGCGGCGTGCAAGCAGGTCGTGAAGGCGCCGTAGACTCGATTGCCTCGCGCTAAAGGCCGGCGGTGTGGAATACCGAGCGTTGTATGGCGGCAGCGATCAGCGTCAGCGCACAGGCGCACACCACGACCACGACGGCGTAGCCGTAAGATTTCTGCACGGGCGATTTCATCAGCCGCGGCAGGCCGAGCGCCAGCACATAGGCGCCGTAGAAGCTCAAGAGGATCAGGAAGCGCAAACCCGGCAGCAGCAGAAAAATCCCGGCGAGCCACACCGGCGTATAGGAATAGACTGCGAGCTTGAACGCGCTGTCGAAATCCTTCCTCCCGCCGAACAGCGGCGCCAGCAGGTCGATGACCAGCGCCAGCACGAGCACTATGGCGACGGCCATCGCATAGCCGAAGATCGCGCCGAAGAAACCGTCGAACAGCGACGCGCGCACCAGACCTGTTCCGGGAACGACCACGCCGATGACGCTGGCGCCGATGAAGCCGCACACTGCGGGCACGAGCGCGAGCACCGCAACGTAGCGGCTCAACAGATAGGCCGGGTCGCCCGACTCCCGCTCGATCAGCGTCCATTCGGCGTGCGGACCGAGCAGCATCGCCTGGGCGCGCCATGCCGCGTTCATGCCGCCCCGCCTTTGGCATCGGCGCGGATCAAGGCGGCACCTTTTTCCGCGATCATCATGGTCGGCGCGTTGGTATTGCCGGAGGTGATCGTCGGCATCACCGAGGCATCGACGACGCGCAGCCGCTCGATGCCGGCGACGCGCAGGCGGTCATCGACCACCGTCATCGGATCGCTCGGCAATCCCATCTTCGCGGTGCCGATGGGATGAAAAATGGTGGTGCCGATGTCGCCCGCGGCCTTGATCAAAGCCTGCTCGTCGTCATCGTGCAGTTGCGGTCCCGGCAGATATTCGTCGGGATGAAAATCCTTCAGCGCCGGCTGCGCCACGATCCGGCGCGTCAATCTGATTGCGTTGGCGGCGATGCGGCGGTCTTCGTCGGTGGCGAGATAATTCGGCTTGATGCGCGGCGCGTCGGCCGGATTGCGCGAGCGCAGCCGCACAAAACCGCGGCTGGTCGGCCGCACATTGCACACGCTCGCGGTGAAGGCGGGGAACGTGTGCAGCGGCTCGCCGAAGCGGTCGAGCGACAGCGGCTGGACGTGATACTGCAAATTGGCGCGTTCCTGGTCGCGGTCGGAGCGGGTGAATAGCCCGAGCTGCGACGGCGCCATGGTCAGCGGGCCGCGCCGCAACAGCGCAAATTCGGCGAGCATGCGCGCAAAGCCGAGCGGCGCGTGATAGCGCTCGTTGAGCGTGGTGATGCCGTCGACTTTGTAGATCATGCGCAGCTGCAAATGATCCTGCAGATTGGCGCCGACGCCGGGCCGGTCGAGCACGACGGGGATGCCGAGCTCCTGCAATTGCTGCGCCGGGCCGACGCCGGACAGCATCATGATCTGCGGCGAGCCGATCGAGCCGGCGGCGAGAATGACTTCGCCGCGACAGCGCGCCGTCCGCGGCTGTCCGCCTTGGGTCCAGCGCACGCCGGCGGCGCGCCGGCCGTCGAACACGATGCCTTCGACCAGGCAGCCGGTTTCGAGCCGCAAATTGGCGCGCTTGAGCGCCGGCTTGAGGAAGGCGCTGGCCGCCGACCAGCGCCGGCCGCGCTTCTGGTTGACGTGGAAGGCGCAGATGCCTTCGTTGTCGCCGCGGTTGAAGTCGGGGATGGATTTGATGCCGGCCTGTTCGGCGGCGGCGCGAAAGGCATCGAGCAGATCCCAGCGCACCCGCGGCGCCGCGACGTGCCATTCGCCGCCGACCGCATGCGCTTCGCTCGCGCCGAGGAAATGATCTTCGTGGCGTTTGAAATACGGCAGCACGTCGTCCCAGCCCCAGCCGCTCAAGCCGAGCTGGCGCCAGTGATCGTAATCGGCGGCCTGGCCGCGCATATAGATCATGGCGTTGATCGACGACGAGCCGCCGATCACCTTGCCGCGCGGATAATTGAGGCTGCGGCCGTTGAGGCCTTCTTCGGGCTCGGTCTTGAAGCACCAGTCGGAGCGCGGATTGCCGATGGCGAACAGATAGCCGACCGGAATGTGAAACCAGATCCAGTTGTCGCGGCCGCCGGCTTCGAGAATGAGCACGCGCTTGTCGGCGTCGGCCGAGAGCCGATTGGCGAGAATGCAGCCGGCCGAGCCGGCGCCGACGATGATGTAGTCGTATTCGCCTTCGATCGGCTCTGCCGCGCTCATAGGCCCTCGCTCCGGCGCGAAGGATAGCATGGCTCCCGGTCTGGGGTGACCACGTGGCGCAGCACCCCGGCTTGTCCGCCCAAAACCTTCGGCCTATTGTCCGTCCGCGACCGACGGTGCGCTGAGCGCGCGCCGTAAATGCCCGGAACGACGGTTCCCCGAGGCGGTCGCATCGACCTCACGGATCATGTGGTCCGGCGCGCATAGCTGGCGCGCCAAAAGCTGTTGGAGAACCGTCGTGCTCACCAGAAAAGCCATCCTGGCGGCCATTGCCGCGACGATCGCCATTGCCGCGGTGCCGCACGCCGCCAAGGCGCAGGACAAAGCCATCACCGTCTTTGCCGCCGCGTCGATGAAGAACGCGCTCGACGACGTCGATGCCGCCTTCACCAAGCAAAGCGGCATCAAGGTCGTCGCCAGCTACGACGCGAGCTCGGCGCTGATGAAGCAGATCGAAGGCGGCGCGCCGGCCGACGTGTTCGTTTCCGCCGACCTGAAATGGATGGACTACGGCGCGCAGAAGAAACTCATCAAGGACGACACGCGGGTGAATTTGCTCGGCAACACGCTGGTGCTGATCGCGTCCAAGGATTCCAAGATCGACCACGTGACGATTGCGCCGGGGTTCGATCTCGCCAAGCTTGCCGGCGACGGGCGGATCGCGACCGGCGACGTGAAGGCGGTGCCGGTCGGGCTTTACGCCCAGGCCGCCCTGGAAAAGCTCGGTGTCTGGTCGGCCGTCGAGCCGAAGATGGCCATGACCGCGAATGTCCGCGCTGCTTTGGTGCTGGTCGCGCGCGGCGAGGCGCCGCTCGGCATCGTTTATTCGACCGACGCCAAGGTCGAGCCGGGCGTGAAAGTCGTCGGCGTATTCCCCGACGATTCCCACGACCCGATCGTCTATCCGGTCGCGGCGACGACGGGCGCCAAGCCGGAGGCGCGTCGTATCTGGCGTTCCTGCGCTCGCAGACGGCAAAGACGATATTCGAGGCTTACGGCTTCGCCGTCCTGATGAAGCCGACGTCGTGACCGAGAACGCTGCAGACAATCAGGCACGCCGTGCTCGACCTCACTCCCGCTGAATGGACTGCGGTCGCGCTGTCACTGCGCATTGCCGTGGTGGCGACCGCATGCGCGCTGCCGTTCGGCATCGCCATCGGCTGGCTGCTGGCGCGCACGAATTTTTGGGGCAAGAGCGTGCTCGACGGTGTCGTCTTCCTGCCGCTGGTGATGCCGCCGGTCGTCACCGGCTATCTCCTGCTCATCTGGTTCGGCCGCAAGGCGCCGATCGGCGCCTTTTTGGACAGTCATTTCGGCATCGTCTTTTCGTTCCGCTGGACCGGCGCGGCGCTGGCGTGCGGCATCATGGGCTTTCCCTTGATGGTGCGCCCGATCCGGCTGGCGCTGGAGGCGATCGATCGCAAGCTCGAAGACGCCGCTGCGACGCTCGGCGCCAACCGGCCGTGGGTATTCCTCACCGTCACCCTGCCGCTGGCATTGCCGGGCATCATCGCCGGCGTGGTGTTGTGCTTTGCTCGCGCCTTGGGTGAGTTCGGCGCGACGATCACCTTCGTGTCGAATATCCCCGGCGAGACGCAGACGATTTCGTCGCTGATCTACACCTTGACCCAGGTGCCCGGCGGCGACGCGGCCGCGGGCCGGCTGGTCCTGATCGCGATCGTATTGGCGTTTGCGGCGCTCTTCGCCTCGGAATGGCTGGCGCGGCGCGCCAGCGTCCGTTTCCACGGGGAATGATCGTGCTGGCCGTCGACGTGGAGAAGCAACTTGGCGCGCTGAAGCTTGCCGTGCGCTTCGACGCGGCGCGCGGCGTGACGGCGTTGTTCGGACCGTCGGGCGCCGGCAAGACCTCGGTCGTCAATATGATCGCCGGCCTGCTCACGCCCGACCGCGGCTCGATTGCCATCGACGGCACGGTGCTGTTCGACGCCGCCCGCGGCATCGATGTGCCGCCGCATCGGCGCCGCATCGGCTATGTGTTCCAGGAGGGCCGGCTGTTCCCGCATCTGAGCGTGCGGCAAAACCTCGACTATGGCCGGCGCATGAGCGGCCGGCCGCGTAAGGCCTCCGAATTCGAGCGCATCGTCGCGCTGCTCGATATCGGTCATTTGCTCGATCGCCGGCCGCGCATGCTGTCGGGCGGCGAGCGCCAGCGCGTCGCCGTCGGCCGCGCCTTGCTGATGGGTCCGCGCCTGTTGCTGCTCGACGAGCCGCTGGCCTCGCTCGACGCCGCGCACAAGCGCGAAATTTTGCCCTATCTGGTGCGGCTGCGCGACGATGCCGGAATTCCGATGGTCTATGTCAGCCACACGGCCGCCGAGGTGCGCCGCATCGCCACCACCGTGGTGCGGCTCGACGCTGGGCGCGTCGTGGCGGCGGGCGGGCTCGAGCTGCTCAACGACGCTGACATCGACGGGTTGGACTGAATTCAGCTTCGCGTTCGGCGAAGCCTGCCGCGAATTTTCATGCGCTGTTTTCCAAAGCCGCAACGGACTATGATTCGCGGCTGAATGACCCTTGCTCCATCTCTGCCGGTAAAACACGCGACAGCATTAGGCGTGTTGTGCGGCGCCGGCTCGGCCATGTTCTGGGCTTTCGGTTTCGTGGCGGCGCGCCACGGCGTCCTCGTCGGACTGTCGCCGCTGGTTCTGTCGCTGCACCGGTTCGTCTGGTCGGGCCTCATATTGTTCCCGTTCATGGCGGCCAGCGGATTGCGCGATCTCGGCGGCGTCGGCTGGCGGCACGGCATTCTGCTGACCGCATTCGGCGGCCTGCCGCTCGCGCTGTGGAGCTATTTTGGCTACGTGTTCGTCCCGCTCGGCCACGGCGCCATCATCCAGCCGTCCTGCGCTGCGGTCGGCGGGCTGATCCTGGCGCGGATCGTGCTCAAGGAGGCCTTGCCTTGGCGCCGCGTCGCCGGCGCGCTGACCATCGTGCTCGGGCTTTGCGTCATCGGCGTCGAAGCGCTGAGCACCATGGGCGCGCAAGGCATCACCGGCGACCTGTTGTTCGTCGCCGCCGGCACCTCGTTTGCGATCTTCGGCATGCTGCTGCGGCGCTACCGGATTGCGCCGATGCGGGCGGCCGCCGTCACCAGCATCTTGTCGCTCGTCGGCCTGCCGCTGCTTGCTGTTTTGCTTCGACAACATGGTGGCGGCCGGATTTTGGGAAAATGTCATGCAGGCCGTCGTGCAGGGTTTTTTCGCCGGCGCCGGCGGCATTTATCTGTTCACCCGCGCGGTGGAGCTGCTCGGCGTCAGCCGCGCGGCGCTGTATCCGTCGCTGGTGCCGGTATTTACGCTCGTGGTCGGCGCCGTCACGGTGGGCGAACTGCCCAGCGTCTGGCAGCTTGTCGGACTTGCCATTGTCATCGCCGGATTTCGGCTGACCCAGAGGAATTAATCTTCAGGCCCGGCATATTTGCCGGCGGTATGCGGAAACATCGATTTGACGATCTTGAACCGCGAAATGTCGACGGTGGCGTCCATGTGCAAAAAGATCGCCGCGTCGCGGAAAATCTTCTCGACGCCGAAATCGAGCATGACGCCGTTGCCGCCGTGCAGTTCGAGCGCATGCTGCGCAACTTTGAGGATTTCCTCCGAGGCGAACACTTTCGCCATGTTGCATAGCGTATCGGCATCGGGCGCGTTGTCGTCGACGGCTTTTGATGCGCGCGCCAGCAGCGCGCGCACGGCTTCGATCCGCGTCGCCATGTCGGCAAGCCGCAGCGCCACCGCCTGATGCTTGATCAGGATGCGGCCGCCCTGCACGTAGTTCTGCACATAGTCGGCGGCGAGCTCGAAGCCGCGCACGCCGACACCGAGATTTTTTGCCGCCTGGATGATCTTGCCGGGCCGGAAATAGACCGCGGCCTTGCCGAGCGCGTCGCCCTCGACCAACAGATGGTCCGCCGGCACCCGCATGTCCTCGAATACCAGCTCGCCGTTGTTCATGTAGCGGCAGCCGACGGTCTCGTTGCAGCGCGCGATGGTCAAACCCGGCGTGCCGCGAGGCACCAGAAAGCTCGACGTGCCCTGCATCATGCCGACTTGCGGATTGGTGTTGGCGTAGACCACGAACAGGCCGGCGTCATAGCCATTCGAGATGAACTGCTTGCGGCCGTTGATCACCCATTCGCCGTTCTCTTTCACCGCGCGCGTCTGCATCGCGGCTTCCGGCACGTTGTAGGGCAGCCAGCGGTCGGAGGCGCCGCGCGGTTCGGTCAGGCAGTGGGCGAGCAAGAATTGCGGGTCGGCCATCAGCCGCTTGAACCATTTCTCCTGCAAGTGCCGCGGCGCCAGATTGCGTAACAGCACCGACACTTTCCAGTTCTGCACCAGCTTGTCGGCGAGGCCTGAATCGCCGCGCGCAATCTCCTCGGCGATCAGCGCAAAGGTCTGCACCTCGCTCGCGCGGTCGAGCTCGATGCCGCCGAATTCCTCCGGCACGCCGAGCGTGCGGATGCCGACCTTCTCGGCGCCTTGCAGGATTTCCGGCGGCAGCCGGCCCTCCGGCGTCATCGACCATTCGCGCTGCCAATTGCCGCGGATGAAGGGGATGATGACGTCGTCGACGAAATCGCGGCAGCTCTGCCGCATCAGGCGCTGTTCTTCGGAAAGCTCTGACGGCATGTCACGCCGCTTTGCGGCTGGTCAAAAATTCGCCCATGCGATCGAGCGCTTTGAGAATGTTCTCGGTCGAGTTGGCGTAGGACACGCGCATATAGCCTTCGCCGAGCACGCCGAAATCCGGGCCGCCGATCAGCGCGACGCCGGCGTCTTCGAGCAGCGCGTTGGCGAGCGGCTTTGCCTTCCAGCCGGTGCGCTTGATGTTGGGGAAGGCGTAGAACGCGCCCTTCGGCGTGGCGCACGATGTGCCGGGAAGCTTGTTGAGGCCGGCGACAACGATTTTGCGGCGCTTATCGAACTCGGCGACCATCTTTGCCGCTTCGTCCTGCGGGCCGGTCAGCGCCGCAAGGCCGGCATATTGCGCCGAGGCATTGACGCAGGAATGCAGATTGACCGCGAGCTTGCGCGCATAGTCGTAAAGTTTTCCGGGCCAAATCGCATAGCCGAGCCGCCAGCCGGTCATCGCATAGGTCTTCGACCAGCCGTTGAGCAGGATCAGCCGGTCGCGGATCGACGGATAGGACAACAGGCAGACATGGGTCTCGCCGTCGTAGACCATGTGGTCGTAGATCTCGTCCGACATGATGGCGACGTCGGGATAGCGCTCGAGCCCGGCGACCAGCTTGTCGACTTCGGCCTTCGGCGTCACGCCGCCGGTCGGATTGGCCGGCGAATTGAGGATGAGAAGCCGCGTCTGCGGCGTGATCAGGCTCAAGGTTTCTTCCGCGGAGAAAGCAAATTCATTTTCTTCGCGGATCGGCACCGGGATCGGCCGCGCGCCGGTATATTCGATCATCGAGCGATAGATCGGGAAACCGGGATCGGGATAAAGAATATCCACGCCCGGCTCGCCGAACATCAGGATCGACATGAACATGGTCGGCTTGCCGCCCGGCATGATCATGACGCTGTCGGGCGACACGCTGACCTTGAAACGCTTATGCAGATCGGCGGCCACCGCTTCGCGCAACGGCGCAATGCCGACCGCGGGCGTGTAGCCGTGATGGCCATCGCGCAACGCCTTGATCGCCGCCTCGACGATGAAATCCGGCGTGCGGAAATCGGGCTGGCCGATGCCGAGATTGATGATGTCGCGGCCCTGCGACATGAGCAGCATCGCCCGCGCCAGCACGGCGAAGGCGTTCTCCTCGCCGATCCGATCGAAGGCTGCGACGGTCTTCAGCATGGCGTTTCCCCGTGCGTCTTATCAGCGGGGCAGTTCAACAAAATCGGCCAGCAAATGCAAACGCGGCGAATGCCGGCACAAAGCAAGAGCCCCGGACACATGTCCGGGGCTCTGCACATTTCAGCTTACGCCAGAAGCGACCAAGCTCAGTTTACGCTAAAAGGAACCGAGCGGACCACGTTGTCATCCGCGCCGGACTCGCGCGAATAAGCGCTGCCCGTACGGGTCGCGCCGTTCGGATAGGTGCCGACATCGGTGGTGGGCGCGGGCGCGCCTGCGGCCGAGTTCTGCAGACCCTGATACGAAGCCTGATGATGCTTCGCGGCAAAAGCCGGCGTGGCGAGCAACGCAACGCCCAGCGCGGACAGGATCAGCTTGGTGCTGAGGGATTTCATTTTTGAGTCTCCGATTACGGTCACCCTTGAGCCGCCTACGTACTCCGGATTTCGCGCTGCACAAGTCTCGCACAGTCACCGGCCTGTCACGATATTGTTAGCTGAATTCAGATAGTTAATGGGAATATTATGGCCACATCGAACGTGTTTATATTGCGATGCAATAAGCACAAAACGAGGCGGAAAAATTCCTGAATCGGGACAAAGGATTGCGCGCAAATCCGGCACACTTGCCTTTATCTGCGGCGCGCACCGCTCGCCGCGGCGTAAAATCGCTATATCTATCGCAAGGGAATTCCTGGAGTTGCGGAAATCGCATTGCAGGCATTTGCACGCTCAAGGGAATAAATCGCGGAGACGATGATGGCGAAAAATGACAAGCCGCACGAACAACAATCGCGCCGTCTGCGCTCGCAATTGTGGTTCGACAACCCGGACAATCCGGGCATGACGGCGCTCTATCTCGAGCGCTATCTCAATTACGGCCTCACCCGCGAGGAGCTCACCTCCGGCCGGCCGATCATCGGCATTGCGCAGACCGGCTCCGATCTCAGCCCGTGCAATCGCCATCATCTCGAGCTTGCCGAGCGGGTGCGCGCCGGTATCCGCGATGCCGGCGGCATCGCACTCGAATTTCCGGTGCATCCCATTCAGGAGACCGGCAAGCGGCCGACGGCGGCGCTCGACCGCAACCTCGCTTATCTCGGCCTGGTCGAGGTGCTGTACGGCTATCCGCTCGACGGCGCCGTGCTGATGACCGGCTGCGACAAGACCACGCCGGCGTGTCTGATGGCGGCGGCAACCGTGAACACGCCGGCGATCGTGCTCTCCGGCGGCCCGATGCTCGACCACTATCTCAACGGCAAGCGCATGGGCTCCGGCACCTTGATCTGGCAGGCGCGCCAGGATCAGGCCGCCGGCAAGATCGACTACAAGGAATTCATCGAGATCGTTGCCCAGTCGGCGCCGTCGATCGGTCACTGCAACACCATGGGGACGGCCTCGACCATGAATGCGCTGGCCGAGGCGCTCGGCATGTCGCTGCCCGGCTGCGCTGCGATCCCGGCGCCATATCGCGAACGCGCGCAGATCGCCTACTTGACCGGCGTGCGCGCGGTGGAGATCGTGCGCGAGGATCTCAAGCCGTCCGATATTCTGACGCGCGCCGCATTCGAGAACGCCATCGTCGCCTGCTCGGCGATCGGCGGCTCGACCAACGCGCCGATCCATATCAACGCCATCGCCCGGCATGTCGGCGTCGAGCTCAAGATCGAGGATTGGGAGAAGATCGGCTACGACGTGCCGCTTCTGGTCAACATGCAGCCGGCGGGAGAATATCTCGGCGAGGAATATTTTCGCGCCGGCGGGTTGCCGGCGGTGATGCACGAATTGCTGCAGGCCAAGCGCCTGCACGGCGACGCGCTCACCATCAACGGCAAGACCTATGCGGAGAACGTGGCGCGGGCAAAATCGAGCGATGCCGACGTCATCCGGCCCTATGACAAGCCGCTGAAACCCCATGCCGGCTTCAAGGTGCTGCACGGCAATCTGTTCGATTCCGCGATCATGAAGACGAGCGTGATCTCGGACGAATTCCGCCAGCGCTACCTGAGCAATGCCAAAGACCCGAATGCGTTCGAGGGCCGCGCCGTGGTGTTCGACGGTCCGGAGGATTATCACCGCCGCATCGACGATCCGGCGCTCGGGCATCGACGAGCACAGCGTTCTCTTCATGCGCGGCGTCGGCGCGATCGGCTATCCGGGCTCGGCCGAGGTCGTGAACATGCAGCCGCCCGCGGCGCTGATCAAAAAGGGTATTACAGCGCTGGCCTGCATCGGCGACGGCCGGCAATCCGGCACATCGGGTTCGCCGTCGATCCTCAATGCCTCGCCGGAGGCGGCGGCCGGCGGCGGGCTGGCGCTGCTCAAGACCGGCGACCGGGTGCGCATCGATCTCAACAAGGGCACCGCGGATATTCTGATCTCCGACGCGGAACTGACGGCGCGGCGCGCGGTGCTGCAAAAGGACGGCGGCTATCACTATCCGCCGAGCCAAACGCCATGGCAGGAAATCCAACGTGCCATGGTCGATCAGCTCGCCGACGGCATGGTGCTGCAGCCGGCGGTGAAGTATCAGCGCGTTGCTCAGAAATTTGTGCCCCGGGACAATCACTGATCCGGCGCCCAAAGAGACGTGACTAGGAGACGTGGCATGAGCAGGCTTTACGGTCCAAATCATCGCGCGCTGCAGGATCGCTTCGACATGCGAAGGCTGGCCGACAATGTCGAAAAACGCGTGCTCGTCACCGAGATCACGGCGGAGCACAAGGCGTTCATCGAAAGCCGCGACATGTTCTGGCTTGCGACCATCGATCACGAGGGACGGCCGACGGTGTCCTACAAAGGCGGCGAGCCGGGTTTTGTGCGCGTGCTTGACGGCAAGACGCTGGCGTTCCCGTGCTACGACGGCAACGGCATGTTCTATTCGATGGGCAATCTTGTCGGTAACGACAAGGTCGGCCTTTTGTTTCTCAATTTCGAACGGCCGCATCGTATCCGCGTGCAGGGGATCGCGAGCGTCGACCACAACGACCCGCTGCTTGCCGATTATGCCGAAGCGCAGTTGGTCGTGCGTGTCGCGGTGACCGAAATCTTCCGCAACTGTCCGCGTTACGTCCATCGCTACCGCAAGGTCGCCGAATCCGAATACGTGCCGCATCCGGGTTCGCACTGCGCCGCTGGCGGCGTGGAAACGCGTCGACGACGTGCAAGCCTCGCTGTCGAAAGCCGACCAGGACCGCGTCGCGCGCGAAGGCGGTCTGATCACGCGCGCGGAATATGAGAAATACATGGCGCATGTCACCGACAGCGACAAAACCTGATCGGCCGATTTGAGGAATGCGCTTTTTCAGCCGTGCCGCCATGGCAGGTTTGGCCGGCTGCAACATCACGGAGATTGCCATGCCGGGCTCTCGTCCATCCACCGCCGACAAGCGCAAGACTTTTCACAAGCTGCATGAGGCCGGTTGCTTCGTCATTCCCAATCCATGGAACGTCGGCAGCGCGCGCTATCTGCAAGGTCTTGGCTTCAAGGCCCTGGCGACCACCAGCTCCGGCCATGCCCATGCGCAAGGTTTTGCCGATGGCGCCCAGAGCCGCGACGACGTGCTGGCGCATTACCGCGAGCTAGCGGCGGCGACCGACATTCCGCTCAACGCCGATTTCGAGAACGGCTTTGCCGACGATCCCGCCGGCGTGGCCGACAACGTGACGCGCTGTATCGACCACCGGCGTCGCCGGATTGTCGATCGAGGATTCGCCGAACAATTCCACCACGCCGCTCTACGACTTCGACCTCTCCGTGGCGCGCGTCAAAGGCCGCGCGCGCGGCGATCGATCGCGCCGGCGGCGACGTGGTGTTCACCGCGCGGGCGGAAAATTTCATTCGCGGCGTGCCCGATCTCGACGACGCCATCCGCCGTCTCAAGGCCTACGCCGCGGCCGGCGCCGATTGCCTCTACGCGCCGGGCATCAAGACCCGCGAGCAGATCGAAGCGGTGGTCAAAGCGGTCGCGCCGAAGCCGGTGAACTTCCTCAATAGCGGCGCGTACGGCTTCACGGTCGACGACATTGCGGCGATGGGCGTGCGCCGCATCAGCGTCGGCGGCTCGCTGGCGCGCGTGGCGATGCACGCCTTCATCCGCGTCGCCACCGAGATCGCCAAGGACGGCAAGTTCGACGGCTTTGCCGGGCTGATTTCCAATCCAGAGCTGAACAAATTCTTCAGCGAGGATCGCAAGAAATTCTCGTCATGACCGACTCGGAACCGCATCCGCAAACCGGCCAGCCCGTCGGCTTGCCGGTCGACTCGACGCCTGCGCCGCGGCCGGGCCCGGTGACGTTGAAGGGCCGCTATGGCCGCCTCGAAAAGCTCAAAGCCGAGCACGCGGCGGACCTTTGGGCGGCGTTCGCCGGGCACGACGATGTCTGGACCTATATTTCGACCGATGGGCCGTTCGCATCGGCCGCGGAGTTTGTTCCATTCATCGCAATGCGCGCGGCGGCGGACGACCCCTATGCCTATGCGATCGTCGACACGTCCGACCGCGCCGTCGGCTACGTGACCTTGCTGCGGATCGAGCCGGACATGCGGGTCATCGAGGTCGGCCACGTGCTTTATTCGCCGGCCCTGCAACGCACGCCGCTCGGCACTGAAACTCAATACCTCTTGGCGCGTTATGTTTTCGAAACGCTGGGCTATCGGCGCTACGAATGGAAATGCAATGCGCTCAACGCGCCGTCGTGGCGCGCCGCGCTGCGCTATGGCTTTACCTACGAAGGGACGTTCCGCCAGCACATCATCGCCAAGGGCCGCAACCGCGATAATGCCTGGTTTTCCATGCTCGACAGCGAGTGGCCGGCACGCAAGCGCAATTTTGAGCGCTGGCTTGCGCCGGAGAATTTCGACAGCGAAGGCCGGCAGAAACTCAGTCTCGCGGCGTTGAACGGACAAAAGGCGTGAGGTCAGGCATGAGCGACAGACTGCAAAGCAAAGTCGCGCTGGTGACCGCCGCCGGTCAGGGTATCGGCCGTGCCATTGCCGAAACTTTTATCGCCGAAGGCGCTACCGTCATCGCGACCGACGTTGTCGAGGACAAGCTCAACGGCTTGAAGGCCAAGAAAGCCATCAAGCTCGACGTGCGCTCGCAGGACAATATCGACGCGCTCGCCGCGGACGTTGCGCGCGAATTCGGCGCGCTCGACATCTTGGTCAATTGCGCCGGCTATGTGCATCAGGGCACGATCTTCGATTGCTCCGACAAGGACTGGGATTTTTCGTTCGATCTCAACGTCAAATCCATGCATCGCATGATCAAGACGTTCCTGCCGGCGATGCTGGAGAAGAAGAAATCAGGCTCGATCGTCAACATCTCGTCGGCGGTGTCGTCGATCCGCGGCGTGCCCAACCGTTACGCCTATGGCGCGACCAAAGCGGCGGTGATCGGGCTGACCAAGGCGGTGGCCGCCGATTTCATCCGGCAGGGCATCCGCTGCAATGCCATCTGTCCCGGCACCATCGAATCGCCGTCGCTTGACGACCGCATCGCAACGCTGTCGAAGGAAACGGGAAAATCACCCGACGTAGTGCGACAGGCCTTCGTCGACCGCCAGCCGATGGGCCGGCTCGGCACGGCCAAGGAAGTCGCCCTGCTCGCCCTCTTTCTTGCCAGCGACGAGGCAAGCTACATTACCGGCCAGACCCATCTCGTCGACGGCGGGATGGCGCTTTAGGGAAAGCTGGCGGCCGGGTGACCCATGCACATTCTGATCACCGGCGCCGCCGGAATGATCGGGCGCAAGCTCGTGGCGCGCCTGGTCGCTGTCGGCGCGCTCAACGGCAAGCCGATCGACAAGCTCACGCTGATCGACGTCAGCGTGCCGCAAAAGCCGCAGGATTTCACCGGCAGCGTCGAGACCAGCGCCGCCGATATTGCCGATGCCGCGGCGGCGCGTGCCGCCGTCGTCGGCCGGCCCGACGTGATCTTCCATCTCGCCGCGGTGGTGTCCGGCGAGGCGGAGCTCGATTTCGAGAAAGGCGTCCACGTCAATCTCGACGGCTCGCGCGCGCTCATCGAAGCGATCCGCGCCACGGGTGACGGCTATTGTCCGCGCCTGGTTTTCACCTCTTCGATCGCGGTGTTCGGCGCGCCGTTCCCGGAAGCCATCGCCGACGATTTTCACCTGACGCCGCTCACCTCCTACGGCACGCAGAAGGCCATCGTCGAATTGCTGCTTGCCGATTACACCCGCCGCGGCTTTTTGGACGCCATCGGCATCCGGCTGCCGAGCATCGTGGTGCGGCCGGGCCGGCCGAACAAGGCGGCGTCCGGCTTCTTCTCGTCGATCATCCGCGAGCCGTTGGCCGGCGAGGAAGCCGTGCTGCCGGTCGAGGACAGCGTGCTGCATTGGCATGCGAGCCCGCGCGCTGCGGTCGGATTTCTCATTCACGCCGCCGGCGTCGACCGCGAAAAGCTCGGCCCCCGCGTCAATCTCACCATGCCCGGCGTGTGCTGCACCGTGGCCGAGCAGATCGCCGCGCTGCGCCGCATCGCCGGCGACAAGGTCGCTGCCCGCATCCGCCGCGAGCCGGACCCGCTGGTGGCGCGGATCGTCGCCGGCTGGCCGAGCCGGTTCGATCCCCGCCGCGCGCTGGCGCTGGGCTTTCAGGCGGAAGCCTCGTTCGACGAGATCATCCGCGTCCATATCGCGGACGAATTGGGCGGCAAGATAGCGTCCTGACCGCGCCACGATCAAAGCCCTTCCCACGGCTTGGAGGGAGGGCTTATTGGTGCGGCCATGCGCTTTGTTTCAACCCTGATCCCGGCCACGCTGGCCCGCCGCTACAAGCGGTTCCTCGCCGACGTGGTGCTCGAAAACGGCGACATGCTCACCGTCCATGTCGCCAATCCGGGCGCCATGACCGGCCTCGACCGGCCGTTTTCGCGCGTCTGGCTGTCCAATTCGGAAAATCCGATGCGCAAGCTTCCCTTTAACTGGGAGCTTGTCGAAGCCGATTTCGGCAACGGCCCGGAACTCGTCGGCGTCAATACCAGCCATCCCAACGTGCTGGTCGCCGAGGTCATCGAGACCGGACTGATCCCGCAATTGCGCGACTACGCGTCGGTCCGGCGCGAAGTGAAATATGGCTTGAATTCGCGGTTCGATTTTCTGCTCGAAGACCCCGGCCGGCCGCCGTGCTACCTGGAAGTCAAGAACGTCCATCTCATGCGCAAGACGGGCCTGGCCGAATTTCCCGATAGCGTGACCGCCCGCGGCGCCAAGCATCTCGACGAACTGGCGGCGGCGGTGAGGGGCGGGGCGCGCGCCGTGCTGCTCTTTGTCATTCAAATTCCGTCGGCCGAACGTTTCGCCGTCGCCCGCGACATCGACCCGGCCTATGCGGCGGCGTTCGACCGGGCCCGCGCCGCCGGCGTCGAGATGCTGGCGTGGCGTTGTGCGATCACGGTCGACGGCATCGACATCGCCGAGCCAGTTCCGGTCGTTACCGGCTAGCGGCCGCTTCGGGATTGCTTGCGTTGGCCGCGCGTATGCTTACATTGCGGCCAAATAGCCACGGGCATTTCCTCCCCAATCGCCATGACCTACGTCGACGCGGCCTGTGCGCCGCTCCGCAAAACCGGCCAGATCAAGATCCACGGCGCCGACGCGTTCGAAGGCATGCGCAAGGCCGGCCGGCTGGCGGCCGAGTGCCTCGACATGCTGGTGCCCGAGATCAAGCCCGGCGTTTCGACCGAGCGCATCGACCGCCTGGTCTACGAGTTCGGCCTGGATCACGGCGCCATGCCGGCGACGCTGATGTATCGCGGTTACCGCAAGGCGACCTGCACCTCGGTCAATCACGTGGTCTGCCACGGCATTCCCGGCGAGAAGCCGCTGCGCGAAGGCGACATCGTCAATGTCGACGTGACGCTCATCCTCGATCATTGGCACGGCGATTCCAGCCGCATGTACGCGGTCGGCGAAATTCCCCGCCGCGCCGAGCGGCTGATCGAAGTCACCTATGAGGGCATGATGCGCGGCATCGCCGCGATCAAGCCCGGCGCCACCACCGGCGATATCGGCCACGCCATCCAGACCTATGTCGAAGCCCAGCACATGAGCGTGGTGCGCGATTTCTGCGGCCACGGCCTGGGCCGGCTGTTCCACGACGAGCCGAACATCGTCCATGTCGGCCGGCCGGGCGAGGGCATCGTGCTCAAGCCGGGCATGTTCTTCACCGTCGAGCCGATGATCAATCTCGGCCGCGCCCACGTGAAGGTGCTGTCCGACGGCTGGACCGCGGTGACCCGCGACCGCTCGCTGTCGGCGCAATTCGAGCACAGCGTCGGCGTCACCGAGACCGGCGTCGAGATTTTCACGCTGTCGCCGAAGGGCCTCGACAAGCCGCCGTATCCGGCCTGACAGCGGCCCGGCCGCCGCAAGGCGATTGCAAAAATTCCTAATCCGGTCATCCTTATAGGGATCGGCCGCGGCGACAGCGGACGCGGCAGGATTTGGTTGCGTGCGAACTGCCATGCTGGAAAAGAAGCGCGACAGCAAAGCCGGCCTCGCCGAGGCCACGCCGCACTATCACGGCCACCGCGAGCGGCTGCGTCAGCGCTTTCGCGACGCCGGAACCGACGCTTTGTCGGATTATGAGTTGTTGGAATTGCTGTTGTTCCGCGCCCTGCCGCGGCGCGACGTCAAGCCGTTGGCCAAATCGCTGCTGGAGAAATTCGGCTCGTTCGCTGAAGTCATTTCGGCGCCCGACGCGCGGCTGCGCGAAGTGAAAGGCCTCGGCGAGGCCGGCATCACCGAGCTCAAGGTCGTGCAGGCGGCGGCGAGCCGGTTGCTGCGCGGCGCGGTGAAAAAACGGCCGGTGTTGTCATCGTGGTCCAGCGTGCTGGACTATTGCCGCACCGCGCAGGCGTTCGCCGACCGCGAGCAGTTCCGCGTGCTGTTCCTCGACAAGCGCAACCAGCTCATCGCCGACGAAGTGCAGCAGACCGGCACCGTCGACCACGCGCCGGTCTATCCGCGCGAAGTGGTCAAGCGCGCGCTGGAATTGTCAGCGACCGCGATCGTGCTGGTGCACAATCACCCCTCCGGCGATCCGACGCCGTCGCACGCCGATGTCCAGATGACGCAGCAGATCATCGCGGTGGCGCAGCCGCTCGGCATTGCCGTGCACGACCACATCGTCGTCGGCAAGGAGGGCCACGCCAGCCTGAAAGGATTAAAGCTGATCTGAACAGGCCGGCATCGGCTTGCCCATAAGTTTGATCGCCAAATAGTTTGTAAAAATCAGGCCGCGCCGCTTCGT
This sequence comes from uncultured Alphaproteobacteria bacterium, assembly GCA_963798095.1. GTDB lineage: Bacteria > Pseudomonadota > Alphaproteobacteria > Rhizobiales > Xanthobacteraceae > BOG-931. Next base: position 11,960 of record CAWCSD010000016.1, on the reverse strand, counting down.
GGCGGCGCTGCCGGCGGCTGGCCGTTGACGGCACTGTGGCCGGCACCGTTGCCGTTCTTTGACGGTCGGGCTTCTTTCGCCTTGTCGGCGTCGAAAGCCTCCTCAGGGGCGCTGCGCCGCCGTAGCGAACGCTCGGCCGCGATCTCGCGTTGCAGCCGGGCGTAATCGCCGCGCGTTGCTTCCAGCGCGCCTTCGGCGACGGCGCGCTCGGCGCGTTCGCGCTCGATCGCCGAATTAAGCTGCTCGATGCGCTTTTCCGCTTTGGCGTGGCTCGCCGCGGCTTCGGCCTTGAGCAGTTCGACCCGGTCGGTCAGAGACTTGATCTTGTCCTGGGCGTGGGAGAGCGAGCTGTCGCGCGCCTTGACGGTTTCCGACAGCACATTGCAGCGGTCGGTCAGCGACAAGCGGGTTTGTTCAAGTTTTTTGTTCTGGCGGTCATGGGCTTCGTTGGCGGCGGTGAGTTGCTCGGCCTTCTTTTCCGCCCCGCTGCGGCCAAGCACCGCTTCGACCAATTTGGCTTCGGTGGCCCTGATTTCCTCGGTGCGCGCCACCAGGCTCTGGCGCATTTCGGCGAGCAGCTTTTCCGCCGCGGTGGACCGCGAGCGCATGGCGTCGAGCTTGAGCGTCAGCGCATAGACTTCCGATTGCCGCCGCTCGTTGGCTTCGTCCAGGGCCGCGGACAGCTTTTTGCGCTCATCCTCGACCGCGGCCAGGTTGTGTTCCATCTGCTGCAGCCGCGCGCGCGCCTCGGACAGGGCATTCTCGATCTCGGCGAGGCGGCGTGAGGTCCGCGAGGATTGGGTCAGAGTCTGATCGAGCGCCGTCTGCAGCGAGTCTTTTTCATTCTCCAACAGCGCCAGCCGCTCGCGCGCGAGGTTGGCCGCCGCCTCCGATTCGATAATCCGCTTGTCTGCTGTATCGGCACGTTCGAGGAGAAGCCGCTTCTCGTCACCCAGCGACCGGCCGTTGTTGGCCTCTTCGCCTAATTGCTTTTCGAGATTGGCCAAGGCGACGCGCATCGTGGCGATTTCGCCGGTCAGCTTGCCCTTTTCGCTGTCCAGCTCCTGCGTGGATTGTTGCGCCGCCGTCAGTTCGCGGGTCAGGCGATGATTGTCGCCTTCGAGGTCCGACGACTTTTTCTCCAGCCCCTCGAAATCGCTGCGCAGCGTCTCGTGGCTCGAGCGCAGCTCGGTCAGCGCGCCGCGCAAGCTCGCATTGTCGAATTTTGCCTGTTCGAGCGTGCTGAGCAGGTTGTGCAGCGGATCGACCAGCTTGCCGAAGGTTTCCTTCAATTCGTCGAGCGCGCCGAACTGCAGCCCGGTGTCGATCAGCAAATGTCGCAGCGCTTCGTTGTCGCCGCCGATGCGTTCGCCAATATTGGCGAAAGTCGACTTGCCGTTGTCGTCAAGACGATTTGAGTTTTGCGGCTTAGCGGTCAGCGCCGCCAGGGTCTCAGGTGTCGAAGAGACGCCGGCGCGCGCAAGAAAGTCGGAGACTTTACGCATCGACCCACCCCAATACTTCACACAACAAGTATTAACCATAGCGGTAATCGCATCCTGCCACAACCGGAATGGGTTCTGGCGGCATGACGGTCGCGCGCAGTCATCAAATACGGGCCGGATCGTCGGCGCTTATTTGCTGCACTGTGACCGTCTACAGTTTCAAGTAATCGAATACCGCCAAGGAGATAGCCGGCGCTGGAACTTTTGACGACATGCCGACCGCGGGTCGATGGCTACGTGCGGCCGACCGCTTTGCCGAGAATTGCCGCCGCATCGGCAGGCGCGCTGACCGCGGACCAGGCAATGTAACGGTCCGGACGAACCAGGATAAGGCTTGCCTCATAGGCCTTGCGACCGTCGCGATACGCTGTCGCGAACGACCTTCAGCGGAACATTCAGCGCTTTGGCCGCGTCGGCTAAGGCCAGGACTGTTCTGATCCTCGGCATCGAATGCGAGCAAAGTGAAATCCGGGCCGAGCTCCTCGAACACGTTGCGGCCGGAGCTGAGAAGCTGCGGCGGCAGGTGATGGCCGGCGCGCGCCGTGAAGGTGTGCGAGCCGTGGGCGCTGCTCACGGCGCCCGGCGCGTCCGAACACGATCGGCGATCCTTCGTAGTTCGGCTCATAGGTCAAGACCCGCGGTGCCGCGGCGTTGGCGTGCTCCTTCCAGGCGCTTTCGAACTCCGCGCGGTCATGGTCGGGGCTATAGCGGTCGAGAAACTCTTTGTCTCGTTGGATGCCCGCCTCGATGAAATCTTCGGCCGTTTCCTTGAAGATAGGGCGTCGTTCTTCAGTGTAGGTCGCCAGCAATGCGTCGCTGCCCCAACCTTTGAGCTTTGCAGCGATCTTCCAGCCGAGATTGACCACGTCATCGAGGCCGTTGTTGAGACCATAGGCGCCGTAAGGCGGATGCGAGTGAGCGGCATCGCCGGCGATAAAGACGCGGCCGACCTGATATTTTTCGGCGACGGCGATGCGCAGATCCCAGAAGCCGACATAGTCGAAGTCGCAGGCAAACGAGAAGCCGGCGACTTTTTGTAAAAGGCCGTGGAAGTCGTAATTGTCTCGCGTGGTATTGGCCGGCACCGGGGAGTGGAAGAACCAGCTCTCGCCGACATCGACCCGGCCGAAGAACTGCCAATAGCCGTGCAAATCAGGATCGAGGACGCGATAGGTCGAACGCGGCGGAAAGCGCTTGAGCTTTTCATGCAGCTCGCGCGACCGGAACAGCGCCAGCACCATCAACTCGTTGAAATCGGCGCCGCCGCGTTCGATGCCGATCTGCTGGCGCACGGTGGAATGACCGCCGTCGCAGCCGACCACGTACTCCGCCTCCAGAACCTCCCGCTCGGCGCCGCCGTCTTTGGCGATTGTCACACGCACGCCACCCGCATCCTGCTCGATCGTTTCCGCGACCCAGCCGAAGCGGGCTTCGACGCTCGCAAGCTGCGCCATCCTCGTCCGTAAGACATGTTCGCTCTGGTATTGCGGCAGTCGTTCGTTGTTCTGGAAATAATAGGAATTGACGATCTCGCGCAGCGGCGGCGCGTACCAATATTCGTTGTTGAGATCGCGGTAAGCGACGATGCCGGACATGGGAAATTCAGGCGGCAGCAGGCGCGCGGCGCGCAGCTCTTCGCCGACGCCCCAAAAATAGAAATGCTCCACCGAGCGTTGGGTCAGGTTCTGGCCCTTGGGGATGCGCTGCGGCTCGCGGCGCCGTTCGACCAAGGCACAATCGATGCCACGCTGCCCCAGCTCGACCGCAAGCGCGACGCCCACGGGTCCTCCACCGACAATGACGACCTGATGCCGTTTGCTCATTGGCTGATCTGGTGCGCTGATCTGATGATGTTTGAAGATTTGTCCGTTACTGCCGCACCAGCAATATCGGATCGGCGCTCTCCGGCAGGCGCTGCCAGGTATTGGCGTCGTTCTCCTCGAAACGCCAAGTCTGCCCGCGCGCCGATTGCAGGACCAGTTCGCCGTTGTCCATATGCCAGGAGGTCGGGCCGAAACGGGTGATCAACACGTCGCAGCCGGGTTTGACCTTCAGCGCCAGATTATCGGAGCCGGCCGCCGCAGCCGTGTTGGCGAGCGTGAGCATGCAGATCGGCTTGCCGGTGCTGCGCGCGATTCCCCAATCGCCGATCATGTCATCGGCGGAGCGGACCGGCGCCGCCGCCGCGGACTGCAGGACATAGCGGCCTTCTTCCGGCGTAAAACCGTCGTACATGCCGCTCTCGACCTCGGTCAGCTCGATCACCGCCTCACCCTGGGCATTGAGCAGCCGCAAGCTGCCGTAATTGTCGACAGTCCAGGCGGTGATGTCCTTGGTCGAGGGAAAAACGTTTGGGCAGGCCTTGTCGACGTCGATTTTATAGCCGCCAGGCGCGGCGTCGGCGCGGAAATTGAGGCGGCAAGTCTTGTCGTGGTCGGCGTTGGAGAGTTCCCAGGCGCCGACCACCGCGGCGACCGGATCGTTCGAGGATTGCGGAGTTTGCGGCTGCTGGGCCGGCTGTTGCGTTGGCTGCTGAGTATCTTGCGCCAGCGCGGCGCCGCCAAAGAGGCTCGCCGCGATAGCCACGAACAACAATACGACTTATGTCGAAACTGCTCACGCTCACTCTCGCAGGCTAGCACGCGCATCGGGTGCCGTCATGCCGGGGCCGGGCATGGCACTGATGCAATTTGATAATTAAGGTCCCGGCTAGCCCTTGTTCCAGGATTGCCAGGGTGTTTCCGCGACCGGAGTTAACGGCGGCTTGCCCGCGGCCCAGGCGGCGATGTTGTCGACGACGAGCTGATCCATCTTCTCGCGGGTGTAGACCGACGCCGAGCCGAGATGCGGGAACAGCACCACGTTGTTCATGGCGATCAATTCCTGCGGCACCTCGGGCTCCTTGGCGAAGACGTCGAGACCCGCCGCCATGATGCGCTTGTCCTGCAAGCGCCTTGATCAGTGCCGGTTCGTCGACCACCGAGCCGCGCGCCATATTGATCAAAATGCCGTCGGGACCGAGCGCGTCGAGTACTTCGGCGTTGATCAGGTTCTGTGTCCCTGGCCCGCCGGGCACGATGACCATGAGAATATCGACCGCGCGCGCCATCTCGATCAGGCTCGGGCAATGCAGATAGTTGACGTCGCGCCGCGGGTTGCGCGTGTGATAGACCACCGGCACGCCGAAGGCGGCGAGCCGCCGCGCGATCGCCTGGCCGATGGCGCCCATGCCCACCATGCCGACGGTGCGGTTGCGCAGCGTCGCCTTGGTGAGCGGATAGTTGCGCTCGAGCCATTTGCCGGCGCGCAAATACCGCTCGGCTTGGGGAAATTCGCGCACGGTACAAAGCAACAGGCCGAGCGCGGTATCGGCGACCTCTTCGGTCAGCACGTCGGGCGTATTGGTCAGCACCACATTGTGCGCGGCGGCCCATTTGACGTCCATGTGGTCGTAGCCGACCCCGAAGCTCGAGACGAGTTCGAGGTTAGGAAAGCGCGCCATCAGATCGCCGGGAATCATTTCCCGCGTGTCGCTGCAAGCGATGGCGCGCACGTGCGAATGCGCGGCGATGAACGCGTCACGGTCTTGCGCTGCGGCGACCCTATGGACCGTGCAGATCGCGTCGAGACCCTTCACGACGACCGGCTTGAGCGGGCCGATCAGCAACAACCTCGGGCTTGTCGGTGGTCATACCTTATCCTCTCGTCACACGAGCATGGTCACCGGCATTTCCACGAAAGCTTTGAACGCGGCCAGAAGCTCGGCGCCGACGGCGCCGTCGAGCACGCGGTGGTCGCAAGACAGCGTGACGGCGAGGAAGCTTGCGAAGGCAACACCGCCGTCCGGCTTTTCGACCGCCTGCCGGCGCGCGGCGCCGACCGCGAGGATCGTGGCGTGCGGCGGATTGATGATGGCCGAGAACTCGCGCACGCCGTACATGCCGAGATTGGAGATCGCCGCCGAGCCGCCCTGGTAATCCGAAGGCTTGAGCTTCTTGTCGCGGGCGCGGGCGGACAGGTCCTTCATCTCCGCCGAAATGGCGCTGACCGATTTGGTCTCGGCGTTGCGGATGACCGGCGTGATCAGGCCGCCGTCGAGCGCGACCGCGACGCCGATGTCGGCATGCTTGAAGCGCAGGATGCGGTCGCCGGCCCAGGCCGCGTTCGCCGCCGGCACGCGCTGCAGCGCCAGCGCCAGCGCGCGGATGATGAAATCGTTGAGCGAGAGCTTGAATGCCGGGTTGCCGTCCTTGTCCTTGGGCGCACCGATATTGGCTTCTTCGCGCAATTTGATCAGGCGATCGATCTCGACGTCGGCCGTGAGATAGAAATGCGGGATGGTCTGGATCGCCTGCGTCAGCCGCGCCGCGATGGTGCGGCGCATGCCGTCGAGCGGCACTTCTTCGTAAGCGTCGGGCGCAAACAGCGCCTTGACCTCGTCGGCGCTTGGACCTTCGGCCCTCGCCGCGAGCGGTGCGCGCGCCGGTCGCGGCGCGGTTTCGACGTCGCGCGCGACGATGCGGCCGTGGGGGCCGGAGCCACTGAGGCGCGAAAGATCGATCCCGGATTCGGCGGCCAGCCGGCGCGCCAGCGGCGTGACCGTGACGCCGCCGGACAGTCGCGCCGGGCCGAAATTGCGGTCGGGTGTGCGCACCTCGAAAAACGGATCGAGTTTGATTGGCGGTGAATCCTGCCAGCGCCTCCGCAACTGGTGCTGCCGCCATGGTTGCCGCTGGCGGTGCAATCGGTTTTGCGGCCGATGCCGGGGGCGGCGTTGACTGCGGCCGGTCGGCTGGGCTGCGCGGGCGAACCGTCCGCGATCACGGCGACGATGGCGCCGACCGGCGCGACGTCACCGGCCGGAACGCGGATCTCGGCGAGCGTGCCGGTCGTGGTCGAAGGCACTTCCATCGAAACCTTGTCGGTCTCGATCTCGAACAGATTGTCGCCCGGCTTGACCTGTTCGCCGGCCGACTTGAACCATTTGGTGATCTTGCCCTCGGCGACGGTTTCGCCGAGCTGCGGCATCAGGACGTCCATGAGCTTGGTTCCGGGTGCCGCCTCACTTGATCCGTTCCCATAAGACTTCGGTCGTGGTGCCGATGGGGCGCAGGATCAGCCGGTCGCCGGCGAATTCGTAGCCGCGCACGACGTCGCCCTTGTCGCCTGGCTGCACGCTGCCGTGGCGGTGGTGCGTGACGGTGCGGGCCCGTTCGTCGATCGAATATTTGCCGAAATAGGCGACGTGGCCGTCGAGCGCCGCCTTGGCCTCGTCGCCGGTCGGTTTGTCGCCGGCCCTGGTGACTTCGCGGTCGGGCGCGACCTGGCAGGCCATGTAGCCGTGCGCATCGTAGATGATGATGCCCTTGGGCTTGGTGCCCTGTCCTTGCCGCGGCTTGCCGTCGACCGTCGAGCCGATATGGCGCCACGAACCGATCAGGCGCTCTTTGTCCGATTGTCCGTTCACTTGATGCGTTCCCAAGTTACTTCCATGGTCGAATTAGGCGGCCGCAGTACCAATCGATCGCCGACGAATTCGTAACGGCGCACCAGATCGCCGCCCTCGCCCGGCTGCAAATTGTCGTGGCGATGATGGATCACCGTGCCGGCCTTTTCGTCGACCGTGTAGGTGCCGAAATAAGCGATGTAATCCTTCAGCGCGACGAAAGCCTCGTCCGGCGTCATAGCCGCGCCGGCGCGCTTGCGCTCAACGTCGGGGGCGATTTGCACCGCCATCTCGCCGTGCGGACCGTAATAGATCATGCCCTTCGGGTTCTTGCCACGATCCCAGTTGCCGCCGTTGATCCGCGTGCCGACATAGCGCCACGCGCCGACGAGACGTTGCGCGGCGGATTGAGAGCTCGCCGCTCACCACGTCACCGAGACGTATTGCGTTTCCAGAAATTCCATCATGCCTTCGTGCGCGCCTTCGCGGCCTAGCCCGCTCTGTTTGGTTCCGCCGAATGGCGCAGCAGGATCGGAGACGAGACCGCGATTGAGCCCGATCATGCCGAAGTCGAGCTGTTCGGAGACGCGCATGCCGCGGCTCAAATCCTTGGTGTAGAGATAGGCGACAAGGCCGTATTCGGTGTCGTTGGCGCGGGTGATGACTTCGTCCTCGGACTTGAAAGTCTGGATCGACGCCACCGGGCCGAAAATTTCCTCGTTGAGCATTTTTGCATCGTTGGACACGTTGTCGAGCACCGTCGCCGGATAGAAATAACCCGGTCCGTCCGAAGTCTTGCCGCCGGTGAGGATTTTTGCGCCCTTCTTCACCGCGTCATCGACCAGTTCGATCACCTTGTCGCGGCCTTCCTTGTTGACCAGCGGGCCGAGCGCGACGCCGTCGTCGAGGCCGTTGCCCATTTTCAGCCCGGCCATCTTGGCGGTGAGTTTCTTGGTGAATTCGTCGTGGACCTTTTCGTGCACATAGAAGCGGTTGGCCGCCGTGCAGGCCTCGCCCATGTTGCGCATTTTGGCGATCATGGCGCCCTCGATCGCCGAATCGATATCGGCGTCCTCGAACACGATGAAGGGCGCGTTGCCGCCAAGCTCCATCGCCGGCTTGACCACGCAATCGGCGGCTTCGTGCAGAAGCTTGCGGCCGACTTCGGTCGAGCCGGTGAACGACACCACCCTGCACGCGGGGATCGTGCAGCATGGTGCTGACGACCTTGCCCGACGAGCGCGACGGAATGACGTTGACGACGCCGGCCGGCACGCCGGCTTCTTCCAGGATCGGCATCAACGCCAGCATGGTGAGCGGCGTGTCGGAGGCGGGCTTGAGCACGACCGGGCAGCCGGCGGCGAGCGCCGGGCCGATCTTGCGCGTCGCCATGGCGGCCGGAAAATTCCACGGCGTCACCAGCACCGCGATGCCGGCCGGCTTGTGCTGGACGAAGATGCGCGCGCCGGAGGAGGGCGCGCGGGAGTTCTGGCCGACATTGCGCACCGCCTCTTCGGCGTACCAGCGGAAGAATTCGGCGGCATAAGCGACCTCGCCGCGCGAGTCCGACAGCGCCTTGCCGTTCTCGATGGTGATCAGTTTTGCCAGCCGTTCGGCGTCGCGCATGATCAGGTCGTATGCTTTGCGCAAAATCTCGGCGCGCTCGCGCGGCTTCTTGGCGGCCCAGCCGGGAAACGCGGCGCTCGCGGCATCGACCGCGGCCTTGGCGTCCTCGACCGTCGCGCTGGCGACCGAGGCGACCTTGTTCTCGGTCGCCGGATCGATCACATCGAAGCGGCCACCATCGGAGGATTTGCGCCATTTGCCGCCGATCCACAGATCGGTCGGAACGTTGGCGAGGAGATTGTCATACATGGCCATGATGCACCTATCGGGCGGCTAAGATGAGAGCGAACGCTGCACGCGATCGGCGATGCGATCGGCGGTCGGCAGCGCGATGTCTTCGAGAATATCTGCGGCCGGCAGCGGGATGTGCGGCGTCGTGATCCGCACCGGCGGTCCATCGAGCTCGTAGAACGCCTCGTCGGCGACGATCGAAACGATCTCGGCGCCCCAGCCGCACAGCCGCGGATTTTCCTCCACGGTGAACAGCCGATGAGTGCGCGCCACCGAGCCGAGAATGGTCTGAGTGTCGAGCGGCACCAGCGAGCGCACGTCGACGACTTCGCAGTCGATGCCGTGCTCGCTCTTGAGCTTCTCCGCCGCGGCGAGCGCGCGCGGCACCATCAATGCCAGCGCCAGAATGGTGGCGTCCTTGCCGGGCCGCACGATCTTCGCCGTGCCGAGCGTATCGACGATCTCGCCGTCGGGCACTTCGCCCTTGGTCGCATAGAGCGATTTATGCTCGAAGAAGATCACCGGATCGGGATCGCGCACCGCCGCCGCCATCAAGCCGATGACATCGCGCGGGCTCGACGGCGCCACCACCTTCAGCCCGGGAATCATCATGCACCAGTTCTCGACGCTCTGCGAATGCTGGGCGCCGAAACGGGAGCCGGCGCCATTGCCGGTGCGCACCACCAGCGGGCATTTGACCTGGCCGTTCGACATGTAACGGCTCTTGGCGAATTCGTTGGCGATGTAGTCGAAGCACACCGCGAAAAAATCCGAGAACATGATCTCGGCGATCGGTTTCAGCCCGGTCATCGCCGCGCCCATGGCGGCGCCGAGGATGGCCTGCTCGGAGATCGGCGTGTCGCGCACCCGCAGCGGCCCGAATTGCTCGAACAGCCCGACCGTCGCCTTGAACACGCCGCCGGCCTTGGCCACGTCCTCGCCCAAGAAGACCACGTCCGGATCGCGCGTCATTTCCTGGGCGATGCCGCGGGCGACGGCGTCGCGATAGGTCAGTTCCGCCATGCCCAGCCTCCATCGGCATAGACGTCGGTGGTGAGGATATCGAGCGGCGGCATCGGCGCCGCCTTGCACTTCTCGGTCGCCTCGTCGACTTGTTGCTTCACGTCGGCGTCGATGTCGGCGATGACGCTGTCGGCGATGCCGAATTGCTTGAGCCGCTCGCGGTAGATTTTTATCGGATCGCGCTCCTTCCATTTTTCCAGTTCGCCCTCGGGGCGATATTTGGCCGGGTCGGCGCGCGAATGGCCGCTGTGGCGATAAGTCATGCACTCGATCAGCGACGGGCCGTCGCCGGCGCGCGCTTTCTCATAAGCCGCGGCGGCGGCGCGATAGACCTCATCGGCATCGTTGCCGTCGACGACGATGCGCGGCAGGCCGTAGGCTGAGGCGCGGTCGGCGGCCGGGTGCTGCACGGCGGTGACGTCGCCGATCGGCGTATATTCCATGTACAGATTGTTCTCGCAGACGAAGATCACCGGCAGCTTCCACACTGCGGCGAAATTCAGCGCTTCGTGGAACGCGCCGATATTGGTGGTGCCGTCACCGAAGAAGCACACGGAAACGTCCTTCGCGCCCTTGTACTGGGCGCGCCAGGCGGCGCCGCAGGCGATCGGCAGATGCGCGCCGATGATGGCGTAGGAGCCCATCACGCCGTGATCGGTCGAGGTCAGATGCATCGAGCCGCCTTTGCCGCGCATCAGCCCGTTGTCGCGCTGCATCAGCTCACCCAAAACCTTCTCGATCGGCACGCCGCGCGCCAGGGTGTGGGCGTGACCGCGATAGGTGCAGAACGACAGATCGCCGGGCTTCATGGCGACGGCAAAGCCGGCCGCGACCGCTTCCTGGCCGAGCGACAGATGGCTCGTCCCCTTGACCAGGTTTTGCAGGAACAGATCGAACGCGCGCTGCTCGGCCTCGCGGATCTCGACCTGGACGCGATACAGGCGAAGCCGGGTCTCCTCGCCGATATCGTCATTGAGGCTCGTCTTCGACGCGAGCGCGCGATCCTCGACTGTGGCCATGGAATATCCTCGGAATGCCCAAAATAGCTTTGGGGCGGGGGCAACTTAGCGCCACTTGCGAAGGCGAGGCAATGTCACTGGTAGGCGGTCCGGGTGGGCGGCTTGCGCGGGGCCGGATAAGTTCCTAATTGACGCTAACGGGAGATTTCGATGAGCCAACAATCCCTGGAATCGCGGAAACCCCACGACTACGTTCACCGGTTGTTCGGCGGGCCGCCGCTGGCGGTAATCGGCCGCTTGATCCTGCTGTCGATCCTGGTCGGCGTCATCCTGGCGGCGATCGGTCTCGACCCGTGGCATATCATCGACTCGGTTCGCCGGCTGATCCTGCACATCTGGAATATGGGCTTCGATGCGGTGCGCTGGCTCTGGCAGTATTTCCTGCTCGGCGCCGTGATCGTGCTGCCGATCTGGTTCCTGGTGCGGCTGGCCAAGGCACCGCGCGGCCAATAAGCGCCGCGCGGCCCGAGGCTGGCGGCATACGTCTTTTGTGATCAGCGCCTTTTTTGATCAACGTGAAATTTCGATGGCCGACGAATCCTGGAATCGCAGAAACCCCACGACTACGTTCACCGCTTCTTCGGCGGCCGGCCGTTGGCAGTGGTCGGCCGGCTGATCCTGCTGTCGATCCTGGTCGGCGTCATCCTGGCGGCGATCGGCCTCGATCCGTGGAATATCATGAACTCGGTTCGCCGGCTGATCATGCACGTCTGGAACATGGGCTTCGATGCCGTGCGCTGGCTCTGGCATATTTCCTGCTCGGCGCCGTGATCGTGCTGCCGATCTGGTTCCTGGTGCGGCTGGCCAAGGCACCGCGCGGCCAATAAGCGCCGCGCGGCCCGAGGCTGGCGGCATACGTCTTTTGTGATCAGCGCCTTTTTTGATCAACGTGAATTTTAAACGTGATGCCCGGCGCTAGGCCGGGCATCCGATCAATCTTCGATCTGGGATCCGCCGGGCGTCGTCGGCGCGTCGCTCTCGTTGGACATGGAATGATCGCGCGGCCCGCGATGACGCCGGCGCCGGCGATGCAATGGGAAGCGGTCCGCCGAACCGTCGTAGCCATTCTGGCCGGGTTGATTGTTCTGCCCATTCGGACCGTTTGGTCCA
>CAWCSD010000015.1:0-191617 GCA_963798095.1 uncultured Alphaproteobacteria bacterium | reverse complement strand
TGGGCGAACGGCCGCAATCCGGTTACGTCGCCAAGGGCCCGGCCGGCATCGATCCGGAACTGGCCGATGCGCTCGGCTATGGCGACAGCGATCCGACCCGGCCGCTGACCGGCGAGGCGCCCGCCGAGCGCGACGAGCTTGCCGACATTTTCCAGTCGCAGCGCGAGAAGCGCCACCGGCCGATGCCGCAGCCGATGACGCTCGGCGTCACCGCCTCGATGCAGGCGCTGGAGCATTTGCTGCGCGAAGGCCGCGAGGAATTCCGCCAGCAGGACGGCGCCACCAAAATCTGGACGCCGCACCGGCCGCCGCGGCCGGACAAATCCGAAGGCGGGCGGCGCTTCGTCATCAAGTCGGATTTCGATCCCAAGGGCGACCAGCCGACGGCGATCGCCGACCTGGTCGAAGGCGTGCGCCGCAACGACCGCACCCAGGTGCTGCTGGGCGTCACCGGCTCCGGCAAAACCTTCACCGTCGCCAAGGTGATCGAAGCGACGCAGCGGCCTGCGCTGATCCTGGCGCCGAACAAGACGCTGGCGGCGCAGCTCTACGGCGAGTTCAGGTCGTTCTTTCCCGACAACGCCGTCGAATATTTCGTGTCGTATTACGACTACTACCAGCCGGAAGCCTATATCCCGCGCACCGACACCTATATCGAGAAGGATTCCTCGATCAACGAGCAGATCGACCGCATGCGCCACTCGGCGACGCGGGCGCTGCTCGAGCGCGACGACGTCATCATCGTCGCGTCGGTGTCGTGCATCTACGGCATCGGTTCGGTCGAGACCTATTCGGCGATGACGTTCTCGATCAAGCGCGGCGCGCAGCTCAACCAGCGCCAGCTGCTCGCCGACCTGGTGGCGCTGCAATACAAGCGCACCGCCGCCGATTTCCATCGCGGCTCGTTCCGCGTGCGCGGCGACGCCATCGAGATTTTCCCGGCGCACTACGAGGATCGCGCCTGGCGGGTGTCGCTGTTCGGCGACGAGGTGGAAGCGATCCACGAATTCGATCCGCTCACCGGGCAAAAAACCGACGAGCTGGAATTCGTCAAGATCTACGCCAACTCGCACTACGTGACGCCGCGGCCGACGCTGTTGCAGGCGCTGTCCGGCATAAAGCTCGAATTGCGCGAGCGGCTCGAACCAGCTCCATGCCGCCGGGCGGCTCCTCGAAGCGCAGCGGCTCGAGCAGCGCACGCTGTACGATCTGGAAATGATGGAAGCGACCGGCGCCTGCGCCGGCATCGAGAACTATTCGCGCTATCTCACCGGGCGAAAACCCGGCGAGCCGCCGCCGACGCTGTTCGAGTATGTGCCCGACAATGCGCTGGTCTTCGTCGACGAGAGCCACGTCACCGTGCCGCAGCTCGGCGGCATGTATCGCGGCGACTTCCGCCGCAAGGCGACCTTGGCCGAATACGGCTTCCGCCTGCCGTCGTGCATGGACAACCGGCCGCTGCGCTTCGAGGAATGGGACGCGATGCGGCCGCAGACCACCGCCGTGTCGGCGACGCCGGGGCCGTGGGAGCTCAACGAATCCGGCGGCGTGTTCGCCGAGCAGGTGATCCGCCCGACCGGCCTGATCGATCCGCCGGTCGACGTGCGGCCGGCGCGGATGCAGGTCGACGACCTGGTCGGCGAGGTGCGCGCGGTGGCGCAGCAGGGCTATCGCGCGCTGATCACCGTGCTGACCAAGCGCATGGCCGAGGATTTGACCGAATATCTGCACGAGCAGGGCATTCGGGTGCGCTACATGCATTCCGACATCGACACCATCGAGCGTATCGAGATCATTCGCGACCTCCGCCTGGGCGCGTTCGACGCGCTGGTCGGCATCAATCTGTTGCGCGAGGGCCTCGATATTCCGGAATGCGCGCTGGTCGCCATTCTCGACGCCGACAAGGAAGGATTTTTGCGCAGCGAGACCTCGCTGGTGCAGACCATCGGCCGCGCCGCGCGCAACATCGACGGCCGCGTCATCCTCTATGCCGACGTGATCACCGGCTCGATGGAGCGCGCCATGGCGGAGACCGTCGCGCCGGCGCGAAAAGCAGTCGGCTTACAACACCGCAAACGGCATCACCCCGGAAAGCGTGCGCAAGGGCATCGGCGACATCCTCAACAGCGTCTACGAGCGCGACCACGTGCTGATCGGCACCGGCGCCGGCGCCGAAGGCGAGTTCGAGGACGCCGCCACCATCGGCCACAATTTCCAGGCCGTGATCGGCGATCTCGAAGCCCGCATGCGCACCGCCGCCGCCGACCTCGACTTCGAAGAAGCCGCTCGCCTGCGCGACGAGATCAAACGCCTGCGCACGACAGAGTTGGCGGTGACCGACGACCCGACGGCGAAATTTCTTCCCCCCCCTGCAGGGGGAGGGCCGGCGCGCAACGCGCGCCGGGGTGGGGCCGCGCGCCCGCACAAGCCGGCGCTCGACGAAATGGGCATCGCGCTGCACCACGAAGTCGCCCCGCACCGCGCCGGAGCCGATGGGCGACGCGGCACGCCGCGCAAGCCGAACCTCGACGAAATGGGCCCGGGCGTCGAAGCCATTCCCGGCAAACGCGACCCCTCCGGCCCGCGCTCGACCCTCGGCAAACCCGGCATGCACGGCGGCTTCAAGCCGAGACGGCGCTGATAGGCTTGCGCTTACTACGGCAATGCCGTAGTATCAAACCTGATGCATACGGTGCTCGAAACGCCCCGCTTCGTGGCCGATGCGGCCCGTTTGTTCACTGACGATGAGCGGGATGCAATCATCGATCTGGTTTCGACGGATCCGCGCTGCGGCGTCGTCATTCCGGGTGGTGAAAGTATTCGTAAGGTCCGAGTCGGCTTCGGTGGACGCGGGAAACGCGGCGGCGCACGGGTCATATATCTGTTCGGCGGCAATGACGTACCGGTATTTCTACTGGCAGCCTTTGCCAAGAACGAAAAGGACGATTTGACCGCAGCGGAACTTTCAACGATGGCAAAGGCTATGAAGACCATTCTGGCAAATTACCGGAGACGACAATGAGCAAGCGCGCTTTCAACAAAATCATGCAAGGCATAAAGGAGGCGGGTGCGTATCTTGACGGAACCGCCGACAAGCGCCGCTATCGCGTCCACGTTCCGGTTGAGGTGAACGTCAAGAGAATCCGCCGCCGCCTTGGCCTATCCCAGGAGGCCTTTGCCGAGACCTACGGCTTTGCACTGTCCGCCGTGCGCGACTGGGAGCAGGGCCGCCGCCGCCCTGAGCGCAGCGCACGCATCCTGCTGAAAATCGTCGAAAGAGAGCCCGAGGCAGTCACTCGGGCCCTGGCCAGTTGAGCTTGTGAGCCGAGCGTCGGCGAAATGCAGCTTGCAGCCGCGCCGCCGTTAAGCGCCGGCGCTGGCTGGAAGACGCGGAGAGCGTTAGCGCGGTGCCCGGCAAATAGGCTAAGTTACGCTATCCACTTTCGAATCATTCACCGCGAACCCGGAGGACGCCATGGCGAAAGGCCAGATGCGCAGCAACAAGGAAAAGAAGAAACCCAAGGCGGACAAGAACAAGGACAAGGGCGCCGCCGCCCCCTCGCCGTTCGCCGGCATGCACAGCCAGACCAACCCAAAGCCGTACGGCAAGAAATAGCCGGCGCGGCGCGGCAACCACCCTCCCCTGCAAGGGGAGGGTCGACGCGCGAAGCGCGTCGGGGTGGGGTTGTGCACCGAGGCCTGTACAAGCCCGAGCGCGCCGTAGCGCGCCGGGCGTCGTCGCCGGAGCGCGGCGGTCTGCGCGTTCGCGCCGTCCTACGCGTTCAAGGTATGTTATATTTCCGACATGAAACTTGGCTTTGAGGAGTTCACAAACTCCTTATGCGAGCGGCTCGCAGAGCGCGCGTGCTTGGACAGAGCGATGGGTGCGCACGTGGGCGTATTGTCCGAACTGCGGCGCCGCAAAAATAAATCCCTTCCCGAATAACAGTCCTGTCGCGGACTTCCATTGCGTCGCATGCAAAGAAGAATATGAGCTAAAGAGCCAGAAGAGCAGGTTCGGCACCAAGGTGTTGGATGGCGCATTCAAAGCGAAGTGCGAGCGACTAGCCGCAGACAATAATCCAAACTTATTTCTCATGAACTACAGCCTGCAAGAGTTGAGTGTCGTTAATCTGTTTGTCGTTCCAAAACATTTTTTTGTTCGTGAAATTATTGCGGAACGAAAGCCGCTGGCAGCCACGGCTAGACGTGCGGGCTGGATTGGCTCCCATATCTTGCTGAACCAAATCCCGCAATCCGGAAAAATCTTCATTGTCCGCGACGGCAAGATCGAACCGAAAGATTCTGTGCTCGCGAAGTGGAACAGAACGCTGTTTCTGCGTGATGAGGGACAAGAAGCGAGAGGCTGGCTGATAGAAGTGATGAAATGTGTAGAGGCCATCGGTAAACGTGAATTTCAGATAGACGATGTCTACGCATTTGAGGGCCGCCTCAGTCTACTCTACCCAGACAACCGAAACGTAAAGCCAAAAATTCGCCAACAGCTGCAATTTCTCCGAGATCGTGGTTATCTCGATTTCGTATCGCGCGGCTATTATCGTTTGCGATCCGAGAACTGAAGTGATTTGATATATTTATTGCGATTGGCAGTCGTAATGCCAGCGAACGGGGAGGCTGATCTTGGCTTGGTATCGCAACTACTACAGATGTGATCGTTGCGACTCTGAATGGCGCGATGAGTGGTCGTGCACGTGCGACGACGACTGCCCCGACTGTGGTGCGCGGCATATGTCGCCGTACGAAAGCGACGACCTGACGGAAGTAATCGAACCGGACGGTGGCGAGTTTGTTGTGCTGTGGTCGCCTGAGACGGCCGAACATTGCGCCGACTATCGAGAACTTGGGCGGTTTCCAAGTCGCGCCAAGGCGGAAGCCTTTCTCGCAAGCGGGTAGGCACTCCCCTCACCCACCCGCGCTCCGCGCGGGCGTCCACTCCCGCGAGAGGAGAGGCAACGGCCCTTCACCGCCCCCGCTTCAACTTCGCCGTAAACGACATCCCGCCCGCCCCGCAGCACGGGCAGCTCATGGCGATGAGGATGCTTTGCTTTTGCTCGTCGTCGAGGTCGGCGCGCTCCAGCATGGCGCCGGTCTGGCGCTGGAAGAGCTCGTGGAGCGTCAGGTTGCTGGCGATGACGCGGTCGTCGGGGGCGAGCGCGGCGGCGTCCTCGGCCGGCGGGGCGGCGGGCTTTCGTGGCGGTTTGGATTTTTTGGTTTGCGGCATTGCGGTCTCAATTCGTCATTCGCGGGCTTGACCCGCGTAGTCTCTTCTCCTCGCCCCAGTGTTGGCGTCCTCATAGTTGCCACAACGTCGCGAATTCCGAACCGCACCATGGATTGCCGGATCAAGTCCGGCAATGACAAGTCTCACTTCGCCACCTTCTTCATATAGCCGGTGATAAAGCTGCGCATCTCGGGCGCGATCGTCAGGCGGTCGCGCACCGTCTGGTCGAGGTCGGCGCTGACTTCGTAGTGTGGCACGAACTGCATCGCCGTCATGGCGTCGGCGGCGTAGTCCTTGTCGTCGTTGAGCGCGATGAGCGCCTGGCGCAGCGCCGCGACCGCGGCCGGCGGCGAATCCGGCGGCATGGCGACCAGGCGCAGCATCTGCGCGTCGACGGCGAGATTGGTCTTGTAGGCTTCCCACAGATCGCCCGACGGCGTGCCGCCTTTGACCGCTTTGTAGAACTCGGGGAACGTCATGATGTTCTTCCCGGCCATCGCCGGCAGCGGCGCAAATCCCTTGCCGTTAAAGGTGGCGTCGTACCACAGCGGCATCACCTTGCCGGTCTTCACCAGGCTCGGCTCGACGACGCCATAATAGCCCGGCGTCGATTCCGAATGCACGTTGATCTCGCCGTTCTGCAACGCGAGCCGCGCGGTGTTGCTGGAGCGATAGCCGGTGACGTAGCGGTATTGCAGGCCGAGCATGTCGAAGGTCAGGCGCTCCAACAGATCCTTCGAGGAATCGGCGCCCAGCCCGCCGACCACGAGGCCTTCGGCTTTCATCAGATCGGCCGGCGTCTTGATGCCGGGCGGCGTGTCGGCGCGCATGTAATAGACCGCGTTGCCGGGCTGCGCGCCGACGAAGGCGTAGGACGCGAACGGCACGCGGAACGCGGCCGGATCGATCACCGAGTTCCACGCCGTGCCGGTGAGATAGCCGAACATGGTGCCGTCCTTCGGCCCGATCTCGCCCAGATAGGTGGCGCCGACCATGCCGCTGGCGCCGTCCTTGTTCTGCACCACGATGAGCGGATTGCCGGCGATGTGCTTGGCGATGTGCTTGGCGAGCAGCCGGCCTTCGACGTCGGTCGGGCCGCCGGGCGCGAAGTTGATCAGAAGCGTCAGCCGCTTGCCCTGGTAGAACGGCTCCTCGGCGAGCGCCATGGTGGCGGCGAGCGCGAGCGCGGCGGTGGCGGCGAGCGCGAGCGCGGCGGCAATGATGACATGCAGCATCCGTTGCATGGGGTTATCATCCGCCTTCGCCGATGACGAAGCAATCGACCAAGTTCGCGCTGCTCGCCTGCTGGTTGGCATGGCTCGGCCTGTCGCCGGCGGCGGCGGATGCGATCGCCGATTTCTACCGCGGCCGCACGGTGACGCTGATCGTCTCCACCAGCGCGGCCGGCGGCTACGACACGCTGGCCCGCTCGATTGCCCGCCATATCGGCAAGCATATTGCCGGCCATCCCACCGTCATCGTGCGCAACATGCCGGGCGCCGGCGGGCTCACCGCGACCAATTATCTCTATGCCGCCGCCGAGCACGACGGCTCGGTGATCGGCCTGGCTATCCCGGCCAGAACGACGCGCTGGTCGCCATGGAGCGCGGCGAGCTCGACGGCTACCCGAGCGTGTTCTACAGCGCGCTGTCGTCGACGCGACCGACCTGGCTTGCGGACGGCACCGCGCGCGCGATCGTGCAATACGGTCCCGCCAAGCTGCCGCAACTCGCCGGCGTGCCGTTCGTGCCCGATCTGGTGAGCGGCGCCGATAAGCTTCTCTTGGAAGCGGCGTTCGCGCCGCTGTCGATCGGCCGGCCGCTGCTGATGCCGCCGGGCGTGCCCGCCGAGCGCGTCGCGGCGCTGCGCCAGGCGCTGGCCGAGACTTTCGCCGATCCGGAATTTCTGGCGGAGGGCGACAAGATCGGATTGTCGCTGAACGATCCGCGCAGCGGCGAGGAACTGCTGCGCGTCATCGAGCGCGCTTACGCGCTGCCGGCGGATATCGTCGCGCGGCTGCGCAAGCTCAACACGATTCAGTAATTAGTGATCGCAGTCACTTGGCCAGCGCGTCGGCGCCGGCCTTGGCGACTTGGGCGTCCTGCGACGACAAGGCGCCCGAAACGCCGATGGCGCCGATGATCTTGCCGTCGACGATCACCGGGACGCCGCCTTCGAGCGGCGTGATGTCCTTGAGCGCCAACAGCCGCATGCCGGCGCCGCCGACGGCGATGGCGTCGTCGAGCGCCTTGCTGGGGCGCTTGAACTGCAGCGCGGTGCGCGCCTTGCCTTCCGACACGGTGGTCGCCGACAACTGGGCGTTATCGACCCTGTGGAACATGATCATGTTGCCGCCGCTGTCGAGGATGGCGATGGCGACCTGCCAGGAGTTCTTCGCCGCCTCCAACTCCGCCGCCGCCATGGCGCGCTTGGCCTGGTCGAGCGTGATCGGCGGCCCGTAAGGCGGGCTCGGCGCGTGATCGGCGCCGCGGGTGCCTGGGCCAAAGCCGACCCGGCCGAGAGCGCCAAAACGCAGGCCAGCGCTAACATTCGAAACATCTGGAAAGCCTCCTCAAACGACGCCCCGCCGCGACGCGCGAACGGCAGAATAAGGTGCAAAACCTGAAGGGGGAAGCCGCTGTCCGACGGCTCGCAATTTCCCCTCCCCCTTGTGGAGAGGGGTAGGGGTGGGGGTCGTGAGGTTATGCGCACGCGTCGACGCTCGCGCACTCCCTACCCGACCCCCCACTCTTCCCTCCCCACAAGGGGAGGGAAGAGAAACGTGATCGCGCCGAAGCAGCGTCGGCGACTGCACAAAGACTATATTTCCGCCGCCAATCAGGAGGCGCCGCATGTTTTCACTCCGCAAGAAGCTCGAAATGCCGTCTGCCGATGAAGCTTTGCCGGGCCGCTCGACCGCGATCCCCACGGCGCGAACGCATTTCGTCAACGGCCATACGCTCAAAGGCCCCTACCCCGACGGGCTCGCCATGGCGATGTTCGGGCTCGGCTGCTTTTGGGGCGCCGAGCGCAAGTTCTGGGAGCTCGGCGACGCGGTCTACGTCACCGCGGTCGGCTATGCCGGCGGCCTGACGCCCGAACCCGACCTACGAGGAAGTCTGCTCCGGCCGCACCGGGCACAACGAAGTCGTGCTGGTGGTCTACGATCCGAAGAAGATTTCCTACGAGCGCCTGCTCAAGACGTTCTGGGAAAGCCACGACCCGACGCAGGGCATGCGCCAGGGCGGCGACGTCGGTACCCAATACCGCTCCGGCATCTATACGTTCACGCCGGAACAGCGCGCCGCCGCCGAAGCCTCGAAGGCGGCTTACGGCAAGGCGCTCGGCGGCCGAACGGATGGGGCCGATCACCACGGAGATCCGCGACGCCGCCGCCGTTCTATTTCGCCGAGGATTATCACCAGCAATATCTGGCCAAAATCCCCACGGCTATTGCGGCCTCGGCGGCACCGGGGTGAGCTGCCCGATCGGCACCGGCGTGGCGGCGTAACCGCGTGAATGGTGAGTAGCGAATTGCGAATGGTGTAGAGTAGCATTCGCCGTTCGCTAACCGCCGTTCTCGGAGCACTCATGCGCTGGCCGGACGGACGCTACATCCAGGCGTCGATTTTTTTCAGCCGCTGGCTGCTGGCGCCGTTCCTGCTCGGCCTGCTGCTGTGCCTGTTGTTGCTGCTCTACCGTTTTTTCGCCGATCTGTTCGTGCTGACGCATCCAGCTTCCGCAGATGAACTGGCACGATCTCGTCACCAACGTGCTCAACCTGGTCGATCTGGCGCTGACCGCCAATCTCATTCTCATCGTCATCTTTTCCTCCTACGAAAACTTCATCCGCCGCATCGATCCGGCCGATCATCCGGACTGGCCCGAGGGCCTGACGCAAGTCGATTTCAGCGAGCTCAAGCAGAAGCTGCTCGGCTCGAT
Organism: uncultured Alphaproteobacteria bacterium; assembly: GCA_963798095.1. Classification (GTDB taxonomy): domain Bacteria; phylum Pseudomonadota; class Alphaproteobacteria; order Rhizobiales; family Xanthobacteraceae; genus BOG-931. The sequence continues at coordinate 182,433 of CAWCSD010000015.1, read as the reverse complement.
CGTCGGCATCGCCGCGGTCGATGCGCTGGCCTGGTATTTCGATCTGGAAAAAGAGCCCGATACGACGAAGCTGGTCTGGGTGCTGGCGTTTCCGCTCACCTTCGCCGCCTGCATGCTGATCCTGGCCATTTCCGACTGGCTCGGCCGCCGCAGCGACAAGCGCTCAGACTGAGCAGGACTGTCGCATTCGCGACCCGCACCGCGACATTTTCCCAAGTCTTTCCATCTGGTTAGGGATTATTAACCTTAACCGGCGTTAATCGGCCGCAACGTTCGCTCGAACGGGGTCGGAAATTACGCGTATGCGGGTCACCCGCTCTTCCTTGCTGTTATTGGCCGTGGCGGTCGCCGTGGCCGGCTGCGCGTCGCAGCCGGTCGCCTACATGCAAATGCCGCCCCCGGGCCAGATGCAGCCCAGCATCGACACGATGACTTATGGCGCGCCCGCAGCCCCCTATCAGCCCGGCTACGGTTATCGCCCTGGCTATGGCGCCCCGGCCGCGGCGAATTACGCTTATCCCGCAAGTGCGGCATGCACCGGTCTGCTGACGTTGCGTTTATCCGGCAGCGTCCGGCGCCTACCCGGCGGCCCCAACTATGCGTATCAAGCCGGCGGCGCGGCTTATCAAGCGGCCCCACGCACCGCTTATCCGGCCGCCGCCGCGCCAGTGCCCGCGCCAGTGCCGGCGATGACCGCGCAACAGCCCTACACGCTCGATTCGGGCGACCGCTTGCGCATCGTCGTGTTCGGCCAGGACGGCCTGACCAATTCCTATCTGGTCGATGCCAGCGGCCACATCGCCATGCCGCTGATCGGCTCGGTGATGGCGAAAGGCGTGACCACCGACCAGTTGTCGGCCCGCATCGCCGAAAAGCTGCAAGACGGCTACGTCCGCGAGCCGCATGTGGCGGTCGAGGTCGAAGCCTACCGGCCGTTCTTCATCCTCGGCGAAGTCACCGCGCCGGGCCAATATCCCTACATCGCCAACATGACCGCCGAGACCGCGGTGGCGATCGCCGGCGGCTTCGCGCCGCGCGCCGTTCGCCAATCGGTGGTCGTGATCCGCACACTATAACGGCCAGCAGATGCGCATGAGCGTTCCGCTCGGCTATCCGCTGCGGCCCGGCGACACGATCAACGTGCAGGAGCGGTGGTTCTGACCGCGTCAGGGATCGGGCTCCCGACGACCTCCCCTGGCTGCCGATAGCGAAATACCGCTCGCGATAGGTGTGCTCCTCGACGCCTGCCGGCGAGCGCCCAGTTCGCCAGTTCCTCGTGGCGCGCGAACCAGACGTCCGGCGACTTGCCGATATACTGCAAGATCTCCTGCAGCACCGCGGTCATCAGCGGCCGGCCGCCGAACTGGCAGTGGATGACCAGCACCAGCAGCGACATCAGCTCGTTCTCGGACGAGATAATCGAACGTCCCCTTGTAGCGCGTCGTACAGATCGCGCGGGCTCGCCCGCATGACGCGGTTATCGGAAAAGTCCGTGGTCGGCACGCCGGCGATCACGCCGTGCGGCGTGTTAATGCAGGATCGGCAGGTCCGCATAGGTGACGTCGCAGGTCCATTTCAGCCCGGCTTCGACCAGAAAGCCGGTGGTCTCCGGCGTGAACGCGACCACCGGGCTGCCCCAGCCGGTGACCTTCTTGCCGCCGCAGGCTTCCAGCAGGTCGATGCTCTTGCGGATCGTATTCTGCTGATCCTCGAGCGACATGTAAGCGAGCAACTGATCCTGCGCATAGGCGTGCGCGGCGAGATCTGACCCGATTTCACGATCTGCTTCACGGCATCCGGATATTCCTCGGTGCAGCGGCCGCTGGTGAAAAAGGTGCCGGGAATCTGCAAGCGATCGAGCATGCGGATCAGCCGCCAGACGCCGACGCGGCCGCCATAGGTCGACCACGCCTTGCTGGCATGATCGACGGTGCCGGATTTCAGATGCGTCGTCTGCACCGAATAATTCGGCGCCGCGCCTTCCGACCAGGTTTCGAACATCACGGTCACCGACACCGCGATCTTCTTGCCGTTCGGCCAGGCCAGCTGCGTTGCCATTTCGCGTCGCTCCTTTACTCGATCGGCGGAATGCCCATCGCCGGAATCAAGTGCTGCCATTTCTTCAGATCGTCGGCGATGATAGGCGGCGAATTCGTCGTGCGGCAGGTAGGCCGGCGCACAGCCGATCCTGGCCAGGTCGTCGCGGAAGCTTTGCTGCTGCTCGACCTCGGCGGCGGCGCGATCGAGCCGCTGCGACGATCGCTGTCCGGCGTATTCGGCGGCGCGACCAGGCCGAACCACGTGTCCATCCGCACGTCGGGAAGCCCGTATTCGGCCGTGGTCGGCACGTCGGGATAACAGCGGATGCCGGCTCGGCCCGGTCTGCGCCAGGATCCGCAGCTTGCCGCCCTCGGCGACGCGCGCGCTGGCAAGCCCCATCGACACCATCTCGATCTGCCCCGCCATGGCGTCGGTCGCGGCTTGCTCGCCGCCGCGATAGGGCACGTGGACGAGGTCGATGCCGGTCTTGAGCTTGAGCATTTCGACGGCGATGTGCAGCGCGCCGCCGACGCCGCCGGTGCCGTAGCGCAGCTTGCCCGGACTGCGCTTTGGCGTAAGCGATGAACTCCGGCAGCGTTTGCGACCGGCAAGTCCTGGATAGATCGCGAACACCGTCCACGACGTCGTCACCAGCGCGACCGGCGTGTACGTCCTTGGTCGGCATCGTAGCGATAGTCCTTCTTCAGGAACGGCAGCATCGTCAGTTCGGACGGGCCGATCATCAGCGTGTAGCCGTCCGGATCGGCGTGAGTCAGCACGTCGGTGCCGAGCTGCGTCATGCCGCCCGGCCGGTTGTCGACGACGACCGGCTGACCGAGCCGCTGCGCTCAGTCGCCTCGGCGTAGCAGACGGCCGAGCACGTCGACCAGCGAGCCCGCCGGCGTGGTGATGATCAGATGGATCGGGTCGCGACGGATAGTCGTCGGCGGCGACGGCGCGCGAACGCGCCGAACAGAACAGCGCACCGACGAAGCAGCAGCATTGCGAGCGTCCAATGCGATCGCGACATGATCGCTCCGCCGAAGAGAATACCTCTCCCCGCAGAGCGGGGAGAGGTCTTTAGCGCTTGCAGCGCTGATTCTACTTCACGTTCTTCGCCAGGAACGCCATCGAACGCTGCCAGGCGAGGTCGGCGGCGGCTTTCTGATAGCTGCCGCGCTCGTCGCAATGGAAGCCGTGCTGGGCGTCGGGATAGACGTAGATCTCGCAATCGCCGCCGCGCTTGCTTTTGATCAGATCGACGTCGCTCATCGGGATCGAAGCGTCCTTCTCGCCGAAATGCATCTGCACCGGGATTTTCGGCTTCTCATCGGCGTTCTTGGCGATCTGGCCGCCGTAATAGCAGACCGCGGCCTTCAGCCCGTTGAGCTTGCAGGCGGACAAAAACGAGATCGTGCCGCCCATGCAGAAGCCCATGATGGCGACCGGGCCGCCCTTCTTGAGCTCGTCGATGGACGCCTGCACGTCGCGCAGCATCGCGCCCCAATCGGGATTGGCAACGAATTTGCGCGCATTGGCGATCTCGTCCGGCGTGTAGCCGCATTCGAAGTTCGGCTGCTGGCGGTCGAACACCGCCGGCGCCAGCGCGGCGTAGCCCTCGCCGGCCAAGCGGTCGCACACCGCGCGGATGTGGTGATTGACGCCGAAGATTTCCTGAATGAGGACGATACCGCCCTTTGCCGGCCCGGTCGGGTCGGCCCGATAGGCGCCGAGCTTGAAGCTGTCCGAAGAAACCAGTGAAAATTGCTTACCCAAGACGATCCTCCATTGACTGATAACGCGTGAATTTAGTTCCGAGCGGCCGGTTTCGTTTGAGCATGATCTTATCCGAAAACCGGTTCCCACTTTTCGGGATCAGCTCTACCGGTCGCCGGGCGAACATACACCGTCAGCAATGTCGATTGAATGGCGGTTCGGCAGGGTCGGCGGCAGGGCAGGTCAGCGCGTGACGACGATGAAATCGGTACCCTCGCCGGTCTCTTCGCCGAGGCCCTGGTCGGAGACGACGAGGGAGGAACCCGGCACCATCAATGCGGAAATCCGGTCGATGGCGTCCTGGGGAATTTCGATGCGGGCGAGCGCTTCCGCCGGCGTTTGCGGCGGCGGCAACTCGCCCAGCGGCCTTGCGACGGGCTCCTCGCGGCGGCCGCGCCGCGTCGCGCGCCGGTCGTTGCCGGCGTCGCGCTTTGCCTTCGGCGGCGCGCCGGGCAGCGACACCACGTTCCAGCGGAAGGTAGCGCCGTCGTCCAGATACGCCATCGCCGTGAAGACGTGGGTGCCGAACGCCTGCTCCGGATGGTCGATGGTCACCGGCGCATAGAACAGCGGGGTAAAATTCTGCCGCACATAGATCTTCTTTTCCTTGCGGCTGACGAAGATCGAAATCGGCCCCTGGGTCGCGCGTCCGGTTTCAACAAGCGTGGTCGGCTTGGCCGCCGGTGCCGGCGCGGCATCCGCCGGATGATCGAGCGCCACCACCGGCGTGGCAACGGAGCCGCGCAGCATATCGGTCTCGGCGGACGGGGGCGGGGCGGCACTGCTTTGACTTCGGCGGTCGGTGAAGCTTCGGGTTTCGGCGGCTCGGCCGCATCGGTCGTTTTGGCGGCGTCGCCGGTCTGCGCGGTCTGGGTCGATTCCGCGGGAGCCGAAGCGGCCGGGGCCGGCGTTTGCGGCTTCGCCGGCTCGGCGGCATCCGTCGTTTTGGTGTCGTCGCTGATCAGCACGGCCTTCGCCAGCTCCGGCGTTGCCGCAGCGGCTGCATCCGGCGTTTCAGATTTCGGCAGGGCGACGGCATCGGTCTTTTTATTGTCGTCGCCGGCTTGCGCGGTCCTGGTGGCTTCCGGCGCAGCGGGAGCCGCCGCGGCCGGAGCGGGAGCCGGTATCGCCTTGTGCACGAACAGATGCGCATCCGCGAACGCGACGGGCTTCAATTCGCTGCGCGCGATGATGACGCGAACGCCGACCTTGGTGACGCTGAACAGCTTCATGGCAAATTCGCGCGGCATGCGGATGCAGCCGTGCGACGCCGGATGGCCGATATTCTCGCCCTCGTGCAAGGCGACGCCGGACCAGGTGATGCGCTGCATGAACGGCATCGGCGCGCCGCTGTAGATATTGGAGCGGTGGAAGCGCTCCTTGCCGATGACGCTGAAAATGCCGGTCGGCGTCGGCAGCGCGGGCACGCCGGTAGCGACCAGCGAGTCGGCGACTTCGGTGCCGTCGGCGTAGAGGTGGAGCTTCTGCTGATTGATGGAAATGACGATCTGCATCGGACCTTTCGGCAGAGTGCCGAAAGGTTCCTTGCTGACGTGCTCGGTTTGCTTGGGCTCCGGCTTGTGGCGGACCTTGGCCGATGCCGGCGACGCCAGCGTCACCGCAACGACGAAACCGAGCGCACAGACGCTGCCGGTCAAGGCAAGCCGGCGAACACGCAAAACGTCGCGCTTGTATTCAGTACGCACTGTCAGCCCCGACCAAAGGAACCCACGAATTCGAGCACATAAATCTTACAGAACACTGACGCCCGGCACCACCACGCCGCACCCGGTGCCGTCGAAATTAATTCATCATGGTTCATAGAAGACACAGCCGTGACGCCGCTCCGGCTCACGATTGCGGCACCAGCGCAAAAGCCTTGGCCAACAGCTCATAGGAGTGCTTCCGCGCCGCGTGGTCGTAAACCATGGTGGTAATCATTAACTCGTCGGCGCGCGTCGCTTCGATCAGCGCCTGCAATCGGGCCATCACTTTCTCGATACCACCGACCACGAGCCGGGCGCGCTGACGCGCCATGCGCTCGCGGTCGGCCGGCGTATAGGCGTAAGCCGCGGCTTCCTCGGGCGAGGCCAGCGGCAGATATTCGCCTTTGGCGCGGCGCACATAATGCAGGTCGGCGCTCAACGCGATGCGCTCGGCTTCGGCGTCGCTGTCGGCTGCGATCACCGCGGTGCCGAGGATGGCGTAGGGTTCCTTGAGCGTCGCCGACGGCTTGAAATGGTTGCGATAGCTGAGCATGGCGCTCGCCGCGTCGTAATCGGCGAAATGATAGGCGAAGGAAAAACCCATGCCGACCGCAGCGGCGAGCTCGGCGCTGTAGCCGCTGGAACCCAGAAGCCAGATCGGCGGCAGCGCGACGTCGGATGGCACCGCGTGCACGTTGCGGAACGGATGCCCTTCGGGGAACCCGCCACGCTCGAGCAACAGCAACTCCTGGAACCGCTCGAGGAAATCGTCGCCCTGGCGCGGGTCCTGCCGGGCACGCAGCGCATAGGAGGTGACCTGATCGGTGCCCGGCGCGCGGCCGAGCCCAAGATCGATGCGCCCGGGAAACAACGCCTCAAGCACCTTGAAGCGCTCGGCAACCATCAGCGGCGCGTGGTTCGGCAGCATCACGCCGCCCGAGCCGACGCGCATGTGCGACGTTATCGCCGCGATCTGCCCGATCATGATGTCGGGCGCGGAGCTGGCGATGTTCGCCAGATTGTGGTGCTCGGCGACCCAATAACGCTTGTAGCCGAGCCGGTCGGCGAGCCGCGCCAGATCGAGCGAGTTGCGCAGCGCCACCGATCCGGGCGTGGCCGTGGTGACGGGCGACAGATCGAGGACGGAAAGCGGGACCACGCGGGAATGTTCTGTTTTGTGATGATGCCGGGCGCGCAACTTTATGCGGTCTTGGCGCGCACCGCCATCAACCCCCGTCGGAAACTTGACCGGCGCTTAATGGTTCGTGGGTGGCACGAATGGGCCGCCGACGCCAGAAGGCTGGCTGGCCGGTTGAACGGTCGCGCGGGCTTGGCGGGCGCGCTGCGGCCTGGCGACAAGGCGGCGCGGTAGCGGCACGAACGGGCCGCCAATTCCGGCTGGCTGGCTGACGGTTTGGGCGATCGCGCGCGCCTGGCGCGCACGTTGCGCTTTGGCGGCAAGCCGATGCCGGTGGGCGGCCTTGCGGGGGGCCTCCGGAGGTGGCGGCTCGGCCGTGGTCGTTGTCGCAGTCGCACTCGGTCTCGGGCTCGGTCCCAGGGTTTGATTCCTGACTGGCTTGTTCCGTGGGCGCGGTTTGCGCGGCGGGAGCGGGTTGCTCTGGTGGCGGCTCGGTTGCGGCAGTGTCCGTCGTGGCGGGCGGCGCTTCACTCGGCGCGGCCGGCGGTGGTTCACTTGGTGTGGTGGTGGCCACTTCGTCCGGCTTCGCGTCGGGCTCGGCTGCGGGCGCTTGCGCGACCGGTTCGGCTGCGGGTGCTTGCGCGACTGGCGCGGGCTGCGCCGGTTCGCCGGGGTCGGTCTCAGGAGTGGTAGTTGTTGCGGTGGTGGTGGTGGTGGTTGCGACCGCGCTTGGCGGTTCGACGCTGTTGTCGTGTTCGGGCAGGGTCGGCGCTTCCGGCGCAGAAGCGCCGGCGGCGTCATCCTCATTCAACGGAAAACGGTTGCCGAATGAATCTGCCGGTCCGGGCGTTGCAGCAGGCGGCGGCAGATTGCCGGCGGCGAGTTGCAGCGGCGCGGCGCCGGTCGCGAGCCGGCTCAATGGTTCGTGGTTGACGCGGAAGGTGGCGAACAAAGCGAAGCCGCAACTCAGTGCGACGACCGAGGCGATCACAGCCGCGATCAAAAGACGGACATTGGGAAACATTCGACCTCGCATTACGGCCGCGCGATCTTCGGCGAAGCACGCGTCACTAGGATGCAGATCATCGCGAGGGCAGATGGCGCCGCATCGACACCGGCCTACAGGCCGGCGTCCAACGGGCGCGACACTAACTGAGTCGGCGGAAATTCAATGCAAAAAAAGCAAAGAAAAATCCGGCCGGCGCGCCAACGCCAGCCGGACCATGCAAATCGGATCGGCAAGAGCATGATCCCGAAAAGTGGACACCGGTTTTCGGAAAAGATCATGCCCCATCAAAATGCTAGAGCGCCAATCGCTTCAATATGAAGCGATTGCGTTCTAGCGCGTGACGGTGTTTTGCGCCGAGGCCGAAGCCGGCGCCGAGCCGGGCAACACGACGACGCGGGTGCCGACATTGACCCGGCTGTACAGGTCCTCGACATCGTCGTTGGTCAACCGGATGCAGCCCGAGGACACGAAAGTGCCGATGGTCGACGGCTGGTTGGTGCCGTGGATGCGATAGACCGTATTGCCGAGATACATCGCGCGCGCGCCGAGCGGATTGGTGTCGCCGCCGGCCATGAAGCGCGGCAGGTAGGGCTGGCGCTCGATCATTTCCTTCGGCGGGAACCAGTCCGGCCATTCCTTCATGCGGGTGACGCGCTCGGCGCCCGCCCAGGTGAAGCCTTCGCGGCCGACGCCGACGCCGTAGCGCATCGCCTGGTTGTTGCCGAGCACGAGGTAAAGGTACGTGTGCGGCGTATCGATGATGATCGTGCCGGCCGGCTCCTTGGTGACGTAATCCACGACCTGGCGGCGGAACTGCGGCGGCAAATCCTTGCGCGGCCCGGTCTCGGGCTGCTCGTCCGGCGGCAGTGCGGCGACGACCGTATCGCGACTTTGCGCGGCCGCGGGCGGCGGCGCATAGGTCGGCGTGCGCACGGTGCCGGTGACGTCTTCGGATCCGGGACCGCCGGAGATGTCGGCCGGCGGCCGCTGAAAGCCTTCGACGGTCGGCGCCGGCTGCGGCGGCAATCCGTTGTACGAACCGGGATAGACGCGGGCGGCCGGTGGCGGCGGGTATGGCACGTAAGGGCCGCCGACCGGAGCGTCGTTGCCGTCGTCGCGCGGATCGTAGATCGCGCCGGGCGGCGGCAGCGGCGCGGCCGCATAGGGCGGCGCGTAACCCGGAGGCGGCGGCGGATAATACTGCGCCGCGGCGCCGCCGATGGAACCGGCTAGCGCAAACGCTATGACGATAACGCTGAGGCTTGAACGCAAGGCAAATCCCCCCAAGGCAAATCCCGCAATGACACCCGCATTTTTCTAGCGGCAACCTTGGTAGAAGATGGGGCAGGAAAAAGGCAATAAAGCAGCAGACGAGGCGGTGCGGCCGCGGCGGGGTGGCGCAAGGGCGGTTTCAACGCCGATAGCGTAAATCAAACCCTAACGATTTGGGTCCCCCCGCAAGGCTGCTACCATGTGCAAGGCTGCTACCATGCTAATGAACGCCGGGAATCACAGGGCGCGACCAGAGTTCTTGGAGAGATTGACGTGAAGCGCTTTGCCTGCGGCGCGATGGCTCCCGATACGCCTGATGCCCGCTTGCCTGATCCTTGCTTGCCTTGCTGCTTCGGCCCCGGCGCGCGCGCAGAATCAGGCCGTCGACGACCTCAAGGGTAAGATTTTCGATGCGCGCATGGCGAAGCAGACCTTCGCCGGCGGGTTGAAATTCTGCAACGAGCTCGACGGCAAGCATTTTTATTTCCAGGCGCGCGATCGCGTCCTCGATCTTGAGGAGTATCACCGATCGCTGGAAAACCTGGCCAAGCAACAGGTCTTTAATCCCGAGAAGCACCGGCCGTGGACCGAACAGGACGCCGCCGAACGCTGGGACCAGGTGCAAAAGCAAGCGGCCAGCGACCAGACCAATTGCCAGCTCGTCGCGAGCCTGCCGGCGCTCGAGAAGCAACTCGACGATTTGGAAAAGGCATCGCCGGCGGCCGAGAAGAAAAACTGAAAGTGAGTCTCCGCCAAGCCGATCATGCCAAGCGATCGAGGGAATTTCTCGATGCCGCCCTGGCCGGAGGCCGGCTTCAAAAGGGCTTGATCGGCGCGCCACACGTCGACACCGGATGTTGCGGTCGCGCATTCTCGGCTACAAGGAAGCGAACGATCTCGTGCCGCAGGCAAGGGAATACCAGATGCCATCCTTAAGCGACTGGAAGGTGCCGGCCTCCGCGCAACCGAAGCCGGAAGATTACGGCTACGATCTCGAACAGGCCTTCAATGCCGTGGTCGGGCTGCGCGCCATCATTCCGGGCGACGCCTACACGGCGGAAACGCTCGGCACCGAGCGCGCCGGCAACGGCGTGTTCATTCGCGGCAACGGCTTGGTGCTGACCATCGGCTACCTGATCACGGAAGCCGAGACGATCTGGCTCAGTCTCAACGACGGCCGCTCGGTGCCCGGCCACGTGTTGGGCTACGACCAGGAGACCGGCTTCGGCCTCGTTCAGGCGCTTGCCAAGCTCGACATGCCGGGGCTCGAAATCGGCCAATCCGCCGCGGCCTCGGTCGGTGAGCGCGTCGTGGTCGCCGGCGCCGGCGGCCGGCAGCGCTCGGTCGCCGCCCGCATCGTCGCCAAGCAGGAATTCGCCGGCTATTGGGAATACGTGCTCGACGAAGCGATCTTCACCGCGCCGGCGCATCCGAACTGGGGCGGCACCGCGCTGATCGGGCCGGCCGGCGATCTCCTCGGCATCGGCTCGTTGCAACTGCAGCACGCCGTCGAGAAGGGCCAGGCGCAAAACATCAACATGATCGTGCCGATCGATCTGTTGAACCCGATCCTCGACGACCTGATGAAGTTCGGCCGGCGCAATGCGCCGCCGCGGCCGTGGCTCGGGCTTTACGCCACCGAAGTCGAGAACCGCTTGGTCATCGTCGGCCTTGCCGACAAGGGACCGGCGAAGAAGGCCGACCTGCGCACCGGCGACATCGTGCTGTCGGTTGCCGGCAAGGAAGTGCGCGATCTGGCGAGCTTCTTCCGCCGCGTCTGGGCTCAAGGCCAAGCCGGCGTCGACGTGCCGGTCTCGATCTACCGCGACGGCGACACCATGGACGTGCGCGTCAAATCGAGCGAGCGCAATCGGTTCCTCAAGGGGCCGAGCTTGCATTGAGCGATTTACGTTTCTGCTCATCGAACAGCGCCCGTAATCCTTCGCGATAAGTCGGATAGCGCAAGCTGACGCCGAGTTCGCGTTTGAGCTTGTCGTTCTTCACGCGGCGGCATTCCTGCCAAAAACTCAGCGCCATCGGCGACATCGACGGCGCCGCCTGCTCGAACGGAATTTCCGGCGGCGGCTCGACGCCCATGAGCTGCGCGGCAAAGACGATCGGATCGGCCGGCGGCGTCGGCTCGTCGTCGGCGACGTTGAAAATCCCGGACGCCCGGCGCGCGAAGGCGGCGTCGATCGCTTGCGCGATGTCGCCGACGTGGATGCGGTTGAACACCTGGCCCGGCTTGACGATGCGGCGGGCTTTTCCGCTCGCGATCTGCACCAGCGCGTTCTGCCCGGGTCCGTAAATGCCGGCGAGGCGCAGGATCGCAACCGCGATGTCGCGGCGCGCGCCAAAATCCAGCCAGGCTTGCTCGGCGGCGAGCCGCTCGCGGCTGCGCGCCGCGCCCGGCTGCGGCGGCGTTGCCTCGTCGACCCAGGCGCCGCCGCGGTCGCCATAAACGCCGATGGTCGAGAGATAGACGATTGCGCGCAGCCGTCGCGCGTGCGCCAAAGCATCGCCGCAGGCGCGCAGCACCGGATCGCCGTTCTCGTCTGGCGGAACTGAAACCAGCGCTGCGTCAGCCTCGGCAATGGCGCTTCGCAAGTCCGGCGTCGCCGCGCTGCCGTCGAAGACGAGCGCCTTCAGCGGTCCCGACGGATGCGCGTTCAACGCGGCGGCGCGCTCGGCGTTGCGCACGGTGCCGACGATGCGATCGAATTTCTGGCCAAAATTCTCGACGAAATGTTCGCGCCGAATAGCCGAGACCGAAACAGATCAGCATGGCTGTCACTCGCACGCTGCGGCCCATTCGGCGATGACCTCGGGATCGGATTCGCGCGATGTTTCGCCGCGCAGCGTTCAAGCCGCGCGCGATCGAGACGGCCGAGCGCCCACACCGCGGCGCCGCGAACCAGCGGCGAAGCATCGCCGAGCAATCGCTCGGCTTCGCCGGCAAGGCTTGCATCTTCCGGAGTTGCCGATCGCGATCAGCACGTTGCGCAAAAAGCGGTTGCGGCCGATGCGCTTGACCGCGCTTTTGGCGAACAGCGCGCGGAAGCCGGCATCGTCGAGCCGCGCCAGTTCGGCGAGCTGCGGCGCGCGCAGCACCTCGCGCGCCTGCAAGCTTCATCTCGCGGCCGGCCTGGGCGAATTTGTTCCACGGACACACCGCCAGGCAATCGTCGCAGCCGTAGATGCGGTTGCCCATGCGCTGGCGCAATTCGCGCGGGATGGCGCCCTTGTGCTCGATGGTGAGATACGAGATGCAGCGCCGCGCATCGAGCCGGTACGGCGCCGGGAAAGCGTTGCGTCGGGCAGACGTCGAGGCAGGCGTGGCAGGTGCCGCAATGATCGTGCTCCGGCGCGTCGGGCGGCAGGTCGAGCGTGGTGAAGATCGCGCCGAGGAACAGCCAGGAGCCGAGCTCGCGCGACACCAGATTGGTGTGCTTGCCCTGCCAGCCCAGCCCCGCGGCTTCGGCGAGCGGCTTCTCCATCACGGCTGCGGTGTCGACGAACACCTTGATGTCGCCGCCGGCTTGTTCGATCAGCCAGCGGCCGAGCTTCTTCAGCCGCGGCTTGATCACCTCGTGATAATCGTCGCCCTGGGCATAGACCGAGATGGCGCCGCGCGTGCGTTGTTTCAGGATCGCCAGCGGATCGCCGCGCGGGCCGTAATTGACGCCGAGCAGGACGATCGAGCGCACCGTCGGGCCACATCGCGCGCGGATCGCCGCGGCGGTCGGCCTTGGCCGCCATCCAGTCCATGTCGCCGTGAGCGCCTTCGGCGAGGAAGGTTCGCAAGCGCTCGGCGGCCAACGGGATCGCATCCGGCCGCGCCACGCCGATGACGTCAAAACCTTGCGCGCGGGCGGCTTCGGTGAGCGCGGCCTTCAGCTCGGCCGGCGTCAGAAGTCGAGATCGGCGTAGCTCGGCGCCGGCTGCAGCCCCGCCAGCGTCTCGGTGAGCAGCGCGCGGAACGACGGCCGCGATTTTATTCGCGCGTACCAGGCTCTCGCGGTCTTGTCTTCGTCCCACGGCACTTCGCCCAGATAATCGGCGACGGACAAATGCGCCGCCGCGGCCAGATCGGCAAAAGTCAGGCTTTCGCCGGCGAGCCAGTCGCGGGTGCGCACCAGCCAGCCGATATAGGCCAGATGGTAGCGAATATTGACGCGCGCAGCACGCAGCGTGTCGGTATCGGGCGGGCCGCCGCCCTGCGCCGCCGGAATGTAGCGCTTGTAGATGCGCTCCATCACCAGCGCGCCGCGAGACTTCCTCGAAGAACTTGTCGTTGAACCAATGGCGTCAGGCGGCGGACTTCGACGCGGGCGCCGGTCTCGCGGCGGCAACAGCCCGAGTTCCGCAAGCTTGCCGCCGCGCGTCTCGGCGAGATATTCGGCGATGACGGCGGCGCCCGGAACCGGCGGCGCGCCCTCCTCCACCAGCACCGGCGTGGTGCCGGCGGGATTGAGCACCAGGAAGTCCTGGCGCCGTTCCCAGGTCCGCTCCTCGACCAGCCGCGGCGTTTGCCCGAGCTCTTCGAGGACGAGCCGGACAAAACGCGAGTGCGGACAGAATGGATGGTGAAATAGCGTCAGCATGCCCGGGATCAGCCATCGGACGTCAGCCAATCGGGACCTGCATTGCCCCCAAGACCTGACGTTTGACGCCTGATACATTCCCCCTAATTCCTGATCCCCGCTTCCAGGAGATCATCCCCTTATAGGCGACGACACCGTGCAGGCAACCTCGCCGCCGCCATAACTGTGACGAAGCAGTACTGTGAGGAAGCAGTCTTGCAAATTTCCTACCGAACCGGGCGCGGCAAGCGCCCTTCCTCGCTGCGGAGCTACCTATGACGTTGGACGTAATCAAGGCGATCTTCCTCGGTATCGTCGAGGGGCTGACCGAGTTCCTGCCGGTGTCCTCGACGGGCCACCTCTTGCTGGTCGGGCATTTCCTCGGCTTCGACGACGAGGATTTCGGCAAATCGTTCGACGTCCTGATCCAGCTCGGCGCCATTCTGGCGCTGCTGTCGATCTACTTCTCGCGGCTGTGGAAGCTGTTCCTCGGCATGTTCAACGACCGCGAGGCGCAGCGCTTCATCATCGGCGTGCTGATCGCGTTTTTTCCGGCCATGGTGCTCGGCGCGCTGCTGTACGGCTTCATCAAGGGCGTGCTGTTCAACGTCTGGATCGTCTGCATCATGCTGCTGATCGGCGGCTTCGTGCTGTTGTGGATCGACCGGCTCGATCTCAAGCCGCGCTACCACGACGCCACCAAATTTCCGCTGCCGATGTATCTGGGCATCGGCGTGATCCAGTGCCTGTCCATGGTGCCGGGCGTGTCGCGTGCCGGCGCCACCATCGTCGGCGCCATGCTGTTCGGCGCCGACAAGCGCGCGGCGACGGAATTCTCGTTCTGGCTGGCGATGCCGACCATGGTCGGCGCGTTTGCGTTCGAAGCCTTCAAGAACCGCCACGAATTCGCCGCCGGCAGCAACACGCTGCTCATCGCCATCGGCTTCGCGGTGTCCTTCATCTGCGGCTGGTTCGTGGTCAAGACGCTGCTCGGTTACGTCTCGCGGCACGGCTTTGCGCTGTTCGCCTGGTGGCGCATCGTCGTCGGCGCGCTCGGACTGATCGCGCTGGCAATGGGGATGTGAAAGCGGCCTGGGTCTGAGATAAGATGAGGTTGCGCGGCGCCATATTGCGCGCGCGTCTCATCCGCGAAAGGACCGCTTCAATGGCGAAGAAACAAACGGACAGCGTTTACCGGATTGTCGACGTCGTCGGCGTCAGCGAGAAATCATGGGAGGATGCCGGCCGCCGCGCGGTGGAAACCGCCGCCGGCTCGCTGCGCGATCTGCGCGTGGCCGAAGTCACCAAGATGGACATGCGGGTGGAGAACGGCAAGGTGCTGGCGTTTCGCACCCGCGTCGCGCTGTCGTTCAAGTACGAGGCTTGATGCGGCTGCGGCAGCCTTAACGACTCTCAGCGCCGCAACTACGCGGTGTGCGGATCGAACTGGCCGCTCTTGCGGAAGCGCCACAGATAAGACGGCACGATCGCGGCAATCGATTCCGGCACGATGCCGAGCGCCTCCAGCGTGCGGCCGTCGCGCTTGGCCTCGTCTGAAACGATATTGTCGCGCTTGAGCAGCTCGACCTGGTCGGGCGTGAGCGGCGGCTTCGGCAGGAACTGCAGCAACGCCGCTTGCAGCTTCATGAGCGCGAACGGCACCGGCACCAAGAGCCTGCGGCGCTGGATGGTGGCGAGCGTGAATTCCATCAGCTCCTTGAACGTGCGCACATCCGGCCCGCCCAATTCGTAAATCGTGCCCGGCTTGGTGTCGCCGTCGACCGCCTTGGCGATCGCCTCGGCGACGTCGCCGACAAACACCGGCTGAAACCGCGTCTGGCCGCCGCCGGGCAGCGGCAACGCCGGCGCCATGCGGGCGAGCGCGGCGAAGCGGTTGAAGAAGTCGTCCTCGGGGCCGAACACGATCGACGGCCGCATGATCGTGGCCTCGGGCAGCGCGGCGAGAACCCGCCGTTCGCCTTCCGCCTTCGACTGCGCGTAGTGCGACGGCGCGGTCGCGTCGGCGCCGATCGCCGAGACGTGAACGAGCGGCGCGCCGGCGGCCTTGGCGGCGAGCGCCACCGCCTCGGCGCCTTCGGTCTGCACCGCGTCGAAACGCTGCCGGCCGCGCTCGAACAGGATGCCGACCAGGTTGATGACGATGTCGGCGTCGCGCACCGCAGCCTCAATCGACTGCGGGTAGCGCAAATTGGCCTGCACCGCGTGGATCTGCCCGACCCGGCCCATCGGCCGCAGAAAGCCGGCGAGCTCCGGCCGGCGCACCGCGACGCGGATGCGGTATTGCCGCTGCGCCAGCGCCCGCACCACGTGGCGGCCGAGGAAGCCTGAGCCACCGAACACGGTGACGAGGGTTTCGAGCTTGCTTTTTGCGGTCATCGGCGGCGGAAATACAGGATCGTTCAATCCCTGTACAGAGGCATAGCCGTTCGATTGACAAGCTTAAGACCGCTCCGTACCTATCCCGGCGAGCCCAGGTGGCGGAATTGGTAGACGCACTAGTTTCAGGTACTAGCGCTCACAAGGCGTGGAGGTTCGAGTCCTCTCCTGGGCACCAAGCCAAAATTCGGTTTTGATTACACTTAATTATTTGCCGGAAAAGTCCCATCCGGAAATGGCCGAGTCAAACCCCAACTGAGTCTCGGTTGGCTGTGTCATCTTTGACCGGAAGCCGCCATATCGATTGCGCGGCTCATGCAAAAAATACGCGCAATATCTGGCCCAAGGATATCTGGCCCAAGACATGCATGTTGTGGAGAGGATTGCGGCCGCGATGGATGTTGCCGGCGCATCCATTATCTTGGGACGGCAATGCCAATTCTCAGCGTCAGGCACGTTACGACCTATCGCTATAATCAGCCGGTCGCATTCGGCGAGCACCGGATGATGTTGCGGCCACGCGACGACGACGATCAGAAGGTGATCGAAGCAGAGCTCGAAATCACGCCCCGGCCGAAGCAACTGGCTTGGACGCGGGACAGCCTCGGCAATCACGTGGCGACCGCTCATTTCGGCGACCGGGCCCGCGAGCTGCGCTTTGTCAGCAACTATTCGTCTCGACCATGCGCCTGCCGACTTTCGCTCAACCGACATAAAGGATTTTGCCCGCAGCTATCCGTTTGCCTACGCGCCGGAAGATCGGCCCGGCCTCGAGCCTTTCATCGCAGCCGCTGTCGCCGCATCCCGCGATCGATCGCTGGAGCGCCGCGTTCTTCCGCGACGATGGCTCTGCCGACACGCACGTGCTGCTCGGCGACATGACGCGGACCATCAGGCGGACCTTCAAGCACGTTTCGCGGCACGAGAAGGGTATCCAGCCTCCCGTCTGCACGCTCAATCTCGGCAGCGGCAGTTGTCGTGACCTCGCCGTGCTCATGATAACGGCGCTTCGCGCCCGCGGCATTGCCGCTCGCTTCGTGTCCGGATATCTGCATTTGGCCGATGACGACGACGGACGATTGTGCCGCCGGCGGCAACACCCACGCCTGGGTCCAGGTCTACGTTCCCGGTCCGGGCTGGGTCGACTTCGATCCGTCGGGCGGCAGCGTCGGCAATGAAAAACTCATCCGCGTCGCGGTCGCGCATCACCCGCGCGAGGCAATTCCTCTGCAAGGCACATGGTTCGGGACCGCGGCGGATTATCTGGCCATGAAAGTCGCCGTGAAGGTCACGAGCGGCTTCCGGCGCCTAGGCTATGATCCAATTCAATTGAATCGGATCATAGCCTAGGATTTTGTTTGAGCATGATCTTATCCGAAAACCGGGTTCCACTTTTCGGGATCATGCTCTAAGCGTTCATTCTGCCGGCACTTCATCGGCCCAGACGCGAAACTCCAACAGGGTTCCCGGGCCAAAGGTATGGGTCAGCGGCACGTCCGCGGCGTCGCGGCCCTGCGCGATGAGGATGCGCCCGATGCGCGGCGCATTGTTGCGCGGATCGAACATGTGCCAACGGCCGCCGAGATAGACTTCGATCCACGCCGCAAAATCATTGGGCGGATAGGGCGGCGGCAGGCCGACATCGGTAAGGTAACCGGTGCAATAGCGCGCCGGGATGTTCAAGCAGCGGCAAAAAGTGATGGCAAGATGCGCGTAGTCGCGGCACACCCCCCTGCGCTCGGCGTATGTTTCACATGCCGTTCTGGTGGCGCGGGAATGCTCGTAACCGAACGTGATGTGATTCTGGACGAAGTCGCAGATCGCCTGCACCCGCGGCCAACCAGGCGGCGTGTTGCCGAACAGGCGCCAAGTCTCGTCGGCGAGACGATCGGTCTCGCAGTAACGGCTGCCGAGCAAAAACAGCAAGACATCCGACGGCAAGTCCCGAACCTGGTGCTGCTGAGCATCCAGTTCGATCGGGTCCGGCAGGCCGGAGTCACGAATGATGGCGTCGGTGCCGAGGCTGAAATGCCCGGCGGGCGCAACGAGGCGGTTGCACCAATTGCCGAAACTGTCGCGGTAGCTGGCAACGGGAACCGGAGGGTTCGTTATCAGATAATCCGGACGCTCCAGTTCGGAGACGCGCGAGAAGTGCACGTTCAACGTCAAGATCATCGGCGTCGGTTGCGGAAATTCGAAATGGAGCTCGCAACCGAGATGGATACGCATAAGATTTCCGATTCTGGATAAGCAACGCGTCGTAGCCGCACGTGGTTCATTGAATTGATCGAGTGCCGACTGAGGCACCCTTACGCCGCCCGCTTGACTTCCCTTGTATCGACCCCTTTGCAGGAGGGGCAGCGGAACATGAACTGTTCCGGCCGAACTCCAAGTCTCGAGATGGTACGGAAGTGCTGCATGGTGTCGCCGCACGAGCGGCACACGATCGTCGGCCCCGTGTCAGGTACCAAGGGCGAGCGCTCAATGGCCGGAGTTGAGACCGTGTCATGCGGCATGTGCGTCTCCTCTGAAACAGGCGGGAGCGCTACCAAACTCTCAGCCACCAACGCCTGGCACGGGGCCGCTGTCGATGATGATACGTATGTAAGACTGATTAGCGCAGTTGCGAGGTTAAGTATTAGACAGAAGGCCTGGAATTTAGACAGCACCACCGGAGGCAATATTGAAAGACCATAGCGACTCAAGGAACTTTGGTCCCGCCTCTCCGGTTAAACTGCGCTCTAACGACAGCGGCTGGCTTTACGCTTATGGAGGTCACAAATGGCGCGCGACGTAACGGGGCAATCCAGAGCCGTTCCCGCGGCGAGCCTGTTGGCGCTGGCCCTGGGCGCGGCAGCATTCGGCGCGGTCGCCATCGGGGCGCTGGCGATCGGCCGCCTTGCGGTCGGCCGCTTGGTGATCAAGAAGGCGCGTTTCGGCGCGCTCGAGGTCGATGAATTGACGGTGCGCAAGCTGCGCGTTCTGGAGCATGACGCTGGCAGCCCGCATGAGCCGAGCGGCGTGCGGGATAAAGCGTGAAGCGATAGACCCCGGATTTCGCTTCCACCTACGCGCTACGCGCTGCGGCGGACTCAAACCCTCCGAAGCTCGCCGAGCGAGCGTAGAAGGGTCGCTCATCCGGACTGCGTTTGTTTCGCAGCCTCAGCTTGGCGAGCCCTATCCGGCGATGGCGGACTATAATTCAGCGGCCGACCTCGACCGTCACGCTACCACCGATTTTGAGACACGTATCAGTACCGGGGATATTTCTGAAGCCGGCGCCATAGCCATCGCAGGTTTTCACGTGTCGGGTCTGGCGCGATTTTGCGGCGTCCGCCGGCGCCGACGTCTTGGCCTGCGGGGCCGGGTTTGGCTGCGTCAGCGTCTGAGCGACGCCCGATGAAACCACGGCGGCCAACACGGCCGCTGTTGCCAAGATGATCCCGGAATTCATGATTCGCATGGTCTTCGCGCGGGCCTGTTTTCGCCGGATCGCCGCCATGGCACACATCCTAGCACCGCCGATCGCGAGCGTCTTTTTTGACGCGCCAGGTTTTTTGACGCGCCCCGGCGACTGCGATATTCAGGGCGCCGCATGACCATCCGCCTGCATCGCGGCGATTTGCCGGACCCGTCCCGCTATACGGGCGCGATCGCGATCGATACCGAGACCATGGGGCTCGATCTCGCCCGCGACCGGCTGTGCGTGGTGCAGCTGTCGCCCGGCGACGGCTCGGCCGACGTCGTTCAGATCGCGCCGCGCGCGGCTGACGCGCCGAACTTGAAGCGGCTGTTTGCCGACACGCGGCTTCTGAAAATCTTTCACTTCGCCCGCTTCGATCTCGGCATGATTGCCAAAACCTTCGGCGTGATGCCGGAGCCGGTCTATTGCACCAAGATCGCGTCGCGGCTCGTCCGCACCTATACGGACAAGCACGGCTTGAAGGACCTGGTGCGCGAAGTGCTCGGCCACGAAATCTCCAAGCAACAGCAATCGTCCGATTGGGGCTCGGCCGAATTGACCGAGGCGCAGACCTCCTACGCCGCCGCCGACGTGCTCTATCTGCATGCGCTCAAGGCGCGGCTCGACGCCATGCTGGTGCGCGAGGGCCGCGCCGAGCTGGCCGCGGCCTGCTTCCGCTTCCTGCCCGACCGGGTGCGGCTCGATCTCGCCGGCTTTGCCAACGAGGACATTTTTGCCCATTCCTGAGGTCCGGCGCCCGCGTCGAGGACCGGCCCGGCACCGGCAACGGCTTGCAAAGCTTCAGAATTCGCCGGCCCCGCCCGGGCCACATTCGCAGGCGACTTTGCCGGGGCAGAACCGCTAAAATGGGGCTCTGCCGGCCGAATCGGGGGCACGCGCGGCAACGGCCAGAGGGACGATGACGTGAGCACTGCCTACCCCGCCGACGCCGCACGGGACGCGTCCTTTGCCACGGCTTCGGCGACCACGTCGCGCGGCGACGCCGACGGCGCCTATCGGGCGGCGCTGCGGCACAGCCGGTATGTGCGCGCCTTGCGCGTGATCGTGCTGGCCGGGATCGCCGTGGTTCTGCTCGGCGTGATGGCGGCCAATTACATGCCCACGGTCGGCCCAGTCCGCCTGCCCGGCGAGCTCGGCAAGCTGGTGATCAAGGGCACCAAGATCACCATGCAGGCGCCCAAGCTCACCGGTTACACCAGCGATTCCCGCCCCTATGAGTTCACCGCGGACACCGCGGCACAGGACATCAACAAGCCCGACCTGGTGGAACTGCACAAGCTCCACGCCCGGCTGCAGATGGAGGACAAGAGCACGGTGGAAATGACCGCGCCGTCGGGCCTCTACGACATGAAGGCCGACAAGCTGGTGCTCGACGAGGACATCGCGCTCGTCTCCTCCACCGGCTATGCGGCGCGGCTCCAGGAGGCCATCGTCGACATGCACAGCGGCAATGTCATTTCCAACAAGCCAGTCAAGGTGAAGCTGCTCAACGGCTTTCTCGATGCCAAGCGGCTGGAAATCTCCGAAAACGGCGCCGTGATCCGTTTCGACGGCGGGGTCTCGATGGTGCTGCGCCCGGACCAGGATCCGGACAAGGCCAAAACGCAATGACGCGCCGCCTGTCGCTCTGTGCCGTGACGCTTGCGCTGCTGGCGCCGGGATTGGCCGTGGCGCAGGCGCCGCGACCGGCCGCGGCGCCGCCGGTGCAGAGCCTGCTCCAGGGGGGCCAGGATAAGGATCAGCCGGTCCAGATCGAAGCGGCGTCGCTGGAAGTGCGCGACAAGAACAAGACGGCGACCTTCGCCGGCGACGTTCAGGTGGTGCAGGGCGACACCACGATGAAGTGCCAGAAGCTGGTCGTGTTCTACGGCCAGGAGATCGGCATCGCCCAATCCGGCGCTCCGGCGCCCGACGCCAAGCCGGCCCCGACGTCGGCGCTGCCCGGGCAGAAAGGCGCGCAGAACATCCGGCGCATCGAAGCGCGCGGCGGCGTCACCGTCATCACCAAGGATCAGAACGCCAGCGGCGATCTCGGCGTCTATGACCTGATCGCGAAAACCATCACGCTGACCGGCAATGTCGTGGTCAGCCAGGGCCAGAACGTCATCCACGGCGAGCGCGTCGTGGTCGACACCGTGACCGGAAACGCCCGCGTCGAATCCAACAACCAAGGCGGCGGCGGCACGCCGAGCCGCGTCCGCGCGCTGATCCAGCCGAGCCAGGGCCAAAGCGGTGGCGGCAATGTCATGACGATCGGGCCGGGCGGGCCGGGCAAGCCGAACTGATGAACCTTCCCTTCCCTGGCCTCTTAGGCGACAAAATCGGTTAGAATTGCCGGTCTAGAGTCAAAATCATCGACAATTCGCATCGCCGATTCGACGGCGAGCCTCACGAGATTGGTGCGTTGGATATTCTTTCCTATTTTCGCCGCTCAAAACCTCCGGCATCGCGCGCGCCGGAAGTCGACGATTTCGGTGATGTCGCCATCGGTCTCGAGACTATCGGCGGCGAGATCAACGGCACCTATCTCGACATTGCCAGCTCGCCGGCGCCGGAAAAGAAAGCGCGCAACAAAGCGCCGGAGCGGCCGCCGCGCGAGCGTTCGCCCGAGCGCCAGCCGGAGCGACCGCCGGAACGCCAATTCGAGCGTCAGCCTGAACGTCCCCCCGAGCGCCAACCCGAGCGCCAACCTGAGCGGCAAGCCGAGCGCCAACCGGCGCCGCAGCGCGATCAGCGTCCGCCGCGGCCGCGCCGCCGCAGCGACGGCAACGGTGCGTTCCCGGGCGGCGAGCGCAAGGGCGTGCTTGCGGTCCACGGCGTCGAGAAGAGCTTCGTCGGTCGCATGGTGGTCAAAGGCGTCAGCCTCTATGTGCGCAAGGGCGAAGCCGTCGGCCTGCTCGGCCCGAACGGCGCCGGCAAGACCACCGTGTTCTACATGGCGACCGGCCTGATCAAAGCCGACAAAGGCCGCATCGATCTCGACGGCCGCGACGTCACCAAGCTGCCGATGTATCAGCGCGCCCGGCTCGGCATCGGCTATCTGCCGCAGGAAGCCTCGATCTTCCGCGGCCTCAGTGTCGAGGAGAACATCCGCTCCGTGCTCGAAGTGGTCGAGCCGGACGCCAAACGGCGCGAGCGCGATCTCGACTCGCTGCTCGAGGAATTCAACATCGCCCGCCTGCGCAAGACGCCGTCGATCGCGCTGTCGGGCGGCGAGCGCCGCCGCGTCGAGATCGCCCGCGCGCTGGCGTCGCGGCCGAACTACATGCTGCTCGACGAGCCGTTCGCCGGCATCGATCCGATCGCCGTCGGCGACATCCAGACCCTGGTGCGGCACCTGACCAATCGCGGCATCGGCGTTTTGATCACCGATCATAACGTGCGCGAGACGCTGGGCCTGACCGACCGCGCCTACATCATCTATTCCGGCGAAGTGCTGATGGAGGGCCGCGCCGACGACATCGTCAACAATCCCGACGTGCGCCGGCTCTATCTGGGCGAGGAGTTCCGGATGTAAGCATGATCCGGAAAGCGCCTGCCCGGCCTTAATCCGGGGCGGAAACCGGTTTTCCAAAGAGATCCTGCTTCTAGAACAAGCACTTAAGCTTGCCGGAAATCGGCTAGCGACAGCGCCAAAAGATTGCTGTACAAGGGGCAAACAAGCAAGAATCGGACCAAATTACCCCTTTCCATGGCGCTTTCTCAAAGACTCCAGATCCGGCAAAGCCAAGCGCTGGTGATGACGCCGCAGCTGATGCAAGCCATCAAGCTGCTGCAGCTCTCCAATCTCGACCTGGTCGCCTATGTCGACGCCGAGCTCGAGCGCAATCCCTTGCTCGAACCCAGCAACGCCGACGGCGAGGCGGCGCCCGGCACCAGCGGCGCACAAGGCGCCGACAAGCCGGCCGAGGCCGGCGAGGCCTGGAACGGCAGCGACAGCGAGCCGAGCGGCGAGGCCAAAGCTGAGCGGGCCGAGGACCACATCGACGACACCTCGCCCGATGACGCCGCGCCAGGCCGCCAGCGCACAGCCGACGCGCCGGGCGGCTATTCGGAATGGGCCGGCGTCGGCTCCGGCGGCCGCGACGACGGCGAGTTCAATCTCGAAGCCTTCGTGTCGGCGGAAACGACGCTGGCGGATTGGCTGCGCGAGCAGCTGACCTTGGAGATCGTCGATCCGGTACGGCGCATGATCGGCAACTACCTCATCGATCTGGTCGACGAGGCCGGCTATCTGAGCAGCGACCTGGCGACGGTCGCGGAAAAGCTCGGCACCAGCGTCACCGAGATCGAGGCCGTGCTCGGCATCCTGCAAAGTTTCGATCCGCCCGGTGTCTGTGCGCGCGATCTCGCCGAATGCCTGGCGATCCAGCTCAAGGAGCAGAATCGCTACGATCCGGCGATGGCGGCCTTGATCACGCGGCTCGATCTGCTGGCGCGGCGCGATTTTACCGCGCTGAAGAAAATCTGCGGCGTCGGCGACGAGGATCTCGCCGACATGATCGCGGAAATCCGCCGCCTCAATCCGAAGCCCGGCCTGGCGTTCGGTTCGGCACTGGTGCAGCCGATCGTGCCCGACGTTTTCGTCCGCCCGGGACCCGACGGCGGCTGGATCGTCGAGCTCAATTCCGACACGCTGCCGAAAGTGCTGGTCAACCAGAGCTACTATGCCGAGGTCTCGGCGACGACGCGGCGCGACACCGAAAAATCCTACCTCGCCGAATGCCTGCAGAGCGCCACCTGGCTGGTTCGCGCGCTCGACCAGCGCGCCCGCACCATCCTGAAAGTCTCCAACGAGATCGTGCGCCAGCAGGATGCGTTCTTCGCCCGCGGCGTCGAGCACCTGCGCCCGCTCAATCTCAAAACCGTCGCCGAAGCCATCGGCATGCACAAGTCGACGGTGTCGCGCGTCACCGCCAGCAAATACATGGCGACCAGCCGCGGCATATTCGAGCTCAAATATTTCTTCACCTCGGCGATCGCCGCCTCCCACGGCGGCGAGGCGCATTCGGCGGAAGCCGTGCGCCATCGCATCAAGCAGTTGATCGACGCCGAGCCGGCAAGCGACGTGTTGTCCGACGACACCATCGTCGAGAAGCTGAGCGAGGCCGGCGTCGATATCGCCCGGCGCACGGTCGCCAAATACCGCGAAGCGATGCGCATTCCGTCGTCGGTGCAACGCCGCCGCGAGAAGCAAAGCGCGGCCGCGGATTGAGCCGGCCCGCCGCGCTCTTCGTCGCACGCGGTGCGCGTTGACACCACCCGTCCCGATACATAGCTCTAGTTAAGCGGGGATCATGCTGTAGCGGAGGCTGGCATGTCATTTCGCATTTCCGGACAGAACCTCGACGTCGGCACAGCCTTGCGCGACCGCATCAACGACCGCGTCGCCGAGACCATGGCCAAGTATTTCGACGGCGGCTATTCGGGGCACCTGACCTTGGCGCGGGACGGCTTCGGTTTCCGCGCCGAATGCGCCATCCACCTCAATTCCAAGATCACGCTGCACGCCGAAGGCATGGCGCCCGATGCTTATGCCAGCGCCGACCAGGCGGCATTGCGGATCGAGAAGCGGCTGCGCCGCTATCATCGCCGGCTCAAGGATCATCGCCCGGAGCGTATCGACGATCGGGCCGCGATCGACGCCGCAAGCTATGTCATCGCCGCGCCCGAGCCGGAGAGCGAGACCGAAATCGACGGCTTCACGCCGGTCATCATCGCCGAATCCACCACCCGCCTGAAGCAGCTCTCGGTCAGCGACGCGGTGACTGAACTCGACATGACCGGCGCCCCGGTCCTGGTGTTCCGGCACGCCGCCCATGGCGGCATCAATATCGTCTACCGCCGCGCCGACGGGCATTTCGGCTGGATCGATCCGCCGGCCGCCACTGCGGCGGAATCCCATTGACGCGGGGATAGCCGCTCCCTATGGTCCGCCGCCCTTACGACGCATGAACCGAAAACGGCAGTGATTTTCGGGAAACGATCATGCCCAATAACAGTTAGGGTACAGGTCCATCTGCACCGATAACGCGCGAGCCTTCAGGGCTCCGGTCCGCTTTCCAGGTCACTTTCGCTTTCAGGTCACTTTCATGCCGCTCATCGATCTCGTTGCACCGAACGCGATCCTGCCCGCGCTCAAGATCAATAATAAGAAGCAGGCGCTGCACGAGCTTGCGGCGCGCGCCGCCGTGCTCTCCGGCCAGAGCGAGAAGGCCATTTTCGAGATCCTGATGCAGCGCGAGAAGCTCGGCTCCACGGCCATCGGCAACGGCATCGCCATTCCCCACGGCAAGATGGCGAACCTCACCCGCCTGTTCGGATTGTTCGCGCGGCTCGACCGGCCGATCGATTTCGAGGCGCTCGACGGCCAGCCGGTCGATCTGATCTTTCTCTTGCTCGCGCCCGAAGGCGCCGGCGCCGATCACCTCAAGGCACTGGCCCGCGTCGCGCGGCTGCTGCGCGAGCCCGCGGTGGCCCACAAGCTGCGCGCCTCGCACGACGCGGAATCGCTCTACGCGGTGTTGGCGATGCCGTCGGCGTCCGCCGCGTAGCGGACTGTCATCGTCCGCGAAAGCGGACGATCCAGTAGCGCGCAAAGCTTTTAGATTGGCCAAAACGCCGGGATTACTGGATGCCCGCTTGCGCGGGCATGACAGCCGGTCAGTGCACGCTCACCGTCTCGAGCTCCTGGCTCCAGGCATTGGCGACCGCGGCTTCGCGGCTGTCGGTGAGCATGATCGGCGTGCCGTCGGCGGCGTGCAGCGCGAACAGTTTCACGCCCGGCGCCAGCTTCGGCACCTGCATCTGCGGGAACAGCGCGGCTACGTCCTCGGAGCGGATCGTCTTGACGTAAGCGATGCGGCCGTCGCCGAGATGGGCGAGCGCTTCGGGAGTGATATCGTTTTCTGTACGGTTCATTTCAGGTGTCATGGTCATTTCAGAAGACATGCTCATTTCAGAAGACTTGGTCATTTTACAAGACATGGCCCTCGACTCCTTTTTTGTCGAGTCCTAGCGGGTTTCACTCATCGCACGCATTGATTGCGATCGATTTAACGATGCGCTCGAGCTGCGGGCGCACCAGGTCGATCGACAGCAATCCGTTCTTCAAGTCCGCCCCCAATACCTCCATGCCGTCCGCCAGCACGAAGGTGCGCTGGAATTGGCGTGCGGCGATGCCGCGGTGGATGTATTCCCGGCTTTTGTCGTCCTGTTGCCGGCCGCGGATGACGAGTTGGCTCTCCTCTATGCTGACATCGAGCTGGTCGCGGGTGAAACCCGCCACCGCTAGGGTAATGCGCAGCCGTTCCGGGCTGTTCCCGTCTCGCGCGATGCGTTCGATGTTGTAAGGAGGATAGCCCTCCGCGGCCTTGCCGACGCGATCGAGCACGCGCTCGATCTCGTCGAAGCCAAGCAGGAAGGGACTCGATAGCGACGAAACCCTGGACATGGTCTCAAAGCCCTTTTTAAGCGACTTTGCGGGGCCCTTACGGCGCCCCAATGCGCCACCTGGAACGATTCCCGGCGGCTCCGATAATATGGCGTCGCGGAACAAGGGGTTCAAGCAGCGGCAAAGACCTGATTCTTCGCGCTTTTGCGGCGTTTTGCCCGACCGGGCGTAGCGCGATATGGAACTCTTTGCGCCGGCGCCGATTTCCCTGGGCAGCGGCGTGGCCACATGGGGGATCGCAAATGCAGGAAGTCAAATACAGGCTGGTCAATCCGGGCCTTCAGCCGCGCAAGACCAAGCTCGAAATGCCGGGCTGGGCCGGGCAGCCGGCGCCGCGAACCGACGGCTCGCACGAATATGCCTGGCATTGCGCGCCCTTCACCGAAGGTGCGCAATACGGCATCGAGGTCTTTTACCCCTATGAGAACGAGCTGCACGTCTCACAAAAAAACGGCGTGCTGCATTTCGACGGCGATTTTGGCGAGGCGCCCGATGACGATTTGGAATGGCCGCCGTTCCGCAAATTCGGCAGCGACTACTATACCCATCAGCTTTTGCTCGACCTGAAAGTCGGCAAGGACTGGGCGGTGCGCACCGAACCGCATCCGCGGTTCTATACCGACACCACCGGGACAGTGCCCATCGCCGTGCCGGCGCTATTGCGCACCGAGTGGTGGCCGATGATCTCATTCATCGTGTTCAAATCGCCGCGCGAGGGCGAAGTCCACATTTTCCGGCCCGGCGAACCGATGCTGCAAATCCTGGTGCTGCCGATCACGTGCGACATCAACCTCGTGCCGATGGACGAGGAGGAAGCTGCCGAGCGCGAAATGCGCGGACGCCGGATTCACGCCACCCGGCCGACGCTGGCTGCGGACTCCACCTGGACGTCAGACACCGAAACCGTCTTCGACGGTACCTATCGCTATCTGCTGCGCGCGGCAAAAGGCCGGGCTCGCGAGTGAGCCCGGCCTAGCCGCGACCACGATTAGTGGCCGTAATAGCCGCTGTGGTGATGGTGATGGTGGTGGTGGTGATGATGGTGATAACGATGGGGCGGGACGATAATGACGCGCGGCAGCACGTGGTGATGATGATGGTGATGATGATGATGATGGCCGTATTGGGCGAGCTTGACCTCGTCCGCCGGCGTGCTGGCAAGGCGTGCGTCATCGGCCTTTAGGGCCTCGAGCGCCTTCGGGACCGGATTGAGCAAATCCCTATAACTCGCTGCAGGGTTCTGGGCGGTTCCCTGCGCTTCCATGGCATTCGCGCCACTGACCGTCGCCAAAGCAGCGGCGGCTCCCAAAAGTCCGGCTATTTTCTTGTCCATTGATCCTCTCCAAAGGTGTTGGCGGCGGTCTGACGCGCCGTCAACATCAATCGCTGTGGAGAGCGATTGTTCCCGATCGGAGCGCGTTCGGCCGGGGAGCCTCGATCATGCCGATGCTTGACGCATCGACGCGCGCAGGCTCTCGGTGGCCGCCAGATCGACGGCGAAGGTTTCGGGGTCGAGAACGACGCCGTAAAAGTCCCGCACCGCCGCAACCGAGATGTAGCCCTGCTTGGCGTCGGCGGCGACGTCGGCGGCCGGCCTTTCCAGCGGCGAGCCATAGCCGCCGCCGCCGCCCGAGCGCAGCCGGAAGGCATCGCCGGTCTTGAGCATCGCCACCAAAACCTTGGCGTTGGGGAAATCGGTCTTCCATTTGCCGTCGAGCCGCAGCGCCACCTCGTTGCCGGTGGCGTCGCCGCCGCCGTCGAGGCCCCACGGCTTGCAATGGGCGCGCTCGACCTGGGTGTTGAAGGTCATCGGCACGCGCGCGCGCACCACGCGCTCGACGCCGAGCCCGCCGCGATGGCGCCCGGCGCCGCCGGAATCCGGCACCAGCGCGTAGCGCTCGACCACGATCGGGAAATTTGACCTCGGACTGCTCGCTCGGGCTGTTGTGGGTGTCGCCGTCATTGATGCAGACGGTCGCCGAGACGCCGTCCTCGCTGCGCTTGGCGCCCCAGCCGCCGCCGAGCGGGCCGAAATTGGCGAGGAAGAATTCGCGACGTCTTGGGGTTGATGCCGTGCAGCGCCGCGATCAGCAGATCGGCGTGATGGCCGGCGATGACGCGGTCGGGAATGGCCGGCGCCAGCGCCTTGAACACGGTGTCGACGATGGTCATCGGATAGGTCATCCACCAGCGCATCGGCGCCGGCCGCACCGCGCTGACGATGCGCCCCGGCGGCACGATCGCTTTGAGGCTGCGGAACGAGCCGTCATTGATCGGATAGTCGGTCGGCGAGGTCAGGCATTTGTAGGCCACCTGCGAGCAGGCGAAGCCGGTGGTGATGCCGGAATTGTAGAAGCCGCGCACCTGGCGCGAGACGTCGGTGAGATCGACCGTCATCTCGTCGCCCTTGACGATGACGCGCACCTTGATCGGCACCTTCTTGCCGATGTCGATGCCGTCGTCGTCCATGTAGGACTCGGCCTCGTAGACGCCGTCCGGGATCGAGCGGGTGCGGGCGCGCGCCATCGCCTCGGAATGATCCATGATCGCCTTGATGGCGCCGAGCACCGCATCGCGGCCGTAGCGCTCGACCAGTTCGAGGAAGCGCCGCTCGCCGGTCTTCACCGCCGTAACCTGCGCGCGCAGATCGCCCATGGCGCGGCTCGGCAGCCGCACGTTCTGCGGATGACGTCGATCAGCGTCCTGGTTGACCTTGCCGCGATCGTGCAGCTTCAGGATCGGGATCTGCAGGCCCTTCGGAATAGATATCGGTGGTCATGCCGCCGAGCGTGCCGCCGATGTCGAGCCAATGCGCCATGCAGCAGGAGAAGCCGACCAGCACGCCCTTGTGGAAGATCGGCAGCGTCAGCGTGACGTGATTGAGATGGCTGCCGGTGAGTATAGGCGTCGTTGGTGACGTAGATGTCGCCCGGCCGGATGTTCTTCGCGGCCGAAATGCTTGATCTTGGCCTTCACCGTCTCCGCCATGCCGCGGATGAACATCGGCAGGCCGATGCCGATCGACACCGTCTCGCCGTCGGCGGTGAACAGCCCGGTGGTGAAATCGAGCGCCTCGTAGATGATGATGTTGTAGGCGGTGCGCATGAGGTTGGTCTTCATTTCCTCGGTCACCGCGATGACGCCGTTGCGCACGATCTCGGTGACGACCGGATCGATCTTCGCTTTGCGCGAGCGTTTCATTTTTGTTTTGTTTGTTTTGCGGCTTCATGTCGACCCGATCACTCCGGCTTGATGTTGGCGGCGCGGATCACCTTGCCCCATTTGTCGGTTTCATCGGCCACGAGCTTGCCGAAATCGGCCGGTGAGCCTGGAAATGGCACGGAGCCGAGATCGGCGATCCGCTTCTTCAGCGCGGCATCGGCGAGGCCGGCATTGATCTCCTTGTTGAGCTTGTCGACGATGTCGGCCGGCGTGCTCTTGGGCGCGCCGATGCCGTAGAAGGCGCTCGAATCGTAGCCCGGAACAAACTCCGCCACGGTCGGGACATCCGGCAACGCATCCGTGCGTGTCGCCGTCGTCACCGCCAGTGCCCGCAGTCTGCCGTCTCGGACATACCCGATCGCAGCGGCGATCGGCGCGAAGTAGACCTGCACCTGTCCGGCCAGCAGGTCGGTCAGCGCCGGTGGCGAGCCGCGATAGGCGACATGCGCCATGTCGACGCCGGTCATGAACTTGAACAGTTCGCCGGCCATATGCGGCGACGTGCCGACGCCGGGCGACGCCATGTTGATCTTGCCCGGGTTGGCCTTGGCATAGGCGATGAATTCCGGGACCGTTTTGGCCGGAAACGACGGCACCACGACCATGACGTTGGGATCGCGGCTGATGCCGGCGACCGGCGCGATGTCGCGGATGAAATTGTAATTCAGCTTGTCGTAGAGCGTCGCATTGACCGCGTTGGCGAGCGACGCCAGCAGCAGCGTCTGCCCGTCGGCAGGCGCTTGGACGACCGCCTCGGTGGCGATACCGCTGCTGCCGCCGACCCTGTTCTCGACGACGAACGGCTGGCCGAGCCGATCGGACAGCCATTGTGCCATCAGGCGCGCCAAAATGTCGGGCGCGCCGCCGGCGCCAAAGCCGACCAGCAGGCGCACCGGCCGCGACGGATAGGCTTGCGCCCAAGCGATCCGCGCTGCGGCGGGGAGCGCGACAGCGCCCGCCGCCAGATGCAGAAATTGCCTGCGAAGAATTTTCATCAGGTATGCCCCGAAGTTGGCGATCGGTGTAACAACTTATTCCGCCTTGATGCCGGCATCGCGGATGACTTTGCCCCACTTCTCGGTTTCGTCGGCGATCAGCTTGCCGAAGTCCGCCGGCGAGCCGGTGAGCGCCATGCCGCCCATGTCGTCGAGCCGCGCCTTGATGGTCGGATCGGCAAGGCCGGCATTGGTCTCCCGGTTGAGGATTTCGATGATGTCGGCGGGCGTTCCTTTCGGCGCAGCGATGCCGAACCACGAGCTCGCCTCGAAGCCCGGAACGGTCTCCGCCACGGTCGGAACGCCCGGCAGCGCATCCGAACGCTTGAGCGTTGTCACCGCCAGCGCGCGCAACTGGCCGGAGCGGATATGTCCGATCGACGCCGTCATGGTCGCGAACCCGACCTGGACTTGGCCGGCGATGAGATCGACCATGGCCGGCCCGTCGCCGCGATAGGGCACGTGCTGCATGTTGGCGCCGGTCATGGCGTTGAACAATTGTCCGGCCAGATGGCTCGCGGTGCCGATGCCGGCCGACTCGAAGCTGAGCTTGCCCGGATTGGCCTTGGCGTAGGCGATCAGTTCCGGGATCGTTTTGACCGGTAGCGAGGGATTGACCTCGGCGACGTTGGGCACGCGCACCACGCCGGCGACCGCCGTCGCGTCGCGGAGGAAATCGAAATTCAGATGCGGATAGAGCGCGGCATTGGCCGCGACCGCCGGCGGCACCATGTAGAGCGTGTAGCCGTCGGGCGTCGACTTGATCATCTCCTCGGCGGCGACATTGCCGCCGGCGCCCGGCTTATTCTCGATCACGAATTGCTGGCCGAGCCGTTGCGACAGCCATTGCCCGATCAAGCGGCCGAGAATGTCGGTCGTGCTGCCGGCGGCAAAGCCGACCAGGATGCGCACCGGGTGCGACGGATAAGTGTCGGCGCGCGCGATGCCGCGAGATCGCCGGCAGCGCGGCGGCGCCGGCGGCGAGATGCAGAAATTTGCGACGGGGCAATGTCATGGCGTGGTCCTCCCAGACCAAAGCTTTTTGCCGAACTTCAACGTCCTCCGACTGCAATCACCAAGTTTCCCAACGCATCGACTTCCATCGTGTCGCCCGGCATCAGCACCGTGGTCGAGGCGTATTCTTCGATCAAGGCCGGGCCTTTGATCCGATTGCCGGCGACGAGCGCGTCACGCCGAAAAGTCGGCGTCAGGTGGAAGCGGCCGCCATAATAGACGTTACGCTTGCCACTGTATGCCGCTTTGGCTGGCGACCTCTGCCCGCGCGCGATCTTACGCTGCGGCGGCTTGCGCATCAGCCCGGTCACGGTCGAGCGCAGGCTGACGATCTCGGCGCGTTCGGCCGGCGCGGAGGTGCCGTAGCGCTGCGCATGCATCGCGTCGAAATGGCGCTTGATCGCGTTGCGGTCCTTGCGCGCGAACACCGCCATCGGCAGGTCGACGGTCACGGCGTGCTCCTGGCCGACATAGCGCATGTCGGCTGCGCGCTTGACCGCGATCTGCTGCGGCTTGACCGAGGTGCCGGCGATGGCGTCGCGGCCTTGCTTCTCCAGCGCGCGATAGACTTTTTCGATCTGCTCGAACTTGGCGTCTTCGAGCGGCGTGAACCAGGTGCGCACGAAGTCGTAGCGCAGATCGGAGAACAGCATGCCGAAGGCCGAGAACACGCCCGGCGCGAACGGCACGATGACCTTGCGCATGCCGATCTCGCGGGCGACCTCGACGGCGTGCAGCGGACCGGCGCCGCCATAGGCGAACAGCACGAAATCGCCGGCATCGAAGCCGCGCTCGGTGGTGACGCCTTTGACCGCGTAGGACATCGCGGTGGCGGCGATGCGCAGGATTCCGTCGGCGGCTTCGACCGCGCTCATGCCGAGCGGATCGCCGATCTTTTCTTTCAGCGCGCGCTCGGCGGCGGCGACGTCGAGCTTCATCTCGCCGCCCAGAAAGCGCTCGGCGCCGAGCCGGCCGAGCATCAGATTGGCGTCGGTCACGGTCGGCTCGGTGCCGCCGAGGCCGTAACAGGCCGGACCGGGCGAAGCGCCCGCGCTCTGCGGGCCGAGGCGGAGCGCGCCGTCGTCGACCCGGGCGATCGAGCCGCCGCCGGCGCTGACCTCGAAAATGTCCATCATGGCGATCTGCACCGGCAGCGCCTTCTCGTAGCCGCCGATCAGCGCCGCGCCGGTGGTCAACGCCTCGCCGTGATAGATGACGCCGGCCTTTGCCGTGGTGCCGCCCATGTCGAAGGCGATGGCGTTGTCGATCTTCAGCGCGCGGCACAGCGCCTGCGTGCCGATGACGCCGGCGGCCGGGCCCGGATTCCAGCATGCGCACGCACTGGTCTTGCGCTTGCTCGGCCTCGTAAAGCCCGCCGGTCGATTGCACCACCAGGAACGAGCCGGCGAACCCGGCCTTGCGCATATGGGCGTCGATCTCGCCGATATAGCGCCGCACCTTTGGGCCGATATAGGCGTTGGCCGCCACCGTCGCGCAGCGCTCGAACTCGCGATATTCCTGCGACAGTTCGTGCGAAGCCGAGACGAACAGCGCCGGGTGATTTTTTTCCAGGATCGCCTTGGCCCGCCGCTCGTGATCGGCATTGGCGTAGCAATTGAGAAACAGGATCGCGGCGGCTTCGACGCCGAGCTGTTCGAGCTCCCGGCCGAGCGCCGCGATCTCGTCGTCGTCGAGCGGCTTGTCGATCTCGCCGTCGGCCAGCATGCGCTCGTGCACTTCGAAGCGCAGCGCCCGCTCGATCAGCGGCACGTGCTTCTGGAAGAACAGATTATAGGCGTCCGGCCGGTTGATGCGGCCGATCTCGTAGATGTCGCGAAAGCCTTCGGTGATCAGCAGCGCGGTCTTGGCGCCGGTGCGCTCCAGCATCGTGTTGATGGCGATGGTCGAGCCGTGCAGGAACAGTCCGGCGGAGCGATAATCGCTGCCGGCCTTGGCGACGCCGGCGCTGATGCCCTCGACCAGATGCGCCGGCGTCGACAGCGCCTTGCCGAAGGTGAGCTTGCCGGATTTTTCGTCGAACACCGCGATGTCGGTGAACGTGCCACCGATATCCGCCGCCAGCCGCAATCGCCCCTGCGTCATTCCAATTTGCCTCACGCGTCCAACACGACGTATTCGTCTTCGACGCTGACGGCAAACGTCTCGGCCACGTAGGGGCCTTCGACCAGCGTCGCGCCGGGCGCCACCGAAACCGAAAATTGCCGCGCCCGGATGCGCGACGGATCGCACCAGGATTTGCCGGTGCGCACGTCGAACTCCCAGCCGTGCCACGGGCAGCGGATGATCTCGCCCTGCCGCGAATAGCGGTATTCGCCGGGCTCGCTGGCCTCGACCAGCCCGGTCAGGCGGCCTTCGCACAGGCTGCCGCCCTGATGCGGGCAGCGGTTGGCGAGCGCGAAGAACTCGCCCTTGATATTGAACACGGCGATCTGGCGGCCCTTGATGTCGATGAGCTTGCGGGTGCCGGCCGGAAACTCGCGCAACGCAGCGATCACGTGTTTGGCCATGGCTTTACGCGGCCTGCTCGGCGAGACGGCTGTAGGTCGCCAGCGCATTGTCGCGCCGGATCTTGCCGTGCAGCTTTTGCGGAATTCCCGCCGGCATGATGTCGTCGCCGTCGAATTGCCAGTGCGGAAAGTCGGACGCGAACAGCAGCATGTCGTCGGACTGCATGTGCTCGATCAGTTTTGCGACCGCCGCCGGATCGTCCGGGCCGTCGAACGGCTGGATGGTCAGCCGCACGTGATCGCGCACGATTTCAGCAGGCGAACGATCGATCCACGGCACTTCGAGCCGCACGCCGCGCCAGAATTTCGACAGCCGCCACAGGAACGCCGGCAGCCAGGTGACGCCGGATTCCAGCAGCACCACTTTGAGCTTCGGATATTTCACGAACACGCCTTCGCAGACGAGGCTCGCCACCTGCGACTGAAAGCCTTGCGACTGCGCCGCGTAATCCTCGACATACCAGGACGGCCAGCCGAGCGAGGTCACCGGATGCCGGTAGCTCGAGCCGGCATGGATGCCGAGCGGCAGGCCGTGGCGCTCGGCCGCTTCGTAGACCGGCCAATATTGGCGGCGGCCGAGCGGCATCTCGCCCATGCACAGCACCAGCACCTGCACGAAGCGCTTGTCGGCGGCACAGCGCTCGATCTCGGCGACGGCGAATTCGGTGTTCTGCATCGGCACCACGATCGAGGCGCGCAGCCGCGGATCGCGGTCGAGCCATTCCTTGGCGACCCAGTCGTTGACCGCCTTGGCGAACGCCGCCGCCATGTCCTCGCTGTACAGAAGCTGCACGCCGTAGAGGCAATGGCAGATAGCGACGTCGATGTTCCAGCGGTCGAGCGCATGCGTGCGCAAAGCGTCGAGCGTATTGGCCGGCGCGCCGCCCTTGCCGCGCCAATCCGCCCGCGCGGTGAGCGGCGCGTTCGGCGGATAGCTGATCGACTCCAGCGAATTCATGCCGCGATCGACCACGCTGTCGCGCCAATATTCGTCGAGATGCGGCAACAGCGCCTGCATGCTCGGCACATTGACGTGCACGTCGCAATCGATCGTCGACCAGGACGCGGTCACAGTGTCAGTTCCTCGGGCATTTCGGGTATTATCGGCACCGGCGGGGCGGGCGCGTCAAGGCGACTGCAGCGGACCCGGCAAGGCGCGCTCGGCTTCCGCCTCGAGCTGTGCCTCATGGCCGCGCACGAAGTAGGCGGCGATGGTCAGCACGATGACGGTGGCAATGACGAGGACGACCACGCCCCAGGTGGCCAAGCGCTCGACTTGCCGGCCCAGCGTATAGGCGGCGGTGCCGAAAAATATCGCCCAGACGAACGCGCCGAAGATATTCGCCAAGAGGAATCGCGGCCCCGGCATGCGATTGGCGCCGGCCATGATGCCGGCGATCGTGCGCAGGACCGGGACGAATTGGGCGACGATGACGATCTTGCCGCCGTGGCGCAGGAACAGATATTGGCCGAGTTTTATCCGCGCTTCGTTGATCCAGATATAGCTGCCGTAGCGCAGCAGCAGCCAATAGCCGAAATAGCGGCCGATCAGATAGCCGATGCTGCGGCCGACGATCGAGGCGAGCGCCGCCGTTACGATCACCGCCACGATGCTGAGCTCGTGCTTGGTGCCGGAAATGACCGACGCAATGATCAGCGCGGTCTCGCCCGGCACCGGAAAGCCGATGCCTTCCAGCCCAATGGTGCCGGCGACCACGAGCAGGCCGTAGGCGTGAATGAGATGGGCTATGGATGGCATGAAGGCTGTGTTTTACCCGGGCACCGCTCACTTATACTCATTCGCCAGGAAAGAGAACTCCTTGACTTGCCCTCTTAGTCTCGCGCAGGCGTGGCTGGGTTTGCGGTAAAACGCGGGTGCGACGACATGTATAAGGACTTGCGCGAATTCATCGCTGCCGTCGACAAGCTCGGCGCCTTGCGGCGCATCGAGGGCGCCGATCCGCGCTTCGAGATCGGCGGTATCACCGAGGTCGCGGCCGGCCTGCCCGACTGCCCGGCGCTGCTGTTCGACAGTATCAAAGGCTTTCCGCCCGGCTTTCGCGTCTTCACCAATGCCACCACCAATGTGCAACGCGCGGCGCTGGCGCTCGGGCTCGATCCCGACGCTGCGGCCGCTCGACGCGCTGAAGGCCTGGATGGAGAAGCGCAAGAATTTAACGCCGCAGCCGCCGGTTACCGTCAAAACCGCCGCGTTCCTTGAAAATACGATCGCCGGGCGCGACGTCGATATCGCGCGCTTCCCGGCGCCGATCTGGCACCGCCACGACGGCGGGCCGTTCATCGGCTCGGGCTCGCTGGTCATCATGCGCGATCCCGACACCGGCTGGATCAATGCCTCGATCTATCGCGTCCAGGTGCACGGGCCGAACAGGGTCACGGTGCAGTTCGATCACGGCGGCCGCCACGGCGCCATCATCGCCAAAAAATATTGGGACCGCGGCGAGAGCTGCCCGGTGGCGATCGTGCACGGCGAGGATCCGGCGCTGTTCATCGCCGGCTTCGAATATTTGCCCGACGGCCGTTCGGAATACGAGTTCGCCGGCTCGATCAAGGGCGCGCCGATCGAAGTTTTCGACGGCCCGCAGACCGGCCTGCCGCTTCCCGCGCTTGGCGGAAATCATTTTCGAAGGCCGCTTGCTGCCGATGAGCGAAGCGACGCTGCCCGAAGGACCGTTCGGCGAATTCACCGGCTATTACGCCGCCGCGGCGCGGCCGGGCCCGGTGATGGAGGTGACCGCCATCCATCACCGCAACGATCCGATCCTGCTCGGCTCGCCGCCGATGAAGCCGCCGCGCTTTCATTTCGGCCTGCCGTTCCGCGCCGCGACCATCTGGAGCAATCTCGAAGCCGCCGGCGTCACCGACGTGGTCGGCGCCTGGCAGCACGTCTCGCAGCTCATGACGGTGGTGGCGCTGCGCCAGCGCTACGACGGCCACGCCAAGCGCGCGGCGCTGATGGCGGCGGCGCACAGCTACATGGCGCGCATCGTCGTCGTGGTCGACGACGACATCGATCCATCGAACCTCGCCGACGTGATGTGGGCGGTCGCGACGCGCTGCGAGCCGGCCGAAGGCATCGACATCGTGCGCAACGCCTGGAGCTCGGCGCTCGATCCGCGCATTGCGCCGGAGGACAAGGAGCGCGGCGTCACCTCGCACTCCAAGGCGATCATCGACGCCTGCCGGCCGTTTGCGTGGCGCGACAAATTTCCGCCGACCTCGGCGCTGTCGCCGGATGAGGCGCGGGAGATTGAGGAGAAGTGGGGGAAGTTTTTAGGGCCGCGGTAAGGTGCGAATCTTTATCGGGTGAGCGCGCCTTAACAACCAAGGGCGTTGCGCTGAGCAGACAACACAATCAGAACCATCCCAGCCGGCACCATATTTTATCTCGTAGCCGCAATGGCTTGCGGTGTTATCTCGGCCAAGCCATTCGCAGCGGCACTTTTTTGTTGACATAGTCTTCTGAATATATTCCTAAATAGGCGCGATGATCCGCCACGCCGCTTGGCACATGTGGCGTCTCAGCGAAGCCGGCGATAACAATCTCGGCCTCGCCTGCAGCGACGATGGGCTGTTCATCGGCGAACGCCGCTGATCGAAAAGCGCGATGGACACTTCGTCGCTCGCCGACAGCACGACATCGAGCGGCTGCTCACCTGCGCCTATCGCACTGAAGTCCGTGCCGATCGCCTTGCTCTGCCGCCGTCGCGGACTGTCAAGCCAACCGGGAAACTGGAATGGAAAGCATGGACCATGACCGAGGCCGCCGAACTCCGCCGCCTGGCCGATGCAGTTGTCAATATTTTCCGCTGGCGACCTCATAAACCGCGGTAGTCCGTATGCTCTGCGGTTTACGATTAGCAGCAAGCCGCAGAATTGAATGCTGCGATCGCACTCGCGGACTTCATTGAATGGATCGCAAACGCCAAGCCGGAGGATGCGCCCGCGATAACTGCGGAGATCGACCGCTACTTTAAAGACGTCGGCTGGGAAGCCGCTGCCAAAGACCTGAAGGACATGTTGCGGTCCTGAGCATCCGTGAGCACAGCGCGCAGTAGCGCAAATTTCAATACGCGTAGGCTAGACGTTTGGGATTTCCACTGAATATTTCTCACGCTATTGATGATTCTGCGCAACGACGTCGCGAAGCTTTGCCTACATCAAATAATCGACTTTGAGACGTATGTTGCCAACATAGTACTGTGCAAATGACCGCTTGAACACTTGCGTGATCACCTTCGCATCGGTGAAGACGCTTATAACTGTTACCGTTGTGAATCATGTATCTGCCGACGTAGCTCGTAAACTTGAACGAGCGAAAATCCTACCCGCGTATGTTCCGAGGCCTTGCACTAACCATATGTTGATGTTATCGGGCATATTCCAAATACTATTGAGCCGCGCCTTTATGTTGTTTTGGAAGATGGTCACAAGAATGCGCAAGATGTGGGCGTAATTATGATTGGGTGCGCAGCCAGACTCTGGAAATTCGGGACCAGCATTGTCTGGGCTGTCTTTCGACAACCAAAAGAGCTGCTTGCCGCTCGCCGCAGCTGATCGATTTGCCTATTCGGCATGGGGTAATAGAGTGGGTCAAAAGCCGATTGCGGTCCCCGAAATGCCTCCCAAGTCAGAGGCCTCTTATCGCGGCAATATGTTTTGGGTCGGCCTGAATAGAGACAGCTTAGACAGTCTGCACGAGCAGGCAATCGACATTGCCGACGGTCGCCATTCTTCGATTCCTTACGTTTTGCGGAGACAGCCCTCATAAAAGATCGTGTGAATTTTTCTCCTCTTCGACGAACATTTCGCTCACTCCACCGCGTTCGCCGAATTCAAGCTGTCGATCAGCGACGAGCGATACAAAAACTTCTTGTGCAGCGCGACGTCCTCCGACGTGC
The DNA here is from genome assembly GCA_963798095.1 of uncultured Alphaproteobacteria bacterium. GTDB lineage: Bacteria > Pseudomonadota > Alphaproteobacteria > Rhizobiales > Xanthobacteraceae > BOG-931. The sequence goes on along the minus strand of CAWCSD010000015.1, from coordinate 142,894 downwards.
GCCGCAGCTCGTCCAGATGCTGCCAGCGCACCTTCGGGTCCTTCTCCTCCAGCGCCTTCTTGTTCTGGATGGTCTGCGCCTGCACGTAATCGACCTGGGCCTTGCGGCGCTGGCGCGTGTAGCGGTCGAGCACGCTCGCCTCGGCGCGGCCGAACCAGACGTCGGACAATTTCTCGGCGAGATTGATGGCGTCGTGGATGCCGCCGTTCATGCCCATGCCGCCGATCGGATTGTTGACGTGGGCGCAGTCGCCGGCGAGCAGCACGCGGCCTTTGTTGAAGGTCGCGGCGACGCGCTGGTGCACGGCGTAGAGCGCGTAATAGGGAATTTCGTATTCGCCGCTCTTTTGATGGATGCCTTGCAGGCGGCGCTGGATGCCGGCCATGCTCAGCGCCGCCTCGTCGGTCTCCTGTTCCGGCACCGGAAACACGCCGCGCCAGATGCCGGGCGGGCCTTTGCCTTTGACCTTGAACAGATTGATCCACTCGTCGGGATCGGAGAAATAATTGCGCGTGCAATAGCCCTGGCCGGTGGTGCCGAAATCGAAACTGGTGCCGATCTTGATGAAGCGCTCGGGGTAAGTGAAGCCCTCGAACGCGATCTCGGCGAGGCGCCGCACCGTGCTGGAGCCGCCGTCGCTGCCGATCAGATATTTGCCGCGCAGCGTTTCGGTTTCGCCGGCGGCATTGGTGACTGTCGCTTCGACATGATCGGCGGTCTGCGCCAGCCCGGTGAGCTTGGTCGAGAACCGCACCTCGCCGAGCCCGCTCGCCTTGATGTGAGGCAGCGCGGCGTGCACCAGCTTGTACTGCTCCCACTGCAACACATACGGATACGGCACTTCGCCCTTGAGCAGGCTGATGTCGAACACCGCGATCAATTTGCCCGTCGCGCGGTCGCGGAAATGGAACAGCGGCGCTTCCATGCCGCCGGTCGGCTCGGTGGAGAACATCTCCTTTTCGAGCCCGAGCGCGACCAGCATGTCCACGGTCGGCGGATGGATGGTGGCGGCGCGCTGATCCTCGGCGGCGTCCGGCAATTGCTCGATCAGCGTGACCGGGATGCCCTTCTTGACCAGCGCCAAGGTCATCACGGCGCCGACCGGCCCGCAGCCGGAAATGATGACGCGATCGTCGTTTGCCGCCATGGTCATACTTTCGAAATATCGAATGTCGCGGGATGAAACAATTCCTCGACCTTCACTTTGCGGTCGGTCAGGCCCTGCTCGTAGACGTATTGCGACAGCGCCTCGATCTCCGGCATGTTCTCGGCGACGCCGTATTTCCAGAAATCCTCGCCCATGATCGCGGCCGTCTCCTTGGTCTCGGCTTCGAGCCACGGCAGCGTCACCATCAGCGCATTGACGTCGCGCAGGTCGATCATGGCCAGCGCCTTGGCCTCGCAGAACGCCTTGTAGACGCTGGTCGGCAGCCACGGATAGCGCTCGACCAGGGATTTGCGGATGCCGATGAGGTGCATGATCGGAAACAGGCCGGTCTTCTTGTAATAGGCCTGCTCGGCCGCGCGCGTGTTGGGAAACAGCCGCGTGATATGCGCCTCGCCGGCGAGGAACGACGACGGCGCCCGCGCCGTGAACAGCGCGTCGAGCTCGCCGTCGCGCAGCATGCCGACCAGCGTCTTGTCATGCGGGATCGCCTGCAGATCGAGGCCCGGGATCGGCTTCAGCGGCGTGCGCTCTTCGCGGCCGGCCTGCTCCTGGCCGCCGCTGCGCCAATGGATCTCCGACGGCGGCACGCCGTATTCGTGCTGCATCATGCCGCGCATCCAGACCACCGCGGTGATCTGATATTCCGGCACGCCGATGCGCTTGCCGCGCAGATCTTCCGGCTTGGCGATGCCGGCGCCTTTGCGGATGTAGATGCCGGAATGGCGGAAAATCCGCGACACGAAGGCCGGCACCGCGGTATAGGCCGACGTCCCCGCCGACACCGTGCGGAGGTAGCTCGAGAACGACATTTCGGAAATGTCGAATTCCTGGAATTTGAAGACGCGGTGGAAAATCTCCTCCGGATACAGCGGCAGGTAGGTCACCGCGCAGCCTTCGACCTTCACCCGGCCGTCCCTGATCGCTTGGGTGCGATCGTAATTGCCGCAAGCGATCGTCACCGGAACTTCGACCATTGATTGGTTTCCCGTCATCCTGAGGTGGCCGCGTAGCGGCCCTCGAAGGATACGGCCGAGGCGCCGGGGCCGTCCCCTTCGAGGCTCGCTACGCTCGCACCTCAGGGTGACGGTTAACATTCAACGTCGTGACTGGGAAGGCGATCAGCGCAGCACCCGCCGCGCTTGTTGTCCCGCCCCCCGCGCGATAGCCTCGCGGCCAAGGAGAACCACCATGATGTCGACCGTGATCGGCGGCGCCATGCTGCCCCATGCGCCGCAGTTCTTCACCATGCCGGACACCGAGGACAAGGCGCTGGTCGCCCATGTGCGCGAGGTCGCGGCCGACGTCGGCAAAAGGCTGCGCGCGCTCGAGCCCGACCTGTGGATCATCTTCTCCAACGATCACGCCGAGCAGTTCTTCCACACCACCGCGCCGCCGTTCACGATCCATGTCGGCGGCGAGGCGACCGGCGAATTCGCCGGCCGCAAATTTCACTGGAAAATTCCGAGCGAGATCGGCTTCGAACTGGTGCGCCAGCTCTACCGGCAGAATTTCGATCCGGCCTTCACCTCGACGGCGAAGATCGACTACGCCATCGGCATTCCGCTCACGCATCTTGGGCCACACCGGCCCGGTGCTGCCGATCTACGTCAACGCCTATCTGCCGCCGCAGCCGACCATGGAGCGCTGCTACCAGTTCGGCCAGGCGGTCGCCCGCACCGTCACCGCGCTCGGGCTCGAAAACCGTGATCCTGTCGAGCGGCGGCATGTCGCATTTTCCCGGCACCGACCGCTACTCGAATCCCGAGCTCGCCTGGGACCGGCGCGTCCTGGAAAAACTCGCGGCGGGAAATCTGAAATCGCTGATCGGCTACGACGAAGCCGAGCTCGACGACACCGGCAATATCGAATTGCGCTGCTGGGCCTGCGCCGCCGGCGCGCTCGGCGAGCGCAAGCCCGACGTGGTGTCGATGGATCCGAGCTGGCATCACAATTACGCCTCGCTGGCCTGGATCGGCGGCAACGGCGAGCAAAGCCACGCGGCGCATTATCCCTCGATCAAGCCGGAGCTGGTCGAGCTGACGACGGCGCTGCACGGTCTCGCCCACGACGCCGACATGCGCACGCAGTACATGGCGGACGCGGCGGCCTTTGCCGATAAATTCCAGCTGTCGCCCGATCAGCGCGAGGCCTTGATCAAGCTCGACATGCCCTCGATCGTGAAAATGGGCGCGCACCCGCTGGTGCCGTTCCTGGCGCAATTGCAGATGCAGCGGCTGCGGCCGCAAAAGTAGGCGCTGCCGCGCCGCGGCCATGCGCAAGTGGCATGCGGCTGTCGTTGATTCGACCTGTCCGCAGGCCTAAAGTTCGCCAGCCGATTTGCCGCCAAAGATTTGCGCAAACCCTTGCTCGGAGCCACCGATGAAAAAACTCGTATTGGAAACGACCGCGCCGTTCCAAGGCCTGCCGGAGCTCGTGGCCTATGACGAAGGCCTGTTCGCCAAGGAAGGCCTCGAGATCGAATGGGCCGACCGCGAAGCCGGCGTCGAGAAGAAGGTCGAGGCCCATGTCACCACGCCGAAGGGCGTCAACCCGTTCGCCAGCCACGGCAAGCTTTTGGAACAGGGCAAGGCCGACATGTACAACGCCTGCGAATGGGGCAATTACTGCCGCGTCCAGGATACCGGCCAAGGCAGCCGGCAGCTCGGCCGCCGCGCCATCGTGGCTTATTCGGCCGTCGTCGTGCCGCCCGAACTCGCCGGTCTATACGCCGCAGCAACTCGCCAACAAGACCATCGGCGTGCCGTTCTATTTCGGCACCCATTACATCGCGCTGCACCTGCTCGAAGGTTTTTTGCCGCGTGAGATGATCAAACTATGCCGCGCGCCGAACGGCTCGCGCTATCGGCTCGATGCCATGATGAAGGGCGAGATCGACGCCACCACGCTGACCGAGCCGCACATCACGCTCGCCGAGAAGAAAGGCTGCCGCGTCATCTGCTCGTCGCTGTTCCACGGCACCGAGGTCGCTTCCGACCGGGTCGATGCCGAGACCTATGCGGCGTTCAATCGCGCGGTGCGCGAAGCGGTGCGCCGCATCAACGCCAACAAGAAGGCGTACATGCACTACTTCATCGACTATTACGCCAAGAAGGATCCGGAGATCGCGGCGCTCAAGGTCGAGGATTTGCGCGAGAGCCGGCTCGTGGTCTGCGATCCGGCGCCGATCCCGGCCGACGAGATGCAGCGCACCTACGACTGGCTCAAAAGCTGGGGCATGCTGGAAGAAACCGCGTCCCCGCTGCAGCTCATCAACACGCAGGTGCAGAACCGCGCCCATCAGGCGGCGGAATAGAATCCGTCATCCTGAGGTGCCCGCCGTAGGCGGGCCTCGAAGGATGCACGGCCGGGCCGTCGCCCTTCGAGGCTCGCTTCGCTCGCACCTCAGGGTGACGGGTAACAGTCGAGAACTTTCTTCATGCGCAACGGCCACGCCGACGAGATCGGAAAGCTCATCGAGCCCGGCCGCGTGCACCGGCGCGTCTATACCGATCCGGATCTGTTCGACCTGGAAATGGAACGCATCTTCGGCCGCGCCTGGCTGTTCGTCGGCCACACCAGCCAGGTGCCGAACCCGGGCGACTTCATCACCACCGATCTCGGCCGCCAGCCGGTCATCATGGTGCGGCATCGCGACGGTTCGGTGCAGGTGCTGCTCAACCGCTGCACCCATCGCGGCGCCAAGGTGGTCAACGAGCGCCGCGGCCACGCTCCGCGCCTGACCTGCTGCTATCACGGCTGGACGTTCGACACCGACGGCCGCCTCATGACGGTGCCGGTGCCGGAAGGCTGCGCCGAGAATTTCGACAAGGAGGCGTTCGGTCTCGCGCGCGCGCCGCGGGTCGGCGAGTACCGCGGTTTCGTGTTCGCGAGCCTGGCGGCGAAGGGCCAAAACTTCGAGGACCATATCGGCCCGGTGAAGGGCAATATCGACGACCTGGTCGATCGCGCGCCCGACGGCGCGCTGGCGCTCGACGCCGGCATGCACCGCTACGTCTACAACGGCAACTGGAAGCTCCAGGTCGAGAACGTGCTCGACTCCTATCACGTGCCGTTCGGCCATGCCTCCACCGTCAACAAGGACGGCGTGCAGTTCGCCCGCCGCGAGGGCGATCAAAAAGGCGCGATGGTCGTCGAGACCGAGAAGAAACAAACCGCCGCATCCTGGAAGGACCGCAAGAGTTTCATCGCCGGCAACGGCCACGGCTGGACCAGCAACACCACGCTCGACGACGGCAAGCGCTCGAGCCCGGCGTTCGATGAATACAAAAAAGTGCTGGCGGAGAAAGTCGGCGCCGAACGGGCGAACGACATCCTCACGCCGCGGCTGCACAATTCGCTGATCTATCCGAACATGTCGATCATGGGCTTGAACATCCATGTCCGCGTCATCAAGCCGATCGCGGTCGACCGCACCGAGGTGACGATCTATCCGATCCGACTGGTCGGCGCGCCGGAGGCGATGAATTTCGGCAATATCCGCCTGCTCAACGTCACCCATTCGGCGGCGTCGTTCGTGCAGACCGACGACCTGGAATCCTTCGTGCGCGCGCAAAAAGGTTTGCAAAGCACCATGACCGACTGGGTCGACATCTCGCGCGGGCTGGGCGCCGAAGAGCCCGACCGCGAGCGCAACGCCACCCGCGAGCTTGCCACCCATGAGATGGTGGTGCGCGCCCAGTACAAGGCCTGGCTCGGCTATATGCACGAGGCGGCGTGATGGCGGCTGACGGCTCAAGCCGCGCCGCGCTCGAGGACTTCATCATCCACGAAGCGCGGCTTGCTCGATGCGCGGCGCTTTCGCGACTGGATGGCGCTGTTCGCCGACGACGGCACCTATTGGGTGCCGGCGGTGCCCGACCAGACGAGCCCGTTCGACCAGGCTTCGCTGTTCTACGACGACCGCGAGCTGATGAAGACCAGGATCGAGCGGCTCGAACACCCGCGCATCCACGTGCAGACGCCGCCGTCGCGCACCGCGCATCTGGTCGGCAATGTGGTCGTCGAGGAAACCGATCATGCCAAGGGCGAATACGTCGTCGGCTCGACCTTGATCATGGCCGAATACCGCGACGACGCGCAGCGCATCTTCGCCGGCCGCCAGCGGCATCGTTTGCGGCGCCATGGCGACACGTTCCGCATCGTGCAGAAGCGGGTCGACCTGATCAATTGCGACGGCGCCTTCGAGGCGATGGCGGTGCCGATCTAGTCGTCAGATGTTGTAATGGCAGACTTGGCAGTGACAGACTTGCCAGTGAGCAGACTTGCCAGTGGCGCCGGTCACGATTTGCCATTAAACCGATGCGGGGCGTCGAATATGGGGACTGAGCGGGCAGCGCATGAACGGCGGCGGATGCCGACGGCATGTCGGTTTGATCATCATGGCGCTGGCGCTGAGCGCCTGCGCCGGAGGTCAACATAAGACCGACGAGGAAGGCATCAACGCCTATCCCAACAATTACAAGACCGACATCCTCGCCGCCATGCACGCCTATCTCAACGATCCGACCGCCATTCGCGACGCCAGCATTTCGGAGCCGGTGTTGAAGTCGGCGAGCCTGACCATGCCCGCTCGCTACATGCTCTGCCTGCGTTTCAATCCAAAGAAGACAGCCACCGTCTATGAGGGCATGCGCGAGGTCGCCGCCGTTTTCGTCGCCGGCCGCTTCGACCAGTTCATCGAGACGCCGAAGGAGCTCTGCACCGGCGTCACCTATGCGCCGTTCCCCGAGCTGGAAAAGCTCTCGCGCTGAATAACAAAATCCCGCCGCGAAGCGGGTTGAAAACCGGCACCGTCGCGACTTTAATCGGCGGCAAGATATTGTTTTGAAGCCCCAAGAGGTTAGCGATGACTTTCGGGAAAATCGCAGCGTCCGCCGGTGTGCTGTTGGCGCTGTCGGCGGCAAGCGCCGCAGCGGCGCCCGCGCTCGCCGTCAACAACGTGAATTTACGGCAGGGGCCGGGCACCACCTACACCATCATCATGACCATTCCCGGCGGCAGCAATGTCGACGTCAGCGGCTGCAGCGGCCAATGGTGCCAGGTCACTTTCCAGGGCCAGAACGGCTACGCGATCGCCACCAGCTTCGATCAGGGCGGTGGCGCCCCGCCGCCCGGCGCCGCCGGGCCGCCGCCTGCCGGGTACGCAGGACCGCCGGCGGGGCCGCCTCCCGCGGGCTATGCGCCTCCGCCGCCTCCCGGTTATGCCGGTCCGCCGCCCGGCGTTGATCCCGACGCGCCGATTCCCGTTTATCCAGGAGCGCCGCCGCCCATCGGACCGCCCGTCTACGTCGGGCCGCCGCCGCCAGCCTATTACTTCTACGGCTACGGTCCCTATTACGGGGCCTATGGGCGCGGCTATTATTACCGTCGCTGGTGAGCCGGCGCGCGCCGCTTCAGCGCTTAGGAGTCTTGCCGGCTGAAATGCACCGCGGCGCCTGACGCCGCGAGACTCAGCGCAATGATGACGAAAATGCCGCCGACGCCGGCCGCGGCGGCGATCAAGCTTGCAATGAACGGCACCGCCACCTGGCCGATGCGGTTGCCGGTGATGCGCAGCGACATCACCGTGCCCATGGCGGCGGCGGAAGCGAGATCGACGACATTGGTCAGGCTCAGCGTCGTGGCGATGCCCAGCGAAAATCCCATCAGCATCATCGCGCCGAACATCGCCGAGAGCGGGATCGGCAGAGCGAGACAGGCAAAGCTGATCCCGGCTCCCATCATGCTGGCGAGCGTCAACGGCCCGCGGCCGACGAGGCGGATCACCCGCACATAGCCCATGCGCGACACCAGCGAGAACACCGAGCGCACGGTGAGCAAGGTGCCGACGTCGCGCGCCGTGATGTTGTTGGCGGCGCCCAAGAGCGGCAGGTAGATCGTCAGCAGATCCTGCGCGGTGATGGTGATGACGCTGGCGATCAGCACCGCCATCAAGCCGCGCTGGCGCATCAGCGTGCGCACCGGCACGACCGCTGCGCTGTGCTCGTGGGCTTTCGGCTTCGGCGCCGGCCGCATGGCGCCTGCGGTCACGAGCGACGCGAACGAGATCACAAGACCGATCGCGTACAGCCGGTCGGTCGGCGGCAGCCGCGCCGTGCCGCTCGACCAGGCGATGATGTAAGGGCCGAGACCCTGGCCGATGGCGCTGGCAACCAGATAATTGCCGAACACCCCATCGCGGCCGCGTGGCCCGGCGCAACGGATGCACAGCATCTGCTGGCTCGCCATCATGAACAGGTGCGAGATGCCGAGCAGCACCATCAGCAGCAAGAGCGCCGTCACCGAGCCGGCCCAATAGCGAAAGCCGGCGCAGGCGACGACCATCAGCGCCGCGCCGATCCAGCAGGCTTGCGCGTCATTGCCGCGGTCCATGAAACGGCCGACCCAGACCGCGAGAAAGATCGGCAGGATTGCGAACGCCGCCGAGATCACGCCGATCCAGATCACCGGCAGGTCGAGCTCGATGGCGCGGTATGACGTCGTCACCCGCATGATCGCGTAGACCGCCTGGATGATCGCCGAATTGAGCACCAGCGGCACCAGCAGGCGATAATCGACGTCGCTCGTGCGGCTACCCGCCTCGTCGCCCGCGGCCGGTTGCAATTTTTCCCTAATACTCGACACCGCGCCGCGACACCCAAAGTGATTTGCCGGCAAGGTGTATCACCCCTGCCCGCGCCGCGGCAGCCCGTCAGTCCGGCTGCGGCAGCATGGCTGCGGCGTCGCCTTGTCCGGGCGCGGCGCGCGGCGCTAAGGTGGCCGGCATCGGGAGAACGCCCTATGAAAATGCTCTGGTCTCGCGCCGCATCCGCAGCGACGCTCGCTTGCGCGCTTCTTGTCCTGCCGGCCCTTCACGCCATCGCCGCCGACGATTATCCCAACCACCCGGCGACTATCGTCGTGCCGTTTCCGCCGGGCGCATCGAACGACGTGCTCGGCCGCTACGAAGCGGACGTACTGGGCCGCACGCTGCACGGTACCTTCGTCGTCGAGAACAAGCCCGGCGCCGGCGGCGAGATCGGCATCTCCTACGTCGCCAAATCCAACCCCGACGGCTACACGCTGCTGCACGCGCCGTCGGTCATCACGCTGCTGCCGTTCGTGATGAAGTCGGTGTCCTATGACCTCGCCAAGGATTTCACCCCGGTCACCCTCGTCGGCCTGACCAAATTCTGCCTGGTCGTGTCGCCCACACTGCCGGTCAATTCGGTGGCCGACCTGATCGCGCTCGCCAAGAAGCAGCCCGACACGTTGACCTTCGGATCTCCCGGCCGCGGCACGCCGCATCAGATTTTCGCCGAAGAGTTCAAGATGATGACCGGCACCACGATGCGCCACATCACCTACAAGGGAACGCTGCCGGGGCTGACCGACGTGGCCAGCGGCAACATCTCGATGGAATTCTCCGACCTGACCCCGGCGCTGCCGCTGATCCAGGCCGGCAAGCTGAAGCTCCTTGCCGTACTGTCGCCCAAGCGCGATCCCGACATGCCCGACGTGCCGGCGCTGGCCGAGACCGTGCCGGGCTATGAGGGGCAAAGCTGGCAGGGCTTCTTCGCTCGCGCCGGCACGCCGAAGCCGATCGTCGACGCGCTCAATGCGACGCTCGTCGCCGATCTCAAGAAGCCGGAGACCGCCAAGCGCTTCAACACCATGGGCATCGTTGCGCAATGGGACACGCCGGAAGAATTCCGCGCCTTCATCGCCGCCCAAACCGAGAAATGGGGCAAGATCATCAAGGCCGCCGGCATTGAGCCGCAGTGAGCTTCACCATCTCAATCCTTCGTCTTCGTCTCCACGTGGAAGGAATGCAGGATGCGATGGAAGATCGGCGCCAGCACGAATCCGGTGGCGATGACGATGATGAGACCGGACAGGATCGCGTAGGAGCCGGCGAACACTTTGCCGGCCTGTGGTCTTCAGTTCGCCCATCGGACCCATGCCGGACAGGATCATCGCCGCGTTCACATAGGCATCGACGAAGGACATGCCCTCGAACGCCGCATAGCCGGCAATGCCGATCGCCAGGCCGACTATTGTCAAAACGATCCACAACCCGATCGCGATCGCCATGCGGATCAGGAATTTGCGGCGCGACGCGAGCGGTTGGCCGCGACGTTCAAACCGGGTGACGCTCAGACCTCTCAGGGGCATTTCTCGTCCTCCGGCTGCGTCCTTGCTACCCTACACCTTAGACAACGGTTGAGCGCGCCCCGGCCGGCGCCTAGTATCCCCAAGAACGAACATCGCCCAGGAAACTGACAATGCCCCAACCACAATTCGACCGCGCCGCCCAGGACATCGGCAACATCGTCGGCATCGGCCACGTCAATGTCTGCATCGACGATCAGCACCTCGCCACGCATTTCTACATCACCGGGCTCGGCTATACGCGCGATCCCTTTCTCAACACCGGCGCCGGCAATATGTGGGTCAATGTCGGCATGAGCCAGTTTCACCTGCCGATGGGCAAGCCCGACGTGCTGCGCGGCGTCACCGGCCTGGTCATGCCGGATCGTGAAGCGCTCCTGAACCGGCTCAAGCGGGTGAAGAAGCCGCTCGAAGGCACCAAATTCGAATTCCGCGAGAGCAACGACGGCGTCGAGACGGTGTGCCCGTGGGGCAACCGCATCACCGTGCACACGCCGGACGTCGAGCGCTTCGGCCGCATCCAGCTCGGCATGCCCTATGTCCGCTTCGACGTGCGCCCCGGCACCGCGGAACGCATCGCGCGCTTCTATCGCGAGGTGATGGACGTGCCGGCCGAGGTCAAGAAGAACGGCGCCGGCCCCGAGGCCCGCGTCCAGGTCGGCGAGAAGCAATACTTTTATTTCCGCGAGACCGATGCGCCGGAAGCGCACTACGACCGCCACCACGTGCAGATCTATCTCAGCAATTTTTCAAAACCATATCGCAAGCTGCTCGATCTCGGCCTGATCACGGTCGAGACCAACGACTACGAATACCGCTTCAAGGACGTGATCGATCTCGACACCCGCGAAGTGCTGTTCACCGTCGAGCACGAGACCCGCAGCCAGACCAATCCGATGTACGGCCGCCCGCTGGTCAACCGCAATCCGGCGGCGACCAACATGGATTACAAGCCGGGGCATGACAGCATGTCCTGGGCGTTACCGTGAAAGCTTGCACGGCTGTCTTCTCCCTCCCCCCTTGTGGGGGAGGGAGGGGTGGGGGGTCGGGAGGTGACGCACGAGCGTCGACGTTGGCGCGTGACCTCACGACCCCCACCCCTACCCCTCCCCACAAGGAGGAGGGGAAAGAATGACCACCCGCCGCGCCCTCGTCATCGGCGGCTCGCTGGGCGGGCTGATCGCGGCGCATCTGTTGCGCTCGACCGGCTGGGACGCGGCCGTGTTCGAGCGCAATGACGAGGAGCTGGCGAGCCGCGGCGTTGGCCTTGGCACCCATCCGCAGCTCATCGCCATCCTCAAGCGCGCCGGCATCGATTTCGACGAGACGATGGGGATCAAGCCGACGCGGGCGGTCTGCCTCGACTCAAACGGCAAGATTTTGATCGAGCAGCCGACGGCGCGCACGCTCAGCGGCTGGTCGCGGCTCTACCGCGCATTGCTCGATGCGCTGCCGGCGCAAACCTATCGGCTCGGCAAAAGGCTCGTTCGCGTCGAGCAGGACGGCGCACGGCGTCACCGCGATCTTTGCCGACGGCACCCGCGAACGCGGCGATCTTCTGGTCGGCGCCGACGGCGTCCGCTCCACGGTGCGCGCGCAATTCCTGCCGGAGGTCGAGCCGGCTCTACGCCGGCTATGTGGCCTGGCGCGCGTCGATCGACGAAGCCGACGTGCCGCCGGACCTGTGGCGCGAGATGGTCGATCTCTATGCGTTCTGCCTGCCCGAGGGCGAGCAATTGATCAGCTATGCGGTGCCGGGGCGCGACAACGACACCGCGGTCGGCCGCCGCGGCTACAATATCGTCTGGTACCGGCCGGTGGATCGCGACGCGCTCGCCGATATCTGCACCGACGCCGCGGGCCGCCACCATGCCGCCGGCATTCCGCCGCCGCTGATCCGGCCCGACGTGATCGCCCGCATCAAAGCCGACGCCAGAGCCGTCATCGCGCCGCAGATCGCCGAGATTTTTGCGCGGGCGACGCCGTTCTTCCAGCCGATCTACGATCTGATCTCGCCGCAGATCGTGTTCGGCCGGGTCGTGCTCGCCGGCGACGCGGCGTTCGTCGCCCGCCCCCATGCCGGCGCCGGCACCACCAAGGCGGCGCTCGATGCCGCCTGCCTCGCCGACAGCATCCGCGATGCCGGCGGCGACCTCGATGCCGGACTGCAGCATTACCAGCGCATGCAGATGCCGTTCGGCCGCGCCCTGGTCGAGGTCAACCGCGCGGAAGGCGCCTATCTGAGCGCCCAGACCAAGCCCAAGGCGGAACGCAGCGCCGCGGAGCTTAACCGCGACATCGGCGCGGTGGTGCGCGCCCATATCGACCGCAGCGAGCAGGTCGGCGATATCGTCGCCGCGCATGGCCTCACCGCGCTGGCCGGGGCATGACACCCCTCCGGCGCTGCGGTATAATCGCGCCAAACGAAGCAATTTCGCCGGAGGGCCCATGAGCGCCGCCAAGAAGACACTCGTCATCCGCAACGGCACGCTGATCGACGGCTCCGGCAAACCGTCGGCGCGCAACGACGCCATCGTGGTCGAGGGCAATCGCATCAAGAGCGTCGGCGCGCTGCCGGGCGACATTCACCTCGAAGACCGCAAGACCGTCGACGTGGTCGATGCCGCCGGCAAGTGGATCATGCCCGGCCTGATCGACGCCCATTGCCACATGTCCTACGGCTATCCGCTGATCAAGGGCGAGGGCAAAGGCAAGGGCACGACGCGGCCGGAATTCTCGACGCTGAAATCCGCCCGCAGCGCGCAGAAGGTGCTGCGCTCCGGCGTCACCAGCATTTCGGTGCCGGGCGGCACCTGGTTCACCGATGTCGGCGTGCGCGACGCCATCCGGCTCGGCCTGATGGAAGGCCCGCGCATGTTCGTCGCCGGCCGCATGATCGTCACTTACGGCTGCATCGAGGACGACGAGCCGTCATGGGAAGGCACGCCCGATCATTCCATCGGCAAGCTGTGCAACACCGCCGACGAGATGGTCACCGAGGTGCGCCGCCAGGGCAAGCACGGCGTCAACTTCATCAAGATGGCCGATAGCCGCTCCGGCGAATCGCAGATGCTGGCGAAGGACGAGATCGCCGCCGTGGTCGGCGAGGCGCACCGGCGCAACCTGAAAGTCGCCATCCATTCGCGCGGCGCCGGTTCGACACGCGCCGCCGCGGAAGCCGGCGTCGATTGGATCGTGCACGCCGATCTCGCCACCGACCGCGATCTCGACGCGGTGGCCAAGGCCGGCATGCCGATCCTGCCGACGGCGACGTTCCTCGCCGTGGTGGTCGAGCTCGGCAAGCAGCAAAAGGTCGGCGCCGAACAGGTGCAGCTCGATTTCAACCGCATGCAGCGGCATTACGATCTGCTCGGCGAGTTGATGCACAAGGCGCGCAAGCTCGGCATCAAGCTTCTGGTCGGCACCGACACCGGCAACAATTCGTTCACGCGGCATGGCGAACTGCACGCCAAGGAGTTGGAAATCTTCGTCAAGCATGGCGGCTACACGCCGATGGAGGCGATCGTCGCGGCGACCCGCGACAATGCTCTTGCGGTCGGCCTCGACGGCCAGGTCGGCCAAGTGACGGTCGGGCAACTCGCCGATATCACTGTGTGGGACAAAGACCCGATCGCCGATATCGCCATCTTGCAGGACAGCAAAAATCTCGCCTGGGTGATCAAGGACGGCAAGATCGTCGATCTCGATGGGCGCGACGAGATGCTGACGTTCCAGCAGGCCGCGGAATGACAGTTTGCTGTCCTCCGACATGAGTGAAATCGCACGGTTGAGTGTCGAGATCGACGACGTGACGCCGCGTGTGGTGCGCGTCGTCGAGGTGCCGGCCGATATCCGCCTCGACGACCTGCATTTCGTGCTGCAAATCGCCATCGGCTGGCAGAACGGCCATCCGTTCGAATTTCGCATCGGCGACAAGCTTTGGGGACAGCCCGACCGCGATGCCGGCATCGATCGGACACCGGCGGAGCAATCGACGCTGCGCCGATATTTTGGCGGCGGGCGACACCTTCAAGTACGACTACGTGCTCGGCGAGGATTGGGAGCACACGGTGACGCTGCTGTCGCGCGCCGCCGCGCAGCCGGACATGCGCTATCCGAACCTGATCAGCGCCGAGGGCCGCTGCCCGCCGGCCGATATCGGTGGGCCGGTCGGCTACGAGACCTATCTGCGCAGCATCGCCGATCCGAACAGCGTCGATCACGAGGACATGCTCGACTTCGACGCGCCGGATTTCGATCCGCATGTCGTCGACGCCGCGACGCTGCGGCAGAATCTGGCCGACCTCACGCGCTATATCGGCCGCAAGCCGCACTCGCATGGAGCGGCCGGGAGTTAAGTCGCATGCAGTTCGGCGTTCAGTTCTTTCCCAATTTCCGGCCGAGCGACAAGAGCGCCGCGGAGTATTTCGCGGAAAGCCTTGCCATCGCCGAAGAAGCCGAGACGCTCGGCTACACGCCACGCGCGCTCGGTCGAGCATTATTTCGAGCGCTATGGCGGCTATAGCCCCAATCCGATCGTGTTTTTGTCGGCGGCGGCGGCGCGCACCAAGAAAATGCGGCTCGTCACCGGCGCGGTCGTGCCGGCCTTCAACAACCCGCTCAAGCTTGCCGGCGAGATCGCGATGCTCGACGCCATTTCCGGCGGCCGCTTCGACGTCGGCTTCGCGCGCGCCTTTCTGCCGCACGAATTCCGCCGCTTCAGCATTTCGCCCGACACGTCCGTCGCCCGCTTCCGCGAAGGTCTCGAGCAGATCGAGCTGTTGCTGACGCAGGAGAACGTCACGCCACCGCGGCCAGTTTCATTCGTTCGAGAACGTCACCTCGCTGCCGCGGCCGACGCAAAAGCCGCGGCCGAAATTTTATATCGCCTCGACCCGCACCGCGGATTCGTTCGAGTTCGCCGGCCGTGCCGGCCACGCGCTGATGTCGATCCCGGTCGGCCCGCTGAAGGATTTGCTGCCGATCTACCGCAAGGCCTGGCGCGACGCCGGCCATCCGGGCGACGGCGAGGTGATGATCGCCTTCCACATGTTCTGCCACGAGGACGCAAAGCTCGCCCGCGAAATTCCGCGCCGGCAGTTCGAGGATTATTTCATCGCGCTGTTCGAATCCGCCGGCGAATGGACGCAAGGCACGTCGTCGAAGGACTACAAAGGCTACGACGTTTCGATCAGCCGCATGAAGAATTTCACGCTGGAAAGCCAGATCGAAAGCGGCGGCGCCTGGGTCGGCACGCCGGACGAGATCAAAACCATCATCCGCCGCTTCCGAGGACAGCGTCGGCAAATTCGAGCACGCATCGCTGCAGATCAATTTCGGCACGCTCGATATCGCCGAGGCGCAAAAATCGATGCGCCTGTTCGCCAAGGAAGTGATACCGGAGTTTTCCTAAAACCTGGATCAAAGCATGGCCGGACCATTAGCGGGCATTCGCGTTCTCGATCTGACTTCGGTGGTCGCCGGGCCGCTGGCGACGCAGATGCTCGGCGACATGGGCGCCGACGTCATCAAGATCGAGGCGCCCGAGGGCGATGCGCCGCGCCACACCGGCCCGGCGCGCTCGCCGAACATGGCGGCGCTGTTCATGGGGCTCAACCGCAGCAAGCGCTCGCTGGTGCTCGATCTCAAGAAGCCCGCGGCCGCGGACGCGCTGTGGCGGCTGATCGCCGGCGCCGACGTTTTCGTGCATTCGATGCGGCCGCAAAAGATCGAAAAGCTCGGCTTCGCGCATCAAGCGGTGTGCGCGCGCAATCCGCGCCTGGTCTATGCGGCGCTGCACGGCTACCGCGACGGCGGGCCCTATAGCGGCCAGCCGGCCTATGACGACGTCATCCAGGGCCAGTCCGGCATCGCCGCCCTGATGTCGGTCGGCGGCGAGCCGCGCTACGCGCCGACCATCCTGGCCGACAAGATCTCCGCGCTGGCGATCTCCAACGCCATTTCGGTCGCCTTGCTGGCGCGCGAGAAAACCGGCCGCGGCCAGTTCGTCGAAATCCCGATGTTCGAGCAGCTGGTGTCGTTCGTGCTCGCCGAGCATCTGTTCGGCCACAACTTCGTGCCGCCGATGGGATCGCTCGGCTATACGCGCGTCACCGGCGCCTGGCGCCGGCCGTACAAGACCAAGGACGGCTATCTGTGCATGATGGCCTATACGCGAGCGGCACTGGCGCAAATTCTGGCCGGCGGTCGGCAAGCCGGAAATTTGCGACGATCCGCGCTTTTGCAGCATCGCGGCGCGCAGCCACAACGTCGTCGCGCTCTACGAGCTTGCCGGCGCATGCCTGCTCGACAAAACCACGGACGAGTGGATCGCGCTGCTTGCGCGAGCTTGAAATCCCGTGCGCGCGCATGGCGAGCCTCGACGATCTGCTCACCGATCCGCAGCTCGCCGCCACCGGTTTTTTCAAGCACGCCACGCATCCGAGCGAAGGCGAGATCATGTTCACCGCGCCGCCGGTGCGTTTCAGCGAGACTCCGACCTCGACCGAGCGGCTGCAGCCGCGGCTCGGCGAGCACAGTTTTGAAGTGTTGCGCGAGGCCGGTCTCAGCGACAGTGAGATCAAGGCGCTGGCCGCTTCGGGCGCGACCGTCGACGGCAGCATGAAGGCGGAAGCCGCGGAGTGACATCTGATCCGTCATCCTGAGGTGCCCGCCGAAGGCGGGCCTCGAAGGATGCTCGGCCCGGGCCGTCGCCCTTCGAGGGCCGCTTCGCGGCCACCTCAGGGTGACGGGAAAACGATTACGACTCCAGCGCGTTCGGCGCGTAAAGCTCGTCGATTTTGATCAGCCGCGGCGTCAGCCCCTGCTCCAGCGAATATTGCGCAATGGTCTCCATCACCTTGCGGTTGGCTTTGACGCCGTGATGCAGCAAGGCGGTGTTGGCATCGCCGGCAAGCAGGCCGGTGGCGAGGTGATACTCGACGTGCTCGATGCGCTGCGCATTGGCGATGTCGTTCGCCTTGTTGAAAGCCTTGAGCAGGTTCAGCACCACCCATGGCTCCTTCTCGTAGATGTCGCGCCGCACCACGGCCTGGTGATTGATCGGGAAAATTCCGGTCTTGCGGTAATAGCGGATGCCCTCGGCGGCCGGGTCGGGAAACAGATATTTGAAATCGGGATGGTGCGCGAGATCGGCGCGGCTGCGGTCGACCAGATTGCGGCCGGACAGATAATGCACCGTGGCGTCGAGCTCGCCCGCGAGCATCATCGCGCCGAGACTCTAGTCGGCGGGCACCTGATGGACGACGACGCCGGGCGGCGGCTTGAAGCCGGTGGCGCCGCCGTGGCTTTTTTCCGGCGTGCGCTCCATCCAGAATTCCATGTCCTTCGGATGCACGCCGAATTCGTGCTGCAGCACGCCGCGCGTCCATAAAGCCGCGGTCTGCTGATATTCCGGCACGCCGACGCGCTTGCCCTTCAGATCGGCGGGCTTCTCGATGCCGGACTTGCGGCTGACCAAAATCGTGGTGTGGAAAAACCGCCGCGTGGTGAAGATCGGCAGCCCGACGAAACGCGTATCGCCCTGCCCGGTCACGATCATGAACGACGAGCACGACATTTCCGACACGGCGAATTCCGCGAAATGCAATTGCCGCCAGAACAGCTCCGACGGATGCAAGATGGTCGGGATCAGATCGATGCCTTCCGGCTTCACCGTGCCGTCGAGGATCGGCCAGGTGCGCGGATTATTGGTGATGCCGATGCTCAACTGCAGGTTCATGGGGGTCTCGTCGGTTGGGCGGGAGCGGGATCATAACATGGCGGTTTGTCGGGCGATGCATGGCTAACATGCCGCACGCGCCGGTCGGTACCATTCGTCCGTGCCTCGTGCGATGATCGCGCCTGCAGTGAGGGGGCATGGATGAAGGCTGCAACGGGCGCTTGCGCCATTGCGATGCTTGCATTCATCGGCACCGCGCGCCTTGCCGGCGCGGCGGACATCCGCGTCTACTCAACCGGCGCTCCGGCCATGGCGGCCAAGACTGTCGCCGAGGATTTTGCGAAAAACACCGGCCATCGTCTGACGTTCACCGTCGGGCAGCCCGCGACCATCGAGAGCGATCTCGACGCCGGCGCCAAGGCTGACGTCGTCATCGTGCCGTCGCCGGTCGTGGCGATGCTCAACGGCACCGGCGCTCTGCGTGCCGGCAGCGCCGTCGATCTCGCCCGCGTCGGCATCGGCGTCGTCGTTCGCACCGGCGCGAGCGCGCCGGATATTGCCAATGCCGCGGCCATCCGCAAGCTCGCTGCTCGAAGCGCGCTCGATCGTTTATCCCGATCCGACTTCGGGCGGCGGCTCGGCGGGACGCGCCATCGCCCACATGATCGAAGAGATGGGCTTGACCGAAACCATCCGGCCAAAGCTGACGCGCGCGTCGGCGATCGGTGGCGGCGTCGCGCTGGTCGCCGCCGGCAATGTCGAGGTCGGGCTGTTCAACATCAGCGAGATCCTGCCGATCCAGGGCGTGCAGTTGGTCGGGCCGCTGCCGGCGGAATTGCAGTCCTATATCGTGTTCAGCGCCGCAATCCCGGTCCGCAATTCGGCGCCGGAGCCGGCTTCTGCCTTCATCCAAGCGCTCGCCGCGCCGGCAGCGCACGACGCCTGGCGAAAGGCCGGCATGGAGCCGGTTGCCGGCACGCGCTAGCATTTTAGTGGAGCATGATCTTTTCCGAAAACCGGTATCCACTTTTCGGGATCTTGCTCTACCAATTCGGTGCACGCTTCTCGAGGAACGCGCGAATGCCCTCCTGCGCCGCGTCCGTCGTCACCACGTCGCAGAAATCCTCGACCGCGTCCGCGATCCTGCGCCGATCGTCGTTCTGGCGCATGAAAGCCGAGCGGGCGACGCGCATGACAAGCGGCGATTTCGCGGCGAAGTTCGCCGCCAGCGCGTCGGCGGCTGCATCGAGCTCGGCATCCGCAACGACTTTGCTGACGAGGCCGAGCTCGTAGGCCTCCTGCGCGGCAAAAGTCCGTCCGCTGAAAAGCAACTCGAAAGCTCGGTGACGGCCGGCGATGCGCGGCAGATGAGCAAAGTGAATGGCCGGCAGAACGCCGATATTGATTTCCGGATAGCCGAATGTGGCGTGAAGTCCGGCGAGAATGACATCGCAGGAAATCGCCATGGTCATGCCGCCACCGCGCGCCGAACCGCCGACGGCCGCGATCGACGGCTTGCCAAGATTGAACTGAGCCTCATGCAGCTCGACATAGAGCGCGTGGACGAATTCGCAAACCTGCTCGCGCGTTTTGCCGAGCAGCACCGCGAGGTCGAGACCGGCACAGAAATGCCGGGCGACGGCGCTGGCGAGCACGACGGCGCGCGCCTCGTCATCGGCAGCTGCTTGCCGCAAGGCGGCAATGACGGCGCGGATCATGTCGAGGCTCAACGCATTGACCGGCGGACGATCGAGAACGATGTGCGCTACGCGTTTGGCAACCGCATAGCGCACCGCGTCCGGCATGACCGATCAATCTCAATAGCGATACGGCGCGATCTCGAGATGCGGGAAGGCTGAGAACACGCCCGGCACATTGGTCGACGCCGCCGCGTGCAGCATGCGACGGATCGAGCTTGCCGAAGCTGGTGACGCCCAGAAGTCCCATCGTGCGAATGACTTCGTCCTCGAGCAATTCGAGCATGCGCACGATGCCGGCCTGGCCGGCCGCGGCGAGGCCGTAGCACTGCATGCGGCCGAGCCCGACGAGATCGGCGCCCAGCGCCATCGCCTTGACGATATCGCTGCCGCGATAGAAACCGCCGTCGATGATGACCTTGGCGCGGCCGGCAACCGCCTCGACGACTTCCGGCAGCACGTCGGTCGAGCCGCGGCCATGATCGAGCTGGCGGCCACCGTGATTGGAGACGTAGACGAAGTCGACGCCGTGATCGAGACAGAGTTTTGCATCCTCCGCAGTCGCGATGCCCTTGATGGCGAGCGGGATCTTGTACTTCGACTTGATGCGCTCGACGGTCTTCCAATCGAGCGCCGCCTGGAATTCGCGGCCCGAGGCGCGCCGCCGTCCGCCGGTGATATGGCGCTTGGCGATGTCGCGCTCGCGCCGGCTGTAATGGGCGGTGTCCACGGTGAGACAGAATACGCTGTACTTGTTGGCGATGGCGCGCGCCACATGGTCGTCGACCCAGGCCGCGTCGCCGCGCACGTAGAGCTGGAACATGCGCAGCGCGTCGGGCGCCGCCTCGGCGACGCCTTCGAGGCCGGGATCGCACACCGAGCTCAGCATATGGGCGACGCCGAATTCGCCGGCCGCCTTGACGACGGGCGTGGCGCCTTCGGGGTGAAAGCTTTCCAGCGAGCCGACCGGGCACAGCACGATCGGCAGCCTAAGCTTGCGGCCGAGCAATTCGGTCGTGACGTCGACCTTGCTGACGTCGCGCAACACGCGCGGCCGGAACGCGACCGTATCCAGCGCCATGCGGTTTCTGCGCAAGCGTCGTCTCGGTCTCGACGCCGCCGACGATGTAGTCCCAGGCGTTCTGGTTGAGATTCTGCCGCGCCTTGGCGACGACCTCGTGCAGGTTGAGGAATTCGTTGCGTTCCGAGGCAGTCTTCAGGATCGCGGCTTCGTCCAATTTCTGAGTGCTCATTGTGGGGATACGCGTTGCTGGTTACGGGGTAGGCGGCGGACTTTAGCCCGAGAGGCCGGCTTTAAGAAAGCCCAGCGGCGGTTGAACTTGCAGGCGCGGACGCAAATAGCAACAGGCCCCGGAACCATCCGGGGCCTGCTCTGTCGAAGCCGTAATGACGCGGTTCGAACGTTCCGTTTTTAGTGGAAGCGGTAGTTCAAGCCGAGCGTGATCGTTTGGATTCCAGGCGTGTGCGTGGTGGTGCAATCGATGGTTCCCGCGGGGAAACCGCCGACCTGCGCGCAGGAGTTGACGTTTCTCTGAACGCCCAGGAACAGATATTCCGCCTTCACGCTCCAATGCATGTCGATGCCATATTCGACACCACCGCCCGCGGCGTAGCCAGTCAGTGTCTTGCTGGTCGTGGTGTTGATCGTCACTGGGAGGCCATTATCGACCACTCCAGAGCTGTACTTCACGGCCGCGGCGCCGCCCTTCAGGTAGAACATCGCATGGCCATCGACCGCACCGAGCCGCGCGGTAAGGGCGTCATACCAATTGCCGAGCCTTGCGCTTGCAACGGTGTCGCCATTGCCGATCGGAGGTGGATTCTGCGTGATCGATCCCTTCAGGTTCAGGTAGCCGTAGTTATTCTCAATACCAATGAGCGTGTATGGGGTCGGCTGCCAGTTGGCGCCAACCGTGACGCCACCGACGAAGCTCGGCTTCATGTCGTAGGCCGTGGCTTGCACGCCGTTATAGGTACCGCTGCCGGCTGCGAGACAAGCGGCGAGCGCGGTGGAAAGGCAAGGATCGGTCGTATTCGCCTGGTCCATCCACGCGGCACCCGCATAGGCGCCGATATAGAAGCCGTTCCAATCGAACGCCGGCGGCGGCACGGCTCTTGGCGCCTTGACTGCCATGTCGGCGGCGCTGGCGACGCCGAGCGGCGCGGCGATCAGAAGAGCGGTAACGGCGATCCGACCGAACGTTGCGAATTTCATGACAACCCCCTCAATTATCGAGTCCCGAACTGTCATGATTTAGAACTCAGCCAATTTACGTTGGCGAGTGGGCATTAGGTTTCTACATTCGCTTTTCCGGCCCCTGTTGCAACAGAGACACGGTGCGATTATCGCGATTTATGAAGTTATATCAGCGTCTTAATGCTTTTTGCACAAGGCGCAGGCGGACACTGCACAAACTTCCCGCAGCGTTTCGCTGAGTTTTGCGCAGGAAAAGCGAAATTACGATTGCAAATCGCAAGCTTCGACATTCGTCGATTCCGCCGCAACGGCGTTGCGTTGCGCCAGTGCTTGAGTGGCGGTCCCGAGAGGACTCGAACCTCTGACCTTCGGTTTAGGAAACCGCTGCTCTATCCGGCTGAGCTACGGGACCGCATTCGACGCGCCGATATAGCATAAGCGGCCGCGCCAGCATCCAGATACGCCGTAGTACCGCCGTATTCCGGCCGTTCGCTTAGCGGCGATGGTGGGACGGCGTCGTGGGGTTTTTTTGGCCGCTGCGCTGGCGGTCAAGCTTGCAGCACTATGCGGATGTTCCGGCGCGACGGCGCAGGAGCAGCCGAAGCCTGCGCCCGCGTGCGGCGGCGACGTGATTGCGCACGGCGTCGCCAAACGCATCATCGACGGCCGTACTTTCACGCTCGATGACGGCCGCGAGGTTCGCTTGGCCGCTATCGAAGCGCCGCCGCCTGAAGGTAGGCCAGGCGCGGCCGCCAAGGCCGCGCTCGATGCGCTGGTCGGCGGCGACGACATCGTACTGCGGCGCGCCGACATCGCCACCGACCGCTATGGCCGGCTCGTCGCCTACGCCTATGCGGTGCGCGACGGCGACGAGCTGTTCGCGCAAGGCGAGCTGATCGCCTCGGGTTTTGCCCGGGTCGGCGACCATGTCGGCAGCCGCACCTGCGCCTTGGAGCTCCTCAAAAGCGAAAATGCCGCGCGGGCGGCCAAGCTTGGCCTATGGGCCGATTCGCATTATGACGTGCTCGATGCCGAGACCCCCACGGACGTGCTGGCGCGGCGAGGCCGGTTTGCGCTGGTCGAGGGCAAGGTGGTTTCCGTGCGTGAAAGCGGGGCCACGATCTACGTGAATTTCGGGCGACGCTGGTCCGAGGATTTCACCGTTACGGTCCTGAAACGAAATGAGCGCAATTTCACGGCTGCGGGCCTCGATTTGAAGGGGCTTACGGGCCGCCGCATTCGGGTTCGCGGCTTTATCGAGGCGCGTGGCGGGACGGGGCGTAGTCCTTGGATCGAAGCGGACAATCCGGAGCAGATCGAGACTGCCGACGTGAGGTGAATGCGGGTGACGTGACGGTGCAACGGGGACGTTCGGGGATCGCAGGTTTTCGGCTTTGGCATGCCGGCGCAGCATTTGCGGCGCTGATGCTGGCGGCGTGCACCTCATCGCCGCCGCCGGTCGCGCCGCAAGCCGCCGCAGTGGCGCCGGCCAAGCCGGCGGAGACTGGGCTGCCGCCCGCGGTGCAGCGCGAGCATCAGCGCATCCTCGCGGCCTATGGCGGCGTCTACAACGACCCCCGCCTGCAGGCCGTGATCGAGCAGACCGTGGAGCGCCTGGTCGCGGCTTCGGAAAAGCCCGACCAGCACTACAGGGTCACGATGCTCAATTCGCAGTCGGTCAATG
This sequence comes from uncultured Alphaproteobacteria bacterium, assembly GCA_963798095.1. Classification (GTDB taxonomy): domain Bacteria; phylum Pseudomonadota; class Alphaproteobacteria; order Rhizobiales; family Xanthobacteraceae; genus BOG-931. Next base: position 119,275 of record CAWCSD010000015.1, on the reverse strand, counting down.
CCTTCGCCTTGCCGACCGGCCAGATCTATGTGACGCGCGGCCTGATCGCGCTCGCCAACGACGAATCCGAGCTTGCCTCCGTGCTCGCCCACGAGATGGGCCACGTCATCGCGCGGCACGCCGAGCAGCGCGAAGAAGAAGCGCGCAACGCCGATCTTGCCAGCCGCACCATCACCGACGTGGTCAGCGACCCGGAAGTCGGCGCGCTGGCGCTGGCGAAATCAAAGCTCAAGCTGGTGAACTTTTCGCGGTCGCAGGAATTCGAGGCCGATGCGCTCGGCATCGGCATCGCGGCGCGCGCCGGCTACGATCCTTACGGCGCGGTGCGCTTCCTCACCTCGATGGAGCACAATTCCGATCTGAAGGCACAGCAGAGCGGCGCCATCAATCCGGCCGCGCCCGACTTTCTGTCGTCGCATCCGGCGACGCCGGAGCGCATCACCAATGCGCTTTCCAATGCCCGGCAATATCGCGCGCCCGCCGCCGACACGCCGGCGGATCTGGCCAAGGCCAAGGCCACCTATTTCGGCAATATCGACGGCATCGTGTTCGGCGAGGATCCGAGCGAAGGTTTCGTGCGCGGCCGGCGCTTTCTGCATCCAAAACTCGGCTTCACCTTCACCGCGCCGGACGGTTTTACGCTCGACAACACCGCGCAGGCAGTGCTCGGCGTCAAGCACGGCGGCGGCCAGGCGCTGCGTCTCGACGTCGTGCGCGTGCCGGCGGAGCAGACGCTCGCTGCCTATCTCACCTCCGGCTGGATCGAGAACATCGATCCCGCAACTGTCGACGACATCGTCATCAACGGCTTCGCCGGCGCCACCGCGGCGGCGAAAGGCGACCAGTGGGACTTCCGCCTCTATGCCATCCGCTTCGGCAGCGACGTCTATCGCTTCATCTTCGCCGCCAAGCATCGCACGCCCGAGATCGATCGCGTGTTTCGCGAGTCGATCGGCACGTTCCGCCGCATGAGTCTCGCGGAAATAGAGCAGGCCAAGCCGCTGCATCTTGTAGTGGCAACGGTTGCACCCGGCGACACGGTGGAGAAGCTGGCCAGCCGCATGGCGGTAACCGACCGCGCCGTCGAGCGATTCCGCGTCCTCAATGGACTCGAACCCGGCGAAAAGTTGCGCCCGGGCAGCGAAGTTAAGATCGTCGTCGAGTAGCCCGCTCTTCCGCCTGTTCCATTGCCGGCCGGTCTGCTATTCTGCCCAATAAGAATGGGCCGAACGGCTCCGGGGGGAATGCGCATGTCGGTTTTGAAGGGGGCGGTCTCCGTCACCGTAACGCTTGCGGTCGTGTCCGCAGTTACGGCGGTGCTTTGGTATTTCAAGCTCGCCACCATCGGCCCGGAGCATCCGGTTTTTTTCTATTTGCTGCCGATCGGCGTGGTGATGCTTCTCTACGGCAGCCTGCCGGCGCTGCTCGCCGTTTTTACCGCCGCCGCCTGCGCCGATTATTTTCTTTACGATCCGATCTATACTTTCAATATTTCCAGTCGCGTTGAATTCGGCGATTTGGCCTGCTTTTCGCTGCTGGCGCTGATGGGCGTCAAATGCGCCAGCGAACTGTTCCGGCCTTCGGCAAAAATCCCCGCGGCGAAGTCGCGCTACAGCCGGCCGTAATCCGCCGCAGCAATCAGAACTGCGTGGCGAGCTGATCCAAGCCCATGACGTGGGCGAGGTTGCGCACCTCGTCTTTTTGCTCGGAATTGAAGCTCATGATCAGCGGGATGGCCGCGGATTTGAGATCGCGCACATCGACGCCATCGGCATCGGCCGAGGCAATCTGCGTGTTCGCCGGCGCGCTGCGCCGGCGTGCGTCGCGCGAACGCGTATAGGCGATATTGCGCAGCGCGGCTTCGACCGCCGGCCACATCTGCTCCTGATCGGCCGTCAGATGCAGCCGACGTCTTGATGCTGGCGATCTGCGCGTCATTGAGCATGAAGCCGGCGGCCCGGTCGTTGCGATTATGCACGGCCGCCGCGGCAGATTTGACGTCGTTTGGCCGCTTCGTGGCCGGCGCCGGTTGCGGGAACGTCTGTTCCGCGGATGCCAACTGCATCGTCGCTTGCGGCGTTGGCAGTTGCGGGGCGGAAGCCTGTTGCACCGGTGCTCGCGGAGCCGATGCCTGGGGAACGAAGGGCTGCGGACTGAACAGCGCAAGCTGCGTATTGCCCATCGCCGCGGCGTTCGCTGAAGTTGCGAATGCGACCGTTACCGGCGAAGCCTCATCCAAATCTTGCGGGAAGCGCAGCGCCACGGCCTGGGCGGCCGAAAGCTCCGGGCTGCGCGGGACCGACCCGTTCCAGCCGCCGATCACGTAACCGGCAAAACCCGCGACAACGATTGAAAGGACCCGACCGCGCTTTAACGCCTGCTTCCGCCGCATACTCGGCGCCCCCTATTCTCCCCACGCGTAACCGCCTCTTATGTCCTTTCAAATGAAGATTAATTTATGGCTAAGGCGGGGCATGTCTGGGGAAGCTCCGAGAACAAAAGTCGAATCCACAGAACATAACGAAAAAGCCCGGCATTTCTGCCGGGCTTTCGCACGATTTCGTCGGTCTGAACGGGTTAGGCCGCCTCTTCCTCGACCACGGCCTCTTCCTCAGCCTCGGGCTTGGGACCGCGCCGCGGACCCTTGGCCAGCGCCGCCTCGATCTCCTTGATCGCCTCGGTCTCGGTGATGCGCTGCACCGCCGAAACTTCGCGCGACAGCCGGTCGAGCGCCGCCTCGTAGAGCTGGCGTTCCGAATAGGACTGCTCCGGCTGCGTATCCGACCGGAACAGGTCGCGGACGACCTCGGCGATGGCGACGATGTCACCGGAATTGATCTTGGCCTCGTATTCCTGCGCCCGGCGCGACCACATGGTCCGCTTGATGCGCGCACGGCCCTTGAGCGTCTCAAGCGCCCGCTTGACCATCGGCGTCTCGGCAAGCTTGCGCATGCCGACCGACGTCACCTTCGATGTCGGCACCCGCAGCGTCATCTTGTCCTTGACGAAGTTGATGACGAACAGCTCCAGCCGCGCGCCGGCAACCTCCTGCTCCTCGATGGAGACGATCTGGCCTACGCCGTGAGCCGGATAGACGATGAATTCGCTGGTCTTGAAGCCTTGTCGTTGGGTCGTCTTCTTCGCATTCATTCCCAAAGCTGCTCCTTCCGCCTCCGGCTTTTGCCGGTGAGGGGGCTTGGCCACGCGAACCCGGTTCCCGGGGACGCTCCGCGTGGACTGTGATGCCCTCCGACTGACGCGGGAGGACGTTTTTCCGGGCTTCCGAATCATGCCGGCCGCACTTTTCTTCGACCGATGACTCTTGGACCGATGACGAGTTTTCTCTGCCACAGCTCTCGCGTGGGTCTCACGCCTCTATTGACGGTTCCTCGGAAACGCCCCTCGGAAAAATAAGCTCCCGGCGGACCGAGAGCGGCATATCGGGGGTGTTCTTCATTATCAAATACCCTTATATCACATTTTCAGCTAAAATCAAAGCCTTATGGCGTTGCGAAAACGTCGCGCGGCGAAAATCTTAATGGTGGTTAACGATACCGATTCGGCGCTGTTTTCAGTCGCCGGAACCCGGATTCGACGAAAAATGCTCGTCAAATTTGTTGGCCACCCCCTCCCACTCCTTGGCGTCGGGCGGGGGCTCCTTTTTGGCCGTGATATTCGGCCATGATTTGGCGTATTCGGCGTTGATGGTCAGCCACTTCTCGACGCCAGGCTCGGTATCGGGCTTGATCGCGTCGACCGGGCATTCCGGCTCGCAGACCCCGCAATCGATGCATTCATCGGGGTGGATGACCAGCATGTTTTCGCCCTCGTAGAAGCAATCCACGGGGCAAACTTCGACGCAGTCCATGTATTTGCATTTGATGCAATTGTCGTTGACGATGTAGGTCATATTCACACTCTGAACGGACTTTTTGCGAGCCTTGCTCCTATCGCATGGGTCATGCGCGCGCAAGTTTCGCAAGCTCTCGCCCGGGTTTTCAGGTCAGGTCCTCATATAGCGCTTGCGCGATGCCGGCGGGACCCCTGCGCTCGACAAAACCTCTGACTTTGAGCACGCGGACGCTACGATCGAGCGCCACCGTAATGACATCGCCGGTCCGGACCTGGCGGCTTGGGGCAGCGATCCGGGCGCCATTGACGCGGACATAGCCGGCATCCGCCAGAGCCGCCGCCGCGCCGCGGGTACGCACCAGCCGGGCGTGCCAAAGCCACCGGTCGATGCGCTGGCGGTCTTCGGCAGGCACTCAGCGGCGCTCCTTGGCGTCGGCCTCGAGCTGCGCCTTCAAGGCGGCGAGCTTGGCAAAGGGCGAATTCGGATCGGGCGCCTTGTCGCGCTCGCGGCGCTCGAACCGCGGCGGACGGGCCGGCCGCTCCCGATCGCGTTCGCGCGGCGGCCGGTCGAACCGCTGCTCGGGCTTGTGCCGCCGATGGTGGCGCTGATGACGTTTCTCGTGTGGCTGCTCGATCGCGGCGCTCTCCGCGCTTGGCGGCGAAGCTTTCGGTCGGCGCTGCGGCAACGGCGGGAACAGCCTCATCCGGCCGCCGTGACGTGCCCTGCTCCGCGACCTTCTGCGCGGCCCGCTTCGCGACGTTTGAAGCGCGGACGGCGCGGGCCTTCGGGCCGGGCCGCCCTGCCCTGCCGCCAGACTTCGATCATGACGGCTTCTTCGGCGGGCTTATCCGGCGCAACGTCGGCGCTCGCTTCGGCCACCGTGCTCGATGGCGCTGCCGCGCGTTTCAGTTTCCGCCGCTGGGCTCGCAGTCACCAAATCCGCCGCCGGTTGCAGCGCCGCTTCCACGGGTTCCTGGACGGCGTCGTGACTGACTTCGGGAGCGCTCTCGTGCGCCGCCGCTTCACCTTCGACAACCGACGGCGCTTGAACCTCTGGATTGCCTTCCGCCGGGCTTGCGGTTTCGACCGGCGTAGCGACGGGTTCGGCCGGCGCAGCGACTTGTGCCGGCTCCGCGGGTTTCGGCCGCCGCTCCATGCGGTAGCCGAGCGAACGCAGGATCGAAGCAAAGTCTTCGCCCGAGGCGCCGGTCAGCGACGTCATGCCGTTGACGACGGTGAAGCCGCCGCCAAGCACTGCACCCGGCGGCTTCGTTCCAGGAGCACCTTCGCGCCACGACAGCGCGGGGCGGATCAGATCGGCCAATCGCTCCAGAATATCGACGCGCACGGCGCGCTCGCCGCTGACCCGATAGCCGGCGGTGCCGTAGAGCGCCGCGTCGATCTCGCGATTGACCGGGATCGAGGTGCGGCCAGAGCCGGCGAGATGCAACAGATCGTCGAGGCCTTTGGTCTGCGGTCCGTCATGCGCCAGCGCCCACAGTTGCGCGGCGAGCGCCCGCGGCCCGGGCTTGAGCAGCGCCGGGATGTAGATGTGATAGGCGCCGAAGCGCACGCCGTATTTGCGCAAAGAGGCGCGCGCCGGCTGCTCCAATCCTTTGACATCCTCGGCGACTTTTTGCCGTTCGAGCACGCCGAGCGCTTCGGCCAATTGGAAGGCGACGCCGCGCGCGATGCCGGTCACATCCTCGGCCGCCGACAGCACGAATAACGGGCCGAGCAATTTTTCCAGATGCGATTTGACGAAAGCATCGAGCCGCGCCTCCACCGCATCGCGCGGCGCGCCGGTGAGATGTTCGTCGGCGATGACGCGAACCCGCGGTTTCAAAACTTGCTCGCCGGCGATGAGCTTGCCGACCGCGGCGCCGGTCCAGCGGATCGCACCGTCGGAGGCGAGCGCGAATTGCTCATCGGGCGCTTCGGCGAGCCGCATGGCGCGCGCGCCGATCTCGCCGGCGAGCGCCTTCTGCGCCGCGTTCTGCAGCGCTTTGGCTTCGGATCCGCCCGACGACGCGTCGGCGACGAACATGAAGCCGTCGAGCCGGCCGATGACGTGGCCTTCGACGACGACATCGCCGGTCTTGTTGATCTCAGGCTCCAGCGTTGCGTTTTCGCGCAGCCGCCGCATCAGCACGCTGGTGCGGCGATCGACGAAACGCTCGGTGAGCCGCTCGTGCAGCGCGTCGGAAAGCTTGTCTTCGACGCCGCGAGTGACGCCCTGCCAATGTTCGGGGTCGGCGAGCCAATCCGGCCTGTTCGCCACGAAGGTCCAGGTCCGGATATGGGCGATACGCGTCGACAGCGTATCGATATCGCCGTCGGTCCGGTCCGCCTCCGCGATATGGCGGGCGAACCAATCGGTCGCGATCTTGCCCTCGCGCTGCAAATAACCGTACAGCGTGACCACGAGCTCGGCGTGGTTCGCCGGCGCGATCTTGCGATAGTCGGGCACCTGGCAGACTTCCCACAGCCGCTCGACATCGGCCGGCTTCGTCGTCCAGGCGCGCACGTCGTCCTCGCGCGAAGCATGGTCGAGCACCAGAATATCTTCCGCCGTCGGCGCGCGCGCGAGCGCGGTCTCGGTCGGCGCCACCGCGAGTGTCGCCTGCAAGGCGCCGATCGAGGAGAAGTCGAGATCGGTGTTGCGCCACTGCACCAGCTTCACCGGCTCGAAGGTGTGCGACTCCAGCGCCTGGACCAGCTCATTCTCGAACGGCGGACAGCGGCCGGTGGTGCCGAAGGTGCCGTCGCGCTGCGCGCGGCCGGCGCGGCCGGCGATCTGCGCCAGTTCCGACGGACTGAGCTTGCGGAACTGATAGCCGTCGAACTTGCGGTCGGAGGCGAACGCGATGTGATCGACGTCGAGATTGAGACCCATGCCGATGGCGTCGGTCGCCACCAGGTAGTCGACTTCGCCGGCCTGATAGAGCTCCACTTGCGCATTGCGCGTGCGCGGCGACAGCGAGCCGAGCACGATCGCGGCGCCGCCGCGCTGGCGGCGGATCAATTCGCCGATGGCGTAAACTTCATCGGCCGAGAACGCGACGATGGCCGAGCGGCGCGGCAGCCGCGTCAGTTTTTTCTCGCCGGCGAAAGTCAGCTGCGACAACCGCGGCCGGCTGACGATGCTGGCGCCGGGCAACAGCCGCTCGACGATCGGCCGCATGGTGGCGGCGCCGAGCACCAGCGTCTCCTCGCGGCCCCGCCGGTTGAGCATGCGGTCGGTGAAAACGTGGCCGCGCTCGAAATCGGCGGCGAGCTGGATTTCATCGACGGCGAGAAAGGCGACGTCGAGATCGCGCGGCATCGCCTCGACGGTGGCGACCCAAAACCGCGGATTCGGCGGCTTGATCTTTTCCTCACCGGTGACAAGCGCCACCGCGTCGGCGCCGACGCGCTCGACGGCGCGGTTATAGACCTCGCGCGCCAAGAGGCGCAGCGGCAAGCCGATCAGGCCCGAGGAATGCGCCAGCATCCGCTCGATCCCAAGATGGGTCTTTCCGGTATTGGTCGGCCCCAGCACGGCGGTGACGCCGGCGCCACGGGCGCGCAGGTCACGATCGGCAGGCGGCGAGAAGGAAATCGGCATCAACAGTCCGGCATGGCGCCCCGCTCGTGCCTCCGCCGCTGGCGCGAAAGGAGGATGGGGCATTGCTTCTGTATCACAACGTGACGCTGGAAAGGCCTGTGCTTAACATGTGGAACGAGTCTGGAACAAATCGCGGCCGAATCGGCGACTCGCGCGCTGTTCGAGTTCGTTCACCGCGATATGTGGCGCCGGCAGCCGCTGTTGAACACCAGATCGGGTGTAACGAGCGGTTTTGCGGCGTCGTTTTGACGCCCAAAACGTTAATGCGGCGGCAGATCACGATTCCTCGGCGAGTCAAGGGATAGCCTCCTGTGGATAGCGGGGAAGCCGACGGACATGCGCCAACATGGGTAGCCGGCGTGGTTTCGTCGAGATTGTGCAACACCTGTATGGCGTCGGCGCGACGGCCGCGATTACTGGGTTTTCGCGCTGATGCTGGGACGGCCCGCTGCTTGCGCCACCGAGACGAACTGCGTCGCCTGCAACACGCCCAGGCCGAGCGGCGTCGGCATCGAGAAGCGGAACGGCACCAGCACGCGGGTGCCGGAGATCGGCGCCATCCAGACCTCGGCGTCACGCAGCGCGACGAGATATTTGATTACCGGCCGGCTCGGCACGTAGCCGGAGATCGGCTCGAAATACACCGCGCAGACCACCACCGGCCCCTGGTAGCCACGTTCGGCCTTGACCATCTCGATGCGCTTGAACTCGCTGCGCAAGTCGTAGCGCACGCGGCCGTCGAATACCGCGACCTTGCGGGCGCAGGCTAAAGGCGACACCGGATCGCCGTTGCCGCCGACGCGGTTGATCGTCGAGCTCATGGGATCGACGACGCCGCGGCGGTCGGCGTCGCTCACCGGAATGCGTTCGGGATGCGGAACGAGCGGCGGCTCGGCGGAAAAATCCTTCACATTGCCGCCGGCAAGCGCCATGCGCACGTCGTCGTACTTGCTGCGGTCGAAATCGATGGTCGCGACATAGCTCGTCGGCATCGTTTGATCGCCGTTGAAGCTGCCGCGGGTGACGCTGGCGCCGCGCGCGCCGGTGAAGATCCGCAGCAGTCCCGAAGTCGATCCACTGGCCGCCGCGGTGTAATGGTCCTCGGCAATCTCGATGGCCCAGGTGCCGTGACCGATCGGAAGGCCGGCGAGGGTGGCGGTGTACTCGGCTTCCAAATGCCCCTGGGCCGCGGCGACGTGGCCGGCATCGACGGCGAGCGCTGCCAGGACGCAAACCGCCGCGGCAAAGGCGCCGGGGGCGGCAGCAAAAGGAAACCGTTGCGGCAGCACGGACACTGAAAGTGTTTTCCCCAAATGCCACCGGATCGGCAGGTCACCGGCGCGTTTTCGAACCTATGGAGTATCTTTGCCGGCCGGATACCGGCCTTAGCTTGAAACCCCCAAAACCTGTCTCGTTCGGGAATGCGTCGTTTGTGTGGTTTGGCGCGGCCATAAAGGCCTGCCCTGACATATGCTTGACGCTGCGCGGACCCCTGATTATAGCTCCGCCCATATCCCACATCGTCGTCAGGCGGCGCTGGACGCGCGGGACCTTTGAGGAACGACAATCATGTCATGGCGTTGCGAACTGACCGGAAAGACACGCCAGATCGGCAACCGGGTGAGCCATTCGAACCGCAAGACCAAGCGGCGGTTTCGGCCCAACCTGCTCAATGTCACGCTGCTGTCGGATGCGCTCAAACGCTCGGTCCGGCTGCGGATTTCGGCCAATGCGCTCAAGACCGTCGATCATCGCGGCGGCTTCGACGCGTTTCTGCTCAAGGCCAAAGACGCCGAGCTGTCGCCGCGGGTGCTCGAGCTCAAGCGCGAAGTGGTGAAAAAGCGCAAGGCGACGGCGTAATCACTTCACTTATATTTTCGGTCGACCTTCGAGGCCCGCCGCGCGCGGGCCTTTGCGCATGAGCCTTTGCGCATGAGCCTTGGCGTTTTTAGCGGCTCGCCGCATACGCCCTGGCGGCGCTGCCGCGGGAGCAATATGCTTGAAGCAACCGACGCTCTGGACCGAAGGAGATCCCATGTCCGCGCCAGCCCGCAAGGTCGTGCATGCCGATATCAAGCCCGACAATCCGCCGGAGCGCGCCGCGCACTTTGTCGATGCGCCGAACCTGCCGTGGGAGAAGACCAAATTCCCCGGCATTCAGATCAAGGTGCTCTATACCGACGGTGACGGTGTCACCACCGCGCTGTTCAAGCTCGAGCCCGGCGCCGTGGTGCCGCTGCATGAGCACACCGCGCTCGAGCAGACCTACGTGATCGAAGGCTCGCTCGAAGATCACGAAGGCAAGTGCGGGCCGGGCCAGTTCGTCTGGCGGCCGGCCGGCAATCAGCACGAGGCGGTGGCGCCCAACGGCGCAATTCTGCTCGGCTTCTTCCTCAAGCCGAACCGTTTTGCCTATGGCGAAAAGTTCTTCACCGAGGCGGGCGAGCGGTAAGCGCAAAGCATGCCGCCGGCCGATCCGCGGTTCGCCGCGCTTACGGCGGCCGGCGCCATTCGTCTCGCGCTGTTCCTGCCGCAATACACCGAGGATGTCTCGGGCGTTCGCGGCATCGGCACTGGATTCATCGCTATTGAGATTGTGGGAGCCCTCGCGGAAAGGCTCGGCATTGTGGCGCGGGTTATCAAATATCCTTCGCCCAAGGACGCGGTTGCCGGTTTGCAAGACGGCGAATGCGACGTGGCATTCCTCGGCATCGAACCCTCGCGCGTCGCCGTGGTGGATTTTTCGCCGGCGCTCTTCCAGTTCGACTATTCGCTGCTGGTGCCGGTCGGCTCCGATGATCGGGAGTCTCGAAGACGCCGATCGAGCCGGAAGGCGCATAGGCCTCGTTGACGGACATGCCTCGGCGCTGGCGTTGCGCCGTATCGTCAAGCAAGCCGAGCTGATCGGCGTCGAACTGCCCGAGAGTGCCTTCGATCTGCTGAGAGATCAGAAAGTCGACGCACTGGCGTTTCCGCGCGATCAGCTCATCGCGTTCGCCGAGCGATTGCCCGGAGCGCGCGTGCTGCCGAAAGGTTACGGCGTCAATCGCGTGGGCATGGCCGTCGCGAAGGGCAGCGCCGAATTACTATCCTATCTGTCCGACTTTGCCGCAGAGGCAAAAACGACAGGCCTCGTGCGCCGCGCCATCGAGCGCGGACGCTTGGACGGCTTCGACGTCGCACCAGCGTAAGCGCGCGGTTGCGTTATCGCGTCGAGATCGTCTGCAGCACCGGCAGCCAGGTTTCCTGTTGCTTGGCGACAAAGGCTCCGGTCTCGTCGGCAGTCATGGGGTGCGTATAGCTACCGGTGGCCGCGAGTCTCTTTTTCACGTCCGGATTGGCGACGACTTTGGCGATGTCCGCACTGACCTTTGAGATAATCGCCGCCGGCGTGCCGACCGGCGCCGCGACGATCAGCCAGCCTGCCGCGGAGAAACCGGGAATGGTCTCCGCCACCGTCGGCAGATCGGGCAATTCCGCCAGCCGCTGCGGCGAAGCCACTGCGATCAGCTTCACCTGTCCGGCATTCGCCGCGCCGATGATACCGGGATAGCCCTCGATGATCATGGTAACGCGACCGCCGGCCACATCAGCCAGCGCCGCCGAAGGGCCCCCGGTATAGGGCACCGGAATGAGTTTGATGCCGGCCTTCTGCTGCAACAGCAGGCCCGTCAGATGAGTCATGCGGCCGACGCCGGAGACGGCGATCGACAGCGTATCCGGCGCTTTTTTGGCGCGATCGATGAGTTCGGACAGCGTGGTGATGCCGCTTTTTGGATCGACCGAAAGAAACATCGGCTGCTCGGCGATGAAGCCGACCGGCAAAAAATCGCGCGGCAGCTTGACCGGCAGATTGGGCGCCACCGTCGGCAACGCCACGAAGGTCGACAGCGCCGGCGAATAGAGGGTGTAACCGTCGGCAGGCGCCTCGCTCGCGGCACGCGCGGCGATACTGCCGTTGGCGCCGGGATGATTGACCACCGCCGCCTGCTGACCCCAAATTTTGCTCAAGCCGTCGGCAACGATGCGCATGGCAACATCCGGACTGGCGCCTGCGCCGGCATCGGAGATGATCATCACCGACTTTTCCGGATAGTTCGTGGCCTGGGCGAATGCCGACGTGGCCACCGGCAACGGCAGCAGGCACAGGATGGCAATGCGCGACAAATACCCGCGAGCGTTCATGGGTCACTCCCTTTACAGATGTTCTCTTTGATAATTACGAATGCAGCCGCCGCGGCCGTGCCGGGCGCACGCGTTCCTCGGTCCGATGTTCCTCGAACAGCTCGGCGAGCTTTTCGGTCATGACGCCGCCGAGCTCCTCGGCGTCGACGATGGTGACCGCGCGGCGGTAATAGCGCGTGACGTCGTGGCCGATGCCGACGGCGATCAGTTCGACCGGCGAGCGGGTCTCGATATCCTCGATCACCCAGCGCAAGTGGCGCTCCAGATAATTTCCCGGATTGACCGACAGCGTCGAATCGTCGACCGGCGCGCCGTCGGAGATCATCATCAGGATTTTTCGCGATTCCGAGCGGGCGAGTAGCCGCTTATGCGCCCAGTCGAGCGCCTCGCCGTCGATGTTTTCCTTGAGCAATCCCTCGCGCATCATCAGCCCGAGATTTTTGCGCGCGCGACGCCATGGCGCATCGGCCGACTTGTAGATGATGTGGCGCAGATCGTTGAGGCGGCCGGGATTGGGCGGCTTGCCGTTGGCCAGCCAGGATTCCCGCGACTGCCCGCCCTTCCAGGCCCGCGTGGTGAAACCCAAAATCTCGACCTTGACGCCGCAGCGCTCCAGCGTGCGCGCCAGAATGTCGGCGCAGGTGGCCGCAACCGTGATCGGACGGCCGCGCATCGAGCCGGAATTGTCCAACAGCAGCGTCACCACGGTGTCGCGGAAGTCGGTGTCCTTCTCGCGCTTGAACGACAGCGGATGCATCGGATCGACGATGACGCGCGGCAGCCGCGACGGATCGAGCAGGCCTTCTTCGAGATCGAACTCCCAGGCGCGATTCTGCTGCGCCAGGAGCAGCCGCTGCAGGCGATTGGCGAGCCGCGCGACGACGCCTTGGAGATGCGAGAGCTGCTTGTCGAGATAGCCGCGCAATCGCTCCAGCTCTTCCGGCTCGCACAAATCCTCGGCACCGATGGTCTCGTCGAACTTGCTGGTATAGGGCTTGTAGTCCGGGCCGCGCGGCTCGTTGCGCTGATTGCGCGGCCGCCACGGCTCGGCCGCGGTCTCGGAATCGCCCATTTCGGCGTCGTCGGCCATCTCGGCGGCCGGCGCATCGACGGCTTCCGAACTGCTATCGGGCAGTTCGTCGGCAGAGGCTTCCGCCTCCGCGCTCATGCGCTCGCTGTCAGCCGAATCGGACGCGTCGCCGCTGTCGCCCTGCTCGTCCTTTTGGTTTTCCTGGTCGCCCTCTTCGCCTTCCTCCTCGTCGGACTCGCTCGAGCGGTCCTCGCCCATGTCGAGGCAATCGAGCAGGTCATGCACGACGTCGCCGAACCGGCGCTGGTCGGTCAGCACGCGCTCGAGCCGATCGAGATCGCGGCCGGCGCGCTCCTCGATCAGCGGCCGCCACAGATCGACCAGCTTGCGCGCGGCGGCGGGCGGCGCCTCGCCGGTGAGCCGTTCGCGCACCAACATGGCAAGCGCGTCCTCGATCGGCGCATCGGCACGGTCGGAGATCTCGTCGAATTTGCCGCGATGGAAGCGGTCGTCGAGCATGGCGGTGAGATTCTTGGCGACGCCGCCCATGCGGCGCGAGCCGATGGCCTCGACGCGGGCCTGCTCGACGGCGTCGAACACCGCGCGCGCCTGCTGGCCGCCGGGCACGAGCTTGCGATGCACCGCCGGGTCGTGACAGGCGAGCCGCAGCGCAATCGAATCGGCGTGGCCGCGCACGATGGCCGCCTCGCGCTCGTTGAGCCGCCGCGGCGGCTCCGGCAGCCGCGCCTTGCCGCCGGCAAGCCCCGGACGCTCGGCCGCGAACGACACTTCGAGATCGCCCTTGCCGGCGATCGCCTTCAGACAAACGCCGACCGCGCGCTTGAACGGTTCGGTCGGCGCTTCCTTGACGGGGGTCTTGGGCTTGATGTTGGAGGACACGGCGGCTCAGCTGAGCGCGACATTGACCGCGGATTCGGGCAGCTCCTGTCCGAAGCAGCGCTGATAGAACTCGGCGACCAGCGGCCGCTCCAGCTCGTCGCATTTGTTGACGAAGGTCAGCCGGAAGGCGAAGCCGATATCGTTGAAGATGTCGGCGTTCTCCGCCCAGGTGATCACCGTGCGCGGGCTCATGACGGTGGAGATGTCGCCGTTCATGAAGGCGTTGCGCGTGAGATCGGCGACGCGCACCATCTTGCCGACGATGTCGCGGCCTTCCGCGTTGCGATAGTGCCGCGCCTTGGCGAGCACGATCTCGACCTCGTTGTCGTGCGGCAGATAATTGAGCGTGGTGACGATCGACCAGCGGTCCATCTGGCCCTGGTTGATCTGCTGGGTGCCGTGATAGAGGCCCGACGTGTCGCCGAGCCCGACCGTGTTGGCGGTGGCGAACAGGCGGAACGACGGATGCGGCTTGATCACCTTGTTCTGGTCGAGCAGCGTCAGCCGGCCGGACGATTCCAGCACGCGCTGGATCACGAACATGACGTCGGGGCGGCCGGCGTCGTACTCGTCGAAGCACAGCGCGACGTTGTTCTGCAGCGCCCACGGCAAGATGCCGTCGCGGAATTCGGTGACCTGCATGCCCTCGCGGATCACGATGGCGTCCTTGCCGATCAGATCGACGCGGCTGATATGGCTGTCGAGATTGACGCGCACGCACGGCCAGTTGAGCCGCGCCGCGACCTGCTCGATATGGGTCGACTTGCCGGTGCCGTGATAGCCGGTGACGATGACGCGGCGGTTGCGGGCGAAGCCGGCAAGGATGGCGAGCGTGGTCGGCTTGTCGAAGCGGTAGTCGGCGTCGATTTCCGGCACGTGCTCGTCCGGCTCGGAATAGGCCGGCACTTCCAAATCGCTGTCGATGCCGAACAATTGCCGGATCGACACCTTCATGTCCGGCAAGCCGGATTCCGTATGTGCTGCGAGAGTCATTGCTCCTCCGTGGCCTCGGCAAATCCGAGGCGCGGCCCCCTCCCTACCTCTCCCGCTCGCGGGGGAAGGTAGGGAGGGGGAACGGTCGGATATCGCGGTACATCTAGCAGAAAGGCCTAAGGCCGCGAAAGCCACCGCGGCGGCCATCCCCAGGGTCAGCAGAAGCCCGCGGACTTGAGGTAATTATAGGCCTGGATGATCTCCCGAAGCGTGTCCTCGGAACCGCGGTCGCCGCCATTGGCATCGGGATGATGGCGCTTTACCAGCATCTTGAACCGGGCCTTGATATCGGTCCGTTTGGCGTCGGCTTCAAGGCCGAGCACGTCGAAGGCACGGCGCTGTGCATTGAGAATCTTGCGACCCTCCGACGCCGGCCGCGCATGGCCGGGCTGCGCGCCGGTCTCGCCAAGCATGGAGAACGGGTCCGCCGCTTCCCATTCGGCGGCGCGAAAGCCGCCGCGGGCGCGCCGGGGGGCCGCGCGCTTGCCGCCGATCGAACCCATTTTCCAGGTCGGACGGTGGCCGGTGACGGCTTCCTTTTGATATTGCGCGACCGCGTCGTCGCTCATGCCGGCGAAAAAATTGTAGGAATTGTTGTATTCGCGCACGTGCTCGAGGCAGAACCGCCAATACTCGTTGGCTTGCAGCCGGCCCTTCGGCGCGCGATGGGTCGCGGGCGCCTCGCAGCGCGGCCATTGGCAGGGCGGCAGCTCGGTGCGCAGCCTGCGATCCTGGTCGGGCTTGACCCTGATGCGATCAAACAGCGGCGAATTCGGTTTCATTGTCTTTGATTATGCGGTTGCCGCGATGGAACCTGCAAGACTTGACAGAGCGCAAATGCACGCGGCGCCTTTGTTGACCGCAGCACCCTCACGATAGAGTTCTCACTTTGCGCATGATCTTATCCGAAAACCGGTTTCCACTTTTCGGGATCATGCGCTAAGCCATACATCATGGCTATGCACGATATTATTACGACAAAGTTGACCGCAGCGTTTGCGCCGCAAAGCTTGCGCGTCGAGGATGAATCCCATCACCACCAAGGCCATGCCGGACACCGGCCGGGCGGCGAAACCCATTTCCGACTCTATATCGTGTCGGAAGCCTTCCGCGGAAAGAGCCGGATCGAGCGCCACCGCATGATCAACACGGCGCTGGCGGGGGAGCTTGAGGGCAGCGTACACGCGCTGGCCATTCATGCGCAGGCGCCGGGAGAAGGTGCGTAGCCTGTTACGAATTACGCGATGGCTCGAATAGCGGGGCGTCGACTTTTGCCGGCGTTGCTTTGTCGTTCTCGGCGAGCAAATCCATCAGGTCGAGACGGCGGGTGAACATGGCGAGCTTGCCGTCGGCGGTGAACGGCCAGGCTTCCTTCGGCCGGTCCCAGTAAAGCTCGACGCCGTTGTCGTCGGGGTCGCGCAGGTAGAGCGCCTCGCTGACGCCGTGGTCGGAGGCGCCTTCGAGCGGAATTTTGGCCTCGATCAGCCGGCGCAAGGCGTCGGCCAGCTCGGCGCGCGTCGGATAGAGGATCGCCAGATGATAGAGGCCGGTCGTGCCCTGGGGCGGCGGCGGACCGCCGCGGCTCTCCCAGGTGTTGAGCCCGATGTGGTGATGGTAGCCGCCGGCGGAAATGAACGCCGCCTGCGGCCCGATCCGTTGCGTCAGTTCGAAACCGAGCACGCCGCAGTAGAACGCAAGCGCGCGGTCGATGTCGGCGACCTTCAGATGCACATGGCCGATGCGGACGCCCGGATTGATCGGCGCGCCGGCCGCCGTGGCATCGGGAGCGATCTTGGTTTGCGTCGCCATCGTGCTTCTCCCTTGCGGCCGCACGCGCCCCGCTAGGTGCGGGAATACGGCCCGTAGCCGGGGCGATAGCTCTTGTCGTCGAGGAATTGGCTCATGCCCTTGGCGCGGCCGCCTTCTTTGTCCTGGAAGCGCATTTCCTGGCTCTTGGCCTGCAGATAATCGGCCGCCTGCTCGTGGGGCACGGCGCGCACGTTCTTGATCGCGAGCTTGGTCGCCTTGAGCACTTCCGGATTGAGCTTCATCAGGCGTCGCGCCAGCGCGATCGTCTCTTCGCGCAATTTGTCGCGCGGCACCGCTTTGTTGATGAGCCGGATTTTCTCCGCCATCTTGCCGTCGAAGGTCTCTCCGGTCATCGCCAGCCAGACCGCATCGCGCAGCCCGAGCGCGTCGGTCAGCGCCTTGCTGACGAAGCCGCCGGGCAGGATGCCCCAGTTGACCTCGGACAGGCCGAATTTTGCGTCCTCCGCCGCGATGGCGAAATCGCAGGCGATGAGCTGGGTGAAGCCGCCGCCGAAGCAGAAGCCGTTGACCATGGCGATGGTCGGCTTCGGATAGGTGAACAGTTTCTGCCAGCGCCAATAGTGGCTCGCCCACGATGCGCGCGCCCGTTCCGCCGGCTTGTTGTCGAGCTCGCGGAAATAAAGTTTCAGATCCTGCCCGGCGCACCAGGCCTCGCCGGCGCCGGTGAGCACGATCAATCTGGTCTGCGCATCGCTTTCCAGCTCGTCGAGCACATTGGCCATGTCGAAGTGCAGTTGCGGGCTCATGGCATTGCGCTTTTCCGGCCGGTTGAGGATGACCCAGGTGAGGCCTGCGTTCTCGCCGGTATCGCGCTCGATCTTGACTGTCTCGTAGGTGCCGTTCGCCATGGTTCGCGTCTCCCCGTTACCCTGTTTGATCCTGATGGCTAGCTTGCCTTCGCCGTGACCTTGCGCACCAGCGGCGTGACGCGCAAGGCAGTGATGCGGTTTCTGGTCTTGCGCAACACGTGAAAGCGAAAACCGTGAAAGGTGAAGCTCTGGCCCGGCTCCGGGATCGAGCGCGACTCGTGAATGACCACGCCGGCAATCGTCGTCGCTTCGTCGTCGGGAATGTTCCAATCCATCGCCCGGTTGAGGTCGCGCACCGGCACGGCGCCGTCGACATTGACCGAACCGTCCGGCAGCGGGCGGACGCCGGGCACCGCGATGTCATGCTCGTCGGTGATGTCGCCGACGATCTCCTCGACGATGTCTTCCAGCGTCACCAGGCCTTCCAGCTCGCCGTATTCGTCGACCACCAGCGCGAACGGCGTCTTGCGGTGGCGGAACGCCTTGAGCTGCTCGGCGAGCGGCATGGTGTCCGGCACGTACCAGGGCGGCTTGGTCAGCGCGCGCGATGTCGATCTTGGAGACGTCGCCGCCCGCCGCATGCAAGGCGCGCCAGACTTCCTTGGCGTGCAGCACGCCGACGACGTTGTCGGGCGAACCGCGCCACAGCGGCAGCCGCGTCACACCGGCGGCCAGCACGGCGTCGATGAGCTCCCGCGGCGGCTCGTCGGCGTCGAGCATCACCATCTTGGTGCGGTGGACCATCACGTCGGAGACCGTGAGCTCGCCCAGGTCGAGCAACCCGCCCATCATGTCGCGGTCGTGTTTTTCCACCACGCCGGCGCGATGCATGAGATCGACGGCGCCGCGCAATTCCTCGCGCGGCGACAGGATCGACTGGATCTTGCCGACCTGCATGCCCAGCCCGCTCAGAATGATCCGGACCAGCCATTCGACGGCGCGCAGGACCGGCGCGAACAAGCGCACCGTGCTTTCAACCGGCTTCGCCACGGCGAGTGCCATGCGATCGGGCGCGTTGAAGGCTGCGGTCTTCGGCAGCACTTCGGCGACGACGAAGATCGCCACCGTCATCACCAGCGTGGCGTAGATGATGCCGGTCTTACCGAAGATTTCGAGCAGCACGCCGGTCGCCAAGGTCGAGGCGGCGATATTGGTCAGATTGTTGGCGAACAGGATGGCGCCGAGCAGCCGCTCGCGCGTCGCCATCAGCCGGTTGACGATGCTGGCGTCGCGGTTGCCCTGTTTCTCCAACCGCAGCATGGATGCGCGCGACGACGCCGTCAGCGCCGTCTCGCTCGCCGAGTAGAACGCCGACACCAACAAACAAATCAGGATCGCCGCAACGGTCAACCAATCGATCGTAGTCATCGTTCCGCAAGCTTCTCGCTGAGAAACACGCGCACTTCTCGCGCATCGACGCCGGCCTCGATGAAGGCTGCGCCGATGCCGCGCACCAGGATGAATGTAAGCATTCCGCGCTTCACTTTCTTGTCCTGCGCGATCAAATCCATCAATTGGTCAACGGAGGGTAGCGGGCCCGGAATGTCCTGCAAACGCGTCGGTAGGCCGACTTCGGCCAAATGGCCGATCGCACGCTTGGCCTCGGCCATCGGCAGCAAGCCCTGCCGCCGCGCCGAGAATTCGAAGGCCAGCGCCATGCCGGCGGCGATCGCCTCGCCGTGCAGCAGCCGGTCGGAGAAGCCGCAGGCCGCTTCCAGCGCGTGGCCGAAGGTGTGGCCGAGATTGAGCAAAGCCCGGTCGCCGGTCTCGCGCTCGTCGCGGGCCACGATCGCCGCCTTGGCGCGGCAGCTCTCCGCGATGGCGTGCTCGCGCGCGGGGCCGCCGGCGAAAACTTCGCGCCAGTTCTTTTCGAGCCAGGCGAAGAAATCGGCATCGCCGAGCAGGCCATATTTGACGAGCTCGGCATAACCGGCGCGGAATTCGCGCTCCGGCAATGTGTCGAGCAGCGCGGTATCGGCCAGCACCAGGATCGGCTGATGGAAGGCGCCGATCAGATTCTTGCCGTGGGCGGAATTGATCGCGGTCTTGCCGCCGACCGAGGAATCCACGTCCGCGAGCAACGTGGTCGGGACCTGCACATAATCGAGCCCGCGCCGCACCACCGCCGCCACGAAGCCGGTGAGGTCGCCGATGACGCCGCCGCCGAGCGCAATCGCCAGGTCGCCGCGCTCGATGCGCGAGGCGATGACCGCCTCGCAGACTTGCTCGAAGACGCGATAGCTTTTCGAGGCTTCGCCGGCCGGAACGATGACGCGGCTCGCCGTCACGCCGGCGTGGCGCAGAGCCGCTTCGGCTGGATCAAGATGATAGCGCGCGACATTGTCGTCGGTGACGATGACGGCCTTGGCGCCCGGCCGCAGCGCGGCGATGCGCGCGCCCAGCGAAGCCAGCAGGCCGCGGCCGATAACGATGTCGTAGCTGCGCGTTCCGAGCGCGACATTGACGATCGTCGGGTCACTGCGAACAAGCGCCGTCATGCGCCGTCCCCTTGCTGCGGCAATCCCGGCGCATTGAGGAACGCGGCGAGCGCCGCCATGATTTCGGCCACGATCGCGTCGTGCGGCACTTCGCGCGACTGGACGGTGAGATCGGCCTGGGCATAGAACGGCTCGCGCACGACCAACAATTCGCGCAGCGTCGCCGCCGGGTCGGCGGTTTGCAGCATCGGCCGGTCGTTCTTGCGCTTGTTGATCCGCCGCATCAGCACGTCCAATTCTGCGCTGAGCCAGATCGACACGCCTTTGGCCTTGATCGCCGCGCGGGTGTCCGCGTTCATGACCGCGCCGCCGCCGGTCGCCAGCACCTGCGGGCCGCCATCGAGCAGGCGGGCGATGACGCGGGCCTCGCCGCTGCGGAAATCGGCCTCGCCGTGGCGGGCAAAAATGTCGGCGATGCTCATGCCGGCGGCCTTTTCGATCTCGGTATCCGCGTCGACGAACGGCACGCCGAGCCGCGCCGCCAGGCGGCGGCCGATCGACGACTTGCCTACCCCCATCATGCCGACCAGCACGATCGACCGGCTGCCCAGGAGGCTCAAGATCGCGGTCGCCGAGGCCTGTCCGGTGGTGCCATTTTCTATTGAAATATCAGTCATTTATTCTCACGTTCGCGAACCGTCGCTCGACGCTTTCTTGCTTCCGCCAAGACCGCCCGGCGGGGTCGTCAGATGACTTGCCAGGTTGGGACGAACATGATCGTACTCGGTCCCGTTCACCGGCACCAATGGGATGAGCGCGAGCGACTGACGATGCCGAGCCTGTTCCGGTTACTCACCGTCATCGCGGTCCTCGGCGCCGCCGTCTATGGCGGCCTCTATGCGCTGTCGCATTTCGTGCAGCCGAAGCCGCGCGAGATCACGGTGTCGATCCCGCCCGACAAATTCTTCAAGAACCGCTGAGGGCGCCGCCATGGTCCTCAGAACGATGCCCCCCAGAACGACGGCCCGCGGAACGGTTCGTGGCACGGCGCGCGCGGGACGCAATTCCAGCGAGCGGCTCGCAGCGCTTTATCTCGACATGCTGGCGGCGGAGCGCGGCGCCGGCAAGAACACGCTCGCGGCTTACGGCCGCGACCTGGCCGATTTCTCCGCGCATCTCGCCGGAACCGGCCGTTCCATCGCCACTGCCTCGACCGAGGATTTGCGCGCTTATCTCGGTGCGCTGGCGCGGCGCGGCATGACGGCCGCGACCGTGGCGCGGCGGCTATCGGCGATCCGGCAGCTCTATCGGTTTCTTTATGCCGAAGGCCAGCGCAAGGACGATCCCGCCGCCGTGCTCGAAGGCCCGAAGCGCGTGCGCGCGCTGCCCAAGACGCTCACGCTCGGCGAGGTCGATCGCCTGCTGCGGGTGGCGACGATCTGCGATCCGGCGGCGCCATTGGCCGTGCGGCTGCGCGCGGCGCGGCTCGCCTGTCTGGTCGAGATGCTTTACGCCACCGGCTTGCGCGTCTCCGAGCTCGTCGCCTTGCCGGCATCCGCCGCGCGCCACGACGCTCGCGTCATCGTCGTGCGCGGCAAAGGCAACAAGGAGCGCCTCGTGCCGCTCAACGACGCGGCAAAACGCGCGACGGCGGCCTATCTGGCGCTGCTCGCGGAATCGAAACACGAAGCCAAGTCGAAGTGGCTGTTCCCGTCGTTTGGCGAAAGCGGCCATCTCACGCGCCAGCACTTGGCCCGCGAACTGAAAACACTTGCCGCCGCAGCAGGACTACGCGCCACGCAGGTGAGCCCGCACGTGCTCCGCCATGCTTTCGCCAGCCACCTGTTGCACAACGGCGCTGACCTGCGCGTGGTGCAGACGCTCCTCGGCCACGCCGATATTTCGACCACGCAGATCTACACCCACGTGCTGGAAGAGCGCCTGAAAAGCCTCGTGCGCGATTTGCATCCGCTGGCGGAGCAATAGACAGAATATCGCCATTTACGATTATTATTTTGACCAGGCTATCGAATTATGCGATAGTTTGCCCGTGAAAACGATCCGGTATACGCGAGCAGCTGCCCGCGCTTTGCGGCGGCACCGGAATATGGCCAGTCGAATTATCGGTAAAATTGAAGACTACGCGAGGGACCCGGACTCGCTTGCCAACATGGTGATCACTATGAGCACAGGACATCGGCGCCTCCGGGTCGGCGATTTCCGCGTGATCTTCCGGGAGGACGAGGTCGGACTTGAAATCCTCGACATCGGGCCGCGTAGTGGAATCTACAATTGAGGCCATCGTAATGAACAAACCACACATCTTTCGTACCCCGGGCGGCGAGGAACTCGTCGTGATTGCGCGCGACGAGTACGAAGAACTACAGGACGTCGCCGTTGCAGCGACGCGGGCGCGCGATCTTGCCGAAGGTAAAGAGGAACTGCTCGCGTCAGAGGACGTTGACGCCCTGCTTCACGCGCCGACTCCGTTGGTTTTTTGGCGCAAGAAACGCGGTCTTACGCAAACCGCGCTCGCCGCCGACATCGGGGTCTCGCAGAATTTCCTCTCGGACATGGAACGCGGCAAAGCGATCGGCGACGTTGTGCTTTACGCCAAGTTGGCACGGCGGCTCGGCGTCTCGATTGAGGATTTGGTGCCAGACAACGAGGAGCCGGCGCGTTAAGCGCCGCAGCTTCGGTCGCCCGCGATGCGTAGCTATCTCGACTTCGAAAAACCGGTGGCCGAGCTTGAGGCCAAGATCGAGGAATTGCGCGCGCTCAACAGCGACGGCGATGCGATCGCCGACGAGATCGGCCGCATCGAAGGCAAGGCCGCGCAGGCGCTCAAGGAGCTCTATGCCGGGCTCACCCCGTGGCAGAAGACGCAGGTGGCGCGGCATCCGCAGCGGCCGCATTGCCTCGATTATGTTGCAACGCTGATCGAGGACTTCGTGCCGCTCGCCGGCGACCGCAAGCACGGCGAGGACGAGGCCATCGTCGGCGGCTTCGGCCGCTTCCGCGGCGACAGCGTCTGCATCATCGGCCACGAAAAGGGCTCCGACACCGACAGCCGGCTCAAGCACAATTTCGGCATGGCGCGGCCGGAAGGCTATCGCAAGGCGACCCGCCTGATGGGCATGGCGGATCGTTTCGACGTTCCGGTGATCGCGCTGATCGATACCGCGGGCGCCTATCCGGGCATCGGCGCCGAAGAGCGCGGCCAGGCCGAGGCGATCGCGCGCTCGACCGAAACGTGCCTCGACATCGGCGTCCCCAACGTGGCGGCGATCATCGGCGAAGGCGGCTCCGGCGGCGCCATCGCCATCGCCACCGCCAACCGCGTGATCATGCTGGAGCACGCCATCTACAGCGTGATTTCGCCGGAAGGCGCGGCGTCGATTCTTTGGCGCGATACCGCCAAGGCCCAGGACGCCGCCTCGAGCATGAAGATCACCGCGCACGACATGGTGCGGTTCGGCATCGTCGATGCCGTCGTGCCCGAGCCGACCGGCGGCGCCCATCGCGATCCGGCCGCGACCATCACGGCAACCGGGGACGCCATCGCCAAGGCGCTCGGCGAAATGCGCGGCCTCGACCGGCCGGCCATCACGCGACTGCGGCGCGAGAAATTCTTGGCCATCGGGCGTGTCATCGGCTGACCGGTCGGCGGTATCCACAATCGGCTTCGAATCAATCGGGCTTTGCCACAATCTTGCCGCGATTGCTGCGAGACCCCCGGCGAGCGCCATCCGGGAGCGGTATCGAGGTGGCTATTTCGTCGGCTTAACACCGCAAATTTAATGCAAATTTACCATTCCTTATCGCGGCGGTGAGCAATCTTCCCGCCGGTCTTGGGCTGCCTTGCGAAAGCCACCTCTTAAGGATAACGATTATCCAGTGATGGCATGGGGTTGGGCCATCGGTTCGGGGGAGTTCTGCATTGATCCGCGCCAGCCTTGTCCGCGCGCTTATGGCGTCGGCGGTTCTCGCCGGTGCGTTGACGCTTGCCGGCTGCTACGGCGACGACGGCTATCAGCTTCCCACCCGCGCGATGAAAGAATTGTCGCCGGAGATGCTGACGCTGCTCGATCAGAAAAACATGCCGAAAGAGTTGCCGATCCTCGTCCGCATCTTCAAGGAAGAGTCCGAGCTCGAAGTCTGGAAGCAGGACAGCACCGCCCGCTACGAACTGCTGAAAGTCTATCCGATCTGCCGCTGGTCGGGCGGCGTTGGTCCGAAGGTCAAGGAAGGCGATCGTCAGGCGCCTGAGGGCTTCTATCCGATCTCACCCGGCCTGATGAATCCGAATTCCCAATACTATCTCGCCATCAATACCGGTTTCCCCAACGCCTTCGACAAGGCGAACGGCTATTCCGGCGCCTTCCTGATGATCCACGGCGATTGCTCGTCGCGCGGCTGCTACGCCATGACCGACGAGCAGATCGGCGAGATCTATTCGCTGGCGCGGGAAGCATTTCTCGGCGGACAAAAGGCTTTCCAGGTCCAGGCCTATCCGTTCCGCATGACGCCGGCGAATATGGCGCGCCACCGCGACAATCCGAACATGCCGTTCTGGAAGATGATCAAGGTCGGCAACGACCATTTCGAAGTGTCGCATCAAGAGCCGAAAGTCGACGTCTGCGAAAAGCATTACGTGTTCGATGCAGTGCCGCCGGCCGGTTCGACCAAACCGCTCGCATTCTCGCCGGCCGGCCGCTGCCCGGTCTATGAGACCGATCCGAACGTCGCCGAGCAGGCGATGGCAAAACAGAAGAACGACGATTACCAGTTCGCGCAAATGCAGAACGTGGCGACGGTGCCGATCGAGACCGGCACCGACGGCGGCATGAACCGCGTGTTCATGAGCAGGCTCGAAAATCCGACCTACACGTACGACAACGAAGGCCACTTGCACGTGCCACCGTTGCAACCGGGCCGGCTGCCGCCGCAGATTTCGACTAAGGAATCTTCGTACGCGGCCGCCAATCCGTCGAACAGCAGTGGCGGCACGGTCTCAAGCTTCTTCGGCGGCCTGTTCAATAAGAACAGCACTCGCGTCGCCTCGACCGAACCCAGCTCCACGGGGTCTACGAGCGCCGCTTCTACGAGTCCCGCCAGTTCGCAGACGCATACCGGCTTCTTCAGCAGCCTGTTCTCGTCGAACAACGCGCAGCAGGCGAATGCGCCCGCCGATACCGAGCAGACCGCAACGGCTACGGCGCCACCGGCGAAACCAAACAAACCCGCCTCGCGGCCGCGGAACAATACCGACTCGCAAAAGAGCGCACCGCAGATCGCCGACACGACCAAGCCCAAAGCCGCACCGATGACCGCACCCACGCCTGCGCCTCAGAAAGAGGCCAACGGCGCGCCGCCGCCAAGCAACAATGGCATGCTCAACGGCGCGCAACCCGTGGTGCCGGCCGGCTCGTTCAATAATCGCTGGGGCGGATTCCAGTAAGCGAATCAGGAATTAGTGGTCAGTCATCGGTAATCAGATCGCACTTCGCCATCTGATCACAGATACCGGATTGCTGACTCCTGTTACGCGTATCTTCCGTGACAATGCTTGAATTTCTTGCCTGAGCCGCAGGGACACGTCTCATTGCGGCCGACCTTGCCCCAGCTGGTCGGGTCCTTCGGATTGCGCGCCGGCGTCTGCGGCGCGCGCGCCGCCGCCTGGCCGATACCGTGGCGGGCCAGCGTTTCCGCGCCGGCCGTCGCCAGCGCCATTTCGTCTTCGCCGGTGTTCGGATCGAGCTTGTGCGCCGCCATCGCCGGCAGCGGCGCCGGCTGCTGCTCCGGCGGCGGCGCCGCCTGGATCTCGACCCGCATCAGTTGCGCGGTGACTGCTTCGCGCAGGCTCTGACTCATCGCCTCGAACAGGTTGAAGGCTTCCGCCTTGTACTCGTTGAGCGGATCGCGCTGGCCGTAGCCGCGCAGCCCGATCACTTGGCGCAGATGGTCGAGCATCACCAGGTGCTCGCGCCAGAGGTGGTCGAGCGACTGCAACAGCACCGACTTCTCGACATAGCGGATGACGTCGGTGCCCCACTGCGCCACCTTCGACGCCATGTGCTCGTCGGCGCGGCGTTCGACGCGGGCGAAAATCTCCTCGTCGGCGATGCCTTCTTCCTTGGCCCATTCGTCGACCGGCAAATCGATATTGAGCACGCGCTTGAGCTCTTCCTTGAGCCCCGGCGTGTCCCACTGCTCCGGATAGGCGTTTTCCGGCACGTGCTTGGCGACCAAATCGTCGATCACGGTATGGCGCATGTCGCCGACCACTTCGGCTACCACCTTATCGTCCATCCATTCGACGCGCTGATCGAAGATCACCTTGCGCTGGTCGTTCATCACGTTGTCGAACTTCAAAATGTTCTTGCGGATATCGAAGTTGCGCGCCTCAACCTTCTGCTGCGCCTTTTCCAGTGCCTTGTTGATCCAGGGATGGATGATCGCCTCATCCTCCTTGAGCCCGAGCTTGGTCAACATGCCGTCGAGCTTGTCGGTGCCGAAGATGCGCATCAAATCGTCTTCGAGCGACAGGAAGAATTTGGAGTGGCCGGGATCGCCCTGACGGCCGGAACGGCCGCGCAACTGGTTATCGATGCGGCGGCTCTCGTGGCGCTCGGTGCCGAGCACGTAGAGCCCGCCGGCGGCCAGCGCCTTTTCTTTCAGGCGAGCGACCTGGGCGCGGATCTCGTCGGCGCGCGGACCTTTCTCGCGCTCGCGGGGATCCTCGATGTCGGCCAATTCCTGGCGGATGCGCATGTCGGCATTGCCGCCGAGCTGAATGTCGGTGCCGCGGCCGGCCATGTTGGTCGCAATCGTGATCGCGCCGGGGACACCGGCTTGCGAGACGATATAGGCCTCCTGCTCGTGATAACGGGCATTGAGGATGGCGAACACCTTGACCTTGGTGGCACCCTCGTCGCCGGAATAAAGCGCGGCAAAAGCGTTCGGATCGGAGAAGTCGTGCTGCTCCCAGCCCTGCTTGCGCAGCAGTTCGGCGAGCTGCTCGGATTTCTCGATCGAGGTGGTGCCGACCAGCACCGGCTGGCCGCGTTTTTTGCAGTCCTCGATCAGCGTGATGATGGCGCGGTATTTCTCCGCCGCCGTGCGATAGACCTCGTCGTCGTCGTCGATGCGGACCATCGGCATGTTGGTCGGAATTTCCAGCACTTCAAGGTTATAGATGTCCTGGAACTCGTCGGCTTCGGTTGACGCCGTTCCGGTCATGCCGGCGAGCTTTTCGTACATGCGGAAATAGTTCTGGAAGGTGATCGAGGCCAGCGTCTGGTTTTCCGGCTGGATCGGCTGGCGCTCCTTGGCCTCGAGCGCCTGGTGCAGGCCTTCCGAATAGCGCCGGCCCGGCATCATGCGGCCGGTGAACTCGTCGATGATGACGACCTCGCCGTTGCGCACGATGTAGTCCTTGTCGCGCTGGAACAGCTTGTGCGCACGCAGCGCCTGGTTGACGTGATGCACGACGGAGACGTTCTCGACGTCGTAGAGTGAATCCGATTTCAGCAGGCCGGCTTGGCGGAAACCCTGCTCCATCTTCTCCATGCCGACTTCGGTGAGGGTGACGGTGCGCTGCTTTTCGTCGAGCTCGTAATCGGCCTTGTCGAGATTGGGGATATAGGCGTCGATCGTATTGTAGAAATCGGAGCGGTCGTCGAGCGGGCCGGAGATAATGAGCGGCGTGCGCGCCTCGTCGATCAGGATCGAGTCGACCTCGTCGACGATGGCGTAGGTGTGCCCGCGCTGCACCATGTCCTCGAGCCGGTACTTCATATTGTCGCGCAGATAGTCGAAGCCGAGCTCGTTGTTGGTGCCGTAGGTGACGTCGCAGTCGTAGGCCTTCTTGCGCTGCTCGTCGTCGATGCCGTGCACGATGACGCCGACGGTCAGGCCGAGAAACGTGTAAATCTGCCCCATCCATTCGGCGTCGCGCTTGGCGAGGTAGTCGTTGACGGTGACGACATGAACGCCGCGGCCGGCCAGCGCGTTGAGATAGACCGGCAGCGTCGCCACCAGCGTCTTGCCTTCGCCGGTCTTCATTTCCGCGATGCGGCCTTCATGCAGCACCATGCCGCCGATCAGCTGCATGTCGAAATGGCGCTGGCCCAGCGTGCGCTTGCCGGCCTCGCGCACCGTGGCGAAGGCGGGCACCAGGATGTCGTCGAGCGAGGCGCCTTCGGCGAGCTGCTTCTTGAATTCGTCGGTGCGGGCGCGCAACGCCTCGTCGGAGAGCTCTTCCAGCTCCTTTTCCAGCGCGGTGATCTCGTCGACGCGCGGCCGGAAGGCGCGGATACGCCGGTCGTTGGAAGAACCGAACAGCTTGCGGGCGACCGCGCCGATCATCGCATCATCCTTCTACGGTTCCGCCGCGCCATAACCCTGTTTGATCGAGCATGACCGGATTCAGGCGCGCCAGTTCGGCACCCGGCACTACCCCGTAAACGCGTCCAAGCAGCGGAAAATGCTGCGTTATTTTGGCTAATGCAAGGCGGCATGGAGGCCCAGATTCTGTCGAGAGATAGGAGGGGGTGGTTTTGTTGTCAATGCAAAGGCCATCTTCACGCGCTCGTTAGGCCGGGCTGCGATTCTGCCATTGCCAAGGACAGGCGTTTTGCGCGAGTGTCCGCGCCGAAATTCGCGCCTTAAGACGAGGCCCGACCGACTTAAAAATGCCAAGCCCGGACCGATTTGCGCCTAAGTCCGAGCGCTTAAAGATTACCCGGCGATTTGCCCCCTTTGCCAAAGGATTGCGTTTCATGGCCTCCACTCGCCTTTTCGTCTCCTGTGCGCTGACCGTAACGGCGCTGTTATGCGCGGCCGCAGCACCGCTGCGGGCGGAGGATTCCAGTCCGGTGGTGGCCCGCGCCAACGGCGTCGATATTCACGAGAGCGATCTCGCTTTCGCCGAGGAGGAGATCGGCGGCAACATGCCGAAAATGGCGCCGGACCAGAAGCGCGACTACCTGATCACCTATCTGGCCGACGTCATCGTGATGTCGCAAGCGGCCGACCAGAAGAAGGTCGGCGACAATCCCGACGTTCAGCGCCGGCTCTCCTTCGACCGCAACAGGGTGCTGATGGAAGCGCTGCTGCAGCAGGCCGGCAAAGCCGCCGTCACCGACGCGGCGATGCACCAGGTCTACGACGACGCCGTCAAGCAGATGCCGAGCGAGGAGGAAGTGCACGCCCGCCACATCCTGGTGCCGACCGAGGACGAAGCCAAGGCGATCGAAGCCGAGCTCAAGAAGGGCGCTGATTTCGCCACGCTCGCCAAGGAGAAATCGAAAGACCCCGGCGCCGCCGACGGCGGCGATCTCGGTTATTTCACCAAGGACCAGATGGTGCCGGAATTCGCCGAGGCCGCGTTCAAGCTCGACAAGGGCCAGATTTCCGATCCCATCCATACGCAGTTCGGCTGGCACATCATCAAGGTCGAGGACAAGCGCACCAAGCCGACGCCGACCTTCGATCAGGTCAAAGTCCAGCTTGAGAATTACGTCGCGCACCGCGCTCAGGCGGAATTGGTCGACAATCTGCGCAAGTCCGCCCAGATCGAGCGCCTCGACAAACCGGCGCCGGCGCCGGATCCTTCGACGCTCAACCCGGCGGCGCCGGCGAAGAAGTAGACGAATCTTTGATTCGTCATGCCCGGCCTTGTGCCGGGCATCCACGTCTTTACAACATAGCGGCTCAAAGACGTGGATGGCCGGGACGAGCCCGGCCATGACGAACGAACGAGCATTACCGTGTCGACTACCGTATCCCCCCTCGCCCCGAAAACCGTCCCCGCCATGCCGGCGATCGCAGGCGTGCGGCTGGCGACGGCCGCGGCCGGCATCCGCTATCAGGGCCGCACCGACGTCATGCTCGCGGTGTTCGACGAGGCGGCAAGCGTCGCCGGCGTGTTCACCCGCTCAAAATGTCCTTCGGCGCCGGTCGAGTGGTGCCGCGCCCGTATCAAGGGTGGGCGCGCCCGTGCGCTCGTGGTCAATTCCGGCAATGCCAACGCGTTCACCGGCAAGAACGGGCGCGAGGCTTGCGCGTTCACCGCCAAGCTCGCAGCCAGTGCCGTCGGCTGCAAGATGACGGAAGTATTTCTTGCTTCGACCGGCGTGATCGGCGAGCCGCTGCCGGCGCAAGCTTTTGACGGCGTCATGGCCAATCTCGTCGCCGCAGCCACCGACGAAGGCTACGTCGACGCCGCCGGCGCGATCATGACCACCGACACGTTCCCAAAACTCGCCACCGCGAGCGCGCGGCTTGGCGGCGCCACGGTGACCATCAACGGCTTTGCCAAGGGCGCCGGCATGATCGCGCCCGACATGGCGACCATGCTGGCTTTCGTGTTCACCGACGCGCCGATCGCGGCGCCGGCGTTGCAGGCGCTGCTGCGCGAGGGCGTCGTCGACACTTTCAACGCCGTCACCATCGACGGCGATACCTCGACCTCGGATACGCTACTGGCCTTCGCCACCGGCGCGGCCCGCGGCGCGCCGCGCATCGCCCGCGCCAACGATCCGCGCCTCGTGCCGTTCCGCAAAGCATTCAACGCGGTGCTCGCCAATCTTGCCGAGCAAGTGGCGCGCGACGGCGAAGGCGCGCGCAAACTGGTCGAGATCGTGGTCGAGGGCGCGGTGTCGAAACTTTCGGCGCGCCGCGTCGCGCTGTCGATCGCCAATTCGCCGCTGGTCAAGACCGCGATCGCCGGCGAGGACGCCAATTGGGGCCGCGTCGTCATGGCGGTCGGCAAAGCCGGCGAGCCGGCCGACCGCGACCGGCTGTCGATCTGGTTCGGCGGCATCCGCGTCGCGCACAAGGGCGCGCGCGATCCGGACTACGACGAGGCTGCCGTCTCCGCGGCAATGAAGAAGCCGGAGATCACGCTGAAAGTCGCGCTCGGCCTCGGCAAAGGCCGCGACCGCGTGCTGACCTGCGATCTCACCAAGGACTACGTGGCGATCAACGGGGATTATCGCAGTTGAGGCTAGCGTGATGACCGCCACAATCAAACACGCCCGTACCCCGACGCTCGACGTTGCCTATGAAGAGAGCGGCAATCCGGGCGGCACGCCGGTCCTGCTGCTGCACGGCTGGCCGTACGATCCGCGCTGCTACGACGACGTCGTACCGCCGCTCGTCGCCGCCGGCTGCCGCGTCATCGTGCCTTATCTGCGCGGTTTTGGTGCGACGCGCTTTCTCTCCGCCGACACGCCGCGCTCGGGGCAGCAGGCGGCGCTCGGCAACGATTTGCGCGAATTGCTCGACGCGCTCGGCATCGAGCGCGCAACGCTCGCCGGCTACGACTGGGGCGGCCGCGCCGCCTGCATCGTGGCGGCGCTGTGGCCGGAGCGCGTGCGCGGCCTCGTCACCGGCAACGGCTACAACATCCAGAACATCGCGGCCTCAGTGAAGCCGGTGGCGCCGGCGCAGGAGCATCGCTTCTGGTATCAATATTATTTCCACACCGAGCGCGGCCGCGCCGGGCTCGAGCAGAACCGCCGCGCGCTGTGCCGCTACATCTGGCAAATCTGGTCGCCGGACTGGGCGTTCGACGACGCCACCTACGAGAAGAGCGCCGTCTCGTTCGACAATCCCGATTTCGTCGCGGTGACCATCCAGTCCTATCGCCACCGCTTCGGCTATGCGGCCGGCGACCCGGCGCTGGAGCCGATCGAGCAGCGCCTCGCCGCCCAGCCCGCGATCACGGTGCCGACCATCGTGCTGCACGGCGCGTCGAGCGGCATCCAGCCGCCGGCCGGCTCGGAGGCCCATGCGCGGCTTTTCGCCGGACCGTACCAGCGGCGCGTGCTGCCGAAGATCGGGCACAATCTGCCGCAGGAGGCGCCGCTGGTGGTGGCCGACGCGGTTCTGGAATTGGCCGGCGCCAAATAACGCGCGCCAAGCACGGGGATTTCCCGCGTTAAACCTGCTTTAACCGTTACGGCGATTGCGGCACTCTGCGCAAACGCATTGAAAGTGCCTTTACCTTACGTCGCTTAGATTGGGGCCGGGCCGTGAGCGTCAAACTTGTCCTGGTTGCCGCCTGCGCCCTCATCGATGCCGATGGCCGCGTGCTCATCGCACAACGGCCGGAGGGAAAGTCGATGGCAGGGCTGTGGGAGTTTCCCGGCGGCAAGGTCGAAACCGGCGAACGGCCGGAACAGAGCTTGATCCGAGAGTTGAAGGAGGAACTGGGTATCGTCGTCAAGGAGGAGTGCCTCGCGCCGCTGACCTTTGCGAGCCACCGCTATCCCGACTTCCATCTTCTCATGCCGCTCTATGTCTGCCGGCGCTGGGAAGGCTTTGTTGCGGCGCAGGAGGGACAGAGGCTCAAATGGGTGCGGCCGACAGAGCTCCGCGACTACCCGATGCCGCCCGCCGACGAACCGCTGATCTCTCACCTTACGACGCTCATATGATCCGAACGGCAGAAGGCCCGAAGACAATGTTGCAGAACCTGAGCTCCCCGGTCATCGCGTCGGTTGCGCGCTTCATGCGCGACGAGAGTGGCGCTACCGCAATCGAATATGCGCTGGTCGCATCGGGCATCGCGGTTGCGATTGCGTCCACGGTCGTGTCGCTGGGTTCGGCGGTCAAGAACAATCTCTACGGTAACGTCGCCCAGGCGATGAAATAGATCGCTCCATCCGACCACGGATCAGCGGCCAGCCTTCTCACCCGTCGAATTTCAGGCGTGTCGAGTGTGTCGCGGAGCCCGGCTAGAGCGGCTGGGTGCGACGCAGCTCGCCACGGCCCAGGGTCGCCGGCACATCGAGATGCATCAGGCTATCGCCTTGAGTTTGGGATTGATCGAAGCCAGTAGTCCTTTGACGTCCGCTGCGGGCCTCGGCGGACTGAAGAGATAGCCCTGGACCTCGGTGCATCCTTCCAATTTCAATTGCTTGAATTGCTCGGCTGTCTCTACTCCTTCGGCGGTCGTTGCGATGCCGAGCCCGCTGCCCATGGCGATCACGGCCCGCACAATCGCGAGGCTGTCGTCATGGTCCGACATGTCGAAAATGAAAGATTGATCGATCTTGATCTTGTCGAAGGGAAACTTGCGCAGGTAACTGAGCGAGGAATACCCGGTTCCGAAATCGTCCATCGATATTCTTACTCCGAGCCCTCGTAATTCGTGCAGGACGGCGAGAGTCGCGCCGCTGTCCTGCAACAAGACGGATTTGGTAATTTCCAATTCCAGGCGGTTCGGCGATAGCCCGGATGCCGCAAGCGCCGCTACGACGGACGGCAAGAGAATTTTGTTCTTGAATTGAACCGGCGACAGATTTACGGCGATCTTCACATTGCTCGGCCAAGTCGCGGCTTCCGCGCAGGCTTGACGCAACACCCAGTCTCCTATGGGTACGATGAGCCCGGTTTCTTCCGCAACGGCAATGAAATCGAGCGGCGGGATCATGCCGCGCTTGGGATGGTGCCAGCGAATGAGCGCCTCAAAGCCCGTGACGTATTCTGTCTTCATATCGACCAAGGGCTGGTAGAACAGCTCGAATTCGCCATTCGTGATCGCTTTGCGCAGATCGATCTCGAGATTCCGGCGCGCCTGCATGCGCGCATCCATTTCCGGCTCGAAAAAACGATAGAGGCCGTGACCGTCCGACTTGGCCCGATACAGCGCCATGTCGGCATTTTTCAGAAGCTGTTCCGGATCCAGCCCGTCGCCCGGCGCGAGCGCAATGCCAATGCTCAAGTCGACCGTGACCTGTTTGCCGTCAAGCTCATAGGGGGCGCCAATCACCTCGATGAGACGTGACGCCAGCGAGGTTGCGTCCGTCGGTTGAGAGGCGCCGGCTTGCATAATGGCGAACTCGTCCCCGCCAAGGCGCGCGACCATGTCGGCATCTCGAATGCATTGACGCAGCCGGTCCGCCACCGCCTTGAGGAGAAGATCGCCGACCGGATGGCCGTGCGCATCGTTCACGTCCTTGAAGCGATCAAGATCGAGACAGAATACGGCCACGTGCTGTCCTTGCCTGGTCCTCGCCAGTAACTGCCGCAGCTGCTCGTAAAGCTGCAATCGATTGGGCAAATCGGTCAGCGCATCGTGGTGCGCCATATATTCGATCTTCGCTTCCGCTCTTCGCCGCTCGGTGATGTCCTTATGGGTTGAAACCCAGCCACCGCCAGCCACGGGCGAGTTGGTCATTAACACCTCGCGCCCATCCGCCGTCTCGAAAATCCTATTCGCAACTTTGCCCAATGCCAATTCCGCCAAGACCTCGGCGCGATACGTCTCGGGGTCTTGATGCAAAAAACTGCCGGCCGCGGCGCGGCACTGAAGCACTTCGAGAAATGAGCAGCCCGGCTTCACGATCTCGCGCGACAATCCATACATCTCGATATAGAGATCATTGCAAACGACCATCCGCTCCGCCGCATCGAACATTATCAAACCCTGCGCCATATTGTTCATGGCCGAATCGAGCCGCTGCTTTTCCAGCGCCAGCATTTGCATGGATGACATTATTGCGCCTGCGCCTGCTGTCGCGCGATCAGGAAGATCATGATCGCGACTGTCAAAGCTGCGAGACCTCCCGCACCGAGAAGTACGTCTGTTTGCTTTTGCCAGATGGCGAGAGCGGCGGCGGTGTCGATAGCGACCGATACTACGACCGGGAAATGGGCGAGGCGGTGAGCGGCCAGCAGACGATCCTTGCCGCCAATCTGGCCGACGAAGCGAGCCGTACCACTATCGCCGGCGCCTACAGCGTCGACGGTAGATTTGAAATACTTGCCGATGGCGAACTCGACTTGCGGATACCGCGTCAGCAGAATGCCGTCACTGCGAAACAAGGTAATCGAGCTGCCTGCGCCGAGTGAAACGGAACCGAAGAGCTTGTCGAAGTAGGACAGTTCGACGGCTCCCAAAACAAGACCTAAAAACTCGCCATTCGCAGCCGTGACCTTGCGGACGAGAAACAGCGTCCACGCGCCGTTGGTGCGGTTGTGCCCAGGTCGACTTATGTACGACGTCAACTGCGGATCGGACTTAAGCGCGATAAAGAATTCTCGATCGGCGACGCTGAGGTCCGGACCCGGCCAAAAGCGCGAGAAATTGATAAGACGTCCATCGGCGTTTATGATCGAGATGGCATAGATTTGGACTAGACCGCTGGTGCTCGCCTTGAGCATCTGATGCACGTCTTCACCCGACATCCGGCGCGTATAGTCCTCGCCTGAAGCGATCCCCAGCGATCTGTATTCTCTCCACTCACGCTGCTTTGAACCAGATCGATCCCCTGAAACGTTCGGTCGATCTGTTCCGCAAGGATCAACGCGGTGTTCTTGAGTTCGCGCTCGCTTTCAAGCAATGCGCGTTCGCGAAGATTGCCGACCATTATCGCGGTGCCGATCACAATCGCTGCAATCAGCGTCACGCCGCAGAGGATGAGATAGCGGATGGGACGATTGCGCCACGCGGCCAGCCCGAAAATGGCGCCAAGACGAATTTGGTTTATCTTGCTCGCAACACTCTCCTGCTCGTGAGGAAGCGCGGCCGCATCTATCGGCTACTGTTGCCGCGCGTAACCAATGATGCGTAGCTACGCACTGGCTTAGTCGCCGGCTCCGGCCTTTTGCCCGGCCACTGCATAGCTCCGGCGTGCCAAAGTCCCCACGATATGTGACAACGCAAAATGCGTCGGTTCGACCGGTTGCCGAACGGGGCTATCGGTCAACATAGTTAGGATGAAATGAAATACGGCTGCCGCGCCACCGCATGCGTAGCATGGCGCGGGTCGCGGCTGGGTGCGTGCTGAGGCCGGCTGCAGCACGACTCCGATTGCATCGGAACCGGTAAAACTTTAACGACGAGCTTTCTCTCCCGTCGAAATCTCGCGGGTGCCGAATGCATCGGCGAGCCGCGCTTTCGCCGAGCCGGGCTTGAGCGGCTGCTGCTGATCCGGATGCGGCGCCCAGCCCGACAGCCAGACGATCTCGAATGTCGCGCGCACGCGGCCGTCATCGTCGGCAAAGCGCTGGGCGTAGATTTCGGCCATGCGCTGCAGCGTCGCGCGCTTGAGCGGCGTGCGGCGGCGGGCCAACAGCGCATTGGTCGCGCCCATGCGCCGCAGATCGTGCATCAGGCCGAACACCGAATCGTAGCGCACGGTGACGCGATCGACGTCGGTGACCGGCAGCGCAAATCCGGCACGCTGCAACAAGGCGCCGAGATCGCGCAGATCGGCGAACGGCGCGACCCGCGGCGAGACGCCGCCTTCGATATCGCTTTCGGCCGCGGCAAAGCTCTGCCGCAACTCGGTCAGCGTCTCGCCGCCGATGAGGGCTGCGAGAAACAAACCGTCGGGCTTCAAGGCGCGGCGGATTTGCACGAGCACGCCCGGCAGATCGTTGACGAATTGCAGCGCCAGCGCCGAGACCACGAGATCGAGGGTGGCGTCGCCGAACGGCAGCGCCTCCTCATCGGCGGCGACAAATATTTCCCCGCGCGTCGCATCCGGCATGACATCGGCCGCGACGATCCTGCCGACCGATTCGAGGCGCGCCAGCGCGTTGCGCACCGCTTCCCCCGGCGTGCCGAGATCGACCGCAAGATCGAAGCGGCGCAGCACCGTCGCGAGCCGTTCCGCAAGATCGTCGGCGACGCGGTCGAGCAGGAATGTCGCCGGCCCCAAAGCGGCCGCGCGCCGGCGGCGGCGCCGCAGCAGGGCTCGATCGAAAATCATCGGATTGTCGGCCATGATCCGGCGGTCACGTCTGCGGCGATGACAAGGGCATCGCGGAACGGTAGCGTTGTGGCATGTCGGACTTAGGCACCATCACACTGCCCTCACGGCTGCGGCGTGCCGCCGAGGCGGCGCGCATGGTGTTGCGCACGGCGCTCGATCTCGCTCTGCCGCCGCTGTGCGCCGCCTGCCGCGAGCCGGTCGACGGCAAGGGCCTATGCCCGGCGTGCTGGTCCAA
This sequence comes from uncultured Alphaproteobacteria bacterium, assembly GCA_963798095.1. Classification (GTDB taxonomy): domain Bacteria; phylum Pseudomonadota; class Alphaproteobacteria; order Rhizobiales; family Xanthobacteraceae; genus BOG-931. The sequence continues at coordinate 82,662 of CAWCSD010000015.1, read as the reverse complement.
ACTCTCCTTCATCACCCGGCCCTATTGCGAGCGGCTCGGCATTCCCTTCGTCTATGACCCGGGTCCGGGCATCCTGTCCATGGAAGCCATCGCCGACCCGCCGGCCTACAACCGCGCCCGCGCCGCGGTGCGCTTCGACGAGATTTCCCGCGCGCTGGTCCATGCGCTCAAATATGGCGACCGGCTCGATCTGGCGCCGATGATGGGACGCTGGATCAGCCAGGCCGGCCGCGAGTTGCTGGCCGAGGCCGATGCGCTGGTGCCGGTGCCGCTGCATTGGCGGAGGCTTTGGGCGCGGCGCTTCAACCAGTCGGCCATGCTGGCGGCGGCCATTGCGGCGGACAGCGGCGTCCCGGTTGCCGCGGCCGCCCTCAAGCGGGTCAAGCCGACGGCGCAGCAGGTCGGGCTGTCGCGGCCCGAGCGCGCCGCCAACGTGCAGGGCGCGTTTCGCGTGCCGGACGAGGGCAAGGCCGCCGTCGCCGGCCGCCGGCTGGTCCTCATCGACGACGTGCTGACCTCCGGCGCCACGGTCGACGGCTGCGCCCGGGCGCTGCTGCGCGCCGGCGCCGCCAATGTCGATGTGCTGATTTTCGCCAGGGTTGCCGATCCGGGGCGAACGTCCATATAACCAACCAACAAGACCTTTCGCATCATCATGGCCGCGGTCGACATCTATACCATCCGCTACTGCCCCTACTGCGAGGATGCGAAGGACCTGCTGTCGCGAAAGGGTGTAAGCTTCCACGAGATCGATGCCAGCGGAAACCGGGACTTACGCAAAGAGATGATCGAGCGCGCAGGCGGGCGGAGCACCTATCCGCAGATCTTCATCGGCGCGACCCATGTCGGCGGCTGCGACGATCTTTATGCGCTCGACGAAGCCGGCAAGCTCGACCCGCTGCTCGCCGCGGCCAAGGAATAAGCGCAAGGAATAGCGGATGAGCATGGCAAACGCTTCGAAGTTCAAGGTCGCTCTGATCCAGATGCGCTCGGGCCTGGAGCCGCAAGCCAATCTCGCCGCCGTGCTCGCCGGCATCGACGAAGCCAAGCGCGGCGGCGCCGATTACGTGCAGACGCCGGAAATGACCAACGTGCTCGAGAACAAGCGCGAGCGGCTGTTCACGAAAATCTTCAGCGAAGAGCAGGATCCGACCTTGGCGACTTTGCGCGAGGTCGCGGCTAAGCTTTCGATCTACATCCATCTCGGCTCGCTCGCCATCAAGGCGTCGCCGGAGAAGGCGGCAAACCGTTCGTTCCTGATCGACCGCAAGGGCGACATCGCCGCGCGCTACGACAAGATCCACATGTTCGATGTCGATCTCGCCGGCGGCGAGAGCTATCGCGAATCCAACACCTACCGTCCCGGCGAGCTCGCCGTCGTCGCCGACCTGCCGTGGGGCAGGCTCGGCCTGACCGTTTGCTACGATCTGCGCTTCCCGGCGCTCTATCGCGCGCTGGCCGAGGCCGGCGCCTCGTTCCTGGCGATTCCTTCCGCCTTCACCAAACAAACCGGCGAGGCCCATTGGCACGTGCTGATGCGCGCGCGCGCCATCGAGAACGGCTGCTTCGTGTTCGCCGCCGCCCAAGGCGGCAAGCACGAGCACGGCCGCGAGACCTTCGGCCACTCGCTGGTGGTCGATCCGTGGGGCAAGATCATCGCCGAGGGCGGCACCGAACCGGGCGTGATCTTCGCCGAGATCGATCCGGCGGAAATCGCAGCCGCGCGCGGCCGCGTGCCGTCGCTGAGCCATGGCCGGCGCTTCGAGCTGGTCGAGCCGCTGGCCGAGCCGACCTACCTGCACGCGGTGCGGGGCTCGCTATGATCCGCTACACGCTCGCTTGCGAGCGCCAGCACAGTTTTGAGAGCTGGTTCCAGAACTCCGCCGCTTACGACAAGCAGGCCAAGCGCGGGCTGGTGACCTGCCCGATCTGCAACTCCGCCAAAGTCGAGAAGGCGATCATGGCGCCGCGGCTGGCGCGCGCCGATGTCCCGGAGCCACCGCCGCCCATCCCGGCGCCGACGCCGCCGGCCGCGACACCGCCTGCAGTCGCCAAGACGCCCGTCGCCATCATGTCGTCGCAGGAGCGCGAGCTGCGGCAAAAGCTCAAGGAACTGCGCGACCACGTCACCAAGAACGCCAACTACGTCGGCCCAAAATTTCCGGAAGAGGCGCGCAAGATCCATTACGGCGAAACCGAGCACCGCTCGATCTACGGCGAAGCTTCGCCCGACGAGGCCAAGGCGCTGCACGAGGAAGGCATCGAATTTCATCCGCTGCCGATTTTACCGGACGACCAGAACTAGGGCTGCTATCCGCGCCGAGCGGACATTCGATGCGGCGCTCGCGGACAGAGCGGTCGCAGGGCCACGCCGCAACGCGATAAGCCCACGCAATAAGCCCATTAGACCCCAAAACCGTGATGCGGCATTTGACACAGGTCAAAGCATCGCCGGCTTGAATGGCGCAGACAATACTAAGAGTCATTTTGATGGAGATGCGTCATGTTGAAAAAACTCGCGGCGCTACCGACACTTGCCTTCATTGTGCTGATCGAGCCACTGCAAGCGTTCGCGGAACAGACGACGCCTCAGCCTCAGCCACCGCAAGGTTATTATGGGCCTGGTCCATGGCACATGTGGCACGGCGGCTATGGGCATTTTTGGTGGATGTTTCCGATGATGATGCTGTTCTTTTTTCTTGTTTGCGGCGTCATCTTCCTCGTCGGCCATAGGCTCTATGGTCACGGGCCGCATTGTTGGGGGCCGCCGTCGCATATGATGAATCGACCGTGGGGCGATCCAAGCTATTCGGCGCTGCAAATTTTGAACGAACGCTTGGCGCGAGGCGAAATTCAAAAGGACGAATACGCCGAAAGGAAAGCTGCAATTCTATCGAACGGGCGGCCCTGATTTGCGGGAGCGGCCACCGTTCCTACGCGAGAGGGGCCATATGACCGATGACCGTAAAGGGCTGGATTTGGAAGTCGGTCATCGCCGGCACGTGCGGCACGATCGTCCATGCGTTGTTCATGTATTTCAAATCGCGGACCGGCTTGCTGCCGTCGTTCCAGCCGTACCACAGTTTTCAGGCCGCGCTCAGTCACTGGGTCGGCGCCAATGTTCCCGCGATCGTGCCGTGGGCGCTTTCGTTTCTCAATGGCATGGCTATTTTGGGATTTTTGTTTGGCCGCATTAACGGATGGCTGCCGGGCCGCAATGGCGTCACCAAAGGACTGACCTTCGGCGTCATCGGATGGATCTTGATGGGGCTGATCTTTTTTCCTTTGATCGGTCTCGGCCCGTTTGCTTTCGGCGCCGGACTGGGCGTCGGGCCGGCTTTATTGTCGCTGGCCATGCTGCTGTCCTACAGCGTCGTGCTGGGCACGGTGTATGGCGCGCTCAATTCAGGGAGCCGTTGACTCCAGTCCGTCGCTCAGTGCGCTAAAATCAACAGCGCCACGCCGGCGACGACCAGCGCCATGCCGATGGCTTCGCGCACGGTGGTGCGCTGGCCGAACATGACGCGCGCGACGATTTGCGCGAACAACACCTCGATCAAGGCGAGCGTCCGCACGCTGGCGGCGGTGGCGATGGCGAAGGCGAGAAACCAGAACTGCGAGGCCAGCGCGCCCATCAGCCCGGCGAACAGCGACGGCTTCCAGGCGCGCAGGATGGCGATCATCGCCGACGGCTGGCGCAGCCACAGATACAGCGACAGCACGACCGCCTGCATCACCAGGCCGACCACCAGCGTGAAGGTCGCCGCCATGACGAAATTCGCCATGTGCAGGTCGAGGATAGCGCCGCGATAGCCGATCGCCGACAGCGCGAACATGCCGCCGGACGCAAGCCCGATCAGCGTCGGCTTGACGCCGCCCACCATGCCGCCGGGCTTGAACGACATGATCAGCACGCCCGCCGTCGCCACCAGGATCGCCGTCATCATCGGCAGCGTCACCGCGTCGCCGAGAAAGATCAGCCCGAAGATCGCGACCTGGATCGGCTCGGTCTTGATATAGGCGATGGTGACGACGAAGGAGCGCTGGCCCATGGCCATGAGCATCAGCGCGGTGGCGGCGATTTGCGCACCCGCGCCGTCGATCACCCAGGGCCAGAAGCTCAAGGACGGCCGCGGCAGCGGCACGCCGGTCACCAGCAAAACCCCGATCAAAGACAGCAATGCGAACGGAAAGCCGAACAGGAACCGCACATGGGTGGCGCCGACGGTGCCGAGGCTCGTCGTCAGCTCGCGCTGCATGGCATTGCGCAAGGTCTGGAAGAACGCGGCCGTGACGGTGAAGACGATCCAGAGCCAGCCGGCGATCATCAGGCCGCCTTTTCCGCAACGACCATGTAATTCACGTCCATGTCGGTGGTGAGCTGCCAGCGGTCGGCGAGCAGATTGTACATCACGCCGGTCTCGTCGGTGATCTGCAGCCCGCTTTGCTCGATGGCGATTTCGAGCTCGTTGGGCGTGACGAACTTGTCCCACTGATGGGTGCCGCGCGGCAGCCAGCGCAAAATGTACTCGGCGCCGACGATGGCGAGCGCAAAGCTTTTCATGGTGCGATTGAGCGTGGCGACGAACAGCAAGCCGCCGGGTTTTACCATGGCGCCGGCGAGATCGACGAACAGGCCGACATCGGCGACGTGCTCGACCACTTCCATGGCCAGCACCGACGTCAAAGCTTTCGCCCGCCTCCGCCAGCGCTTCCGCCGTCGTGCTGCGGTAATCGATCGCAAGCCCGGCCTGCGCCGCGTGATGCTGCGCCACCGCGATGTTGCTCGCCGACGGATCGGCGCCGACCACCGACGCGCCAAGCCGCGCCAACGGCTCGGAGAGAATGCCGCCGCCGCAGCCGATATCGAGGATGCGCAAGCCTTTCAGGCTATCGAGCCGCTTGGCATCGCGGTCGAAGTGCTCCGCTACCGATCGCGGATGTAAGCAAGCCGCACCGGATTGAACTTGTGCAGCGCCGCCATCGGCCCGCGCGCGTCCCACCATTGGCTGGACATGCGCGAGAACCGCGCGACTTCTTCCTCGTCGATGGTGCCGCGGGTTTCGATCATTGCTTATGCGCTCGCGCGCTTGCGCTTGAAGTGGCCGTAGCCGGGGCGGTAGCTCTTCTCGTCGAGGAACTGCTTCATGCCTTCCTCGCGGCTGTTCTCCTTGTCGTTATAGCGCAACGCGTCGCTCTTGGCGGCGAGATAATCCTGCGCCTGCGGCTCGTTCATGAAGCGCACGGCGCGGATCGCCTCCTTGGTGTAGCGCAACGTCGCCGGGCTCTTTTCCATCAGCTTCTTGGCGAGCTTGATGGTCTCTTCGCGCAGCTTCTCTTTGGGATATGAGAAATTGACGAAGCCCATCTGCTTGGCCTGCTTGCCGTCGAACGAATCGCCGGTCATGGCGTAATAGAGCGCGTCGCGATAGTTCATGGTCTGCGCCACGTTCCACGACACGATGCCGCCGGGCAGGATGCCCCAATTGACCTCCGACAGGCCGAACATGGCGTCGTCGGCGGCGAGCGCGATGTCGCAGGCGGTCACCTGGGTGAAGGCGCCGCCGAAGCAATAGCCGTTGACCATGGCGATGGTCGGCTTCGGGAATGTCGAAAGCTTCTGCCAGCGCCAATTGTTCGAGGCGCGGCGCAGCTTGTGGCGCGCCGCGGCGTCGCCGGCATTGGCGCGGAAATAAAGCTTGATGTCCTGCCCGGCGCTGAACGCATTGCCGGCGCCGGTCAGCACCAGCACCTCGGTCGCCGGATCGACGGCGAGCTCGTCGAGCGTCTCGTCCATTTCGAGATGGACCTGCGGGCTCATGGCATTGCGCTTGTCCGGGCGGTTGATCATCAGCCAGGTGATGCCGCCTTCGTTCTCGACGTGGATCGCTTCATATTTCTTGGCCGCGGGCATGGCGTACTCTCCCGTATCTTTTGCTGGCCGCATTCAACAGGTCTTGGCGGGGCGAGACAAGGTTGGCTTCACGTCGGCTGCCTTGCGCGTTCCGCGTAGGTCGCAATGGCGCGAACAGCGCGCAGCGTCTTGTCGACCTCCTGCATGAAGCCGATATTCGGCAATTGCTCGCGTAACGCGCGGCTGTAATCGTTCAGGCCGTGCGAGATCATGGTGACGTGGACGATCGGTTTTTTGCTGCGCGAGGCGAGCGCGTTGACGGCATGGAGATTGGCCTCCTTGCGCTCGGAGCCGGGGCCGCGCGGCAATTCCTCTTGCAGCAGCAGGATATCGATCGCCGGGTCGTCGAGCAGCGCCGAGACGCACTCGATATAGACCTCCTTGCTGCCGAGCCCGGCAAAACCGGAATCGAGCGGATTGCCGATGAACGTGCCGACGCCGAGCACGGCCTCGAGACGCTTAAGCGTTGCCGGCGCGAGCGCGGGGAATGTCAGGCCGTTCGCCGCCGCGGCGTCGAGCAACAGCCCGCGCAAAGCGCCGGAGAACGTGATGCCGCCGAGATTGGCGCCGGCCGGCAGCGGCACGTGCGTAAAATATTCGACCGCCTCGACGATGTCGTCGAGCGTGCGCACGCGCAAGATTCCCGCGGACGCGGCGAGCGCATCGAACTCTTCCATCGAGCCCGCGACCGCGCCGGTATGGGCCAGCGCCGCGGCGCGGCCTTCCGCGCGACGCGCCGAGTTTGACCGCGATCACCGGCTTGCCGGCGTGTCGCGCCATCGCGCAGGCGGCGCGCAAATGCGCGGGATCCTTCACCGCTTCGAGATAGCAGACGATGACGCGGACGAAGGGCAGCGTCGCGTAATAGGCGATGTAATCGGCGGTGGTCAGCCCCGCCTCGTTGCCCGACGTCACCAGCGAGGCGGTGGCGATGCCGCGTTCTTCCAAGGTGCGCTTGATCGCCATGGCGAGCCCGCCGGACTGGGCGACGATCGCCACCGGCCCTTCGGCAATGCGGTGCGGGCGATCGTCGGTCAGCGTCATCAGCCGCGACGGCGCGTGGATGTTGCCCATGCAGTTCGGCCCGGAGACCGCAAGTCCGGTTTCGGCGATCGTTTTGTGCAACGTCTCCGCGAGCGCCTTGGCGGCGGGATTTTGGGCTTCGCCAAAGCCCGACGACATGATGGTGGCGCTGCGCGCTCCGGCCGCCGCGGCGGCGCGTAACGTCTCCGGCACCTGGGGTGCCGGGATCACCACCACCACATGGTCCGGCGGCTCGGGCAGTTCGGCGAAGCTGCCATAGCAGCGCATGTTCCAGACCTGGTCGCGGCGCGGATTGACCGCATAGACCGCGCCGGGAAACTCGTAGCGGCGCAGGTTCTGGAACGCGCGCAACGCCCAGCTTCCGGGCGCATCGCTGGCGCCGACGATGACCACATTGCGCGGGTTGAGCAGCGCCGCGACCTTGGCCTGTGCGGCCTGCAACGACGTTGCCGGCTCGGAAACGTTCACTCCATCAACCTCCCCGATCGGCGGGCAACGGCCCACCGCCGCCCGCGACAATAAACGCGCATTGCACTTGCGGGCGACCTGAACGAGGATACGGCCCGAAACGCGTTTAAGCATTACGGAAATTGGGAGGGAACGATGCAAAAGTTCTTTATTGGCGTTGCCGGCTTGGCGCTGGCTTTGCTCGGTGGCGGCGCGGCCAATGCCGAGGACACAGTCAAGATCGGCATGATCAACGAATATTCCGGGCAATTCGCCGATACCGGCGCCCAGATCGACAACGGGCTGAAGCTCTATATGAAGCAGCACGGCGACCACGTCGCCGGCAAGAAGATCGAGGTGATCCGCAAGGACACCGGCGGCATCGCCCCCGACGTCGCCAAGCGCCTGGCCCAAGAGCTCGTCGTGCGCGACAACGCCGACATCTTCGGCGGTTTCTCGCTCACGCCGAACGCGCTTGCCGCGGCCGATATTTCCGCCGAGGCGAAGAAATTCATGGTCGTGATGAACGCGGCCACATCGATCATCACCACCAAGTCGCCCTATATCGCGCGCACGTCCTCGACCACGCCGCAACTGAACTACATTCTCGGACAATGGGCGGCCAAGAACGGCGTCAAGACGGTCTATACGATGGTCTCCGACTACGGTCCCGGGATCGATGCGGAAACCTGGTTCCAGACCGGCTTCAAGGAGGGCGGCGGCACGGTCATCGGCTCGGTGCGCTTCCCCGTCGCCAATCCGGATTTCTCCGCCTTCATCCAGGCCGCCAAGGACAAGAACCCGGACGCCATCTACATCTGGATTCCCGGCGGCACCCAGCCGGCCGCGGTCGGCAAGGCGCTGGCGGAACGCGGCATCGATCCGTCCAAGACCAAAGTGCTCGGGCAGGACGCGCTCGGCGATGAAACCGCACTGAAAAGCATGGGCGACGCCGCGCTCGGCATCATCACCGTGTCGGATTACGACTACAGCCACAAATCGGCGTTGAACCAGGAATTCGTCAAAGCCTTCAACGACGAATTCCATCGCAACCCGGATTTCTTCGCGGTCGGCGGCTACGACGGCACGCACCTGATCTACGAGACGCTGAAAAAGACCGGCGGCAAGACCGACGGCGATTCGCTGATCGCGGCGGCCAAAGGCATGGCCTGGGAGAGCCCGCGCGGTCCGATCTCGATCGATCCGGAAACCCGCGACATCATCCAGACGGTCTACATCCGCCGCGTCCAGAAGGTCGGCGACAAGCTGCAAAATGTCGAGTTCGACAAGGTCGAGAACGTCAAGGATCCCGCCAAGGCGCGCATGGCGCACTGACGCGGTCTTTGTTCGCACCGTAGGCTGCCGGCGATGCCTCCTGTCTTCGGCGTGTTGTTCGACGGCATCGCCTACGGGATGCTGTTGTTCCTGCTCTCGGTCGGGCTGTCGGTGACGCTCGGGATGATGAATTTCGTCAACCTGGCGCATTGCAGCTTCGCCATGGTCGGTGGCTATGTCACCGTCACCTTGATGAACGCATTCGGCTGGCCGTTCTTCGCCACGCTGCCGGCTGCGTTCATCGTTGCCGCAGCAGTAAGCGTCGTGCTCGAGCGCGTGTTCTTCCGCCGCTTCTATCGCTCGAGCGATCTCGAGCAATGTCTGCTCACCATCGGCATCGTCTTCATCTCGATTGCCGCCGCCGCCTACATCTACGGCACCACCAATCAGCCGGTGCAACTGCCCGCCTATCTGCACCGCTCGATCGACGTCGCCGGATTGAATTTGGCGGTCTACCGGATAGTCCTGATCGCCATCGCCATGGCGATCACGGTCTTGCTGGTCGTCACCATCGAAATGACGCGCTTTGGCGCGCAGGTGCGCGCCGCCGTGAACAACCAGCGCATGGCGCGCGGGCTCGGCATCAATGTCGACGCATTGTTCGCCATCACGTTTGCGCTCGGCAGCGGGCTTGCCGGCCTCGGCGGCGCGCTCGCCATCGAGATCATCGGGCTCGATCCGTCGTTCGCGCTGACCTATCTGATCTACGTGCTGATCGTCGTTTCGGTCGGCGGGCTGGGCTCGATCTTCGGATCGTTCGCCGCCGCCATGGTGCTCGGCGTCGCCGACGTCGCCGGCAAATATTACGTCCCGGCGTTCGGCGCCTTCCTGATCTATCTGGTGATGATCGTGGTGCTGATGTGGCGGCCGACCGGCCTGTTCGGGAGGCGCTAGGCGTGACGAGTGCGACGATCGCCGGTCAGGCCAATCCGGTTCAATATCTGCAGGCGCAGAACAGCTGGCAGTGGAGCGAGATCGCGTTCTGGCTCGCCACCCTGCTGCCGTTCGTGCTGGCGCCCAATTATCTGATACTGGCGAGCCAGATCGCGATCACGGCGCTGTTCGTGCTGTCGCTCGACCTCATCCTCGGCTTTTCCGGCATCGTATCGCTCGGCCACGCCGCTTATTTCGGCATCGGCGCCTATACCGCGGGACTGCTGTCGAAATGGGGCTGGGGCGAGCCGCTGACCGGGCTTGTGGCCGCGGCAATTGTCGCCGGTCTGTTCGGCTATCTGACAAGCTTCATCGTCGCGCGGTTTCGCCACCTGGCGCTGATCATGATCACGCTCGGCATCGGCCTGGTGCTGCAGGAAGCGGCCAACAGCGCCGGCTGGCTCACCGGCGGCTTCGACGGCCTGCAAGGCATTCATACCTGGCCGCTGTTCGGCAAAATTCGCTTCGATCTCTACGGCTACACCGCTTACAGCTACGCGCTCGCCGGACTGTTCCTCGTTTTCCTGATCGCGCGGCGGCTCATTCATTCGCCGTTCGGGCTGGCGCTGCGCGGCATCCGCGAGAACGGGCTGCGCATGCCGGCGATCGGCGCATCGGTGCATGCGCATATCCAGACCATCTACACCATCGCCGCCATCATCGCCGGCATTGCCGGCGCATTGCTTGCCGCAGACCACCGAGACGGTCTCGCTCGAAGCTTTGGGCTTTCAGCGCTCCGCCGACGTGCTGGTGATGCTGATCCTCGGCGGCACCGGTCGGCTCTACGGCGGCCTGATCGGCGCCGCGGTCTACATGGTGGCGCGCGACCAGTTCTCCGGGATTAATCCGCAATACTGGTATTTCTGGATCGGCCTGCTCCTGATCGCCGTCGTCATGCTGCTGCCGAACGGCATTCTCGGCGGGCTGACGCTTCTGGCGCGGCGCATGAAGGTTGTGTCGTGAGCGCGAACGCGCTGGCCACGCACGGCCTGAACAAGAGCTTCGGCTCGCTGGTCGTCGCCTCCGATATCGAGCTCGTCCTGCCGCACGGCGTGCGCTACGCGCTGATCGGTCCCAACGGCGCCGGCAAGACCACGCTGATCAACCTGATGACCGGGATGCTGCAGCCGGACGGCGGCCGCATCTTCCTCGGCGACGACGACATCACGGCGCTGCCGCCCGAGCAGCGGGTGCGGCTCGGCCTGGTCCGCACCTTCCAGATCAATCAGCTGTTTCCGCATCTCACCGCGCTCGAATCGGTGACGCTCGCGGTGTGCGAACGGCGCAAGGTCGCGCGCACCTGGTGGCGGCAGCTCACCGCCTATCGCGACGAAATCGACGAGGCCTACGACATTCTCTCGACGCTGGGCTTGGCGCCGGTCTGTCATCGCCTGACCCGCGAGCTTGCCTACGGCCAGCAGCGGCTGGTCGAAATCGCGCTGGCGCTCGCCACCAAGCCGAAAGTGCTGCTGCTCGACGAGCCGGCGGCCGGCGTGCCGCGCGAGGAAAGCCGCGAACTGTTGGCCGCCATCGCCGGCCTGTCGCGCGACATCACCGTGCTGTTCATCGAGCACGACATGGACCTGGTGTTCCGCTTCGCCTCGCGCATCATCGTCATGGTCGGCGGCCGCGTCCTGGTCGAAGGCACGCCGCAAGAAATCGCCGCCGACCCGCGGGTGCGCGCGGTCTATCTCGGCAAGGCGCGCCACGAGGCGGTGTCGTGACCGAACCGCTGCTTGCACTCAGCGACGTCCGCGCCGGCTACGGCTCGTCGATCGTGCTCGACGGTGTTTCGTTCGACCTGCCGGAGCGTGGCGGGCTTGCCGTGCTCGGCCGGAACGGCGTCGGCAAATCGACGCTGCTTCTGACCATCATGGGCTACACCCAGGTCGGCCGCGGCCGCGTGCTGTGGCGCGGCGAGGACATCACCCAGCGCCCGCCGCATCGCCGCGCCCAGGCCGGCATCGGCTGGGTGGCGCAGGAACGCGAGATTTTTTCGACGCTGACGGTGGAGGAAAATCTCACCGTGGCGGCGCGCGACGGCCGCTGGGACCTGCCGGCGGTGTACGACCTGTTCCCCCGCATCGCCGAGCGCCGCCGCAATTTCGGCAACCAGCTGTCCGGCGGCGAGCAGCAGATGCTGGCGATCGCGCGCGCGCTGATGACCAATCCGGCGCTGCTCCTGCTCGACGAGCCGCTCGAAGGCCTCGCCCCCATCGTCGTCGAAGAGCTCGCCGCCGCGATCGGCCGCATGACCAGCGAAGGCTCCAACGCCTTCATCCTGGTCGAGCAGCACGCCGACATCGCGCTGTCCTTGACGCAATCGGCGCTGGTGCTGGAGCGCGGCCGCATCGTGCACGCGGGGCCGTCGGCGCAACTGCTCGACGACCACGCCACGCTCGACCGCTATATCGGGCTGCGGCTGGCGGAGGCCTAAAGCCCTTTGCTATTCTCGGTCGCGCAGCGAGCGACGCCTTCGATCATCTCAAGGGAGTATCACATGACAGCGCCAATTTCCGGTAAGCAGGCGCCCGGGTTCTACCGGCAAAAAGTCGGAGATTACGAGGTGACGGTGGTGAGCGACGGCACCCTGACGCTGGACGCGACCATCTTCACCGGCGACGAAGCGGGCGCCGAAAAGCTTCTGCGAGACGCCCATCTGCCCAAGATGGGGTTCACCACGCCGCTCAACACCTGGCTGATCAATACCGGCCAGAAGCTCATCCTGGTCGACGCCGGCGGCGGCACGCATTTCGCACCGAGCGTTGGACGGTTGCCGCAAAACCTCGCCGCGGCCGGAATTGCGCCGAGCGCAATTGATGCCGTGGTCATCACCCACCCGCATCCCGATCACATCCCCGGCGTCATCACCAGCGACGGCAGCATGCTGTTTCCGAACGCCACGCTCCATGTCCAAGAGAACGATCACGGCTTTTGGACGTCGTCCGAGATCCGCGGCAAGGCGCCGGAAGAGTTCCGTGGCTTCTTCGATCTCGCCGTCAACGCCATCAAGCCTTATGCGGCGGCCGGCAGGCTCAGTCTTTACAAGGACGGCACCGAATTCGCGCCCGGCGTACGGGCGGTGGCGTGCCACGGCCACACCGTCGGCCACAGCATGGTGCGGGTGTCCCCGTCAGGCGGCGACTTCCTCATCTTCGGCGACATCGTGCATTGCGCGGCGCTGCAATTTCCCGATCCGAACGCAGCGTCGCGTTCGACACCGATCCGGCGATGGCGCTGGCCAACCGCAAAAAAGTCTTCGACATGGTGGCAACCGACAAGCTGTTGTTCTCCGGCGGCCACCTGCCGTTTCCGGGACTGGGCCACGCAACGAAGGCGGGCAGCGGCTACACGTTTGTGCCGGTGATGCAGTGCGAACTGTAAGTTCGCTACGCTAGGCGGTCGCGGTTAGGGTCTCGGGCAACTTGACCGAAAACTTCTTGCCGATCCCTTCCAGGTCTTCCCAGAGTTTTGCCGGAATCGGAATGCCGTTCTTGCGGCGTCTCGCTTCGGTGCGCTGCGAGCGCTCGCCGGGCATGGTGATCTCGTCGAAGCCGGCCTGCCGCGGCAGCGCTTTGAGGATCGCCGTCAACGCATCGGCATCGTGGGTGAAGCCGGCGAGCGGGCGGAAGGTTTCGATATCGATGGCGAGCATCGCGGTATTGCCGGTGTGACGGTCGCGCTTTTCCGGGCCGAGCGCGCGGGCCTGGATCGGCGCGGAAGCAAGCACGCTCGCCAGCATTTCGAACATCAGGCCGAGCCCCGAGCCTTTCGGGCCGCCGAGCGGCAGCAAAATCTCGGCCTTCTTCGGATCGGTGGTGGGCTCGCCGTCGGCGGTCAGCACCGTGCCTTCCGGCAGCGGCTCGCCGGTATTGCGCGCCTGCAAGATCTTGCCGTTGGCGATGGCGCTCGACGCCATGTCGAGCAGGATCGGGCCGTTGCCGCTCGGCACCGCGATTGCAATGGGACTGGTCGATAGGCTCGCGACCCGGGTGCCGTGATAGGCCATCAGCGTCGGCCCGGCGCCCATGAGGATCGCGGCGCAGCCCTGCTGGGCGATCCATTGCGCGTAGCGCCCGATGGCGCCGGTATGCGTCGTCTCGCGCACCAGGCCGAAGCAGACGCCGGCTTTCTTGGCGCGCTCGACCGCGAGCGCGGCGGCCTGCATCACCGCCACCGGGCCGAAACCGTGGTGGCAATCGAGCACGAAGGTCGCGGCGCGATCATGCGACAGCGTCGGCTCCGCCTTGGTGTCGATCTCGCCGTGGGCGATGATGTTGAGATAGCGCGGCAGGCGCGACACGCCGTGGCCGTCGCCGCCGCGCAGATTGGCCCAGACCAAGCCCTCGGCGACGACGGCCGCGTCTTTAGCGCGTGCGCCGTTGGCGATGAGCACTTCGCGAATGAAGCGGCCGAGCTCTTCGTGGCCGATCAGAATGCTACTGCGACTCACGCGCGCCTCGAAGGATCTTGTTGGGCCATGATCTTTTCGGAAAACCGGCTTCCACTTTTCCGGATCATGGCCTGACCGCGGGGAAATAAGCGTCGAGCCAGCCGCGCATCATGGTCCACACCCGCGTCGACTTCTCCGCGAACAGGAAATGATCGAGGCCGGCGAACAGATGCAGCTCGCTCGGCTGACCGGCGCGCTTGAACATTTCCACCGACTGTTCGGTCGGCGTCACCGAATCCTTGGCGGCATGGATGAGGAGCAGCGGCCGCGGCGCGATGTTGCCGACCACCTCCTCGGCGCGGAAATCGAACATGCTCTGCGCGGTCTCGGCCGGGAACATCTCGACTGAATTCGGCGCCAGCATGCCGACCTTCTGCTTTTCGAGATTTTCCTTCACGTGATTGGGGATCGGCACGATGTCGTAGCGCGGCACCATCAGCGACTTGCCGGTGCGGGCGCGATAGTTCGCGGCCCTCTTCGAGCATCTTGGTGAACTTCGCCCAACCCTCCGGCGTCGGATGCTGGCCGCGGAATTTGCGCTCGCCATGGCCCCAGCCGCCGTTGGAGACGACTGCGGCGATGCGCGGATTGATGCCGCCGGCATAGACGCCGACCGCGCCGCCGAAACTCGAGCCGATCACGCCGATGCGATCCGGATCGACGGCCGGATGCTTGGCCAGAAAATCGAGCGCGTTGCCGGTGTCCTCGACCTGTTCGAGGCAGATGACTCTGCCGAACTCGCCTTCGCTCTTGCCGCAGCCGCGCATGTCGAAGCGGAGCGTGACGAAGCCGAATTCATTGAGCACCCGCGCCGGCGTGATGCAGGTCGGGCTTTCGCTGTTGGAGCCAAAGCCGTGCAGCACCAGGAACGCCGCGCGCCGCTCCCCCGGCCGCACGCCCTCCGGCACGCTGAGCACGCCATGCAGGCGCAAGCCCGCCGATTGAAAGCTGACGACGTCTTGACTCATGGCGGCTCATTCTCCCTGACCGGCTTTGAGGGCCGGCACTCTAGCGATTTACGCGATGGAGGGAAGGGGACGGCGATGCCACCAGGTCAATGCAGCTCACTCTGAGCGGATGGCGGCCTTCATCGTTTTCTCGGCCGTTCTCGTTTATATCTTGCTCGAGCGCGTGGACGCGTTTCAAACTTTCTCTTGCCCCCGATACGCGTCGATGATCTCCGAGCCCGTCGCGAACCACACCTTGCCGTGGCCGGCGATGTATTTCAGCGCCCGATCCAGCGTCCGGATGCGGTGCGGCACGCCGATCAAAAACGGATGCAGCGCGATCGCCATCACACGGCCGTTGCGCTCGCCTTCTTCGTACAAGACGTCGAAAGTCTCGCAGATGCGGCGGTAGAAATCGTCGATGCTGATGCTCGGCATGTTGAACAGCGGCATGTCGTTGAGCTCGATCGAATAGGGAATGGAATAAAGCCCGTTGTTCATGCGGTAAGGCAGATCGTCGTTGACCCAGTCGCAGACATAGTCGACGCCGTGCTGGCGCAGCAGATCGAGCGTGTGCCAGGTCTCGCCCAGGCCCGGCCCGAGCCAGCCGCGCATCTTCTGGCCCCATTGCTCGATGACTTCGCGCGCCTCGGCCATCACGGCGGCTTCCTTATCGGCGCTTAAGCCCGTAAGCGACACCGAATTGGTGAGCCCGTGGCCCATCAATTCCCATTTGAGCTTCACCGCCTCTTCCATGATGCGCGGATAGTAGCGGCCGACCTCGGCATTGAGCGCAACCGTGCCGCGCACGTTATGCTTGGCGAGCACCTCCATGATGCGCCAGACGCCGACCCGGTTGCCGTAATCCCGGCGTGAATGATTGCGGATGTCGGGCGCCGCATTGCCGATCTCGATATGGAAATGCTCGATGTTGGGGATCACCCACACCGCGACCCGCGCGCCGTTCGGCCACTCAATATGCGGCCGGTCGACGATGGCCTGGTAGGGAAACAGCCGGAATGGTTCGTAATCCTGCGACACGTCCGTCTCCTTGGCGGCTGATCGGCGAAGCGTTGCGGGCCGCTATCTATTCGGCCCGTTGCCATTATGATGCGCGCGATGAATTTAGCCAATAATAGTCATGACGAGCGTGCAAAGCAGATGACCCTGATCCTGTCCAACGACGATGCCGCCAAGCTGCTCACCATGCCGGAATGCATCGACGTGCTCGAAGAGGCCTATGCGGAGCTCGCCGAGGGCCGCGGCGTGTCGCGCACGCGTTCCGACTGTTTTGCGCCGACCTCGCGCGAGGACGCGCTGTACAGCCTGAAATCCATGGACGGCGTCATTCCGAAATTCGGCGTCGGCGCGGTCCGCATCAATTCCGACATCGTCACCTGGCCGAAGCGCGGCAACAATGTCCGCCGCGAAAAAATACCGGCGGCGCCGGGCAACCGCTATGTCGGGCTGGTGCTCTTGTTCTCGACCGAAACCGGCGAGCCGCTGGCGATCTTTCCCGACGGCGTCATGCAGCGCATGCGGGTCGGCGCCGCCAACGGGCTCGGCGTCAAATATCTGGCGCGCCAAGACGCCACCACGGTCGCCATCCTCGGTTCCGGCTGGCAGGCCGGCGCGCAACTCATGGCGGTCTGCGCGGTGCGCGACATTACTACCATCCGCTGCTTCAGCCCCAATGCGGAAAACCGCGACGCGTTCGCGCGGCAGATGAGCGAAGCGCTCGGCATCGATGTCGTTGCGGTCGCGCAGCCCGAGGAGGCCATCAAAGGCGCCGACATCGTGATGTGCGCGACCAATAGCGTCGACCATATCTTCTTCGAGCGCTGGATCGATCCGGGCGTGCACTTGAGCTCGATCAAGATCCCGGAGATCGAGCCGAATGCCGTCAAACGCGCCGATCGCGTCGCCGTCCATGTCCACGACACCAAGCCGATCCATGCGGCGACCAAGGGCATCGAGCCGGCGGAGACCGGCAGCGGCCGCGGCTGGGCGACCGCCGATGCGATCGATTTTTCCAAGCTGCCGACCTTGCCGGAACTGATCGTCGGCCGCGCCGAAGGCCGCAAGTCCGATGCCGAGGTCACCTGCTTTCTCAACAATATCGGGCTCGGCTATCAATTCGCCGCCGCCGGCGCGCTGCTCTACCGCAAGGCCAAGGAAAGCGGCGCCGGGCACGATCTGCCGACCGATTGGTTCACCGAAGACGTGCATCCGTAACACCTCAGATCCGTCACCCTGAGGTGCGAGCGAAGCGAGCCTCGAAGGGCGACGGCCCGGGCCGTGCATCCTTCGAGGGCCGCTTCGCGGCCACCTCAGGATGACGGTGAACGGATGTTTTCCGCGTCATCGCTCTTGGCCGCGGCCGGGCTCGGCCAGCGCTCGTGGGTGAGCGGCACCACCATATGCACCGACAAGCCGTTGCGCGTGAACGAGCGCTGCACTTCGCCGTTCAACTGCCGCTCGATGACCATGCCGACCAGCCGCGAGCCAAAACCGAGACGCCGCGGCCGCCGCGCCGGCGGCCCGTTCTTCTCGACCCAGTCGAGAATCAACGTCATGCCGCGCTCGGTGCGGCTCACCGACCAGCTCAGATCGAGCTGCCCCTTGGGCCGCGACAAGCTGCCGTGCTTGATCGCGTTGGCGGCCAACTCGTGCAGCGCCGCGCTGAGATTGAAGATCGGATCGGGCTCAAGATCGATGTTCGGGCCGCTGAACGAGACCCGATCGAGATAGGGTCCCAATACGACATAAAGCAGCTCCATGATCGGGATCGATTTCCAGCCGCCCTCGGTGATCAGGCGGTGGGCGTTGGCCATGGCGAGCACGCGCGCCTGATATTTGCTGGCAAGATCGGCGATGCTTTTGGCGTTCTTGGCGGTCTGCGAGAACAGCGCCAACAGCTGGGAAAACAGATTTCCCGAGCGGTGGCGCATGTCGCGGATCATCAGTTCGTGGCGCTGCTCGAGCTGGCGGCGTTGAATGGCGCCGGCCAGGATATTGGCGGCGGCGGCAAGGAACGACGTGTCCTGCGCGCCGAAATGGCGCGCTTTGCCGGTGCAGACGCCGAGGATGCCGTAGGCGCGGCCGTCGCGGCCGGCAATGGTCACGGTCACGCCGCTGACGCAGCGATGATCCTTCAGATAGGGCGCGATGGCGAACCTGGTCTCGGCCGCATAATCGGCGGTGACGACCGGCGCGGCGGAATTCAACGTGTAGCGCGCATAGCTATCGGCGTCCGTCGCGGTCAGGACCGAGCCGACAAGACTAGTCTTCCAGCCGAAGCCGGCGCGCAACAAGAGCTCGGTGCCGCCGGGCAGCAGCTCGAGGATTTTGACGAAGTCGACCGACAGCGTGAGCGCGACCGTGCTGACCGCGTCGTTGAGCAGCCGCTCCAGATCCGGCTCGACCAAGGCGCGCTCGCCGAGCTGCGCCAGCGCTTCCTGCTGCTTGGCGCGGCTGCGCAGCTCGTCTTCGAGGGTGCGGCGTTCGCTGCTGTCGTCGCGGCTATCTTTCGCAGCGTCCGCCGGCCGATCCTCCGGTCGAGTTGTCTCGATCTTTTTGCTGCTCGACGCGTCCATACTACACTTCCAACTTTCCTCTCCTAGATATCGTCATTCGTTTCGACAAATAAAATAGGCCGAAGCCCGTTCTCGCGTGCTTCGGCCATTGCAATGGAACTTGAATTAATCGGCCGGCCCGAAGGCCGGCCGTTACGTCAATATCGTATTGTCAGTTGGCGCCAGAGAAGTTGACGCCCAGAATGCTCACGCGCATCGGAGCAGTCGCGGACACCGGGGGCAACGGCCGTTCGGCCGCCGGCCTGACCTGGATTTGCGCCGTCATCGGTGCGCCGATTGACGCGCGGCGGCCACCTTCGATCGTGGCGTTGCGATCGTCGTTTGGCAGCACGATGACCTTGGTGCCGACATTGATGCGGCTATAGAGATCGATCACGTCGTCGTTCGCCAAGCGGATGCAACCGCTCGAAACATGCTTGCCGATGGTCGTCGGATCGTTGGTGCCGTGAATGCGGAAGTCGGTGTTGCCGAGATACATGGCGCGGGCGCCGAGCGGATTGCCGGGGCCGCCGCCGACCCAGCGCGGCAGATACGGCTGGCGGGCGATCATCGCTGCCGGCGGGATCCAATCCGGCCACTCGGCCTTGCGCGTGATCGTCTGCGTGCCGGCCCAAGTGAAACCTTCGCGGCCGACGCCGATTCCGTAGCGGAGCGCCTTGCCACCGCCGAGGACCAGATAAAGATAGGTGTGCGCGGTGTCGACGATGACGGTGCCGGCCGCCTCATTGCCCTGATACGAAACCACCTGACGACGGAACGCCGCCGGCATTTCGTCGTTGCTCTGCGTCGCGTCGCTCGGCTGCTGCGCCTGCGGCGCGTATTGCGGGAAAGCCAAACCGCGGTCGGCCGGCTGATACGACAATGTTTGCGCAAAAGCCGGAGCCGCGGGAATCGTCATAAGACTCGCAAAAAGAGCGATGCTTCGGAGATGTCGGAATCGAGCGCTCGCTGCCATGATACTCTCCACCCTGCTGAAGTGCCGATTTTCAGTTCTGTTAAGCCGTGACATCGTTGGAAGGTTCCGCAGCGCTCCGCGTAGCTGATCGAAGACTGATGGGAGTGCTGCAGCGTCCCCTTTCGCTGGTGTCCCTCATTAGTCGCCTCCCGGCTGGGAATGGTTCTCTGCGGGCGGGCACAAAAAGGGGACTGCCGCGGCGCTACGGAGGAGAGTCGGCTTGAGCATGATCCTGAAAAAGCCTGTCCCTGAACTTGGTTCGGGACAGATAGCGGCTTCCTGTAAAGATCCCGCCCCACCAAAACGCTAGCAATCGCCTTAAATTTGAAGCGATTGGCGCTCTCGGCGCTTAGGCCATGCAGCGGCGGTAGACGTTTGCTGAGACGGGAGCCGAATTGGGCGAACGGATGAGGCTAAAGGCGGGGTCGCAGGCGAACGGCGTCTGCGCGCGCGTCTGCTGGGTGCTCGGCTGCTGGGCAAATCGCGCCTGCCCGCCAGGGACATCGAGGATGGCCGAATTGGCTATCGGGAGCCGGTCGCCCTTGAGGGTGCGATTGACCGAAACAGCGGGTGTCTGGCTGCTCAAGGTGGCGCCGACGCTGAGGAACGGGTCGATACCCACGAACAGCGCGGCAAGCGCAACAAGACCGAACGCACTCACTATACGAAGATATAACTGCCTGGCCATCGGACCGCCTCCAGCGCGCCGGAACGTCCCGGACATGCGAATGGCCCCCGAGCCCATTCAACGCTGCTGCAACATTTGTCGGGGTGAGCCGTTCCGAGGTTTCCTCGAATTCACCGAGTCGTGATCCAGATCGGCAATAATTTTGCTGGCGTGTTGCTGGGGCGCCCGTTGGACGCTGGCCAAAGCGGAACAAAGAATGCCGTCGCGCTTTATCAAAGCGACCGGCCATCCTTTCCCCCCTCCCCCCGTGCTTGGCCGGTCATGTTGGGCGCAGCCGATATGCCGATCGGCTGCGCCCTGACTTTTTCAGGGCCAGCCGGGCCTCCCATGCATCACCGAAAACGCACATGGCCGGGACGAGCCCGGCCATGCAGCAAGAGATCGATTAGAGGCGTTACGCCGTCGGCTGGCGCTCGACCGGCTGCCGCTCGCGATGGCGGGCCTTGCGGCCGAAGAACAGGGCCTGGCTCACCACCGCCGACACCACGGCAAGCTGGAACGGCTTGGCGATCAGGAACGCCGGCTCCGGCCGTTGCCCGGTGAGGAAACGTTCCGGGTAGGCGGTGATGAAGATCACCGGCACTTCGAACGTGTCGAGAAGCTCGTTGACGGCATCGAGACCCGAACTGCCGTCGGCCAGCTGGATGTCGGCCAGGATGAGGCCCGGCCGCTTCTTCTTGGCAAGCGCGACCGCCTCGTTGTGGGTGCGGGCGATGCCGATGACGTTATGGCCGAGGCTTTCCACCAGCGCCTCGATATCCATGGCGATGAAGGTCTCGTCCTCGATGATCAGGACATCGGTGGCGATTTCGGCCGCAAGCTCGCGGCCGGATTCCTCGACCAGATTGCGCAAGGTCGCCAGATCGCAGTCGAGGATTTGGGCGGCGTCCTCCTCGGAAAAGCCCTCGAGCGCCACCAGCAGGAAAGCCTGCCGGGGGCGCGGCGTGATCTGGGTAATGTGCTGCTCGGGCGGCAGAACGACCTCGCCCGCCTCGGGCCTGCCGTTCACCGCCAATGAGCCCCAGATCTTGGTGAAGAGGCGATAGAGCCCGACCCGCGAATTGGCGGTTTGGGCCAGCATATCCGGGCTGGCGATCAGCGATTCCAGGGTCGCCGCCACATAGGCGTCGCCGGAGGCCTGACTGCCGGTCAAGGCACGGGCATAACGACGCAAAAACGGTAGGTGCTGGAGTACTGCTTGTGAATTAGGCACTACGCCCTCCCCTTCAGGGTTGCCGAGGCTAACCGACAAAAACGTGGCCGCGCGAAAAAAGTTCCGAAAAAAGTTCCTGAACCCGGGAACCATGCGCAAAACCGGGCGTTGGCCGATTATCGGTGGGGCTTGTGCGTATCAAGGGCGGGTTTGACATGGGCGAGCGGGGGAAAAATGGCGAAATGAAACACCGTAGGACCAATCTCGAAGCGGTAGAGCCGGAATCGGACAAGCCAGCTTCGGACAAGCCAGAAATCCGAGATTCCATGGGCGCGCCGGTTAATCCCCCTAAACCCGAGGCACGGCTGGGCCGTGAGGTTCAGGCCAAGATCGGCCAGCAGCTGCGGGCCATGTACGACGACGTCGTCAATCAGGGCGTACCGCAGCATATCACCGATCTGGTCCGCCGGTTGAGCGATCAAGACTGAAAGCACAGGATTGAAAGCTAGGTCCGCATGAAGCTAGACCCCACCATACGCGATCAAGTGCTCTCCACCGTGCCGAGCCTGCGCGCGTTTGCCATTTCGTTGTCCGGCAATATCGACCGCGCCGACGATCTGGTGCAGGAAACGCTGCTGCGCGCGCTCTCCCATATCAATTCATTCGAGCCCGGCACCAACATGCCGGCATGGCTGTTCACCATTCTGCGCAACCTGTTCCGTTCGGAATATCGCAAGCGCCGCCGCGAGGTCGAAGACGCCGACGGCCGCTATGCCGAGACGCTGAAATCGCATCCGGAGCAGACCGGCCGCGTCGAATTCGAGGAATTCCGCACCGCGCTGGCCAAGCTGCCATCGGACCAGCGCGAGGCCTTGATCCTGGTCGGCGCCTCGGGCTTCTCCTACGAGGACGCCGCGGGGATTTGCGGCTGCGCCGTCGGCACCATCAAGAGCCGCGTCAACCGCGCCCGCACGCGGCTTGCCGACCTGCTCGCCATCGACAGCGTCGATGATTTTGGGCCGGATCGGCCCACCCGCGCCGTTCTCGCCGGCGGCGGGCGCAATTAACCGTCATTCCGGGGCGCGCTGAAGGCGCGAGCCCGGAATCCATAACCCCCACCGTCAAAGATTTACGCTCAGTGGCAGTTCTGTTGGCACTGTGATTATGGATTCCGGGCTCCTCGCTCCGCTCGGCCCCGGAATGACGAGCGCTACGGCATTCCACCACTGTTGGCGATCCCGCCGTCGATCGTGACGATCGTGCCGCTCGTGTACGACGACAGATCGGAAGCGAGAAACACCACCGTCGCCGCGATCTCGTCGGTTGACGCCGGCCGGCCGTAAGGCATTTTTGCAAAGCTTTCCCGCCAGCGGTTCTCGTCACCGTACTGCGTCGCGGCACGCTTGCGGCCCAGCACTTCGACGCGATCGGTCAGACACCGGGCCCGGATTGACGCCGACGACGCGCACGCCGGATGCGGTGCTCCTGCCGCCGATAGCGCGGGTGAACGCCATCAGTCCGGCATTGCCCATGGCGCCGGCGATATAGGTGGCGTCGAGCCGCTCGCCGCCCAGCCCGATAATGTTGACGATCACGCCGCGCTTGCGCTCGCGCATCATGCGCAGATAAAGCCGCGTCAGCCCGACATAGCCGTAGACTTTGAGGTCCCAGCCGGCGCGCCAGGCCGCCTCGTCGACATCGTCGAGCGAGCCGCCCGGAATGGCGCCGGCATTGTTGACCAGAATGTCGACGTCGGGAAACGTCTGGAACACGCGCTCGCGCGCAGCGGCATCGGCGAGGTCGGCGGCCAGCGTGCGCACCTTGACGCCGGTTTCCTTGGCGATCGCGGCGCCTTCCTTTTCCAGGAGCTCGCCCGAACGCGCCACCAAGCAGACATTGACGCCTTCGCGCGCAAACCATTGCGCCACCGCAAGCCCAATTCCCTTCGAACTGCCGGTGACCAGCGCGGTGCGGCCGGTAAGCTTCAAATCCATCGTTTCCCCCTCGCCTTTTGCGGCACTGCCATGCCGAGTTTTGCGGGCCTTGTCCATCGCCCGCCAGGGTGGTTTAAAAAATCCCCTTGCCCCCTCACCCAAAGGATTTCGATCGATGACCTCAAGCGCAACTGCCGCCTCGCTTCCCGGCGGCAACACCGTCCTTGTCGAGATCGTCGACCGCGTCGCCTGGGTGACGATGAACCGGCCGGAGAAGCGCAACGCCATCAACCCCGCGCTGTCGTTCGAAATGCTCGACGTGTTCGAGGCGCTGGACAGCGACGAGCGGTGCGGCGCGCTGGTGCTTACCGGCGCCGGCGAAGCCTATTCGTCCGGCATGGATCTGCGTGAATATTTCCGCGCCACCGACAAGCTCAGCTACGACGAGCGGCTCAAGGTCATGCGCAAAAGCGCACTGGCGCAGTGGAAACGGCTGCAGTTCTACGGCAAGCCGACCATCGCCATGGTCAACGGCTGGTGCTTTGGCGGCGCCTTCAATTCGATGATCGCCTGCGACCTCGCCATCGCCGCCGAGGACGCGACCTTCGGGCTGTCGGAAATCAACTGGGGCATCATTCCCGCCGGCACCGTGACCAAAGCGGTGGCCTCCGTCATGGGCCAGCGCGATACGATGTACTACATCATGACCGGCGAGACTTTTGACGGCCGCAAGGCGGCGTCGATGGGTCTCGTCAATGAGGCGGTGCCGCGCGCTGAATTGCGCGCGCGGGTGCAAAAACTTGCCGCGCACCCTGATCGAGAAAAATCCCATGGCGCTGCGCATCGCCAAGCACGCGGCGCGCCGCGTGCGCGACATGTCGTGGGAGGACGCCGAGGATTATCTGTTCGCAAAACTCGACCAGTTGCGCTTTCTCGACCCCGAAAAGGGCCGCGAGAAGGGCATGACCCAGTTCCTCGACGACAAATCGTACCGGCCGGGGCTGGCCGCCTATCGCCGCGACAGTTGAGCGCGCGGGTGACGGTGCAGCGACAGGCGATCGCGCTGCGGCCGCTGCTGCGGCCGCGCTCGGTCGCCATCGTCGGCGTTTCGCCGGAAGCGGGATCGCTGGGCGGCAATGTGCTCACCAACCTCACCCGCATCGGCTTTAAAGGCGACATTCATCTCGTCAGCCGCAACAACCGCGAGATCGGCGGCCGCACCTGCGTCGGCTCGATCGACGAATTGCCCGACGGCGTCGACGTCGCGGTGCTGGCGGTGCCGCGCCAGGCGTTCGATCGATGCGGTGAAGGCCTGCGTCCGCCGCAAGATCGGCGCGGCGCTCGTCTTCGCCTCGGGCTTTGCCGAAATGGACGAGGCCGGGCGCGCCGATCAGGACGCGATGGCGCGGATCGCCAACGAGGCGAAGCTGGCGCTGTGCGGACCGAATTGCATCGGCCTGGTCAATCTGACCGACCGCGTCGCACTGACATTCGAGCCGCTGTCATTGCCGGCACAAGTTCAAGGACGCGGCATCGGCGTCGTCACCCAAAGCGGCGCCATGTGCTCGACCTTGCGGCTGGCCTTGCTGGCGAAGGGGCTCAAGCTCTCCATCGTCGTCTCCACCGGCAATGAAGCGCAGCTCACGACGGAACATTTTCTCGAGTTTCTCATCGACGATGATGCCACTGAAGTCATCGTGCTGTTCATGGAGCAGGTGCGCGACCCGGCGCTATTTCTTGCGCTCGCGGCGCGCGCCCGCGAGCGCAAAAAGCCGATCGTGCTGATGCATCCCGGCCGCAGCGCCCGCGCGCAGGAATCCGCGCGCACCCACACCGGCGCCATGGTCGGCAATCACGCGGTGATGAGCGCATTGGTCGCGCACGAAGCGGTCGTGCGCGTCGAGACGCTGGAGGAACTGCTCGACACCGCGGAAGTCTTGGCGCGTTTCGCCAGCCCGCCCGATCAAAGGCGCGGCGGTGATGACCAATTCCGGCGCGTTCAAGGGCTACGCGCTCGATTTCGCCGAAACGCTCGGTCTCGACCTGCCGGCGCTGTCGCCGGCGAATGCGGCAGCCATCAAAAAAATTCTGCCGCCGTTCGCGGCCATCGAAAATCCGGTCGACACCACCGCACAGACCGTGCGCGATCCGTCGATCCTCGGCAGCACCGCGGCGCAGCTTCTCGCCGATCCGGCCATGGGCAGTCTCGTCATCTCGATCGTCGCCGGCGCGCCGCGCTTTGCCATGGACAAGGCCAACGCGATCCTGTCCGGCATCGCCGATCTCGAAAAACCGATCGCGGTCGCCACCATGGGCGACGAGACCGAACTGCCGGCGGAATTCTCCGCCTGTCTGCGCGACAAAGGCCTCGCCTTCTTCCGCTCGCCGGATCGCGCGCTGCGCGCCATGGCGCGGGCGACCTGGTACGGCAACGCGGTGATATCGACGCGTCCACCCGCGCAAGCTCCGGCTTTACCGTCGTACAAGATCGCAGCGAGCGGCGCGCTCACCGAGTACCAAGGCAAGACGTTGCTGGCGATGCTCGGCATCGCCGTCCCGGAAGGCGCGCTAGCGCGCGATCCCCATGAGGCGAGCGAGATCGCGGAGCGGGTCGGCTATCCCGTGGTGTTGAAGGCGCAAGCCGCCGCGCTGGCGCATAAGAGCGACGCCGGCGGTGTCGTCCTCAACATCGCCGACGACGCGGCGCTGCTGCGATCCTGGGACAGCGTCGCGGCCAATGTCCGCAAGTCACAACCTGACCTGGTCCTCGACGGCATGCTGGTCGAGGCGATGGCGCCGCCAGGGCTCGAACTCGTGGTCGGCGCGCGGCGCGAGCCAGGTTGGGGACCGATCCTCACCGTCGGCCTCGGCGGCATCTGGATCGAGGCGCTGCACGATATCCGCATTCTGCCTGCCGCTATCGACCGCGACGGCGTCATCGAGGAGTTGCAAAAACTCAAAGGCGCGGCGCTGTTACGCGGCGGCCGCGGCACGCCGGCAGCCGACCTTGCCGCCGTCGCCGACTGTGTGTTGCGGCTCGGCGCGATCATTCGCGGCGAGCCGCGCGTGACCGAAATCGAGATCAATCCGTTGCGGGTCTACGCCAAGGGCGCGCTGGCGCTCGATGTGCTGATGCACGTCGAGTAACGCCCTATCCCATATGCGACGGCAGCCATAGCGCCAGGATCGGGAACGCGATCAAGATCACCAGCCGGATCAGATCGGTGACGATGAACGGCAGCACGCCGGCGAAGATCGTCGAGAAGCTCACGTCCTGCACCACGCTTTTGATGACGAAGACGTTCATGCCGACCGGCGGGTGAATGAGCCCGAGCTCGACGGTCATCACGATGATCACGCCGAACCAGATCGGATCGAAACCGAGCTGCATGATCACCGGGAAGATGATCGGGATCGTCAGGATGATCATGGCGAGCGAATCCATGAGGCAGCCGAGCACGATGTACATCAGCATGATCAGCGCCAGCACGCCGTAGCGGCCGAGGCCTAAGCCCGTCATGAAGGCGGTGACCTTCTGCGGCGTCTGCGTCACGGTGAGGAAATAGCCGAACAAGAGCGCGCCGATCAGCACGGTGAGCACGGCGGCGGCGGTGCGCACCGCTTGCAGGAGCGAGCGGCGGATTTCCGGCGGTGTCAGCTTGCCGCGCGCCATTCCGATCAAGAGCGCCCCGGACGCGCCCATGCCGCCGGCCTCGGTTGGCGTGAACAATCCGCCATAGAGCCCGCCGATGGCGAAGACGAACAGCAGCAGCGTCGCCCAGATGTCGCGCAATCCGGCGCGGCGCTCGGCCCAGGAGTGCCGCGGCGTCGCCGGGAGGAAATTCGGCCGCACCTTGCCGATGATCACGACCGTGAGCATGTCCATCGAGGCGGCGAGCAAGCCGGGGATGATGCCGGCGATGAACAGCTTGCCGATGTCCTGCTCGGTGATGATGCCGTAGACCGCGAGCACCGTCGAAGGCGGCAGCATGGCGCCGAGCGTGCCGCCGGCGGCGATGACGCCGGTCGCAAATGACTGCGGGTAGTTGTAACGCCGCATCTCCGGATAGGCGACGGTGGCGAAGGTGGCGGCGGTGGCGACGGATGAGCCCGAGATCGCGGCAAAGCCGGCGCAGGCGGCGATCGTGGCGATGCCGAGACCGCCCTTGAAATGACCGAGGAAGGAATTGGCGGCGCGGAACAATTCGCGGCTCATGCCGGAATTGGACACGAACGCGCCCATCAACAGGAACATCGGGATGACGCCGAAGGTGTAATCGGTCACCGTGCGCATCGAGGTGAGGCCGACGCTTTTCAGCGCCGCGGTGCCGCCGACGATGTAGGCAAAGCCGCTGACGCCGACGAGGCCCATCGCCATGCCGACCGGCACGCGCAGCAGCATCAGCGCGAACAGCACGACAAAGCCGAGGATCGCCACCGCGTCGGTGCTCAAATGCGGCATCGCCTCACTCGACCGGCTTGATCTGATACTGGCCGCCGAGCAGCTCCGGATGGAAGATCAGCCGGTAGGTGCGCACGGCGATCAACAGCACCGCCGACACGTCGCCGATCCAGGCCACCAGGAAAAACGGCCACACCGGCAGCCGCAGGTCGAAGGTGAGCACGTGATCGGCATAGGTGCCGCGCACCTTGTCGAACAGCGTATAGGTCTGCACCGTCACCACGAACAACAGCACCGAGGTCGCAAACACGTCGATGACGCGTTTCATCCGATCGCCGACATTGGCATAGAGCAGATCGACGGTGATGTGGTTGCCGCGATACGACGTCGCCGCGATGCCCCAGAAGATGAGGATGCCGAGCAAGAGCCGGCCGAAATCGTAGCTGTCGGGAATCTGCACGCTGAAGAAATAGCGCAGCATCACCGAGACGAAGATGTCGAGCGCGACGATGCCGACGAAGAAGGCGGCGATCAGCTCGATGCCGTCGATGAAAATGTCCATCGCGTTGCGCGGCGGCGCATCTTGCGGCTCGGGGATTCCGGAAACGGGATTTTCGGCTTGCGACATAGACCTTATTCCATGTGGCAACGGCGGCGAGAACACTCGCCGCCGCCACCGTTAGCATGTGCGCACCTTCAGAAGCCGGCGTTGTACTGCGTCAATGACGCCTGCAGCTCTTTCCAGATCGCGTCGGGATCGCCGCCGGCCTTCTTCACGTCGGCCGCCCATTTCTGCTTGAGCGGCTCGGCCGACTTTTTCCACTCGCCGAGCTGCTCGTCGGAGATCTTGTAGACCTCGTGATCCGGCTCGGCTTTGATCTTCTCCAGGCCGGCGTGCTCGAAATCGGCCCACGGGTCGGCGAATTTGGCGGCCCATTCGGTGGTGCAGTGATCGTCGATCACCTTCTTCTGCGAAGCCGACATGGCGTTGTAGGTCGCCGGCGACATCAGCCACTGGAACATCACCGAGCCGAGCGGCTCATCCATGTCGTACTTGGTCACCTTGTCGATGCCGAACAGCAGCATCGAGCCCCAGGGAAAGGTGACGGCGTCGGCTACGCCCTTGGCCAGGATGTCGCGGACTTCCGGCGCGCTCGACTGCACATTGGTGCCGCCGAGCTGCGTCACCCAGGCCGCGATAGTGCCTTGGGCCGGCCTGATCTTCATGCCCTTGATGTCGCCGGGCACCACGATCTTCTTGGTGGAAGAGTGCCAGGCCAGCGGATCGAGCACGAAGGAGAAGCAATAATGCGTGTCCTTCATCTCGGTCGCGGCGTATTTGCGATACCAGGCGTCGATGGCGCGATTGCCGCCCTTGGCCTGGCCGACCAGGAACGGCAGCTCGCCCGCCGCGATGATCGGGAAGCGCCCCGGCTGATAGCCCGGATTGACGTAGACGAAGTCGGCGATGCCGTCGCGCGCCATGTCGTAATGGTCGAACGCCTTGCCGAGCTGCTGTGAGGGATAGATTTTATAGGTGATAGTGCCGTTCGAGGCCTTCTGGATGTCGTCGCCCCATTCCTCGATCGCCTTCTGCAGCGGATGCGACGGCGGCACCCAGTGCGACAGTTTCAGCTCGAAGGTCTTGTCCTGCGCCGACGCCGTGCCAAAACTGAGCACCAGTCCGAGCGCAAGCCCGAGCGCGGCGAGCCCGCAGAGTTTCAAGTGGCGCGTGCCGTCCATCGGAGTCTCCCCATGCGATTTAGTTGCAAACCGAACTTTGCCATTTAATCGCAGAACAGGCGCGGCTGTACATCTTCACCACCTTCCCCTGCAGGGGTTTGTCGCGTTTGGAGCATTGCCGTCAGTTGCCGGCCGACCTCGGTGCAGCGCCGCGAATGCTGCTCCAAAGACTTCTTGCGGCTCTCACGTAATACTCGAAACTAAGCGGTCCAACGCGGTCGCACGGGTTACGCAGGTCGTCGCGGCCACGGAGGATGGGGTCCTGCATTTCCTCGTCCGTGAAGGTTTGCGCGCCGATGAGGCGTTCGCGGCAAACATAATCGCGGCGTTCGCCTGGCTTCATCAGGACGATCAGGTCTAACAGCCAGATGTGTGCGGTTTGGTCCACGGACGCGGTGACGACGCGGCTCCCGTCCGGGCTGAACACCGCGCTATACACCACATCCGTATGCCCCGACAGCGTCGCGAGCGCTGCGCCGATCTTGGCGTCCCACACCCACGCGGTGTGGTCAGAGGACGCGGTGACGACGCGGCTGCCGTCCGGGCTGAACGCCGCGCTATTCACCGCACTCGTATGCCCCGTCAGCGTCGCGAGCGCCGCGCCGGTCATGGCGTCCCACAGCCGCGCGGTGTCGTCGTTGGACGCGGTAACTATGCGGCTGCCGTCCGGGCTATACCGCCGCGTCCCGCTTCGACGTTTGGTAGGACTGCCATAAAGCACCGCCGAGAGCGGCCATCACTGCAACGAAGAAGGCCGCCAACGCCCACCGCACGCGCCGAAGGTTTTGTCGCTCGCGCGTGAGCCTCACCCGCTCCGCGCTGCGCTCGGCGTCCTCTCGCATTCGGCATTGAGCGAGATAGTCCCGCTCGGTCGGAGCGATGAGGCGGACGAAGTCATCGCGCGCTCTCAGCCGCTCGGCCTCTTTGAGCCGTCCTCCAGCATGCGTGAGCCACGCTTCGTCCTTGTTGTTGGCCGCCCAGTCTCGCGCGGCGCGTTGGACGCCCGCGAGCGTCGTCAGTGCGCCGAAATCCTCATCGAGCCAGCCTTGCAACAGGCCCCATTGACGCAACAGCGCCTCGTGTGCCGGTTCGATTGTGACTTCGCCGGTATCTCGCGCCACGTCAGTGGCGAGCAGGTGTTGGGCGACAAGTTGATCCATAAGCGGGCGTGCTTCGGCTGGAATCTCCGACATGCGCGCAACACGGCGGCGCGGACTGCCGGTTTCGGAATCGATGCCAGCAAGCCAAGGAATGAAGCCACGGCGGAGGAGCGTGAGCCGTGCTGCTCGGTCACGCGGAATTTTCGGGTCCGCGTCAGCCGCCGTCATTGCTCGTTCGACAGCGGCTTCGATGGACCCCCTGATGCGTCCGAGCGCATCGTAATCCGCGAGAGTGAGTAAACCTCGTCCGCCATATTCGAGGTAGAGCCGCTCCAGCGTAAAGGCGAGCAACGGCAATGCATCTCTGCCGCCGCCGGACTCGATGTCGGCAAGCAACGCCTGCGTCAGCGCAGGCTCGATCTTGAGTGCGCGCGGGCTGTCCTTAAGCCGCTCGGCTGGACCCTCGATCACCACTTGATAGGAACCCTTTGGCAGCGGTGACAGGTTCAGCACTAGCGGACTGATGCCATCGAGTGCTTTCGCAGTTTGCAGCCGCTCATAAGAATCCGAGCGCATAGTGAAGATGACGATGACACCCGGCGCATCCGAGGTGAGCAATTCCCGCATCAGCGCCAGCGCGGGTTCGGCCTCCGTCGCGCCTTCTGCGAGGAACAATTCCTCGCCCTGATCGATAGGCAGCACGACAGTTGGCGATTTTGCTTCCGGCTCGCCTGAC
This sequence comes from uncultured Alphaproteobacteria bacterium, assembly GCA_963798095.1. GTDB lineage: Bacteria > Pseudomonadota > Alphaproteobacteria > Rhizobiales > Xanthobacteraceae > BOG-931. The sequence goes on along the minus strand of CAWCSD010000015.1, from coordinate 51,282 downwards.
AAGGGGGGCGGTCGCGCCTTGTCTGCGAGCTTCGCCAGTAGCGGCAGGAGTGCGGGTGCGCCACCACTGATCGCGGTTTTGATGTCGGCCCGCGTCTGCATGAGCCCCTGAGCCTGCATCGCTGTTTCGAGCGAACGCACCAAGCCGGTCTCGCCGTTAATCGCGGCTCGTTCCGGTCGAAGTACAGGAAGCACCAGGAAGTTCAGATCATCGCGCCGGATTCGCGGAACGAGTCCCGCGCGCAAGAACGAGGATTTGCCCGCACCTGAAGCGCCAAGGATGACCAACAGGCGGGGCGGCGCGGCACCGCGCAGCCCGCGCAAACGGTCGAGCGCCTCGACTATCGGCGCATCGCGACCGAAAAAAATGCCTGCATCCTCTGCTTCGAGCGGTCTTAAGCCCCGGTACGGCGGGCGGCTTGGATCGCTTTCCGGTGGCCACGCGAAAAAACGGCTATCGAGGCCCGCACGCTGCAATCCGGTCTTCAGCCGTGCGAGCGCTTCCGCTGAGAAGGTGACGTGCGTTTCCACACCGGTGAACGGCATCGTTACGCGAAGCATCACATGATCGCGGCCAGCGCTGAGCCGCACAAGTTGCCAAGTGCTGGTGAGGTAGACCGGTAGTTCAGCAACAGGCAGGTCTTCAACGAGAAGGCCGAATAGACGTTTGTTCAAGTGGTGCGCCAAGTTAAATTCCTTGACGCACCAGTCCGAGGCGAGCCACGCGCGCGATACAATGAACAGCACCGCTTCGCAGCGATTTGCAGCTTCGTTGAGGGCACGTTCCCAGCGTTCTCCGGCAGCGATTCCTCGGTCGGGATCGATGTCGAGAAAAACGTCGTTCCATCCTTCGCGATTCAACCAATCGCGAAGCGCCACCGCCTCGACATTGTTCGCGCTCGAATGGCTGAGAAAGATGCGTGACATTCGCTGGATCGAGACAATTCATCCCCGGTCAGAAAGCTTACCTGGATTGTCGTTGAATAGCGCACTAAATTTCTGGACTTGGCCCAAGCGGGGCATTCGGATCCGTAAGCGCAGCCTGCTACTCATCCCAGGGCCGACACTGGCAGCGGCCGTGGTAGCCGCTAGTCCGTACAAATCCCGGCCCGCATCATGTGGTGCGACAGCCTTGACTGTTTGGTGGTGGCTAAGTCTCAATACCCCGAATTGTACTTGGCGAGATCGGCCTTGAAATCCTTCAGGATCGCGTCGGGATCGTTGCCGGTCTTCTTCACCGCATCGGACCATGTCTTCACCACGGGCACGGCCGCGGCTTTCCACAGATCGAGTTGCGCGTCCGAGATCGGATAGACCTCGTGGCCCGGCTCGGCTTTGAGCTTGGCGATGCCGTCATGCTCGAAATCGGCCCACGGCGCGGCGACCTTCTCCGCCCATTCCCTGTTGCAGTGATTGTCGATCACCTTCTGCTGCGACGGCGACATCGCCGCATAGGTGTCCTTGTTCATCACCCAGACGAAGCCCGTGGTGTAGAGTGCGGCTTCCATGTGGTACTTCGTCACCTTGTCGATGCCGAACAACAGGATCGAGCCCCACGGGAAGGTGACCGCGTCGGCGACGCCCTTTTCCAAAATGTCGCGCACTTCCGGCGCCGCAGCCTGCACATTGGTACCGCCGAGCGAAGTGACGAGCGACGCCATGGTGGCATGGGCCGGGCGGATCTTCATGTCCTTGATGTCGGCCGGCACCATGATCTTCTTGGTGCGGGAATGGAAGCTGCCGGGATCGTGGGTGAAGGCGAAGCAGAACTTGACGTCCTTCATCTCGGTCGCGGCGTATTTGCGGTACCAGTCGTCGAGCGCTTCGCTGCCACCCTTGGCGTTCGCCAGCATGAACGGCAGGTTGGCGGCGTCGAAGATCGGGAAGCGGCCGGGCTGGTAGCCGGGGCTGACATAGGTGACATCGGCGATGCCGTCGCGCGCCATGTCGTAATGATCGAACGCCTTGCCGAGCTGCTGCGCCGGATAGACCTTGTATTTGATGGTGCCGCCGGAATCCTTTTCGATCGAGGCGCCCCACTCCTCCATCGATTTCTGCAACGGATGCGACGGCGGCACCCAGTGCGAGAGTTTCAGCTCGAACGTCTTGTCCTGTGCGGAGGCGCTGCCAGGATTGAGAGCAAGACCGACCGCGAGACCGAGCGCGATAAAGCCGCCAAGTTTTATCCGGCGCGTTCGATGCATGAGTTCCTCCCTGCGGACGTTATGTTTTCAACGCGACTTGCCGCATTTAATCGCAGAAAACTCCTGGCGTACAGCGACCGATTTACTTCAATTCCGCCTCATACACGCCGTCCCAATCCGCCGGCGGCGGATCGGCGCGATAGCTCGCGATGCGCTCGACATACATGTCGTAGAGCCCGGCGACATTGAAGCTGTTCGCGGGCTCACGGCAGCGCGTGATGAGATCGAGCGCCTTGTCCCACTCCTGCTTGCGATAGCTGGCGATCATGCTCGCATTGAGCTCGCACAGCTCCTGGCAACGCGGATCCTGCTCGACTTCCGCGCGCCCGAGCACCGCATACACTGCCTCCGGCTCCTTCTTGCCCTTCACCTGGATCAGATCGATCTCCATCGTGGCAAACTTTTGCTTTGCCTTTTCCGCAGTACGTGAGCCGATCACCAGCGGCAAACGATAGTCCTTGGTCCGCGCTTCGAGCCGCGCCGCGACGTTGACGGTGTCGCCCAGCACCGAATAGTTGAAGCGGAAGTCGGAGCCCATATTGCCGACGACGCAGGGCCCGGTGTTCAGCCCGATGCCGATGCGCAGCGGCATGAAAGTGCCGCCATTGGCATCGGCCTCCTGCTTGAGCTCGACGTTGAGCGCTTGCGCCCGCGCCTGCATTTCCAGCGCCGCATCGCAGGCATTCACCTCCTGCTCGTCGTCGTCGACCGGCGCGTTCCAGAACGCCATGATGGCGTCGCCGATATATTTGTCGATGGTGCCCTTGCGCTCGATGATGGCGTTGGTCAGCGGCGTGAGGAAACGATTCATCAGCCGGGTGAGGCCCTGCGGATCGTCCTTGTAGTGCTCGGAGATGGTGGTGAAGCCGCGCACGTCGGAAAACAGGATCGTCATGCGGCGCTCTTCGCCGCCGAGCACCAGCTTTTCCGGCGAGCGGGCAAGCTGCTCGACCATGTGCGGCGACAGGTAGAAGCCGAACGCGGAGCGGATTTGCTGGCGCTGCTTCTGCTCGCGGAAATAATTCACGAACGTGAACACCAGATAGATCAGCCAGCTCGAGATCAGCGGATAGGTGAAATCGATCAGCAGACTGTGGGCGGCGAACAAATACCACGACAGGCCGATGAGGCCGGCGATCAGACAGGCGCCGAGCACCACGACAATCGTGGCCGACAACATTGGCGCGGCGACGATGATGGCGAGCCCGAGCAGCATCGCGACGATGAGTTCGGCGCCGATCGCATAGGCCGGATTGACCAGAAGCGACTTGGTCAAAACACTTTCGAGGATCTGGGCGTGCACTTCGACGCCCGGCATGACCGCTTCGACGGGTGTGGTCTTGAGGTCGAGAAGGCCGATCGCCGAGGTGCCGATGAGAACGAGCTTGCCACGAAGCCGGTCCCTGGACAGCTTTCCTTGCAGGACATCCTTGGCGGACACGTAACGCGCCGGATTGCTTTTGTTGAAATGGACAAAGATTTGGCCACGCTCGTCAGTCGGCACTTCGAGGCCGCGCACGGCCACCGACTGAACGCCGTCGCCGGCCGGGTCGACATGCACGATGATGGCACCGGTCTGGCTGACGACCCGCAGCATTTCCAGGCTCAGCGAGGGCACCAGCACGCCTTGAGCTGCCATGACGATCGGTACGCGGCGGACGATGCCGTCGCGCTCGGGATTGATCGAGAACAATCCGCGGCCGGCGGCCGCCTGCTCGATCGGCAGCACGTTGCGCAACAGCCCGGGAAACTTCACCAGGAACGGCGTCGGATCGGGTCCTTTGAAGGCGAAGCCGGTCTGCAACGCCATTTCCGCATCCGAGCGCGGCTGCGGTGTCGCCGAACCGGCCTGGCCGACGACGACGCGCGCGTGCTTGATGGCGTCGGCCAGTACATCGTCGTTGCTGGGCAGGCTGCCCAGTTTGGCGCGGGTCTCGTCGTCGAGGCCGCGGAAGCTTTCCGCAGCGACGGCGGGCGACATGCGGTCGGGCTCGGCAAAGATGATGTCGAAGCCGATCACGAGCGCGCCCTGCTCCTTGAGCCGCGTGATCAGGTCGGCCACCACGGTCCGCGGCCACGGCCATTGCCCGATTTCCTTGAGGCTTGCTTCGTCGATATCGACGATGGCGACCGGGCGGATCGTCTGCTCGCGCGGGCGCAGCACCTGAAACAGGTCGAAGGTTCGCAGCCGCAATTCCTGCAGCGGCGGCGGGTCGAGCACGCGCAGCGGCACCAGCGCGAACAACAGCACCGTGCACACCGCCCGCGCCAGACCGAACTGTCGCGCCCAGCGCGCTAGCGTCTTCATGATCGATCGGCCCCGGAATGACGGCGTGATGTTATATTATTTTTCGCGGAACGACCGCATCAGCTGGTCGCGCAGCGGCTTGACCAGGTAGGACACCAGGGTGCGGTCGCCGGTCTGGATAAAGGCTTCCACCGGCATGCCCGGCGTCAGCTTGACCGGGCCGAGGCGCTCGACCTCATCGGCGGTGATCGCGATGCGGACGAGATAGAAGCTCTGGCCGGTGCGCTGATCGACGTTGGTGTCGGCGGCGACGCGCTGCACCGTGCCGTTAAGCTCCGGCGTGGTGCGCTGGTTGAAAGCGGAGAAGCGCAACACCACCGGCTGGCCGAACCCTACCAGATCAATGTCCTTGGGCTCGACCTTGACCTCGACCGACAGTGTGTCGGAGTCCGGCACGATCAGCATGATCGGGTCGCCGGCGGCGATGACGCCGCCGACCGTATTTGCGGTCGACTGAAACACGGTGCCGTCCTGCGGCGCGCGGATGTCGATGCGCCGGAGCTGATCTTCCGCCGTCACCTTGCGCTCGACGGCTTCGCCGATCTTGCTGTCGGTCTCGCGCAATTCCTTGGCGACGTCACTGGTGAATTGCTGATCGATCTGGAGGATTTGCAGCTGGATCTCGGCGATCCTGCCCTTGGCCTCCGCGGCATTGGCGATGAGCGCACCGCGCTCACCCTGGATCTTGGCCTCGTCGCGCTCGAGCGACGTCAGCCGGTTGAGCTGGACCAGGTTCTTCTGCCAAAGGTCGCGCACGCCGGCGAGTTCCTGGTCGATGAAGCCGAGCTCCTTGGCCTTGGCGTCCTGCTGCGCGACCAGCCCGGCGATCTGCTCCTGCAATTGCTTGACGCGCTCCTGCAGCTGATTTTTCTGGCCGAGCCGGGCGGTGCGCCGCAACTCGAACAGTTTGCGCTCAGAGTCCATCGCATCTTTGACGTCCGGATTGTCGATACTGTCGGCAAGCTCGCGCGGCACCGCCATGGTGTCGGCGCCGTCGCGCTCGGCGCCGAGGCGAGCCTTGCGCGCATAGAGCTCGTTGAGGCCCTTGGTGACGATGGCGAGATTGGCTCGCGTCACGGTCTCATCGAGCCGGATCAGAATATCGCCGGCCTTGACCCTGTCGCCGTCGTGCACGCGCACCTCGCCGACGACGCCGCCGGTCGGATGCTGCACCTTCTTGATGTTGGAATCGACGACGATGGTGCCCTGCGCAACCAGGGCGCCGGAGATTTCGGCGGTCGAAGCCCAGCCGCCCAGCCCGAGCGCCAGCACCGCCACCAGCACGCTGCCGATCATGATGTGCTTGCGGATCGAAACCTCGGAACTCGAAGTCGGACCGCCGCGCTTGAGAGGGCCGATTTTCAGATCGGCGAACTTCAGGTTGCGGAGCTTGTCGATCATGCCGGCCCACCCTTTTCCGGCACCACCTTCAACGCCCGCGGCGCCGGCGTCGGTTGGATCACGCGGTTGAGGATCTCTTCTTTCGGCCCGAACTGCTGCTGGCGGCCCTTGGCCATGACCAGAATGTAGTCGACGCCGGCAATGGCGCTAGGCCGGTGCGCCACCACCACGGCGATGGCGCCGCGGGCGCGGATGCCGAGGATGGCGCGCGTCAGCGCTTCGTCGCCCTCGGCATCGAGATTGGAGTTCGGCTCGTCGAGCACGACCAGGAACGGGTCGCGGTAGAGCGCGCGCGCCAGCGCGATGCGCTGCGCCTGGCCGGCCGAGAGCGCCTTGCCGTTGTCACCGACGCTGGTCTCATAGCCCTGCGGCAGATTGACGATGAGGTCGTGGACGCCGGCGGCTTGCGCCGCGGCAAGCACGGCTTCCGCATCCGGCGGATCCTCGAAGCGGGCGATGTTCTGCGCCACGTTGCCGGGAAACAATTCGACGTCTTGCGGCAGATAGCCGATGTGGCGGCCGAGCGCTTCCGGTGCCCATTGGTCGATGCTGGCGCCGTCGAGCCGGATGCTGCCGCGCACCGGCGTCCACACCCCGACCAGCATGCGCGCCAGCGACGATTTGCCCGACGCCGTCGGTCCGATCACGCCGAGCGCCTTGCCGCCGGCCAGCGAGAAATTGACGTCCTGGCAGACGATCGTCGGGCCGCCCGGCACCGCGACGGCGCCGCCCTGCACGACCAGCGTACGCGTCGGCGGCTGCAACTGCATTGGCGCGTTCTGTACCGGAAGGTGCGCCAGCAAATTCGCCAGCCGCGCCCAGCTTTGCCGCGCCGCGACGAAGCCACGCCAATTGGCGATCGCAAGATCGACCGGCGCCAGCGCGCGGCCGCCCAGGATCGAGCCGGCGATGATGATGCCGGGCGTCGATAGCTGATTGATCACCAGCCAGGCGCCGACCGCGAGAATGGCGGACTGCAGCAAGAGGCGCAGCACCTTCGACATCGCGCCGAGACCGCCGGCGACGTCGCTGGCGCTCTGGCTCGACGCCACATATTTGCGATTGAGGTCGCCCCAGCGTTGCGCGATGCGCCCGACCATGCCCATGGCGGTGATCGCTTCGGCGTTGCGCCGGCTCGCCTCCATCAGCGCGTTGCGCGCCGCCGCGAATTGGGTGGCGGTGCGGGTCGGCCGCCGCGTCTTCAATTCGGTGAGCACGGTGAGCGTGACCAGAATGATCGCGCCGGTGAGCGCGGTCAGTCCGATATAGGTATGGAACACGAAACAGACGATCAGGTAGACCGGCATCCACGGCAGATCGAACAATGCCACCGGGCCGGCGCCGGACAAAAAGCCGCGCACCGTGTCGAGGTCGCGGATCGGCTGCGCGCCCTCGGCCCTGCTGCCGGATTTCAGCGGCAGCCGCACGACGGCGTCATAGACGCGCATGCTCATCGCCTCGTCGAGGCTATTGCCGACGCGCACCAGGATGCGGCTGCGGATCGTTTCGATGGCGCCCTGGGCCGCATAGAGGCCGGTGACCAGGATCACCAGCGCGATCAGCGTCGGCACGCTGCGGCTCGGCAGCACGCGATCATAGACTTCCAGCATGAACAGCGCGCCGGAGAGCATCAGCAAATTGCTCACGCCGCTGAACACGCCGATGGCGATGAAAGCCTGCCGGCACGCAATCAGCGCCGCGGCAAGTTCGGAACCTGCCGGCGCCTGGCGAAGCGGACCGAGGGATGGAGCCATCAGGGCTGCGTACCACCGTTATAAGGGGTCTAAAACCACTTCCACGCCTGCAAAAGACGGGCCGCGGACGCACAAAGCGCTACAAAGCGCCAGACCCCGACCAAGAGTGCGGGGATCATCATACCCTTAGTTAACGGATCGGTGGGGCCGGTTCACCGCCATTAGTTAACGAGCGGCGGGCGCGGCGGCGGGCAGCCGGAACCGGCGCGGGATCGAGCATCAGGCCTCCAGAGATGTTCCGCTGCCGGAAATATTCCTATGACGCCGGCGGCAACCAGCGCTCGGCTGCCGTCGCGCAACGCTGGCAACGCTGATCTGCGCAACTCACCGCTGCAAAAGAAGTATCACGACACCGGCCGAGGCCTGAAAGACCTCGGCGGTGCCGTAACTACGAAGCTTGAATTGCTGTTGTCAGATCAGGAACGGGAATCGAGAGAGAGCCCGATGCTGAATGCCTTCTGCCGCGTCGCGCCTTCAGACCGGCGCAGCTTCTTGGCAATTCTGCCCGCCGTCGTCTTCTTGCGTGCCATTGATTTCAGATCACGGAGCTCGCCTGCAGTCCACGCGCGCCGCTTTTTTGGTCTCTTGGCCATATGACCTCCCTTTCAACAAAGACAGTTTGTATCCCTTACGGGAGTGGATGAAAAGTGAGCAGATAGGATGTGATCATGATGGATAGTCATCACGATGATTGTTGTCGAGCCGTAACTTGCCGACAGGCCGCACCTAAGGCAAGTCCGTTAAGAAACCGTTTGTTAGATTGCTCTTAGCGCGCCGCAGGCGCGGACGCAATTGCAACTTTCGCGACTGTCCCGACCATTCTTGACATATCGTCATCACTTGCGCAGCCGGGCCCGCGATCGAGACAAACAACAAAGACTTGGGCTGCCGTGGCAAAAAACGCTGCAAATCTCCGCCCCTGACGTTGTTCCTGACATTATTTGGACCCATTGATCGGCAGGATGCACGTGGAACAAGCTTAAGGTCGGCCGAGCGTCAATTGACGGCGCATCGGGATTGGCAAGGTCTTGGACGAGACCTTGGCGGGACATCCGGGAGATCAGAATGACAAAATTTGCGCGGGCGGCCGCCTTGTGGCTGCTGGTCATGCTGGCGTTGACGTTGGGTCAGCAGGCGAGCCAAGCGGCTGAACAGCGCTTCGCGCTGGTGATCGGCAACGACGAATACAAAGCCGCAAAACTTGCAACTCCCGCCAACGACGCCGGTCTCGTCGCCGATGCGCTGCAGTCCGCCGGCTTCACAGTCACCGGCGCGCGCAATCTCGATCAGGCGACGCTGCGGGAATCCTTCCGTGAATTCATCGGCCAAGTGTCCGCCGCCGGACCGGATGCGGTGGCACTTGTCTATCTCGCCGGCATCGGTCTGCAGTTCAACGGCGAGAATTATTTCGTTCCGGTCGACGCCGACATTCAGCGCGACGTCGACGTTCCGCTCCAGGCGGTACGGATTTCGGATTTCACCCAACCGCTGGCGTCGCTGCCGGGCCGCGTCAAGATCGTCATCCTCGACGCCGCGCGACAGAATCCATTTGCCGGCGGCAATCAGCCGCTGGCCGGCGGCTTGGCGCTGGTCGAGCCGATGCGCAGCATGGCGATCGCGTTCAACGCGGCGCCGGGCACGGTCGCGCCCGACGAGCAAGGTCCTTACGGCGCTTATGCGACGTCACTGACGGAAATGATCGCGGCCGGCGGGCTTGGCCTCGACGATCTGTTCGCGCGGCTTCGTCTGCGCGTCAGCGATCTCACCCAGGGCGCCGAGATTCCCTGGTACGCGTCGCAGATCGACGGCCCATTCTTCATGACCGAGCTTGCCGCCGGTGCGCCGCCGCCGCCCAACGTCATGCCGATCGCCGACGTGCGCGCCAAATCGATCCGCGATTTTCCGAACGTCGACGACGCCTACGCGGCAGCGCTCGATCGCGACACCATCGACGGCTATGAGCAATTCCTAGCCGTCTATCCGCACAGCCCGTACTCCGAGCGCATCGGCGGCATGCTGGCGGTGCGCCGCGAGGCGATCATCTGGCGCCGCAGCGTGATCGCCGACACGCCTCAGGCCTATTGGTCGTATCTGCGCCGCTATCCGAACGGGCCGCATGTCTGGGATGCGCGACGGCGCCTGGCAATGCTCGCCGCGGCCTACGACCCGCCGCCCGATTTCACCTATTACGATTTCGGCGTGCCGCCACCGCCGCCGTACGAGCTCGGCTATGTCGACCAGCCGGTCATCATATTTGCCGGACCGCGCTACGCCCCGCCGCCGCGGCCGCCGCTGTTCTTCCTGCCACCGCGGCCGCGCGAATTCGCAGGTTTGCCACCGCCACCGCCGCCGCGCGAACGCTTCTTCCTGCCAACCCCCGCCCGTCCCGCGGTGCCCGCTTTCGTGCGGCCACCGCGCTCGGTCGAATTCCGAGGACCACCACCGGGAGCACCCGGCGGAGCGCCGGGGGAACGGGAACGGCGCGTTTCGCTGCCGACCGCCGTGACCCATGCGCCGCCGCCCGGCCCACCGCCTGGAGCAGGATTCCGTCCGGCGCCGGGCAGTCCCTCGACCTTGACGCCGCTTCCGGCGCCGCCGCGTGCCGGACCAGGCGGGCCTCCGCCGTCGCCGCCACCACCGTCGAACGCCTTCGTGAAACCGGGATCGCCGCCGCCGCCAAAGAGCGGTCCGGGGCCGACATCGGTGAAACCTGGACCGCTGCCGCCTCCTAGCGCTCAGCCGCAGCCGAGCACGGTGAAACCATCGCCACCACCACCGCCGCCGCCACGCAACACGTTGGCGCCGGCACCGGCGCCGACCACGGTGCATCCGGCACCGCCGCCGCATCCAGCGGCTCCAGCGCCTGTAACGGTGCATCCGGCACCACCGCCGCCACCGCCGCCGCCACATCCAGCGGCTCCGGCGCCTGTAACGGTGCATCCGGCGCCGCCGCCGCCACCACCGCCGCATCCAGCGGCTCCGGCGCCTGTAACGGTGCATCCGGCGCCGCCTCCACCGCCGCCGCCGCCACCGCCGCATCCAGCGGCGCCGGCGCCTGTAACGGTGCATCCGGCGCCGCCTCCTCCGCCGCCACCGCCACCGCCGCCGCCGCAGAACCAGCAACGTCCGGCAGCGGGTCCGCCACCGGCCGCCGGCAGGCCGGCACCATGTCCGCCCGGCAAACGGCCGACGCCCCAAGGCTGCAAATAGCCGGCAGATAATAAGGATGACGGTTGCGGGCCGGCTGACGCTCTCGGCGTCACCGGCCCGCGGCATTTCCGGCGCCGCGCGCGCACGGCGACCGCGCGCTGCGGCGCCAAAGTCCTAACGATTGCGAAAGGTCCTCGGATTATTTTGCCATGCGATCCGGAGGGGATTGAGGTTGATGCAAACCATTATCTTGAGCTGCGTGTTCGGCGCTGTGTGCACCATGGTGCTCTGGGTCATCGGCTCGGCCGCCGCAAAGCGCGACATGATGATCCGGCGCGGCGGCAGGCTGCTTCCGCCCGAGGAGTTTTAGGCGAGGTGTTGCTTCGATGCGCATCGCCTGCCTTGCCGCCCTCAGCTTCACTCTCGTCACTGCGACAGCTACCGGCGCCGGCGCGCAAACCGCGATGCCGCCGTGCCACGGCACGCAACAGCCCAAGATGGTCGCCGAACTGATGTTCGGCCGCGATATCGGACGCGGTGTCGGCGTCAGCGAGTCCGCGTGGCAGCTTTTCGTCGCGCGCGAACTGGTGTCGCGCTTTCCCGACGGCTTGACCATCATCGATGCCGTCGGACAGTGGCGCGATCGCGACAGCGGCAGGATCGTGCATGAGCCGTCGAAGCACGTCGAGATCGTGCTGCCCGGCAATAAAGACGACGATGCGCGCCTCGATGCCGTCGTCGCCGCCTACAAGCACGCATTCCACCAGCACTCGGTGGGCGTCATCGTGCGGCCGGCCTGCGTGGCGTTTTAGCGAGCCCGTAAGCGCCGCGCCCGAAAGAGGGCCAAAGGGGCTTGCGGCCTGCGGGGCACCTTCCTAACTTCCAGCTACAGGAACGCCGAACCAGGAAGCGAGCCCGCATGAGCGTTTGCCCCGAAGAACTCAAGCTCGTCGCTCTCGACCGGGACGACATCGAGGTGATTTCGGCCCATGTGCAGGATTCGCTGGTGCGTGTCGGCGACATGCTTTGGCTGCCGCGCGAACATCGCTTTGTCATGGCGCTCAACCGTTTTGACTGGATGACGGTGGTCGATGCCAAGCATGCCGCAGAATACCGGCGCTGCCGCACCGCGCTGCGGTTCGATCGCGTGCTCGGATGCAAAAGCCGCGGTCTTGATCAGTCGGACAAGGAGGCGCGCCTCAATCTGCTCGCCGTCGAATTCGCCGAGCGCGATGCGCCGGCCGGTGTCGTATCGCTGATTTTCTCCGGCGGCGGCATCATTCGCCTCGACGTCGAATGCCTGGAGGCCGAGCTCGCCGATCTCGGCGAAGTCACCACGGCGGCCATTTGCCCCGATCACTTCGCCGGCGGATCGATAACGGCCTGAGCCGTCATTCCGCGGCGGCGACGTGCGGCCGGTGCGCCGTCGGCGACGCAAACAGCTTCATCAGCACGACCATCACGGCAAGCGTCGCCGCATAGACGATAAGCTGCATGGCGGTCGGCTGATCGACATAGCCGATCAGCGTGTGCAGCGCGCGGCCGAGATAGCTTGAATCGCTCAACAGCCACGACGTGTCCCACACCGTCTCGTCGAGCGCGGTGAGGATATTGGCCTGTTCGAGGAAAGCGATGGCCTGCGCCGCCATGCCCGCGGCCAAAAGCGCGATCAGGACGCTGGTGACGCCGAACAGATAGCGCGTCGGAATGGTGACGAGGCCGAGATAGGTCGCGAGGCAAACCAGCGCGCCGAGAATGAGCCCGATGAAGCCGCCTCCCACCATGGCGAGGCTTGCGCCGCCTTGCGCCGCCGCCACGCCGTAGAGGAACAGCACCACTTCGGAACCCTCGCGCAGCACCGCGATCGCCACCACGACGCCGAGCGCGGCCAGCGACTTCGAGCCCTCCACCACCGCCTCGCCCGCCGCCTGCAATTCGGCGGCCATCTCGCGGCCATGCCGCGCCATCCAGACATTGTGCCAGGTCAGCATCAGCACGGCGAAGCCGAGGATCGAGGCGTTGAAGATTTCCTGGCCGTTGCCGCCGAACAGTTCCGACAACCCGCCGGTGAACAGCGCCACCACGCAGGCGCCGAGCACGCCGGCGGCGACGCCGCCAAAAATCCAGAGTCCGCGGCCCGGCACGCCCGCGGTCACGGCCATGACGATGCCGACGATCAGGCCGGCCTCAAAGACCTCGCGGAAGACGATCAGGAGCGCGGCGAGCACGGGCACCTCATGTCACGATTCATGTCACGATTCATGGCACGACTAGAAAACCTTGCGTCTCATGGTGGAAGTCGTCGAAGAAGTTGTAACGGCCCGGCTGCTGCGGCCGCACATGAACGACGGCCTCGCTGCCGTTGGGCACGATCTTTTCGAAGTGCAGGTCGCTGCTTTCGAATTCGAAGACGATGCCGTTGAGGTTTTTGACATGAAACTCGATCGGCACGCCGGCCGGCGCATGCAGTTCGGCGGGATCGAACTTGTGATCCTTCAGGGTTAACGACAGCGTGACTGTATCGTCGGCGGTCGCGTTGCGCGGAATGAGAACCGCCGCCGCGAGCGACGCCAAAGCGAACAAGCCGATGCTACGGCCGAACTTCACGCTTTTCCTCCGGTCATGACAGCCATCGCGCGGGCGTCCACCGATTATTCCATGGAGTTGGGCAACAAGGGAGTTTTTGTCAATCGAAAAGCCCCATATTAGAATTGTTATAAGAACCGAGTGCTGATAGGCGTCATCGCACCCGACAGGTCAAAGCAATGGCGATCCGCCTCGACACACGTTCGGCCGATTTTGCGCAAAAGTTCCGCGCTTTTCTCGACGGCAAACGCGAGGCATCCGCGGACGTCGAAGCGGTGGTGCGCGCCATCGTCGCCGACGTCATCGCGCGTGGCGATCGGGCGTTGCAGGAGTACACGCAGAAATTCGATCGGCTCGATCTCGACCGGGCCGGGATCAAGGTGACCGCGGAAGAGATCGCAGCCGCACTGGGTGACTGCGCGCCTGCCGCGCTCGATGCGCTAAAGCTCGCCCGCGACCGCATCGAGGTTTTTCATCGCCGGCAGATGCCGCAGGATGATCGCTTCACCGATCCGCTCGGCGTCGAGCTTGGGTCGCGCTGGACGGCGATCGACGCGGTCGGCCTTTACGTGCCCGGAGGCACCGCCGCCTATCCCTCCTCGGTGTTGATGAATGCGGTGCCGGCAAAGGTCGCCGGCGTGCCGCGGATCGTGATGGTGGTGCCGGCGCCGGGCGGCGTGCTCAACCCGCTGGTGCTGGCCGCGGCAAAGCTTGCCGGCGTCGACGAGATTTATCGCATCGGCGGCGCGCAGGCGGTCGCGGCGCTGGCCTACGGCACCAAGTCGATTGCGCCGGTCGCCAAGATCGTCGGGCCGGGCAACGCCTATGTGGCGGCAGCCAAGCGCATGGTGTTCGGCAAGGTCGGCATCGACATGATCGCCGGCCCCTCCGAGGTGCTGATCATCGCCGACGGCACTGGTAACCCGGACTGGATCGCCGCCGATCTTCTGGCCCAGGCCGAGCACGACGCCAGCGCCCAAGCAATCCTGATGACCGACGACGAAGAGCTTGCCGGCGCCGTCGAGCGCGCAGTGGAGATTCAGCTGGCACGATTGCCGCGTGGAAAAATCGCCGCCGCGTCGTGGCGCGATTTCGGCGCGACCATCATGGTGCGCAATCTCGACGAAGCGATGCCGCTGGTCGACGCCATCGCGCCTGAGCATCTGGAAATCGTCGCCGCCAATGCCGACGAACTCGTCAATCGCATCCGCAATGCCGGCGCGATCTTTATCGGCGCACACACGCCGGAGGCGATCGGCGATTACGTCGCCGGTTCCAACCACGTGCTGCCGACGGCACGCTCGGCGCGGTTCTCCTCCGGCCTCGGCGTGCTCGATTTCATGAAGCGCACCTCGATCCTCAAATGCGGACCGGAGCAATTGCGCGCGCTCGGTGAAGCCGCGATCACGCTCGGCACGGCGGAAGGGCTCGACGCCCACGCCCGCTCCATCGCCATCCGGCTTAATCGCTGATGTCCGCACCGCCCCGCAAAGCTCAAGCCGGCCGCCTCGCGTCGGTGACGCTCGACGAAGCCTCGCTCGGCAGCTCCAGCGACGACGTCGAGCACGAGCGCCGGGTGGCGATCTACGACCTGATCGAAGAGAACAGTTTCCGCCCCGTGGAACACGACGGCGGGCCCTATGCGCTGCATCTGGGCATGCGCGGCGACCGGCTGGTATTCGACATCCGCCTGACCGACGGCACGCCGGTGATCGCGCACATGCTGTCGCTGGCGCCGTTCCGCCGCATCGTCAAGGACTACTTCACGGTCTGCGACAGCTATTACTCGGCGATCCGCACCGCGACGCCGGATCGCATCGAAGCGCTCGACATGGGCCGCCGAGGGCTGCACGACGAGGGCTCACGCATCGTGATGGAGCGGCTCAAGCGCAAGGTCGAAGTCGATTTCGACACCGCGCGGCGGCTGTTCACATTGATCACGGTGCTGCACTGGAAGGGTTGAGCGGTTCGATGGCGGCGGCGCGACCGCTCGCGGTGCTGTTCGCCTGCGGGCTCAATTCCGTGCGCTCGCCGATCGCGGCGGGTTTGTTCGGGCAGATGTTCGGCCGCTCGACCTATGTCGGTTCGGCGGGCGTGCGCAAAGGCGAGCTCGATCCGTTCGCCGTCGTCGTCATGGCGGAAATCGGCATCGACATTTCGCGGCACAAGCCGGTCACCTTCGAGGAGCTCGACGAGTGGGAGGGTCTCAACTTCGATCTCATCGTCACCTTGGCGCCGGAAGCGCATCACCGGGCGCTGGAGCTAACCCGCGTGAGCGGCGTCGAAGTCGAATATTGGCCGACCGCGGACCCGTCCGCCGTCGAAGGCAGCCGCGCACAACGGCTCGATGCCTATCGCGAGGTACGCGACCAGCTGTTGGCGCGAATCCGCGAGCGTTTCGCCGGACCGCGGACGGGCAACGAATAAAACTCGGCCGCGTTACGGCAGTTGTGGAAAGGCCTGTCATCCGCTAGGTTCCGCGCCGATTTTGGCCGGGATTTCGGTTACGATCGCGGTCAAATGCCAGCAATCTCGGTCCGCGAATGGCGAAAGAAGAACTGTTGGAATTTCCCGGTGTCGTGTCGGAACTGCTGCCGAACGCCACCTTCCGCGTCAAGCTCGAGAACGAGCACGAGATCATCGCCCACACGGCGGGCCGCATGCGCAAGAACCGTATCCGCGTCCTTGCCGGCGACAAAGTGCTGGTGGAAATGACGCCCTACGACTTGACCAAAGGTCGCATCACCTATCGCTTTAAGTGATATCGTCGCCGGACCTTCCTAACGAAGAGAGCGTGCAGCCGTGATCGGCCGTCCGAAATTCGTGCTCGCTTCCGGCTCGCCGCGCCGGCTGACACTGATCAACCAGGCCGGCATCGAGCCCGATGCGTTGCGCCCCGCCGATATCGACGAGACGCCGAAGCGCGGCGAGCTGCCGCGCGCCTGCGCCACGCGGCTCGCCCGCAACAAGGCGGAAGCGGCGCTGAACATGGTGCGCATCGACGAGGAGCTCAAAGGCTCCTACATCCTTGCCGCCGACACCGTGGTCGCCGTCGGCCGGCGCATCCTGCCGAAGGCGGAGCTGCTCGACGAAGCGGCGCAATGCTTGCGGCTGCTCTCCGGCCGCAATCACCGCGTCCATACGTCCGTGTGTCTGGTGACGCCGAAAGAGACGTTCCGGCAGCGCCACGTCGAGACGCGGGTGCGCTTCAAGCGCCTTTCGGACCAGGACATCGAATCCTATCTCGCGTCGGGCGAATGGCGCGGCAAGGCCGGCGGCTATGCGGCGCAAGGCATCGCCGGAACTTTTCTGGTGAAAATCGTCGGCTCCTATTCCAGCATCGTCGGCCTGCCGCTCTACGAGACCATGACGCTGCTCGGCGGCGAGGGTTTTCCGATCCATTTTGGGTGGCTCAACGCGGTGTGAGCTTGGCGGGGCCGCGCGCGCCGCCCATATTCGGGTCATGAACGACGCCAAGAGTCGCAAAGCCTGCCCGATCTGCGGCAAGCCCACTGATGAGCGGACCAAGCCGTTTTGCTCGAAACGGTGCGCCGATGTCGATCTACACCGTTGGCTGGTCGGCAGCTATGCGATCCCGGTGACGGAGGACGAGGAAGAAGACGAGCGGCGCGACGACAGTGGGGACGCGCCGAATTGATCCAAGCCTTGAATCGAACCAGGAGCTATTCTGGACAGCCGAAATTCGAGCCTCTATAAGACGGCGCTCTCGCGTAGAGCGCCTAAAGTGTGCCCAGGTAGCTCAGTTGGTAGAGCACTGCACTGAAAATGCAGGTGTCGGTGGTTCAATTCCGCCCCTGGGCACCACTCTCATTATCTAAGAAATAGTCAGAAGCGTTTCGCCGTCACTGCTCCACCCGCATTCCGGATAACCTGACCGTAGCGGGAGCTCGCTGCGGATGCGGTCGACGAACGCCGCCTGGCCGATGGGATTGGGGATTGATGCCGGCATCGTCCATGCGCTTGCGCATGGTGTCGTCCTGCAGCGCCGAGCTGACCGCCTGATCCACGCGGGACACCGCGAAATTGATGGATCATGAAATTCTATTTGCTTCCCATGCACCTGGGTTCGCGCCATACTTGTAGTCTGACATGTTTACGGTTTTGCTGGGGGGCAAAATCATGACTGATCAAAGCGGTAAGTCCAATCAAGACGTTGCTGACTATATTTCCGCAGTGACGGCGCAACTGGCGCAAATGGCGGCGTCGCAGCAATACACCACGCTGGCGCACCTGCTGGAAATGGCCTGGCTTGAAGCGGAGCAGCTGTGCGGACGTGACTCGGTCGCGCCGCCGCACCGTTCCGCCAACGGATAACCGTTCCCGACGAATCATCGGGCAATGCCACCCCGCAAGTAAGCCGGGCAATCAGAGCGCCGGCAGCACAGCGCGCGACAGATAAAGAAACAGCGCCAGGCCCAACAGCACGAGCAGAACAGCGAGCGCGAGATCGGAGCGCTCGCCGGGACTCGGTACGGTGTCCTCGCTCTCGATGTCCTTGGCGGTTTTGCGGAAGCGGATGCCGGCGATGACTATCATCACCACGCCGATGCCGATGAAGGTCAGTCCCGCGATATTGGCGAAGGTCTGGCTGTGCGGCGCGGCCTGCTTCAGCGCCAATTGCGGCGCGGCGAGCTGGAGAAACAAATCGAACCGCTCGATCACGAATCCGAACGCCATGACCGCGATCGCGGTGCGGACCCAGGCGAGAAACGTTCGCTCGTTGGCGGCGTGGTCGCTGTAGCGCTTGATCATGTGGTGCGTCCCGACATTGGCTCTTGCGGATTATAGCGCAGCAGGCCGTTGATTAACGAAACGTAAATGCATGTCGGCTACCTGTTGAGCAAGCAGAACAGCAAATAAGCAAGCGGGCACGATGCTGCGGGTTTTGGACAGTTTGACGCCGGAGCTCGACTGGCGCCTGGCCGTCTCCCTGTGCCTGGTCTTCCTCCTGGCCGGCACTGCCGTTATCGTTCGTTTGCGGCGCGCGCAGTCGATCGGCGGGCTGAGCGACATGGGAAAACTGCTCGAACTCACGCTCAACAACATGACCCAAGGCGTCGTGATGTTCGACGCCAAAGCGCGCCTCGTCGTCTGCAACGACCGCTATCTACAAATCTACGATCTGCCGCCGAACATCGTGAAGCCCGGCGCGAGGTTAGCCGATATCGTTCGGCTGCGCGCCAAATCCGGCAGCCTGCCGAACGATCCGGACAAATACGTCGCCGAGCTCATGGAGATCATGGCGGCCGGAAAAGTCGTCAGCTTCGTGTCGGAATTGCCCGACGGCCGCGCCATCGCGGTCGTCAACCGCGCCATACCCGGCGGCGCGTACTGGATCGGAACGCACCATGACATCACCGAGCGCCGCAAGGTGGAGCAGAAAAACGCCCTGCTCGGCGCCCAGGAAGCACGCCGAGCCGTCATCGAAGAAGCCATCGCCTGGTTCCGCGAAAGCGTCGAAGGCGTATTGACGACCGTCGGCGACAGTGTCGCGGCGATGCGATCGACTGCGTCGGCGCTGTCGGCGATCTCCAACGACACCAACACGCATACCGCGGGCGCGGTCAGGACTTCAGGCGACGCGTTCGAGAGCGTCGAAATCGCCGCCAACGCCGCGGAGGAAATGTCGAAATCGATTGCCGAGATCAATCACCAGCTGGCCCGCGCCACCGAGGTGGTGCGCGCGGCGACGGCGGAAGCGCAATCGACCAACGCGGACATCGACAGGCCTCGCGGCAGGCGGCGCAGAAGATCGACGACGTCATCAAGCTCATCCACAGCGTCGCCGGGCAGACCAATCTCTTGGCGCTCAATGCCACCATCGAGGCGGCGCGCGCCGGCACGGCCGGCAAGGGCTTTGCCGTGGTCGCCTCCGAGGTCAAAGCGCTTGCGGTGCAGACCGCCAAGGCCACCGACATCATCGCCGCGCAGATTGCGGAGGTTCAATCCTCGACGCAGAGCGCCGTTCGCGCTATCGGCAGCATCAGCGGCCGCGTGCAGGATATTCAGCAATTCACCGCGGCGATCGCGTCGGCGGTCGAGCAGCAGCACGCCTCGACCAGCCAGATTTCGAGCAATGTCGCGGCGGCGGCATCGGGCACGAAATCGGTTGTCTACGTTCTGCAACGGGTCTCCACCGCCATCTCCGACATGCAAAGCTCGGCCGACACCGTTTTGACGGCGTCTCAAGCCGTCGAGAAGGCCGCGGCGGATCTGCGCGGCAGCGTCGACGGCTTTTTGCGCAAAGTCGCGATGTAGCTATGAGGCGCGCCCGCGCGCCGGCTCCATCGCCACGCGCGCAAAAGTCGAGATGATTTTCACTCCGGCCTTGACCGAGCCGCGCAAGCTTCCGGCCACCTTGGATTGCCCGCCGAGGCGGCACCGATAGGCGACCGGCACTTCCAAGACGCGCAAGCCCGCACGCGCCACCCGCATCTGCATTTCCAGATTCCAGCCATAGGTGAGCTCGCGCATGCCGAGCGCGAGCAGCGTGTCGCGGCGGATGGCGCGGAACGCGCACATGTCGGTATAGCGCACGCCATAAAGCATCCGGGTCAGAATGCCGGCGATGTGGCCGGCGACAAGCTGATGCCAGGCCATGCTGCCTGGCTCGCGCTCGCCGCGGGCGCGCGAGGCGATGACGAAGTCGTACGCGCCGGCGCGGATCGGCGCGACCAGCGTCGCGATGGCGGCCGGATCGTCGGCGCCATCGCCATCCATGAAGACGACGATGTCACCGCCATTGCGCCGCTTGCGCGCCTTTGAGGCAGGCCAGGCCATAGCCGCGGCCGACCGCGATCACCTCGGCGCCGGCGCGGCGCGCTATCTCCGCGGTACCGTCGCGGCTGCCGCCATCGGCCACGATCACGCGACCGACCACATCGCGCGGAATCTCGGCGACGACGACCGCGATCGATTCCGCTTCGTTGAACGTGGGAATGACGACGACGACACCGCCCGCGGGCGCACCGTCGGGCATCGCTACAGGCTCCATCGCAATCCGCAACTGGCGCAGGCGTCCGGCGGCGTGTTCGACAGCAGCGCCTTGCGGAAATCGCTATAGGCCGGGCCGGTCCAGATCTCGCGCAGCGTCTGCTGGGTGGCGTCGCCGAGCGTGTAATTCTCGTAGCCGCGCTGCGAGAACGGCGCGATGCAGCACGGCAGCGCGCGGCCGTTGGCGGTGAAATACATCACCGTCCACGGCCGCCGGCACAGCGACCACGGCGAGCCGTTGTCGTTGCGCTTGAGACTCATGCCCGGCTCGGCGGCGGCGCCCGATGCGCTGAAAGTGACGCCGAGCGATTTCGCCAGCGCCGCGGCGCGCTCGATATGCACCGCCTCCGCGCCGGAGAGCTGCTCGTAGAGCGCCTGGTCCGGCCGCGCCTTGCCGATCGCGTTGTCGTTGAAGAACACCAGCCGCTGCAAATGCACTTCCTTGACGCCGGTCTCGGCGGCAACGCGTACGAAGTCCGGCAGCTCCTCGATGGTTTCGCGCAAGCCGGTCAGCCAGGCCGAGACGCGCGGCTTTGTGTGACCTTCGCGCTCCTGCAGCGCGCGGAACGCGCGCACGTTTTTGAGGATGCGGTTGAAATAGTTCTTGCCGCGAACGGCGAGATAGGACTCGGCGTTGGCGGCGTCGAACGACACCCGCAGTTCGTCGAGCTCGGCTGTAATCAGCGCGCGGCCGTTGCGCTCGTTGAGCACCGTGCCGTTGGTGTTGAACAGCACATAGGTGCCGCGGTCCTTGAGGTAGCGCACCATGCGCGGCAAATTCTTCACCAGCATGGGCTCGCCGACGCCGTGCAGCACGGCGCGATGCAGGCGCGGGATCTGATCGACGATCGAGGTGAACAGCTCCCAGCTCATATCGGCCGGCGGCTCGAGCTCCGCGTAGGTGCGCGGACAGGTGGTGCAGAGCAGATTGCAGCGGTTGGTCGTCTCCAGATAGAGGCAGACCGGCTCGTGCTCCGGCTGTTCGCTCGCCGCATCGACGCTCTCGAAATAGCGCTGGGGATCGACCGAACGTTTTGCCGCCGCCACTGCCATTATTGCTGTCCCTGCTTTTCCGTCTGACGAACTTAAGCGTCGCGCGCCTTAAGCGCGCAACGGCTCCGCTTCGACGAGCGCCGCGGCGCGGCGATTGAAATCGTGGTTTCGCCACAGGCTATTCATCAATGCCGCCGTGTGCACGGCGTGATGCGGCTGGTTCCTTACCGGGGCGGCGACGTTGCGCATCGGGCCGTTCCGACAATTCGGCGCGCAGCCGGCGCAAACCGTCGACGTCATCGACGTCGTACCAGACCGGCAGCCGATGCACGTCGAGACCGATCTCGCGCGCCCGTTCAAGGGTTTGTTTGGCGACTTGCTCGGTGCTCCAGGCGATATTCTCGAACATATGGCGATGGGCGGCTTTCAGCCCGAGCAGATAATAGCCGCCGTCGCTCGACGGACCGAGCACGGCGCGGTCGCCCGGCCGCGCCAACGCTGCCGCGGTCTCGACCAGAAACGCCGTCGGCAAAGTCGGGCTGTCGGAATTGAGCACCACGGCGGACGCGTGTCCGCGCGCGAAAATCTGCTCGATCGTATGCAACAGGCAATCGCCGAAATTTTGCCGCCAGGCCTCGATCAAGCCGATGGCGCCCGGCAAGGTGCGGCGGAAAAAATCCTCCGAGCCCGGCGGACCATAGGCCGCGTAGCCGGCAATGCCGCCATGGCGGTCGGCATCGCGGGCGGCGAGCAGCACGTTGTCGGCCACGTCCTGCAAGAACGCGGTGTTCAGCACCGCCGCTTCCTCGAAGGTCAGTGGCGGAACGAGCCGCGTCTTGGCGCGGCCGGGCGCCGACGCTTTGGCCATGAAGGCGATGCCGCAGCCCGCCATTGTCGCTATTGTCGGATTTGACAGCACCCGGCGAAACACTCGCCGCTTATAGACTTGCCGTTCAATCGGTTCGCATGATCCATGCGCGATGCCCCCAATAACAAACGACGCAATAAGCGGAGGATTGCCCGGTACTTGGCAAAGCGCCAATCACTTCCGCCTCACCCGGTACAATTCGGCAAACACCAAAAAGTTATTCCGCTTCACCAAGTCGTGATCGTTCAACTGCGGGCCAGCGCGATTCGGATGGTGGCGTCGTCGGGCAGCACGGTCGCGCCCTGCGCCTGCCAAGTGGGCGCGGCGGCATATTCGCTGCGCGACATATCGAGCGACGCCAATTGCCGCCCCTCGATGCCGACCACTTCGATCGGCACCGCGACCGGCCGCCCGAACCAGCCGAACCATCGGCTGTAGGAGACGATGAGCTCGATCTTGCCGGCAGCCGTGCGCACGACCTGGCGGACGAAGCCGAGCGTCGAAGAACGGTCGTCGAGCACCGGCAGGCCGATCAGATCGCCGACGCGCACGGGTTGCGGAAAACGCCGGTTCATGCGCTCGACCATCGGCATCGGCTTGTTGGCGTCATCCATGCCGGTCGGCGGCACCATGGCCTGGGCCAGCACGATGGGCGGATTGGAAACCGTCGCATCGGCTGGAAGCATCGCGCCGACGATCAAAGCCGTTGCCGTGAGCAAAAACCTCATGCCGCAATCCTCCCGATCAAAAATGCCACGCGAATTTGTGAAACCAGCGTGCTTGCGAAGGCCAGCACGCACCGCGTAGTGTCCGCTGGCGCGTGACCGGCGGGGCGACTGTCATCGATGACACTATCGGCCGTCAAATCAACTCACCATGAGCGCCGCCTGCATCCGCTGCCGGTGCGCGTCATGCATTGGATCAACGCCCTCGCCATTTTCATCATGATCGGCAGCGGCTGGAAGATCTACAACGACGACGTGATTTTGGGCTGGTTGCATTTTCCCGACAGCATCGTGATCGGCAAGTGGGCGCAATACGGTCTGCAGTGGCATTTCTTCGGCATGTGGATTTTCGTCCTCAACGGGCTCGCTTATCTGACCTACGGAATCGCCACCGGACGATTTCGGCAAAAGCTGTTTCCGGTCTCGCTGCGCGAAATCCTGGCGACCGTGAACGACGCGCTGCACTTTCGGCTCGCTCACGACGACCTGACCCATTACAACGCCGTTCAGAAAATTCTCTATCTCGGCGTCATGGCGGTCGGCGTTTTGATCGTGATCTCGGGGCTGGCGCTATGGAAGCCGGTGCAATTCTCCGAGCTCGCCGCTCTGTTCGGCAGTTTTCAGGCGACCCGGGTGGTGCACTTCCTGTGCATGACCGCGATCGTCGGCTTCTTGCTGGTGCACATTTCGCTTGCGCTCTTGGTGCCGCAAAGCCTGGTCGCCATGGTCACAGGTGGACCTGTTGTCGATGACGGCGCGGCGCCCGAGATCAAACACTGACGCGGTGACAGCATGTCCATACGCACGCGCACTCCTTCCATTTTTCGCCCGCGCAACGGCGTCGACCAGGGCGTGCTGACGCAGAACCGTGCGCTGATTGACGACATCAATCGCCGCAACGTGCTGCGCGGCGCCATCAGCCTCGGCGCGCTGTCGCTGTTGACCGGCTGCGACGTCAGCGAAGACGATTCGGTGCAAAAAGTGCTGCGCACGGTGTCGGCGTGGAACGATCGTGTCCAGGCGGCGATCTTCCGGCCGCACCATCTGGCGCCGACCTACAGCGCGTCGCAGGTGGTCAAGCCGCCGCGTTTCAACGCCTATTACGACATCGAAGACGTCAAGCCGATCGACGGCGCGACCTGGAAGCTGGAGCTCGCCGGCCGCATCGACGACAAACAGCCGTGGACCGCGCAGCAGATCTATCAGCTGCCCGAGCAGGAGATCATCATCAAGCACATCTGCGTCGAAGGCTGGGACTACATCGGGCAATGGTCCGGCCCGAACCTGCGCGATTTCCTGCAGCGCGTCGGCGCCGACCTCACAGCGAAATACGTCTATTTCATCTGCAACGACGACTACACCGAGAGCATCGACATGGCGACGGCGCTGCATCCGCAGACCATCCTCGCCACCAAATATGCCGGCGACGTGCTGGCCGATCCATTCGGCTATCCGCTGCGGCTGCGCACCTCGACCAAGCTCGGCTACAAGAACGCCAAGTGGATCAAAGCGATCGAGGTGACGAGCGATTTCCGCGAGACGTTCTGGAGCAAACAGGGTTTTAATTGGTTCGCGGGGATTTGAACGTATTCCCGTCATCCTGAGGTGGCCGCGAAGCGGCCCTCGAAGGATACGGCCGAGGCGCCCGGGCCGTCGCCCTTCGAGGCTCGCTACGCTCGCGCCTCAGGGTGACGGATGAGAGGCGACATAGATCCGCCACCGCCCATCGCGATTTTCCGCCAGACGATAATCGGGGCTCGCGGCGAACGGGTCGTTGGTCCAGGCCTTGTCCTGCGGCACCACGACGACGACATCACAGGCGTATTTTCTCGCCATGTCATCCACATCTTGCGCCGTGCCCTCGCCGGCGAAGACGCGGACGAACTGCGCATTGATCGCCTCGCGCCCGGCGTCGGACAACGGCGCCAGCGCCAGCGCCAATTCGCGGCCGGCAAAGCAGGAGCTGCGGTTCGCCAGCAGCGCCCAGGACATGTTTGCCGGCCACGGCGTCAGATCTTGCAGAAACAGCGGATTGTTGGCGACACGCGCGGTCGGCGCAGCGTAACGGCGCACCGCCTGCCACAACTCCGGCGTTTGAGCGAAAGCCGCGCCGTCCGGCACAGGCGTACCTTCGACATTGGAGCGAATCATCGCGGCGGTGTCCGGCAGGCTGAGGATAAGCCCGCCGATCGCCGTGGCGGCAATCACGGCGCGCCGCGGCAGCAGCATCAATCCCGCCGCCGCCGCCGCGATCAAAACCGAAGCGGCCGGCAACACCGCGCGCAGCCCGAGATCGTTATTGTCGCCGAGCGTGCTGGCCAACAGCCAAGATGCCAAAAGTCCGGCGGCGGCGAGACAGGCCAATGCCGCACTTGCGAGTTTCTCCGGCTGCGGCGCGCCGCTTCGCAGCATCGCGACCAGCGCGATTACGCCGGCCACATAAGTGGCCGGCAACTCGATCGGCAACAGAAGGAGCCAATAAGCCGGCCAATCCAACACGTGGCGAAGCGCCGCCGGAAACATTGCGCCGAGCACGGCAAAATGACGAAGGACAATCGGATTATTGTCACCGCGCGCGGCGACTGCCGTGAGCTGATTGTTCAGGAACGGCGCGGCGAGGCAGACCACGAGCACGGCGGCGACCGCCATGCCGGCAAAAAACCGCAAGCGTCGCGCCGGCTCGATTGCGGCAAGCAGCAGCGGCACCGCCGCCAGGGCCGCGATCGCAAAGGTGATGCCGCCGACATAGGTCGAGCTCTCGAAGCCGGCGACCACGACCAGAACCAGGGTCAAGAGCAGCAGCACGCTCTGCCGATGCGCGTATCTTGCAATGAGCAGCATCGCCGCCACCACGCACGACGCTGACATCAAATGCTGCGGCGCCCACGCCGCCTGAAACAGCCAGCCGGCGAATCCGGTCGGCTGCGCCAGGAATGGCTCGAGGCTGTAGGAACCGAATATCCAGCCCAGCACCGCCCGCGACGACGCCGCGGCGGCCAGCGCGACGACCCAGATCGCTGCGGCCGATCGCTTGCTGAGCCATACCGCCAGCCCCATCAGCAGGCTCAATGATGCGAGTGCGGTGAACCACGTCAGCCCGATATCGGCTTCCCAGCCGCTGACGTGGAGCGGCAGCGCGAGCTCGGCGGCGCTGTAGTGCCAAAGATAATAATAAAATAACCCGCCATGCGGGCCGGCGGCGCCAAAAACCGGATCGACCGGCGGCAGGCCCTGCCGGGTCATCGCGTCGATGATCGCGATCTTGGAATGATCGAAAATCGGGTCGGCGAGGTGAACCGCGCCCGGGGTCATCTTCGGCAGGATCGCCACTGCCGGCACCAGCGCCAACGCCGCGGCGGCTGCGAATGCCCACCACGGCATCGCCGGCGTGGCCTCGGCATCGGCCTTCGCCGCAAGCTTGAGCGTCGCGACGCTGACGGCGACGCAGAGCGCGGCCACAGTGACGACGGCAAGCGGCGAAAATCCGATCAGAAAGAAAATCGGCAGCGTTGCGGCGCTATGCGCCGCCCAACCCATGACCGGCGCTGCACCGATCGCCGGCGCCCGCGGCAGCAGATGGCGGGTCAGCGCATAGCCCAGCAGGCTCCAAAACGCAGTCGCCAGCAACGCGCAGAGAGCAGCATTGACGGGCGATGCCATGGAGCGTCCGGGGCTTCATTTCCCTGCAATGTGCATTCAGCCCGCCGACGCGGTCAATGTCATCGGCAGCGGCAAATATTGCGGGAGGAGGTCTTCGGCGGCGTCGCGCATAGGCGGACGCGGACCCAAACGGTTAACGCTTCGTTAACCGCCGGCTGACGCGCTAGGCGTCCTCGGACTTGGCCATGACGTTGGTCCAATGATCGACGGCTTGCCGCGCCTGCCGGACCGCCTCGGCGAAGGCGTCCTCGCGATAGAGGGTCTTCCACTGGCCACTGCCGTAGAGCTCCACCAGATGGCCCAAAGCGCGCCGGGCGCCGAACAGCTGCCGTTCGGCGTTCTTGCGCTGGACTTCCATGGTGAGTGTCTTGGTCATGGCTCTTTGGCGTTGCAGCTTCGTGATCCGGCACTGTCGCTGAAAGTCGTAAATATTAAATCAACCGAATATCAGCCATGAGTTCGGCGCCGATCTCGGCCAAGATCGCGGCAAGAGCCACGATTCCCGACGCGCGGATGTGAAATGCGAGCACGGCTGCGCCGCCGCAACGTTCCGCGGCGGATAATTTCAGTAGGCGTCTTCGGTATAAATCGGATCGACCGAGCCGCCCCACGGGCCGTGGTATTTCTCCAACAGCTCCTGCGCCGCCGTGGTGCCACGCGCCAAGCGGTCTTCCAGCACTTCGAGGTAGCGCGTCTCGTCACGGCCGCCGATATCGCGATGCTTGCGGCGCGTCAGCCCGGCGCGCGCCAGCTTGAGCGTGTCGGTGGCGAGCGCGAACACGGTGCGGCCGCCAATTTTTGCCGCGAGGCCCTGCTTCGGAACGTCGTCACGGAGTTTTTGCCGCTCGTCGGCGGTCCAGTCCTTGACCAAGTCCCACGCCGCATCGAGGCTGATGTCGTCATAAAGAATGCCGGTCCAGAACGCCGGCAGCGCCAATAGATTGGCCAGCGGCCCCGAATCGGCGCCGCGCATTTCGAGATAACGCTTGAGCCGCACCTCGGGGAAGATCGAGCTGATATGGTTCGCCCAATCCGAGATCATGGCGCGCTCGCCCGGCAAAGCGGGCAGCTTGCCGGCCAGCAGATCGCGAAACGATTGGCCGGCCGCGTCGACATAGTCGTCGCCGCGCTTGACGAAATACATCGGCACGTCGAGCGCGTAATCGACCCAGCGCTCGAAACCCATGCCCGGCTCGAACGCCCACGCCAGCATGCCGGCGCGGGCATTGTCGGTGTCGCGCCAGATTTCCGAACGGAACGAGAGAAAGCCATTCGGCTTGCCTTCGGTGAACGGCGAGTTGGCGAACAAAGCCGTCGCCACCGGCTGCAACGCCAGCGACACGCGCAGCTTCTTGACCATGTCGGCTTCCGACGAAAAGTCGAGATTGGTCTGCACCGTGCAGGTCCGGTACATCATGTCGAGGCCGTACGTGCCGACCTTCGGCATGTAGGCGGTCATGATCTTGTAACGGCCCTTGGGCATTTTCGGCATGTCGGCGCGGCTCCAGCTCGGCGTCATGCCGATGCCGAGAAAGCCGATGCGCAGCGGCGCCGCCACTTCGCGCACTTGCGCCAGATGCGCCATCAGCTCGCTCGTGGTCTGATGCACAGTTTCGACCTGCGCGCCGGACAATTCGAACTGGCCGCCAGGCTCGAGCGAAATGGCGCCGCCGCCGGTGACGTCGAACAGGCCGATGATGTTCGGCCCTTCCATGATCGGCTCCCAGCCGAGCAGGTGCTGCATGCCTTCGAGCAGCGCGCGAATGCCGCGGTGGCCTTCGTAGGGCACCGGACGATGACCTTCGAGCGTGAAGGCGAATTTCTCGTGCTCGGTGCCGATGCGGAATTGCGATTTCGGTTTGACGCCCTGCGCAATCCAATTGACGAGATCGTCGCGCCCTTCGATCGGCGTCAGGTCGACTTGGTCACGCGCCATGCAGGGTCCCGGCGAAAAAAGGTCGCGACCTTACACACGGCGCGCGGCAAAGCGCAATGCGACTTTGACGCGGCTCATGCGGCGGCCCGGCGCGCCTGCGGCGGAAAGCGGCGGTAGAACGTCTCGCCCTTTTTCGCCATGTCGAGCAAGAGCTTGCAGGGCTTGAAGCGGTCGCCATGAAGCTTGGCCAGCTTGCTGCACAATGCGACGAAAGCCTTGGTGCCCATGCCGTCGATATAGGAGATGGTGCCGCCGGTGAACGGCGCAAAGCCGAAGCCGAGGATCGAGCCGACATCGGCTTCGCGCATATCGGTGACGACGCCTTCCTCGATGCAGCGGGCGGTTTCCAGCGCCTGCATGGCCAGCAACCGCTGCTTGAGTTCGGTAATATCGATCGTGTCCGGATCGAGCTTTGTCGGCTGCAAGTCGGCAAGCCCGCGCCACAGCCGCTTCGGCCCGTTCTGCGGATAGTCGTAAAAGCCCTTGCCGTTCTTGCGGCCGTAGCGGCCGCGCTTTTCCACCATCTCTTCGAGCAGCGTCTTCTGCCGCGGATCGATCGCCTGCGGCCCGAGATCGGCCTCGGTCGCTTTGCAAGATCTTCCAGGCCAGATCGACGGCGACTTCGTCGTTGAGCGCCAGCGGGCCGACCGGCATGCCGGCCATGCGGCCGACATTCTCGATCATCGCCGCCGGCACGCCGTCGGCCAGCATCAGATGGCCCTCGCGCAGGTAGGTGCCGACCACGCGCGACGTATAGAAGCCGCGCGAATCGTTGACCACGATCGGCGTCTTGCGGATGGCGCGGACAAAATCGAGCGCGCCGGCAAGCGCCACCTCGCCGGTCTCCTTGCCCAAAATGATCTCGACCAGATTCATGCGCTCGACCGGCGAGAAGAAATGGATGCCGATGAAGCGCGAGCGATCCTTGAACGATTCGGCGAGCGAGGAGATCGGCAGCGTCGAGGTGTTGGAGCCGAAGATCGCGCTCGCGCCGATGACGTTCTGCGCCCGCGCGATGACTTCTTCCTTGACCTTGCGATCCTCGAACACCGCTTCGATGACGAGATCGCAATCCTTCAATTCGACGAAATCCGCCGTGGGCTTGATGCGCGCCAGCACCGCGTCGCGGTCGGCTGCGGTGGCGCGGCCGCGGCTGACGAGCTCTGCCATCAGCTTCTGCGAATGGTCCTTGCCCTTTTGCGCGGTCTCCGGATCGCGATCGACCAGCACCACGTCGAGACCGGCCAGCGCGCTCACATAGGCGATGCCGGCGCCCATGAAGCCCGCGCCGAGCACGCCAATTTTCTTGAATTTTTTCGGCGGCACTGCGGCGGGACGGCGCGCGCCTTTGTTGATCTCCTGCATCGAGACGAACAGCGAGCGGATCATCGCCGCGGCTTCGGGCGAGCGCAGGATCTTTGCGAACCAGCGCGATTCGACGCGCAGCGCCTGATCCATCGGCAGCTGCAGCCCTTCGTAAACAACCTGCATGATGGCGCGCGCCGCCGGATAATTGTCGTAGGTCTCGCGGCGATAGATGGCGTTGGCCGGCGTGAACGCCATCATGCCGGCCTTCGACTGCACCGGTCCGCCGGGCAGCTTGAAGTTCTCGATGTCCCACGGCGCCTTGGCGGTGCCGCTGGTGGTGATCCACGCCTTGGCCGCCTTCACCAGATCGCCGGCCGGCACCACCTCATCGACGAGCTTCATGGTCTTGGCGCGATTGGCCGAAATCTGGTCGCCCTTGAGCAAGAATTGCAGCGCATCGGCCGGCGGCAGGATGCGCGCCACCCGCTGCGTGCCGCCGGCGCCGGGAAACAGGCCGACTTTGATTTCCGGCAGGCCGACGCGCGTCTTGTCGTTGTCGGCGGCGACGCGATGATGGCAGGCCAGCGTCAGCTCGAAGCCGCCGCCGACCGCTACGCCGTTGATCGCCGCAACCCACGGCTTGCCGCAGGTCTCGATGCGCCGGTACAGCAGCGACGTTTTGCGGCTTTCTTCGAAGACATGCTCGTTCGCCGCCGTTTCACCCTGCGACGACACAAGCTCCGCGTGAGCGCGGCTCATGCTTTCCAGCATGGTCAGATCGGCGCCGGCGCAGAACGAGTCCTTGCCCGAGGTGATGACCACGCCCTTGATCGCGGGGTCGGCCGCGACCTGCTCGACGATCGCCGCAAGCTCGTCTTTCACCGCAGGATCGATGACATTCATCGACCGGCCCGGCGAATTCCAGGTGACCAGCGCGAGGCCGTCGCTGTCGACGTCCAGGGTGAAGTGGATGAAGCTCATGTGTAGGGCTCACCGTTCTTGCGCGTGTAACGCATGCCGGCATCGTCGCGCACGGCGACCAGATCGACGTCCGGATACGACGCCTTCTCGTGCTTGGAGCGCGTGCCGATTTCCAAATAGACCGCGTCGCGTTGCGTGCGATTGACGAGATGATGACCGTTCGGCGTGTTGGCCTTGAAGCCGGCGGCGTCGCCCGGCTTGAGCACGGTCTCGCCGTCGTCCTCGATCAGCACCACCTCGCCTTCGAGCATGTAGACCAGCTCATCCTCCTTCTCGTGCCAGTGCCGCAGCGCGGAAGACGCACCGGGTTTCAGCGTGGTGAGATTGACGCCGAACTGGTCGAGGCCGACGGCATTGCCGAGGCGCTTGCGTCTCGCGGCCGATCGACGACGCGATCGAGCGGCGGCGGATAGCCGACGCGGGTATCGATGGGGAGTTTGGCGATGTCGATCTTGGGCATGGCTGCGCTCGTTTGCTACACGCGCTCGATGATGGTGGCGGTGCCCATGCCGGCGCCGATGCAGAGCGTGACCAGCGCGGTCGAGAGATCGCGCCGCTCGAGCTCGTCGAGCACGGTGCCGAGGATCATGGCGCCGGTGGCGCCGAGCGGATGGCCGAGCGCGATGGCGCCGCCGTTGACGTTCACTTTCGCCGGATCGAGATCGAACGCCTGCAGATAGCGCAACACCACCGAGGCGAACGCCTCGTTGATCTCGATCAGATCGATGTCGCCGAGCGCCATGCCGGAATTCTTCAACACTTTTTTGGTCACATCGACCGGGCCGGTCAGCATCAGCGCCGGCTCCGAGCCGATATTGGCGAAGGCTTTGATCTTGGCCCGCGGTTTTAAGCCCGGCGCGCCGGCCGGCCCGCGCATTGCCGACCAGCACCGCGGCGGCGCCGTCGACGATGCCCGACGAATTGCCGGCGTGATGCACGTGATTGACGTATTCGACGTCGGGATGCGCCTGGATGGCGACCGCATCGAAGCCGCCGAGCTCGCCCATCTGCACGAACGACGGCGACAGCGCGGCGAGCGACTGCATGGTCGTGCCCGGCCGCATGTGCTCGTCCTTGGCCAGAATGGTCAGGCCGTTGACGTCTTTCACCGCCATCACCGAGCGATTGAAGCGGCCCTCGTCCCAGGCCGCCGCCGCGCGCTTCTGGCTCTCCACCGCATAGGCATCGACGTCGTCGCGGGAAAATCCGTATTTGGTCGCGATCAGGTCGGCGGAAATGCCCTGCGGCATGAAATAGTGCGCCACCGCGATCGACGGATCGATCGACCAGGCGCCGCCCGCAGCTCCGATGCCGACCCGGCTCATGGATTCGACGCCGCCGCCGACCGCCATGTCCTGCTGCCCGGCCATGATTTGCGCCGCGGCGAAATTCACCGCGTCGAGACCCGAGGCGCAGAAGCGGTTGATCTGCACGCCGGGGACGCTGTTGCCATAGCCCGCGACCAGCGCCGCGGTGCGCGCGATATCGGCGGCCGCCTCGCCGACCGGATCGACCACGCCGAGCACCACGTCATCGACCAGCGCGGTATCGAGATCGTTGCGGCTCTTGATGGCGCCGAGCGCCTGGGCCGCCAGATTGAGCGCGGTCACTTCGTGCAACGCGCCGTCGGCCTTGCCGCGGCCGCGCGGCGTGCGCACGTGGTCATAAATAAAGGCGTCGGGCATCAAAAATCCTCCCAATCGCGTCGGCGATCCGTTCAGTCATATAGAGTCGGATTAGGCAAAGGCTAGAACGCCCCGGCCGGCAATGCCATACGTTTGCGACAGTCTCGATACCCGCACTGGCGAGGCGCCGGGGCCTGTATTAGCCTGATCGGCAACGGGTTTTTCAAACGACTGGCGGCAGCATGGGTCGCGTGCAGGACAAGGTTGCGCTGGTCACGGGCGGCGCATCGGGCATTGGCTTTGCCACGGCAAAGCTGTTCGTGGAGGAAGGCGCCACGGTCGTCGTGGCCGACCGCGACGAAGCCGCGTCGACAGCGGCGGTCGCTGAGCTGGGGCAACGCGCGTGCTTTCATCGGCTCGACGTCACCCGCGAGGACGAATGGGTCGCGGTCACCGATGCGGTGGCGCGCGATTTCGGCCGCATCGACATTCTCGTCAACAATGCCGGCGTGGTGCTGTTCAAGGACATCGAGGCGACGACGCTGGAAGAGTGGCGCGACCTGATGGCGGTCAATCTCGACGGCGTGTTTCTCGGCTGCAAGCACGCCGTCCGTGTCATGAAGGATCGCGGCGGCGGCTCCATCGTCAACATGTCGTCGGTCGCGGGCATGATCGGACACGGCAGTCTCGCTGCCTACTGCGCCAGCAAAGGCGGCGTGCGGCTGTTGACCAAATCGGTGGCGCTGCATTGCGCGCGCAAGGGCTACAACATCCGCTGCAACTCGGTGCATCCGTCGTTCGCCGAAACGCCCATGCTGCACTCGATGATCGCGTCGGCGCGCAATCCGGAGAAGCTCGCCGCCAATTTTACGGCGGCGGCGCCGCTCGGGCGGCTGGCGCAGCCGATCGAGATCGCGCGCACCATACTTTTTCTGGCCAGCGACGAATCCGCGTTCACCACCGGCGCCGAATTGGTGGTCGACGGCGGCTTGACCGCGGCCTGACCGGCGATTTTCCGCGCGAAAATTTCTAAAAGGCGTCCGCCGGCAGCGCCATGGTGCTCTCGGCGCCGGCCTTGATGCGCGCGAGGTGCGTGGCGGTTGCCGGCAACATGCGCTCCATGAAGAAGCGGCCGGTGACGAGCTTGTCGTCCATGCCTGCGGCCGCGGTTTTCGCTTTCGCCGCGTCGACAATGCGGCACCACATATAGCCGAGCGCGACCAGGCCGAAGAGCTGCATGTAATCGGTGGCGCCGGCGCCGGCATTGTCGGGATTGCCGGGCGCGTTCTGCGCGAACCACAAAGTCGCCTCACGCAATTCGCCGAGCGCCCGGCCGAGCGGCGTCACGTAGCGCGCCATTGCCGCGTCGGCATCCCGCTCCCTGATGTAGCCGGACACCTCGGCGAAGAACGCCTGCAAGGCACGGCCGCCGTCCTTCGGCAATTTGCGGCCGACGAGATCGAGCGCCTGGATGCCGTTGGCGCCCTCGTAGATCATGGCGATGCGAGCGTCGCGCACGAACTGCTCCATGCCGTGCTCGGCGATGTAGCCGTGGCCGCCGAAAATCTGCTGCGCCGCTACCGTATTGGCAAAACCCTGATCGGTGAGCACGCCTTTGATCACCGGCGTCAACAGGCCCATATGGTCGTCGGCCGCTTCGCGCTCTTTCCCGTCAGCGGAGCGCCGCGCGATGTCGCCCTTGAGCGCGGTCCACAATACCAGCGCGCGTGCCGCCTCGTTGAACGCGCGCATGGTCATCAGCATGCGGCGCACGTCCGGATGCACGATGATCGGATCGGCGGCTTTTTGCGGAAATTTCGCGCCGCTCGGCGCGCGCCCGGAGAGCCGCTCCTTGGCGTAGGCGACGGCGTTCTGATAGGCGACCTCGGACAGCGCCAGCCCCTGCACGCCGACGCTGAGCCGCGCCGTGTTCATCATCGTGAACATGGCGTAGAGGCCGCGATGCTTCTCGCCGGTGAGCCAGCCGGTGGCGCCGTCGTAATTCATCACGCAGGTGGCGTTGCCGTGGATGCCCATCTTCTCTTCGATCGAGCCGCACGACACCGCGTTGCGTTCGCCGGGCGCGCCGTCGGCAGTGAGCAAAAACTTCGGCACGATGAACAGCGAAATGCCCTTGGTGCCGGGCGGCGCGCCGTCGATGCGCGCCAGCACCAGATGGATGATGTTGTCGGTCAGATCGTGCTCGCCGGCCGAGATGAAAATCTTGGTGCCGGTGATTTTGTAGCTGCCGTCGGGCTGCGGCGCGGCGCGGCAGCGCAACTGACCGAGATCGGTGCCGCATTGCGGCTCGGTCAGGTTCATGGTGCCGGCCCATTCGCCGCTGATCAGCTTCGGCAGGTAGCGCGCCTTCTGCTCGGCCGAACCGTGGTTGTAGATCGCCGCAACCGCGCCCAGCGCCAGGCTCGAATACATGGCAAAGGCCATGTTCGATGAGTACAGGAACTCGCGGATGGCCTGGGTGAGCACCGTCGGCAGGCCCTGGCCGCCGAACTCGGCGGGCGCCGAGGCGCCGACCCAGCCGCCGGCGACGAGTTTTCTGTAGGCGTCCTTAAAACCCGGCGGCGTGGTGACGGAACCGTCGGCATGGCGCCGGCAGCCTTCCTTGTCGCCGACGCGATTGAGCGGGGTGAGCACGTCCTCGCAGAATTTTGCCGCCTCCGCGAGCACGGCTTCGACGATGTCGGGCGTGGCTTCGGCAAAACCCGGAAGATTGTTGTAGCGCTCGACGTGGAACACGTCGCGCAACAGGAACATCACCTCGTCGACGGGAGCCCTGTAGGTCGGCATGACGTCGCTCCCTCCCGCCGTGCTCGGCCGGCCGCCCAGCCGGCCGGCGACCCGGCCTTATTGGCCCGCCGCGCGGTTTTTTAACGGCCTGTTTACCCTATTCCGGAAAAGTCCACAGCCGGGGAAACAGGACCGCGCCGGCTGCATCGTCCCTCAGCAAGGTCGGCTCGGAGGGGACATCCTGCTCCTCCCATGTGGCTTTGGTCGTGAGAATGAAATCTGGCGGTCCGTGGAATCTCAGAGGCCTGCGCCCCGAGGCGCGGGAAGCCGTGCGCACGGCAGCGCGGCGATCCGGCGTGTCGGTCGGCGAATGGCTCAATGACGTCATCGAACCGGACGACGAAGAGGACGACGACGAGCCGACGCTGTTCTCCGATTATGACGACGAAGACGACAACGAGCGGCCGCGCCGCTCGCGGTCCCGGCGCGACGAGCGGGAGCCGCGGCGACGCGACGATGATCGGGAATCACGGCAACGCAGCGATCAGCGTGGAGCGCGGCGCCGCGATGACGATCGGGAGTTGCGGCAACGCGACGATGATCGGGAACCGCCAGAGCCGCGGGAGCCGCGCCGCGATCGCGACGAGGAACGCCGCCCAGAAAAAGTCAGCGAATTTGAGCGTGAGAGCGCCCGTACGCGCGGCGCGCTGAATCAGGTCCACTCCCGTCTCGACAAGCTTTCCCAACAACTGGAACGGCTGGCGCGCAGCGAGGCGGCTGCGCGGCAGTTGGCGCCGCAGCGTCGCGCTGCTTCGCTCGGCGAAGGACATAACGATGCCAATGGGCGGCTGACCGGAGCGCCGGCACCGCCGCGTCGTCCGATCGAGCGGCCGGCCGCTCCGGCTCCCGCCCGCAATCGCCCCGCGACGAATGCGGACAGTGTGTCGATCGACGACGCAGTCGCCGAAATCGCGGCGCGGCAACGCGCGCTCGACGGCGATCCGACGCCGCAACCGGCGAACCGGGAAGCGACTGCGGAGATCGCAGCCAGGCAGCGCGCGCTCGAAGCCGAGCCCGCACCACAGCCGGCGATCCGCGAAATGCCCGTCGAGATCGCCGCCAGGCAACGCGTGCTCGAAGCGAGCCCACGCCGCAACCAGCCGTCCGGGAAGTGCCCGCCGAACCGGTCATCGACATCGATGGCCTGGAGCGGCAATTGCGGCAAATCACGGCGCGGATCGAATCGCTCGGGCCGTCGTCCGACCTCGAAAGCTCGGTCGCGGCGATCCGTGGCGACCTCACCGACATCGCGCGCTTGATCACGGAGGCGCTGCCGCGCCGCGCCGTGGAATCGCTCGAGATCGAAGTCAAAGCGCTGGCGCAACGCATCGAGCACAGCCGCCAGTGCGGCGTCGATATGGGCGCGATTGCCGGCCTCGAACGGGGCTTAGGCGACGTGCGCGAAGCGCTGCAAAACCTTAAGCCCGCGGAAAGCCTGGTCGGTTTCGACGAGGCGGTGCGGGCGTTGTCGCAAAAGGTCGACATGATCGTCGCCAAGGACGATCCGGCGGCGCTGCAGCAGCTCGAGACCGCCATCGGCGCGTTGCGCGGCATCGTCTCCCATGTCGCGTCCAACGAGACGCTGACCAAGGTCGCCGAAGACGTGCGCTCGCTCGCCGCCAAAGTGGATACGCTCGCCAGCACCGCGGCGAGCGGACAGCATCTCTCCGCGCTCGAGAACCGCATCGAAACGCTGACCAATGCGCTGACCGCTTCGACCGAAGCGGGAACCGCGGTGCCGCACGAGCTCGAGAAGCTGCTCACGGGGCTGATCGAGAAGCTCGAATGGGTGCAGCTGACGCACACCGATCACGCCGCGCTGGCGCATCTGGAAGACCGCATCGCGACATTGGTGCAGCGCTTCGATGCCTCCGACGCGCGGCTCGGCCATCTCGAAGCGATCGAGCGCGGCATCGCCGATCTCCTGGTGCATATCGAAGAGCTTCGCGGCCCGAACGGCGACGCCCTGTCCACGCGCATGCCAGCCGCCGAAGCTCCGCTGGCGGTTCACGCCATCGAGCGCGAAGTCGCCGAGATCAAGCAAAGCGAGCAGCGCACGCTGGATTCGCTCGAAGCGGTCCAGGGCACCGTGGAGCATGTGGTCGATCGTCTCGCCATGATCGAGAGTGGCATCCGCGAGACTGCGCCTCTGCCGGCGCCGGAACCGACCGTGGCGGAGACGGAGTCCAAACTGAAGCTGCCGGCCTTCGCCGTTGAACCGGCACCGGCGCCCGCCCCCGACGCTCCGCCCATCGCACCGATGGAGCCGGCCGCGCATCGCACTGCCGCGCGAAAACCGATCGATCCCAGCCTGCCGCCCGATCATCCGCTGGAGCCCGGCTCCGCGGCCGGCCGCCCCCGGCCGACAGCTTCGGCCGCCGACCGGATTGCCGCCTCCGAAGCCGCGGTCAGCACCACCAAGCCGCCGGTGATCGCCGATCCGGGACAAAAACCCAATTTCATCGCCGCCGCACGCCGCGCCGCCCAGGCCGCGTCGGCTGCGTCGGGCGCCGAAACCGCCGGCAAAGGTTCGGCATTGTCGAATAATCCGAGACAGCGCACGCGCCCGCTGATCATTGCCGGCGCCGCCGCCCTGATCGTGATCGGCTGCATACAAATTGCGTCGCGGCTGTTCGAAGCCGGACCCCAAGTTCCTCCTCCCGCTGCTCCCACCGAGGAGTTGCAGCCACAGAAAGCGACGCAGCCCGAGAAAGCGCCGCCGCCCGTCACGGTCTTGCCCGAACCGGAGCCGCCACCGCCAGCGGCCGCTACGCCGGCGCCACTTCCAGTTCCGAGCGCGCCACCGGCTACGCTGCCGGTGCCGCAGCCGAACCCGAAATCCGGCGCCAATATCAGCACCAAGCCGACACAGCAGACCGCCACCCGTGACAGCACGCCCGGGACGCGGTCGCGGCCGTTGCCGCCGCCACCGATGTCACCGGTTCGCTGCCGCGCCCGGCGACACCGCTCGGCGACAAATTGCCGGCCACCATCGGCGGACCGGCGCTACGCGCAGCCGCGCTCTCAGGCGATGCGGCCGCCGCTTACGAGGTCGGCACGCGCTTCGCCGACGGCCACGGCGTGCCGCGCAGCAACGAGGCCGCGGCGCTGTGGTTCGAACGCGCCGCCAAGCAGGGCTTGGCGCCGGCGCAATTCCGCCTCGGCGGCTTCTACGAAAAAGGCATCGGGGTGAAGAAGGATCTCGCCGCCGCGCGCGACCTTTATCTCGCCGCGGCTGGCAAAGGAAACGGCAAGGCGATGCACAATCTCGCCGTGCTCTATGCCGAGGGCATCGACGGTCCGGCGGATTACGCCAACGCCGCGCATTGGTTCCGCGAGGCCGCCGATCACGGCGTCACCGACAGCCAATACAATCTCGGCATCTTGTACGCCCGCGGCACCGGCGTGACGCAGAATTATGCCGAGTCCTACAAATGGTTTGCGCTGGCGGCGATCCAGGGCGACCAGGACGCGGCGAAGAAAAGCGACGAAGTTGCCGCCCGTCTCGACCAGCAATCGCTCGCCGCGGCGCGGCTTGCGGTGAAGACGTGGACCGCGCAGCCGCAGCCGGACGACGCGATCAACGTCAAGACGCCGTCAGGCGGTTGGGATGCGACCGCAAGCGCCGCACCGGCCGCGAAGCCGAAACCGCAGCCGCCGGCGGCCAAAACACGGGCGCAGAGCGCCAAGATCAACTAGGGCGTCTCCTCATAAATTGCGGTCGATGGACCACAGTTGGTCAATGTCCGCATTGCCCCGAAACGGAAATCGCTGCGCCTTTCGGATGCACAGGCAATTCGGATAGTGTCCGCTATGCGCGCATTTGGGCGTTGCGGGAAACAGCAATTTGACCGCCGTGGCCTCTCAAGTTTGCTGCTGCCCGCGCGCCAAATTGAGATCGAGCCGAAAAATAGGAGTCAAGCCATGCGCATCGCCGCCTTCTTGATAGGAGTTGCTCTGGCGTTTGCCACATCGGCCACTCTCGCGATCGAACTTAAGCCATACCCGACCGAGAAAATCACCGAAGCCCAATGGGAAGACTATTTCGGGCAAGTGAAGGCAGCCTATGGCGCCTCGATGCAGGAGCTGCGCGACCAACACCTGGTCGTCTTCCACGACGACGCAACAGCCACGAGTTACGCGTTCACCGAGGTGGGTCATGCGGCGCATCCGGCCTGGATCACGCGTCGGATCGCGCAAGAAGGCGATAAATTGTACGTCGATCAAATCGGTTATTTTGCCGGCAACGAGGCGGCATTTGCGGTTCTCTTCCAACAATATCAGGCCACAAACCAGAAAATGATAGACGCGATGAAACGGAAGAGCGGCAACTAAATTCCCCCGCCACCGACATCGTCTTCTGCTGTCACCCCGATTGTGTTGCAAAACCTTTTTTGGGAGTGCGTAGCCTCCGCGTTTATGAGCACTCGCCTCAAATCAATCGGCCAAACAGCGCGCCGCGGCGACGGCGTAGATGCGCCGCTCGCTCAGCATGTGCGCGGTGAATGACAGTGCGCCGAACAATGACACGATGGCGCGGTCGCGGACATTGAGACCGCCCGCATAGGCGCCGAAGGCCGGCATGACCAACCGCTTGCCGTCGCTGGCGAAACAGCGCCGGCTGACGGCGCGGCCGCGGCGCGCGATCCGCGCCTGCGGATGCAGGTGGCCTGCGATTTCGCCATCGCGGAGATGCGGCGAAGGTTCGTGACGGAACGTCAGCGGTCCGAGCGCCAAAATCTCGGCAAACCGGCCGCCGATATTGTCGGCCGGATCGGGATCGTGATTGCCGGCGATCCACAGCCAATCGCGGCCGCGTTGCAACGCTTTGAGCCCGGCGCGGCTGATGTCGCTCATGCGCGCCGGGCCGCCGCCGTCATGAAAACTGTCGCCCAGCGCGATGACGAGACGCGGCGCGTAGCGCTCGATGAGCATGGCGAGCCGCGCCAGCGTCGCCGCCGTGTCATAGGGCGGCAACAACACGCCGCGCGCGGCGAACGCCGAGCCTTTTTCCAGATGCAGATCGGCGACGACGAGCAGGCTTTCATGAGGCCAATAAAGGGCGCCGGCGCAATCGGCGACCAACACGGCGCCGGCGACGCTAATCTCCGAACTCGCCGCTCGCTGTTCCCCTCCCCCTTGTGGGGAGGGGATAGGGGTGGGGGTCGGGTGGTAGTGCGCATTCGTCGAGGCTTCCGCACCACCTCTCGACCCCCCTCCCCACCCCTCCCCCGACAAGCTTGCACTCGGGCGCGCGCGAGCGCGGCCCGGGTGGGGGGAGGGAGGAGATAACCGCTGCCGCGGTGCCTCACCACTCACTGCATCGCCTCCTTCACCAACTCGTCCTCAGCTTCGGCGAGCAGCGCGTCGGCCGCTTCGCCGTAAACCGCCTCGCGCCCGATCTCCAGCATCACCGGAACCGCGAGCGGCGAGACATGGTCGAGCGCTTTATGGACGATTCGGCCCTTGATGCGCGAGAGCATATCGCCGAGGCGGCGCACGTCGAGCAGGCCGGTCGCGGCATCGGCCCGCGCCGCGCGCAGCAGCATATGGTCGGGCTGGTGGCTGCGCAGCACGTCGTAGACGAGATCGGTCGAGATCGTGACCTGGCGGCGGGATTTTTCCTCGCCCGGAAAGCGGCGCTCGATCAGGCCGGCGATGATCGCACAGTTGCGAAACGTGCGCTTCATCAGCGCCGATTCGGCGAGCCAGGCTTCGAGATCGTCGCCGAGCATGTCCTCGTCGAACAAAGCGGCCAGCGACAGGTCGCCGCGCGCGAGCCACGCCGCGACATTGCCGAGGCCCCAGACCGCGAGCGCATATTCGTTGGCGACAAAACCCAACGGTTTCAGTCGCGCACGCTCTAGCCGCCGCGTCAGCAGCATGCCGAGCGTTTGATGGGCGAGACGGCCTTCGAACGGATAGCAGACGAGATAGTATTTGTTGGCGCGCGGAAAAGTTTCGACCAACAATTCGCGCTGGCCCGGCATCTGCGAGCGCCATTGCTGGATTTCCAGCCACTCGCGCACTTGCGCGGGAAGTGCCCGCCATTCTTGCGGATGGGAGATGATGCCGCGCACGCGCTCGGCGAGATAAGTCGAAAGCGGAAACTTTCCGCCTTCATAAGCCGGCACCTTCGGGTCTTCCGACGCCGCGCGCGAGACATAGACTTCGTCTTCGACCAAAGCCTCGTATTGCAGGATCTCGCCGGCGAACACGAAGGTGTCGCCGGGCACCAAGGTCTCGACAAAATACTCCTCGACCTCACCGAGCAGCCGGCCGCCGCGCGGAATCATTTTCGAGACGCGCGAGCGGACCAGGCGCACTTTGAGCATATCGGCTTCGACGATGGTGCCGACATTGAGCCGGTAGCGCTGCGCCACCCAAGGGTTGGCGATGCGCCAGCGGCCGTCCTTGCCCTGGCGGATGCGGGCGAAGCGCTCGTAGGCTTTGAGCGCATAACCGCCGGTGGCGACGAAATCGACCGCGGCATCGAAATCGGCGCGGGTGAGCGCGGCGTAAGGCGCCGCCGATGTAACTTCGGCGTAAAGCTCATCGCTCAGGAACGGCGCGCCGCAGGCGCAGCCGAGCACGTGCTGAGCCAACACGTCGAGCGCGCCGATGCGCGACGCCGGCGTGTCTTGCGCGTTCTCGGCGATCGCGTCGAGCGCGGCGCGGCACTCCAGCACCTCGAAGCGGTTGGCCGGCACCAGCACGCCCTTGGACGGCTCGTCCATGCGGTGATTGGCGCGGCCGATGCGCTGCAGCATGCGCGAGGCGCCCTTCGGCGCGCCGATATTGATGACCAGATCGACGTCGCCCCAATCGACGCCGAGATCCAACGACGACGTGCAGACCACGGCGCGCAGGCGGCCGGTCGTCATCGCTGCTTCCACTTTGCGCCGCTGCGCCACGTCGAGCGAGCCGTGATGCAAGGCGATGGCAAGATTGTCGTCGTTGATATGCCAGAGGTCCTGAAAGATGCCTTCGGCCTGGCTGCGCGTATTGACGAAAACCAGCGTGGTGCGGTGCGCCTTGATGAGCGCATAGACCTCGCCGAGCGCATAGCGTGCGGAGTGACCGGCCCACGGCACGCGCTCGCTTGAGTCCAGCATGGCGACATCGGGCGCGGCGCCGGCTTCGGCGACGATGAGATCGGCGAGTGTGGGCCCGCCGCGCTGCGGCACCATGAAACGGCACAGATCGTCGGGCTCGGCCACGGTGGCCGACAGGCCGATGCTGGTGAGATCCGGCGCTAGGCGAAACAGCCGCGCCAGGCCGAGCGAGAGCAGATCGCCGCGCTTCGATGTCACCAGCGCGTGCAGCTCATCGAGAATCACGCGCTTGAGCGAACCGAACAAATACGGCGCGTCGGCGGATGCCAGCAACAGCGCCAGCTGCTCCGGCGTGGTCAGCAAAATCTCCGGCGGATCGCGGCGCTGGCGCTGGCGCTTCGAGGACGGCGTGTCGCCAGTGCGCGTCTCGATGCGGATCGGCAGTCCCATTTCGGAAATCGGCGTTTCCAGATTGCGCGCGATATCGACGGCGAGCGCTTTGAGCGGCGAAATGTAAAGCGTGTGCAGTCCACCCTCGCGGCGGATGCCGCGGCCGGTGGAGATGAGGCGTCGCTTCTCCCCTCCCCCTTGTGGGGAGGGGTCGGGGGTGGGGGTCGGGAGGTCGGGCGCGAGCGTTGACGCATGCGCGTCACCTCGCGACCCCCTACCCCCACCCTCCCCCACAAGGGGGGAGGGAGCCGATCGCGCAAGCAGCGAGGATTGAGACTTCGATTCAGCTCCACTCAACTCCACCAGGCTCGGCAAAAATCCGGCCAAGGTTTTGCCGCCGCCAGTCGGCGCGATCAGCAGCACCGAGCGGCCGGCCTCGGCCTTGGCCAACAGTTCCAGCTGATGCGCGCGCGGCGTCCAGCCGCGGCTGGCGAACCAGCGCGTAAACGGCTCCGGCAAGACATTTGGGCGTTCGAGAACGGTCACTCGCCAGAAGTAGCGAGCCGAGGCATCGTGGTCGAGGGCTGCGCCACCACGACGAGGCTGTCGACCGGCACACCCTTTTCGCTGCGCACCGCGGCTTTGGCGAGATGCGCCGGCTTGAGGCCGGCATCGCCGAGCACGCGGCGCACATATTCTTCACCGTGGGCGTAGCGCAGCGTCGGCAACAGCTTTACGCCGTCGCCCGCATGGGTCTCGACTGTGAAGGCGAGCAAACCGTCGGGCGCGAGAACACGCGCAATTCCGGCGACGATCGGGGAGAGGTCGTTCACATAGACAAAGACATCGGCGGCGAGGACGAGGTGATAATTTCCTTTGTCGCCGGCTTCGTCGGCCAGAAAATCCGCAAGCTCTGCAGTCACGAGCCGATCGTAAAGACCCTTGGTCGACGCTTGCGCGATCATGGCCGGCGAAAGATCGACGCCGACCAGCCAATCGACATACGGCCGGAACGCGGCGCCGCCCAGGCCGGTGCCGCAACCGAGGTCCAGCATCGAGCCGAAGCGCAGCGGGCGAGCGGCCGCGCGCATGACGGCTTCGACCGCGTCGTGCAGCAGCGCCGGGCCGCGATAATGCAGGCGCTCGGTGAGCGCCGTGTCGTAGCGGGCGGCGTATTGGTCGAACAAGCGCCGCACATAGGTTTCGGTCATAGCCGGGGTGGTTTCGCCGGACCCAAGCCGCGCCAATTGCAGCCGTGCACCATGATAATCCTCGGGATCGGCATCGCGGGCTTGCTCGAAAGCGACAATGGCGCCATCGCGGTCGCCGAGTTGGTCGCGGATGGCGCCGAGCGCGAACCAGGCGGTGGCAAAGCGGGGCGCCAGCTCGACGGTCTGCGCCAAAATATCGGCGGCGCCGGCAAGATCGCCCTGCGCGGCATGATCGAGCGCCCATTTGTAGCGCCGGTCGGCGATCAGGTCGCCGGAGGAGACGAAGAGCGGGCCGGTATCCGTCATAGGCGATGCTCGCGTGGCGCAGCGAAATGACTGATTCATGACTTCGCGATGCGACCTGAAGACATATTGGTGCCGACGCCGGCCGGCGTCTGCTGCAAACTCGGCGCCTTCCATATCGACCCGACGCGGCCGGTCGAGCGGGCGCTGATCACGCACGCCCATTCCGACCATGCCCGCGCCGGCCATGGCGCGGTGCTGGCGACGCAGGAGACGCTGGACCTGATGCGGCTGCGCTACGGCGAGAATTTTGCCGGCAGTACGCAAGCGGCGGCCTATGGCGAGAGCGTCGCGCTCGGCGGCGCCAAAGTGACGTTCCATCCCGCCGGCCACGTGCTCGGCTCGGCGCAGATCGCGGTCGAGGCCAACGGCCTGCGCGTCGTCGCCTCCGGCGACTATAAGAACGTCGCCGATCCGACCTGCGCGCCGTTCGAGTTGGTGCCGTGCGACGTCTTCATCACCGAGGCGACGTTCGCGCTGCCGGTGTTCCGCCACGGCGAGCCCGGCGGCGAGATCGGAAAGCTCATTCGTTCGGTCGCGCTGTTTCCCGACCGCGCGCACCTGGTCGGCGCCTA
The DNA here is from genome assembly GCA_963798095.1 of uncultured Alphaproteobacteria bacterium. Lineage (GTDB taxonomy): Bacteria > Pseudomonadota > Alphaproteobacteria > Rhizobiales > Xanthobacteraceae > BOG-931. The sequence continues at coordinate 6,428 of CAWCSD010000015.1, read as the reverse complement.
TTCGCTCGGCAAGGCGCAGCGCGTGATCGCGCTGTTGCGCCAGGCCGGTTACGACGCGCCGGTCTATCTGCACGGCGCGATGGAGAAGATCACACGCTATTACGAAAGCCGCGGCATTGCGCTCGGTGAATTGCGGCTGGTCAGCGGCGCCACCAAGCAAAACCTCGCCGGCACCATCACCATCTGCCCGCCGTCGGCCTTGAACGACCTGTGGACGCGCCGCTTCCCCGATCCGCTCGCCGCCTTCGCCTCGGGCTGGATGCGGGTGCGGGCGCGGGCGCGGCAGCAGGGCGTCTCGCTGCCGCTGGTCATTTCCGATCACGCCGACTGGGACGGCCTCACCGCAACCATTGCGGCCACCGGCGCGGGCGAAATCTGGGTCACCCATGGTCAAGAGGACGCGCTGGTGCACTGGTGCGGCACGCGCGGACTCAAAGCGCGCCCGCTCGACATCGTCGGCTATGGCGACGAGGACGATGAGCCGGCAAGTGGTGAGGCGGAGGCATGAACCGCTTCGCCGAGCTTTTGGATCGCCTCGCCTACGAGCCGGCGCGCAACAACAAGCTGCGGCTGATCACCGATTATTTCCGTTCCACGCCCGATCCCGAGCGTGGCTGGGCGCTCGCGGCGCTGACCGGCGCGCTGAGTTTCCCGCACGCCAAGGCCGGCCTCATTCGCAGCCTGATCGCCGAGCGCACCGACCCGGTGCTGTTCGAGCTGTCTTATGATTATGTCGGGGATCTCTCCGAGACCGTCGCGCTGATGTGGCCCTCGCCGCTTGCTCAGCGAACTCCCTCCCCCCACCCGGGCCGCGCTTGCGCGCGCCCGAGTGCAAGCTTGTTGGGGAAGGTCGGGGTGGGGGGTCGAGAGGCGACGCGCCAGCGTCGACGACCGTGAGTCACCTCCCGACCCCCACCCCCAACCCCTCCCCGCTAGAGGGAGGGGAACTAACGCTCACCGCCGTCATCGAAACGCTTTCCACCTTGGGCAAGGCGCAGTTGCCGCAACAGCTGGCGCGCTGGCTCGATGCGCTCGATGAGACCGGGCGCTGGGCGCTGATCAAGCTCGTCACCGGCGGCTTGCGCATCGGCGTCTCGGCGCGGCTCGCCAAAACTGCCGTCGCGGCGCTCTCGGGCACCGACGCGCAGGACATTGAACTGCTCTGGCCGGGGCTCAAGCCGCCCTATCTCGATCTATTCGCCTGGCTCGAAGGCCGTGCGGAAAAACCGGCGAGCAGCGATCCGGCGCCGTTCCGGCCGCCGATGCTGGCACATGCGCTCGACGACGCCGATCTCGCCGGGCTCGCGGCGGGCGATTTTTTGGCTGAATGGAAATGGGACGGTATCCGGGTCCAGGCCGTGGCCGCGCGGCGGGATGGCGCAAGGATCGCGCGGCTTTATTCGCGCACCGGCGAGGACATTTCCAAAAGCTTCCCCGATCTGCTCGACGCGCTGCACCTGCCGGGCGCCATCGACGGCGAGTTACTGATCATGCGCGATCGCCGGGTGCAGTCGTTCAACGTGCTGCAACAGCGGCTCAACCGCAAAACCGTCACGCCGAAGCTGATCACGGAATTCCCCGCCCATCTGCGAGCCTACGATCTGCTCGCCGACGGCGGCGAGGATTTGCGCGAGCGGCCGTTCGCCGAGCGCCGCGCGCGCTTGGAAAGCTTTGTCGCGCGGCTCAACGATGAGCGCATCGACCTCTCTCCCCTCGTCCCGTTCACGACCTGGGATGAACTCATCGCCGCGCGGAAGAATCCGGCGGCGGCCGGAGCCGGCGAGGATGCTCCGGCGGTCGAAGGCGTCATGCTCAAGCGGCGTGACGCGCTCTACCTGCCCGGCCGGCCGAAAGGCCCGTGGTGGAAATGGAAGCGCGACCCCTTCATCATCGATGCGGTGCTGATGTATGCCCAGCGCGGCCATGGCAAGCGCTCGTCGTATTATTCGGACTACACGTTCGGCGTCTGGACGCGCGGCGACGGCGGCGACGAGCTGGTACCCGTGGGCAAGGCGTATTTCGGCTTCACCGACGAGGAACTGTTGCAGATCGACCGTTTCGTCCGCCGCAACACCACCGACCGCTTCGGGCCGGTGCGTGAAGTCGTGCATGAGCCCGATCAGGGCCTGGTGCTCGAAGTCGCCTTCGAGGGCCTGCAGCGCTCCACGCGACATAAATCTGGTCTCGCGATGCGATTTCCGCGCATCAACCGGCTGCGCTGGGATAAACCGCCCGGCGAGGCTGACCGGTTGGAGCGGCTGGAGACCATGATCGCACGGATCGAGGAAGGGCGCGTCGCGTGAGCAAATCGCGACACGCTGCTCCGCGGGCCAAAATCCGCCCCGGCCGCCCGCGCGATATCGATGCGCTGGTCGCGCTCGAAAACGCCGTCTTCACCACCGACATCCTGTCACGGCGGAGTTTCCGCCATTTTCTCACCGCGCCGACGAACTCGCTGATCGTTGCCGAGGAAAGCGGCAAGCTCGCCGGCTACGCGCTGGTGCTTTACCCGGCGCGCTCAAAACTCTCCCGGCTCTATTCCATTGCGGTCGCCCCGCACATCACGAGCCGCGGCATCGGCCCGTTGCTGCTTGCGGCGGCGGAAGCGGCGGCGGCACGCCGACGGCGCTCCGCCATGCGGCTTGAAGTCCACGTGCACAATACCCGCGCCATCGGGCGCTACGAAAAGTCGGGCTACCGGCTGTTCGGCCGGCACCGCCGCTATTATGACGACGGCGGCGACGCGCTGCGCTTCGAGAAGCCCCTCAGGGCCGCCAAAAGCCCCGCAAGACTGTGACAGCCGAATCGGTTTAGACGGTGGACATCGTCGCCGGTGCTGTCGCAAACGGATTTGAATCCGGTTATGACGAATCGTGCCGCGCCTGATTTCGAACGCATGATCGGCCTTACTTTGCACAACGCTGTCGACTGGAAGGGAACCCGCCTATGACCGGCTGGGTGATCCTTGTCGACCAAGGCCGCGACCTGCCCAACGCCGAGACCCCGCACAAGGTCATCTCCACGGGCGAGTATTTGGCGCGGCCGCGCCTGTTCGACATGGGGCGGCCGAAAATCGTCAACCTCGCCCGTTCCTACGCCTACCAGTCCAAAGGCTATTACGCCTCGCTGCTCGCTGAAGCGCGCGGTCACCGCGTGGTGCCGACCGTCGAGACCATGCTGGAACTGCGCGAGCAGAAGCTCTACGAGCACGCGCTGCCGGAGCTCGAGGACGAACTCAACCGCTGCGCCCGGCGCGCCGAGTTCCAGCCCGAAGGCGAGTTCAAGCTCCTGGTCTGTTTCGGCATCGCCCGCGACCCGCGCTTCGAGCCGTTCGGCCGCCTGCTGTTCGACTGGTTCCGCTGCCCGGCGCTGGAAGTGATCGTCGAGCCGGGCGCACGCCTCTCGATCGACCGCATCCGCCCACGCGCCATCACCCGGCTGGCCAACGGCGAAGGCGAGTTCTTCCGCGAATCGTTGAACAACCATACCAAGCGGGAATGGCGCGACCCCAAGGCGCGCTCCGTCGCCAAATACGATCTCGCGGTGCTGTACGACCCGAACGAGAACGAGAAGACGGCGCCGTCGTCGCCGAGCTCGATCAAGCACTTCGCGCGCATCGCCGAGAAGCTGTCGGTCGACGTCGAGCCGATCACCAAGCGCCAGCTCGCCGAGCTCGCCCGAATACGATGGCCTGTTCATCCGCGAAACCACCTCGATCGACAATCACACCTACCGCTTCGCTCGCCGCGCCTGGCAGGAGGGCATGCCGGTTATCGACGACCCGATCTCGATGATCCGCTGCACTAACAAAGTCTTCCTGATGGAGCTGCTGCAGGGGAATCAGGTGCCGACGCCGCCGACCGTGATCCTCGCTGAGGACACCGACTTGACCAAGGTGATCGACGAACTCGGCCTGCCGCTGGTGGTCAAAATCCCGGACGGCTCGTTCTCCCGCGGCGTGCACAAGATCGAATCGCCGGCAGCGCTCAAGCGCATATGCGAGGAGCTGTTCGAAGAGACCGATCTCCTCCTGGCGCAGAAATTCCTGCCAACCGATTTCGATTGGCGGGTTGGCGTGCTGGCCGGTGAGCCGCTGTTCGTCTGCCAATACCGCATGGCGCGCGGCCATTGGCAGGTGGTGAAGTACAAGGCCGACGGCTCGTCCCACGAAGGCGGCTTCCGCGCCTTCGATCCGCCCAGGCGCCGCGCGAGGTGATGGATATTGCGGTGCGCGCGGCGCGGCCGATCGGCGATGGTTTTTATGGCGTCGATCTCAAGCAGACCGACAACGGCATCGTCGTCATGGAAGTCAACGACAACCCGAACCTCGAACACGGCATCGAGGACGTCGTCGGCAAGGACGAGATCTGGATGCGACTGTTGCGCTGGTTCGTCGAGCGCTTCGAGCAGTAGGCGCGCCTACGTCGCCGCCGCCGCCTTCGTCACCTGATCAAGCGGCCAGCGCGCGCGAGGCGCGACATCGAGCGGATCGGTGAGACCGAGAGCCAGCCGTTCGGCGCCGGCCCAGGCGATCATGGCGCCGTTGTCGGTGCACAAAGCCGGCGGTGGCGCCACCAGCGTGGTGCCGACTTCGAAGGCGACGCGGTGCAAGACTTTGCGGATCGCCTGATTGGCAGCGACCCCGCCGGCGCAAACCAGCGCCGTCGGTGTGCCGAACCGATCGCGGAACATGCGCATCCCGGCGCGCAGCCGGTCCATCACCACGTCGACCACCGCTTGCTGGAACGAGGCGCACAGATCGGCGACATCCTGGTCGCTCAATGGCGCGATCTTCTCCGCCTCTAGACGCAGTGCCGTCTTCAGGCCGGACAGCGAAAAATTGGCATCGTGACGCCCGAGCATCGGCCGCGGCAGCGCGAACCGCTTGGGGTCGCCGTGGGCGGCTTCCTTTTCGACCAGCGGGCCGCCCGGATAGCCGAGGCCGAGCAGTTTTGCGGTCTTGTCGAAGGCCTCGCCGATGGCGTCATCGACCGTACCGCCGAAGCGCACATAATCGCCGACGCCGCGCACCGCGAGGATTTGGGTGTGGCCACCGGAGGCGAGAAACAGGCAATAGGGAAATGGCGTCGCGTCGGTGAGCCGCGCGGTGAGCGCGTGGCCTTCCAGGTGATTGACCGCGATCAGCGGCTTGTCGTGGGCGAGCGCGATGGCCTTGGCCGTGGTCAGGCCGACAATGACGCCGCCGATCAAGCCGGGCCCGGCGGCGGCGGCGATCCCGTCGAGCGCCTCGAACGACATTTGCGCTTCGGCCATCGCTTTGGCGATGATGGCATCGAGCGCCTCGACATCGGCGCGCGCCGCGATCTCCGGCACCACGCCGCCGAATTCGGCGTGCTCGCTCACCTGCGAAAGCACGATGTTGGACAAAATCCGCCCCTTGCCGTCCTCGGTCCGCTCGACCAGGGCCGCGGCGGGTCTCGTCGCAGGTCGTCTCGATGCCGAGGATGACCATTTCTATATTATAAGGTCCCTGTCATTCCGGGGCCGAGCGTAGCGAGGAGCCCGGAATCCATAACCACGATAGGTGCATATTCTGCTCGGACTGTGGTTATGGATTTCGGACTCGACGCTTCGCGCCGATCCGGAATGACCGAATTCGGCCTAACACTTAAAGGACCTATGGCACAATCCTCGACCCCCGTTCTGCGCATCGGTTCGCGCGGCTCGCCGCTGGCGCTGGTGCAGGCGCGCGAGGTGAGGAACCGTCTCGTCGCGGCCTGCGGCCTCGATGCCGAGCGGATCGAGATCAAGATCATCCGCACTACCGGCGACGTCGTTCAGGACCGCCCGCTCAACGACCTCGGCGGCAAGGGGCTGTTCACCAAGGAAATCGAGGACGCACTGCTGAGCGGCGCCATCGACCTCGCGGTGCATTCGTCGAAGGACATGACCACCGTGCTGCCGCCCGGCCTGGTGCTGTCGGCGTTTTTGCCGCGCGAGGATGCGCGCGATGCTTTCATCAGCGCCAAGGCCAAGACCTTGCGCGATCTGCCGCGGGGTGCGGTGGTCGGCACGGCATCGCTGCGGCGGCAGGCTTTGGTCAAGCGCTTGCGGCCGGATCTTGCCATCGTGCCGCTACGCGGCAACGTGGAGACGCGATTGCGCAAGATCGAGGCCGGCGAAGCCGATGCGACGCTGCTCGCCGTCGCCGGCTTGAAGCGGCTCGGCCTGCTCGGCGCGGCGGCGGCATTGCTCGACGTCGACGAATTTTTGCGGCGGTGGGCCAGGGCGCGATCGGCATCGAGACCCGCGCCGACGACGCAGCGACCCGCACGTTGGTCGCCAAGATCGACGACGCCGACACCGCGACCGCGGTGACCGCGGAGCGCGCGTTTCTCGCGGTGCTCGACGGCTCCTGCCGCACGCCAATCGGCGGCCACGCGCAGATCAATAACGACGTCCTCCAT
>CAWCSD010000014.1:0-8152 GCA_963798095.1 uncultured Alphaproteobacteria bacterium | reverse complement strand
CGGACCGGCAATGATGAGCGGACGTTTTGCGGCGGCGAGGCAGGAAAGAATCTCGGCGCAGTCCGCGTCGCCAAGCGCCTCCTGCGTTGCCGGCTCGTCGGCCGGCCACGTCACTGCACTCTCGTCCAGCCGCGCATCGAGTAAATCCGACGGCAAGCTCAAATGCACCGGTCCGCGCCGTCCGGAGCACGCGATACGGATCGCCTCGCCGATATCGCGGCCGAGGGATTCGACGCTGCCGGCCGTCCAGGACGCCTTCGTCACCGGCTTGGCCATCTCGGCCTGGCGCAATTCCTGAAATCCGCCGCGCCCGACCTCCCAGGTCGCGGCGTGTCCCGACAGAAGGACCATGGGCGATTCCGCGGCCAGCGCGGTGTACAAAGCGCCGACCGCGTTGGCATGACCGGGTCCGCCGGTGACCAAGGCAACGCCGGCTTCGCCGGTCAGGCGGCCATGGGCGTCGGCCATGTGCACGGCGGCGGCTTCGTGCCGCACGTGAACGAGGTCGATGCCCGCATCCAGCGCGGCGTCGAAGATCGACATGATGTGGTTGCCGGACAGCGTGAAGACGCGCCGGCAACCGAGGCGGCGAAGGGAGCGGGCGACGATGTCGGCGCCGCGTAGGGTGTTGCTCATCTTCTGCGTTGCCACTTTCGATTTCCAATTCGTCTTGATGCTTCAGGAGAAACCCGCAATTACAAAACACGGCGGCGGATTTCCTCGATGACGATGCTGTTGTCCTGCTCGCTGTCGCCGTGGCGCACACAGGCTTGCAGCACGTCGGCATGGATTTCCAGAAGTGGCAATTGCTGGCCGGCCTTGCGCGCCTGGTCGAGCATGAGTTGCGTGTCCTTGAGCGTCTGGCGGACGCGGCCCTCCGGAGCGAAATCGCCGCCGATCATTTTCGGCCCTTTGGTGTCCATGACCTGCGAGGCCGCGGCCGAGCCGCGGGCGACGTCGAGAAATGCCGCCGGATCGAGCCCGAGGCGCGCGGCGAAGACCAGCCCTTCGGCGAGCGCCAGGCGGTTGAGGCCGAGGATGAGATTGACCGCGAGCTTGGCGCGGCCGCCGTCGCCGACCTTGCCGATGTGAAAACTCTTGGCGAACAGCGCATCGAGCACCGGCGCGGCGTCGGCCGCGATTTCTTGATCGCCGCCGATCAGCCCGACGCCGTCGCCCTGGCGCACCTGTTCGCTGGTGCCCGAGACCGGCGTCTCGAGAAAGCGCAGTTCGTCGCCCACGCGCGCGCCGAGCGCCGCGATGCGATCGGGATCGCAGGTCGTGGTGACGAGCACGATCTTGCCGGCGGCGGCCGGGATGAGCGTGCGCTCCACCACATCCTCGACCTGATCGGTGTTGAACACCGCGATCACGATCGGATCGCATTGCCGTGCGATATCGGCGAGCGTGCCGGCGTGCGCGCCGATCGCCAAGCGCATTCTTCGCCGGATCGACATCGAAGCCGATGACCGGAAATCCCGCGGCGATCAGGCGGCGGGCATAGACCTCGCCCATGAGACCGACGCCAATCACGCCGACGGGCAGCGCGTGGGCCATGACCTAGTCCAGCGGCGCGATCTTGAGATCGCGCGCCACCGCGTCGAGACTGTCGCGCAGCGCTTTCGGCATCGGCACGCCGTGGGCGCGGCGCTCCAGCAACTTGGCGTGGCTCTGCTCGCCCGGCAGAAAGATGCGGTCGACGCCGGGCAGTCGCTTCGAGCCGCGGATATCGCGGATCACCTGGTCGACGCTGCGCTTGAATTCGGCGGCCGGCATGAAGGCGTCGATCGAAATCGCCGCGATCGCCTGCCCGGTATTGGTCGCCTTGCCGGTCTCCTTGACGAAGTCGATGACGTCGCGGCCCAGCGCCGCGCGATTGAGCGCGCCGGCCAGGATGCCGATGATCAGGCTCAGCCCGTAACCTTTGTAATCGCCGATCGGCAGCAAATGGCCTTCGTCGGCGCGCTTCGGATCGGTCAGCGGCTTGCCGTCCTTGTCGATCATCCAGCCGACCGGCATCGGTTCGCCGCGCTGCGCCTTGAGCCGCACCTTGCCGTAGGCGGCGACGGTCGGCGCCATGTCGAGCACGATGGCGGGCTCGTCCTGCGCCGGCACCGCGACCGCCATCGGATTGGTGCCGAGCAGGCTCTCGCTGCCGCCCCACGGCGGCAAATGGTTGTTGCTGCCGACCGCGAAATAGAGCCCGATCATGTCATGGTGCAGCGGCAAGGTGACGTAGAGCGCCGCCGGGCCGGCGTGATTGCTCATGCGCGCGCCGACCCAGCCGATGCCGGTCGCCTTGGCCTTTTCGATCGCCAGATGCGCGGCGCGGCGCATCACCAGGTGGCCCATGGCATTGTCGCCGTCGATCAGCGCCGCCGAGGGCCGGTCGCTGACGACGCGGATATCCGGCTTGGCATTGACGCCGCCGGCGCGGATACGGCGCACATAAAGCGGCAGCCGGATCACGCCATGGGTATCGCTGCCGCGCAGATCGGCCTCGACCATGAGGCCGGCGACGGTTTCCGCGTCCGTCGCCGGCAGGCCCGCCGCGGCCAAAGCGCGGACGATGAAAGCGGCGAGCCGGTCGGCGGCAATGCGCGTATCGTTGGTGGTCATGCTTGTCATGCTTCCCCTGCGTGGCAGAGACTGGTTTAACTCTCAGCGACACCATAAGATCAAGCGAGCTCGGAGGTAAGCCCATATGAGCACGATGACCGCAGAAAAAATCGACACCATCAATGCCTGCTTCGGGACCTATCCGCAGACCCAGGCGCTGAAATCCGGCCAGATCAAATCCGACCGCGTCAAGTTGAACCTCACCGAGGTCAATCCGGTCTACAAGGCCTTTGGCATGATGGTGCGCGAGCAGAAGTTCGACATCTGCGAGATGGCGATCGTCAGCTATCTGCAAGGCAAGGCCTACGGCAAGCCGATCACGCTGTTGCCGGCGACGATGATGGGCCGCTTCCAGCACGGCACCATGCTGTACAATTCCGAGCGCGGCACGGTGACGCCGGACACGCTCGAGGGCCGCCGCGATCGGCGTGCGCTCGTTCGCGCAGACCACCGGCTGCTGGCTGCGCGGCATCCTCTGGAAGGACTACGGCCTCGACCTCAGCAAGGTGAAATGGGTGACGTTCGAGGACGCCCACATTCCCGAATTCAAGGACCCGCCCGGCGTCGAGCGCGCCGCCGACGGCAAGGACATGACCAAGATGGTGCTCGACGGCGAACTCGACGCCGCGATCTTCGGCACCGTCATGCCGACCGATCCGCGGCTGAAAAGCGTCATCCCCGATCCCGAGGCCGCGGCCAAGGAGTGGTACAAGAAATACGACACCGTGCCGGTCAACCACATGGTCGTGGTCAAGAACTCGGTGTTGCAATCCGATCCCGGCGCGGTGCGCGAAGTGTTCCGCATGCTGCACGACAGCAAGAAAGCCGCCGGCCTGCCGAAGCCCGGCGCCGTCGACACGCTGCCGTTCGGCTTCGATGCGGTCAAGCCGGCGCTCGATCTGATGTCGAGCTACGCGCTGGAGATGAAGATCATTCCGCGGCGCTATTCGGTCGAGGAATTGTTCGACGACACCACGCGGGCGCTGCAGGGTTAAGCTCGGCGCGCGTCTCCCTCGCCCCGCTTGCGGGGAGAGGGTGGAGTGAGGGGCGTAAACCATTATGGCAAACGCCCCAACAATACCTCAGATTTCGACACAATCGGTCACGATCCCGCCGCCGCAACCGGCTGTGATGGTGCTTCGGCCTATTGGTCGTGGGGTATGGCAATGGACGGCCGGGGATCAGCCGCCATTCTTTCGGTAGTTCTGTCGGTATGCTTCTGATCGCGGCTGTGCCGATGCAGCCGCGGCGGGGACGAAGGATTTCGCAATCACGGTGACCGGCAATCGGCAGGTCGGTGCCGATACTATCCGCGCATTTTCCACCCTGCGGCGGATGGCAAGCTTGATGCTGCCGCGCTCGACGCGACGCTCAAGCAGCTTTACGCCACCGGCCTGTTTCAGAACGTGAAAATCTCGCACGACGGCGACGCCGTGTTTGTGTCAAGGTCGTCGAAAATCCGACCCTCGTCCGTGTCGCCTTCGAGGGCAACCACAAGATCAAGGACGCCGATCTCAAGAAGGATTTGCAATCGAAGGAAAGCGGCCCGCTGTGGCGCGCCTTCGTGCAGAGCGACGTCGAGCGCATTGGCGCGCTTTATCGCCTGCGCGGTTATTTCGAGACGCGGGTCGTGCCGAAAACCATCAAGCTCAAGGACGACCGCGTCAATCTCGTCTTCGAGATCAAGGAAAACGAAAAACTCGCGGTTCGCCAGATCGTGTTCGTCGGCAATACCGCTTTTCCGCGCAACAAGCTCACCGGCGTGGTCAAGACCGGCGTCACCAATCCATTGAGCTTTGCGCTCGACAACGACAGCTATGATCCCGACAAGGTCGAGAACGATGGCGATCTCTCTGCGCAAGTTCTATCGCGCCCACGGCTACGACGACGTGCACGTCGTTGCGTCGTCGAGCTACGACGTCGACAAGGCTGGCGTCGTCGTTGTCTTCAAGATCGACGAAGGTCCGCAATATCGCTTCGGCAAGGTCGATATCGACTCCCGCCTGAAGACCGTCGACGCGGCGGAGCTGATGCAGTATCTGCGCACGCAATCGGGCGAAGTCTACGACGCCGACGCGGTGGACAAGACCGTCGGCGATCTGGCGATGCAGCTCGCCAAAGGCGGCGAGCCGTTCGCCAATGTGTCGGTGCGAACCAGCCGCATGGCGGATCGCCACCTGATCAATCTCGTCTACACCATCGACCAGGGCAAGCGGCTCTATGTCGAGCGCATCGACATCAACGGCAACACCAAGACCCGCGACGACGTGATCCGCCGCGAATTCGATTTCGGCGAGGGCGATGCCTATAACCGCGCGCTGGTCGACCGCGGCGAGCGCCACCTCAAGGCGCTCGGCTATTTCAAGTCGGTCAAAATCGACACCAAGCCTGGTTCGGCGCCCGACCGCGTCGTTCTCGACGTCGCGGTCGAGGAGCAACAGACCGGCGATTTCTCGCATCGCCGGCGGTTACTCCACGACCGACGGGTGCGCTGGCGCAGATCAGCATCAGCGACAGCAATTTTCTCGGCACCGGCGACACCGCCAAGGCGTCGGTGATGTACGGCCAATATGCCCGCGGCTTCGATCCTCGCCTTCACCGACCCTTACGCGCTCGGCCCGCGGGTCTCGCTCGGCGGCGAGCTGTTCGGCAAGCAGACGTTCGCCAACAGCAATCAATCCTACGACAGTCGCTCTACGGCGCCAAGCTCTTGCTCGGCACGCCGCTCAGCGATCAGCTTGGCGTGACGTGGAATTACTCGATCTATAATCAGGGCGTATCGCTGCCTGCGGGCAACGCCGCCTCGCTGCCGATCCAGCAGGCGGCCGCAGGCCGGCCCATCATGGGTGTCCTCAGTCGGCAACAGCGTCGTCTATTCCACGCTCGATGACGCCAGGCACCCGACCGAGGGCTTTCGCGCCCAGACCAACAACGATTTTGCCGGGCTGGGCGGCGCGACAAAATTCGCGCGCACCACCGAGGACGTGCGCTACTACCACCCGATCGCCGGCGACGTGGTCGGCATGGTGCGCACGCAGGGCGGTTACATCACGCCGTGGGGCGGCCAGCCCTTGCCGCTGATCAACGGTTTTTTCGGCGGCCCGCAGCTGGTGCGCGGCTTCGCGCCCAACGGCTTTGGCCCGCGCGACATCACGCCCGGCACGACGATGGATAATGTCGGCGGCAATGTCTATTGGACCACCTCGGCTGAATTGCAGGCGCCGGTGCCGCTGGTGCCGGCGGACGCGCAATTGAAGATGGCCTTGTTCTCCGACGTCGGCAGCCTGTGGGCCAACGGCGCTTCGAGCGTGTCGAACTTGAACGCGCTGTCGCCGTCACAGCAGATCGCCAATTCGCACGCGATGCGCGCCTCGGTCGGCGGCAGTCTGATCTGGGATTCGATGTTCGGGCCGCTCCGTGTCGACTACGCGTATCCGTTCGCCAAACAGCCTTACGACGTCACCCAGCGCCTGCAATTTACCGCCGGCGCGTGGTGAGCGGCGCGGTTCAGACGTATTTGAGCGTAATACCGCCGTCGACCACGAGTTCGAGGCCGGTGACGTAGCGGCTCTCGTCGCTGGCCAGATAGACCGCCGCCCAGGCGACGTCCCAGGCATCGCCGCCGAATCCCATCGGCACCTGGCGGTCGCGGGCGCGCCACATCTCCTCGACGTCGCCGCCGGCGTAGCTCTTGGCGAGGCCGGCGCTGTGCTCGACCATCGGTGTCTTCATCAACCCCGGCAGGATGGCGTTCACCCGGATCCGCTTCGCCGCATACTCGACCGCGGTGGTTTTGGTGAGCTGATTGAGCGCGGCCTTGGTGGCGTAATAGGTCGCGTAAGGCACGCCGGTGTATCGGATGGACGCGATTGAAGAGATATTGATAATCGAGCCGCCGCCCTGCCGTTCCATGAACGGGATCACGTGCTTCATCGTCAGATAGGCGCTCTTCAGATTGACGGCGAAGACGCGGTCCCAGTCGGCTTCCGCAAGCTCGACGACGCCGCCGACCACGGCAATGCCGACATTGTTGTCGAGCACGTCGATGCGGCCGAAAGCCGAGACGCAGGCTTCGACCATCGCGGCGACATCGGCGGCCTTGCTGACGTCAGCGCGACACGCCGCGGCCTGGCCGCCTTCGTCCTTGATGATCCGGGCGGTCTCTTCGGCAGCGGCCAGATTGATGTCGGCGCAGTACACGCGCGCGCCTTCGCGCGCAAACGCCACCGCCGTCGCCTTGCCGTTGCCCCATCCAGGTCCGATCGAACCGGCGCCGACGACGAGCGCCACCTTGCCCTTGAGCCGGTCGGCCATGACCGTCCTCCCGTTTCAGGTCCTTGTCTTTTCTTGGCGTCGAGCTCGCGCAGCTCGGTCTTGAGGATTTTTCCGTAATTGTTTTTCGGCAGTGTGCTCACGAACACGTAATCCTTCGGCCGTTTGAACCGCGCGATGCCGTTGAGGCACAGCGCATCGAGTTCGTCGCGATCGGCGTCGCCGACCACATAGGCGACGACGACCTCGCCCCATTCCGGATCGGGCCGCCCGATCACCGATACCTCGCGGACGCTTGAATGCTCGAGCAGGATTTCCTCGACCTCGCGCGGATAGATATTGGAGCCGCCAGAAATGATGACGTCCTTGGAACGGTCCTTCAGCGTCAGATAGCCTTCGGCATCGAACGCGCCGACGTCGCCGGTATGCAGCCAGCCGCCGCGCAACGTGGCCGCCGACGCTTCCGGATTGTTCCAGTAGCCCGGCATCACCACGTCGCCGCGGCACAAAATTTCGCCAGTCTCGCCGGTTGGCAACGCGCGGTCGTCGCCGTCGGCGATCATCACTTCGAGGCAGCCGAAGGGCCGGCCGGCGGAGCCCAGCCGTTCGGCCCAGCGCGGATGATCGCGATCGGCAATCTCCTGCTTCGACAAGGTGGTGATGGTCATTGGACTTTCGCCCTGGCCGTAGATCTGCACGAAGCGCGGGCCGAAGCGATCGAGGCGGCGCGCGCGTCGGCGACATACATCGGCGCGCCGCCGCAGACGATGGTCTTGATGTGGTCGGGATAGCCCTGGCGCTCGCATTCGACAAGCGCTTGACCATGGTCGGTGCGGCGAACACCGAGGTGTTCGGCCAGTGCGTCGACAGGCCCATCACCTCGTCGGCATCAAAACCGCCCGATCCGGCACCACGTGCCGGGCGCCGCGCGCACGTGCGCCATAATGTACAGCCCCGACCGTGGCTCATCGGCGCGGCATACAGGACGGGCTGCCCTCGGTGCTGACCGGGATCGACCTCGCCGCATAGGCATAACACGCCGGCGCGAGATCGCCGTGCGAGAACATGACGCCCTTCGAGCGGCCGGTGGTGCCGGAGGTGTAGAACAGCCAGGCTAGATCGTCGCCGTCGCATGGCCATGGTGCGATCGGATCGGCGGTGAACAATGCTTCGTAATCGCGGCTGCCGATCACCATGAGGCGTTCCAGAGTTCGGCGGCGCGTGCGGCGCGATTTCGGTATCGAGCCCGTCGGAAGCGAAG
>CAWCSD010000013.1:0-11170 GCA_963798095.1 uncultured Alphaproteobacteria bacterium | reverse complement strand
GCCAAGGGCTTCTTCATCGAACCAACGGTGTTCGCCGACGTGCAGCCGAATATGCGCATCGCCCGTGAGGAGATTTTCGGCCCCGTGCTCGGCATCTTCAAATGGAGCGACGAAGCCAAAATGCTCGAACAGGTCGATGCCGTCGAATACGGCCTGACCGCCTCGATCTGGACCAACGACCTCTCCACCGCGCACCGCACCGCGGCCACGGTGCAGGCCGGCTTCGTCTGGATCAACGAGGTGTCAAAGCATTTCCTCGGCGCGCCGTTCGGCGGCTTCAAGCAATCCGGCATCGGCCGCGAAGAATGTTTTGAGGAAATGCTGGCTTATACCCAGGAGAAGAACATCCACGTCAGGCTCAAGCCGGCCAAATCTTGAGTTCCATTGCTTTCGGCTCTTTTGTCGCGCGCACCTGACGATTGCGCCCGAATACGTTGCTACCGCGTTGTGTCAGAATACTTGGAAAAATGAGCCGACACGGAACTTTTGAAGTTCCATCGCGGGGCGAGACGAAACGGCGCGAGTTCATTGTGCTCATTGGCGGCGCGGCTGCAGCGTGGCCGGTTGCAGCAACTGCACAACAGCCTCGCCGTATCGGCGCACTGATGTCCCCATACTTGCCGACCGATAAGGAGGGCATGGCCTCCGCGAAGCGCGTTCGCCGATAACCTGCAGAAGCTCGGCTGGCACGATGGCGACAATCTGCGGATCGACTACCGCTGGCCCGGTGGCGACCCAGCGCTCATCAAGGCTACGGCTGCGGACATGGTGAACTCGGCACCCGATCTTATCGTCGCTGCCGCCAACGCGGCCGTCGCTGAACTGCATCGATTGACCAACACAATTCCGATTGTCTTGACCCGCGTTGCCGATCCGGTCGGCAGCGGGTTCGCGACGAGTTTGGCGCGGCCCGAGGGCAATATCACGGGATTTCAGTCCTCCGACGCCGACGTCGGCGGCAAGTGGGTCGAGGTTCTGCGCGACGCAGATCCGGCTGTCAGCCGGCTTGCCGCGATTTACGGTTCCGATTCCAAGGGCAACGTAGCGTATTTGGCGACCGCGCAAGCGGGCGCAAGATCGATCGCCGTTCCGTTGACGACAATCGACGTTAGCAAGGATCAAAACCTCGATGTCGCCCTCGCCTCCTTCGCAAGTCAGCCTGGCGGCGGGCTCATTGTCATTCCACACCCGTGGTCGACCAGCAACCGCAAGATCATCATTGCGCTCGCCGAACGCTACCGACTGCCCGCAATTTACGGTAATCGCCTTTTCGCAGCCGACGGCGGCTTGATATCTTACGGGCCTGACGACATCGATCAATGGCGCGGCACGGCAACTTACGCCAATCGAATCCTCCACGGCGAAAAGCCAAGCGACCTTCCGATCCAGGCGCCGACAAAATACCAGGTGGTGATAAACCTCAAAGCCGCAAAAGCGATCGGCTTATCGATGTCGCCGAGTTTTGCATCCCGCGCCGACGAGGTGATCGAGTGAGGCGGCGCATTCGGCAGC
The DNA here is from genome assembly GCA_963798095.1 of uncultured Alphaproteobacteria bacterium. Taxonomy (GTDB): domain Bacteria; phylum Pseudomonadota; class Alphaproteobacteria; order Rhizobiales; family Xanthobacteraceae; genus BOG-931. The sequence goes on along the minus strand of CAWCSD010000013.1, from coordinate 9,658 downwards.
AGCATTGGCGCCGCTACGAAGGCTTACCAGCACGATACCGATCGTGGTTGCCATCGCCAGTGATCTGGTGGACAGCGGTTACGTGGAAAGTCTTGCTCGGCCGGGCGGCAACGTTACCGGCTTCACCGCCTTCGAGTTTGCTGTGGGCGGCAAATGGCTGGAATTGCTGCGGCAGATCGCGCCCAGCACCAGGCGTGTCCTTGTCGTCGAGACCCCGAGTCCGCAACGTGCGTCGTATTTGCCCAGCATCGAGGCCGCGGCGCAACCCATCGACGTAGATGTCATCAAGTCGGCTTTGCGCAGCCCAGCGGATGTCGGTCCCGCCATCGAACAATTCGGCCGCGAGGCGAACGGCGGGCTAATCGTGCTACCCAGTCCATTCACCATCGCTAATCGTCGCTCCATAATCGACGCCGCCGCGCTGCATCGGTTGCCCGCAATCTATCCGTTTCGGCTTTTTGCCGACGAAGGCGGGTTGATGACCTACGGCAGCGACCGCAGTGACATTTTTCGCCGAGCAGCGAGCTATGTCGATCGCATCCTGAAGGGCGAAAGTCCGGCGAACCTGCCCGTACAGGGGCCGACCAAGTTCGAATTCGTGATCAATCTGAAGACGGCGAAAGCGCTTGGCCTCGCCATCCCGCCGACACTGCTGGCGCTGGCCGACGAGGTGATCGAATGAGGCGGCGGGAATTCGTTGCGCTGCTCGGCGGCGCGGCGGCCTGGCCGCTTGCGGCTCAGGCGCAGCAACCGGCCATGCCGGTGATCGGGTTTCTCGACCCCAAGTCGGCGGGCGCCTCTGCGCACTTTGTGTCCGCGTTTCGCCAGGGTTTGAAAGAAGGCGGCTATGTCGAGGGCCAGAATATTGCGATCGAGTTCCGCTGGGCAGAGGGTCGAAACGATCAATTGCCCGCAATGGCGGCCGATCTCGTGCGTCGCCAAGTAGCCGTCATCGCCGCGATCTCCCCCAGTGCTGCCGCAGCAGCAAAATCAGCCACCACGACGATTCCAATCGTGTTCCAGAGCGGTTCCGACCCGGTCGAGCTTGGTCTCGTCACGAGCCTCAACCGGCCCGGCGGCACCATCACGGGCATCAGCCGGTTGGCCACCGCGCTTGTACCCAAACTTCTGGAATTGCTGCACGAGACGCGCCTAACGCCGATAGCATCGCATTTCTCATGAACCCGGCGAGTGTGAATGCCGAGGTCAAGACGCGCGAGGCGCAGGCGGCTGCGCATTCACTCGGACTAAAACAGCTCCTGATTTTGACTGCCGGGACCGCTACCGAGATTGAATTCAGCCTTCGCTACCATGGCCGAGCGCCGAGCAAATGCCCTTTTGATCGGCCAGGATGTTTTCTTCAACAACCAAGTCGAGCAACTTGCCGCCTTGGCGCTTCGTAACAAGGTGCCGGCAATTTATTCGTTGCGTGAATTCGCCGCGGCGGGCGGCCTGATGAGTTACGGCGCCAGCCTCGCGGATCAATACCGTCTGGTCGGGGTCTATGTCGGCCGCATTCTCAAGGGTGAGAAGCCGGGGGATCTGCCGGTTCAGCAGGCGACGAAAGTCGAGCTGATCATCAATCTCAAGACCGCCAATGCACTTGGCCTCTCCGTGCCGGTACCGTTGCTCGGCCGCGCCGACGAGGTGATCGAATGAGGCGGCGCGAGTTCATTGCGCTGATCGGCGGCGCGGCCGCCGGGTGGCCGCTCACGGCGCGCTCGCAGCAGGCGGCAATGCCGGTGGTGGGATTTCTCGGCGCCCCCTCGGCCACGGAATGGGCCAAGTTCGTGGCCGCTTTTCAGGACGGGCTCCGCGAGACCGGCTTTGTCGACGGCCGCAACGTCAAGGTCGATTATCACTGGGCGGAAGGCCGTTACGACCAGTTGCCGGCCATGGCTGCCGATCTGGTCGCACGGCACGTCGATGTGATCGTCACCATTGCGCCGCCGGCCGCAGCCGCCGCCAAGGCGGCGACCACGAGCATCCCGATCGTGTTCTTCCTCGGCAGCGATCCGGTCAAGCTCGGCTATGTCGCGAGCCTGAGCCGGCCCGGCGGCAACATGACCGGCGTGACCATGCTCGCCAACTCGCTCGGCGCCAAACGCCTGCAGTTGATGCGCGAGGTGATGCGCCAGCCGGTCGCTTTCGGCATGCTGGTCAACCCCACCAACGAGAACGCCGTTCCCGACAGCCGCGATGTGCGCGGCGCGGCGGCCGAGGTGCAACAGCAATTGATCGTCGCCAATGCCGGCAACGATGCCGACATCGACGCCGCATTCGCCGAATTCGAGCGGCAGCATATCGGCGCGCTATTGATCAACCCCGATCCGTTTCTGCTTGGCCGGCGCGACAAGATCGTAGCGTTGGCGATGCGCGGCAAGATCGCCACCATCTTCCATCTGCCCGATCCGGTCGCGGCCGGCGGCTTGATGAGCTACGGCGCGAGCTTCGTCGAAGGCCACCACACCGTGGGTACCTATGTCGGCCGCATCCTCAAGGGCGAGAAGCCGGGCGACCTGCCGATCCCGCAGCCGACCAAGTTCGAGCTGGTCGTCAATCTCAAGACCGCCAAGGCGCTTGGCCTCGACATCCCGCCGGCGCTTCTCGCCACGGCCGACGAGGTGATCGAATGAGGCGGCGCGACTTCGTCACGCTTATTGGCAGCGCTACGGCAGCCGCGTGGCCGTTCGCGGCGCGCGGACAGCAGAACATGCCGGTGGTCGGTTTCCTCAACAGCGCGGCGGCTGTCCCGCTTGCGCCGTTGACGCGCGCGTTCATCGACGGTCTGCGCGACGGTGGATTTGTCGATGGACGCAACGCCACAATCGAGTACCGCTGGGCGGAGGGCCGCGCCGACCGGCTGCCTGCCTTGGTGGCCGATCTCATCGACCGCAAACCGGTCGTCATCGTCGCCAACGCCAACGCCGCGCTGGTGGCTAAGCAAGCGACCACCACGATTCCGATCGTGTTCCTCAGCGGCACCGATCCGGTCAGGGCCGGACTCGTCAACAGCCTGAACCGTCCCGAAGGCAACGTCACCGGCGTGGCCTTCTTCACCGGTCAGACCGGCACGAAGCGGATGGAACTGCTGCAACAGCTGGTGCCGCACGACGGCAAGATCGGCGTGCTGCTCGATGCCAATCAATCCGATCTCGCCGATCAATTGCGCGATGCCGAGGCAGCCGTGCGCGGCGGCTCTCACGCAATCGAGGTCGCAAATGTTGCGGGTGCGGATGACTTCTATCGCGCCTTTGAGCAAATTGCCAAGGCGGGCGGACGCGCGGTTCTCGTCGGCAACAGCCCATTCTTCACCGGCCAGCGGCAAAAGATCGTCGCTCTCGCGGCAAGCCATGCGCTGCCCGCGAGTTACACGCAGCGCGAATATACCGAGGCCGGCGGACTGATGAGCTACGGTCCGAACGTCGCCGCCGCGTTTCATCAAGTTGGCGTCTATACCGCGCGGATCCTCAAGGGTGAAAAGCCGGCCGACCTCCCGGTCGATCAGGCGACCCGGTTTGAGTTCATCCTCAACCTGAAGACCGCGAAAGCGCTCGGTCTCGAAATTCCGCCAACGCTGCTGGCGCTCGCCGACGAGGTGATCGAATAGCGCCATCGTATTTCGCGGTTCACAACGGCCGCCGAATAGCGCAACATTGCCGCGGGAGATGTCCCGTCCGCTCCAACGATCTCAACAAAGCGGACGGCGTCGCGGGACGCCGAGCCGTCGGGAGTGAAGCCATGAGGAAACGTCAAAAGCGGCGGCGCGCCGCCGCTCGAATTCGTCGCCGGCAACGGCCTGTTGCACCGCCGGGCGCTACTGCAAAGCGGCGTCATGTTCGCCGGCGCGCTGGGCAGCGGCGCCTCGCTGACCAGCGCCGCCGCCGAACCGCTCACCGAGCCGGAGTGGAGCCTTTATCCGGGCGCCGTCACGCCGGTGCTGCAGACACCGTCCAAATACGAAAAGGACGTGGTGCGCACGCTTGAGCAATCCGAAGGGCGACGCGCGGACGCAACACGCCCGCGCGCCGCTGCAAAAGCTCAACGGCACCATCACGCCGAACGCGCTGCATTTCACCATCAACCATTCCGGCATTCCCGACATCGATCCGGACAAGCACGTGCTGGTGATCCACGGCATGGTCAAGCAGCCGCTGGAATTCACCGTCGACGCGCTGATGCGCTACCCGATGGTGACGCGCAAGCATTTCGTCGAATGCGGCGGCAACAGCGCGCCGATGTTCTCGCCGGAGCCGATCCAGGCGCCGCTGCAGGCGCTGCACGGGCTGGTGTCCTGCGCGGAATGGACCGGCGTGCCGGTGTCGACGCTGCTCGACGAGGCCGGCGTCGATCCGAAGGCGACGTGGATGCTGGCCGAGGGCGCGGACTCGCTCGCGGTCAGCCGCAGCGTGCCGCTGAAGAAGGCCTACGACGACGCCATCGTCGCGCTCTACCAGAACGGCGAGCGCATCATGCCCGGCAACGGCTACCCGATGCGGCTGCTGCTGCCCGGCTACGAAGGCAACATGAACATCAAATTTCTGCGCCGGCTCAAGGTCGTCGATCAGCCGGCCATGACCTATTACGAGTCGCGCAACTACTCGCCGCTGTTGCCCGACGGCAAGGCCTACAAGTTCTATTTCGTCAACGAGGTGAAATCCTTCATCACCCAGCCGTCGTTCGGCTACGCCATGAAGGGGCCGGGCTTTTACGAGATTTCCGGCATCGCCTATTCGGGCACCGGGCGCATCGAGAAGGTCCTGGTCTCCGCCGACGGCGGCAAGAGCTGGGGCGAAGCGGCGGTGGAAGGCCCGGTCAGCCCGAAGGCGTTCACGCGCTTCTCCATGCCGTGGCGCTGGGACGGCCAGCCGGCGACTCTGACCAGCCGCGCCTGGGACGATTCCGGCGCCGTGCAGCCGCTGCGCGCCGATTTCATCGCCGTGCGCGGCGAGGCCAAGAAAGTGCCGAACGTGCTCGGCTTTCCCAACCAGCACTACAACAGCCTCACCGCGTGGGGAATTGCGAGCACCGGGGAGATCAAGCATGTCTATGTTTAAGCCGCGCGCTGTCGCCGCTCCTCGTCGCGCTCGCCTTCGCCTCGGCCGCGGCGTTCGCCGCCGACGCGCCGCATCTCGGCAAGCCGGTCAGCGAAGCCGACATCAAAGCCTGGGACATCAGCGTGCTGCCCGACGGCAGCAACCTGCCGCCGGGCAGCGGCACGGCCGCCGAGGGTGCAAGGCTTTATGTCGACAAGGGCTGCAACCAATGCCACGGCGACAACGGCAAGGGCGGACCGAGCAATGTGCTGGTCGGCAACCCGTCGCTGACCGTCGACGGCATCACCTCGAACAAGACGATCGCCAATTTCTGGGCCTATCCGACGACGCTGTTCGACTATATCCGCCGCGCCATGCCGTGGCCGACGCCGCACACGCTCACCGACAACGAGGTCTATGCGATCTGCGCCTACCTGCTTCGCGGCCAACAATCTGATTCCGCAAGACCAGGCGATGAATGCGCAGACCTTGCCCAAGGTGAAGATGCCGAACCACGACAACTTCATCATCAAGTTCCCGGATCGGATTTGACGCCGTCATTCCGCGATGCGGCAAGCCCCGGGCGGAATCGTAACCACCGTCGGCGAATATGGATCCGGACTCGCCGCTGCGCCGCCCCGGATGACTACAGCTTGAACGTCTCGTACGTCGCCGGGTGAAACAGCTCGTCGACCGCAACCCGGCGTTCCGACAAGCCCTCGGCGTGGTGCTGCGCCAGGAAATAATCGAGCACTTTGCGGTTCGGCTCGACGCCGTATGACCAGAAATCGTGGCCCATCAGCGTCGCGCGCTTCGGCGAGGCGCTCCTCGACGAACGGCAGCGTCACCTTGGTCGCCGAGGTGTCGGACAGTTTCGCCAATCCCGCCTGTTTCGACTGCTCGAAGGCTTTGAGCACCGCGCCGGGCAGCCACGGATGGCGCTCGGCCAATTCGCGGCGCACGCCGACCACGTGCATGATCGGGAAAAATCCGGTGCGCTTGAAATAATCCTTCGCCACCGCGACCGGATCGGGGAACAGCCAGCCGATATGCGGATGGCCCTTCTCGACCAGCGTCGGCGGCCGCGGCGCGATGAAGCCGTCGATCTCGCCTGCCTCCAGCAGCGCCGAGATGGTCTTGCCCTCGGGCGCGTTGTCGAGCCGCACGCCGGGCGGCAGCTTGACCGTGATCTTTTCCGGCCGGCCGGCATGCTCGATGCCGCCGCGGATCCAATGAATGTCCGAGCGCTTGACGCCGTAATCGTCTTCGAGGAAGGCGCGCGCCCAGACATTGGCGGTGAGCTGATATTCCGGCACGCCGACTTTGCGGCCCTTGAGGTCTTGCGGCTTTTTCACCCGGTCGGTGCGGACATAGACCGAGGTGTGGCGGAACGCGCGCGACACGAAAGCCGGCACCGCGATATAGGGACAATTGCCCTGCGCCGTCTTCACCGTGTAGCTCGACATCGACAGTTCGCAGATGTCGAATTCGGCGGCGCGGAAGGCGCGGAAGAAAATCTCCTCCGGCACGAGCTGCATGATAGACCGGATCGACGCCGTCGATCTGGACGGCGCCGTCGATCAGCGCGCGGGTGCGGTCGTAGTCGCCGACGGCGACCGAGAGATTGAGCTTGGCCATGGAAAATCCTATCGAACCTGAGCGAAATCGCTCTGACGAAGCGATTTACGCTCTAGCATTTTAGAGCATGATCTTTTCGGAAAACCGGTTTCCACTTTTCCGGTCATGCTCTACGATCGAATGCCCTGCTCCGCCGTGGTCACCGTGCCGTTGTCGTCGACCCAGGCGAAAGCGAAGGTGCCGCTGTCTTCCACTTTCACCGTGAACTCGAAATACGGATTGGCGGAAATCGCCGGCTCCAGATCGGCGCGGAACACTTCGTGGCCGTTGAAGGTGCAGACGAACGAATTGATGATCTCGCGCGGAATCGGCTTGCCGGCCTCGTCCTTGCGGAAGCCGGTCTCCATCGGATGCGACATCAGCGTCTTGATCTGGATGACGTCGCCCTTCTTGGCTTCGCTCGGAACGCGCAGGCGCGGTTTGTCGGCCATGATGTTCTTGCCTGTTTTGTTTGCTGTCAGCCGCCGCAGCCGCCGACCGTGACCTTGACCACCTTGCGCTCGGCGTAAAGCTTGCCGGTCGAGGTCTTGGCCAGCACGGTGACGGTGCCGGTCGCCGCCGAGCCGGATGCGGGTTGCCAGCCTCGGCGCGCCCCGACATCGGCGTCAGATGAAATCTGACGATGCCGGGATTGGGATTGGCATCGCCGACGACGCGGATCTCGCTGACGTAATCGTCCGCCGTCATCGGGCTGTCGACCTTGATCGCGAGCGGCACGGTGTTGCCGTTCTCGGCGATCTCGGGAAGATCGATCGCGATCTTGCCGCTCTCGGTCGCTTTGCCGCCGGTGAATTTGGCGATCTCGGCGTCGGCTTCCGCGGGCGTCGCCATGCCGTCGTCGACGGCAACCAGCGTGAGCGTCATTCCGGCGCCGAGCATTAACGCGCCGCGGCGGGTCAGTGAGGACATTGCAGGTTACTCCTTGGCGGCAGGCACTTAGCACACTGCCTACCGCCCCGCAAAAGGCTCCGCCGGCCGCGATATCGGTGAGCCGGAACTGCACGCGCTCCTCGCCCTGGTAGCGGTCGATCGCGAAGGAGCCGGCGGCGTGGACCTGCCGGCCGCGGCTGTTGAGCAGCGCGGTGCCGAGCTTTTGGCCGGCGGCGCGGAACGCGATGGCGTTGACGGCGGCGCCGTCGGCGGATTTGAGCCGCACCCGCATGTGCGCCTGGCCGACTTCCTCGGCATAGGTCACGCTGTGCGCCGGCAGCGCGATGACCGGTTCGGGGTTGCCGGAACCGAACGGCCCGGCGCGCTCGATCATGGCGACGAGATCGAGATTGGCGCCGGCCGCGCTCACCGCGCCGTCGATCATCAGGCCGCTCAAGCGGCGCGCGGTCGTGACATCGGCGCTGAGCGCCGCTTCAAGGAACGCGCGCAGTTGCGCCAGCGCGCCCTTGCGCAAGGTCACGCCCGCCGCCATGGCGTGGCCGCCGCCCTTGACCAGCAAGCCCTCGGCGACGGCGCGGCGCACCGCGCGGCCGATATCGACGCCGGCGATGGAGCGGCCCGAGCCGGTGCCGATGCCGCCGGGCTCGAGCGCAATGGCAAACGCAGGTCTGCCGAATTTCTCCTTCAGCCGCGCGGCGACGAGGCCGACGACGCCGGGATGCCAGCCTTCCGCAGCGGTGATCACCACCGCGCCTTTCTCCTCGATGCCGAGCGCTGCCATCGCTTCGGCTTCGGCCTGCGCCAAGGTCTCCTGCTCGATCGCCTGCCGCTCGCGATTGAGCCGATCGAGCTCGGCGGCGATCTTGGCCGCTTCGATCGGATCGGTTTCCATGCAAGAGCCGCACGCCGAGATCGGCTTGGCCGATGCGGCCGCCGGCATTGATGCGCGGCCCGAGCAGAAAGCCGAGATGCCAGGCTTCCGGCGGCCCGGACAGCCGCGCCACATCCATGAGACTCGACAAGCCCCGGCTGCTCGCGCCGGCGCAGCACCTGCAATCCCTTGGCGACGAAGGCGCGATTGAGCCCGATCAGCGGCACCACGTCGGCGACGGTGCCGAGCGCCACGTCGTCGAGCAAGGACAGCAGATCGGGTTCGGGCCGCGTATCGGTCCAAAAACCGCGGGTGCGCAGCTCGCGATTGACCGCCACCACCGTCATGAACACGAGCCCGACCGCGGCGAGATAACCGAGGCCGGAGAGATCGTCGCGCCGGTTCGGATTGACGATGGCCAGTGCCGGCGGCAGCGCCTCGTCGGCCTGATGATGGTCGATGACGACGACATCCATGCCGAGCGCCTTTGCTTCGCTCAACGGCTCGATGCTGGTGGTGCCGCAATCGACGGTCACCAACAGCGTCGCGCCGCGCGCCGCCAGCGCGCGCACCGCCTCGACATTCGGGCCGTAGCCTTCGAACAGCCGGTCGGGAATGTGAATGATCGGCTCGACGCCGCCACAACGCAGGAAACGCGCCAGCACGGCGGCGGATGTCGCGCCGTCCACATCGTAGTCGCCGAAAATCGCGACGCTCTCGCCGCGCATAACAGCGTCGGCGATGCGCGCGGCCGCTTCCGGCATGGCGGTGAGCACGTTCGGATCGGGCATCGAGCGCTTGATCGCCGGATCGAGAAAGGCGTCGACCGCGTCGGCCTCGACATTGCGGCCGGCGAGGATGCGCGCCAGCAATTCGGGGATCTCATGGCGCTGCGCGATCGCCAGCGCCCGCGCCGCGCCGCGCTCGTCGAGCCGGTCGCGCCAAGCGCGTGCCGGTCGCCGAATTCTCGACGCCGAGGAAGAGGCGATTCTCTGCCATTTTTCGTCATTCCGGGGCGCGCCACGAGGCGCAAGCCCGGAATCCATCATCACAATCAGTGCGAGGATTGCTTGGTACGTAACTCTACTCGAACTTATCGAGCTTCCGGTGCTCGGCGATGATACGACGCACGGTGCCGCTCGCCGAGCGCATCACCACCGTCTCGGTCTCGATGACGCCGTGGCCGAACCTGACGCCGCGCAACATGCCGCCGTCAGGTGAC
>CAWCSD010000012.1:0-16891 GCA_963798095.1 uncultured Alphaproteobacteria bacterium | reverse complement strand
TAGACTGCTGCGCCCGCGGGCGAGAACGTAAACGGCGTAAACGGCTCGGCGAGCAACTTGTCCAGATCGGCGCGCGGGCCGGTGCCCGTGGAGACGTGCGGATTGAATTCCTCGCCTGCAGCCTTTTGCACGAACGACGACACGTAGTCGATCATCATCGTGTCAATCGCAGGGGTCTCGTGTCCGGCGGTGAACGCGCCGATCGGGCCGGTTGCCTCCGTGAATGGAGACACGGCGGCGATGATGTCCGCCTGCAGCTTGAGCAATTCGGCGGTCGGCTTGATGACAATGCCCGCGACGCCGAGGTCGCCAGCCGGGAGGTAGTAGCGTTTGGTGGCGTCCAGTTTCATGGCGTTCACGTTGGCGCTCGCGAGCACCTTGCCGACCGCGGCATAGACCGTGCCGAGGTCTGCGGTGCGGACGAAGCACTGGAGCATCGTGATGTGCGGACGGTGGCTCGCATCGAGGGCAAAACCTTTCGGGTAGGCCTTGAGCAGGCTCGCGTTATCGGCTTCGGAATGCCGGAGCATCGTGGCGTCAGGGTCGAGCAAAATGTCGATGGCGGTGACCGTGTTCTGCACGACCGGGAACACCTGTTTCCAGTCGTCCTTCATGCTGACGACGGTCCAGCCTTTCTTCTTTGCATGGTCGTAAAGCGCGGGTGGGAACTGACCGTATTTGACGTCCGGTAATCCGCGTGCCGGGCCGTACGCAAATTCGCGCGACGCGTCGTCGTGCAGCACCAGCAACCCGAACCGTGCACCGCTGCCGCCCTGCGCGTATTCCAGCATTTCCTTGTCGCCGACAGAGTTGCCGAACGCGGCAATGGGCCGGCGGCCGATATGCTGATTGATGCCGACGGGCTTATCGGCCTTGTCGTCGTTGAAGTTCAGCGCGGGCAAACGCACGAGCACCGCCTTGCCGTCGCGCAATTCAAACTTCGTCTTTATGCTGCTGCCTATGACCTGTTCCGGCGGAATGCCATAAGCCTTTTCGGCCCATGGTCGCATGAACTCGATGCCGCCGCCCGAGACAATGAAGTTCTTGAAGCCGTTCGCGCGCAGGTAGGCGAGCACCTCGATCATCGGCTGATAGGTCATGTCGAGGAAGCGTTTGCCGGTCTGCGGGTTTTTCGCGGTGGCGATCCAGTCCGTCACGATCTGCGCGAACTCATCCGTCGTCATGCCGGTGTGCGTGGCCATCGAAGAGTTCGATGAGCCCATGGTCGCCGCCTTCCAGCGCCGTCTTCAGATCGCCCTTCAACAGCGATGCAAACGGCTCCTTGTCCTTCCACTCCGGATGCTGCGGCGCGAGCGCCTTCACGCGGTCCGCCACGAAGTAAAATTGAACCGGCACCGGTTGCTCGCTCCAAAGCGTGCCGTCGTTGTCGAAGGTTGCGATGCGCTCGGAAACCGGCACGAAGTCGGGCGAGCCGGATTTGGTGACCGTCTCGACAAAGTTGATGATTGATTGTTTGGCGGGGCCGTCGTTCCACGATGGCAATGGGTCGGCGGCTTGCGAAGCGACCGTAGTAAAAGCCAAAGCACCGATAAGCGTCGCGGCCAATAGAACCGGCTTGAGCGCAGTTCTCGCCATGGACAGCATAAGCATGGACCAATAACCTTCTAAAATCTCGCGGAGACGCGACGGAGGGTATGATCCCAACGCCGGTAGTTGCTGCAGCCGACCGCAGGACACGGTCGGCTGCAATTTTCTGAGTGAAGGCTTTAGTCTCCGCCCGCTTCCTTCAGCTTCGCGAAGACCTCCTCCATGTTGAAGCTGGCTGCCTTCTGCCGCTGCGGGTAGTCTTTGAACGTCAACAGAAACTGACCGACATAGTCCTGCGCAGGGACGAGAAGGAAGATGTGATCGATGAGCCAGTCGTAATAGGTGTTCGAAGTGACGTCCGCTCTCTCATACGGATCCGTTCGCAGGTTGAACATTTTCGGGACCCGCAAGTTCGTGAACGGGTTGGCCCAAAGGAGAAGCGTTCCCGGAGCACGCTGCTCCAGGAACAGGATCTTCCAGTTGTCGTACCGCAGAGCGGTCAATTGCTGGTCGTCATTGATATAAAAGAACAATTCGCGTGGGCTCTTCGCAACCTGCCCGGTCAGATAGGGCACGAGATTGTCGCCATCGAGATGGACCTTGTAGGTCATGTCACCGACCTTGTAGCCGCCAAGCAATTTGTCCTTTACCTGCGTGTCGCCGGCAACAGCGAGAATGGTCGGCAGCATGTCGAGATGGGCGACGATCTCGTTGGACACCTGGCCCGGTTTGATTTTGCCCGGCCAGCGGAACATGGCCGGCACCCGATAGGCGCCTTCCCAGCTGGTGTTCTTCTCGCTGCGGAACGGCGTCATCGCTCCGTCCGGCCATGAATTCATGTGCGGGCCGTTGTCGGTCGAGTACATGACGAAGGTATTGTCCGCGATGCCGAGGTCATCCAGCGCCTTGAGGACCGTGCCGACATTCTTGTCGTGATCGATCATGGTGTCGTGATACGGGCTTTCCCAGCGCCCGGATTGGCCGACGCTCTCCGGCTTGGTGTGGGTGCGCAAGTGCATGTGGGTAAAGTTCACCCAGACAAAAAACGGCTTGCCGGCTTTCTGCTGCCGCTGGATGAAGTCCACGGAACGGTTGGCGATGTCGTCGTCGATCGTAACCATCCGCGCCTTTGTCAGCGGGCCGGTGTCCTTTATCACCTGTTTGCCAACCCTGCCGAAGCGCGGATCGACCGTCGGGTCGTCTACGGTGGAGGCCTTGCAGTCCATCACGCCGCGAGGGCCATATTTGGCACGGAACGCCGGGTCTTTCGGGTAGTCCGGCAGTTCCGGCTCTTCCTCGGCATTCAGGTGGTAGAGATTGCCGTAGAACTCATCGAAGCCGTGCACGGTCGGCAGAAATTCGTTGCGGTCGCCGAGGTGGTTCTTGCCGAACTGACCGGTCGCATATCCGAGCGGCTTGAGCAACTCGGCAATCGTCGGGTCTTCTTTCTGCAGTCCGAGGGTGGCGCCGGGCAGGCCGACCTTGGTCATGCCGGTGCGCAACCCGGATTGGCCGGTGATGAATGAGGCGCGGCCGGCGGTGCAACTTTGCTCCGCGTAAATGTCGGTGAACATCATGCCCTCGCGGGCGACCCGATCAATGTTGGGGGTGCGAAAGCCCATCAGTCCCTGCGTGTAGGCGCTAACATCGGATATGCCGACATCGTCGCCCCAGATGATGACGATGTTTGGCCGCTGGCCGCTTGGCGGCGTCTGCGTTGCTTGTTGCGCTTGCGCAGAGGTCGCTAAATCCCCGCCCAACAGTGCCGATGCGGCAAACAGCGACGTGCTCCTCAACAGCAAATCGCGCCGTCTGAGGCCTTGGCCGCTGGGAAGTCTCGGATTTTTCGCGCGTTTGGTCGTCGTTCATGACGGCTTTTTTCTTTCCGCAAATCTGCATTGGTTTGGGATGGACGAGCGCACCCGCGCGAGATTACCCGCCCGCGAGCACAACGGAATTGATCGGAATTTTTAGCTTATACCCGAGCTACTAGGCCGATTTTGACTTAGATCAAAGGAAAATATCGCGCGGCACGATGTTGTGATGTCCGCCATTGGCCACAAGCGACTTAAGTCGGGCGGCGGCCGGTAAATTTGGCTTCCTCGACAAGCAAAGTCGTCCTAATCCATCCGCACCGCCTGCCCGGTCGCGACCGCGCGCTCGATGGCGTAGGTGGTTTTCAGATTGAGCATGGCCTGCTCCGGCGTGGCGTGCACGTCCCCTCCCCGCCCGGTCGCGAGGAAATCGAGCCACGAGCGCGTCTCGTTGCCGAGCGGCCCCCAGAAATCGCCCATGGCCCAATCGCCCGCGGTGTTGCTGCCGAGGAACGCAAGATTGATCGAATGACCGGGCACGTAAGGGTGCGGGATGCCCTTCTCGGAAAAGATCAGATGCTCCATGTGATCGTCGTCGATGATCATGGTGCCGTCGGTGCCTAAGAGCTCGACGCGATCCGATTGGCCTTGCGTCGGATAATTCGCCGGCAGCGCATAGCTGATGCCGAAATTGACCACGGCGCCGTCGGCGAAGGTGACGATGGCCCAGGTGACGTCGTGGGCGCTGTAGCCGGCGTCGCGGAAAATGCCGTGCTGGCCGCGCGCCACCACTTCCACCGGCTTATTGCCGTCCAGGAACCAGCACATCAGGTCGACGTAATAAGTGAGCACGTCGAGCACCGGCGTCGCATGCGGGTCGCGCTTGAGGATGGCGAAGGTCTGCGCGCGTGAATTATAGACCCGCGCCAAGCCGCCGCTGATCCGGCCGAGCCGGCCGTGCACCATCTGCTCCTTGGCGCGCAAAAAACATTCCTTGAAGCGGCGGCTATAGCCGACGCGCAAGGTGCCATTGGTGCGCTTGAGCGTATTGATGATGGCCTCAGCATCGTTGAGCGACAGCGCCAGCGGTTTTTCCACCAGCACGGCTTTGCCCAATTCGAGCGCCTTGCAAACCGCCGCGGCGTGCTCGCCTTCCGGTGTCGAAACGAATACGGCGTTCACGTCGGGATGCGCGATGATTTCGTCGTTGTCGGCAGAGTGAAAATGCGCGCCGGCCAAGTCAGCCAGTTTCTTCGCGTTGGCCGGATCCTTGTCCGAAACCGCGACGAAGCGCACCGCCGGGTGTTTCGCCGCAAGCCGTGCCCGCAATGTCCCGATACGGCCAGAGCCGACAACGGCGATGCCAAGTTCCTTTGTCGTCACGCTGTCCTCCCTTGCCATCCGTCCGCATCCTGCTTCAAGCTAGGCCACGCTTGCAGGCAGGCGAAGCAGGAGATCATACATGAGTGCACGCGCTCTCGAATTCGTCGAGACCTGGGTTTCCGAGAAAATCGAGGCAATGGAGACGCTTCCCGCGGCGGGCGACGAATCGGCGCCCAAGGCCATGGCGAATGAATGCTTTCAAGCCGCGCTCGACGAGAATATTCCGGCGGCCGAGATTCAGGAAGCCTTCGACGATCTTGCCGAATTCATAAAAGGCGAGATCGAGGAGGCCAGAGAACGGAATGAAGGAATTTCGAACGACGATGACAACGAAGAGCTGCTTCGGAAGGTAGCGGACGAAGCGGACGACGACGACAAATAAGAGGAGATGGAGTGCGCCGAAGGCGTGGACCCGTTATCACCTCCGGCAGGCACCACAACAACTAAGTCGCCGCGACCGCAGGCACGATCATGCGATCCTGCCGCCGGGTTGGACCGCCTGCCACGATCTGCACGACTCCGGCGGCGAACCCGATCAGCGTGCCGATCTGCCATGCGTGGTCGTAGGAGCCGAATATGTCGAAGATCAATCCGCCGCCCCACGCTCCAAGCGATGATCCTGCCTGGTGCACGACGAAGGACAGGCCCAGCAGCGTCGCCATATAGCGCGTGCCAAAAATCTCGGCGACCAGACCGCCGATGAGCGGCGCCAGGCCGGGCCACCACAGCATGCCCATTGCCGCGGCGAACAACAGCGTGCTTGTCGGCGTCGGTGGCATCACGAAATAGACGGCGAATATGAGCGAACGCAGGATGTAGAGAAGCCCCAGGATGATGTGTTTCGGATATCTCCCGCCGAGCCAGCCGGTCAGCAATGAGCCGACGGCGCTCACGCCGCCGATCGTGGCGAGCGCCTCCGCGCTCAGCATCGGATCCTGGCCGCAGATCGCCAGATAGGCCGGCAAATGCGTGGTCAGAAATACGAGATTGAGACCGCAGACGAAATAAGCGCCCGACATCACCAGAAACGGCCGGTTCCTTAATGCCTGACCGAGCACCTCGCGCATGGAGGTCGTTGCGCTAGAGTGCCCCGGAAACTTGTCGGCGCCGCCGGCCCAGTAGGCGGCGGGCAGCATCGCGATCGCCATCAGCACGAAAAGCAGTATCCCGATCTGCCACGGCTCGCGCGCGAGCACGGCCTGGGTGACGAGCGGCACCACCAGCGTACCGAGCGATCCGGCGGCGGAGACGACACCGAGCATCTGGCTGCGCCGCGCCGGCGAAACCGCACGCACGCATGCGGTCATCGCCAATGACGTCGCCGTGCATGACAGCGCCACGCCCATGAGGCCGCCGGAGACGATCAGCGCCAGCGCGCCTTGCGCCGCAGCCATGACGCCCAAGCCAATGACGTAGATCGCCGCGCCCGCCATCATGGTGATGCGCAGACCGAAGCGGTCGGCGATCGCGCCGACCAGCGCCTGCGAAAGGCCCCAGACAATATTCTGGACCGCCAGAGCCAGCGTAAAATCGGCCGCAGTCACCGCGAGGTCGTGGGTGACCGGCGCCAGGAACAGTCCGAAACTCTGGCGTATCCCCATGCCCAGCGTGAGCAACAGGGCGGTTCCAATCAAAATCAGCCGGGCTTGGCTGCGGCTCGGGGTCATCGTTCGTGACATTCCGGAGGCGATCCTAAGGGGGTGACACGGAGCTACAGTCTGACCTGGCGGTCGGTGCCGGCCAAGCTACCATGGCTGCCCGTCCCAGGTCGCGGTGCTTTAAACAATATCGGGCTGGTAGCTGGCGAAACTCCGATGCGGATAACCACAGTGAAACTCTGTTGGGAGGCTCACAGAGTTTCGAACCAGATTCTACGCTGGTCGCTTCCGATTTCAACGGTCAAGAATCAGGAAGAATAGCCCGCCACCACCGCAATGTGTCGGACGAGCGTGGAAAAGCTGGCGTCGGCGGCGTCCATTATGCGCCAAATCCGCAGCAGGTAATCGCGCAAGAAAGAAGGTTTGGTTGGCTCAATGAGAATAATATCTGCGACGCGCCGCTGCCCGATGCCTCCAATACCTCGTCAGAAACGTCGGATGCAAACACATGTTCATCGGTCTGTTCAATCTCGTCAGGATTATGGTGCATTGCGAGGTTCCTTTACGCGGTATTCTTCGTATAATATTTCAACGACGAGGTCCAGAGTTGTAGCTCCGTCGTAGCGAGAGCAGTCGTGAGGCGAAGCGGCGGCTGGCCGTCGCAGGCGCGTGACAGATCACGACGCCGATTGTCCGGTTGGTACTCACTTTTTTCGCGCGATGCCCAGCACAGATGCGATACGGGCGACTTGCGCGTATTGCTCCTTGAGTGCGGCGGTGTACGCTTCGACCCCCATTGGCGCGGCCGGCTGCCCCGTGAGCGCCAATCTTTCGCCGATCGACTTGTCGTTGAGCGCGGCGAGCATGTCGGCTGCGATCCGCCGGCGTAGGTCGATCGGCATGTCGCGCGGCCCGAGCAGGCCCAACACGGGACTCGCGAGCAAGGACGGGAATCCAGCTTCCACCACGGTGGGAATGTCCGGCGCGATGGGCGATCGCTCGCGATCGTTGATGGAAATGATCTTGATCTTGCCGGTCTGCGCGTAGCTCCGCATCGCCGCATAGGATTGCATGCACAACTGGATTCTGTTTTCGCCGAGATCCACCGGCGACTTGGTGATGTCGCGGTACGGAACCTTGGCGATCGTGAGGCCGTTTTCCTTGACGAATCCGTCGAGTACGAATTCGGAAAATCCCGGTGCGACCGCATAGCTCGTCTCATTCGGCTTGGCGCGCGCCAGCGCCACGAATTCGGCCAGTGTGGAGATGCCGAGACTCGTCGGCACGGCCACGGCGATCTGCACCTTGGCGACCGCCGCGATCGGCGCGAGGTCGGTCTCGGGATCGAAGGTCATGCCCTCGTGCAGGTAGCGTTGCACGACGAAGAGGCTGCTTGGCCCGAAGTATAACGTATGGTCGTCCTTTGCCGACACGACGGTCCCCAGCGACAACAGGCCATCGCCTCCGGGTTTGCCGTCGATGACGATGGGCTGGCCCCATTTCTGCTGCAGCGTGTCGGTGATCAGCCGCGCGGCGGTGTCCGCTCCGGAGCCCGGACCGAACGGCAGCACGAAACGCACCGGATGCGTGGGCCACTGCTGGGCGAGGCTTGCCGTTGTGGCGATCGCGTGAATCGCCAGCGCGATGGCGACCGTAGTGAGGCGAAACAAACCGTTGTGCATGACCAGTCCCCTATTCACTCGAATTCCCGCACTTCGTCCTTCAAGTCGCTCCAGATGCGCGAATAGATGTCGCGGAATTCCGGCGCGATGGCGAGCTCGGCGGGCGGCGGGCGCGGGCGCGACAGCTCGACCGGAATGATCGATTTCACCCGTCCCGGGCGATTGGTGAAGACGACGACGATGTCGGAGAGGAAGATCGCCTCGTGCAGATCGTGGGTGACGAACAGCACGGTGCGCTTGTTGCGCTCCCACACCGAGAGAAACAGCGCCTGCAGCAACAGCCGGGTCTGGCTGTCGAGCGCGCCGAACGGCTCGTCCATCAACAGGATATCCGGCTCGATGGCAAAGGTGCGCGCCACGGCGACGCGCTGGCGCATGCCTTGCGACAATTCGTGGCGGTAATGGTCCTCGAACTTGTCGAGGCCGACCCGGCGCAGCCATTCGCGGGCGACGGCGCGGCGATTGGCGACGCCGCGCACCTCGAGGCCGAACTCGACGTTCTCGGCGGCGGTGCGCCACGGCATCATGCCGTCGCGGGCGAACATGTAGCCGACGTCGTGGCGGATGCCGTTGACCTTGGCGCCGCTGACCTCGGCAAAGCCGGCGCTCGGCTGCAGCAGGCCGGAGACGACGTTGAGCAAGGTCGACTTGCCGCAACCCGACGGTCCGACGATGGTGACGATGGAGCCATCCGGCACGTCGAGCGACACGCCGCGCACCGCCTCGACCGCGCCGCGGTCGCGCGGCCGGAACACGATGCCGATATTCGACAGGCGGATTTTCGCGGGCGCGGTCATGTCCGATGTCACGCGCTGTTGACCGATGGCTTCCAGCGCAACAGCCGCGCCTCGACCTTGCGCATGACGGCACTGAACAGCCAGGCGACCACCGCGAGCGTCACCAGGCCGGCGAACACCGCCGCCGTGTTGAAGTTCGCCGCGCCGCTCGAGATCACGTAACCGATACCCTGATTGGAGGCGAGGATTTCGGCAACGATGACGCCGAGCAGCGCATAGGTCAGACCGATATTCAGTCCGGCGAAAATCCACGGCAGCGCCGAGGGCAACGTGACTTTCCACAATATGTCGCGGCGCGACGCGCCCATCAGTTGCGCGATGGTGAGAATGTCGGTGTCGACGTTCTTGGCGCCGCCCAGCGTGTTCACCAGAAGAATAAAGAACACCAAGGTGAACGCGGTGACCACCTTGGCGACGATGCCGATACCGAACCAAAGAATAATAAGCGGCGCCAGCGCCACCCGCGGCAGGCTGTTGAGTGCGAGAACGAGCGGCGCCAGCACCTCGTCCCAGAACGGCGAGCGCGCCAGCATGAGCCCCGCGGCGATGCCGAGCGCCGAGGAGATGACGAATGCGATCAGCGCCTCGAACACGGTGATGCCGACGTTGCGGACCAGGTCGCCGCTGACGACCTCCTCCCACAGCTCCTTGCTCACAAGCACCGGGCTCGAAACCCAGAACGAGTCGATCAAGCCAAAGCTCACCGCGCCCTGCCACACCGCAAGGAACGTGCCGATCACGGCGACGCGGGCGAGCAAAACGCGCTGGCGCAAATTGTCGTCGGCCACCGCCGACGGCATCGCAATTTCGGCTTGAACGGCTTCGCTGTCGGCCATGGGGGCGGGTCAGCGCGTCGGCGCGCCGGCCTCGGGCGGCATGAAATCGGTAGCGACGATCTGCTCGTAGGGCACCGCCTTCTCGATCGATTTGCCGGCTAGCAGCATGGCGCTGACATTGTCGACGCCGTTGCGGGTCGCGACCGCGCCGTAGTTCGACCGGTATTTTTCCAGATAGGCTTTGACGACCTCGGGATCGGAGCCCTTCATGTAATTGGCCGCCACATCCATCAGATCGCTCATCCGCGCCGGATCGTTGATGACCGCGCAGGCTTCGACGATCGCCGCGACGATGCCGCGCGCCGTGTCGGGATGATCTTTGAGAAAGACGCTGTGCACGAACACGCCGTTATAGGCGTAAGGATGGAAAACGGCCGGGCCGCCGCCGCCCTCGATATCCGCGACTGTCTTGGCGATCTTGAGCGACAGCACGGCTGCGGTCTGGGTCGGCTCGACCGCCATGGCGGCGTCGATCACCTTGTTCTTGAGCGAAGCCAGCATGGTGCCGGGATCGCCGACCGGCATGATGGTGACGTCCTTGTCGGGATCGAGGCCGGCCTGCTTGAGCATGAAGCGCGTCGCCGTGTCGGTCGAGGCGCCGCGGCCGCTGATGCCGATCTTGAGGCCTTTCAGGTCGATGAGGTTCTGCGGATAAGGCTTGTCGGCATTCGGCGTCGGCACGTCGTTACGGACGATCAGGCTGAGCGGCGGCAGCTTCTGCTGCAGCACGATCAATTTCAGATCCTGGCCCTTGGAGCTGACAGTCACGCCGTGCTCGACCGCGAAGGCGCCGGAATCAGCGGAGCCGCTGACAAAGATATTGGCCGGCTGGATGCCGGTGCCGTAGACCAGTTCGACGTCGACGCCGTGCTTCTCGAACAGTTTTAGATGCTTGGCGACATAGACCGCGAAGCAGCAAAAATTGCTCTGGAAGATCGACATTTTGATCTGCTCGAGCGCCATTGCCGGCGCGGTGAACAGCGCCGTGGTCATGGCACAAGCGGCGGCGAGGCTCGTGAGCCGTCGCGTCAATCCTTGCATGATGTTCCTCCTGATTTTTGTTTGAACATGATCTTTTCCGAAAACGGGTGTCCAGCCTCGGATCAAGTCCGAGGGCAAGCTTTTCGGCATCATGCCACTTTCTTGAATTCCTGCTGCCAACGCCGCACCCGGCGCTCATCGACCTCAACCCCGAGGCCCGGCCGGTCGAGCACAGTCAAATGGCCATTGTCGATGCGCAGCGGATCGGTGACGACATCCTCGGCAAGGCCCGGACTGGTTACGGTCAGGCCCCAGGCCAGTGACGGCACGACGGCGGCGAGATGCAAGGCCGCGGCCGAGGCGACGCTCGACTCGCCGGTCTTGCACGAGATGTTGAGATTCATGCCGAGCCGGTCGCACAGGCTCGCTTGCCTCGAATACTGGACGCACGCCGCCAAGCTTGATCGCCTTCAGGCTCACGCCAAGCGCTGCCTTGGCGGCGTGATGACGTTCGATATCGTCCTGAGAATGAATGCCCTCGTCGGCGCCGATCAGTACGCGGCTCGCCGCGGCGACCCGCGCCATGCCGGCAAGATCGTGAGCGGGGACCGGCTGCTCGAAAAAGCTCAAGCCGCAATCGGCGACCGCTCGCACGTAGCGGACGCCCTCCTCCGCGCTCCAGCCTTGATTGGCGTCGGCGGAAATGAGGCAGTCCTTGCCGAGTACGCGGCAAATGTCCCACGTGCGCGCGGCGTCGGCTTCCGGCGAGGCGACGCCGACCTTGATCTTGTAGATCAGATAGCCGGCATCGCGGCGTTGCTGCGCCTCGCGCAAATCGGCCGTGGCATCGTCAGAGCCGATCACCGCAAGCAATGGAATGCGGTCGCGGCGCTTGCCGCCGAGCAGCGCGTGCAGCGGTTGGCCCGTAGCGCGGCCGACAAGATCGTGCAGCGCGATCTCGATCGCCGCCTTGGCGCCGCTGTTGCCGTACATCTGCGCGTCCATCGCCGCCGCCGCGCCGGCGAAATCGTCGGCCGCACGCTTGAGCAGGCTGGGCGCCATATGGGTGACCGCAGCCATCATGCTGGCGACGGTTTCGCCGGTCATGGTCGGCGCCGAGGCGGCTTCGCCCCAGCCGACGGCACCATCGTCGGTTTCGATGCGCACGAGGATGTTGTCAGCACGGGTGACGGTTTCGCCAGCCATCTTCACCGGCTTTTTCATCGGCAGGCTGATCGCGATGGGCTCGATGGCTTTGATCCGCACGCTGTTCCTCGCTCGCAACTGCCGCGCGCCAGCGCCGGCCGGCGAAGTGTACCGGGGCGGGCCGCATGGCGACAAGCGGCGGTCCAGCGTTAAGCGATCGGCGGCGCTGTGCCGGATCGTCACTCTGCGGCGATGTGGTAGGCGGAATCGGGGCCCGCATTGTCATTCGCCGCACGGTCGCCGGCTGCGGCGCCGGCAAATGGTTTGGTGGCGGAGCAAATGTAATACGAGCTGAACATGCACTCGCTCATGTCGACCTGATCGGCGATGGCGCCGAGCTCTTGCCACGGGTGAATGAGCGGATTGCCGAGCATGGTGTGCTTCATCAGCCAGAGGCTGAACGGCAGCACCAGGCGTCCGCCCCATCCCGGCGGCACCTTGGCATCCATGATGATGAGACGGCCGCCCGGACGAAGCTGCTGCCACGCGCGCCGCAGCACGATGCGATGATGCGGCATGGTGTTGTAGGACAGGCTGAACAGCACCGCGTCGAGCGGCGCCGGCGCGGTATAGTCGGCGGCGTCGCATTCGCGAAGCGTGATATTGCGCCAATCATTGGCCTCGCGGAGCCGCTCCGCCTGGCGCAGCATGCCGGGCGAGATGTCGACGCCGTAGATGCGGCCTTGGGGCCCGACCGCGTCGCGCAGATCGGGAAAGTTCCGGCCGGTGCCGCAGCCGATCTCCAGCACGCTGTCGCCGCGGCTGAGCTCCATTTTGGCGACCGCCTTGCGGCGCAAATCCCACGGCACAAAGAACAGCCAATCGAAAAACGGTATAAATTTCGCGATGCGGTCGTAACGGCGGCTGACGACGTCGCGGCCGCAATCCACCCATTGATATGTCACGATTTTCGCCCCCGCCCCAGGATATTTTATTTTTTAGCGCCCGGTAACAGCCCTTATTACCGTACCGCCTATTAGCGCTGTTTATATGAAATTTACGCGGCCGCCTCAAGCGCCGCTATACGCCCAGGCAATGCGAGGCGTCATATGGCCGCATTTTGACACCCGGGGCCGACTGTGCGCCGGCTGCAAGCGGCGCCACGCATGGCACCTCGGCATCGATGGTATTGCGGTCGGATTGAATGCCATCGGCTTGTTATGCATTGGTGCAGGCAATGATTATCTGTGCCGCACGGCTTTGAGCCCACTCACTTAAGTTCCCCTATTGGCGCGGCGCGATCCATTCAATTCCGGGAGTAACCCATCATGCGAGCAAGACTGCTGATCCCCGCCGCCGCCGCCGCCTCACTGCTGTCGCTCGCCGCTCCCGTGTCCGCCCAAAGCCCGGCGCCGACGGCGTCGCAGACGCCCACCGGCCTGTGGCAGGCGGTCGACGACGATACCAAGCAGCCGACCGGCTGGTTTTTGATTGCCAATCACGACGGCGTCTATTCCGGGATCATCGCCAAGATGTTCCTCAAGCCCGGCGAGGATCCGAACGCGGTGTGCAGCCAATGCAAGGACGATCGCCTCAATCACCCGTGGCTCGGGCTCGAGATCATCCGTGGCATGAAGCAGGACAGCCGACAAGCCGGAAAAATACGTCGACGGCACCATCCTCGATCCGCGCGACGGCAAGGTCTACAAGGCCAATATGACGGTGACGCCCGACGGCCAGACCTTGGTGGTGCGCGGCTATATCGGCATTTCGCTGTTGGGCAAGAATCAATATTGGACGCGCCTGCCGGACTCGGCCATGACCATGCTCGACCCGTCGGTGAACCCGAATCCGGCGGTCGCAGCACCCGGTCCCGCCAACAAGCCGGCGCTGGCGCGCAAACCGCAACCTGCTGCGCCCGGTGCGGCGCCCGCGGCGGCTCCAAAATAGCGCGCCGCAGCGTTAGAGCGTGTATTCACCCTGACACTAGGCCTGTGCAACTTCGGGAAGGGCGTCAATTTCTGGCAGGGGCACGGGGCGATACGGTTGGAACGGCAGGTTTTGTCACCGTCTGGCGAACAGTTCACTGCCCTGTTTGCGCAATTGCGTAACCAACTCAAGCCTCGCCAGCTGCTGTTTCAGCAACAACATTTCGTCCTTCTCGTTCATTCCATTCCGTTGTTGCTTGCGGGTGAGCGTTGCAATCTGCCGGTTGAGTGCCGCAATCCGGAAGAAGCAATCGAGTTGCTCGCGCCCCAGAAATCCGGCGTGCTCTGTCGGCACGTCGCGCTGCCGGGCCCGCCAAGTCTCGATTTTGGCAAAATCGATGCCAAATTCTGCACGCAGGGTCTGCAAGCTAACAGAATCCCCAGGCGGTCCGGCGATTCCTCGGTCGGTTGCCTGTAGCGGCGGCCTGACGGTCGGATCTTGCCAGAGCGTTCCCGCCTGATCGTGGCGGACATAGACCCACATCGGCTGGGCATGCTCCAGCCTCTTGACGTCAAATACTGCAACCTGGGCCATGGCCGGCCAAGCCGGATGCCGGCTCGACAGCGCCGAAACGCCGCTCGAAAAGCGCGCCAGCACGAAGACCGAAATTCCGAGAAACTCATAATGGAAGGGCTGCACGACATCGGTGTGCACGAACCATTTCAGACCGCGCGGGAAAGGTCAGCACCTGGCCTCGGGTATGGCGATAGCTGGTGAGGCTCTTGCTTTCCTCGGCGACAAGTCGCGGCAGTTCGGCCGCCATTTCGTTTTGGATCAGTTCCACTGTTCTGCGATGCCACGCATCGTCATCGTCGAGAATAGAAGTGATGATGTACTCAAATGGATCGCTGAGCAGATTTTGCTCGATGATATAATCTTGACAGTGGTCCCAGACAAAGTCCCATGAGCCGTGGCGCACCTGCCGTAAATTGGTCAGATCGAGCTCTACGATATGCAAATTCGGTGCGTTTGCGATGATGTCACGCAGGCGGCTCAAGGCCGGCCTCGGAATCTGCTGATCGACAACGATGAGGGCGATGAAGGCCTGGTCGGTTTGCGAGCGCAGCGACGGACAGGTGATCGCTTCAAACAGGGCCAACCTGCTGTCATACCACGTTGGACTATAGACGCCGAGCCCCAGCCGAATGACGACGAAATGCCTGAGGCACCGCTGGAGCCGATCCGGATGTCGGGCTTGTCATTGGAACAGCTGGTCGGCCTGCTGCTGCAGGCGCTGCAACAATCGCAACCTCGCCTCGCGCTGCCTGAGCAACAACAGTTCGGCGTCGTGATCCAGAGCCGTCTTGCTGCTGCTTGTGATTGAGCACGGCGATCTGACGATTGAGTGCAGCAATCCTGAAATAACAGTCATGCTGTTCACGGCTGGAGAGCCCCCGATGCAGCCTCGGTGACGTATCGTTCCGGGTCGAGGCGTTTTTAGCGCGCAACACCTGCACTTTGGCGAAATCGATGCCGAAGTCGCTGTGCAGCGCGGCTGTGCAAGCAGTGTCGGTTTCGGCAACGTCCAGCTTCCAGTCAGTCTGCGTCCGGTCGTGGCGCACATAGACCCACATTGGGTGATCCGGCGTGGCCAGCTTGATCTCGAACATCAGTGCGTGGGCCATGGCCGGCCATCCTAAATGCCGGCTTGATAACACCGATACGCCGCTTGAAAAGCGCGCCACGACGAAAATGGACATGCCGATAAACGCCTCTTCTAGAGGTCTTACATCATCAGACTCGGCGAACCATTCCAGCCCACGCGGAAAAGTGAGGACTTGGCCGCAGGTGTGACGCAAAACCGCCGACCGCGTACTTTCATCGGTGACAAGGCGAGCAAGTTCCGGCGCCGATTGCTGTTGGACCAATTTCACCATATCGCAGTGCCACGCGTCGTCGCCATCGATGGTCGAAGTCAGCACATAGTCGAATGGTTCAGTGAGCAGCCGACGCTCGATAATGTAGTCCTGGCAGCAGCGCCAGACGTGTTCAAAGCAGCCATGGCGAACATGGTCGATATTGGTGAGGTCGATCGGCACGACATGGATGTTGCCCGAACCACCGATTATGGCGCGAAGCCGACTACACGCCGGCTCGGGAATATGGCGATCAACGACGATCAGCCAGGTGAACTCTTGGCTGGTCTGTGCGCGCAGCGACGGATAGGTCACGGCCTCGAACAGGCCAAGGGCAGCGTCGTACCAGCTCTCATTGTGGACGCCGATGCCGAACCTGGTCACGACGAAATGCGCCAGCGTGGTGGCGGTCGGCGCGCAAAGAATGTCGGATGGTTCCAACGGCGCGACCGTCACTCCACCGAACGTCAACCTCGTCCGACCGTCTGCCCGATATGCGTGGCCATTCTCGCCTTCGGCCAGCCCAGCGTAAACGACAAGCACGCCATCGGCGCAATGCACATCCGTTGTGGCCTGGAGCCATCCGTTCACAGACTGCAGCTTGTCATCGGCGGAACCTCGGGCGAGATCGAACGAGACGACCCGACCCACAGGCGACGTGCCGTCGCGAACGTCCAGAATGAGCCAGCCGTCTGACGGCGCCTTTATCCAGACCGTCACCCGATAAGTCCGATTGGGCGCCAACTGCCGCAACGCAACGCCGAGGCGGTGCCTTCCCGGCGTAGCGGTAGCGATCAGATCGAGTGCGGGCTGGCCTTTGACGACTGGAGATGGCGTCACCCCAGCAAGCGCTAGACCTTCAATGCCGTCCCACTGCGCGATTGCTGTCCCGACCGGCGGCAGAGCCGGCAGATTGTCACAGCTCGTCTGTGTTGCATGGGGCGCGGCGATTTCGTTTATCCCCCGCTGGAGTGAACGCCCTTCCAGATTAGGGAAGGAATTGCCGTTATCGGCTTATTGCGCATCGAAATGGTCCTAAGTGCGCGGCTTACGATCATCATTGGTGATCGTCCATCCGCTTGGCCACCGCTGCAATTTCGGTCCGTCCGACCATGTCAGGGGGCGCACACTGCGCTCGCCCGGTTTCGCCATCGCCGCGGCATCACTCATGGGCGTCATTACACCACAACCCCACAGTGGCGCTACGCTCTATGGTTGCGTTAGGATCGGATTTACGAGTCCACGCCGTAGCCCTCAAGCC
>CAWCSD010000011.1:0-17653 GCA_963798095.1 uncultured Alphaproteobacteria bacterium | reverse complement strand
TTTGATATTGGCGTCGTGAATGATCTTGCCGTACTTCTCCATTTCGCTCGCGATGTATTTGGCGAAATAATCCGGCGTCGAGCCGATCGCCTCGAAGCCGAGCGCGGTCAGGCGCGCCTTGACGTCGGGCTGGGCGAAAACTTTGGCGACGCTGGTTTGCAGCTTCGCGGTGATGTCCGCGGGCAGATCCTTCGGACCCCATAGCCCGTACCACGACACGAACTCGAAGCCGGGCAGCCCGGATTCCTCGACCGTCGGAATGTCCGGCGCCGCGGGCTGGCGCTTGAGACTTGTAATGGCGAGCGCCTTGATGCGGCCGCCTTGCACCTGCGGCAGCGACGACAGCATCGGATCGGCGAGCAGCTGGATCTGCCCGCTCATCAGATCGGTGAGCGCCGGGCCGGTGCCCTTATAGGCGATGACCAGCGTATCGACATGGGCCTCGCGCTTTAAGAGCTCGATCACCAGATGGCTGGCCGAGCCGATGCTGGTGGTGCCGAAGGTGTATTTCTGCGGGTCCTTGCGGACGAGGTCGAAAAAATCTTTCAGATTGTTCGCCGGCACGCTCGGCGTCGTCGAGACGATCAGCGGGCCGGTGGCGATCAGCGTCACCGGCGTGAAATCCTTCACCACATCGAACGGCACGCTTTTGTACAAAAACGGATTGACGACGTGGAGCGACGCGGTGAGGAGGAGCGTGTAGCCGTCCGGATCGGCCTTGGCGACGACATTGGCGCCGACATTGCCCGAGGCGCCGCCGGCGCGGTTTTCGACGATGAAATGCGGCCCGACGCTCTGGTTGAGCTGATCGACGATGATGCGCGCCACGCCGTCGACCGAACCGCCCGGCGGGAACGGCACGATCACCGTCACGGTGCGGGTGGGATAGTCTTGCGCCGAGACAGCCGGGCGCGAACGCGAGGACAGCACACGCCACGGCAACCGAGATGATACGCCTCACAGCTAGTTCCTTTCCTGACTAGAACGCTCCCGGATAGCTTCCGCCGTCGATCAGCAGATTCTGGCCGGTGATATAGCCGGCATGGGTGGAACAAAGAAACGCGCAAAACGCGCCGAGCTCGGCCGGATCGCCGTAGCGCTTGGCCGTGCTTGCTTCGGCGCGTTCGCGGAAAACCTGCTCGAAGGTCTTGTTGGTGCCTTCGAGCATGCCGCGAATATGGCGATGCTGCGCGTCGCTGTCGAATATGCCCGGCAGCAGATTGTTGATGGTGACGTTCCGCGCCGCCGTTTGCCGGGCGAGGCCGCCGGCGAAGCCGACCAGGCCGGAACGGGCGCCGTTCGACAGCCCAAGCTCGGCCTGCGGCACTTTCACGCTGCGCGACACGATGTTGATAATCCGTCCAAACCCGCGCGCGGTCATGCCGTCGACCGTGAGCCGCATCATCTCGATCGGGCCCAGCATCATGTCGTCGAGCGCGGCGATCCAATCGTCGCGCGACCAGTCGCGGAAATTGCCCGGCAGCGGCCCTTGCGAATTGTTCACCAGGATATCGGGCTGCGCACAGGCGCCGACCGCCGCCGCGCGGCCGTCGGGCGTGGTGAGGTCGGCGGCGACAGCGACAACCTTTACGCCGGTCGCCTGCGCAATCTCGGCGCCGGTGCGTTCAAGCACCTCGCGGGTGCGGGCAACGATCGTCAGATTGACGCCTTCCCGCGCCAGCGCCAACGCGCAGGCCTTGCCGAGACCCCGGCTCGCGCCGCAGACCAGCGCGCTTTTGCCTCTGATGCCGAGGTCCACTTCGCGCGTCAGGCCGCCACGGCCGCGAGGGCTTTAAGCTTGTAGCCGTAGGCCTTGTCGAGGCCGAGCTCGGCGATGATGCGCAAGCCCTTTGCCGAGCGCTTCGGCGTCGAGGCCGGTGAGCGGCTTGCGCAGGTCGCCTGCCGGCATGCCGAGCGCCTTCATCAGTGACTTCACCGCGACCGGATTGATCGCCGAATAGGTGAAGTGCAGGAGCGGCAACAGCCGCAGATATTCGCGCTTGAAGTTCTCGGCCTCGGCATAGCTCGCCCATGGCGTCGAGATGGTCGCCAATTCGGCCGGCGCGATATTGCCGGTCATGTTCGCGGTGCCGTGGCCGCCGAGACTCATGGTCGGCACCACGAGGCCGAGATTGGGGCTGTCGCAGCACATCACCGACACGTCGGGCTTGGCGGCGAGCACCTGCGCCACCTGGCCGACGCGCGCGGTCGATTCCTTGTGCACCACATAGTTCGGATGCTTGAAGATGCGGATCAGATTGTCCCAAGCGAGATCGCTCTTCACCCGCGGCGGATTGTTGTAGATGCCGAGCGGCAGGTCGGTGGCGTCGGCGACGTCGAGGAAAAAGCGCTCGATGTCGGCTTCCGGCGCGCAGATATAGGCCGGCGCGGCCAGGATCGCGCCGTCGCCGCCGTTATCTTTGGCGAAGCGCACATTGGCGATGGTCGATTCGGTGTTGTTGCCGGTGCAGCCGAAGAAGATCGGCATTTTCGCCGATTTCATCTTCGCCGTTTCGACGATGATCTTCTTCTTCTCCTCGGGCGAGAGCATGGAGGTCTCGCCGGTCGAGCCCATGATCAGCACCGCCTTGGTGCCGTGCCCCTCCTGGAACCGCAACAGGGACTGGAACGCCGCGAAATCCACCGAGCCGTCCTTGTTGAACGGCGTGATCAGCGCGACGAACGAGCCGGTGATTTTTTGTTTGGGCATGCCGTTCAATCTCCGAGGTTCAACTCCCTCCCCCTTGTGGGAAGGGTGGGGGTCGGAAGGCGATGCGCGAGCGTCGACGTTCGCAACCTACCTCGCGACCCCCACCCCTGCCCCTCCCCACAGGGGGGAGGGGAAAAGAATTACACGCTGACGTGACCGATGAATTTCTCCGGCGGCCGCTCGCCCCATTGCGACCGCAGCGCTTCTTCGGCGGCAATGAGATTGGAGCCGTTGGCGAGATTGAGACGGTCGCTGTCGGCCCAATGCTCGTGGACGCGGCCCCACGGATCGGCCCAGTAGTCATAGACCTGGCTGCCCAGCACATGGCGGCCGATGCCCCACATGTGCTCGTACTTGCCGCTCTCTTTCAGGTACTCGTGGCCCATGCAGACGTCGTCGATGTCCGGCACCTCGAAGGAGAAGTGGTTCAGGCCGGTCTTGTCGGAATTGAGACAGAAGAAGACGTGATGATCGACATAAGTGTCGCCGCGGTCGCAGCGGTTGAACGATCCGATCAGATTGTCCTTGTTTTCGGCATAGACGTCGTCTGAGCAGATCAGGCCCAGCGTCTCGCGGAACCAGCCGACGGTTTCGTGAAATTTTGACGACATCATCACGCCATGGCCGATGCGCTTGACGTGGGCCGGCCCCCTGGGCAGCCGCATCAATTCGCCGGCGCGCGCCGTCGGCGCATCGCCCGAGTTCAGCCGTTGCCGCTTCACCGGGATCGGCGCGACCTGCTCGATGCCGCACACCACCTCGATCTGGTAGCCGTTCGGCTCGGTCAGGCGCACGCGCTTGCCGCCGCCGGGCTCGTCGATGTTTTCGACGCCCGTGGCGCCGGGCGCCTTGGTGAGCTTCTTCAGCTCGTCCTCGTTGTCGACGTAATAGGCGATGCCGACGAATTTCGGGTCGCCCTTCTCGGTGACGTGGAGGTGGTGCGCCGGATCGGTGCCGCGCATATAGAGCGCGTTGGCGGTGCGCTCCGCCCGGTGCATGCCAAAACGGGTGAGGAACTCCTCCGCCACGTCGAGATCGGGCGACCTGAGCCGTCCGTAAGCGATATCGGTCACTTTAGTCCAAGCCATATGTGCTCTCCCCGGGAATTCGTTGTGCCGGATGTTCGAAGCAATCCTGCCACGTCCGGGACGGCTGGGCTAGCGGCGGAGGGTTGCGCCGAAGCAGCGCAGGATTGTCCGTGCCTCATAAGAAAGGCCCCGCCGCGCTGCCGCGGCGGGGTTCTGAGCCGGCCGGAGCGGCCGTTAACTAGGCGTGGTAATCGGCCGCCACGGTCTCATCGACCTGCTTGCCACCCATGGCGTTGAAGATCGGCGTCAGCACGATCGCGATCACCAGGTTGAGGATGACGGTGTAGAGCGCCGCGTAGCCCGGGAAGGCATGGCCGGCGATCACCAGCGGATAGTTCGGGGTCCAATTCGCCGCGTTGAACATCCAAATCCCCGCAGCGGTACCCACGGCCCAGCCGATCAGCAGCGCCCAATCGTTGAACCAGCGGGTATAGACGCCGAGCATTACCGACGGCAGCGTCTGGATGATCAGGATGCCGCCCAAGAGTTGCAGGTAGATGGCGTATTGCGTCGGCACGAAGATGATGAAAATGAGCGCGCCCAATTTGACGATGAGCGACACCCACTTCGCCATCTGCGCTTCTTCCTTGTCGGTCGGGTTCTTGTTGATGAACTCGCGATGGATGTTGCGGGTGTAAAGGTTGGCCGCGGCGATCGACATGATCGCCGCCGGCACCAGCGCGCCGATGCCGACCGCGGCAAAGGCGATGCCGACGAACCACGCCGGGAAGCTGTGCAGGAACAGTGCCGGCACCGCGAAATTGTTGCCGAACTGCTTGAAGCCCGCGGCGAATTCCGGCATGGCGCCGACCCCCGCCGCGATGGCGAAGAAGCCGACCAGCGCCAAGAGACCGAGCATGAAGGAATAGCCCGGCAGCATCGCGGCGTTGCGGCGGATGGCGTGCCCGCTCGATGCGGCGAGGATGCCGGTGATGGAATGCGGATAGAGGAACAGCGCCAGCGCCGAGCCGAGCGCAAGCGTGGCGTAGATGCCATAGGCGCCGGTGGTGTTGGGGCCGGGCACTGCCAGCAACAGCTTCGCCGGCGGTACCGCCGCGAAGATGTGGCCGAAGCCGCCGAGCTGGATCGGCACCACGATCACGGCTGCGAAAGCGGTGATGTAGATCAGAATATCCTTGACGATGGCGATCGAGGCCGGCGCCCGCAGCCCGCTCGAATAGGTGAACGCCGCGAGGATGATGAAGGCGATGATCAGCGGCAGGTCCGACGCAAAAGTGCCGGCGGCGCCGCCGACGCCCATGGCGCCGATCACCACCTGCAGGCCGACCAGCTGCAGCGCGATATAGGGCATGGTGGCGACGATGCCGGTGATGGTCACCGCCAGCGCCAGCCAGCGATTGCCGAAGCGCCCGCGCACGAAATCGGCCGGCGTGATGTAATTGTGCTTGTGGCAGACATGCCAAAGCCGCGGGAAGACCAGGAACAGGATCGGGTAGATCATGATCGTGTATGGCACCGCGAAGAAGGCGATGGCGCCGGCGCCGAAGGCGAGCGCCGGAACGGCAATGAAGGTGTAGGCCGTGTAGAGATCGCCGCCGATCAGGAACCAGGTGATGACGGTGCCGAAGCGCCGGCCGCCCAAACCCCATTCATGCAGTTGATCGAGATCGCCCTTGCGCCAATGCGCGGCGGCAAAACCCAGCCACGTGATGAAGCCGAACAACGCTATGAAGATGATCAGAGCAGTCCAGTTCACTTCCGGCACGACAGGCCTCCCCCGGCTTTTGCGTCTTATTTCTTGAGCTCTCTGATTGATTGATCCTGCGACGGCGCAGGACCGATCTAGTCTTCGGTCGCGAAATAGACGATCGCGGTCAGAACGGCGGCGATGACGACCCAGAGCATCTGGTACCAATAAAAGAACGGGATGCCCGCCCACGCCGGTTCGGCCGCGTTGTAGAACGGCGGCCACAGCACCGCGATGAATTGAACGATCAGGAGCAGGTACCACCAGCTCCAGCCGGAGCGCTCGTGAGCTTTCTCATCCATTGTTTCCACCCGTCGTTGGTCTTTGTGCGAGCCATTTGAGGCTCTTGCCCACTAAGATAGTGCCGGCCCCGGCGTTGCGCCAGAATTGTCGGAGCTGCCGGATCGGGCGATTGGGCGCGACCATCGGTCGCCGCGGGGTCGCCGGCCAGCGCGGGCCCCGCGGCACCTCACGCGGCGAGCGGTGCGCTTGACCTGGAGTGCACAATCCCTGTTAAGGTGGTTGTGGTCCTGGCCGCCGGTGCAGCGGTCTTGATTTTTGGGGCGGCGCCCTGTGCGCCGAGGGGAACGGGGTTTAGGGGTGCGCGCGCTTCTCAAGCTGAGCGGCGTCATCGACGCTATCAATACGCAAATCGGCCGCTGGGCTGCGTGGCTGATCCTGCTCGCCGTCGTAGTGTCCGCCGGCAATGCGATTGTCCGCAAGGTCTTTGACGTCTCCTCGAATTCCTGGCTCGAATTGCAGTGGATCCTGTTCAGCGCGGTGTTTCTGTTATGCGCGCCGTGGACGTTGCTGAAGAACGAGCATATCCGCATCGATATCGTCAACAATCAGCTGCCGCGCTGGCTTCGTGATGCGATCGAGCTAATTGGTCAGACGTTTTTCCTGCTGCCGCTCTGCATCATCATGATCGTGACCGGCGTTCCGTTCTTCCTCGCTTCCGTCGAGATCAACGAGCAATCCGGCAACGCCGGCGGACTGCCGCAATGGCCGGCAAAATCGCTGATCATGATCGGATTTGCGCTGCTGTTGGTGCAAGCCGTTTCCGAGCTCATCAAGCGCGTCGCCATCATGCGCGGCATGATTCCCGATCCGCATGAGTCGCAGGTCCACGCGCTCGAAGCCGAAGTCGAACACATTGTCGAAGCCATCGAGAAACACTGAAGCGCCGGCGGGATCCTGAGGGGCAATGGAAGCGTTTCTCATCCACAACCTGGCGCCGATCATGTTCGGCTCGCTGGTGATCGTGTTGCTGCTCGGCTACCCGGCCGCGTTTTCGCTGGCGTTTGTCGGTCTGTTTTATGCGCTGCTCGGCATCGGGCTTGGCCAGTTCCAGCCGGATTTTCTGCAGGCGTTGCCGGAGCGCGTCTACGGCGTGATGGGCAACGACACGCTGCTGGCGATACCATTTTTCACCTTCATGGGGTTGGTACTCGAACGCTCCGGCATGGCGGAAGACCTGCTCGACACCATCGGCCAGTTGTTCGGCACGGTTCGCGGCGGACTGTCTTACGCGGTGATCTTCGTCGGCGCGCTGTTGGCCGCTACCACCGGCGTCGTCGCCGCCTCCGTCATTTCGATGGGATTGATCTCGCTGCCGATCATGCTGCGCTACGGCTACGACCGGCGCTTCGCCGCCGGCGTCATCGCCGCTTCAGGCACGCTGGCGCAGATCATACCGCCGTCGCTCGTCCTCATCGTGATGGCCGATCAGCTGGGTAAATCGGTCGGCGACATGTATGAGGGCGCGTTCGTTCCCGGCATTGCGCTGGCGGGAATGTACGCGCTCTTCACTTTCTTCATGTCGGTCGTGTTCCCGAAGGCGACGCCCGGCTTGCCGGCGGACGCCGTAGGCTTTCGCGAGGACGACAATAGCCGCGGGCTTTGGTCGCTGCTGGTCCTTACGATCGCGAGCGCCATTTTCGGCTGGTTCATGATGCGCCATTCCAGCACCCACGGCGCCGACTTCGTCGTGCTGACCATGTTTTTCGGCATTCTGTTCGCGTTCGGCGTTGCGATCGTGAATTGGGCCGTCCACCGCCTGACCGGCTATCGCTTCCTGTCGCGCATGGCGCAGCAGACCACGTTCGTCATGGTGCCGCCGCTGTTCCTGATCTTCCTCGTGCTCGGCACGATTTTCATCGGCGTCGCCACCCCGACGGAAGGCGGCGCCATGGGCGCCAGCGGCGCGCTCATTCTCGGCGCCCTCAAGCGCCGCTTGACGTGGGATCTGATTCGCCAGGCGACGGAGCAGACGGCCAAATTGGCCTCGTTCGTCATCTTCATCCTGCTCGGCGCGCGGGTGTTCTCGCTGACTTTTTATGGCGTCAGCGGGCATATCTGGGTCGAAAACATGCTCACCTCGCTGCCCGGCGGGCAGATCGGGTTTTTGCTTTTCGTCAACGCCTTCGTGTTCGTGCTGGCCTTTTTTCTCGATTTTTTCGAACTGGCCTTCATCGTCATACCGCTGCTCGGCCCCGCGGCGGATCATCTCGGCATCGATCTGATCTGGTTCGGCGTCATTCTCGGGGTCAACATGCAGACCTCGTTCATGCACCCGCCGTTCGGCTTCGCGCTGTTCTATCTGCGCTCGGTGGCGCCGCGCGACAGCTTCCTCGACCGGGTCACCGGCAAGCTCACGCCGGGGGTGACAACGGGACAGATTTATTGGGGCGCAGTGCCGTACGTCCTGATCCAGCTGATCATGGTGATCACTGTGATCATGTTCCCCGGCATGGTCACGCACTACAAGTCCGGGCTGTCAACCGTCGATCCCAACAAAGTGCAGATCAACATTCCCCAGCTCGACCTGCCGCCGCTCGATCTCAGCCAGCCGCCGAATTTCAAATAGCGACGCTCGCCGCGCCGGGCCGGTCTTGTAGGCTATCCGGAAACCGCGGAATATTCAGCTGACTTGCCAGTCATCTGGCGAGCCCCGAAAAGACCGGCGCGGGCTGCATGTTGCGATTTCTCGACCGATGCGTTGAATTCATCTTGGCCGCCGCCAAATGGCTGGCGCTGCCGATCGTGACCTTGCTGTTCCTGCAATGGCCGCTGCGCACAGTCGTCGGCCATTATTCGCGCGAAGCGAATGATCTCGGGCAATGGCTGTTCGCGATCTATGTCGCAGCCGCCATCACGGCCGCGACACGCGCCAAAACCCATCTCGCGGCCGACACGATATCGCGGAATTACTCGGACGCGACGCGGCAATGGCTGGCGCGCTCCGGCGCGCTGTTCGGCCTCATTCCTTGGTCGATCATCGTGCTGGTGACGAGCTGGAGCATCGTGCGCAATTCGGCGCTGCTGCTCGAGCGTTTTGCCGACACCAACAATCCCGGCTATTTCATCGTCAAGGTGGCGTTGCTGATCTTGGCGCTGCTGGTCTTAATCGAAGGCGTGATCGAACTATTCCGGCCGGTCCGGGCGCCGCGTCCACAATGACCGCACTGATGCCTTGGCTGGGCTTGGGCCTGTTGCTGCTGGCCGGCCTTGGTGTCGTCTTCACCGGCATTCCGGCGGCCGTGGTGTTGCTGGCAACCGCTTGTTTCGGCGTCGCCATAGGCAGCGTAACCGGTGACGTGCCGGTTCAGCTGCTCGGCGTCCTGCCCGAACGTCTGATCAATCTGCTCGAGAACGACCTGCTCCAGGCCATTCCGCTCTATGTGTTGATGGGAGCGCTCATCAACCGCCTGCCGCTCGCTGACGCGCTCTATCGTTGCTGCATCGCCATCATTCCGGGACCGGCGGCTCCGGTGGTCTCTGGCTTTGTGCTCGGCGCCTTGCTGGGGCCGATGAACGGTTCCGTCGGCGCCAGCGTGCTCGCCTTGTCGCGCGTGGCCGAACCGCGGCTTGCGGCCTCGGGCATCGCGTTGCCGCGCCGCGCCGCAATCATCACCGTGGCGAGCACGCTCGGCGTCGTCGTGCCGCCATCGCTGGTGCTGATCCTTCTTGGCGACGCCATGTTGAACGCGCACACCATTGCGGTGACCGCGACCGGCCGCGAAGACCGGGTGATCAATACCCAAGACGTGTTTCATGGCGCGTTGGTGCCCGCGGGCCTTTATCTCGCTGCTTGCCTGCTTCTCGGCTGGTGGTTCAATCGCCGGCGCGAGCCTGGCGAAACAACAGCGCCGAGCACCACACCGCGTCCGACGGTACAGCAGGCGGTGTTGGCGGCGGTGACCGTGCTGGCGATATTGATACTGCTCGGCGGCGTCGCCGCCGGATATTTTTATGCCGTCGAAGCCGCGGCGATGGGCGGCTTCACGCTTCTGATCGCGGGCCTCGTCAGCGGGCGATTGCCGCTTGCCGTTCTCAACGAAGTCTTGCGCGACGTGCTCACCCTCACCGGCGCCCTGTTCTTCCTGCTCGTTGCCGCCACCACGTTGACGCTGGTTTTGCGCATCCTCGGCACCGATCAGCTCGTCGCCGCCTGGATCGCCGCCATTCCCGGCGGCACGTTGACCGCGACCCTCATCGTGCTTGCCGCAATCGGACTGAGCGCGCTGGTGCTCGACGCGTTCGAGATCATCTTCGTGGTCGTGCCGATCGTCATTCCGCCGCTCCTCATCCGGGTGGCGGACGCGCGCTGGATTGCCGTTCTGGTGTTGCTCGCCCTGCAGGCGAGCTTCCTCAATCCCTTGATCGGCTACGCGGTGATGATGACGCGCACCGTTCTCAAGCAGCCGATTCCGTTTCCGGCGCTGCTGCGGTCGCTATTGCCATATCTGTTCGCGCAGGCCGCCCTGTTGCTCGCGGTGCTGCTCTTGCCCCAGCTCACGCATGTCGGCGAAACGGCCGCCGATCGCAGCCGCAAGCCGCCTGCTATTTCAGACCGAGACCTTGAAAAGCGCTTCGAACAAATGCTGCCGCCGATCGAGCCGCCGCCGGATATCCAGCCTGGAAAATAACGAAACGGGGCCGGCACCGGGCCAGCCCCGCTATTGTAAGCAAGATT
This sequence comes from uncultured Alphaproteobacteria bacterium, assembly GCA_963798095.1. GTDB lineage: Bacteria > Pseudomonadota > Alphaproteobacteria > Rhizobiales > Xanthobacteraceae > BOG-931. Next base: position 7,169 of record CAWCSD010000011.1, on the reverse strand, counting down.
TTGCTTCAGCTCTTCGGACGATTACGAATCATGAAGGTCTCGAAGGAGTATTCGGCGACCTGCCACCACAGATTCTCATCGTTGCGGAAGGCGTCAATGGAAGCCAGCACCTTCTTGTAGTTGGGATTCTTGGCCGATTCTTCAGCGTTGACCTCATTGGACGCCTTCAAACACGCGTCCATGATCGCTTGACTGAACGGGCGCAATTGCACGCCATTCGCGACCAGGCGCTTCAAGGCCGCCGGGTTGCGGGAGTCGTAACGCGCCTGCTCTTCGACGTTGGCGTAACCGGCGGCGGCCTGCACGATCGCTTTGTAATTGTTCGGAAGCTCGTTCCACTTGGCGAGGTTGATCAGCAGGTGGTTCGTCGTGCCGCCTTCCCACCAGCCGGGATAGTAGTAGAACTTGGCGATCTTGTAGAAGCCGAGTTTTTCGTCGTCGTAGGGACCGACCCACTCGGCCGCATCGATGGTGCCCTTTTCCAGCGCCGGGTAGATATCGCCGCCGCCAAGCTGCTGCGGCACCGCGCCCAATTTGGCCAGCGTCTTGCCGGCCCAGCCGCCGATGCGCATTTTCAGACCATTGAGGTCGTTGACGGAATTGATTTCTTTCCGGAACCAGCCGCCCATCTGCGTGCCGGTGTTTCCCATCAGGAGGCATTTTGTATTGAAGGTGGCGCCGAATTCATCGATCAGCTTTTGGCCGTCGCCGTCATAGAACCAGGCGTTTTGCTGACGGGAATTCAGACCGAACGGAAAAGCGCAAAACAGCGCCCAGGTCGGGTCCTTGCCGATATAATAATATTGCGCGCTGTGACCCATCTCGACCGTGCCGTTCTGAACGGCGTCGAGCGCTTGCAGCGGCGGTACGATTTCGCCGCCGGCAAAAACCTGGACTTGAAATTTGCCGTCGGTCGCGTCGGAAACAAATTTCGAGAACGTCAAGCAGGCGCCGAACAACGTATCGAGTGACTTCGGCCAGCTCGCGGTCAGACGCCACTTCAGTTCCGGCATCGACTGGGCGATGGCGGGCATGGCAATCGCGGTGCCCGCGGCGCCCACACCGGCAACTTTCAAGAATTCACGACGTTTCATGGTGTATTCCCTCCCTCATGGTCGTGTCTGAATGACCATCGTGATAATACCACGACGTCATCGGATTGGACCTACCAGCGATCTTAAAGAGCTAAGAGCCGTCCGGGAAGCGCAATTGCCGAGACGGAGCGCCGCACACCGTCAAAGAACGGCGCCTTAGGTGCGGCAAATAAGCGGCTTTCCGCGCACCCCAGGGCGGCCCGTCAGTGCGGATGTCCCTTTTCCAACAGGCCCAACTTGCCCGCCAGCCAGCGCGTCGTCGGCGCCTGGATCAGGATCGTCATCAGGATGGCGATAAAAGTCACGGACGCGATCATTGGCGCGCCGGGCGCCTTCACCCCGAGCAAAATGCCGGCGAGCGCCGCGGGAATGACGCCGGTTTCCCGCGTCCAGCACATGAACAGCATCTCATTGAGACTCCAGCGCGCCCGTCGATCCGGCAGCGTGCACACGAACACCGTCACCGGCCGAGCCACGACCATGAAGATGGCGACGACGACGATGCCGCCCAGCAAATACCGGTTCATGAGACCGAAATCGACTTGGCCGCCGAGCAGGATGAAGATGAACAAGCGCATGATGAATGCCGTGGTTTCCACGTATTGATCGAGTTTCAGCGATTCACCCCTGCCCATTTTGAATCCCAACGAATCCTTGTTCCCCAGCATGATGCCGAACACGAAGACCGCCATGAACCCGCTCGCCCGCAGGCCGTCGGCCGCGAAATAAGCGCCGATCACCGCCATGATCGTCACCACCGGCGCATATTCCAGGAAGAAACCCCAGCGCTCGTGCGCGATAAGCAGCGCGGCCAGATAGCCGAGCACGACGCCGGCAACGATGCCGATGGCGGCTTCCTTCAGCAGACTCGACCAGAGACCAGGTCAACGAGAATTCGCCGGTCCCCATCGCCACCGTCAACACGCCAAAGGTGACAATCGCTCCCGTCGCGTCATTGAAGGCGGACTCGCTCATCACCATCTGCGCGACGCGGTCGCGAACGTGGACCTGCCGGAAAATCGGCACCAAGGTCGCCGGATCGGTCGACGCAAGCACCGCGCCCAGCAACGCCGCCACGATCCACGGCACGCCGAGAACGAAATGTGCAGCCGCAGTGGTGATCGCCGCCGTAATCACCACGCCGACCGTGGCTATGACGACGATGGTAATCCAAACCTGCTTCATCACATGGAAGCGCAGCGATGCGCCGCCGTCGAACAGGATGTAGCTGGCGCCGAACAAAAGCAGAATCTGATAGAGCGCGGAATCGGCCTTGATGTCGATCAGGCCCAGCGCCGCCGGGCCGATCAACATCCCGACCACAAGGAACAAGGCAACGTCAGGAATTTTTGCCCGCTGCGCCACCAATCCGGTCACGGTGCCGACGGCGAGAATAAGCCCGGCGGACATCAGCGTGTGCTTGGCGACTTCGACCGCGGCCGACTGTTCCAACTGTTTCCCCCGCAATCCGTCCCGCGACCTTGCGGCCACAATAGCCCGAAGCAAGCTACCGTGGGCAACCTTGCTGGATTTGGGTTGGCCTGCCAATCGAAGCAGCGAAGCAGCGTAGGCTGGAGCGGGCGATGGGAATCGAACCCACGACACTCAGCTTGGGAAGCTGATGTTCTACCACTGAACTACGCCCGCGCTTTTGCGCAGAATAGCGAAGCACTGCAACGATGACAAATTGCAAAACCAATGAAACGGCTTTGTTCCCGGCCGCTACTTGCTGCGCCGATCCTTGACCCGCGCCGCCTTGAACTCCGTGCGCGGTAGCGTGCCGGGGGCCAGCACTTCCACGGCGGTGCGCACCTCGCAGCGGCTGCGGATTTCTTCCGCCACGGCAGCCGCAACCTCATCGCCGGCCTGGTGCTCGACCCGCACCGTCATCACGTCGAGGCCGTCGGCGTTGGTCGCCAGCACGATCTCGAACTCGTCGCCGATGCCGGCGATCGAGCGCACCGCGTGCTCGATCTGGCCCGGAAACATTTTGATGCCGCGCAGATTGATCAGATCGTCGGCGCGGCCGGCGAACGAGCCGACCGCGCGCACGTGATTGCGCCCGCACGGGCAGCGGCTGCGGTCGAAGGTGGCGTAATCGCCGACCAGGAAGCGCAGTTGCGGCGAGGATTCGGAATTCAGGTTCGTGCACACGGTGAGGCCGCGCTCGCCGTCGCGCTGCGGCTTTTGCGTCTGCGGGTCGATGGTCTCCCAGACCTGCACGTCTTCGAGGAGATGCGTGGTCACCGGCGCGCCGGCCGTTTGCGAATGCGGGCAGGAGAAGCCGCCGACATGGGGCGAGGCTTCGGTGCAGCCGTAGAATTCCACGAGCCGCGCGTCCCACAAATCCTGGATGCGCTCGCGGGTGGCGGCGATGCTCATGCCGGGCTCGCCGGCGACGAACAGCGTGCGCACCGCGGTCGAGCGCGGATCGGTGCCGAGCGCCTGCAAGGTGCGCCCGAGATGCAGCGCGTAGGACGGCGTGCACAGCACGATGGTCGGCTTGAAGCGGATCACGATATTGGCGCGGGCGCGCGCATCCATGCCGCCGCCCGGCAAGGTCGGCAGGCCCATTTTGGCGAGCGCGTATTGCACGCCCCAGGCCCAGACATGGGGACCGTAGCCGGTGATCATGAACACCGTGTCGCCGTGGCGGAAATCCATGGCGTGCAGCGCCCGCGCATTGGCCCAGGCCCATAATTCGCGGTCGATATGGGAATAGCGGAACACCCGCGGCGTGCCGGTGGTGCCGGACGAGGAGAACATCATCCAGCCGCGCTCAGCCCACAGCGCGTCGCTCATCGCCGTATAGGTGCCGTAGGGCGGCAGCGTCGCGGCGTCCTCGGCCATTTCAAGCTTGTCGACCACCGGCCATTTGGCCTGAAGATCGTCGACATTGCGCAAGTCGGTCGGCACGAGGCCGAGCCGGTCGAAGCGGCGGCGATAAAAATCGCTGTTCTCGTAAAGGAACGGCGCCACCGCGGCGATCTTGTCGTCCTGGATGGCGCGGATTTCGTCGCGCGACGCAGTATCGAGCCGCGGCGACCAATAATCCGCCGATCCCGGAGCATCGCGGTCATGGCGGTGACGCTCGATGGTCTCGAGCCAAGCCCGCCGCGTCGCCTCAGCGCGGACCGTTCGATCGGTCATGGTCGTCCTCCCGTGCCGCATCATATTCAACGGCTGCCGACGAGTGCTAGAAGGATTTCCGCTCAAGAGAACGCACCATGCATCGCCCGCCGTTTCGCGCCGACCATATCGGCAGCCTGTTGCGCCCGCAGGCGTTGCGGCAGGCTTATCGCGCCTTCAACGATCGTGTGCTCGACGAGGCCGGCTTTGTCGCCGCGCAGGATGCGGCGATCCGCGACGCCATCGCGCTGCAGGCGGATGCCGGGCTTGCCGTGGTCACCGACGGCGAATTCCGCCGCGCGTCGTATTGGAGCCGCTTCGTCGAGCGCACCGAGGGCTTGAGCGTCAGCGAGTTGCGCTTCACCTTCCGCGACGAGCAAGGTACTGAGCTTACCTTCACCGCGCCGCTGGTGACCGGCAAAGTGGCGCGGCGGCAGCCGATCGCGCTCGATGAGTTCTGCTTTCTCCGCGACAACGCCACCGCATTGCCCAAAGTGACGCTGCCGGCGCCGTCGACCATGCATTTTTGGCGCGGCAGCGGGTATGCGGTTCCCGGCGTCTACGACAGCGCGGAAAAATTCTTCCGCGATCTTGCCGCGGTCTATCGCGCCGAGATCGCCGCGCTGGCCGCCGCCGGTTGCCGCTATATCCAGCTCGACGAAGTCGCGCTTGCCATGCTGTGCGATCCGGTCGGTGCGCGCGCGCGTGACCGCCGACGGCAACGATCCGGCGCGGCTGACCAGCCTCTATGTCGAGGCGCTCGGCGACGCGATCGCGTCGGCACCGCCTGCGATGGCGGTCGGCGTGCATATGTGCCGCGGTAATTTCAAGGGCAAATATCTGGCCGAGGGCGGCTATGACGGGATCGCCAAGGCGTTGTTCGGCGTTACCGGCGTGACCCATTTCCTGCTCGAATTCGACACCGCGCGCGCCGGCGATTTCGCGCCATTGCGGTTCGTCGCGGCGGACAAGGGCGTCGTGCTCGGCCTCGTCAGCTCGAAAAGCGCGGCGCTCGAAAGCGCAGACGATTTGCTGAAACGCATCGAAGAAGCGGCGCGCTTCATCGACAAGGACCGGCTCGCCATCAGCCCGCAATGCGGCTTCGCCTCTACCGTCGCCGGCAATCCGCTCAGCGAAGCCGACGAGCGCGCCAAGCTTTCGCTATGTGTGCAAACGGCGCGCGCAGCGTGGCATTGACGGGCGTTATTCGGCGGCGATGGCGTGGGCCGGCGGCGACGACAACGCGGCCAGGCATTTCGACAGTGCCTCGCCTTCGGGATCGAGCAGCGCCGCGGTGCGGGCACTGGCGATCGCATCGGTAGCCTGCCGGACCGGAATTTGCCCGGCGAGCGCCGGCTCGATCACCTGCGCGACGATCGTGCGATAATTGTCGGAGCCGCGCTTGTGGGTGTCGCCGTAGCCTTTGATAAGGCGGGCGCACTCGGCGATTTCGATGGCGAGCTCGGCGGACAACGGGGCCGCACGCAAGATGAGCTTGAGCCAGTTGCCGATGTCGCGCTGTTCTTCTTGGTAACGCCACGTGCGCGCACGGAATCGGCGCAGCTTGGCGAGAATGTAGAAGCGCAGGAAGCCGGAGGGCGACGCGGTGTTGATCTCCATGCCCCAATGGGCGGCTGCAAATTTTGCGTGACGCTCGGCGAACGCAAGGATCGGCCGCGCCAGCCACGGCGGCAGGATCGAGCAGAATTCCTCGACGCCGGGTTTGAGAAATTCCGTGATCGCGAAAGGCTGATCCGGCTTGATGCCCATTTGCGCGGCGATGCGCGAAAACCGTGCCGGATCGATCTTGGCCTGGGCAACGCGGATCACGTCTTCATAGGACATGCGCACGGCGAGATGCCGCGCGGTCTCGGCGAGCAACTGCCCGTCGGCGCCTGCCTTGGCATCGGCGTCGCGGATCGGCCCGAGACGATCCAGATAAAGCCGCGCATAGGCGAGGTCCTGATAAGCGGCGAGCCGGCGCACGCCTTCGGTCATGAACACACGTGCCGGCGCCGGCATTTTCGCGATTTCATTTTCCAGATCGGCGAGCGACGCGGCGGGCGCTTGATAGCGTTTGATCGGACCGGAGTGCGGCTGCGATCGGCCGCGCGCGGCGTCGAAGCCGGCGCGGAAACCCCGCAGATTAGCGTCGACCGCCCTGCCGTCGGCGCGGATCGCCGCTTCGAACGCTTCCGCCGGGATCGGCAGCGCGCCGGCGCCGGCGATAGCGCCGAGCATCACCGCGTTGATCATGGCGCCGCTCTCGCGCGCGATCGCTTCGAGATCAAGCAGCAGCGTGTTTTTCGAATTCTTCTCGACCGAATGGATGAGCCGCTGCTGGTCGTATCGTCCGTCACCCATCGCCATCTTCTCCACCACCAGATAAGAGCGGCTCGTCGAGGCGATAGTCGTGGTGCGGTCGGGCGTGACGAAACCGCCGGCGATGGCGCGGCCGGCTCCCCATCAATTCGCTGGCGACGACGAGATCGACCTCGCCGACGCCCGGCGCCAGCGTCAGGATCGGCCGGCGCCCCCTCTCCGACCCTCCCCCGCTTGCAGGGGAGTGAAGGATGGGGGCCGGCGTTGGGACCAGTTCAATGTGATAGGTGGTCGCGCCAGTGCGTTGCGCGACACCTGGGATCGACGTCGATTGCCCCCGGAAATTTCTGACTTTCCGCCGCCGCCACGATCCAATCGGTGAGTACGCCCGCCGCCCTCCCCGCCAGTGCGGCGATCAGGACAGTAAGGGGACGTACGTTGCTTGCGGCGCGCTGATGCGAACTCCCTCTCCCAGAGGGGAGAGGGTTGGGGTGAGGGGTTCGGAATTCGCCGGGAAATCGCCGAGAGGCCCGAGCCCCCCTCACCCCGCCCTCTCCCCGCTGGGGAGAGGGAGAAGTTGTGCCGCGACCGAGCGCGGAGATGGCGCTTGCGACGCATTTGGAA
>CAWCSD010000010.1:0-9411 GCA_963798095.1 uncultured Alphaproteobacteria bacterium | reverse complement strand
AATCATTCGATGAGGCCGGCGCCTATGACGTGCTGTGGGTCCCAGGCGGCGACCCTTGCGCCCTTATCAAGCTTATGGGCGATCGCATCTATCTCGATTTTCTGAAAAAGATGAGCAGCAACGCCAAATTCGTCGCGTCGGTTTGCGAGGGCGCGATGCTGCTCGCCGCCGCCGGCCTGCTCGACGGCTACACGGTGACGACGCACTGGGCCTTCTACCCATGTATGGCGCGCTTCCCGAAGGTGACCTTGGCCTCCGGCTATCCGCGCTACTGTCTCGATCGCACCCGGCTCACCGGCGGCGGCATTGCGTCCGGACTAGACGAAGCTTTGATGCTCATCCAGTTGCTCAGCGGAACTGAGGCGGCGCAGCAGGTTCAGCGATCCACCCAGTATTATCCCCGGCCCCCGGTGACCAGCGAGATCACGCCAGCCACAACTTGCCTGCTTGATGAGGTGAAATGTCCACCCTCCAGCGCCGCCGCCACCGGCCGCTAATCGTTCCTTAACCATGATCGTTCACGATTGATTAGGGGTGACACGGCCCACGCGGTATTGCGGGAGATCGGTCATGGCTATTTCCGGAATGTCATTGGCAGGCTTCCGCGCCTTGAGCCAACAAGCGGCGCAGTCGCTGTCGCATCACAAACATGGCGGCCATCACGGCCAATCCTTCACCGATGTCGATGCCACATAGCTCGAGCGTGGCCTCGGCGCCGAGCAAGACCGGCAGCAAGATCGACATCACCGCATAAGCGTCCGCGGCCATGGACTCAAAAGACAGCCGGTCCGCCCCGTTTCGGGTACGCCCTGCAGAGCCGAAAGACATCCCGGCGCTGATGCGATTGAAGCGCCTGTTGGCGCAGGGCGAGAATGCCTTGCATGCGGTGCGTGCCAGCGAAGCTGATTGGCTGCGCGACGGCTTTGGCCCCAATGCAGGCTTCACGGCCTTTGTCGCCGAAGATTTTTCCGGCGTGATCGGCATGGCGACATGCAGCGCGCGCGTCACCACCGGCTGGAACGGGCCGGTGATTTTCCTGCAGGATTTGTTCGTCGAGCCGCATGGCCGCCAGCACGGCGTCGCCAGCGCGCTGATGGCCCGTGTCGCGGCGCTAGCGCGCGACGTCGGCAGCCCAATCGTCGAGCTCACGGTGCGGGCCGACAATCCGGCGCAGAATTTTTACTTACGCACCGGATTTCAGCCACTGCCGCATTGCCTGACCTTCGTTCTGGCCGGCCCCGCGCTGGCGGCGCTCGCAGATCATGACGACGAAGCGCTCGCGCTCACGGGCTGATGCCACCTTCCTCACAAGCGAGGGTAAAGCGCGCGATCAATCCAAGCGCGGCTGCCAGACCATCAGCAGAATGATCGCGACCATGGCGGCGAGAAGAAAGGCCGCGAGCGCAAACCAGATGCGGAACAGGCGCGGATAGTCGTCGGCGAGCGTGCCGCGGCCCAACGCCGCCTGCCGCGCCATATTGCGCAGGCGGATCTCGATGCGCAGCGACACCAGCCAGACTGCAACGACCGCGACGTAGAGCACCAGCGAGACGTCGATCCAGAATTCATTGAGCGGCGTAAGCCCGATCGCCCAGGCCAGCGGAAAGCCGCTGAGCGGCTGCAACGCTATCGCCGCGGCGACAACGAACAACTCGATGCGGACCGCAAATTGCGCGACCAGCGCCACCACCGACGGATTGCCGGAGCGATAGGCCAGCAACATGAAACCGGCGATGCCGAGCCAGGTGCCGAACATCGCCGCAGCGGCCAGCAGGTGGACGAATTTGATGGCGAGGATGAGGTCGATCATCGCGGCTCAGGGAATGATCCGACAGCGCCGCGTCATTGCGAGCCAACGGGTCCGGCGCGAAGACTGCTCCGCGCTCCTCGCAATGACGAACTAGAACGGAATCTCATCGTCCATCTCGCCGCGCCCGCCGCCGCCGCGCGCGCCGGCTGCGGCCGCGACTTTGCGCGTTGGCCCAGGCGAACCGAAATCACCGCCCGCGTCATCGGCGCCGAAATCGCCGCCACCACCGCCCGCGCCGGCGCCGCCGGCCCGGTCGAGCAGCGTCAGTTCGCCGCGAAAGCCTTGCAGCACCACTTCGGTCGAGTAGCGGTCCTGGCCCGATTGATCCTGCCATTTGCGCGTTTGCAGCGCGCCCTCGATGAAAACTTTCGAGCCCTTCTTGAGATATTGCTCGGCGATCCGGCACAGATTCTCATTGAAGATGACGACGCGGTGCCACTCGGTCTTTTCCTTGCGCTCGCCCGTGGTCTTGTCCTTCCAGGATTCCGAGGTGGCAAGGCGCAAGTTCGCCACCGGCCGGCCGTCCTGGGTGCGACGAATTTCCGGATCGGCGCCCAGATTGCCGATCAAGATCACCTTGTTGACGCTTCCCGCCATGACGCTTCTCCGTTCGTTCCCGATATCACCAATCCTCGATTGCCAACCTAGTGCCGGACCGGCCCGCGGCAAGGGCGAACGGCGCGCGATGGCCGTTATCCACACGGCTTCGCGCCGCGCCGCATGTCGAAACCTATGTTCTTATTTTGTTCTCGCGCCGAATGCAAGCCGGAACGGGAGATACAAGGCCGCATCGACTTCGCGCCCTCCCTCCCCGCTCATGGAGAAAGTGGCGCGCTGTTGTTTTTTGGCAACACCTTTTGGCAGGAAAATCCGATAGGTAATGGCTCGGGGGCTGGGGTCAGGACGCCAATCTGAGAGACGCTGCGTCGCCAGTGGGCGTGGCCGAACAGGAGACACCAATGAAGCGGATATTGATCGCCAGCGCATTGGCGCTTGCTACCGCAGCTCCGGCACTCGCTGCCGACCTTCCTCCTGCCGCCGCACCGCCGCCGCGGGCTCCGGTTGCCTACATTCCGGCTGCACCGGTTTTCAGCTGGACCGGATTCTATGTCGGCCTCAATGCCGGTGGCGCATTCGGCAACTCCAGCTGGACGACGCCGGCGGGATCGGTGGGTAGCTTCTCGACGCTCGGCGCGTTGGCCGGTGGCCAGATCGGCGGCAACTACCAGATCGGTCAGTTCGTGATCGGTGCGGAAGGCGATTTCGATTGGCAGAATGTTCGCGGCGCTTCGGCCGCCGGCATCTGCGCCCCCGCCGCGATCGGCGGTTGCGCCGTCGCCAGCAACTGGCTCGCGACGCTCCGCGGTCGCGCCGGCTTTGCCGCCGACCGCGTGCTGTTCTATGTCACCGGCGGCGGCGCCTTCACCAACATCAAGCCATCGACCGGGGCACTGCCCTATGGTGGCGGCAGCGAACCGGGTTGGACCGCGGGCGGCGGCATCGAATACGCCGTCACGGATAACTGGACAGCGAAGTTCGAATACCTCTACGCCAGCTTCCAGAGCGCCAACTGCAATTCGGGAAGCTGCAGCGTTGGTAACCCCTTCGTCCCTGGCCTCGCGCCGGCCACCGTCAGTTTCAACGAGAACATCGTCCGGGCCGGTATGAACTATAAGTTCTGATCAAAACGCGGCGGCCGGTTTGCGCAGGCCGCCTCGCTGAACGGCGACGATCAATAACCCGGCGGATTCCGCCGGGTTGTTGTTTTTTTGCACTATTCAGAGGCTTACGGACGCACTGTACTACCGCCCAAAGCCGATCTGTCGTTAGCGTCTAAGGGTACCGTATGAGGCGTCTTAGTCCCGGTCTCTTGGTAGGATTTGCCGTTGCCGCGAGTGCGCTTGCGACAGCGGCGTCGGCTGCCGACCTGCCGGCGCCGGCTGGGCCGGCCTATTATCCACCCGCCTACCGGCCGGTGATCTACGACTGGACCGGCATCTACGGCGGCGCGCATCTCGGTGCCGGCGCCTTGGACGACCAGGTCACCACGATGTCGACGACCCTCCTGCAGCCCTCCGGCACCGTGACAAAGCTCAGCCCATTCTCCGTGGTCAGCGGCGCCCAGGCCGGCTTCAATATCGAGTTCGCGCCGTTCGTCGTCGGCGCCGAAGGCACGTTCACATGGTCGAACATTTCCGGCACCCAGGTGACGCCCTCTTTGCTGCCGGCCATTTCGGAAGATTCGACCTCGCGACCGCGTTGGTATGCGACCGCGACCGGCAAGGTCGGCTTCGCCGCCAACGACTTTTTGTTCTATGCGAAAGGCGGCGCGGCCTGGATGAACGTGCACTATATCCAGGACGTCGCCATCGGCGGCGGACAGTCATCGCAGACGATTGTCGACACCCGCAGCGGCTTCACCGTCGGCGGCGGCATCGAATTCGGCATGACCGAAAATCTGTCGGCCAGGGTCGAATACGATTTTCTCGATTTCGGCACCAAGAACTATAATTTTACCACTCTGGGCTTCGTCCCGGCGGGCTCCGCTGCAGGTACCCCCCTGACGCCGATCGGTCCCTTCCCGGTCTCGATCAAGTCGTTCACCCAGCTGATCACGGTCGGTCTCAACTACCGCTTCAATTGGGGTGGAGGTGGCGCAGTCGTCACCAAGTAGCGCGTACCACCCTCTTTGCAGCGGGCAGCGAGGGCCGGCCAGATGCCGGCCCTTGTCATTTGTTCCAAGTGATCCGTTGTCCCACGTGATCCGTCATCCTGAGGCGCGAGCGAAGCGAGCCTCGAAGGATGCACGGCCCGGGCCGTCGCCCTTCGAGGGCCGCTTCGCGGCCACCTCAGGGTGACGGAATAAGGCCATGTATTGCGGGAATAACCGTTCGCCCCGCCCTGGCAAAATCCCTGCGTTCTCACTACGTTCGACGTAAATCCTCGCTCACCAGCCCATCGCCGCGAGCCGTGGGAACGGAAGCCATTTCCCTATGAACGACCTCTTCGACAAGAAACGGCCGGCCAAGGACCCGGCCAAGAACGCGCGCGATCCGCGCGTCATCGCCGTCCGCGGCGCGCGCGAGCACAATCTCAAAGATATCGATCTCGACATTCCGCGCGACCACCTGGTGGTGTTCACCGGGCTGTCCGGCTCGGGCAAATCCTCGCTCGCCTTCGACACCATCTATGCCGAAGGCCAGCGCCGCTATGTCGAGAGCCTGTCCGCCTACGCGCGGCAATTTCTGGAAATGATGCAGAAGCCGGACGTCGACCAGATCGACGGCCTGTCGCCGGCCATTTCCATCGAGCAGAAAACCACCTCGCGCAATCCGCGCTCGACGGTCGGCACCGTCACCGAGATCTACGACTACATGCGGCTGTTGTGGGCGCGCGTCGGCGTGCCCTATTCGCCGGCGACCGGCCTGCCGATCGAGAGCCAGACCGTGTCGCAGATGGTCGACCGCATTCTTGCTTTGCCGGAAGGCACGCGGCTTTATCTGCTCGCGCCGGTCGTGCGCGGCCGCAAGGGCGAGTACCGCAAGGAGCTCGCCGAGTTCATGAAGAAGGGCTACCAGCGCGTCAAAGTCGACGGCCAGTTCTACGAGATCGCCGAAGTGCCGGCGCTCGACAAGAAATTCACCCACGACATCGACGTGGTGGTCGACCGCCTGGTGGTGCGGCCGGATATTTCGACGCGGCTTGCGGATTCGCTCGAGCAGGCGCTCAAGCTCGCCGACGGCCTGGCGATCGCCGAGCTTGCCGATGCCGCGCCGGTCGAAGGCGCCAAAGCCAACCGGCAGCGCAATGAAACCGCCGAGCGCTTCGTCTTCTCCGAAAAATTCGCCTGCCCGGTCTCCGGCTTCACCATCTCGGAAATCGAGCCGCGGCTGTTCTCGTTCAACAATCCGTTCGGCGCCTGCCCGAAATGCGGCGGGCTCGGCGTCGAGCAGCACATCGACGCCGATCTGGTCATTCCCGACAAGGAGCGCACCTTGCGCAAGGGCGCCATCGCGCCGTGGGCGAAATCGTCGTCGCCCTATTACGTGCAGACGCTCACCGCGCTCGGCAAGCATTACAAGTTCACGCTCGACACCAAGTGGAAGGATCTGCCGAAGAAGACGCAAGACGCCATCCTGCACGGCTCCGGCGACACCGAGATCCGCTTCTCCTACGACGACGGCATGCGCGCCTACGACACCAAGCGCGTCTTCGAAGGCGTGATCACCAATCTCGAGCGGCGCTTCCGCGAGACCGACAGCGATTGGGCGCGCGAGGAGATCGCCCGCTATTTCACCGACGTGCCGTGCGACGCCTGCAAAGGCTTTCGGCTCAAACCCGAAGCGCTGTGCGTAAAGATCGACGGCAAGCATATCGGCGAAATCTCCGACATGTCGGTCAAAGGCGCAGCCGCATGGTTCACTGAGCTACCCCAGCGGCTGACCTCCAAGCAGAACGAAATCGCCGGCCGCGTGCTCAAGGAAATCCGCGAGCGGCTTGAAATTCCTGGTCGACGTCGGGCTCGAATATCTCACCCTCGCCCGCGCCTCGGGCACGCTGTCCGGCGGCGAGAGCCAGCGCATCCGGCTCGCCTCGCAGATCGGCTCCGGCCTCACCGGCGTGCTCTACGTGCTCGACGAGCCGTCGATCGGCCTGCACCAGCGCGACAACGCGCGGCTTCTGGAAACGCTGCGCCGGCTGCGCGACCTCGGCAACACCGTGATCGTGGTCGAGCACGACGAGGACGCCATCCGCTCCGCCGACGAAGTGGTCGACATCGGCCCCGGCGCCGGCATCCACGGCGGCCACGTCATCGCCCAGGGCCAGATCGACGATCTGATCGCGGCGCCAAATTCCTGGACCGGCAAATATCTGTCCGGCGAGCTCGCCGTGCAAATCCCCGAGCGCCGGCCGAAGAATCCGAGCCGCACGCTGAAGGTCGTCAACGCCCGCGGCAATAATCTGAAAAACGTCACCGCCGAAATCCCGCTCGGCCTGTTCACCTGCGTCACCGGCGTGTCCGGCGGCGGCAAGTCGACGCTTGCTGGTCGACACGCTCTACAAGGCGCTGGCGCGGCGGCTCAACGGCGCCAGCGAGGCCCCTGCCCCGTACGACCGCATCGAAGGGCTCGAGCACCTCGACAAGGTCATCGACATCGACCAGTCGCCGATCGGCCGCACGCCGCGCTCGAACCCGGCGACCTATACGGGCGCCTTCACGCCGATCCGCGAATGGTTCGCCGGCCTGCCCGAGAGCAAGGCGCGCGGCTACGAGCCGGGCCGCTTCTCGTTCAACGTCAAGGGCGGCCGCTGCGAGGCCTGCCAGGGCGACGGCGTCATCAAGATCGAGATGCACTTTCTGCCCGACGTCTACGTCACCTGCGATGTCTGCAAGGGCAAGCGCTACAACCGCGAAACGCTGGAAGTGCTGTTCAAGGGCAAATCCATCGCCGACGTGCTCGACATGACGGTCGAGGAGGCGCTGGTTTTCTTCAAAGTCGTGCCGCGGGTGCGCGACGTGCTCACGCTGCTGCACCGGGTCGGCCTCGACTACATCCATGTCGGCCAGCAGGCGACGACGCTGTCCGGCGGCGAGGCGCAGCGCGTCAAACTGGCGAAAGAGCTGAGCAAGCGTGCGACGGGTCGCACGCTTTACATTTTAGATGAACCCACCACCGGCCTGCACTTCCACGACGTGGCAAAGCTCCTCGAAGTGCTGCACGAGCTGGTCGACACCGGCAACACCGTCGTGGTCATCGAGCACAATCTCGAAGTCATCAAGACCGCCGACTGGATCATCGACCTCGGCCCCGAAGGCGGCGACGGCGGCGGCGAGATCGTGGCCGCGGGGCCGCCGGAGGAGATCGTGCGCGAGAAGCGCAGTTATACCGGGGCGTTCTTGAAGCCGGTGCTGGCGCGGCGCGGGGCGAGCGGGAAGAAGAAGCGGGTTGAGGCGGCGGAGTAGTCTCCTCCCTCTCCCCCATCAGCGCGTTTACGCGCGTCTTCGACGCACTATGGGGGAGAGGGTTGGGGTGAGGGGGCGAGCGGCGTTAGCCGCGAGCCGGACGGAGAGGGTCGAGCGCGGCATGAACGCTCGCCCATGCTGCGTGCTGCACCGATTTGTGCTAAAGATTGAGCCATGGCCATGAACGTCGAAGCCGAGATTCGCGATCTCAAGCGCCGCGTCAGCGAGCTTGAGGGTTCGTTCGGATTCCTGACCGAGCAGGTCAAGACCGTGCACAGAGACCTGCTGGCGTTCGAGGAAAAAACCGAGCGGAGATTCGACAAAGTCGATGGGCGGCTCGACAAGGTCGACGGCAGGCTTGACCGCCTCGAAAGCAAGATCGACAGTGTGGATCGTAAAATCGACACCAAAATCGACGGCTTGGCGAAATCTCTCCCAGGCATCATCAGCGACACGATGCGTGAAGTCTTAAGCGACAAGCCGCCAAAGAAGCCGTGACCAGCAAGTAGCCCGGATGGAGCGCAGCGAAATCCGGGAGGGCGGTCAGGCGTCGAGGCTTTCCCGGATTGCGCGGAGCCTGTCATCGGGCCGGCCACTTCGGGCCGGACCCGTTGGCTCCGTCCGGCTACGTGCTTACGAAGCGTCGCCCGGACAGAAAACGTCGTCTTCGCCCGTCACCATGAGCCCATCGCTGCCGTGCACGGTTGCGGTGACGGGCGTGTGGCAGGCCAGTTGCGGCCGCACGCTGCAGCTCCAATCGAACTTGCCGTCGGCTCTGACATCGGCGGTGCCGCGTAGATTGCCGGGATCGATCTTGATGTTGACCGCGCTGCCCGGCGGAAAATCCGAACCGGATACGCCAACCGAGGTGTGGCTAGCTTTATGGGGAGAGTCATCATTGCCGGCATCGACTGCAACGGTCGGCACGGGCGTCTTATCTGGCATGGCAAACTCCTCCACAACGATGGCCGCAACGTCGGTTGCGCCTCTACACTATCGGACATTGTATATATTGCTCCGCTAGTTTGGATAGCAACCTATGCGAGAGCCCGCTTTATAGTGTAGGCTGGCGCGCTGTTACGCTGGGCAGTTTTAAACACGGTCGTGGTCATCGAGCACAATCTCGAAGTCATCAAAACCGCCGACTGGATCATCGACCTCGGCCCCGAAGGCGGCGACGGCGGCGGCGAGTAAGTCGTCGCCGCGCGGGCCGCCGGAGGAGATCGTGCGGGAGAAGCGCAGTTATACCGGGGCGTTCTTGAAGCCGGTGCTGGCGCGGCGCGGCGGCGAGCGTGGGAAGAAGAAGCGGGTTGAGGCGGCGGAGTAATGAACGAAGCTTTTCCAGGAGGAAGCGGTGAGCACAATTAAAAGCCGCATTACAGATTCCTTTGAAGGCGCAGATGGCGAATGAATTTACAAATTGGACAACGGACAGATTGCAGCAAAGAAAATATTTCTACAAATATAAATACCTATATCGGCCACGAGTGACGATCGAAGCAAGCGGACATCGCGGTGTTATGCATGTCGAGGGATTTCGACAAAGAAATTCAAGTTGAACGAATCGATCAGGCGATCGAACGGGTGCAAAATTTACGGCGCAACCACTCTAAACCAGTCGCGCATCGTCTGCTTC
>CAWCSD010000009.1:0-63570 GCA_963798095.1 uncultured Alphaproteobacteria bacterium | reverse complement strand
AGGGGCTACGGTCATGCGACTTTCAGGGGTGGCCCCACCAATGTCATTCCGAATGGTAGCCAAAACGCTGGGTCCGTCGGCGCCATCGCGTTTGCCTTGGTGATTTCCAAGAAGAACGCCTCCGCTTGACCCGCGGGTGTGAACACGAAAGCGATCCGTCCCGGCCCCTCGCTTACGTTGACCCAGCAGTGTGGTAATCCACGCGGCCCAAAGGCCGAGTTGCCCGGTCCCAGCAGGTATCGCTCGTCGCCAATTTCGACAATGTATTCACCCTCAATGACGTGGAACCACTCGTCCTGATCGCGATGTAGATGTGAGGAGGACCGCCTTTGGCATGGTGTGCAATCTCGACCACCAGAAATGCCCCGTTGCTGTCCGCAGTCGTGACCTTGAAAGAAAGCGTGCCGATACCAACATCGCGATGCGCTGCGTGTCGATCGCCGTCACGTGCGACCTTAAATGGCCTCATCGGGGTCGTTCCCATTGACTAACTCCTCCTCTCGCTCCGACGGCGGGTGCTCGTAGAACGCCTATCGGCCGAGAACGACGTGGGTGGCATGCTCGGTCGCCTGATGTTCGGTGACGCGATAGCCGAGCGCCGGCAGGTCGATCCCGGCGAACATCGCTTCGCCTTGCCCGAGCACGACCGGGGACAAGGCGAAGTGCAGCTCGTCGACCAGCCCGGCGCGAAGATATTGACGCGCCGTCTCGACGCCACCGCCGATCTTCACGTCGCGACCATTGGCGGCTTGTTTCGCCTGGTCCAACGCCGCCTCGATACCATTGGTCACGAAGATGAAGGTGGTGCCGCCTTCCATCTCGATCGGATCGCGCGGATCGTGCGTCAGCACGAAGGTCGGCGCGTGATAGGGCGGTTTTCGCCCCACCAGCCCTTCCAGCTCTCGTCCGGCCACGGACCGCGGACAGGCCCGAACATATTGCGGCCGAGGATGAACGCGCCGAACCCGTCCATCGAACGATATGCGTAGGCCTGATCGACACCGTCCGAGCCCCCGTCCTTACCGATCATTGCCTGGAACATGCGCGTACCGAACAGCCACTGGTGCAGTTCCCACCCGCGTTGCCGAGCGGATTTTCAAGACTTTGCTCAGGCCCTGCTCCGAAACCGTCGAGCGAAATCGAAAAGCCTGCAACGCGCACTTTCGTCATAGCGAACTCCCTTTCATATCGACCATTTATCTGATTGCAGGCAACGTGTCCGATACAGGTCGTTTTCGACGATCCGACCAGTCTTGCCCGGGCGAGGACGGTAGGGCGGATTAGTCAGCCAAAGGGGTAATCCGCCGCCTGCCGGCAGCATCCAGATCGCATGTAGATGGTCCGGCAGACGACGATGGCTTCGATGTCGAACGGACGGCGCCGCCGAACATGGCGGAACACTTGGCCGCAAAGGTCGATGTAATCGACGAGACGACGCAAGCGGCGCTCAGCCAGATTGGCCGTGAAGAAAAAGCTGCCGCCGCAGATAAAGTTTCGCCGATAGTTCGTCACCGCGCGAGCATAGCACGCTCAACGGTGATGCGTCTCGCGGCGCCTGTCATCGAGCCGGCCTCTTTCGGGCCCGACCCGTTGGCTCGACCCATCCTACCGGCTATGAGATATTGTCAGGGCAGGGTTGGAGTGTCACCCTGCGCCCGACATCAAATCCTTCTAACCGAGAGCATCTAATGCGCATACGCAATTGCCGATTCGATATTCGTTTTCTCAGGCCTGATTCGGAGGGCGCCCGTGCCGATTCCGATGACGTTAAGTGGATCGCTCAGTGTTTGAAGGATAATCATGACGCCAAGGTCGATGCTTCTGTTGTTCAAAAGTATTGCGTTTGCATCCCCCGAACCATTCCTGCTTTTATAACCAGCACAGCAGCTTGGTGTTGCCGCCGCTATAACGAAATAACCAAGTAACAGTATCAGGTCTTCCCTCAAGATGAGTCACGCAGTGAAACCCAGTCAACTTCACCCAATGCTGCCGCAAAAGTGATGGGTTTCCTCCTCAACCCATCCTCCGGCTGACACGCACGTGGCGGCGACGACGCAGAACAGCGCGGCGCTGCGCGCATGGCACCGCTCGCTCGCTGTGCAATCAACTCTGGAGTTGCAGACGCCTGCGCGTCTGACCGGGGCTGATTTTCCGACGTGATCTTGCTGGCCGAACTCAATCTCCCAAAAAGCGTGCTGGCGTTGATGATCCCGTCTGAGCTTCTTCAAGATCTCTTCTTCGCGACACCTTGGTTGGAAAATTTGGACGCCGAAGCTGTTCGCGAAGCTGGACCTTGCCCCCATTGAGGTAAGCGCATTGCTGACAAGATTGATTCGTCTTTGGTCTCACGGATAGATGACGCCTCGTCGGAACAAGTCTGTTTGGCAGATAGTTTACTCAGCTTATCGAATATCCGAGTCGTTCACGACGTCGCTCTCCTGTTAAGTTCATCGGATTTTTTTAATATCGCGGTATTTCGTCCGCTGCAGCAACCGTAGGATCAGACCAATTCTGCGATGCAGGCTTCCGTGTCGCTGTCGAAATACTTGATCTTCGATTCCCGGATAGAAAACCTGAGGAACTCACCGTCCTTGGTCAGGTGAGATGGAGCATCGGAGAATCCAGCTCGTTGGGTTGTAAGTTAAGTCGAGCAGTCGGGTCGGCAGCGAAAACGTGATCGTGCGACCAGTTGTTCAAAGCACTCTTGTCCTACCTAAACTCCTTTGGCTGGATCGAGATCGGCTCACGGAGGGATGTTCTTCTCGTCACGTAGATATTCTTTCTTCACGGAAGAGAGATAGCTAGATCTTCGTCTTGTCGATCTACCGCGGTAGATGTTGACGTATCCAGCACCTGGCTAAGATTCTTGCTGCAAGCACGAAGATAGGATGAGCTGGAAATTCGCGGGGCTTGGCTTTTTCGATGGCCATGAGCAATCATTTCGGCATCGGAATCGCGTTCATGGCGCAGCCTACAACCTTTCGCTTGAAAGCAACAGCGAGCGTGGGGTGGGCGAAGCGAAGGTGGGTTCCCCGCCGGCTGACGAGGTGGTCCCCTTCCTCGACGCGCTCATCTGAATCGCCGATGCAGAGGACAACCACATGACGATGGACGCCGGAGACGGTTTTCGGCTGAGTTCAAAGCCAAGGTTCGCCGCTTGAGGCGACGCAATCGACGACGAAGACGGTTGCGGAGCTTGCGACCAAGCACGAGCTTCACCCAACTCGATCTGCTGCCTGGAAGCGTGAGGCGGTTGAGAAGCTGCCAAGGTGTTTGAACGAGAAGGTCGTCGACGAGGGCCGGGAATCCTTGAGGTGCCGAGCTTACGCCAAGATCATCGGTGAGTTTGTGGAGCAGGCGATTTTTTGTCGAAAGCCTTCGATCGCTGAGCCTGGATCGAGAAGACAATCGATCCCGGTCATCGACAGCTCTCGATCGTGCGCCAGTGCGAGCTGGCATCGATGGGTCAGCACGTCATTCTGGTCTGAGCCGACAGCGGAACTGAAGCACTCGCTCGATGCGTATCGAACAGCCGTTCGCTCAGCCCGATTGCCCGGTGACGGCTTCACGAAGCAGTGCCGCCGCGGAATTCGCCGATGAGTGTCGCGGGCGCCGTCGAGCTTCACATGCTGATGGTCGATGGGTTTCTGTGCGCCGATACCCAGCCGACAGCCCATCGAGCCGCATCCGCAGCACCCGTGATATGGCCATCTTGCTGCGCCATCTGACAGTGATTCGGCCGAACCACGGATCGTCGCCGATGACCTACATCCCGATGCGCATTGAGGCTTCCTATCATAGCGATCATCGGACTCAGTTGTACCGAGCCACCGCGTAGTTGTCTAGTGAACACGATGAGATCTTCGAGTCCGCGTCACTCGCTTCTGTTCGAAGCTGAGGCGATGTGCCGACTTGCACCTGATATCTTCAACGCGTGTTAAATGCACGTTCTCAGTATCCCTGCTTTGCCTATCAATTCTATCAATGCGGACATTTTGAGCAGCGTTCCTGACGATCCGCGCACCATTCGATCCAGATGGTCTGCGATCTTGATGGACGCAACGTCTTCGTCGAACGTGCGGCGGCTTTGTGGCGATCAGTGAATGCGAATACGCTCTACCTCGACGCCTTGTCTGCGAGACATCGATCTCGACGGAGACATAGATTGGTGGTCGGGATTTCTGCAACGCCGATCGATCCAATCGGCCTTCGGCGCGGACACCCACGAGGCCTATGCTTCCGCGCGTCTCGAGAAGATCGGGTCGCGTGCGTCCAATCTGTGGTCCAACGATCTGGCCAAGCCGCCATTTTTTCCCGGAAGAACGGGGCGACACACCTCATCACATGCTCGACATCGTTGACGCTGAGCAGAGGTCACGACGAGCGCTTCGTCGCCTTAGCTGGGTCATTTTCGACCGATCCGACCGTCTTGTCCGGGCGCCTCCCGGCAAGCGGACTGATTACGCTAATCCGCCCCTACGAGGTGTCCCTAATAAAGCGACATCGCTCTTGACTTTAGTCCCCATTGCGGTTACCTAACCAAAATCCCGCTCGCGAAGGACGCCTTTCGCGAGGGTACTCCTTGAGGGCGGAGCGGGAGCGGTTCTCGTGGGCGCAGCGATACACTGCGCTCGCGGGCGGCTTGGGCATCGTCCCGTCCGGCGCGTGTCGGACTGCGAGGTGCTCGCTGCACTGGTGCCGGAGAGGGTCCTCCCGTTTGCATCCGGTGGTTCCAGGAAGCGCGGCCTGAGCCGAGCCGAGGCCAAAACCTCGGATGCCGCGGTGGGGCGCCGAAAGGCGAGCGCGCCCGCTCCATTTTTTGAGGTCCCGAGCGGCCTCGGTCCTCCCGCAGTGGGAAGACAGGAGAACGGACGCGCGCCGCATCGCTTTTCGATGCGGCTCCTGGTCGGTGCGCCTCTCGGCGCTCCGCCTCCCTTCTTTTAAGGGAGGAGTTTCTTGGCGACGCTTTTTGGCTTGGCTTTTCTTGGCGTTTTCTTGGCGTAGGCAAAGCTCGGGTGCGAAGGCGGCATCGCGAGAACGGATAGCGCATGTCGCAAAGGACATCTCTCAAAGGACATCAGGGCATTTTCAAAGGACATCAGGTCATGGCGCGGCGACGACCCACGCGAAGCTTTCCGGGGCGGCTCACGCTCGAAGAGTGGCTGGCGCGCCCATCGCGCGTGCGCAACGATTTGGTCCGGCGCGCGCAGTGCGATTTGCTGGGATCGTTCCGCTTCTGCGCCGACAAGCGGTGCCTCAGGCAGCGCACATGCTGCGGCGACGACCCGGGGGCGTGCGGTTGGAGGCTTTGGTGCCTCAAGAAGGTCAAGCCCAAGACGCTGCGGAACGAATGGAGCCGGCTCGAGCGCCTCAAGTCGTTGTAGCGCCGCCTGCGGCCAAGCCGGCGCCGCCGAGGCCATTGCGCCGGGGCGTCCGATCCGGCATGTCGGGGTGGTTTAACAACTTCTTCGCCGCCGTTGCACGGTAAGGGCGTTTCGGGTTATGTCCGCGCCGAATTGTGCCGGTCGCGTGCCTCATGGCGCGCGCCGCGCTTTCTTCTTTCCGGGCCAACTCCGCTGTCTGGCCCCTTAACGACAACCGGGGTCGATTCAATGCAAACCTTGTGGCTCATCGTTCTGTGCGGCGTTCTGGCCATCGTTTACGCGATCTGGGCCACGCGCTCGGTGCTGTCGGCCGATGCCGGCAGCGAGAAAATGCAGGAAATCGCCGGAGCCATCCGCGAGGGCGCGCAGGCCTACCTGAAGCGGCAATATTCGACGATCGCCGTGGTCGGCGTCGTCATCTTCCTGATCGTCGGCTATTTCCTCGGCTGGCTGGTCGCCATCGGCTTTGCGGTCGGCGCCATCCTGTCCGGCGCGGCCGGCTTCATCGGCATGAACGTCTCGGTGCGCGCCAATGTGCGCACCGCGCAAGCCGCGACCAAGTCGCTCGCCGGCGGACTTGAAATCGCATTCCGCGCCGGCGCCATCACCGGCATGCTGGTGGCCGGCCTGGCGCTGCTCGGCGTGACGCTCTATTTCGGCTTCCTCATCGGCTCGCTGCATATGGCGCCGAACGATCGTGAAGTGATCGATTCCATGGTGGCGCTCGGCTTCGGCGCGTCGCTGATCTCGATCTTCGCCCGCCTTGGCGGCGGCATTTTCACCAAGGGCGCCGACGTCGGCGGCGATCTCGTCGGCAAGGTCGAGGCCGGCATTCCGGAAGACGATCCGCGCAATCCTGCGACCATCGCCGACAACGTGGGCGACAACGTCGGCGACTGCGCCGGCATGGCGGCCGACCTGTTCGAGACCTATGCGGTGACCACGGTCGCCACCATGGTGCTGGCCGCGATCTTCTTCAGTGCTGCCGGCGCCGACGTGCTGCTCAAGATGATGACGTACCCGCTCGCGATCGGCGGCGTCTGCATCATCGCCTCCATCATCGGCACCTTCTTCGTCAAGCTCGGCGCCAGCCAATCGATCATGGGCGCGCTCTACAAGGGCATGCTCGCGACCGCGGTCCTGTCGCTGATCGGTATTGCCGAGGTGACCTACGTGCTGATCGGCTTCGGCCCGCTCGCCGGCGTGAGCTATTCCGGCCAGACGCTCCTCTTCTGCGGCATCGTCGGGCTCGCCGTGACCGGACTGCTGATCTGGATCACCGAGTACTACACCGGCACCAACTTTCGCCCGGTGCAATCCATCGCCGCTGCCTCGCAGACCGGCCACGGCACCAATGTGATCCAGGGCCTCGCGATATCGCTTGAATCGACCGCGCTGCCGGCACTGGTGATCATCGCCGGCATCCTGGTCAGCTATAATCTCGCCGGCCTGTTCGGCATCGCGATTGCGGTGACCACCATGCTGGCGCTCGCCGGCATCGTCGTTGCGCTCGACGCCTTCGGCCCGGTCACCGACAATGCCGGCGGCATCGCCGAAATGGCCGGCCTGCCGAAAGAAGTGCGCAAGTCGACCGACGCGCTCGACGCGGTCGGCAACACCACCAAGGCGGTGACCAAAGGCTATGCCATCGGCTCGGCCGGCCTCGGCGCCCTGGTGCTGTTCGCGGCCTATAACGAGGATCTGAAGTTCTTCATCGCCGGCTCGGCCCAGCATCCTTACTTCAAGGGTGTCGCGCCCGATTTCTCGCTGGTCAATCCGTACGTCGTGGCGGGTCTCCTGTTCGGCGGCATGTTGCCGTATCTGTTCGGCGCCATGGGCATGACGGCGGTGGGCCGCGCCGCGGCCTCGATCGTCGAGGAGGTGCGGCGGCAGTTCCGCGAGCGGCCCGGCATCATGCAGGGCAGGGACAAGCCCGATTACGGCCGCGCCGTCGATATGCTGACGCGCGCCGCGATCAAAGAGATGATCATACCGTCGCTGTTGCCGGTGCTGTCGCCGATCGTCGTCTATTTCGTCATCTACTTCGTGGCCGGCGGCGGCGCGCAAGGCAAATCCGCGGCGTTCTCGGCGCTCGGCGCGATGCTGTTGGGCGTGATCGTGACCGGCCTGTTCGTCGCCATCTCGATGACGTCGGGCGGCGGCGCCTGGGACAACGCCAAGAAGTACATCGAGGACGGCCATTACGGCGGCAAGGGCTCCGACGCCCACAAGGCGGCGGTGACCGGCGACACGGTCGGCGATCCCTACAAGGATACGGCGGGTCCCGCGGTCAATCCGATGATCAAGATCACCAACATCGTGGCGCTGCTGCTGCTCGCCGTGCTGGCGCACTGACGCTAGTGCTTTGCAAGTTGAGGTGACCTCGCGCAGCCGCGCGAGGTCGGCGAAGGCTTACGAGCCTTGGCCTATTACGAGCCTTGGTCCTTAAGAACCTTCGCTCCTTACGAGCCTTGGCCTTTGATGGTCCTGAACAAGTAGGTGATGATGTTGTTCTCGGCGCCGGTGGTCGGCGTCGTGCGGCTGATGAAGTCGAACACCTTGCCGTCTTTCATGCCGTATTCGGCGAGCCGCTGCACTTTCCGGCTCTTGTCGAAATAGACCACGATCACGCGCTGGTCGGTGATCGTGGTGTCGACGAAGGAGATCGGGCGCTGGGCCTTTTGCGAGATGTAATAGAACGCCTCGCCGCTGACGGTCGCCACCGTTGAGGGCGTGCCGAGAACGAGCAGAACCTGCTCCTGCGAGGCGCCCAGCGGGATTTGCTCGAGCGCGCCGTCGGGCAGCACGTAACCGCGCTGGAACGTTTCGCCGAAGCAGCCGCCCGGCAACAGCGCCAGCGTGAACAGCACCGCAAGGGCTCGTATGGAACTGGTGTTCCTAAAATGCCGTCGGCTGCCCCACATCCTCAAACCCACCTTGCACCCGGCCGTCGCGTGCCGTACCCCGAAAACCCAAAACTGGCAATCCGCCGCTCCAAAGCGGCTTTCGAGATTCAGGCTATCCCTATGATCCTAGCGCGGTTTCGGCGCAATTCCCAAGCCCGTACAATCCATGCCCTCTATGGCGCCATCGTGGCGCAAGCCCGTTCGGTGGCGTTTTACGCCGATTACCGGGTTCCCGATACGGTCGAGGGCCGGTTCGACCTGATTGTGCTGCATCTGGTGCTGCTGTTGAACCGGCTCGGCCGCCGGGCGGAGGCTGGGCGCGGCTGCCAAGCCTCGGCCAAACGCTTCTCGGCCAGGAGCTTTTCGACGCGTTTTGCCGCGATCTCGATGCCAATTTGCGGGAAATGGGGGTCGGCGACCTTGCGGTGCCGAAACGGATGCAGGCCTTTGCCGAAGCCTTCTACGGCCGGCAAGCCGCTTATCTTGCAGCCCTCGACGCGGCGGACCAACGGGTCTTTGAGAAGGCGCTGGCACGCAATATCTTTCCGGCAGGTGAACGAGCCCGGAGCGGCTCAACTGGCGCGCTATGCGCGCGCGGCGGTGACCAGGCTCGATGCCCAGGACGACGGCGCGCTCATTCGCGGCGAGGTCGTCTTTCCCAGCCCCGAGGCTTTTGCCCGAGAGCCAACGTAAACAAGTGCCAACGTAAACAAGAGCGAAACTAAACATTAGCGAACCTAAACATGAGCGAACGTAAAGCAGACAAACAAGCGCCGGCACCCTGGCAGGTTCCGGTCACTGCCGAGGACGTGGCAGAGACCGGCCGGCACTTCGATCTCGTGGCCGACAATGACGTCCGCGCCGCCGTGGCGCGGCTGGTGGGTTTGCGCGACTTGCCAAGGCTCGAAGCCAATTTCGACGTGACGCGGCACGGCGCGGACGGATTGCATGTCTGCGGGCGAGTGTCGGCGACGGTGGGCCAGAACTGCGTGGTCACGCTTGAGCCGCTCGCCAACGAAGTCGAAGAGGACATCGACCTTTTGTTTGCGCCGTCGCAGCCGCCGGTCGAGCGCAAGTCCGGCGAGGACGAGGCCGCCGAAAAGGATTCCGAACGGCCGCAACGGAGCTGGAATGGGCCGGAACCGCTCATCGGCGGTGTCGTCGATCTCGGCGCGTTGGCGACCGAATTCCTCATCCTCGGGCTCGATCCCTATCCGCGCAAGCCGGGAGCGGTATTCGAGCTGCCACAAGACGTTAAACCTGATCCGGGGCCGTTCGCCGCGCTGGCCGGACTGAAGGATCGCGATGGCCACTGAACGCCAGTTGTGTCCGGGCGCCGAACCGTTATTCTCCCGGCCGGTGTCGCCCCTCCGCCGCCAGGACCTAGGACCGCAAGGTCATTGAATGTCAGACAAGGTCCGCATTGCTATCGACGCGATGGGGGGAGACCAAGGTCCCGCTGTGGTCGTTGCCGGCGCCGATTTGGCGCTGACGCGGCACCCGGGAACCGAATTCCTCTTCTTCGGCAACACTGCGCTGATCGCGCCGCTTCTCGACGCGCGGCCCGCGCTCAAAGCCGCCTCGAAACTCGTCCACACCGACATCGCCGTGCGGATGGAGGATAAGCCGAGCCAGGCCTTGCGCTATGGCCGCTGGAAATCCTCGATGTGGCTCGCCATCGACGCGGTCAAGAAGGGTGAAGCTGACGTCGCGGTATCGGGCGGCAATACCGGCGCGCTGATGGCGATGTCGAAGTTCAATCTCAAGACCTTGCCGGGCATCGAGCGGCCGGCGATCGCGGCGCTGTGGCCGACCTTGCGCGGCGAATCCATCGTGCTCGACGTCGGCGCCTCGATCGGCGCCGATGCCGACCATCTCGTCGATCTGGCGGTGATGGGCGCCGCCACCGCGCGCATCCTGTTCGGCCATGATCGTCCGACCGTAGGCCTGCTCAACATCGGCGTCGAGGAAGCCAAAGGCCTCGAACCGGTGCGCGAAGCCGCCGCCATCCTGCGCGAGCAGAAATTGCCCGACCTCGATTATCATGGCTTTGTCGAGGGCAACGACATCGGCAAGGGCACCGTCGACGTCGTCGTCACCGAGGGCTTTGCCGGCAACATTGCGCTCAAGACCGCAGAAGGCACCGCGCGCCAGATCGGCGAATATCTCAAAGGCGCCATGAGCCGCACGCTCAGCGCCCGCATCGGCTATTTTTTCGCGCGCTCGGCGTTCCGGCAGTTGCGCGAAATCATGGACCCGCGCAAGTCGAACGGCGGCGTCTTTCTCGGCCTCAACGGCATCGTCATCAAAAGCCACGGCAGCACCGACGCCGAAGGCTTTGCCGCGGCAATCGAGCTCGGCCACGGTGTCGTCCGCGACGAGCTCTTGGCCAAGATCACGGCGGCGCTCGGCCGTCCCGGTAAGCCTGCGCGCCAGGCCGTCGGCGGAGTGGCCTCGTGACGGCACAGCGTTCGGTCATCCTCGGCTGCGGCAGCTATCTGCCGGCGCAGATCCTCACCAACAGCGATCTGGCGCGCAAGGTCGACACGTCGGACGACTGGATCGTGCAGCGTACCGGCATCCACGAACGCCACATCGCCGCGCCCGGCGAATGGACCTCGCACATGGCGGTGCACGCGGCGCGGCCGCGCTCGCCCATGCCAAGGTCGATGCCCAATCGATCGATCTCATCGTGCTCGCAACCTCGACGCCCGACAATACTTTCCCGGCCAGCGCCGTGTCGGTCCAGGCCGAGCTCGGCATCACCCATGGCGCCGCCTTCGATCTGCAGGCGGTGTGCTCCGGCTTCGTCTATGCGCTGGCGACGGCCGATAGCCTGCTCAAATCGGGCGCGTTCTCCCGCGCGCTGGTGATCGGCTCGGAGACGTTTTCGCGCATTCTCGACTGGACCGACCGCGGCACCTGCGTGCTGTTCGGCGACGGCGCCGGCGCCGTCGTGCTCGACAGCCAGACGCAGCCGGACAAGGACGAGGAGCGCGGCATCCTGACCGTGCGTCTGCGTTCCGACGGTCGCTACAAGTCGAAGCTCTATGTCGATGGCGGGCCGTCTTCGACCGGCACGGTCGGCCACCTGCGCATGGAGGGGCGCGAGGTGTTTCGCCATGCCGTGGCGATGATCACCGACGTGGTCGAGGACGCCTTCAAGGCCACGGGCTACACCGCCGCCGACGTCGATTGGTTCATCCCGCACCAGGCCAATAAGCGCATTATCGACGGTTCGGCCCATAAGCTCGGCATTCCGCCGGGCAAGATCGTGGTCACGGTGGACCGCCACGGCAACACCTCGGCGGCCTCGATTCCACTGGCGCTTGCCGACGCGGTTGCCGACCGCCGCATCAAGCGCGGCGACCTGCTGCTGCTCGAAGCCATGGGCGGCGGCTTCACCTGGGGGGCGGCACTGGTGCGCTGGTAAGCCCCGGTGACACGTGTCGATCCTCTGGCGACCCTTCAGAAGCCCGGTTGACACCTGCAACGCCAAGCTAATATCGTAGATAATTCAGCACGATATCTTGATCGACGTTGGATCGATCGCCGTGCTCGGGGCTGGCGATGGCGGGAAAGACAGTCACGCGTGCGGATTTGTGTGAGGCGGTCTACCAAAAGGTCGGCCTGTCGCGCACCGAATCCGCGACACTCGTAGAACTTGTGCTCAAGGAAATCACCGACTGCCTCGAACGTGGCGTAACGGTGAAGCTGTCATCGTTCGGCTCGTTCGTGGTGCGCAAGAAAGGCCAGCGCATCGGCCGCAATCCCAAGACCGGCAAGGAAGTGCCGATCTCGCCGCGCCGGGTCATGGTGTTCAAGCCTTCTGCTATCCTCAAGCAGCGAATCAATTCGGAGCCGGACGGCGGCAAGTGACCGCCGTCATTGGTGGAGAATAGGTCTTGGACAAGGCGCCTGACGCATTTCGCACCATCAGCGAAGTCGCCGACGAGATCGACGTGCCGCAACACGTGCTGCGTTTCTGGGAGAGCCGCTTCACCCAGATCAAGCCGATGAAGCGCGGCGGCGGCCGGCGCTACTATCGTCCCGACGATGTCGATCTCTTGCGCGGCGTGCGCCACTTGCTCTACGGCGAGGGCTACACCATTCGCGGCGTGCAACGCATCCTGCGCGACGAAGGCGCGGCCTTCGTGCAGAACGTCTGGCGCCCCGGCGCCGAGCTGCCGCCACCGCCGGACACCGAGGATGAGCGCGAGGGTTTCGTCGAAGAGGTTGTCGAAACGCGCATGGAGCTGTCGCTGTTCGCGCGCGCCGACGATGCGCCTCCGGTCGAGCGGCGCGAACCGACGATCCTACCGGTCGCGTCAATGAGGTCCTCCGCTCAATCCGGCAAGGCGGCCGAAGACACGCTGCGGCTCGTGCTGGACGAGCTCGTCGCCTGCCGCCGGCTGATCGACGCCGCGCTGACGGGCAATGATGCGGCCGGGCAAGATGGTCGGAGCGCCGAGATTTGAACTCGGGACCCCCAGTCCCCCAGACTGGTGCGCTAACCGGGCTGCGCTACGCTCCGAATATCGGGCCGCACTATAGTCATCGGGGTCTTGCGCCGCAACACGCGCCGGCCCGGCGCTGCCGCACAGCCCGTCTCGCCGCGCCGTGATGCGAATTTTCAGCGCGACCAAGAACTCGCTGCGCGGGATTGTCGACGGCATCAAAACCGAGGCCGCGGTCCGCGAGGAAGCGATTGCCTTCGTGCTGGCCGTGCCGGTCGGCTTTGTCATCGCGCCGAGCCTTGCCTGGTACGTTGCCATGATCGCGGCGCTCCTTGTCGTGCTCGCCGTCGAGTTTTTGAATACCGCAATCGAAAAACTTTCCGATCACGTCACGCCCGAGCAGCATCGCGACATCGGCAGAATCAAGGATTTCGGCTCTTCCGCGGTGTTCTGCGGGCTCGCGCTTGCCGGTTTGGTGTGGCTCGCCGCAATCGCGGTGCGCTGCGGATTGCTCTGAGCATCTTGATTGTGGCCGCGACGCGGGGGTGCCGCCGCTTCGAGCCGCTATAAGTTTTTTATACATCTATTCGCGCGCTAAACGTTGGCGCGGTCCGCATAGTCTTCGCGTATCTTTTACTTCGGATTTATGAAGTCGCGCCGCGTATTTACGGCTTCAAATCTATATTTCCTCGCTTCGACAAAACTAATTGCAAGCTCCGAGCGACGGCCGCTGCGGTGGCCGTCCGAAAACCTCGGTTGGAGGAAAATCATGAAAAAGCACATCACCATTGGCGTCGCTGCGCTGGCATTCGGCGCGGCGCTCGCTTCGGTTCCCGCATCGGCGCAGACGCACTACGGCAAAGCTTTGAACGACGGCGGAATGGTCGACGATTACAATTCGAACGCGACGCCGGCAAAGCCGCTCTATAATTCTGCGACGCCTGCCGCTCCGGCCACGCCGCACTATGGCAAGGCTCTCAACGATGGCGGCATAACCGACGAGCCGAGCGCGGCGCAGAAAGCGGCAGCGGCGAAAGCGCAGACCAAGACGGTTCAGCAGCAAACCCCGCCGCACTATGGCAAGCCCCTGAACGACGGCGGCTTCTAAGTGAGCTTTGCGCATAAGTAGACTTGGCGCAAAGCTCCATCTTCCTTTGCGCCTTGATCAGCGCGCCGCGGCAGGTTCCGCGGCGCGTTTCCATTTCGCCGCTGCGAGCGGCGACGCGGCGGCGAGGATCGGTCCGCGATAAGCGGCGACGGCCAAATAGAGCGCGCCCGCGGTGTAGACGGCGGCATAGACGCCGAGAAACTCGACTATGGTCAGTCTGGCAACGACCGCGATCGCGGTTGCGACCACCATGGCGACCGCGACGCCGGCGCCGATGCGCGATATCTCGCGGAAGAAGCCGGCATGCAGCAATAGCGATTGCGCGACCATTTGCACGAGGTTCGCCAACAGCATCACCACCAGAATGGGCGTGACGGTCGGCGGCACGGTCGCCGCCGATCCGAGCAGGAAGGCGAACAATTGCTTTGACGCGAAGATCAGCAAGCCGCAGGCGAAAGCCGCCGGCAGGCAGCATAGCGCCGCCGCGATCAGCGTCGTGCGGATCAGCTTCGACGCGTCGCGCGCAGCGAGCGCCCGGGTTTGTCCCGGGATCGCGAGATCACATGCCGCGCTATAGATGACGCTGGCGCCGCGGAAAATGCGAAACGTCGCTTCAAGAATAATGATCGGAGCGCCGAGGCCGAACGCCAAAGGCACGACGTAGTAGGGGAACGTGTAAATGAAAATATCGCTCAGCGCGAACGTGCCGCTGCGCGCGATCGATCGCATGTTTGTCCGGAAAAACACCGTGAGCTCGCCGACAAAGCCGCGCAGCTGCGGCGCCATGGCGCCGCGACGCAAAAGCCTCATCACCGCGGATGCTACCAGCACCGCCCACAGCAGGTTCGAGCCGACCAGAAAGGCGGTGAACGGCAGCCCGATCAGCATGGCGAGGATGGTCGCCATGTTGCCGACGCGGCGCACCAGCTCGAGCTTTTCGTAGAAAACGTATTCGTCGACGGCGATGCTGAGGCTGCGCAGGCAAACCCAGGCCAGGTTGAGCCCGATATAGAGGAAGAACAGCCCGAAGTCGGCAGCTTCAAGGAGCGAGTTCGCCGGCCGCGACGCCATGATGGCGAAGCACACCAGCGCGCCGCCGGCGGCCAGCAACAGGTAGAACAGAGTGACCGCCGTTGCCTGTCCGGCGGCTTGCCGGTCGGTCTTTCCGGCCAGATGCGCGGCGCGCAGTTGCACGAACAGTATTTTGGCGAGACCGAGATCGCAAAGCCAAAGCGAGTATCCGATGGCGCCCACCAGGATGAAGAGCGAGAACCGGTCGGGCGTCAGAACGCGGGCAAACACCAGCGTCTGGATAAATCCCGTGGCGAAGGCGCCGCCGGCCGTCGACACGCGCAGCAACAGGAAGGGGATCGAGACCAGGCCCCGGGGCGGGCTGTCCACGGGTGCCGTGTCCGCCGACGCGATATCTGTCTGCATGAACTCGGCCAGCGGTTAGTTCCGTAAACAGCAAAAAAGGCAACGGTACCGGTAACCCGATCTTAAGCGCCCGGAGCTAACCAAATCATGAAGTCATCCGGATAATTTCGCGGTTTAACCCAGCCATGGCTTACACGTCGGCGTCCCCTGGACCGGCCACGTCATCAAGCGGCCTCAGCCTCGATCGGTTGCTCCGCAAGCTCTTCCCTTCGACATCGAAACTGACCTTCAATCCGTTGTTCCGGGCGGCGGTGAACGCCAGCGACGTGGTTCCGCGGCTCATCTACCCGGAATTTCGGGCGCTGCCGCCCAATCACTTGCGGATCCGCGTCGGCGTCGGCAATCGCATCTTCAACAACCAAACCCATTTCCTGGTGCACGCGCGCGATTTTTGGATGTTCGCGCTGAGCGAAGGCATCGTGAACCTGCAATCGAACATCCTCGATATCGGCGTTGGTTGCGGGCGCTGGGCGCACTGGATGCGCGACTGCAATTTTCGCGGCCGGCGCTTTTCCGGCGCCTATGTCGGCGTCGACATCGACGGCGAGGCCATCGCGTGGTGCCAAAAGAATTACGATGCGGAGCGTTTCCGCTTCCATCATTCGAGCCATGCCAGCGTGTCCTATAATCAGAACGGCTCGGCGTCGTCGTCGTATCGCATTCCGGAGGCGGATGGGACGTTCAATCTTGTGTTCTCAAACTCGCTTTTGACGCATCTGCTCGAGACCGAGCTCGGCAATTATTTGCGCGAGACCTTCCGCCTTCTCCAAGCCGGCGGCACCATGATGCATTCGCATTTCAATATGGAACATCTGCCGGCGACGTACGGCACGCGCCACACCTTCAAGCACCAGCTCGGCAATGCGCGCATCGAATCCGAGGCGCAGCCCGAGGCCGCGGTCGCCTACCACACCGATTATCTGTTCCGCCTGTGCCGGCAAATCGGCTTCTCGTCCTGCGAGATCGTTCACATGCCCGGCGGCGAGCAACACCAGCCAATCTTGCTCTGCCGCAAGTAGACCGACGCCGGGCTACGGATGAGCTGGAGCAAATGCCGCGTCAACATCGGGCTCCCATGCCTGCCGGCGGCGGAAATTGATCGTCGCTACCGCCAGTCCCCAGACCATTCCGAGCACGAGAAAAAAGTGGCGCCAGTGATCGGTGTCGACGATCAGCCCTTCGCAGGCCTCGCCGGCGAAGACCGCGTAAGCGGTGATCAGATAGTACTGCCACGGCGTCGGCGTTGAGACCGTGAGCAACCCGAGCACCAGCGTGATCGCGACCAGCGCCATATAGGCGGCGCCGCCGAGCCAGCCGTACACCAGAAAGCCCTGCATATAGACGTTGTGCTGCTGCAGCCCGAAGATGCGGTCGAATTCGAACGGCCCAAGACCGTTCGGGTTATCCAGGATCGCGCCGAGCGCCTGCTGCTGCAGCCAGAAGCGGCCGCCCGGCCCGACGTCGTAGGGCTGGATCGCCTTGGCACGGTCTATGATCATGTCGTGGACCGAGCCGATCGACGCCAGCGCGACCACCAGCAGGGCCACGACGGTCGCACCAAGAAGGCCGAGCACGACGATGCGCGCGCGCATGCGCGGGTCTGGCGTGACCGCGAGCACGATCCCGATGCCGACCACTGTCGAGATGACGAAATGAGTCCAGGCGCCGCGCGAGAAGCTCAGCAAGAGCCCGCCCAAGAGGATCATCAGCACCGCGACATCGAGGAGCCTGATGCCGCGTACCAGCAGGCTGACCAGGAGCCAGACGATCGGAAAGATCAGGAACGGTCCATAGACGTTCGGGTCCTTGAACGTGGCGCTGACGCGGTCATTGTCGAGGAAAATGTCGGCGCCGGGCAACAGATGGAAAAAGCCGATATAGCCCGCCGCGGTCGCGATCAGCGCCGCCAAAATGTAGCCGCGCCGCAGGATCGCGAGGCGCACCAGATTGCCGTCGCAGAACAGGCAGGCGAACATCAAGGCGGCGATGCCGAGGTAAATCGACGTGCCGGCATATTGAATGTCTTTGGCCTGATCGCCGACCTGCACCAGCGACATAAGTCCGCCGACCAGCCACAGCACGATCAGGAGCAGCAGCGGGATGAGCTTGCGGTCGAAGCCGACGCGGGCGC
This sequence comes from uncultured Alphaproteobacteria bacterium, assembly GCA_963798095.1. Taxonomy (GTDB): domain Bacteria; phylum Pseudomonadota; class Alphaproteobacteria; order Rhizobiales; family Xanthobacteraceae; genus BOG-931. The sequence goes on along the minus strand of CAWCSD010000009.1, from coordinate 46,147 downwards.
CGACGCAGGTGACAAGAAGCACCATCATCAAGCCGTCGTGCGGCGCCGGCTCGATGAAGGCGATCGAGCTGGTCAGGACGGTGACGAACAGGACGACGTTGAGAAGCCGCTGCGCCAGCCCGGAATACGGGCCGGCTATCGTCCGCGGCAGCCAGCGCCAGCGCCGGATTGCGAGCGTCCATCAGTAGGCGTTCTGCATGTTGAGCACGGCGAACGGCGTGCGCAGCAGAATGTAGATATCGAGCATCAGCGACCAGTTCTCGATGTAATAGAGGTCGTGCTCGACGCGGCGCTGGATTTTTTCCTTGCTGTCGGTCTCGCCGCGCCAGCCGTGGATCTGGGCCCAGCCGGTGATGCCCGGCTTGACCCGATGGCGCGCGAAATAGCCGTCCACCGCCTCGTCGTAGAGATGCTCGGCGGCCTTGGCGTGGATGGCGTGCGGCCGCGGCCCGACCAGCGACAAGTTGCCGGTGAAGACGACGTTGAAGAGCTGCGGCAGCTCGTCGAGGCTGGTCTTGCGGATGAAGCGGCCGACCCGGGTGACGCGCGGGTCGTTCTTGTTGACTTGCTTGGCTGCCATTGGATCGGCGTGCTCGGCATAGAGCGAGCGGAACTTGTAGACCTCGATGAGCTCGTTGTTGAAACCGTAGCGGCGTTGCTTGAAGAAGATCGGCCCCTTGCTGTCGAGCTTGATGGCGAGCGCCACGAGCAGCATGACCGGCGCCAGGCAGATCAGCGCCAGCGATCCGACGATCTTGTCGAACAGCCACTTCATCACGATGTCCCAGTCGGCGATCGGCCGGTCGAAGACGTCGAGCACTGGTACGCTGCCGATATAGGAATAGGAGCGCGGCCGGAATCGCAGCTTGTTGCTGTGCGCGGAGAGCCGAATGTCGAGCGGCAGCACCCACAGCTTCTTGAGCATGTGCAGGATGCGGCCTTCGGCCGCGATCGGCAGCGAAAAGATGACAAGATCGACGCGAGTCTTGCGGGCGAACTCGAGGATATCGTCCACCGTGCCGAGATTGGGAACGCCATTGCAGGTGGCGAGGCTGCGGTCGTCGTTGCGATCGTCGAACACGCCGATGACGCGGACGTCGGAATCGCGCTGCGCGGCGAGCGATTTGAGCAGGGTCTCGGTGTTCAAGTCGGCGCCGACCACGATGGTGCGGCGGTCGAGCCGGCCCTGCCGCGTCCAGCGCCGCACCAGGAGGAACAGGCCGCGCCGGAACGCGATCAGCGTCAACAGGCCGAGCACATAGAAGGCGCCGAGCCAGGCTCGGGAAAACTGGTCGCCGGCCTTGGCGAAGAACGACAGGCTGATCGCGATCAGAAAGACCACGGACCATGCCGAAGCGAGCCGCATATATTGCTTCTCGTGGCCGCGGAACGCCTGCACCTGGTAGATGTCGGCGATCTGGAACGCCAGCATCGCCATGATCGCAATACTGACAATGGCGCCGAGGTAGTACCAGGCAAATCCGTAGCCCGGCACCACGTGCCAGAAATAGACCGCAAGGCCGACTGCGATGATCAGCGCGGCTTCGATAAGCCGCACGGTGCCGGCCAGTACGATCGGCGAATAAGCCGGTTTGAACTCTTGCGCGGCAACATTGAGCGCAGAGGCCGATAGCGTGCCTGAGGATTTCGCCGCGACGCGCGGCAAAGATTTGACGGCCGACGAAACCGCCGCGGCCGCTTCAAAGATCGTGCTGTGCTCGGTGCTGGACATGGTTAACGCAAACTTTCGTGCTCAAGCGTGAACCCAACACACTTGGTGTCGCCAGCCTTGCGCCAACATAGTGAACAATCTTCAAAATTTGGTTATGTGAATTGAGCAAGTTTTCGCAACGCCAGCGCCTCGCGATAGGCGGAAAGACCACCTTCCACCATGGTGCTGAGCGAAAATTCGGCGCGGACCCGCGCCCGGACCTGCTCGGCGACCCGATGCGCTTCGCCCGGATCGATCAACGCCGCGCGCATTGCCTCGACCAGCGCGCCGATGTCGTCGGGCGGGATGAGATGCACGGCCTCGGGCCCGAAAATCTCCGGCACGCCGCCGACCTCGGTGGCGATGATCGGCACGCCGGCGGCCGCGGCCTCGAGCACCACGTAGGGCAGCGATTCCGCGCGCGAGGGAATGACCAGCATTCGCCCCATGGCAAATGCCTCCCGCGCCGGACGAAAGCCGACGAAACGAACCTCTTCGGCGAGGCCGAGACGCTCGGCCTGGGCCTTCAGCTTGAAATCGTCAGGGCCTTCGCCGACGATGGTCGCGGTGACCGGGCGGCCGGAGCTTTTGAGGATAGCAAGCGCCTCGATCAGCACGTCGATCGCCTTGACCGGCCGCAGCTCGCCGACGCAGACGATGTCGGTCGCATCGGGTTGGATCGCGACCGGCTCGAATTCGGCCTTGCCGACGCCGTTGCGCACGATGCGCACCATGGCGCGGGGCGTGCCGATCTTGGCGCGGAACAGGTCGGCGACGTAGCTGCTTTCGAACAGGAAGAGATCGGTGCGCCAGTTCAGGATCCGCTCGACGGAGCGATAAAAGCCGCCGCTGATGGTGCCGGGACAATAGACCAGCGAGCCGCCGTGGGGCGTATAGGCGCGGATCGCATGGCCGAAATTCGGCACCAGGCGCGCCAGCGCCGCACCCTTGGCGCCATGGCCGTGAAGGACGTCGGGCCTAAGCGCCGCAATCCGGCGCGAGACGCGACGCAGTGCGTAAATATCGCGCAGATTGAGCTCGCGCGGGATGGCGGCGCGCTCGAAGCCGAGCGCCAAGCAGGGCGCAAGCTCGGCAAGAATGGTTTCGGCGCGTGCGCCGCCCGTGGTGCTGTCGATGAACAAACCAACTTGATGTCCGCGCTGAGCCTGGCCTTGCACCAGATCGATCACGTGCCGGAACAGGCCGCCGAGCGGGGCGCGCAAGATGTGCAGGATTTTCAGGCTCGGCGGGCTGGATGCGGCTTGCGGATGCGTCGTCGTGGCGAACGACGCGTCAGCCGGGGCAAGCGCCGACGGGAGCGGGCGCATTTGGCCCATGAAGGAAATCCTTAAAGCTCGTGGCAGAAAGTTAAGCCCAATTGAGAACTCCGCCGGTTAATAAAGTCTCTCGCACCGGCTGCCGCGCCCGCACGGCGCTACTTTAACCGGATCGCAACCTTAATAGATTCTAATCAAGCGTGGTGTTTGGTTTGTCCGTAGTTCAGTCGCGAGGAGTATCGCAATGAGCGTCGTGTCGCAGTCGGCGCGGGGCAGGGGCCAATTTAACGACGCAGAGTTGGACCTCTCAGCGCTCGGCACGACGCTCTGGCGCAAACGCTGGAAGATTCTGCGGCCGACGATCTTGGTTGGACTGGTCACGCTCCTCGTCGTCCAGGTCATCACTCCGAGATTTCAGTCGGAATCGCGCGTCATCGTCGAAGGGCGCGACAATATCTTCCTGCGCCCTGAAGCCGACAAGGACTTGATGGATCGTAACGCCGTCGACCAGGAGACGGTGACGAGCCAGGCGCAACTCATTCTGTCGCGCGACCTCGCCAAGGACGTGATCGCCAAGCTCAAGCTCAACGAGCTTCCGGAATTCGATTCGACGCTCGGCGGCGTGTCGCCGGTCAAGGCCGTGCTCGGCATGCTCGGCATCATCAGGAATCCGGCTAGCATGACGCCGGAAGAGCGCGTGCTCGAAGCCTATTACGACCGCCTCACCGTGTTTCCGGTGGAAAAATCGCGCGTCATCGTCATCGATTTTTTGTCCGAGGATCCTGAGCTTGCGGCGCGTGTCGCCAATACCATCGCCGACGACTATTTGCAGCTGCAGCGCAAGGTCAAACAGGAGCAGGCGCAGAACGCAGGCCAGGTGCTGGCCGGCCAGATCGAAATCTTGCGCAAGAAGGTCGTGGAGGCGGAATCAAAGGTCGAAGCGTACCGCGCCAAGTCGGGGCTTTTCGTCGGCAACAACAACACCACGCTGTCGGCGCAGCAGCTTGGCGACATGAACACGCAGCTTGCGGCGTCACGCGCGCTAAAAGCCGACGCCGAGGCCAAGGCCAGGCTGATCCGGGAGATGCTGAAATCCGGCCAGCCCATCGAATCCTCTGATGTCCTCAACTCGGAGCTGATCCGCCGCCTGTCCGAGCAGCGCGTGACGTTACGCGCGCAGCTTGCCGAGCAGTCCTCGACGCTGCTCGACAACCATCCGCGGATCAAGGAATTGCGGGCGCAGATCGCCGACCTCGATGGTCAAATCAAGCAAGAAGCCGCGACCATCGCGCGCTCATTCGAAAACGATGCCAAGCTCGCCAGCGCGCGGCTCGATTCGCAAACGGCGAGCCTCGACCAGCTCAAGAGCGTGGCGGCGACGACCAACGTTGACGACGTGCAGCTGCGCGAGCTCGAGCGCGATGCAAAATCGCAGCGCGATCTGTTGGAGAACTATCTGGCCAAATACCGCGAGGCGACCTCGCGCGACACCGCGAATTCCGCGCCGGCCGATGCGCGCGTGATCTCGCGCGCGACGGTGTCGAACGTGCCGGCCTATCCGAAAAAGGTGCCGGCGGTGCTGATCGCGACCTTGACCACGCTGGTGATTGCGATCGGCTTCGTGCTGACCAAGGAGCTTTTGGCGGCCCCCATGGGCGGCGTGCCGATGCGGCAGGCGCCGCCGCCGTCCGAAGAAGTGACCTCGCGCGTGACGGCCGCGCTCAACGCCATCCGCCATAAAACTGCGCCACAACAACCGGCGCCATGTTCCGGTCAGCTCGCTCGACGACGTCACCGATACCTTGCGGCACGACGGCGGTGCCGACAGCAGCGTTGCGGTATTCGGCGCCGCGCAGGGGATGGACACGAGCTGGACCGCGCTCAAGATCGCCCGTGCGCTAGCCGCGAACGCGCGAGTCGTGCTGGTCGGTCTCGGCTCGGCCGATAGCGCGATCAGGGCCACGTCGAACGAACCGTCCGCCAGCGGGCTTGCCGAGCTCGCGGCCAAGACGGCTTCGTTCCGCGACATCATCACCAAGGACAAGCAGTCGAGCCTGCATCTGATTTCGTCGGGCCAGCTGCCGACCGACCGCGGCGAGATTTTGGTCGCGCCCAACATGGCGACGAGCTTCAATGCGCTGGCGCGCGGCTACGATCGGGTCGTTATCGCCGCAGGAGCGATCTTCGGACCCGATCTCGAGGCCATCGGTTCCATTGCCCCACACGCGATCCTGGTCGCCGGTACGCTGACCGATGCCGGCACGGCCTCGGCGCGACAGCGCTTGCTGGACGCTGGGTTCGCCGACGTCACCGTGCTGGGCGGCTCGTTCGCGGACGATGCCGCAGAGACGGCCGCGGCCGCATAAGCGCGGATTGCGTAACCGAACGAGGCTCCTGCCGCGAAGTTGACAAAGAATTGTCAACGAAGGCCTGGAATAGTGCTTCGTTCGACAAGGGTTGGTCCGTGTCAGGCCTCAGACAGACGATCATCCGCGGCGGGCTGGAGGGGCTTTACTTCACCGGCGCGCATATGGCGCTCAAACCCTTCGTCTCGGGCGTCGGCGCGATCCTGACATTGCATCACGTGCGGCCGCCGCGGCCGGGGCGTTTCCAACCCAACCGCTTGCTTGAAGTCACGCCGCGCTTTCTCACCCGGGTCGTCAAATATCTACGCCGCTCCCGCGTGGATTTGGTCAGCCTCGACGAGATGCATCGCCGCTTGAGCGAGGGCGATTTTGCCCGGCGCTTTGTCTGCCTCACCTTCGACGACGGTTACCGCGACACCATGCAGTGGGCCTATCCGGTCCTCAAGGAAGCGGGCGTGCCGTTCGCCGTCTATGTGCCGACGAGCTTTCCCGACCGGCTCGGCGAATTGTGGTGGCTCGCGCTCGAAGCGGTCATCGCACGCAACGATCACATCGGCCTGCAGGTCGCGCGGCCGCAACCAGACCTTCGATTGCGCCACCGTCGCGGCGAAGCGCTCGCTCTATGACGAGCTCTATTGGTGGCTGCGGGCGCGGCCGACCGAAGCGGACATGCGCGCCGTGATCAAAAATCTCGCGGCCTGCTACCACGTCGATATCGCGGCGTTCTGCGAGGAGCTATGCATGAGCTGGCCCGAACTCGCCAATCTCGCCGCCGATCCGCTCGTCACCATCGGCGCGCACACCGTGAGCCATTCGATGCTGGCGAAATTGCCGCCGGACACTGTGCGCTCGGAAATGGATTTGAGCCGCTCGATCATCGAGGCGGCGCTCGGGACGCGGCCGGAGCATCTGTCCTACCCGGTCGGCGACAGCACGTCGGCAGGTCCGCGCGAATTCGCCATTGCGGCGGAGCTTGGTTTCAAGACCGCGGTCACGACCCGGCCGGGCGTGCTGTTTCGCTCGCACAGCCGGCACCTGACCGCGCTGCCGCGGATTTCGCTCAACGGCGAGTATCAGCGGCTGCGCTATGTGCGTGTCCTGCTGTCGGGTTCGGCGACGGCGATGTGGAATGGCTTTCGGCGGCTCGACGCGGCCTGAGCCCTGATTACCGATCCCTGCGGCTCATCCAAGAGACGATCGGCATCGCCGGCAACACCCAGCCGAGGCCGGCGATCACGTAGTACGCGACTGACGCGATTTCATTGTCGTGAATGAGCGGCGCCTGCGCCAGCGCCATGGCGACCAGCGCCCATACGATGACGAGTGCGAACAACAAAACGGTGCCGATGAATTTTCGCAGGCGGATCGACATGACGGCAGTGTTACCGGAAGCGGCATAACGTCGGTTGCGGGGGCAGGGGCCAGCACTATATGGTCCGCGCGCCCCAAACAAGCGATCGGCCAAAAACTTAAAATGACGGCGGTTCCCTTCAACGAGGCCCATGCGCGAGCGATCCGGCTGTGGCTTTATGCCGTGGCCGCGCTGGTGCTCGCCATGGTGCTGGTCGGCGGCGCGACGCGGCTCACCGAATCCGGCCTCTCGATCACCGAATGGCGGCCGGTCATGGGCACGCTGCCGCCGCTGGGCGACGCGCAGTGGCAGGCCGAGTTCGAGAAATACCAGGCCATTCCGCAATACCGCGCGCTCAACCAGGGCATGAGCCTGGAAGCGTTCAAGACGATCTATTGGTGGGAATGGACGCACCGGCTGATCGGCCGCGTGATCGGCGCCGCGTTCCTGCTGCCGTTCCTGTGGTTCCTGTGGCGCGGCTGGGTCGGGCCGGGATTGCGCGGCCGGCTGTGGTTCATCTTCGGTCTCGGCGCGCTGCAGGGCGCCGTCGGCTGGTGGATGGTGGCCTCGGGCCTCGCCGATAGGATCGAAGTCTCGCAATATCGCCTCGCGACGCATCTCGTTCTCGCCTGCGTGATCTATGTCGCGCTGATCTGGACGGCGCAGCGCCTCGGCGAACGTCCGGCAGCGCCGCTGCCGTCGCGCATCCGCGTCAGCGCGTTCGGCTTGTTGATCCTGGTACTCGCGCAAATCTATCTCGGCGCACTCGTCGCCGGACTGCGTGCCGGCTACATCTACAACACCTGGCCGCTGATCGATGGCGCGTTGCGTGCCCGATGCCGCGCGGCTTTTTCTCGATACGCCGGCTTGGCGCAATTTCTTCGAGAACACGCTGACGGCACAGTTCGACCACCGCATGGTGGCCTACGCGATCTTCATCTGCGCGCTGCTGCACGCGTTCGACGTAGCGCGCACGGTGAAGCAAGGCTGGGTGGTCACCAGCGCCAGCGTCCTTGCGATCGCGGTGACGCTGCAAGCAGTGCTCGGCGTCGCAACGTTGCTGTTACGCGTGCCGATCTCGCTCGCTTTGGCGCACCAGGCGATGGCGATGCTGGTGCTGACGGTAGCGACGACTCACGCCGCGCTTGTCGCCGACCGCCGCGCGGTCGCGCACGAAAACATCCCGCTGGCGCCGGCGTAATGACTGATCAGTCCGCCAGCGCCTGTTCCAGGTCGGCGATGATATCTTCCTTGTCCTCGATGCCGATCGACAGCCGCACCACGTCGGGGCCGGCGCCGGCTTGGACCTTTTGCGCGTCGCTGAGCTGGCGGTGCGTGGTCGAGGCCGGGTGGATGATCAGCGAGCGGGTGTCGCCGATATTGGCGAGATGCGAGAACAGCTGCACGTTGGAGACGAGTTTGACGCCGGCGTCGTAGCCGCCCTTGAGCCCGAACGTGAACACCGCGCCGGCGCCGCCCGGGCAGTATTTCTTGGCGAGGTTGTGGTAGCGGTCGCCGGGCAGGCCCGGATAGCTCACCCACGCCACTTTCGGATGCGCCGAGACCCATTCGGCGACCGCTTGCGCGTTGTCGCAATGCTTGCGCATGCGCAGCGGCAGCGTCTCGATGCCGGTGAGGATGAGGAAGGCGTTGAACGGCGACAGCGCCGGGCCGATGTCGCGCAGCGCCAGCACCCGGCAGGCGATGGCGAAGGCGAAATTGCCGAAGGTCTCGTGCAGCACGATGCCGTGATATTCCGGCCGCGGCTCGCACAGCATCGGATAGCGCCGCTCGCGCGACCAGTTGAAGGTGCCGCCGTCGACGATCATGCCGCCGATCGAATTGCCGTGGCCGCCCAGAAATTTGGTCAGCGAATGCACCACGATGTCGGCGCCGTGCTCGAACGGCTTGCACAGATACGGCGTGGCCAGCGTGTTGTCGACGATGTAGGGCACGCCGGCGCGGCGCGCGATTTGCGCCACCGCCGCCATGTCGGTGATGACGCCGCCGGGATTGGCGATCGACTCGGTGAAGATCGCCTTGGTCTTCGGGCTGACGGCGCGTTCGAACGAGGCAATGTCGTCGGGGTCCGCCCACACCACGTTCCAGCCGAAATTCTTGAACGCGTGATTGAACTGGTTGATCGAGCCGCCATAGAGCTTCTTCGACGCCACGAACTCGTCGCCCGGCTGCAGCAGGCAATGAAAAACCAGGACCTGCGCCGCGTGGCCGGATCCGACTGCAAGCCCCGCCGTGCCGCCTTCGAGCGCCGCGACCCGCTCCTCGAGCACGGCATTGGTCGGATTGCCGATGCGCGTATAGATGTTGCCGAAGGTCTGCAGCCCGAACAGCGAGGCGGCGTGATCGACGCTTTCGAACACGAAGGACGTCGTCTGATAGATCGGCGTCGCGCGCGCGCCGGTCGTGGGATCGGGCTGCGCGCCGGCGTGAACGGCGAGCGTGGAAAAGCCGGGAATGCGTTCGCTCATCGACCGGTCCTCCTCTTGATGTTGGGAAACGATGGCTTCCGTTTATAGGACCGCGCAAAGCCGTCAAGGCGCGGCACGCCCGGCGCCTTAAAACGCAACCGCCGCGCTGTCGGGCGCGGCGGCGGCGGAAACTTTTTCTGCGAAAAAGGTTTTGCGGCAGCTTTCAGCGCGCCGACGCCGTCTTCGGGTTGAAGCGCTGCATTGCGATGCGGCAGGCCGGCGAGATGCGGCTGCGGTTGGAAAACAGGCAGGCGCCGACTTGCTCGCGGTCCGGAATGAATTGACCGCAGATGCTCATGGCGTCGCCCATGCAGGCCTGCTGGTCCGACTGCTCGTCGGCCTTGGCGCCGAGCGGCGCCAGCGTCAGGCAGAGTAATGACAGTGCGATTGTCGTGCTGAATTTCATCGTCCCCTCCCGAACGGGCGGCGTCGAAGCCCACATTCAAGCCCGAGCGGCCCACCTATATGAGACGCGCCAAATCCCCGGGAGGTTCTCTTCGGGTCGAATTATAGTAATTTTTGAGTTTCTTTTGAACCGTTGTCGGCCAAGCCGGCAGACATTCGCGAAAACCGAGTCGCTTTCGCCGAAACTCAGTGTCCGCCTTCTTCGCGCTGCACGCGGTCGGCGGCCGTGGTGGCGCCGCCCTGGGCGCTGGTGCGGTTGAGCGTCATGCGCTGGATGCCGCCGATGGTGCGCCTTTTTCGACGACAGCGTGCGCGTATTGACGCCCATCCAGGCGATCTCCGACGACAGCCGGCCGTACTCGATCTTCGGGCAGCGGTTCATCACCACTTTCATGCCATTGGCTTCGGCGAGCGCCGCGGCTTCGTCGTTGCGCACGCCGAGCTGCATCCAGATCACTTGCGGCCGCGTCTTGAGCGCCAGCGCCTCCTGCACGATGGCCAGCGCATATTGCGAGCCGCGAAAGATATCGATCATGTCGACCGGCTCGGGGATGTCGGCGAGCCGCGCATAGATGCGCTGGCCGAGCATGTCGTGGCCGGCCTGTCCCGGGTTTACGGGGATCATCTTGTAGCCGCGTTCGAGCAGGTACTTGAAGGCGAAGTAGCTCGGCCGGTTCTCCTTCTCTGAGGCGCCGACCATGGCGATCGTCTTCACGGTGTTGAGAATGCCGCGGATGTAGCTGTCGTCGTAGCTGTCGTGGTTCATTGCGTTCCGGTGGGTTTGTCAGCGGTCTTCCCAATGCGGGTCGCGCTTCTCGATGAAGGCTGAAATTCCTTCCTCGGCGTCGCGCGCCAACATGTTCTCGACCATCACCTCGGACGTGTAGCGATAGGCCTCGGCCAGCGGCATTTCGAGCTGGCGATAGAACGCTTCCTTGCCGATCTTGACGGTGAGCGCCGATTTGGCAGTGATTTTCTTGGCAAGCTTGAGCGCTTCGTCGCGCTCGCTGCCGGGTGCCACCACGTGATTGACGAGGCCGATGCGCGCGGCCTCCTCGGCCGAGATCATGTCGCCGGTCAGCAGCATTTCCATCGCCGCCTTGCGCGGGATATTGCGCGACAGCGCCACCATCGGCGTCGAGCAGAACAGGCCGATATTGACGCCGGGCGTGGCGAACTTCGCGGCGCGCGAAGCGACGGCGAGGTCGCAGCTTGCCACCAGTTGGCAGCCGGCCGCGGTCGCCGTGGCCTGGACCGCGGCGATCACCGGCTGCGGCAGCGTGACGACCTGCTGCATCACGCCGCTGCACAGTCCCATGATGTGCTTGAAATAAGCGCGGCCGCGATCGGCATCGGAGCGGCGCTGGTTCAGTTCCTTCAGATCGTGGCCGGCGGAAAAAGCCGGGCCGTTGGCGGTGATGATGACCGCGCGCACCGCGCGGTCATGGGCGATCGCGGTCAGCGCGTCGCCGAGCGCTTCGAGCGTCGCCTCGGATAGGCTGTTGCGCGCCTGCGGCCGGTTCAGGGTGAGAACGGCGACATTGTCGATGTCCTCGCGTAGAAGGATCGGCGCGGAGGAGGCGGTAGCGGCGACGGTGGCGGCTTGGGCATTCATCGGTGCTTTCCAGCGCGTTTTGCGGATTCTCAAGCTCCGACCATTGTAACCGATCCGCGATGCAAAAAACGATCGGATAAGCCGGAGTGGGGCATGACGGACATGGCAGCGCCGAAACTGACACGCAAGGAGCTCACCGAGCTCCTGCGCGCCGAATTCCCCGAAATGTTCAATAGCGATAGCGGCTATGAGATCGAAAAAGTCTGGCATGGCGGCTGCGTCGTGCGCCGGCATTTCGATCGCACCTCGCTGCGGCCCGGCGGCACGCTGTCGGGCGCGACCATGATGGCGCTCGCCGATTTCGCCGTTTATGTCGCGGTGTTGGCCGCCGTCGGCTGGGTGCCGCTCGCCGTCACCACCAATCTGACCATCAATTTTCTCAAAAAGCCCGCGCCGCGGGATCTTCTTGCCGAAGTGCGCTTGATCAAGCTCGGCAAGCGGCTCGCCGTCGGCGAGGTCGACATTCGCTCGGAAGGCGAAGAGGAACTCGTTGCGCACGTGACCTCGACCTATTCGATCCCGCCGCAATCGAGGTAAAGGTAATAAAATACCTCTAACTCAACTACTTGAGAATATTTCATAATTACTATGCGTGTTGACCTGCGTCGTTGTCGCCGTTAGAAGCCTGCGCACACGGCGCGCGACGCGCCCCATCCCGGATGGAAGCGATTATGAAAACCTTTTCGGCAAAGCCCGCCGAGGTCGAGAAGAAGTGGGTGATGATCGACGCCGAAGGCCTGGTCGTCGGCCGGCTCGCCTCGATCGTGGCCATGCGGCTGCGCGGCAAGCACAAGCCGACCTATACGCCCCACGTCGACTGCGGCGACAACGTCATCGTCATCAATGCCGCCAAGGCGGTGCTGACCGGCCGCAAGGTCGAGCAGAAAATCTATTACAAGCACACCGGCTATATCGGCGGCATCAAGGAGCGCACCGCGAAATCGATCCTCGCCGGCCGCTTCCCCGAGCGGATCGTCGAGAAGGCGATCGAGCGCATGCTGCCGCGCGGCCCGCTCGGCCGCGTCCAGCTCGGCAATCTGCGCGTCTATCCCGGCGCCGAGCATCCGCACGAAGCGCAGCAGCCGGAAAAACTCGACGTCGCGGCCATGAACCGCAAGAACAAGAGGACCGCATAATGGCCGAGACAGTCCAGTCGCTGGAAGAATTGTCGACGCTCAAGCCCACGCCGGCGCCGCAGACCCCGACCTATGTCCAGGAGCTCGACAAGCAGGGCCGCGCCTACGCCACCGGCAAGCGCAAGGACGCGGTCGCCCGCGTCTGGATCAAGATGGGCGCCGGCAAGATCACTCGTCAATGAACGCGCGGTGGAAGTCTATTTCGCCCGCCCGGTGCTGCGCATGCTGATCCAGCAGCCGCTGGTCGCGGCGAACCGCCAGGGTCAGTACGACGTGGTCTGCACGGTGTCGGGCGGCGGACTGTCCGGCCAGGCCGGCGCGGTGCGCCACGGCATATCCAAGGCGTTGATCAGGCACGAACCCGAGCTGCGCTCCGTGCTCAAGCGCGGCGGCTTCGTCACCCGCGACTCGCGCGTGGTCGAGCGCAAGAAGTACGGCAAGGCCAAAGCGCGCCGCAGCTTCCAGTTCTCGAAGCGGTAATCGTCATTCCGGATCGCCGCGTAGCGGCGAATCCGGAATCCATAACCACGATCGGTCGAAAAGACGCGCAGCGCTGGTTCTGCCAGCGCTGTGGGTATGGATTCCGGTCTCGCGCCTTCAGCGCGCCCCGGAATGACGCACGCTAGAAAAACGCCAGCGTGCGGATTTCGATGCTTTCGCGCGGCCGCGCGTGCGGCGGTGTCGTCGGATCCTCGAACGCAGTATGCGCGGTCCAGCGGGCGCGGCCGTCCTTCATCGAATCGAACACCTTGAAGACGTAGGCTTCCTCGCGCCGCATGCGCGGGAACCAGTACCATTTGTGCGCCGGATTATACTTGATGGCGTAGGTCTGGCCGATGCGCCCGGGAGCGCGCCGCTCCGAGATAATCATGTCATCCGGCGACAACGTCCGCGCGTCGGCGATGGCGAGCGGATAGGTCTCGACCGGATGCCGGATCGGCCGCCACGCCTGAATGATGGCGAAACGGCGCTTGAGCAATTCCTCCGCTTCGTCCGGCAAGATATCGCGCACGCGCTGCGGTGCCGACCATTCGGTGTAGTCGTTGTGCACCCGGCGCACGACCTCGCGGATTTTCTTCGACTTCGCGCAATTCGTCGTCGGCGGTGCGCAGCGTATGGTCGAACACGACGACCCGCTTGGCGCCGCTCTCGGCTTTGATCAGCGCTTCCATCTCCGGATAGTAGACGCGCTTGATCTCGGCCTCGTCGAAGAAGTCGGCAACCTTGGTGTCGTGGCGGACGAAGCGGAAGCCGTTGCGCTCGAGCACGAAGTCGTTCGTGTGCGGGCGGCCGTTGTGAATGACCACGCGGCGCGGGTCCGGCGTGCCGCCGGAGCGCGTGTCGCTGCCGCCGGGACTGGCGACGATGGTGAAGACCTTGGTGCCGTCATCGACGATGTAATTGAGCGTCGCTTCGATGGTATCGGGGGCGACGTCGAGCTCAGCGGTCTCAGCCATGGCAAACTCCCTTAAGAACTTAAGCGTCTTTGCTTCAATCTAGGCAAGGATGGGCGCCGCGGGAAGGGGCCCCAGGCAGGGGCGAGCCCAAGCGTGGAAACCACGTCGTGCTGTGCGAAATCGCGGCCGTTGCATCACATGCGCTTCAAGTCGGCAAAATCGGCTTTGCGATTTGTTAGGATCGGTTTTTAGCCCCGGAAATATTTCCGCTGCAATTTTCACTACTGCAATTTTCAATTCTCCAATTTTCGCGGCTTTTCCGGAAAAACCGTGGCTTGTGTCTCACACTCGGCAAAGCCTGAAACGGGAAACGCCCAACACGGTGCCGCAATCGGTGATACGTACTTTTCCTGATTGAGTGAGAGGAGCGCGTATCATGTTTGCCAGCCTCGCCGAAGCGGCGATGTCGCTCGACATCGGCACGCTATTCGTCATCGCTATCTGCGTCACGTCTTTACTCGGCCTGTTCCTGCTGTTCGCCTGGCTGCAGGACGGCATCACCGCGCTGGCCTGGTGGGGCACGGCGTATCTGATCGGCGGATTCTCCGGCGTGCTATGGCGCCTGGGCGATCTGATCTCGCCGCCGGTGCCGTCGAGCCTTCCCGACGTCATGTTGTTCATCGCGGTCGGCATGGTGTGGAGCGCCGCGCGCATGTTCCATGGCCGGCCGGTGCTGTGGGGCTCGATGTGCCTTGGCGCCGTGGTCTGGCTCGCCTTCTGTTCGTCCTCGGCATTCGTGACGACGGAGACGTCGCGGCTGGTCGTAAGCTCGGTGATTGTCGCCGCTTATACGTTCCTGACCGCCGTCGAACTGTGGCGCGAGCGGCGCAAATCGCTGATCCGGCGCTGGCCGGCGATCTTCGTGCCGATGCTCCACGGCGTGATCTTCCTGTTCCCAGTGGCATTGGCGGGACTTTCGCAAGACGGCATCGGCAGCCGCACGCTCGGCGCCGGCTGGGTCGCGGTCTATGCCATCGAAGTCGTGCTTTACGTGGTCGGCGCCGCCTTCATCGTGCTGGTGCTGGCCAAGGATCGCACGGTGAGCCAATACAAACTGGCGGCGGCGACCGATCCGTTGACCGAACTGCTCAACCGTCGCGGCTTCTTCGAGGCTGCCGCCGGCATCATGACGGCGCGGCAAGCGCGCAAAGAGCCGGTCTGCGTGCTTGCCTTCGACCTCGATCATTTCAAGTCGATCAATGATCGGTTCGGCCACAATACCGGCGACGCCACGCTGCACCTGTTCGCCGCCGTGGTGAAGAAGACGCTGCGTGCCGGCGACGCCATCGGCCGCCTGGGCGGTGAGGAATTCATCGCGCTGTTGCCGAGCACGTTGGGCGATGCCGTGGCCGCCGCCAACCGCGTACGCCGGGCCTTTGCCAGCGCGGCTGCCGCGGCCGGCAGCCACGCCGCGGCGACGGTGAGTGTCGGGGTATCCTGCGGCTCGGCCTTCGCCGAGATCGATACGCTGATTTCCCGGGCCGATGCCGCGCTCTATCGCGCCAAGACCAATGGGCGCGACCGCGTCGAGGCTTCCGATGAAGCGGTGCCGGGCGCACCGGAGCGGCGCGGCCAGGGCGCGGCGCAAAACCCGCAAGGTGCCACCCTGCAGCCCGTTCCTACGCTTGCGGTGCCGTTGGTCGGATCATTCCGGGCGGCGCGGCAGAACGCGGTGTGCCGTTCTTGAAATCGCACTGACGTTGCGTCACCGCGACAAAGAAAGAGGGCGCCGCATGACGCGGCGCCCTTTAAGTTCGCATTGCTCTCGCAATGCAGGGAGGATACGCAACGCTTACGACGAGTAGTACATCTCGAACTCGACCGGATGCGGCGTGTGCTCGAAGCGGATGATCTCGCTCATCTTCAGGTCGACATAGCTGTCGATGAAGTCGTCATCGAACACGCCGCCGACTTTGAGGAAGCCGCGATCCTTGTTGAGCTCTTCGAGCGCCTGGCGGAGCGAGCCGCACACGGTCGGAATCTTCTTCAATTCCTTGGGCGGCAGATCGTAGAGATCCTTGTCGACGGCCTCGCCCGGATCGAGCTTGTTCTTGATGCCGTCGAGGCCGGCCATCAACATCGCCGCAAAGGCGAGATACGGGTTGGCGAGCGGATCGGGGAAACGCACCTCGACACGCTTGGCCTTCGGATTGGTCGTGTAGGGAATGCGGCACGACGCCGAGCGGTTGCGGGCCGAATAGGCGAGCAACACCGGCGCTTCAAAACCCGGCACCAGCCGCTTGTACGAGTTGGTCGTCGGGTTGGTGAAGGCGTTGATCGCCTTGGCGTGCTTGATGATGCCGGCGATGTACGACAGGCAGGTTTCCGATAGATCGGAATATTTGTTGCCGGCGAACACCGGCTTGCCGCCTTTCCAGATCGACTGGTGGCAATGCATGCCGGAGCCGTTGTCGCCGTAGACCGGCTTCGGCATGAAGCACGCGGACTTGCCGTAAACCTGCGCCACCTGCTGGATGCAGTATTTGTAGATCTGCAGCTGGTCGGCCATGCTCGTCAGCGGCGCGAACTTCATGCCGAGCTCGTGCTGGGCCGACGCCACTTCGTGGTGATGCTTCTCGACCTTCACGCCCATGCGCGCCATGGCGGCGAGCATTTCCGAGCGCATGTCCTGCACCGAATCCTGCGGCGGCACCGGGAAGTAGCCCTTCTTGGTCCACACCCGGTGGCCGAGATTGCCGCCCTCATAGGCGGTGTCGGCATTGGTCGGGAATTCGATGGAGTCGAGCTTGAAGCCGGTATTGTACGGCGTGGCGCTGTAGCGGACGTCATCGAACACGAAGAACTCGGCTTCGGGGCCGAAATAAATGGTGTCGCCGACGCCCATGGATTTGACCATGCCCTCGGCTTTCTTGGCGATGCCGCGCGGATCGCGATTGTACGGCTCGCCGGTGGTGGGCTCGAGCACGTCGCAGACCAGAACGATCGTCGTTTCGGCGAAGAACGGATCGATGCAGACCGAGGTCGGGTCCGGCATAAGGCACATGTCGGATTCGTTGATCGCCTTCCAACCGGCGATCGAGGAGCCGTCGAACATCATGCCTTCGGCAAATGTTTCTTCCTCGATCTGGCTGATGTCGAAAGTGACGTGCTGCCACTTGCCGCGCGGATCGGTGAAGCGGAAATCGGCGTATTTTACGTCGCTGTCCTTGATCATTTTCATGACATTCTTTGGCGTCGTCATGGCATGCGTACCCTTTCGTGGTGTTAGTGAATGCCCCGTGGCGCTGGTCGGATTTCAGCTTTTGGCGCAGAGACGAAAAGCGGTCAAACCAGCAATTCAGATGGCGTCAAGTCCGGATTCTCCGGTCCTGATCCGGATGGCTTCTTCGATCGTTGAGACAAAGATTTTGCCGTCGCCAATGCGCCCGGTCTGGGCGGCGCGACGGATGGCCTCGATGGCTTTCTCGACCATGTCGTCGCCGAGCACGATCTCGATCTTCACCTTGGGGAGAAAATCGACGACGTATTCGGCACCGCGGTAAAGCTCGGTATGGCCTTTTTGGCGTCCGAACCCCTTGGCTTCAGTCACGGTAATGCCTTGCAGGCCGACTTCCTGCAGCGCCTCCTTCACTTCATCGAGCTTGAACGGCTTAATCACAGCCTCGATTTTCTTCATTGCGTTTTCGCCTCCCGGCCCCACGGTGGGCGGAATCACCGATGGAACCGAGCCCTTGGTTAGCAGGTCCCGTGCCAAGGCCCGCTGCGCCTGAAAAGAGCAATCCGATCAATGCACTATCGTGTGATCGGGAACCGGCTACGAGGTTGCCGCAGTGGCCGTCGCCACTAAAGTGAGCAGATTGCCTATTATCTCGTCAATGGTGCGGCGCTTCCGATTGCTGGCAACGATACTCAGTATTCGCAATGTGCCGCTTTGGCTATCCTCAACGCGACATGTTTGAGCTTTTGACCAGTGCGGAAATGGCCGACGCCGACCGGCTGACGATTGCCGGCGGGACTGCCGGCATCGAGCTTATGGAGAGCGCCGGGCGCGCCGTGGCCGAGGCGGTGGCCGACCGCCATCCTTCCGGCAGCAGAATCGTCGTTGTCGCAGGGCCGGGCAATAACGGCGGCGACGGCTTCGTTGCCGCGCGGCTCTTGGCCGAACGCGGTGCGCGCGTCGAGATCATTCTGCTGGGCGACATTGGCCGCCTAAAGGGCGATGCGGCGCTCGCTGCGAAAAAGTGGACTGGGCCGGTCGCCGCCGCGGAGCCTCGCGCATTGGCCGGCGCCGAGGTCGTGATCGACGCGCTGTTCGGCGCGGGCCTCGACCGTCCGGTGGAGGGCACGGCGCGCGCGCTGATCGAAGCCATCAATGCGGGCAACGCGCCGGTCTATGCGGTGGATTTGCCGAGCGGCATCAACGGCACGTCGGGCGCAGCCCTCGGCGTGGCGGTCAAGGCTGCGCACACGATCACGTTTTTCCGCAAAAAGCCCGGACACCTGCTGCTGCCGGGCAGGCTTCATTGCGGCACCATTGCGGTTGCCGATATCGGCATTCCCGCTGCCGTGCTGGACAAGATCGCGCCCAAGACGTTCGAAAACGTCCCGGCGCTGTGGCGCCGATATTTTCCGGTGCCAAAGCACGAGGGTCACAAATATGATCGCGGCCACGCCGTGGTGGTATCGGGCCCGTCGTGGTCGACCGGCGCGGCGCGCCTCGCCGCCCGTGGTGCATTGCGCGCAGGAGCCGGCCTGGTGACTATCGCCAGCCCGCGCGAAGCGCTCGCCGTCAACGCCGCGGCAAGCCTCGCGGTGATGGTCCGGCCCGTCGATGGGGCTGCCGAGCTTGCAAAATTCCTGTCGGACCGCCGTTTGAACGCCTTGGCGATCGGGCCGGGCGTCGGCGTCGGCGAAGCCACGTGCGAGCGCGTCCTTGCAGCACTCGCAGGCGGGCGCGCCGTAGTGCTCGATGCCGATGCGATCACGAGCTTTGCCGCCGATCCACAGCGCCTTGCCAAGGCGCTCCAGGCGCGGTCGGTACAGGCGACGATCCTGACGCCGCATGAGGGCGAGTTTTCACGTTATTTCGGTGCCTTAGACGAGAAAACTCAAGCTCTATCGAAACTTGAACGGGCGCGTCTGGCGGCAAAACTCGTCGGGTCGGTCATCGTGCTGAAGGGCGCCGACACGGTGGTCGCTGCGCCGGATGGGCGGGCCGCGATCGCCGCCAATGCGCCGGCCTATTTGGCGACCGCGGGCTCAGGCGACGTGCTGACCGGGATGGCGACCGGCCTGTTGGCGCAGCACATGCCGGCCTTTGAGGCTGCAGCCGCTGCGGTCTGGCTCCACGGCGAAGCGGCTGCGGCATTCGGCCCGGGCCTGATCGCCGAGGATTTGCCTGAGCAGTTGCCCCGATTGTACCGGGACCTATTTTGGTAGTGCCTCGTGCGCAGTGCATGATATAAGCCGCGCCACCGGGCCGCCCTACGCGTCGCGGGCGTGGCGGAATTGGTAGACGCGCGGGATTTAGGTTCCCGTGACGAAAGTCGTGGGGGTTCGAGCCCCTCCGCCCGCACCAGGTGGGCGGTTTTTCCAAATCTTGGCCGGGATTACGCTCGGTCTTTGGCTCAAGGTCTTGATCTCTGACAAGGTCTTGGGCTCTGAAGAGTAGTGCCAATGCAAGTGACTGAAACTGCCGCCGCGGGTCTCAAGCGCGAATTCCGCGTCGTCGTGCCGGCGACCGATCTCGAGGCCAAGGTCAACGCGCGGCTCGACGACCTCAAGGGCAAGGTGCAGCTGCGCGGCTTCCGTCCGGGCAAGGTGCCGGTCGCGCACCTCAAGCGCCTTTATGGCAAATCCGCCATGGCCGAGGTGATCGAAGACGCGGTGCGCGAGGCCAACAGCAAGATTGTCACCGACAACGGCTACAAGCTCGCCACCGAGCCCAAGGTCGTGCCCGACGAGGGTACCGTCGAAGGCGTCATCGAAGGCAAAGCCGACCTTGCCTACAAGGTCGAGATCGAGATTCTGCCGCCGATCCCGCTCGCCGATTTCAAGACCATCAAGCTGGAGCGGCTTACCGCCGAGGTGACCGATCCCGAAATCGACGAGGCGCTGCAAAAGATTGCTGATGCCAACCGGCCGTTCGTTGCCAAGACCGAAGCGGCCGAAAAGGGCGATCGGGTCACGGTGTCGTTCCAGGGCACCCAGGACGGCAAGCCGTTCGAGGGTGGTTCCGCCGAAGGCGTGCCGATCGTGCTTGGCTCGGCCCAGTTCATTCCGGGCTTCGAGGACAACATCACCGGCATCAAAGCCGGCGAGAGCCGGACCTTCGATATCAAATTCCCCGACGCCTATGCGGCGCCGGCGCTGGCCGGCAAGGACGCCACTTTCGCTGTGACGGCGACCGCGGTCGAGGCGCCTGGCACGGTCACAGTCGATGACGACTTCGCCAAGACGCTCGGATTGGAATCGCTGGCCAAGCTGCGCGACGGCATCAAGGACCGCCTGCAGCGCGAACATGCCGGCGCGTCCCGGCAGAAGCTCAAGCGCGCGCTCCTCGACCAGCTCGACGAGCTCCACAAATTCGAGCCGCCGCCGAGCCTGCTCGAGCAGGAATTCAACACCGTCTGGGGCACCGTCGAAGGCGACCTCAAGGCCCAGGGCCGCACCTTTGCCGACGAGGGCACCACCGAGGAGAAGGCGCGCGAGGAGTACCGCGCCATCGCCGAGCGGCGCGTGCGCCTCGGCCTCGTCATTGCCGAGATCGGCGAGAAGAACAATATCAAGGTGACCGACGAGCAGTTGACCGCGGCCGTGATGGAGCGGGCTCGGCAGATGCCCGGGCAGGAACAGCAGGTCTGGGACTATTATCGCAACAATCCCGGTGCGCTCGCCGGTCTGCGAGCGCCTATCTTCGAGGAAAAAGTCGTCGACTTCCTGGTCGAGCTTGCGGAAATCACCGACAAGCCGGTATCGCGGGAAGAGTTGTTCAAAGAGGACGAGGCCTAAGCTGGCCAAGTCTGAAGCTGACCAAGTCTAGAAGCTGACCAAGTCCGAAGCGCCTTGTCGCAGCGAATTTCGCGCATATGTGCGAGGCGGCACGGCGGCTTCGACAGACCACTACCGACTCAGTCACATTGCGTTGAGCCTATCGACGGCGAGTTCCTTTAGCAGGTGAACCTATGCGCGATCCGGTGAATCTCTACATGCAACACCTCGTCCCCATGGTGGTCGAACAGACCAACCGTGGCGAGCGGGCCTATGACATCTACTCGCGGCTGCTCAAGGAGCGGATCATCTTCATCACCGGGCCGATCGAGGACGGCATGGCCTCCCTGGTCGTCGCCCAGCTTTTGTTCCTCGAGGCGGACAATCCGAAAAAAGAAATCTCGATGTACATCAATTCGCCGGGCGGCATCGTGACCTCGGGTCTGGCGATCTACGACACCATGCAGTTCATCCGTCCGGCGGTCTCGACCTTGTGCACCGGGCAGGCGGCATCCATGGGTTCGCTCCTGCTTGCCGCCGGCGCCAAGGATTTACGTTTTGCGCTGCCGAACGCCCGCATCATGCTCCACCAGCCCTCCGGCGGGTTCCAGGGCCAAGTGACCGACATCATGCTGCACGCCCAGGAGATCCTGAACCTGAAGAGGCGGCTGAACGAGATTTATGTCCGCCACACCGGTCAGCCGCTGAAGAAGATCGAGGATGCGCTCGAACGCGATATGTTCTTGAGCCCCGAAATGGCCAAGGATTTCGGCTTGATCGACAAGGTGATCGAAAAACGGCCGGAGGAACCGGGCCTGAAGACGGAACCGACCCTCAAAGGGGTCAGCTAGCCGGTTGCTTATCCGCGCCCAGGTGCCATCAAATGGGCTGATTCGGCCGCGTAAGCAGTTCCCCGGGCGGGTCAAGCGGTTTCTCGACGGTGTGATGCAGAAAACACACTGGCCCAAACTCGTGTTATCGTTAATGGATTCTTGATTGGCACGCCGTTAGCATGGTGTCTTGTGCTGATTTGCCGGGGATGTCTTGGTGGCGTCTTATGCGGGCAAAGTATGCGAACGCCGCTACGGATTTTTAGCGCGGCGTTTTGTAAGGTGTGAGGTGCTGCCCAAGGTGCTGCCCAAGTCGGGAAGACGGAGACAGGAATGAGCAAGGTTGGCGGCGGCAACTCCAAGAATACGCTCTACTGCTCGTTCTGCGGTAAGAGCCAGCACGAAGTGCGCAAGCTCATCGCCGGGCCGACCGTGTTCATTTGCGACGAATGCGTCGAGCTGTGCATGGACATCATCCGCGAGGAGAACAAATCCTCGCTGGTGAAGTCGCGCGACGGCATCCCGACGCCGCGGGAGATCCGCAAAGTTCTGGACGACTACGTGATCGGCCAGGACCACGCCAAGAAGGTGCTCTCGGTCGCGGTCCACAATCACTACAAGCGGCTCAATCATCAATCGAAGCACAACGACGTTGAGCTGGCGAAATCGAACATCCTGCTGATCGGGCCCACGGGCTCGGGCAAGACGCTGCTCGCCCAGACGCTGGCGCGCATCCTCGACGTGCCCTTCACCATGGCGGACGCGACGACGCTCACCGAAGCCGGCTATGTCGGCGAGGACGTCGAGAACATCATTTTGAAGCTGTTGCAGTCCGCCGACTACAATGTCGAGCGGGCACAGCGCGGCATCGTCTATATCGACGAGATCGACAAGATATCGCGCAAGTCCGACAATCCCTCGATCACCCGCGACGTGTCGGGCGAGGGCGTGCAGCAGGCGCTGCTCAAGATCATGGAAGGCACCATCGCCAGCGTGCCGCCGCAGGGCGGCCGCAAGCATCCGCAGCAGGAATTCCTCCAGGTCGACACCACCAATATCCTCTTCGTCTGCGGCGGCGCATTCGCCGGTCTCGAGAAGATCATTTCGTCGCGCGGCCGTTCCACCTCCATCGGCTTCGCCGCCAGAGTGGCGGCGCCGGAGGATCGCAAGCAGGGCGAAATCTTCCGCGAAGTCGAGCCCGAGGATTTGTTGAAATACGGCCTCATCCCGGAATTCGTCGGTCGGCTTCCGGTGGTCGCGACGCTGGAGGACCTCGACGAGCCTTCGCTCAAGCGCATTCTCACCGAGCCCAAGAACGCGCTGGTCAAGCAGTACCAGCGCATGTTCGAGATGGAGACTGTGGATTTGACGCTGGCCGACGAGGCGCTTTCCGCGATCGCCCGCAAGGCGATCGACCGCAAGACCGGCGCGCGCGGCCTGCGCTCGATCATGGAGAGCATCCTGCTCGACACCATGTTCGACCTGCCAAGCCTCGAAGGCGTCGAGGAAGTGGTGATCTCGCGCGAGGTCGTCGAGGGCAGCGCCCGACCGCTTTACATCTATGCCGACCGGTCGGACCGCACCAGCGATGCCGGCGGGGCGAGCGCCTGAGGTCGCGCTCACCCGGCGTGCCCGATTCGCCGCGCCGATCGTTGCAGCGTCCCGACGGCGTCGCGTTTTGGGCGGAAAACCTGCCTTTCTTGACACGCCTGCGCCGCGACGCCACCTATAGTGCGCGGTCGAAAACAGCCTACGATAGATCGCACGGACGACCCGGGCGGGGTTTCGTAACCGATACTCTCTCCCGGCCAATAGGCAGTCCGTCGTGACAGCGCATCCTGCGGGTCGTGACGGAGGTGCACAACAATAAGGACATGGGGCCATGACAAGTGCCGCCAAGCCAAAGCCGCTCCTGACGGCCGGCGAAAGCCGGGCCTATCCGGTGCTGCCACTCCGGGACATCGTTGTTTTCCCGCACATGATCGTGCCGCTGTTCGTCGGCCGCGAGAAGTCGATCAAGGCGCTCGAAGAGGTGATGCGTTCGGACACGTTCATTCTGCTGGCGACGCAAAAGAACGCTTCCGACGACGATCCGGCGACGGATTCGATTTTCACCGTCGGCACGCTCGCCAGCGTGCTGCAACTGCTCAAGCTGCCCGACGGCACCGTGAAGGTGCTGGTCGAGGGCGCCGCGCGCGCGCGCGTGACGAAATACACCGACCGCGAAGAGTATTACGAGGCCGAAGCGGTCGTGCTCGCGGATACCGCAGGCGAGCAGGTTGAGGCCGAAGCGCTGGCGCGCTCGGTCATCAACGAGTTCGAGGGCTATGTGAAGCTCAACAAGAAGGTGTCGCCGGAAGTGGTCGGCGTCGTCCAGCAGATCGAGGACTACGCCAAGCTCGCCGACACCGTGGCTTCGCACCTCGCGGTCAAGATTCCCGACAAGCAGGTCATCCTGGAGACGCCCGTCGTCACCGAGCGGCTGGAGAAGGTGCTCGGCCTGATGGAGAGCGAAATCTCGGTGCTGCAGGTCGAGAAGCGCATCCGCACGCGGGTCAAGCGCCAGATGGAGAAGACCCAGCGCGAGTATTACCTCAACGAGCAGATGAAGGCGATCCAGAAGGAACTCGGCGACGAGGACGGCAAGGACGAGGTCGCCGAGCTCGAAGACAAGATCAAGCGCACCAAGCTGTCGAAGGAAGCGCGCGAGAAGGCGCAACACGAGATCAAGAAGCTGCGTCAGATGTCGCCGATGTCGGCGGAAGCCACCGTCGTGCGCAACTATCTCGACTGGCTGTTGTCGATCCCGTGGAACAAGAAGTCCAAGATCAAGAAGGACCTGACGCTCGCCGAGCAAATTCTCGATGCCGATCACTTCGGCCTCGAGAAGGTCAAGGAGCGCATCGTCGAGTACCTCGCGGTGCAGCAGCGCGCCAATAAGCTGACCGGGCCGATCCTGTGCCTGGTCGGTCCGCCCGGCGTCGGCAAGACCTCGCTCGGCAAGTCGATCGCGAAAGCGACGGGACGCGAATTCGTGCGCGTCTCGCTCGGCGGCGTGCGCGACGAGGCCGAGATCCGCGGCCACCGGCGGACCTATATCGGCTCGATGCCCGGCAAGGTCATCCAGTCGATGCGCAAGGCCAAGACCTCGAACCCGCTGTTCCTGTTGGACGAAGTGGACAAGATGGGCGCCGACTTCCGCGGCGATCCGTCGTCGGCTTTGCTCGAAGTCTTGGATCCCGAGCAGAACCACGCCTTCAACGACCACTATCTCGAGGTCGACTACGATCTCTCCAACGTGATGTTCATCACCACGGCGAATACGCTCAATATTCCGCCGCCCCTGATGGACCGCATGGAGATCATCCGCATCGCCGGCTACACCGAGGACGAGAAGGTCGAGATCGCGCGCAAGCACCTGATCCCGCACGCGATCGTCAAGCACGGCCTCGAGCTCAAGGAGTGGTCGATCGACGACGAGGCGTTGCTCACGCTCATCCGCCGTTACACGCGGGAAGCGGGCGTGCGCAATCTCGAGCGCGAGCTCTCCACGCTGATCCGCAAGGCGGTGAAGGAACTGACGATCTCGAAGAAAGAGTCGGTTGCCGTCACCGACAAGGTCCTGCCCGATTACCTCAGCGTGCCGAAATACCGTTACGGCGAGGTCGAGGACGAGGATCAGGTCGGTGTGGTCACCGGCCTAGCCTGGACCGACGTCGGCGGCGAGCTCCTCACCATCGAGGCGGCCATGATGCCCGGCAAGGGCAAGATGACCGTCACCGGCAACTTGCGCGACGTGATGAAGGAATCGATCTCGGCGGCGGCATCCTATGTCCGCATGCGCTCGGCCGCCTTCGGCATCGAGCCGCCGATGTTCGACAAGCGCGACATCCACGTGCACGTGCCGGAAGGCGCCACGCCGAAGGATGGGCCGTCCGCGGGCGTCGCCATGGTCACCGCCATCGTCTCGGTGATGACCGGCATCGCGGTACATCGTGACGTCGCCATGACCGGCGAGATCACGCTGCGCGGCCGCGTGCTGCCCATCGGTGGCCTCAAGGAAAAGCTCCTTGCTGCCCACCGCGGCGGCATCAAGACCGTGCTCATTCCGGAAGAGAACGCCAAGGATCTTGTCGAGATCAACGACAGCATCAAGAGCGGGCTCGACATCATTCCGGTCTCGCGCATGGACGAGGTCTTGACCCGCGCGCTGGTGCGCAAGCCCGAGCCGATCACCTGGGAAGAGGCGACCGCCAAGCCGGTCGACGTGCCCGAACCGGCGGTCGAGGAAGACGCCTCGGGCCTGACCACCGCGCACTGACGGCTGTTACGAACGGAAAACGGCGCCCTCGCAGGCGCCGTTTTCTCATATGCAATGAGGCGGTACCGTTGGGAGCATTATTGAGTTTTATCCGTTCGTTTACGTCAGCATTATCTTAACCGCCCCGCGCAAACCTTAGGGCGAGTTTACTCTTCCTCGCGTATGATGGTTCCATGTACCGCCGCGCACTCCGCAAGAAGAGCCGCTCCGAGAGTATCCGCCAGAGCCTTGGCGTGGTCGCGGTCGGCGCCTTGCTCGGCACCGGCCTGTTCGCCATCGCCGATTATTTCACCGAGCAGCACTGGGTGAGACCGGCGGCGCCGGCGGCCCGAAATGCCGGAGAAATCTATACCGGATCGGTTCTGTACATGCCCCAAGAGGGCCGTAACTGCCGTCAGATGCTGTTCGACAATCACACCGGCCGTTTGACCGACAACGGCTCGGTCGATTGCGAGAATGCCGCCTATCGCGGCGTCGACGGCAATCTTTCCAAGCAATGGTCGTCCGCCCGTACGCGTGTCATCGCCGACGGGTTCCGCCAGCACTAGCAGTCCGGAATGGGCCGTTCCGAGATCTGCTCAATCACGATCGCTTCGATCTGAAGCGATTTCGCTAGCTCGTCGATAGCCCTACATAGCGATTGGCCGGCCGCGCGACTTTGGCTAAAGTCCGCGTCGGTCGGGGCAGCAGGTTTCTGGGGTATTGGTGTGGCGATCATCAAACGGATTTTGACCGCGGTTGCGCTTGTCATCGCGGCTGGCGCCGCCTTCGCCGACGACTTTCCGCTCAGCGGCAACTACACGCAGAACGTTCTCTGCAAGGGCGACGGCACCGATCCGGTTGCCGTCCGGGTCAAGATCTCGCCCCAGGAGATCGTCTCCAATGTCGGCACCTGCACGATCCTCGACACGACGCGCGACGGCGACACCTACGCCGTGCGGGTCGAGTGCAAGTTTGCCAGCGGGCCGCTGATGGGAAATTTGAGCTTCACGCCGAAGCCCGATCGCACCATCGACTTCGTCGATCGCGACGGCAACTACAAGGCGGTGCTGCATCCCTGCCCGAACTAGCGGTGTGGCTGCCATGTCTGGCGCGCCGTGTTATTGTTGAATGCCCAAAGAACAGGGGAGTGAAACATGAGTTTCTACCAAGGCCTGCAGGCGGAAGTGGTGCCGTTCCGCGGCCACAATGGCGACCAGGGCGAGGCCTATTACGCGCGGCCGGCCCGCGCCGGAAAATTCCCCGGCGTCGTCGTCATCCATCACATTCCCGGCTGGTGCGAGTGGACCACCGAAGTCGTGCGCAAGCTCGCCCATCACGGCTACGCGGCGATCTCGCCGCATCTTTATTTCCGCGAAGGCAATCCCGACGAGGCGCCCGACGATCTCGGCGCGCGCATCCGCGCCGCCGGCGGTGTTGCCGATGCGCAGATCATGGGTGACGTCGCCGGCGCCATGGCTTATCTGCGCGCGCAGCCGAATGCCACCGGCAAGATCGGCGTCATCGGTTTCTGCTCCGGCGGCCGCCACACTTATCTCGCCGCCTGCACGGTGTCGGGCATCGACGCCGCGGTGGATTGCTGGGGCGGCAATGTTATCGTCGACGATCCCAAATTGCTCAACGCCAAGCGCCCGGTGGCGCCGATCGATCTCACCGAGAAGATGACTTGTCCGCTGCTTGGCATTTTCGGCAACGACGACGCCAATCCGACCGCCGACCAGGTCAACCGGACCGAGGCGGTGCTGAAGAAACTCGGCAAGAACTACGAATTCCACCGCTACGACGGCGCCGGCCACGCGTTCTTCAACACGCTGCGCGACGCTTATCGGCCCGAGCAGGCGATCGACGGCTGGCGCAAGGTGTTCGACTTCTTCAATCGCCAGCTGGCGGCGTCCGCCGCTAGCATCGCGGCGGAATAGAGCAGGGGATCATCATGTGCTCCTACATCGTCGAAAAAGCCGCTCTCGTCGGCAGCGCCAAGGGCCGCAAGGGCTGGATGAAGATCGACACCGCCAACGTCTATTTCGACCATCCGTATCACTCCACCCTCGACCACGTGCTCGCCATCGACTTCACCAATGAAGGCGAGGGCGGGCGCGACCGCGTCGCGGTCGAGCTCAGCGCCGATTCCGCGCGCGCCTTGATCGATCGAATTCTTGCCGCGCTGGCGAGCGGCGAAGTTGCGCACGCAATGCCGACGCCGGCAGTGCCTGTCGCTGCGGAATAACAACAACAAGAATTGGGAGGTCGCTCATGTCGCTTGCAACGCACGAGTCCGTGTCGACGACAGCGTCCGGCGCGACGCGTCTGGATGTCGTGCCGCTGACCAAGCACATCGGCGCCGAAATCCGCGGCATCGATCTGCGCGAAAAGCCGGACGAGGCGACGGTGCGGGCGATCTACCAGGCCTGGCTCGATCATCTGGTGCTGATTTTCCCGGAGCAGAAGCTCTCCCAGGAAGACCTGATCCGCGCCACGAAATTTTTCGGCGAGCCGGGCAAGCTGACGCGGCCGCCGAAATATTTTCCCAAAGGTTATTCCAAGCATGCTGCCCGGCATCATGCTGATCTCGAATATCCGCGAAAACGGCGAGCCGATCGGCGCGCTGCCCGACGGCGAGATGATGTTCCACCACGACATGATTCACGCCGAGGTGCCGAGCAAGGCGACGATGCTCTACTCGGTCGAGATTCCCTCGACCGGCGGCAACACGCTGTTCGCCAGCGGCTATGCCGCCTACGACACGCTCGATCCGGCGATCCGCCAAAAGCTCGAAGGCAAGAAGGCGCTGCACCACTACAATTACGGCTCGACCATCAAGGGCGACGGCCGCGGCACCGTGGCCTTCTCCGAGCAGACGCATCCGGTGTTCCGCACCCACGACGACACCGGCAGGAAGGCGGTCTACGTCAACCGGCTGATGACGGTGAAAGTGCTCGACATGCCGGAGGACGAAAGCGAGCGGCTGCTCAACGCGGTGTACGATCACGCCGAGAAGCGCGAATTCGTCTACGAGCACGTCTGGCGCGTCGGCGACCTGTTGCTGTGGGACAACCGCTGCTCGTCGCACGCGCGCACCGATTTTCCCTCGACCGAGCGGCGGCTGATGTTGCGCACCACGGTCGAAGGCAATGTGCGGCCGTATTAATCCTACAATTCAGCGCACGCCGCCGGAATTGACGATCGGGCCGCTATAGCCCTCGAACTTCTTGCGCAGCTCCTCGACCTTTTTCTGGTCGGTGAGGAAGGCGCGGTAATCGTTGGCGACCTTGTACGAGAAGATCGGCTTGTAGCCCGCCGGCGGCGGCACGTCGCTGCGCGGCGACCAGGTCGGCAGCTTCGCTTGTTGCTCCGGCGTCAAGCAGCCACGACAGGAACAGTTTTGCCGCGTTCGGATGCGGCGCGTCCTTGAAGATCGCGCCCAAAAGCGGCCAGATCGGCAGTGCGTCGCCGGTCGGAAAATGCGAACTCGACCGGCTGGCCCTGGCGCTTGAGCCCTTCGGTGATGTCGAGGATGGAATCGAACGTGACGAGGTTCTGGCCCGAGCCGATGCTGCGCTGCTCGCCGAGATGGCCCTGAATGAAAGTCGGCTTCTGCGCCATGTACTTGTCCATGTAGCTCCAGCCGTATTTCTGCACGATGTGATTGAACACCCACAGCGTGACGTCGTCGTCAGCCGGATAGGCGGTGACGACCTTGCCCTGGAACTGCGGTTTCAGGAAATCCGTGCGCCGCGTTCGGGATGTCGGCGGCTGCGACCTTCTCGGTGTTGTACATGTAGGGCACCACGTTCACCATGGTGGCCCAGAAGGTGCCGTCGGCGTCCTTGAACGCCGCATCCATCTTGTCGAAGCCGTCGGGCTTGAATGCCAGCAGCCGGCCTTCGGCTTTCCAGCGCCCGAAGTCGCCGGCGGTTTGGAATATCACCGCATCGACCTCGAGCTTGCCGGCGGCAAGCTGGGCGTCGACCTTCTTGTCGAGCACGTTGGAGAAGCCGCCGCCGATCGTGACCTTGATGCCGGGAAAGCGCTCCTCGAACACTTTTGCGCGGGCTTCCCACGGTGCGGTCGGGCCGCCGACGTAGAACGCGAATGCGCCTTCGTCCTTGGCTTTGGCGTAAAAATCGTCGAGCGATTGGGTGTGCGCCGGCAGCGCCGCGGCGAGGCTGCCGAGCAAGGTAATGCCGGCGGCAGCCGAAAACCGGTATCCGATGGTGGCAATCATGACGGTCCTCCCCAAGGTATTTTGGACAGGATCATCGCCACGGGCGGCGGTGAATACAAGCAACTCGCGGTGGGTTGCCGCAGCACCGTCTCGCCAAGCGGCGAGCTGTCATGCTAACTCAGCGGCGGCATGGAATGCGCCGGCTTACCGACAAGGGAAAACGTCCAATGAAAATGATTGCCTACCTGCTCGCCATCATCTGCGTGATCGCCGCCGTGATGTATTTCGTGATGCCGGCCGGCCAATTGCCGACCTTCATGCCGGGCTATCTGCGCGGGCTCCGATCATATTCATAAGACGCATGCCATCGCCGCAGCCGTCGCAGCCGTCGTGCTGTTCGTGATCGGCTGGATTTTGGGCCGGCGCTGACGAGCGTTACTTTTCGCCCCGCACCTTGCGCTGCACGCGCTCGTCGAAGCGCTCGACGCTGACGACGACGCGCTCATGGCTGCCGCCGCCGATTGCCTCGACCTCGTCGCGGGCTTCGACGCGAAATTTTATGGTGCGGCCTTCGACGCCGATGACCTCGGCGGTGGCGGTGACGCGCAAGCCGACCGGCGTCGCCGCCACATGGCTGACGTCGAGATGGATGCCGAGGCTCTGATGGCCCGCCGGCAAGAGGTGCTCGACGGCGTTGAGCGAAGCCGCCTCGATGACGTTGATCATCACCGGCGTCGCCAGCACCGCGATGCGGCCCGAGCCGACGAACGGGGCGGTATGTTCGGGGCCGACCACGATCTCGGCCGTGCCGGTGAGGCCGGGCGTGATGCGGGACAGGACCGAGCTGACGCGGGGCGTGGAGGACATGGCACTTTATGGCCGAATATGGCGTAGGATACCATCATGACAATTCAGGAGTTGTCACCATGCATCGAACCATCTTCATTGCCGCAGTGTTGATCGCGGCGCTGCCGAGTGCTCCGTCCTTCGCAGTGACGGCGAAGGAGAAGGCGGCAACCTGCAAGTTCGGCGCCGACGATCAGAAACTTGCCGGCGCGGCGCGCGCAAAATTCATGAAGAATTGCATGGCCAACAAGAACGATCCGCGCGGCGGCGCCGGCGCGGCAGGTGGCGTGCCGCCGCCGCCGAAGAATTGATCGACCGGCGGTGCCTGCGTGAACCTGCCGCCGCTGCGCACGCTGTTTTTCGAAGACCTTTCGGTCGGCATGACCGAGACGCTGGAGAAGACCGTGTCGTCGTCCGACGTGGTCGGCTTCGCGCAGCTCACCGGCGACCGCAATCCGATCCATCTGTCGGAGCATTTTGCCGCGCGCACCTCGTTCGGCAAGCGCATCGCCCACGGTCTCTATACCGCGAGCCTCATCTCCGCCGTGCTCGGCACGCGGCTGCCGGGGCCGGGCGCGATCTACATTTCGCAGACGCTGAATTTTCGCGCGCCGGTCAGGATCGGCGACACCGTCGTCGTCACCGTCACGGTGGCGGAACTCATGCCGGAAAAATCGCGTGCCCGGCTGGCCTGCGTCTGCGCGGTCGACGGCGAGGTGGTGTTGGACGGCGAAGCGCTGGTCAAAGTGCCGAGCGAGAAGGCGGCCAAGGGCAAGCGGCCGATGATGAAGCTCTAAGACGGCGCTTCGGCTCTATGCCAGCAGATCGCGAAATTCCGGATGCTTGGCGATATAGGCGCGCACGAAGGCGCAGCGCGGTATCACCTTGAGGCCGCGCGCGCGGGCGATTTGCAGCGCGCCGGCAGTGAGCTGCGACGCAATCCCTTGCCCGCGCGCTTGCGGCGGCGTCTCGGTGTGCAGCAAGCGTGATCACGCCGCCGTCGATGCGATAGTTCACGAACGCCGTCACGCCGCCGGCATCGAGCTCGAAGCGGGACAGGGCGGTGTTGTCGCGGACCGGCATGGCGGTCAATGTAGCGCTCGCGCAACCCCTTCGACCATGCTTGCCGTCCAGCCCGCCGTGCGCGACTATGCGGCAAACGGCAAGGAAGGAAACGCCCATGACGACCGCGACCCTGGAAGCGAAAACCACCGATTTCGACGTCGAGGACGTCGAATATCTCCGCCACGGCGACAAGCCGCTCTTGGCGCGGGTCTATAAGCCGCGCGGGCAGGGGCCGTTTCCGGCTCTGGTCGAATGCCACGGCGGCGCCTGGTGCCAGAGCGACCGCCTGACCGAAGCGCTGCGCCACAAATACATGGCGTCCCACGGTGTCGTCTCGATCGCGCTCGATTTCCGCTCCGGCAACGAGGACCCTTATCCGGCTTCGGTGCAGGACATCAATTACGCGGTGCGCTGGGCCAAGGCGCATGCCCGCGAGCTGAAAACGCGGCCCGACCTCATCGGCCTTTCCGGCCAGTCGAGCGGCGGCCATCTGGCCATGCTGGTCGCCATGCGGCCGCATGATCCGCGTTACGCGGCAATTCCGCTGCCGGCCGGATCGGCGGCGCAGGATGCGACCGTGCGCTGCGTGGTGATGTCGTGGCCGGTGATCAATCCGCTGTCGCGCTATCGCCACGCCAAGCGTTCGCTGGCCGCCGGCGCCGAATGGGGCAAGCCGATCATTCCGCGCCACGATTCCTATTGGAAGAGCGAAGCCAACATGGAAGAGGGCAATCCCATGCTGGCGCTCGAGCGCGGCGAGAAGCTGCAATTGCCGCCGGCGATCTGGTTCCAGGGTCGCGGCGACATCGTGCACGACTACAAGGACGCCGATTCGAGCTTTGCCGGCAACGAGCCGCAACGCTTCGTCGCCAATTACAAAAAAGCCGGCGGCGACATCGCGCTGCACTATGTCGAGATGGAGCGCCACGCCGGCCATTCGCCGGACCTGACGCAGACCGGCGACATGTTCGAGCGCATGGTGGCGTTCGTCGGCAAGCACGCTCCGGTCTGAGCGGGAGGACAGAGCGGCACGCCGCGGGATTTTGCCAGCGCACGGAACATTTGCGTGACCATCAACTGGAAAGAGGTCTGCAAATTCCTGTCTGGCGCCTTCTTCGTCAGCACGGGCGTGCTGTTCTATCTCTATCTGGCCGGCTCGCCGATTCCGGTGCTCGGCGCGCATCTGGCCGTGACGCCCACGGTGAACGGCGTCCGCGCCGCCGTTCATGCCGTTCTCTTCGTGGTGTTTTTCTATCTCGGTTACATCCGCAAATAAGTGCGGTCCGCGACTTGTTCGACAACAAGGCTTGGCGGATAACAAGGGAGGAGAGCCATGCCGGTCGTCGATCCGCGGCTTGCGGGCAAGCCGGTGCCGAAAATCTCGCGCGAGGCGATGGAGCGCGGCCACGTCGCGCGGGCGGCGAAAGCCCGAGGCGCCGATATCGCCTTTCTCGACCAGCGCATTCCCGCCTATGAGCGCGAGATCATCAACATGGTCGGCATGGGCGTGACCGAAAATCCGGATCTGGCGCCGCACGTGAAGGCGGGCGCCGCCGGGTTCTCCGTCACCTATGTGCGGGCGCCGCAAGGCTGCGGCGCGGCGCTGCATCGCCACGCCACCGAGGAAGTCTTCATCCCGGTCAAAGGCCGCTGGCAGGTGTTTTGGCTGGAAGGCGACGCCGAGCGCACCGTCGATCTCGACGAGGGCGACGTGTGCAACGTGCCGATCGGCATCTATCGCGGCTTCCGCAATCTCTCCGGCGGCACCGAGGCGCTGCTGATGGCGATCATCGGCGGTCCCGACGCCGGCAAGGTCGACTGGCATCCCTCGGTGGTGACGGAAGCGCGCAAGACCGGGCTCTCGGTCGACGACGACGGCAACCTGATCGTCGACAAGAACCGGCGGCGTAACGCTTCGCGCTAGCGCTCTCAGCGTGGCCGAGCGCTCGCGGATGGCGACTGAGGTTCTCAACTCGCTGTTTGCCGCTCGCCTGTATCGTTGCCGTCAGTGCGTGGGCGTGCGGGCGTCGACCTGTATGAAGGGCGGATTGCCAATTTCGAACAGCGTCGCCGTCGCCGACTGCGGTTCGGTCGTCGACGCCAACCCGAAAAAGTAGCTGGTCTGGCCGCCGCAGAGATAGGTGCTGAACGTGAACGTGATGACGTCGCCGTCCTGTTCGGCCGACTGAATGCCGACGCTGCCGAGGCCGCCCTGGGTGGTGACGAAGACGTGCGCCGGCTGGGCCTGCGGATAGGTCAACTGCTTGACCGGTCCGAAATTGATCACCACGCCGGCCAGGCAGTCGGCGAATTTGTTCGCGGCCGTGAGGTCGACACGGTACTCATAGGCCGTGGTTCCGGCGCCCGGCGTACCGGGCATGCCGGGGTAGGTACGCGATTGCAGGAAGCCGCCGCTGCCGAGCGGCGAGTTCGCCAAAGTGCCGGTGCTGTCGTCTACCACCACCGTGCAGCTCGCATTGAACACACAATTGACCGCGGGCGCGCTGACCTCGACGACCGTCAGGTTGGCGGAATTTGCGGGTGACAGCGGCCATAACGCTGCGGCCGCCGCAATCACAATAGCCGGCATCGGTTTCATGTCGCCCTCCCTGCGAGCGAGACGCCCGCAGGGAGTCAGTATGCGCTTGGAGCAATTACAAAGGAAGGTTGTGAGACGCGCGTATCGGATCGGGCCACTGAAAGATCGAATACTTCGCTGTTCCAAGATTCCGGCAGGCGGCTTGGGATACGTCGTCACTTCGGCCGCGATCGCGCCCAGTAGATAAGTCGGCGGCGTAGGCTAGCGCGGCAATCAATCAGGCCGCCGAGCAGAAGCTCCGCGGCCTGATGTCGAGCAAGTCATGCCCGCGCCCCCGCTGGCAAACGGCGAATGATATCGGTTTAAGCTCTGCCGGATAGCAATCGGCGCGTGCAGCGACAGTAAGTCCCATGCGCGCCCGACAGGCTCACGTCGTCACTTCGGCCGCGATCGCGGCCAGCGCCTTCGCCATCGCCTCCACCGCGCCGGCGCTCGCTGTGCCGAGGCCGTGGCGTTGCGCGATCCAGGCCGGGTCGTTGTAGCTGAGCCAAACTTTGCCGTCGGCGTCCTCCCAGACCAGCGCCTTGAGCGGCAGATCGATGCCGGCCGATTGCCGGACTGCGGTCCTGCATCAGCGCGGTGCCGCCTTTGGGATTGCCGAAGATCACCACTTCGGTCGGGCGCAGCGACAGGCCGGCGCTGGCGGCGCCGGCGGCGTGATCGATGCGGGCGAACACGGTCATATTGCGCTTGGCGAGCGCGGCGAGCAGGCGATCCACGTGTCGCGCGCCGGATAGCGGCCGTTCGCGCGCTATAGCGACTGGAAAGCGTGATGAGGCCGTCCTGCGGCATGGCTGTTGTCCTCGCGAGCCCCGCGACGATCTTACCGCCGCTGCTTGCTTGGGCGCGAGGGATGGCTGGAGGCGGCGTGCCAGGCGAGGCGTGCGGCAGGTTTGCAGTAGCCATACGGGTCGGGGGAGGGACGCCAAGTACCTCCCCCGCGGCATCGCCGCAATGAGCTCGATTGCGACGATACCGAACACGGCGCCCGTTTGCGCAGATCCAATTCCAAGAAAGGCGTGAGAGTTCACGTGAACTCTCACGCATTGGTGTGATCGACGTTCAGGCCGCGACGCTGACTTCGCCGCTGGTCGGCACCGAAGCGATGGTCTTGAGGATTTGCGAGGCGATCTGGTACGGGTCGCCTTGCGAATTCGGCCGGCGGTCTTCGAGATAGCCCTTGTAGCTGTTGTTGACGAAGCTGTGCGGCACGCGGATCGACGCGCCGCGGTTGGCGATGCCGTAGGTGAACTCGGTGATCGCCGCCGTCTCGTGCTTGCCGGTCAGCCGCATGTGGTTGTCCGGGCCATAGACCGCGATGTGATCCTCGCGGTTGGCCTCAAACGCCTTCATCAGCGCCTCGAAATATTCCTTGCCGCCGACTTCACGCATGTATTTGGTCGAGAAGTTGGCGTGCATGCCGGAGCCGTTCCAGTCGGTGTCGCCGAGCGGCTTGCAATGGAATTCGATGTCGACGCCGTATTTTTCGGTCAACCGCAGCATCAGATAGCGCGCCATCCACATTTGGTCGGCGGCGGTTTTTGAGCCCTTGCCGAAAATCTGGAACTCCCATTGGCCTTTGGCGACTTCGGCATTGATGCCTTCGTGGTTGATGCCGGCGGCGAGGCAGAGATCGAGATGCTCATCGACCATCTTGCGGGCGATGTCGCCGACATTCTTGTAGCCGACGCCGGTGTAGTAGGGGCCTTGCGGCGCCGGATAGCCGCTCGGCGGGAAACCCAGCGGCCGGCCGTCCTTGTAGAAGAAATATTCCTGCTCGAAGCCGAACCAGGCGCCGGGATCGTCCAAAATGGTGGCGCGCTTGTTCGACGGATGCGCTGTGCCGTCCGGCATCATGACTTCGCACATGACCAGCACGCCGTTGGTGCGCGCGGCGTCCGGATAGACGGCGACGGGCTTGAGGATGCAATCGGAGTTGTGGCCTTCCGCCTGCATGGTGGAAGAGCCGTCAAAACCCCACAGCGGCAGTTGCTCGAGCGTCGGAAACGCGTCGAAGTCCTTGAGCTGGGTCTTGCCGCGCAAGTTCGGCGTCGGCGTGTAACCGTCGAGCCAAATGTATTCGAGTTTGTATTTTGTCATTCCCGTCTCTCTTGTGCTGATGTGCGATATTTGTGTGCCGAGACGCGCGCTGCCGCAAATCGCGGCAGAATCGAAAGCATCCGCGCCGCCTCCCGCCGGCTTTCAAGCATTTTGTGTGCCAATCGGCGCTTAGACCGAAGCGCGCCGCCGCGGAGCGACGAATCGCCGGCACTGCGCGGCCGAATCGCTGCGAGCGCGAATGAGCAAAAACGCGAATGCTCATATTGTAGTCATGCGCTGATTTTCTGTGAGGCATACCGAACAAAAGTCGGGCAAAGCATTATATTAAGAACGACTCAGGAAACTAGAACAGTGACGCGTGCATAGGGATGCGCGCACGGCCAAGGAGCCGAACCATGACGACGAATTTTTCCGCAACGCCGACCCCGTCGGCCAAGATCTACACCTTCCCGCCGCGGGGCCGTTTCGCGCTCCGTATCGACGACACCGCGCCGGCCGCGAATATGCAGTTGCCGCGCGGCGCCAAGCTCGTGTCCGGCAGCGGCTGGTACCACGACGAAGCGATCGAGGCAGAGAACGCGCGCAAGAACTAGCGCGCTCCCCTGCCGCTGCTTCAGCATTGGATTCGATTTGTGGCGGCGTTCGTCTGAGCGACGACGCAAACTTGCCGAACTGCCTTCAGATCACAGCCCGGCGATATAACGCGCCATGGCGTCGCGATCGCTGTCGGACAGCGCCTTCATGAAGCCCGGCATATCGCCGTTGTTGGTGCGTGTGCCGTCGGCGAAGCTCTTCATCGCGCCGGCGAGATATTCGTAGCTCAAGCCGGCGAGCCGCGGCGCCGGCGCGCCGCCTTCGAAATTTGGCTGATGGCACGGCTGGCACTGGGCAATGCCGTTCGGCGGCGCGCCGGCGGCGCCCGAGGCCTGCTTTGGCGGCCAAGGTTTTGCGGCGAAATAATTGGCGAGCTGGCGCAGATCCGGGAGCGAAATGTCCGCCACCACCGGCGCCATGATCGGGCTCTTGCGGTCGCCGCTCTTGTAGTCGTGCAGTTCCTTGTAGAGATAATTCGCCTGCTGGCCCCAGATGATCGGCATGGTTTTCGGATCGGTCGGCACGCCATTGGCGCCGTGGCAGGCGGCGCAGACCTGCGCCTTGGCCTCGATATCGTCGGCGGCCATGGCCGGCGCGGCAATAGCCGCAAAAATTCCGACGACGCCGCACAGAGTCAAAAGCTGGCGATTGATTCACGGCCGACACCTCCCTGGTACGATTTTTATCGTTGGCGGCAGTATATTGAGGCCGCGATCTCAAGCGCAAGGCGCGCGCCGCGATCGCGGTTCGGCCATCGGATCAATCACGCGCCCAAAAATCCGTACAAAATGGCGCGGATTGCGTCGCCTGCATGCGCGATGGGTATCGGGATCGCAACGCAGACACGGCCATGCCAAGAGCGTCTGACTTTACAATCCAATTCGAACATACTACTGCAACGTGTATCATGCTTCGAAAAATCAATGGCATTCGCATTTCCTCGATAGCGGCATTCGCTGCGGCGCCGGGCGCTGCCCCCACGCAGCTGCCGGTACCCTATCATGCGCAAACGGAGAACAACTGGTGCTGGGCGGCGTGCTCCCAGATGGTGTTCGAATATTATCACACCAACAGCCTGCAGCAGTGCGATCTGGCATCAGGCCAATTTGGCCAAGTCTGTTGCGCCAATCCGTCCAGCGCAGCCTGCGACCAAGGCGAGTGGCCGGACAATGTCTACCCCAAATACGCAATGGGCTTTGTCCGCGTAAATGCGTCGATGTCGCTGAGCGATGTGACGGCGGAAATTTCGAACGGCCGCCCGGTCGAAGTGTATTATGCCTGGAATGGTGGCGCTGGCGCTCATGTCGCGCTCATCATCGGTGTATTCGACAACGGCGATGTCTGGGTGCACGATCCGTACTCGGGTTATGGCTCGGGCAGGCGCGCGTTCAGCTTCGTGCAGAGTGCCTATAATCTGGGAAGCTGGACGCTCTCGTACTCGGATATCCAACCGGCTCCGCCAACGACTGCAACGACAGGAGTCGTCTGATGGCGCACGCACCGGATATTCCAGCTACCGCTCTTGCATCGATCGCCCGCCAGATCGGCAGTCGATTGCCTCGGCCGCCGGGTGCGTCCGGGCGATTTGCGGCTGCCGAAACATTGCCGGCGGAAATCGGAGAAAGCTTTCCGGTTTATATGCTCGGCGTCGACGCGATCCGCGACCGCCACAGCGGCCTGGCCAAAATCGTCCGCCCGACCGGAGTTCTGGCACCACCAGATTCGCTACGGCGCGCAAGCCCAGGACATCGCGCGTTCGCTCGGGCCGCCGCCCGGCGCCGCCGCCGCCCCCGGCGCGGCCCCGGATTGGCAGGTGCAGGAAGTGGTCCAATCGCCGGCGGCGCCACGCATTGACGACGCGATCGCCTGGATCGATAAGAACGTACCGGGAGATCCCGAGGC
Organism: uncultured Alphaproteobacteria bacterium; assembly: GCA_963798095.1. GTDB lineage: Bacteria > Pseudomonadota > Alphaproteobacteria > Rhizobiales > Xanthobacteraceae > BOG-931. The sequence continues at coordinate 7,006 of CAWCSD010000009.1, read as the reverse complement.
GAGCCTGTTGGCCGTGCCGGCGTTTTATCTGACCGCTTTCTGGCTGCACGACTTAAATAGCGACAATGTCGTGATTGCCGACATGCCACCGCGGCTGGGCGATCTGCAACCGCTGAGACTTTATTCGTCCGAAGAATTTCTCGGTCGTTTAGCGGACCTGAAACCGATGTCCGGCGTGCCCCGAGGCTAGACGCACCAGACGCGGTCCCAGCTGACCGGGGGCGCACCCGCGAATGTGGTGCACGGGCCCCTGCCGCGGTGCTTCCGGCACGCTCGATCGATTACCGCGCCCGCCGATACTTCACCAGCGCCGCGCCGAACGCCTCGAACAAAGTACGGTTGATCGGATTGCGATTGGCCTCGTGCTCGGCATGCCATTGCACGCCGAGCGCAAAGCCCGGCGCGTCGGCGATGGCAATGGCCTCGATGGTGTCGTCCTCGGCGACGCCCTCGATGACGACGCGCTTGCCCGGTTCGAGGATGCCCTGGCCGTGCAGCGAATTGACCCGGATGGTTTCGGCGCCGAGCAGCTTTGCGAACACGCCGCCCGGCTTCAGTCGCACATCGTGGCGATCGGCGAAGATGACCTCGAGGTCCGGATGCGGCTCGCCGTTCGGCAGCCGCGGCATGCGGTGGTTCATGCGGCCGGGGAGGTCGCGGATCTCCGGATGCAGCGAGCCGCCGAATGCCACGTTCATCTCCTGCAGGCCGCGGCAGATGCCGAACAGCGGCACGCCGCGCTCAACGCAAGCCTCGATCAGCTTGAGCGCCAGCGCGTCGCGGTTCTGGTCGTAGGGCTCGTGGGCCGGGTGCTCGTCCTTGCCGAAATGGCTCGGATGCACATTGGCCCGCGCGCCGGTGAGCAGGATGCCGTCGACGGCGTCGAGCAGCGCACCGATATCGGTGATGTCCGGCGTGCCGGCAAAGATCAGCGGCAAGGCGCCGGCGGTTTCCGCAACCGCCCGCAGCGGCCGCTCGCCGACCCGCTGCGCGGTGAATTTGCCCTCGACGAGGTGGGCACTGCCGATGACCCCGACGACGGGGCGTTTGGAGTGGCCGAACGGCGCCGTTCGTCATGGCCGGGACTCTTCCACCATCCACTCCGCACGGCTCCGACCACCGCCCGATCGACCACGTACGTAGTTTTCGGCGCTCAGGTCGGCCAAGCAGGAGACTTGGGGGCGAATTCGAATACGCTCATGGGCCCTGTTCGCACGAAGCGACCCCTAACAGCAAGTCGCGGGCGCGCCGCGATCCGGGTTCCGGCGTCGCGATAGCCCGCATCAGCGAGGCGCGTTGCTTTGGCGGCGAAGAATGGCGCTGTGTCGTTGCGTTCCACATGCTGACATCTTGGCGGACAATCTCAACCTTGCAGGAGGTGGATGATGACTAACCCGCAGGTTCTGACCGAGCCCAAACCCATTCCGCCGGAAATCGACCGCTGGAACTGGGGCGCCTTTCTGCTCAATTGGATATGGGGCGTCGGCAACAACACTTTCATCGCGCTCCTGACGCTCGTTCCGATCGTCGGCTTCGTCATGCTTTTCGTGCTTGGCGCGAAGGGAAGCCGCTGGGCCTGGCGCAACGGCCGCTGGGACAGTGTGGAACATTTCAAGCGCGTGCAGCGCTTGTGGGCGATATGGGGAGCCATCATCTGGCTGGGTGGGATAGCGCTCATCGGCGGGGGACTCGGCGCCGGATTTTACGCCTTCAGACATTCCGAAGCTTACAAACTCGGCGTGTCCACACTTCATGCCAGCCCCGTGGCGACCAATGTTCTCGGCACGCCGATCTCGACCGGCTTTCCGACCGGCAAGATCGCTTTGAATGGCGCATCCGGAACGGCAGTCTTGAGCTTTTCGGCGAGCGGCCCGAAAGCGGCGGGCGTGGTTTTTCTGGAGGCGATCAAAAAGGACGGGGCCTGGGCGATCACGAGGCTTACGCTCAAACTCGACGGCCGCGATGGCGTGATCGAGCTCGTCAACGGGGCGAAGAACAACTCCACGTGACTAGTGCCGCCGGCCATGGCGCACATCGGTGTTCTGCGTCGCGACCACCCGCCAGTGCCGGTCGATCTTGCGCACCACGCGGGTGCCGACGCTTTCGCGCGAGGCCTGGCTGTGTTCGTCGTGCAAGACCTCGCCGTCGATCCAGAAGCGCGAATGCAAAATGGCGATGTCGGGCGCGAGAAAGGTCACCTGCATCTCCGGCGTCCTGCGCGTGCTCGACCGGAACGGGCCATTGGCGCCGTGCAGGCGCGCCATCAGGTCGCGAAAGCCGGTCCGCGTCGTGGTCCAGGCGCCGTTGACGGTGATGAACTGGGCATCGTCGACGAGAACTCGGCCATGCCCTCGGGATCGTGCCGATCCCACGCGGCGTTGAAGCGGTTTTCAAGCTCGCGGATGGCGTCTTCGTCGGCCCGGCTCATGGTCTCACTCCCTAAAATTCTATTTTGTCATCACCGCCAGCCCAGCGCCGGGGCGACGTGCTTGAGGACCGCCTCGATGACGTGGGCGTTGTAATCGACGCCGAGCTGGTTCGGCACCGTGAGCAGCAGCGTGTCGGCTTCGGCGATGGCTTCGTCCTGCTTGAGCTGTTCGACCAGAACGTCCGGCTCGGCGGCGTAGCTGCGGCCGAACACGGCGCGCCGGTTGTCGCCGAGGAAGCCGATGGTGTCGGCGCTCTCGCTGTCGCGGCCGAAATAGGCGCGGTCGCGATCGTTCACCAGCGCGAAGATGCTGCGGCTGACCGACACCCGCGGCTCGCGCGTGTGGCCGGCCGCCTTCCAGGCCGCGCGGAATTTCCGGATCTGGCCCGCCTGCTGGGTGGCGAGCGGCTCGCCGGTCTCGTCGTAGACCAGCGTCGAGCTCTGCAAGTGCATCCCGATTTTGGCGGCCCATTCGGCGGTGGCGCTCGAGCCCGCGCCCCACCAGATGCGCTCGCGCAAGCCTTCCGAATACGGCTCGAGCCGCAGCAGGCCCGGCGGGTTCGCAAACATCGGCCGCGGATTGGGTTTTGCAAAACCTTGCCCGCGCAACACCTCGAGAAAAACCTCGGTGTGGCGCCGCGCCATGTCGGCGTCGGTCTCGCCTTCCGGCGGCGCGTAGCCAAAATAGCGCCAGCCGTCGATCACCTGCTCGGGCGAGCCGCGGCTGATGCCGAGCTGCAGGCGGCCGCCGCTGATGACGTCGGCGGCACCGGCGTCCTCCGCCATGTACATCGGGTTCTCGTAGCGCATGTCGATGACCGCGGTGCCGATCTCGATGCGCTTGGTGCGCGCGCCGACGGCGGCCAGGAGCGGGAACGGCGAGCCGAGCTGGCGGGCATAGTGATGCACGCGGAAGAACGCGCCGTCGGCGCCGAGCTCCTCGGCGGCGACAGCGAGCTCGATCGATTGCAGCAGCGCGTCGGACGCTGTTCGCAGTTTGGGACTGCGGCGACGGAGTCCAATGGCCGAAGGAGAGGAAGCCGATCTTTTTCATGAGCTCTTAATGTAAGGGCAATGCGGCGACGCGCAAACATTCACGCTCGCTGCTCCCTCTCCCCGCGTGCGGGGAGAGGCACAGGCGGCCTTCGGCCGCCGTTCTAAGTTCAAGAACGCCGATGCGAGGCATCGGCTATGGTGAGGGGGCGCCGCCGCGAGTCTGAGCTTTGCAGGAAATTCTCAGCCAAGCGGCACCGCCCCCTCAACCCATCCTTCTCCCCGCACGCGGGGAGAAGGAGTCGCGAGCGGCGCCGGCGAGCAATGGCCCGTCATGACGAACCGGTCTCGCGACGCTTGCGACTCCCTCTCCCCAGAGGGGAGAGGGTGGGGTGAGGGGGCTCGGACGCTTGAGAAAATACCCGGCTTCCGAACCCCCTCACCCTCGTTCGCTTCGCTCACTCGACCTCTCCCCTCTGGGGAGAGGTGAAATAGAATTTCGTTCTCGCGGTGCATCACGCGCGAGTCTGCGAATTCAATTTGCAAGTGATCGAAGGTTTTCTCTATTCGCTTCGTTCTTTTTGCTCTTCCATATTTCCTTCTCACCCTTTGCTTTTCTCTTCCTTCACAAAAGAAGAAGGGAAGCGGAACGCCGGCAAACGCAGGTCACCACCGCCGCATCTTGCGATGCGGCACGCACCCTGCAGGGCGCGCTCGTCTGTCGGCGTTCCACCACGGCTCTCACCTAAGGGAGTATCTCATCCCAAAGGCTCGGCTTCAGGCCAGGCTTCCTGGGACGTGGTCTGAACGGGCGTTACCCGCCTTCGCCTGTCCCAGTCCAGGGATGCACCTCCCGTCCCGGTCATAATGCCGGGAGACTGATACCCAAGCCGCCCGGGAGCAGCACTGCAAAACCACCCGCGGGCACCGCACCCGCTCCACCTTTCGGCTTGCCTCCGGAAGGCGTCCTTCAAGAGAGCGGGATAAATCGCAAATTACATTATCGGGGACTATTGTCAATAGAAAAGTGACGGCGACGGTGACGATATTTTCCGACCTCCCCTGGAGGGGGAGCAAAGGCGGCCTCGGGCCGCCTGTCTTTCCTACTAAGAACGCCGATGCGGAGCACCGGCTATGCGCGCGAAACGCGGCGGGTGGGGTGAAATACCTAGACCACTGCCACGATTACGTGTGCCTGAATTTTGGCAGCAACCTCGCCGCTGCCATGTCTGTCTGCAATCGCGGATGCGGCGTAGTCGGTTGCAGCTTCCAGTTTTCCGGCGTCTCTGGCCTCGATTTCGTTGCGAAGGAGAGTTCCCTGACAATAAGCAACGGCCGGAAGGCGCGGCGAGGGTGCACGGCTTTGTTCGGCTCTCGTCTCGATCACCACGGCCGAGAAACCTGCGTCCTCCAGCTCGCTACGGATCAGTGCCGTATCGTGGTAGCCGTGCGGCGTGCGTGCCAGAAAGCGCGGCGGATCGTTTGGAAAGATCTTTGCGAGAGCATTCGTCACATCATCCGCAAATACGTTCTCCTCGATGCGATCCCATACGCTGAATAAAAAATGTCCTCCGGGCTTCAGGACTCGCTTTGCTTCGCGGTAGGCAGATGAGCGGTCGGGAAAGAACATCGCGCCGAACTGACAACAAACGAGATCGAAGGCCGCATTTTCAAACGGTAGCGCCAGAGCATCCGCCTGGCGCCACGCGATGCGACTGTCGGGAGCTAGTCGCGAAGCGGCGTAGTCGAGCATCGGCTGGTTGAGGTCGGTTGCGGTATAGCTCGCGCCGGGGGACAGTTTTGGCGCCAGTGCGCGGGTGACAACCCCGGTGCCCGCGGCGGTTTCCAAAACGGCGCTTGGCGACAAGGACGCTGCGCGTTGTGCAAGATCTGCGGCGAATGGCTCGAAAATCAACGGCACCATATAGCGGTCGTAGTTTTCCGGAATCGAGCCAGCGAACACCTTGTCCGTTTCCAACATTGCTATCAGCCGCCCTTCGTTTGATGGCCCGCGAGATTAGCATACAATTGCTCGTTTTGGGTCGTTTTCGATCGAGAGGCGTCTGCGTTGCGACACGCTACGACAGGCTTGCGGTCAACGACCTCGCCTTCATCCAGCTTGCGTCGATTGAGGTATGGTTGTGCGCTAGATGAGTGCGCGCCCTAGACCGGCGGATATTCCGGATATTGCGGCAGGTCGTCGGTGATGTCGAACCACGGCGCCTTGCTGGCGACGAAGCAGTGCAGCGCCGGCCGCGCCGGCGGATCGTCGAGCAGCGCCAGCGCGACGCCGTATTGCGGCGAGGGGTTTTGCGGAAATTCCGCCGGCGGCTTCCAGTTCGGCCCATTGCGGTTGATGATCGGCGAGCCGCATTCGCTGCAAAACCCGCGCTGATAGCCGCGCGAGCTTTCATAAAACTTGACCAGATGCTCGCCCTTGAGCCAGCGGAAATCTTTCGCCTGCACGCGAACGCGGCTGCGAAACGCCGCGCCATGCTGCTTGCGGCATTGCGAGCAATGGCAATTCAGCGGCGCCGTCAGCGGCCCGGCGATCTCGAATTCGACGCCGCCGCACAGGCAGCTGCCGTGGATGGGGGGCATGGCGCACTCCGTTTTCTTAGCGATGTCCGCCACGGTAGGCGGCAACATAGGAAATTGCCACGCGGGTCGGCTATAGGCGGACAGGGTGGACAAAGGCGCGAAGCGCCGTGCCACGCGGTTAATCGTCGCCGCCGCACGGCGTGGGCTTCGGTACGCCCACCCCTACGCTCACTGCTGCTCCACTAGAATTTCATTTTAGAAAAAGCAAACATTACGGATGAACGCGCGCTGCTTGAAAATGCATCGCATCAATCGACGTTCCACTCCAGTCGCCGCCCCAAATCCAATTTTCCGCCTTGAACTTCGCGACGATCAGCGAATCCTCCTTGAAAAGATGCGTGGTGGAATGTTGTGGATTTTCCTCGGCATCCCAATCGATCGCAACACCATAGCTGTGCATTGAAAGAGCAATTCCGCCGCGCATCGGCCGATAAACAAACGAACCGCTGTAGCGATTATAATGTAAGGTTTCGATCGCACCCTGATCTTTGCCGACTGCGTCCCACATGCTCGCAAGCACACGCGATAGGCTGTCAGCGCACTTCTTGTGAATGACTATGAAACGTACTTGTGTGTTGCCCATCATGAGGACCCATGGGCATGGGACATGGGTCAGGTTTGCGGAAGCCCATGTCGGGTTGTAGGCGCCGTTGGAGCCACGTGGATTGCTGTAGAAGGTATCGCATTGTGATTGGAGCGGCCAAACTGGCGCCCCGTTACCCTTCTTTGCTTGCGTCATTTGACCACTCCAAAGTTGACTACGAAAAACAGCAGACCAAGAGATGCAACGGTACTTTCGACAACCTTAGATTAGCCAGCGGACGTGGCACTGTCCAGAAATTTCCACGCAGTTGAGGAGCGTGAAACAGCGCCACGGACATGCGGCCGTCCACGCTTTGCGACTGATCGGTTACGGCCTGGAAGGGCAGGGTGAGCGGGGGACGCGGCGTGCCGTGGCTATTTCGACGAAACGCTACGAGGGCT